>NZ_JHBV01000012.1 GCF_000724545.1 Aureispira sp. CCB-QB1 | reverse complement strand
GTAGCGAAGTTGGAAGCAGAAATGAAAGCAAAAGCGGCAGCAGAACGTCAAGCGAAGTTGGAAGCAGAAATGAAAGCAAAAGCGGCAGCAGAACGTCAAGCGAAGTTGGAAGCAGAAATGAAAGCAAAAGCGGCGGCAGAACGCCAAGCGAAGTTGGAAGCAGAAATGAAAGCAAAAGCAGCAGCAGAACGTCAAGCGAAGTTGGAGGCAAAATTAGCTGCTGAAAATGCGCAATTGGGAAAAACCTATCAGTATCACCAAGTCAAAAATGGTGAAACAATATTGCAAATTGCTGCAAAATATAATGTTTCGGTAAGTGATCTCCAAACTTTGAATAATATCTCTACTCAAACTATCCTTAGAAAAGGAATGGAGTTGAAAATTAGAAAGAAGTAGATGGATGCCTTGACAAGCTTCAACGTGCAAGTTATTCAACAAAAATTAAACATATCTTAATGTGAAAAAGAGGTGTCTTGTGATGCCTCTTTTTTATTTTGCAATATAAACTTGAATATTATTTATTCTTTTTCAAAAAAAGAATTAAATTGGTGTATATCTAATCTTTTAGTAGTTCAATGATTTGTTCATGATACTTATAAGTATTGTCTCTTGTACAATTTGTATAAGTCGGGTAGATGGCTCTTTCTAGAGTAAACACAAACAAAATACTTATGAAAAAAAAAGAATTAAAATATACAAAATTATTTTATGTTGACTCATTTTTTTATCTTGTAGCTTGCTGATTTTTAGAGCTTAATAGGTTTTGAATTGTGTTAATGTGATTTTAGTAGATAATTTGGTCTACCTAAAAGAGATAGTTCATTCGTAGCTAGCTTTAGCAAGAGTTAATAAGCCACCACAAAGCGACACTGCACAACACGCTTCTGTGAGCAAGAACCACAACTTTATCGAAGATTCTATAGAAGATATAACTATTATTATTATTAAAACGGTGTGCCCAAGATATTGTAAACTGTTATGAGATGTACCCTAATGCTCTTTTGTTTTTACTGCCTTTGTTTATCAACTGAGTCACTAGCTCAAGACAAAGTAGAGCTATTCAATAATTTGGAACAAATTGGCGCTTTTCAAACATTGAATAAGACATTTGATGTAAAAACAGGAGAGGAGCTTATTGTGACTGTTACACCAATGAAAGGAAAACTAGGAAAGCTAGTAATTGATATTCCTGGTTCTAATTTTCAGTATGTTAATAAAAAACTAGTGAAGCTAGATCGTGAAAGAATTCGAGTGGCTCAATCTGGTACCTATGTATTTCATTTTGTTAATAGTGATATTAGCAAAAAAGAATTAGATATAAAAATTTATAAACAACGTAGTACAGTCAATAAAGATACCATCATTTTAGATGATGTTATTTTTTCTTCTTTTAGAGATACCATCAAACAATATAGAGACGATACTATTCCAGTGCCTGATTTGGCAGAATATGAATTTGTATTGAGTCCTGCTATGAATTATAGTGCTGTTAGTGATTCTATTATTTTTGAAGAGCTATTAAAAGACGAAAATACAGAATATCAATATGCTGCTTATTGGATTGGAATAGGAAGCGAATCGATTGCTGCGTATAACAAACTCAAAAATAGTCCTCCTCCAAGTTGGAGTATTGCGGGGATTAATGAACCTTTAATGGCGTACGGCTTGGGCATAACAGATTTGCTCCCGTTTAGCTCATCATCTATCTCTAGAGATGTTATGTTCAAGTTTATGAATCCTGAAAAGTATAATAATACCGATAAAAAACCGAGATTAACTCGTAAGGATAAACGAGCAGATTTCTTTGGTAGAATTCCAATTAGTAGTGCTAGTAAATATAGAGAGTTGTTGTTGAGTATTCGCAATTTTAATACAACAACAGGAGTGCCAGTATACGTTAAATTTGCTAAATTTAAATTGGATAGAATTTATTACAACGAATACATTATAAGGGAACGAGTCCAAGAAATTTTTAGAGAAAAGACCCTAGAAGTATTGGCGCCAGAGGAGGGGTAAAATGTTGCCATAACGCTTGATTTCTTTTTAACAATTAATCCCAAAGAGTATTCATTTAAAAAATACGATGTGAAACATAATACTGCAACATATTATTTGAGCTGTGTCCTTAGTGTACTAATGTTATTGCTCTTTTATGTAGAACCGATTCCTGCACAAAAAATTCAAAATAGAGTTAAAAATGCAGCAAAACGTAAAACAGCAGAGAAAATAAGTGAATTAAAATCGACAGGAAGAGTTCAAGTCAATTCTACCAAAAGAGCGTTAAAAAATTCATTAAAGGGAGGGAAGCCCGGAATTGGTCCAGGTTCGGAAGCAACATTGGATGAATTAATAGAAGACAAAGAAACAAGAGAGAGTTTAACCGATAATACGAATAGAAGTCGTTATGTTGAGTTATTTGGAGAGTGGACAACAATGCCTAGTGATGCAGAGTTGCTAGCTAGAGCCAAACTAAAGGCAATACAAGATTCTTTGAATAATATCGACCGAAAATACTTTCGAGTTACTAAAAATATTTGGGATGATAGTCGCCCTATGATCATTTTTGGCTGGCATCCTTATTGGTTGGGAGATATTTACAAGGGCTACGATTATGATATGTTTAATGTAGTTGCTTATTATTCTTACGACATCAACCCTGAAAGTGGTGCGCCACAGAATCCTGCGGCAATGACTAGTTTTATGACAGGAGAATTTGTTCGTACGGCTCATGACAAAAATTGTAGCGCATTATTGTCAGTAAGTTGCCATGGAGAACAAAATGTTACCCGCTTTTTGAGTCAAAACATTCCTGCACAACAACGATTCATGGATTCTATTCTTTTTATTTTAGATTCTACGAATGCAGATGGAATTGAAATAAATTTTGAAGGAGTCAATGCCAATACAAAAGATGAATTTTCTAAATTTATACGAATATTATCAACAACTTTAACAGGGGCTAGAGGAGATACTAGTTTTGTATTTTTGAGTGTGCCTGCTTATGATCCTGATAATGTTTATAACGTAGCAGAGCTACAAAATTTTGTCGATATTTTTGTTGTCAAAGGATTTGACTTTCAAGAGACACCAAATGGGTTGAAAAAGATGCCAACGGCACCACTAAATTATAGTCCATTAACTTCTGCACCCGATTTGAGAACAGCTGTTGATCGATATATTGCCGACTTAGGACCCATATATAGTGCTCGTTTAATTTTGGCACTACCGTATTATGGAACACGATGGGTAACGGACGGAATCACAGAAGAGATATTGGATATGCAAGCCATTACTTATAATGACCTCCAATTTGAATTTGTGATGCAAATTGACAACTACCAAAAATTTCCAGGGGCAAGATTGCGGTACGATAGCATACAAACTTCATATGTGTTTAGTTATTATGATTATTATGGAGTCGATACGGCACTTGGAGACATCCCTGCTGATGTAACAATCTATTTTGATGATAGTTTGAGTCTTCAGAAAAAATATCGCTATTTGATGGATGCAAGATTAGGCGGTGTTGGAATTCAGTTTTTAGGTAATGACGCAGGGTTTCAGCATTTGGAAACGATGCTTTCTAATGAGTTTATGGAAATCGTTGAACCACAAAACGAAAAGTTGGCAGAGGTCTATGAAAAAAGCAATACTTTTCGCCAAAATTCTATTTATGCATTGGTTGTATTGCTCTATCTAGCTATTTTTCTGGCTATTGGCTTGTGTGCGGCACTATTTAATCGCCAAGTTCGTCAAGCGTTGTTTGACAATGGACGATTTAGAATTGGATATATGCTGTTCTTTACCTTTTTAATGTTGCTTGTTGGAGGCTATATGGGCTTATTTGAAGGCACAACCATACCATTACTTGTAGGAGTGATTTTTGGGGCGATTGTGAGTTGGGCAGGTTGGAAGTATGTTTCTCAAAAAAAGTCATTAACTCCCTAATTAGTCGAATTGAGGCTAGCACATAGAAGCCCATACTATATTAATACCGAATATGAAACAATCAATAATATCTCATTTTTCAGCACAACTGCTGCTTTGGACATTGTTCCTTTGTTGTTGTCAAACTAGCCTTTGGGGACAATTATGGGGAGATGAACTAGACTCTATCGAACGAGTTCAGCTAGAAAAAAGACAGGTTTTAAAAGCGACACCACCCATACAGGAACGTGTAGATCACAAAATTAATGAGCACCGCTTGTTGATGCTTGCTTACGAATGGTGGGAATTGCCTACCAACATAGAACAAACACGCATTGACAAGGCTTTGGATAGTCGTTATGAGCCTTATAATACTAGTCTTGAAAACTCAGATTGGAGAAATAAAAGAGGCGTCTTTTATAGAAGTAACAATAAAATACTTCCCAAACAAAACTTAACGGTAATGGGCTGGCATCCTTACTGGAAAGGGGATACTTACAAGACTTATAACTATAGGTTGTTAACGCATTTGGCTTACTTTGGCTATGAAGTTAATCCATTTACAGGAGGTTACACTAGCTTTGAGGCAATTGAAGAACTAATGAGTAGCGATTTGATTATGACCGCTCATTTAGATACTTGCAAAGTGTTATTGACAGTAAGCAATAGAGGGTATAGCAATAATGAAATATTTTTTACTAGTGAGCCAGATGTTCAGCGCAATTTAATAGATAGTTTAAAAAGTATTTTGTTACGCTCTGGAGCGGATGGAATTGATTTGAACTTTGAAGATGTTCCAATTACACAGAAAGCGAATTTCATGGACTTTGTTAAGGAGCTTTCTTTTGCTATTAGAGAAGATAACAACGACTATGTAATTAGTATGTCTGTGCCTTTGTATGATCGTGATAATGTATATGATTTGCCTCAATTAAAGCCATGGATTGATTTATTTGTCATCAATAGTTTTAATTTTCACATTCAGCCAACACAATTGCACGAAGGTCCTTTGACGCCATTGACGGACTATGATGCTTCTATTAGAGGAACAGTATGTTTGTATAAACTGTACACTACCTTAGATGAATTATTGGCTGTTCCTTATGATATTACAGACGTCGTTTTGGAGCATGATGAAGTATATGAAAGTCGATTGAGAGATTCGTTGAATTACTACATCCAACGCACTTATCAAAATCTAGAATATGAGCCATATGATATTACCGATATTCTAAACACAATCAAAATTACAAAAGATATGGATGGTCGCCCTTTGTGGCAAGATTATCAAATTAATCGTTTGTTGAGAAAAACGAATTGTGTAGGGATGTTGTCGCAATATTCAAAAGCGGCTAAAGATAATGAAAATGTTGGCTTCTTTATTTTTAAGCCCAAGCGAGATACATTGGTCTTTAAAGAGTTGGATCTTTTTAAGAATATTGCCATTCGAGCAGAAGTAGATTCCCAACAAATGGATTTGAATAAAATGATTGAGCTTTTTAAAGCAAAAATTGGCTACGATCATATTGGTAGTTTGGTTTTGGGATTGCCTTATCATGGAGCCGTTTGGTACAAAGATAGAGCAGGCAAAAAAGATTTTGAAGGTTATATGCCTTACAGCGAAATCTTGCGCTTGGCAGAAAAAGGTAGAGCCAGTATCGACTATGACAAAGGGACGCATTCTATGGAAGCAACCGTTCGAGATACACTAGGAGGAGTCTACAAGATTTATTTTGATAATTCTACCTCGTTGGGGCGAAAGTTTGATTTTGCAGTTGACCAAGGAATGGGGGGAGTTGGTCTGTGGGCTTTGGGAGCAGATTATGCGCACACAGATTTGTGGTCTACAATAGAAGAAAGCTTTGTTAAAAGAAAAGTTTGGAACCACAAAAAAGGGAAGTATACAAGAATAAGTGTTGATAAAGAAAATAAAATTAATTATACCATTCAATACTTATTGAAGCGATTTAGTCATCTCATTTTTGCCACCTTATTTTTGATCACCATTTTCATCTGTATTAGTTTCTGTTTCTCAGTATTGGATTGGAAGGTGCGAGATGTATTGTTTTATAGTGGTGCCTTTCGAATTTTTTATCTAGTTGTCTTTACAATTGTACTGTTAGTAGTTGGAAATTGGTTGGGGTGGTTCCAAAATAGAATGATTACGTTTGCTATAGGAACAGGCTTGGGATTACTATTGACTTGGGTGGCGTCCAATTTGGTAGCCAATAAACACAAGGAGTTGCCTTAGTACATTGCAAAAACACAAGGAGTTTGTTTTTCAGAATACGAATTACCGAGCGTGTTGAGAAAAAACTTTGAAATCGATCAAGTCGAGAAAAGAACCACTATTTTTAAATAAAAAAGGATAACAATGGGAAAGGTAATTGCCCGAGAATTTATTTGGCTGTTTGTTGGTCTAATTGCAGCTATTCCATTAGGGATTGTGTTTTTGTGGTTTTTCGGAACGACAAATGAAATAATTAATTTACCAGAGATTCGAAAGAACTATATCTTTTGGTTATATTTAATAGGATATCTAACTTCTTTTGTTGGAATCTATATTATCCGTTTTGTATCAATGGCTTTGAAAACCTTGACAGCACCTGAAACGGAAGAAGAAGAGGAGTAAATCTGAAATTTCTATTAAATTAGTTCAACTAGATTCAGGGGAGTTCGGTTTGTCTTGCGACAAAAGAATAGAAACGACAAAAAGAATAGCTGAACTATTTTCTAATTAGTTTTAATATCTAATGATTCACGACACAATTGCAGCTATTGCAGGGGAACTTAATCGTTTTTTGCAATCCAAACATAATATTACAGAAGAAAAGGTTGTCATGTCTAACATTGTCAATTTAGATGGTAGTGTGGCTGTTCAAGAACCCGATAAAATTGTTATGACCTTGGCCAATATCGAAATGGATAAAAGCCAAAGTAATGTGGGGGGGTACAAACAGACGGGAAGAGGAAGTTTTCAAAAATTTAATCCACCCATTAATATTAATATAACTGTTTTGTTTTCTGCTTATTTTACAAGTGAAAATTATTTGGAGGGACTTAAATTTATAACTTCTGTCATTGCTTTTTTTCAATCTAGAGCAGGAAGTTTTAACAACCAAAATACGCCTGCAATCAACGGAATCGTTGATCGTCTTCAAGCAGAGTTAATTACAATGGAAACAAGAGACTTGGGGAATTTTTGGGGAATTATGGGGTCTAAATATTTACCCTCTGTGGTATATAAAATAAAGACACTGCCCATCAAACATGATCTTATCTTTCCAGATATTCCTGTTATCAAAAAAACATAAATTTTTTTGCTTGATAATGGTAATGTTTATTAACAAAGAAGCATATAAAATAGAGAAATCTAATGGCTAAAATTAAAAGAAATAAAAAAAGCAAATTTCCTCAAATGAAATTGGAACTGTTGGCACAGTTTCAAGAGCTTCTTGATGTTCAAATTAAGCATGATTTTTTTGAAGAAGGAGTCTTTCCCGCAGGAAAAGTTAGATTGACACCAACAGAAGGAACCCTGAAAGAATTGGCACGTAATGGACTACAATACCGATCTATGGCCAGTGGTTTTATGTTGGGCTATGCCTCGACAGATTCTTATACACCAATTGCCGATATTGAAAAACCAGTTCATCTTTCTATTTTGTTAGATGTTGTTGATCAGCGATTTTTGAACTATACCGATCTGCCGTTTGAGTTTGATGATAACACCATCTTTTATTTTAATAATAAGAGTTTAGAAAAAGACGATACAGAACATAAGAACTTATCTCTAAATCAATACGTAACACCAGAAGATAAGGTAGAAATTTGTAGTTCTATCATTATTTACGATTTTGACGAAGAACAATATGGAACCGAAGTACAGGTAATGAACGCTTTGGAAGAAATTGTATTTGAAGAAATTTTAGAAGATGGAGCTGTCTCTTGTGAAATTTCTTTATTGGGAGAACCCGAGGGCAAATACTCTATTCTTATTGACGGTCTGGAAGAAAAATCCTTTTACTTGTACACTGGATTGAAAAAAATCTTTGGAGTGATTGATATTATTATTGACAAAGATGATTTTAGTGATTATGCTTTGTTTGATGATGATGGAGGCTTGGTATCACAAGTGTATAATATTCGATTTGGTGCTCGTTCTGTTCGTTGGCAATATGTTTTGATAGAAAATGGCAATGACCAGATGCATCGAGAACCTGAAATCTATGATACCAATAGAGCCGAAGGTTATGTTCCAATGTCTTTTGAGGAGCCAGAAACGGTCGCTTTGGACGGAGGAAAAGAAGTATTTCATATTTGGACAATGGAACCAATTGCCTTTAAAGAAAAACAGCTAGAAAAGTTCAAATTAAAGACAAAAAGAGGCAAAAGCGGCGTAGAGTGGATTGTTCAATTGCCCTGTGCATCGGCACTTGGGAACTTAAAAGTAAATTTATTAGACAAATCTGAGGTTTATTCAGAATTAATAGTATATTTGTAGGGAGTATTACAAATGATATAATGTAATTGTATATAAATGTAATACTAGAATTTAAAACTTATTAAATCAACTAAATTTAAACAAATTTAATCATGGCAAAACAATATGCAACACCCGGTGTGTATATCGAAGAGAAAAGTGCCTTTTCCAACTCTGTAGTTTCTGTAGCAACTGCAGTACCTGCTTTTATTGGGTATACTCAAAAAGCAGCAGCTGGTAAAAAAGACTTGACGAATGTTCCAATGCGAATTACTTCTATGGTGGAGTACATTAGCTTTTTTGGAGGAGCGCCAACAACTCAATTTACAATCGAAGCTGATGACAATAACTACAGCTTAGACGTAGAAGGAGAAACTAACTACAACTTGTTCCGCAGCTTGCAATTATTCTTTGCAAACGGAGGTGGTGCTTGTTACATCGTATCAGTAGGTAACTATACTGGTGGTGTGAAAGCTTCTGCTTTGATCGGTGCAGAAAATGGAGGTGGTATTACTGCTTTGTTGAAAGAGCAAGAGCCTACATTGGTTGTAATTCCAGATGCAGTATTACTAGAGGAAGGAGATTGTGCTTCTGTTCAACAAGCAATGATCAAACATTGTGGTGCGGATACTCGTAGCCGTTTTGCAATTTTGGACGTATGGAATGGTCACCAAGCTAGAACATTGTTGGATGACGATGTTGTAACTGCTGCTCGTACAGCATATGGTGGAAATTTCTTGGATTTTGGTGCAGCTTACTACCCTTGGTTGAACGCTACTGTTGTAAGTGCTGACGACTTGAGCTACAAAAACATTAGCAATGCTGATGGGCTTATCGACATCTTGAACAGTGAAGTTGACGAAAATGTAGCTGCTGGTTATGTAAAAGAAGAAAAAGGTGACATGATCAAAGAAGAGATCGCTAAGATTTCTGATGATGATGCTAACGCTACTGCTGTAAGCAACTTGTTGAAAGCAGTTAGTCCTATCTATAATGATATTTTAGGCCAAATGAAGGAGGCTCTTAACGTTCTTCCTCCATCTGGTGCTGTTGCTGGTATCTATGCATTGGTAGATAGCTCTGTGGGAGTTCACAAAGCACCTGCAAATGTAAGTGTATCGGCTGTTACTGGTCCTACAGTAAATGTTAATGCTGAGGAGCAAGAAAATTTGAACTTACCATTGAGCGGTAAAGCAGTTAATGCAATCCGTCCATTTGTTGGTAAAGGTACTTTAGTATGGGGTGCTCGTACTCTTGATGGAAACAGTGGAGACTGGAGATACATCAACGTACGTCGTACAATGATTATGTTAGAACAATCTATCAAGTTTGCTTGTGAGCCTTATGTGTTCCGTCCAAATGATAGCAACACTTGGTTGGCTGTTAGAACAATGATTTCTAACTTCTTACGTAATCAATGGCAAAGTGGTGCATTAGTAGGAAATAGCGAAGCAGAAGCTTATGCTGTAGATTGTGGTCTAGGAACTACAATGACTCCTCAAGATGTACTAGATGGTTACATGAAAGTATCTGTTAAAGTAGCAATCTCTCGCCCTGCCGAGTTTATTGTAATCTCTTTCCAACAAAAAATGCCTGGTGGCGAATAGACTCTAGTCAATTAAATTAGAAGTCGAACACATCAAAGCATGATTTGGTTTTAGTAAAAAATATTTAAAAAAAAAGATTTAAACTTTATATATTATGAGTGATTATAGTGGAACTTCGGTCAATCCATTCGAATGGCCATTAGTTAAATTCTCTTTCCGTGTAACTATCGACGGACTTCCTGAATTAGGTTTCCAAACTGTTGAAGGACTAGAGTCTGAAATAACTGCTATAGAGTACCGCATGGGGAACTCTGATTTCCTTTTCAAATCTAAGAGACCAGGTATGGTTTCATTCAGTAACGTTACTTTCAAGAAAGGTGAATTTTTGGGTGATGCTAACTTAAAAGATTGGTGGCACATGTACGCTTGGGAGCACACAACTAACCGTAACGAGCGTAAAGAAATCTTGATTGAGCTTTTGGATGAAGCAAGTGACGTAATGATGACTTGGACACTTTATGGTGCTTTCCCTGTTAAATTTACTCCAACTAGCTTGGATGCTGAAGCAGATTCTGAAGTTGCTTTCGAAGAACTTGAGGTTGCTATCGAATCTTTCGTTCTAGAAAAAGGATCTTAAGAATAATTAATATTGCAAAAGTTATTCAGTATGCAATCAATAGGCATATGTTAACTTTAAAATGCAATTTTAATCTTAAGTTAATTTTATAAAAATTATTGTTCCTTGATTATTTATAATGTTTTCCTAAAAACAGCATTAATCGTAGATAATCAATACATATAAGAATAATTTATTGACCTAGTAGAATCCATTTTCTGCTAGGTCAATTTTTTATTTGTATTATTCGAATAAGTTTTGTACTTTAGAGTTACTTGATTTTTCTAATTTGAATGCCCTCCTAAATTAGGTTTGTATTTGACATTTGAATATCATTTTCTTTGTTTTCAATGTTTTGAAATTCCCTATAATATGGCAAAAAAAGTATCTAATAGTAATAACAACCCCCACTTAAATGCTGATGGAGTGGGAGACCTATCTCATTTAAATCCTACGAATACAAATCCTGTTAGCAAGATTGGAGATTTGTCTCATCTACAAATTTCTGCTGTTGGGCAAAACCAAATTAAGCAGGTAAATACAGGAGGAAATTTGTCACACAATGAATGGCCATTAACCAAATTTGCTTTTGAAATCAACATAGGAGGCTTTACGGGCAATGTGTCCTTTCAAGGAATGGATGGAATGGGAGCCACAATCGCAACCATGAAGTTTAGGGATGGCAACTCAAACAAATTTTATGAACAAAGTCGACCTACCTTAACTTCTTATGATCCCGTAACCTTAAAAAAAGGTATGTTTTCGGGAGATACAGATCTTTTTGATTGGTTTTCTAATGTATCGCAAGGCTCTATGTTTAGCGACATGAGAACTGTCACCATCAATTTGTCAGAACTAACAGGAGGAGGACGAACACATATGTTTACTTGGACGCTAGAAAAGGCTTTTGTGACCAAATTTACACCCTCTAATTTAGACGGTGAGGCAGAGAGTGAAATAGCTATTGAAGAAGTAGAGCTAACGTATCAATCTTTTTCAATGAATGCTGGTTCAGGTCTTCTTGGTTCTGTCTTAGGCGGTATTGGAAGTATCGTAGGCGGTGCTGTAGGAGGCGCAATCGGTGGTGCCATTGGTGGTGCTGTATCTAAAATTTTCTAATCTAATAATAGCATCCATTCATTTCCTATAATCAATAGCGTTTTTTGATTAGAAGAAATGCAAATAGCTGATAACATCAAGTATTCTATTGATAAGCAGCTTCTAAAAGATACGATTAACAATCAATAAGTTATGGACTTACTATCGAATATAGTTGGCTTCATGAATGAACCGATTCCGAGTTTTTTCTTTGAAGTCTTATTTTTTGAAAGATCAGATTCCTTCTCGTTTAAGACGATGTCAATTTCTGCTTCTTTAGCATTGCAAGCATTAGACCCAATGGCTACTGCTTTTTCAGATGTACAAGGATTAAAAATGAGTTTTGCAACAACTCCTTTAAATGAAGCAGGTTGGTCTACTCCAAGACCTTCTTTTGATAAAATTGATAACGATGAGTTGGTACTGCAACGCTATTTGAGACCTCGTCATATTGGAGTAATGGGATTCTCATTAGATCCTACTAGTGAATGGTGCCAAAAGACAATGTCCTCTGCTAAAACTTGGGAAGAGAAAATAGAAGTGAAAGATATTATGATTTGTATCTATCACCCTATGATTCAAAATCCATTACCGATTGGTCCTTCCTCTTTTCCTGTAGCAGGATTTTTGATTCACGAGGCTTTTCCAACAAGTTGGGAAATTTCTGATTTGAGCTCAACATCTGGAGATGCACCAATTAAGGAAACCATCAAGTTTAAGTATACAGAAATTGAACGTTTAGAAATTCCTCCATCCTAATTTTTTATCTAAATAAATATATACTACTATGTCTATTTCAATTAAAAAATTGCTGTTTAATACAAAAATTAATAAAAAAAGTAAAGGCGGCTCTAAAGATGCTACCGAAGGTGGTGGCGGTGGTGCAATGTCTAAATTAGAAAAAGAGGAACTAATTCAAGAGTGCTTGGATAAAGTTCGAGATATGATAGAATACGAATTGAAACCTTAAATTGTTTTGTGGTAGATCGAAATGGCAATGATATTGGCACAAAGATTTATAAATAAGGTTTAATTTTTTTAGCGTTTAAATACTTGAGGACTATTATTAGTACTTAAAATAAAACGCAACTAATATTTATTATAAAAATAGAATGGCTGATTCTCCTATAAAAAAACTCGGTAGCGGGGTTATTAACCTCGAAGTTACAGTAGATGGTACGAAACTTCCTGATGCTATGCTTGTGTTAGAGACAGAGGTTGTTAAGGAAATTAATAAGATACCTTATGCTAGAGTGGTTATTTTTGATGGCGATTCTAGAGAGCAAACCTTTCCTCAAAGTGAAGAAAGTATGTTTGAACCAGGGGCTGAAATAGAAATTAAAGTATCTCATGACCCTTCGTCAACGATGGAAAGTATCTACAAAGGCTTAATCGTAGAGCATGGGATTAAATTGAATCGAAATGGTTCTTCTTGTTTGACACTAATTTGTCGAGATGAAGCATTGGCATTAACTGTTGGGCGTAGAAATATGATTTTTTATGACCAAAAAGACTCTGATATCATTTCTGCAATAATTAAAGATTCTGGTATCAAATCCAAAGCAACTGTAGAAGCAACTAAGGCAACACACAAAAAATTGATACAATATTATTGTACCAATTGGGACTTTATTCAAGCTAGAGCGGATGCGAATAGCTTGGTTACCATTGTTAACGATGGAGAGATTAATATAAAAAAACCAACTGTATCCGAAAAAACAGATATTTCAATTACTTATGGTGTTGATTTGATGGAAATGGACTTGAAAATTCATTCTTCACACCAATATGAAGAAGTTCAAGCAAATTTTTGGGATCATACAACACAAGCTATTGAAAATACAGCAGGAACAAAACCAACAACGAATAAACAAGGTGACATTGACAGTGCTAAATTATCAAGTGTCTTAAAGCCAAAAGAGTTGGTGCATTCGTCAGCACCTATAACAAAGGATTTTATTCAATCTTGGGCAGACTCGGTTTATCAACGTGGTCATCTGTCAAGAATTCGAGGTCGAGTTAAGTTTGTTGGATCTGAGAAAATAGAGGTTGGGAAAGTGGTAGAATTAGTTGGCTTTGGTTCTCGTTTTAATGGAGATGCCTATATAGGAAAAGTACGCCATACTATTAAAAATGCTCAATGGTTGACAGAAGTGGAGTTGGGCTTACCTGAAAAACCACATTTAGAAAAATATCCTTCTGCTAGCCCTTTGGGGGCAGGTGGTGCTTTGCCTGCGATTAATGGGTTACAACATGGTGTTGTTATACAGGTTAATGATGACCCTGATGGAGAATATAGAGTCTTGGTCAATATCCCAATTATTGACAATCTAGAAGGTGAAGGTGTTTGGGCTAGAGTCTCACAGCTCTACGCTACTGAAGATTGTGGAATGGTTATTTTTCCCGAAGTAGGTGATGAGGTAGTCTTAGGTTTCTTTGATAATGACCCAACATACCCTGTTATACTTGGTTCTATGTATAGTAGTAAGCGAAAAATTACAACTGAAGAATCGCACGACCCTACTGATGTGAATCATATGAAAGCGCTTTCTTTCAATAAAGGAAAGTTGCGCATGGAGTTTTTTGATGAACCAGGTAAGAATATATACAAGGTATTTACAGAGGATAAAATGATGATTCAAATTGATGATGATAAAGATACCATCACAATTGATGACCCTGTTAATAAAAATAATATCTTGTTGGATTCCAAGGGAGTAACGATGACGGTAGATCAAGATTTGACGATTGATGTTACTGGAGATATCAAAATTACAGCAGGAAAAGGTATTGCTATGGAAGCAACAAATGATATTACTGGAAAAGGGATGAATGTTAAGTTTGAAGCACAAACAAACTTTGAGGCAAAGGGAACCGCTGCATTTAAAGCAGAAGGTGCTCAGTTTGAGGTCAAAGGTTCTGGAATGGGAACAGTAGATGGTGGTGGAATGTTAACGGTTAAAGGGGGGATGGTTATGATTAACTAATCATCTGTTTTGAAACAGTGTATTATAAGTATCAATGAAAAAATATTCTTTAATAAAAAATAAATAAAACTATGGCGCCTCCAGCATCAAGATTAACAGATATGCACGTTTGCCCAATGGTTACAGGAACAGTACCTCATGTTGGTGGTCCAATTTCAGGACCTGGTTGCCCAACGGTTATGATTGGTAAATTACCTGCTGCATTGGTTGGAGATATGTGTGTGTGTACCGGTCCCCCAGATACGATTGCAATGGGGTCTACGACTGTTTTAATAGGTGGTATGCCTGCTGCTCGGTTGGGAGATACTTGTGCACATGGTGGTTCTATCGTTTTGGGTGAATTTACTGTAATGATAGGCTAAATATAAACGTTTCGTGTAAATTTAGAATCCTCTTTTAGGCTTGGCTTAAAAGAGGATTTTTTATTGATCTAAAGCGCAAATGTATCGAAATGTATCGAAATGTATCGAAATGTATCGAAGTGTAACTAATTGTAAATGAATATAAAATATATTTATTAATATCTGTTTTTTGCTGTTTTTTTTGAATGTTTTTTTTTCTATCTTAGTGCCTTTAACGACAAGCTTATTTTTTCATCTCTATTAAATCAACGTAATGGTTACTGTATTGTATGGAAATATTGCCTTGGTGATATCCTTTTTTTTAATTTTTTTTAACTCTAAGAACATGAAAGATACAGAGAACAAAGCATTAGAAGAACCTTTAACACATCTAATACAACAAGTAAAGCGGATTCAGAATCACTGTAAGCTCAATAATATAGATTTGAGGACTGTATTTTCTGAGCAGGAATTAAAACAGTATGAAGCAGATATAGCTTACCTAAAAACAATTACACCTGAAATCAAAGGAATGAGCAATTACTCTTTTACAGTAGAGCCTGATGATATAGGAAAGAAAGAGTTTCTAAAAGTTGCCAGTGAAATTCTAAGTCAATTGCTTCAATCTAAAGATCCTTTTCAACTTTTTGACCCTCAATTGGTCAACAATGGAGCGTATAGTATTGATACAGAAAAATTGAAAACAAACTTAGGTAAATTAAAACCGCATACGCCTTTGGGGCAAAAATTTATGGAGTTGTTTCAGGGAAATATTTCGGCTTGCACGACCGTAGACAACACACAAAAAGTACTTAGTGCCATTCTCAATAAATTTAATAATAAGAGCTATTTATTAAAGCATTATAGCAATTATCAAACCACATACAACCAAGAAAATTCAACAGATGAATTGAATCTAGCAGCAATCTTTGCTTCTAATCTACGAGGAGATTTTGGAGGGTTGCAGCACAGTATAAAAACTTGTGTGGTTCATGCTATTGATGATGTTGCTTTTAATTTGAATAAAGAGTTAAGTAAGGAGGAAGAATTAAATAAAAAAGAAGAAGAACAAGAAAAGAAAGAATTTCGAAAAGCGTTTGCAGCCTGGAAGGCAGAACAGAAAAAAATCTGTTCAAGCATTATTAGCCATGATACCAAAACAGATTCTATTTGCAATATGTCCAAAGCTGCTTTTTTTACGGCTTTGGTAGAGGCTTGCAACGATTGGCAAAAGACACAACCATTGCTGTCAAAAGAACTGCGGGTAAATATAATGGCAGAGCTGAAGGAAGATGCTCAAGTGAAAGATTTTGTCAATGCAATGTCCAAATCCCTTCTTTCGATTCATACACCAGAAGAGTATATTTACAACAGTTGGCAAGAATCGCAGGTGATGCCCTCTTTTGATGATTTAAAAACGGCAATTATTACGTCTTCAGACGGTACAAGTCCCTATAACTTTATTGGAGAATATGTAGAGTGGGCTGCTGAAGTCAGCGGGGCATTAGATAGCTTGCATTTGCCGCCAACACAGCAATTTGATGCCAATAAACTATTAAAAAAGTTCGAAAAATTATTTTCCAACAAAGAATTGAGTATCTTTTATCCTGTATTAAAACAATCTATTCAAGCGATTGGTAGTCCATTTCCTAGTCGTACGGATGTCAGCGAAGCATGGCAAAGTGCTTTGTATCAAGTGACTATGAATGGTGGTTCGGTACGTTCTTTATTTAATAGTTTGAGCTTTGAGGAAAAACAGCAGATAGAGAATATTAGCAATCAACTACGCAGTAATGCGCCAATAGACTCTATCAAAGCAATTTTCTTGGACAGCAAACGTCCTAAGCTTAGCATAAAACCTTTATTAGCAAAGGGAGAAGCCTTAAACTTGGTCATTAAACTAAAAGATGGCTCGGTGCTTAATAGCACTATTTTTACAAAAATAGAGTCACTCAATGAACGTGCTTATGCAATGCCTACGGATATTTCTTTGACGGTGGCGAATAAAAATGGTTTGGAGTTTCAAGCAACAGATTTTTATGCTTTAAGCCCAATAAAGCATGGAAAAGAAGGGATTAGTTGTGATTTTGAATTTAAAATTCTCCTTTCTAAAGCGAAAGGCTCGGTGACTAGAGGTTCTGAAACGGGTAGCAGTTACGGAATCGAGTTAGGTTCTGAAAGTTCAGAGACCGAGGTAGATATCGATGTGACGAATAATACCTTGGGGGTAGAAGGTTCGCTCCAAGCTCCTAAGTGGATTCCTAATGTATTAAAGAAATTTAATCCTATTAGCTATTTGGTGGAAGGAGAAGTGTCAGGGCATTATGCTTATGATTGGGGAAAGGAAGAAGGAACAGAAAAAACAAAAGGAACATTTAATTCTTCTAACTATAATCGTTCTACTAGCACCACGCAAGAAATCACAGAGGAGCGAGGAGTCGATACCAGTTTCCTTGTTGTAAAAGGACATCTTTATTCTTTTAACTTTACCTCAGAAGGAACCATTGAAGTTGATGTTAATGTCTTAGAAGGGCAGATTACTTCTCCAGATGCGAAAGGGGCTATTCCTGCGCAACTTCAAATGACAACAGGGAAAACCTTGCATTGGAAAAAATAGGAGTTAAATTTCAGGACAGAAGGCAAATGTACTTTTTAGACTTCTGCTTTTAAATTTTTATATTGAATTTTATTGAAACACTAAAACAAAATTAACAATGAAAGAGACAACATTTTTAGATCAATGCAAAGGAATTGCTTTGGTTTTTTCTGCTGTGGCGCTACTATTGTTTGGAGCGGCGGCATTGGTATATTCGGCTAGCCCTGTTCAAGCGAATCATGAACCAAAGACTACTTATGGAACTGGGAAGTATATGATGAGTTTGCAGGCGGAGATGTCAGAAACGCAAATGTCTTGGTATATTTTAGTATGGGATACAGAAACAGGTCGTTCAAAGTTTTATTATGGCAACAAAGGCGAAGGTATGAATGCTGCCAATGGGAAATATCAAATTCCTGCTAGCCCGTTGTAGTAATAAAAATTCAGAAAATCTTTGGAACGTAAAAATTGAAAAGAAATACATCATGGATAAACTAACACAACGCCTTTTGGGCATAGCAGCGATTATTTTCGCTTTTGCTTTCTTAATTCGATCTTTTAGTCCTGTTCAAGCGAATCATGAACCACAAACTACCTATGGAACTGGGAAGTATATGATGAGTTTACAGTCTATGGTATATAATGGAGATCCTTATTGGTACATCTTAGTATGGGATACAGAAACAGGTAATTCAAAGTTTTACTTTGTGAGTAGTGAATCATCTATGAGACCAGGTAGTAGTGAATACCAATTACCAACAAGACCTTTATAGTTTATACCACATAATGTAGATGTACAATCGACAAACAACTTGATTTAAGTTGTTTGTCAAGAAAAGACATAATAAAAAAAATGGATTGGTATACAATTTGTCATATATTAGTCGTTCTTAAATAACATTTCATTAAAATCTAAAAAAAATACATCATGGATAAGATAACACAACGCATATGTGCCAGTTTGTTTGGTACAGCAGCGATTATTTTTGCCTTTGCTTTTTTAATTCGCTCGGCTAGCCCCGCTCAGGCTAATTATGAACCAAAGACTACTTATGGTAGTACTGGGAAGTATATGATGCAACTTTCAACTACAGTAGAACAAAATAATGAAATTTTTTGGCATATACTAGCATGGGATACAGAAACAGGGCGATCTAAGTTTTATTTTGGTACGGCAGAAGATGGAACAGCAGCAGCAGCAGCAGCGTATAATTTACCGACAAATCCATTATAAATAAAAATAAAAGATTAATAATGAAAACCCTTTGGAAATGCCAAAGGGTTTTTTTATTTTTATAAGTGCAGAGTTTGGATGCAAATAAATTCTGTTATTATTTATATGAACTCAAATTTAAAGGCAATATGGGCAGTTTTTTTTCTGGTAGTGACGATGGGATTTCTCGTTTAACCATTACCTCACATAAAAAATTAACTTGTACGGATGAGAAAGTAAATTCTTTTGAGGTGCAAATGAATCCAGAAAATGTAGAGTATAGTTTTGGGATTGAAGACCCAGAAGGTAGTAATAATAAAAAAGGGAAAAATAATAGTTTGTTAGCTACCCCAGGCTCATCAGGAGGTCCTCCAGCTGTATTCTCAGGGTATCAAAAAATGGTAATGGACTTTAAGTTCTATGCCGATGCAACGGGAATTGTACCTGTTAAAGACTCGATGAAGGAGCAATTTTTTTTAGATGATAAAAAAACACCTTCTATTCGAAAGCACTTGGATTTGTTGCAAAATACGGTGTATGGATACGAACCAGAAGTGCATGGACCACCTTATTTAAAATTGGTTTGGGGAAATATTTTCCCAGATACGGGAAACGACAATAAGGAGAAAAAACCAGCGGTTTTTAAGGGAACATTAGAAAGTTGTACGGTTAAGATTGTTCTTTTTTCCTTGAAAGGAGAACCTGTTAAAGCAGAAATTAACCTAAAATTAAAGTCTGAAATTGCACCAGAAGCTCGTCCTATGGGAAATTCTCCCGATATTACGCACCATGTAGATATTAGTCATGGCGATAAGATGACCATGCATTGTGAACGCATCTATGGGCGTTATGATAGCAAAATTTGTTCGGCGGTAGCGGAGTACAATAACTTGATTGATTGGGATTTGAAGCCTGAATCTAAAATGGTTTTTCCTTCTATTCATTTATTAAATCAAGAGTATTTGGATAATTATGAGGATATGGAAGTTAGACCGCTTGACGAGCAGTCAGAATACGAGCAAATGGTGGAGTTGATTGGAGAAAAACGAGCCAAGCAACACTTTAAGGCTTTTCCGTTTAAAACAGGGGAAGCATAATAGATAACGAAATGAGCTCTAAAGGGGCTTTTGTTTTGGTTTATAAGTTCCTTTTATAAAAAAATATACTCCTTACGACAATATCTAGATAAGAAAGTATAGAAAGGATATTAAGTAAAGATAAAAATAATAGTAACCTGTTTATTTCCTCATGGTTATAGCAGATTGCTAACGAAATAAAAAATAAAAATGGCAGAAAATAAATCTTTTTTAGGTTCTGGATGGAGTTTTCCTCCTCGATTTTTGGATAGTACAGAGGGTTTAGAACTTTCTCATAATGATAGAGATATAGCAGAATCTATCTATATTTTATTGTCTACAACTCCAGGGGAACGTGTGATGAATCCTGGGTATGGCTGTAATCTACAGAGCATGGTCTTCTCTTCGGTAACTACCTCTACCAAAACAAGAATAGAAGATTTGATTTCTACCGCGATTTTATTTTATGAACCAAGGGTGAACTTGGTCGCAATTGAAATTGACGATACGCATCAATTAGAAGGGAAATTGGAAATTAATATTGTCTACGATATCAAAGGCACCAACTCCCGTAAGAATATGGTGTATCCGTTCTACTTGACAGAGGGAACAGATATCTAAAAAGATGTATGTACTTGCAGATATACCAAGCAAGGACCTAGCTATGAACCAAAAAAAGTATCCCACAACCACATATTATGAGTCAAAATAATAATACCCATATATTACATTGGAACGGCGTTTCGCAAGATGAACGCGTTCTAAAAGCTTTGTTGCCCGATTCTGTTCAAGTAGATGAACGTTCAATCAGTGATATTTTGGCTTTTGCGGCTAAATTTGCAGAGATCGTTCAGTACTATAATTTGGAGAACACTAGAGATGGCAGTTGGAGTCGGTTCTTTGAAAAAGATGAAACCATCTTTTTGTCTACTATTGTTTCTACGGATTTGCATAAGATTGAGAAAGAGCACAATCGCTTGATCCATATCTTAGACAATGCTCCAAGAGCAGAAGAAAAGTTGGAAGCTTTGGAGGGATTGATGCAACAGATTTTGGATTTGGCAAAGCAAATCAATGATTGGTATATGCATGCGCTGAACATGGATCGCTTGAATATGATGCATTCTTCAGAGCTAGAAAATGAATTAGAAAATGCCATTAAACAGCAGTTAGCACAAAATTTAATGGATTTGTTGGTGTACCAAGAAGATTTAGGATTTAATCCAACAGGACCGTTTAGTGCCGCAGAAATTCGTAAGCATTTTCATAGCAATTGGTTCAAAAAACACGAACAAATTGGGGCTAGAAATATCTTGATTAAAGGTAGAGAGTCGGCTGATAAGATTAAAAGTTATACTAAAAAAATACGGATACAATTCCGTACCTTCTACAGTGTGACTTCTTATATCTTGCAAATTGCACCTAAATATTTGATGGAATCGCTAACGGGCAAAGCCAACCATCGTCCAGATATTGCGCTGTTTATTTCTTTTGCAAAGATGTTTAAGAAATTACAGTATCAAGTTAATACGCTCACAGAAAAGCATTTAGACTTTTATTATTATAACGTACTAAAACAACGTCAGCAAGGTTTGGCTCCAGACCGTGCCAATGTTTATTTTAATGTGGCAACACATATTGATACCCATCTCTTGGAAAAAGGGACGTTGTTGACTGCGGGGAAAGACGAACATGGTGTAGAGCATTTTTATGCTACAGAGGATGACCTAACACTCAATCAAGCTAAAGTTGAGTCGATTCATACCTTGTTTGTGAGTAAAAACCCTAAAATTGGCATTGGAAGTTCCTACCGAGTTATCACAAATTTATATTCAGCCAATATAGCTAATTCCAAAGATGGTGAAGGAGGGCGTTTTGTCAATGATGAAGAAAACTGGCCAACATTTGGGCACGAAATCTTAGAGTTGCCTAAGGATGAACAACAAATGAAATTTGCAGATATAGGATGGGCGATGTCGTCTCCTATTTTGGAAATGGATGAAGGACATCGAATTGTAACGATGAACTTTAAGTTTGTGCAAAGTACGATGTACACACTCAATTTGTTGATAAAAGATATTAGTATCAATCAAGATATTTCACGTGAAGATGCTTTTTCTAAAATATTTAAAAATAGTTTGGAAGTATTCTTTACGACTCAAGAGGGGTGGGAGCAAGCATATACTTGCGAAATTTTGCCTCCAAATGAATGGGGAAGCCCTGAAATTACCATCGTTGCTACACTAACAGCCAATGCCCCTAGCGTTGTGAAATATGATGCTGAAGTGCATGGTGACGGTTATCAAACTAAAGACCCTGTTATTCGTATATTGCACAGAAATGAAGGTTCATTCTTTTCCTACTCATTCTTAAAAGAGTTAGAGGTTCAACGAATTGGCTTGGATATAGATGTAAAAGAAATAAAAGGTTTGTCTTTGTCTAGCGATGTAGGGACAATTTACCCTAATGTGCCTTTCCAACCTTTTGGTCCAATTCCTCAAGTAGGTTCTTATTTGATGATTGGAAAAGAAGAGATTTTCAAAAAAGAAATTACAGATTTACAGTTCAATATAGAATGGCATGCTTTGCCTGATGATAAAAAAGGTTTCAGAGGGCATTATAAAGATTATGGATTAGGAATTAAGAACGACCAGTTTGAGTTGAAGTTAACTGCTTTGTCGGATGGTGTGTTCCATCCTGTTGAGGAGGAGGTGCCGTTGACGTTTAAAATGTTTGAGGCGGAAGAAGATAACCCACAAGCGATTCACCACAAGCGAACTATTTGTGATATAGATGTGGATGCTCTGAACATCAAACCTGATGAGGAACTAGAGATGCGTCCTAACTACGATCACGAGGCTAGAGCAGGATACTTTAAATTAGAAATTTTTGGTCCAAAGGTGGCTTTTGCTCATAGAGAATATGCTAAAATATACGCTAAGCGCGTCAAATACAATACCGATCCTAAACGAAAAGGACCTGAAAAACCATTGCCACTACAGCCTGTTGCTCCAATGATGAAATCAATTACCATTGATTATTCTGCGACGACAGAGATTAACGTATTGTCTATGGGAACCCTAACGAAAGGAGAAGAGACCAAAGAGCAGATTTATCACATCCACCCATTTGGAATTATTCAAACGTTTGGAAAAGGGCGTTCGTCGAACCGACTGTTAATGCCTAATTATGATGATAACGCTTATTTGTATTTAGGTGTTAAGGGCTTAGTGCCACCCAATAATTTGACCTTATATTTTGAATTAAAAGAAAATATTAACTTGTTCTCTGATGAAGCGGCCAAGTTTGCTAAACCAGAGGTGGTTTGGAGCTATTTATCTGAAGATGAGTGGAAGGATTTTTCTCAGAATATGATTCTGTCTGATACGACAAATGGGTTTAACAATTCTGGAATTATCAATTTAGAAATTCCACGTGATTTGACAGATAAAAATTCTATTTTGGAGAGTGGCTTGCATTGGTTAAGAGTAACTGTGAAAGGCGAGCCAAGTTTGTTGCCTAGATGTTTGAAAGTTGCTACACAAGCAGTTCGGGTGGTGTGGCAAGATAACGGTCATAGTGCTACGCATTTGGTAGAACCATTGCCAGGGTATACGATTAAAAAATTGGCATCGTCTATTGCACAAGTGAGAGGAGTCAATCAACCGTTCCCTTCTTTTGGCGGTCGCCCAGGAGAAACTAAGTATGATTTTTATAGAAGAACAAGCGAGCGTTTGCGCCATAAAAACAGGGCGGTATCGGCTTGGGATTATGAACGATTGGTGTTGGAAAAATTCCCCAACATTCATCAGGTGAAATGTGTGACTCACGTAGGAAATGAAAATTTTGTCGATCCAGGAACGGTTATTTTAGTAGTAGTCCCTAAAATTGATAAAAATTCAAGAAGTTATCATTTACCAATGGTTAACTTTACAGTATTGAATGCCATCAAGGAGTATTTGGAACAATTGTCTTCTCCTTTTGTAACAATCCAAGTTCGTAATCCAATTTACGAGCGAGTCAAAATTACGGCAGGAGTTCGTTTTGAGAAAGGTAAGAATAATGGTACTTACTTGAAGAAACTCAATCAAGATATTATTGAATTCTTATGCCCTTGGATGTTGGGTGGTTCTCAAGAATTAAATTTGGGCGGTACATTGGTAAAAGATGTTGTCCTGAGCTTTATTGAGAAATGTGATTATGTAGATTTTGTAACTAAATTTTCTGCGGTACAAGTTTTCCCAGAGGATGGTGTAGGGTTTGATGTAGATGATACGGCAATTCATGCAACCAATTCTCCATTGATAAAAGCAACGAAACCTTGGTCTATTTTGATTCCTTTTGAATCGAATCCTATTTACTTCTTGGATGATGAAACATTCCAAGTTCCAGAAAAAGCATCTATTAGTTCGATGATTATTGACGGAGACTTTGTAATGACAGAGGAAAAAGAAAGAGATTTAGATGATTATTTATCTGATAAACGTCGCAAAAAGGATGAAGAAGACGAAGATTAGTGGTGTCGCTTTTAGATTCCCTAATTAGAATTTTGTCTTTTTGTAGAAAAAAATCTTAACTTAGTACACTGTCCATTAAACTATATCGTCTGTAGTGGATAGTGTATTTAAGGTTGATAATACCTTATTTTTTCTATAGAGAATTAAAATAAAATTTTTGGTGGACAGTAACTTTATGCAATAGAATTGAGTTATTGTTGATAATTATAAATTAAGCTATGACGCTATTAACTAGAACTACACTTAAAAATTTGTTTACAAGAGGATCTGTACCAACAGAAGTTAATTTTTCTGATTTCATAGATTCTACCGTAAATAAAGTAGACGATGGTTTTTCGCAAAGCCCAGAACATGGTTTTATGTTAGCTCCTCAAGGCGCTAATAGAAAATTGATGAGTTTCTTTGAAAGTATTCGAGATCCTAATGCTGCTTTTAGTTTGTCTTTAAATCCTACTCGCCATAGTAAAGGATTAAGCTTGGACGATGCAGAGCACAACAGTATTTTGTTCTTAAGAGATACGGGAGATATTGGTATTGGCACAACAACACCTCAGTATAGATTGGAGGTGAATGGCATGGCTGGTATGGCTGGTCGTGTCGGAACATTTGCTTCTGGAGAAGTAAAGGCAAATGGTGAATGGCAGACTATCATCGACCGCTTAGAAGGAGTAGAGGCGTTTGAGTTGGTGGCTCAAGCAGGAGGTAAGGAAGGGCGAGGCAAATATGCCTTTACATATGCAATCGCTTTATCTAATTATGGTGTAGGGAAAATCCAACACATTCGATCTACTTATAGCCGAATATTAGGGCCTTTGTTTCATAAAATATCTTTTCGCTGGGCAAAAGGAAATGATGGCTATCAACTCCAAGTTAAAACAGCTCAAAACTATGGCTTTTTAGATGAAAAAGATTCTAAACCAGCCAAAATTAGATATTATGTATCCAAACTCTGGGATACTTCAATGATTGCTGAAGATGAAAATAAACGTTAGTTTTTTTGTTTGGATGAAAGTTAATCCAAATTAAATTACTCTTATAGAAGATAAGGCAAGAACTTAGGCAAAAGAGAAAACAATCAGAAGATTATTAAGATACCAACCATTCCGAAGCATCGAGAATGGTTTTTTCTTTTATAATAAGAGTATCAATTCCTAATCTTGAACCTCAAGAGCAAGAAGTCACATTTTTAGAATTCTAAAAAAAGTATATCTTTGCACAATCCTCTGAAGTAGTATTTCTTATTGTTTAGAATACATGAATAAGCAAATCTATATTCAAATTTTTTCATTGAAAAAATTGTCCTACTCGTTTTGCCAACAACTTTTCTATTTTCCTGTTATAAATGCTGTTAAAATAAGTTATTGAGAATTAATCGGAACAGTTTTCGTAAAAAGAAAGCCGAAAGTAGAAGCTATTTTATTTTAAAAATCTTTTTTAATAGAGAAAAACATGACATTGAATATACCAATTTTAGTACTATTTCTAGGCATTAGTTTTGGGGGGGTAGGCTTAAATACTACTTTTTATAATGCCTTGTATAGCGACTCTTTGGAGACAGTTGAAACTGCCTTAGAAGCGTTAAATAGAGAAAAAACAACGACAATGGTAGAAGCTTATAAAGGAGGCTTGATCATGAAAAAGTCGGATTATCTTAAGTCGGCTGCAAAAAAAATCGAGACATTCAAGCAAGGACATCAATTACTAGAATCTGCTATTAAAAAAGAGCCTAAAAATCCTGAATATCGTTTCATTCGTTTGACAATTCAAGAGCATGCGCCTAAGATTTTAAAATATAACAAACAAATAGAAGAAGATAAGGCAATCATTGTAAAAGGCTATGGAAAAATGAGCTCTAAGACACGTGCTTATGTGTTAGATTATGCAAAACAATCGGATATTTTGTCTGCTAAAGATTTTGAATAAATAAGATTCTTATGAAACGAATTCTAGTAATAGGTTATTCTCAATCTGGACAATTGTATGAGATTGTGGGTAATTTCTTAAAGCCTTTTAAAGATGTAGAGATAGAGCAGGTGCGTATTGATACGGCAAAACCTTTTCCTTTCCCATGGACTAGCGAAGTGTTTTTTGATACAATGCCTGAATCGGTCTTGGAAGAACCCGTCGATTTAGCACCTTATACGTTGCAATTCAATCGGTACGATTTAGTCATCTTTGCTTATCAACCTTGGTATTTGTCGCCCTCGATTCCTGCTACTTCTATTTTGAAAGATCCTCAATTTTTGGCTGTCTTAAAAAATACACCTGTGGTCACTATAATTGGGGCTAGAAATATGTGGCTAAATGCACAAGAGAGTGTTGTCGAATACATAGAAGGGGCTGGAGGGAATGTTGTAGGGAATGTTCCATTGATAGACAGACACCAAAATTTGATCAGTGCATTGAGTATTTTACATTGGATGTTAACTGGACGTAAGGAGCGAAAATGGGGAATTTTACCTTATCCAGGAGTTTCCGAAAAGGATATAAATGAAGTAGAGATTTTTGGCGAAAAGGTGTTTCAAGCTTTTCAAAAAAACAATTACGGTGGTTTGCAAGATGTGATTTTAGCAGAAAAAAAAATAGATATTCACCCTACCATATTATTGATCGAAATGAGGGCTAAAGGGTTATTTTTGGCTTGGGCAAAGTTGATTAAACGAAAAGGAACTACTGAAAAAAAACGCTCCTTTTGGGTGAGTATGTATAAATACTATCTGTTGGTAGCCCTATTTATTGTCTCTCCAATCATTTTAACAATTTATAATGTGTTAATCCGACCATTTAGTGGCAAACGTATTCAGAAGAAAAAAGAGCATTTTTTATACTTAGGGATCAATCGTACATAAAAAACTCACTATTAGATAGGAATCATATTTGGGAAATGAAAAATTACTAAATTCATATCAATAGTATTCAAAAGAACCTTGGTAGCAGTGAACCGAATTACGAGTAGTTTGTATATTAATGGAACTATTTGTTCGCAAGTGCAAGAGTAATAATATAAATGAGTTGAAGCAATAGAGTTGTTCGCTAATTATTCAATAACCTCATGATAATTCGAAGAGACCTTCAATGCTTGTTTGTATTGTTTTACAAGTTGTGAATAAATGTTTCAAATACCCTATCAATAATCTAAAAACCAACAAGCATGAATAACCAATATGATGTTGTAATATTAGGAGGAGGATTGGCTGGTTTAACATTGGCCTTGCAGTTAAAGCAAGAAGAACCTCAGATTCGTATAGCTGTGCTTGAGATGCGAAAAAAGGAAGCCCCTAATTCGGCTCATAAAGTGGGAGAGTCTACGGTAGAACTAGGCACCTATTACTTAAGAGAAGTGTTAGGACTGAAGGATTATTTAGACGAATACCAATTGCCAAAGATTGGGTTGAGGTTTTATTTTTCCCCACAAATCAAAGAACAAATTGACCAACGTGTAGAGTTAGGAGCTAAAGGTACGTTACCAGTACCTAGCCACCAAATTGATCGAGGTATCTTTGAAAATGAACTCACCAAACGTCTACTAAATATGAGGGTAGATGTAATCTTGGGAGCAAGAATCAAAGCCGTAGATTTGAACGAAATAGAAGGACATACAGTAACCTATTCCAAAGAAGGTCAAAATTACGAAGTGACTGGTCGATGGGTCTCTGATGCTACAGGGAGAGTTGGTTTATTGAAACGCAAACTAGGTTTTGAAAAACCGTTAGAGCATAACATCAATGCTGTTTGGTTTCGAGTAAAAGGAGAAGTTGATGTAAATGATTGGTCTAATAATGAGCAATGGGCAAATAAATTGCCAAAAGGTTTGAGGCGTTTGGGGACGATTCATTTTATGGGAACTGGCTATTGGGTTTGGTTAATTCCATTGGTATCTGGTAATACAAGTGTGGGAATTGTTGCCGATCCTAGATTTCATGATTTCTCAGAATTTAATAAGTTGGATAAGGCAATGGAGTGGTTACAGAAAAATGAACCACTGTGTGCTCAAAAATTGGAATCGTACCGAGAAGATGTAATTGATTTTAGAATATTGAAGCATTACTCGCATCATTCAGGACGTTTCTACTCTACAGAAAAATGGGGAGTGGTAGGAGAAGCAGGGGCATTCTTAGATCCATTTTATTCTCCTGGAACGGATTTTATTTCTATTGGAAATACTTGGATGTCGGATTTGATTTTAAGAGATTATCGAGGGGAGGATGTTGCTTCTCGATCTATTATTTACGAACGTGTGCATGCCGCATTTTTTGATAGTTGGGTGCCTATTTATAATCAACAATATGAGTTGTTTGGCAATACGCAAGTAATGGTTAGTAAAGTATTGTGGGACTGGGGAGTATATTGGGGAATCCCAACACTCTTGTTTACGAATAAAGGTTATATCAACTTGGAAGTACTACGAGCTTTGTTTACGAGTCGAAATTCCTTGGGGACTCGTTTAGGGAAATTAAATAGTCAACTTCAGCAGTTTTTTAGACAATGGGCGGTGTGTAGCAACGAACCTTACATCAATTTTTTTATTGATTTCTTTGATATTCCATTCTTGAAAAAAATGCACCTAGATTTAGAAATACAGCATTCTGTAGAAGGCTTGATTGCGCAGTGCAAAGAGAATTTAGAAATTCTAGAGCAAATGGCAGCAGAAATCTATCGAAGAGTATTGGCAGAGCAGAAAGGCACGCCTCAAAATATGAAAATTAATCCTTATAAGGCTTCTTTGGAATTGTCAAAAGAAGAATTGCTGGCGCAAGCAGAAGAAAAGGGGGCTATAGATACAGCAGCTTACATTGCCAAAGATTTAGAAATGATGTGGTTGAAAGAAAAATTAGCAGTTTGATGAATGCAGAAAATAGGGTTGCTGAAAAAATGCAAATCTTACAGGAGCTTTTTCAATCAACAAAAGCTTTTGTTGAGCAAACAACGGATTTGTCAGATGTGATCAAATTCCTTACTCAGCACAAAAACTCAGAATTTGTTTCCATAGCTTACGAGGCGGTAGCAATGGTTCTGGCATTAAACGATTTAGAGCAAGGAAAAACGCTGGATACTTGGCAAGTTTTTTTAGAAAAATATGCACAAGAGCATGCAGTTCAAGTGCACATTGGTTTAGGTTGGGCTTGTGGACAGCAGCGTTTGAATCCCTCTCTTTGGATTAATATGACTACACCTTTACTGGGATGGCGAATTTGGGATGGCTATGGGTACTATGATGGTTTTTTTAGAAAACGAAAAGTATTACAAGAAGCCTATCCCCCTAATATTTTAGAAGAAGAACTACAAGTATATTGGCAAGGAGCTGGGCGCAGCTTTTGGTATACATGTAAAGGAAATAGAGAAAAACTACAAAAAATAAGTTCAAAAATTCCTCTTAATTATCAAGCTAGTTTTTGGCGAGGAATAGGTATTGCGTCAGCTTATGTCGGTGGTCTTCGGAGCGAAGATTGTCAGCAATTATGGCAATTGGCAGCTACTTATCAAGCCCAATTAAAAGCAGGTGCAGCTTTGGCTATCAAATCTAGGGTAGCTGCTAATACAGTAGTTGAAGATACAGAAATATTGGCGCGAGAATGGTTCAATTTACCTATTTTAAAAATAATAGACTTACTGAACAACAATGCAATAGATTCAACTGTTGCGAATGCAGCGTGGTACCATACTTGGATTATGCAGTTAGATGAAGTGTTCAAATCTTGAGCTGAATACTCCCCATTTTTTGTTAAAAAATTTTATAAAATTAATAATAATTATTCAGGTTGAAAGTACGCATTTTTTCAATCCTTATTTTTGATTGTTTCTGTAATAAAAAGTTGTATAAAGGAAAAAAATAGTACTTTTACACACTAATATCAAGAAAATGTGATCTAAACAACTTTAGATTATAGAAACTAAGGCTTATTTTAGAAGACAGATGAAAGAAGTATATATCAATAAAGCAGCAGTTTTTTTGCCTAATGAAGTGGTAGAAAATAATGAAATGGAAGAATATTTAGGTTATGTAAATGGAAAACCATCTCGCTCTAAAGCTATTGTATTACGAAGAAATGGCATAAAAAAACGGTATTATGCTTTGAAGAAAGGAGGAAAGAGTACGCATACCAATGCTGAAATGACCGCCTTGGCTGTGAAAAACCTCTTTAACAATGACGAAGCAGCGTTAAAAACAATTGATTTGCTTTGTTGTGGTACTTCTACTCCCGATCAAACAATGCCTTCACATGGTGTCATGGTACACGGTTACCTACCAGAAACTAGAAATATCGAAGTTGTTTCTCCTTCAGGTGTGTGTTGCTCTGGAATGCATGCGTTAAAATATGCTTATATGTCTATCAAGATAGGCGATAAAAAACGAGCGATATCAACTGGTTCAGAGCGTATTGCCTCTATGATGACAAGAGATAAATTTGATGAAGAAATCTTATTTGCTGAAAAAATAGAGGAAAACCCTTACCTCGCTTTTTCAAAAGACTTTCTCCGTTGGATGCTTTCCGATGGTGCTGGAGCTTTTCTAGTAGAGTCTGAGAAAAACAAAAGCGGTCTTTCTTTAAGAGTAGATTGGATAGAAGGCTGCTCTTATGCAAACGAAGTAGAAGCGTGTATGTATGCAGCGGCAGACAAGAATGATTCGGGAGAGTTGATTTCGTATAAGGATTATGATGCCAAAGGATTGATCAATGCTTCTGTTATGAGTATTAAGCAAGATGTTAAGTTGCTTAGTAAGAATATCTTGCGACTTGGTTTTGATCATCTACAAAGAATTCTAAAAGAAAAGAATAAAAATGTAGATGAGTTATCTTATTTCCTCCCACACATTTCTAGCTTCTTTTTCGAAAAACCCATCGAGGAAATTTTGAAAGAAAATGGAATGGAAATTCCCAAAGAAAAATGGTTTACCAATCTAGCAACCAAAGGGAATGTTGGGGCAGGTTCTATCTATTTGATGGTAGAAGAATTGATGAATAGTGGAACATTAAAAAAAGGTGATCAGATATTATTGGCTGTTCCTGAAAGCGCTCGTTTTTCCTATGTGTTTACATGGTTAACGGTTTGCTAGGTTATTATTAATGGAGACCTTTAGCTATGAAAAAAGAAGATTTACCTCAAGACGAAAGTAGTTTAAAGAACTTTACTCGTGAAGTTCACTATGTCAAAAACAAAGATGGATCCTATGAACAGGCACTTAGTACTGGGTGGCAAGTTAAAGCGGATGCACTAGATGGTGCATGGGAAGAAGTAGACCGGAGGGTTGCATTAGCTTTAGAGGCCTTTCGAACTGGAACCGCAAGCCCTATTCTTTATTATATGGAAAAGAATTTGATGGATTTGCCTACGTTGGCGGGGTACACTGGGTTTTGGTCTTTTTGTATCAAAAGACATCTAAAACCAAAGTCATTTCGGCGCTTGAATGACAAGAAATTAAGTAGATATGCTAAGGCATTTAGAATTACTATAGACGAATTGAAAAATTTTGATGGAAACGATAACAAAGGACTTTAACCACATACAAACTGCCCATTGTGAAAATGGCGTAGCAACAAGCTTGTTACGGTATCATGGTTTGGATTTTATGTCTGAACCACTTGTATTTGGTTTAGGGGTCGGACTGTTTTATATCCATATTCCATTTATGAAAATAAATCATGGTCCAGCCATTTCTTTTCGTACGATGCCAGGAGAAATTTTTAAACGAGCTAGCCGTTCATTAGGAATAAAAATAGCTCGCAAAAAGTTTAGAAACCCTGTAGCAGCACAAACTTTTTTAGATCAAAAAATAACAGAAGGTACTCCCATTGGTTGCCAAGTTGGGGTTTTTCATTTAACCTATTTCCCAAGAGAATACAGGTTTCATTTTAATGCACACAACCTAATTGTCTATGGAAAAGAGGAGGGGCGTTATTTAATTAGTGACCCAGTTATGGAAACGGTAACTAGTTTATCGCCAGCAGAATTAGAGGACGTCCGATTTGCTAGAGGACCTTTAGCACCTAGGGGACATGTCTATTTTCCTGTTAATGTTCCTACAATTACAGATGCACAATTAAGAAAAGCAATTCAAATAGCTTTGAGAAAAAATGCTTGGTGGATGACACAAGTACGAGTACCTTTTATAGGAAGTACAGGGTTTAATTATACCGCCAAACAGATCCGAAAGTGGAGGAATAAGTTAGGAGCAAAGCAAGCTGGTCTCAACCTTGGACAAATTGTTCGAATGCAGGAGGAAATTGGTACAGGTGGTGGCGGTTTTCGATTTATTTACGCTGCATTTTTAGAACAAGCGGCAGAACGATTACAAGACGATCGTTTGAGCCGACTTTCGGAACAAATCACTAGGTCTGGAGATTTGTTGCGTGCTTCAGCAGTTCGTATGGCTGCAATTTACAAAGGCAGAAATACAGAGCAACAACACTTTGAGGAGGTAGCAGATGGTTTTGATGAGATTGGTGCTTTGGAAAAAGCGACTTTCTTAGAATTATATAAAATGAAATTTTAGAGTACGATGAGTTTTAATTGTATTCAAATAGAGGAAGTTAGCAAACGCTATAAAGGAGCTGCAAAAGATAGCTTAAAGAAAGTTAGTTTGACAATTCAAACAGGAGATGTCTATGGGATTTTAGGTCCTAATGGAGCGGGAAAAACAACCCTCATTTCTATTTTGTGTGGCATCATAGAAGCCTCTGGTGGGCACGTATTATACCGAGATAATAACGAAGAGGTGAATTTTCAGGGGATTCAGCCTAAAATTGGCTTTGTCCCTCAAGAGTATGCGTTGTATCAGGAATTGACGCCAGTGCAGAATTTAGAATATTTTGGAGCATTGTATAATTTATCAAAAGAAAAAATAGCTGCTCGAACAACAGAAATATTAGATGTCTTGGGATTGTCTCGTGTGGCACATCAACGAGTCGAAACATTTTCTGGCGGTATGAAGCGTAGGGTTAATTTGGCGATAGGAATTATTCATGAACCTTCTATCTTGTTCTTGGACGAACCTACAGTAGGCGTGGATGTACAAAGTAAGGTAGCCATTTTAAAGTTTCTCAACCATTTAAATGCAATGGGAACGACGATTATTTATACTTCTCATCATTTATCAGAGGCACAAGATTTTTGCAACCGAATTGCATTGATAGATCAGGGCGAAATTATCATGAAAGGTGAAATGGAGACATTATTATCTACTCATGCTGCAAAAGATTTAAAATCATTATTTATCCAATTTACAGGAGAAGAATACAGGGACTAATAAAAGGGCTGCTTGGAATAAAAATGTATAAGTAATAACCTTAAAAATGTAAAATCACATCTAATGAAACGGTGATTTTAGCGGATTATTGAAATAAAAAAGAGAAATGTTTAAGCTTTGGGTAGCCATAAAAAAAGAGTTTCAAATCCTTATGTATGATAAGGCAGGTCTAGCAGTGATGTTTGGAATGCCTTTGTTATTGGTGTATGTTATAACTATTATTCAAGATTCTGCGTTTAAGATTGTTAATGAAAATAAAATTTCTATCTTAATTGTCAACAAAGATAAAGGAGCAGAAGGGCAAAAGCTAGTTGATCTTATGAAGGTTTCTGGCTTGTTTGATCTATCCCAAAAAGATTCTGTACAGAATATAAAACAGGTGATGGATCAAGAGGATTATCTAACGGGTTTAGTAATTGCGAGTAATTTTACAGAAAAGATAACCGATAAAGCAAACTTAGTGAGTTCTACAATGATGAATGAATTAGGTTTGGGAGAACCCAATGACTTGCCCAAAAAAATCAAACTGCCTGCCCTCGATTTTTATCACGACCCTGTTTTGCAAGAGAATTATTGTTTTTCTATTATCAATATGGTGGATGCTTTTTTGAAGAGCATAGAGGGAGAATTATTCATCAACCAAATGTGTGAACAACTAGAGTTGACAGAGTCGCCACAACAGTTGAAAGAAGCTATGATTGAAAATCGGGTGCCTATTAATAGGATACCAGCGACAACTTCGGATAGTGATAAACTGCCAAATTCTACTCAGCATAATGTTCCTGCATGGACTATTTTTGCAATGTTTTTTATGGTGGTTTCTCTAGGAAACAATATCGTTAAAGAGCGTTTAAATGGTAGCTTTATCCGTTTGAAAACAATGCCAACAAGCTTTTCTTTAGTTTTGGGGGCAAAAATGTTATTGTATCTGGCAGCAGCCGTGGCACAAGTAACTTTAGTTTTTTCATCTGCAAAGCTAACCTTTCCTTTGTTAGGATTACCAGAGCTAACCTTGCCTTCCAATCAATTAGGTTTTGTATTTATGGTTTTGTTGAGTGGTTTGGCTGCGGTTAGTTATGCTATGCTTGTCGGAACAATGGTGCGGACTCAAGAACAGGCACATGGATTTGGCTCAATGTCGATTGTCATTTTAGCAGCAATAGGAGGAATTTGGGTGCCAAGCTTTGTAATGCCAGAATATATGCAAACAATCAGTCTAATTTCTCCATTAAATTGGTGTCTAGAAGGATTTTATATACTATTTTTGAAAGGAGGTTCTTGGGCTGCTTTACAGAATGTAGTGATCGGACTAATGATTTTCATCGCTGTTTGCTTAAGTCTTGCTTTTGTAAAGCTAAAAAAAGATAAAATTATATAAATTGGCAATGGTTCTATTTCTAGAAATAGTTGAACAAACTATATTGCCAGTTCAGTTTATAAAAGGCTCGCTTAAAAATTATTAGATAATTATTTTGCAGAGTACTTTGTAGCGAATTAAAAAAATAATAACAAGATTATCATGGAAACAACAGAGTTAAAGGAGCAATTGAAACAACAAATTATTGATTATTTGAACTTGATTGATATAGAACCAGAGGACATGGAAAACGATTCTCCTTTATTTGGACCAGACGGTGACCTAGGTTTAGACTCTATCGACTCAGTAGAATTGTTGGTATTGTTAGAGCGTGAGTATAAATTAAAAATTACAGACCCTAAGGAAGGACGAAAAGTCTTAGTTGATGTCAATAGTATGGCTCAATATATCATTGATAACGGCAAAGCCTAATGCAAATTGTACTTAATAGTAGTAGTTCGTTGATTAGTTCGCTACGCTCATGAGGGCGCAAGCTTAGTTGTTTACTTTTTTACCAAAAAGATAAAAAAGCACATTCAGATTAGTTTACTTCGTGAGTGCTGCGCAGTTGATAATCAAAATGTTACCACAGAATGTATTAAAATCTTAATTTATTGATTATCAAACTAATAAAGTTTACTTCGTGAGCGCTACGCTTTTAGTTAGCTTCGCTGCTACTGCGTGGTTTCAACGAACTATTGTAATAGAATAGCTCATTGTTATTCATCAATAGTCTGTTAAAATACACTAATAACTAAAGTTGTTAGAGGCAACCCTAGTGTTTGTAAAGTGGCATCAGCAGGCGACTAATTTATAAAGCTATTCATAGAAATAGGTTTAATTCATTCCCTTCGTCAAATCAAAGAATATATGACAAGAGTTTTAATAACTGGTATTGGAGTCATTTCAGCGATAGGTAAAAATGCTGCCGAGAATAGGAGCCAATTACAAAAAGGACAAACGGGTATAGGAAAAGCTACCCTAATGGATACTCGTTATGTAGATGTTTTTCCATTTGGGGAAGTTCCTCATAGTACAGAATATTTGATGGAAATGGCGGGAATAGCCAACGAAAAAGGCATTACCCGAACAGATATTTTAGCAACAGTTGCGTTGCAAGAAGCATTGGCTTGTGCAGGAATGTCCGCAGAAGAAATCTCGGCAATGGATACCGCTTTTGTTTCTGCTAGTACGGTAGGAGGCATGTCCATGACGGATGAGTTATATCGAGATGGCAATAAAATTGGAACGCCTTCTGAGTATCTGTCTTCTTATATTTGTGGGGCACATACCTTAAAATTGACCAATCGTTACCAAATGAAAGGATTGTCAACAACCTTTAATACAGCCTGTTCTTCTTCGGCAAATTCTATTATGTTTGGCGCAAAATTGATTAAATCTGGTAGAGCCAAACGCGCTATTGTTGGTGGTGCAGATGGCTTAGCAAAGTTTACGGTCAATGGATTTAATGCTTTGAGAATTTTGTCCGCGAAGCCTTGTATGCCTTTTGATCGAGATCGTTCGGGGTTGACTTTGGGCGAAGGGGCTGCCTTTTTAATCTTAGAAGCAGAGGAGTTAGTTGGCGACAAAAAAGTATATGGAGAAGTAACAGGGTATGGGAATACCAACGATGCTTTTCATCCTTCTTCTATTTCTGACGATGCTATAGGGATCATTGGTTCGATTTCGCAAGCTATTGAAACTGCTCAACTGCAACCACATCAAATTGACTATATCAATGCTCATGGAACTGGAACCGAAAATAATGATATTTCTGAAATGTTTGGCTTGAGTTCGGTTTTTGGAGATATTCCTCCTTATCAATCTACCAAGCCTTATACGGGGCATACCTTGGCAGCAGCAGGGAGTATTGAAGCTGTATTCGGTCTTTTATCTATGGAATATAGCGAATTATACCCCAGCCTCAATTGTGTTCATCCGATAGAAGAATATGAGGCTCGCCCCATCACAACTTATCAACGTGATTATGAAATAAAGCATTTATTGTCCAATTCCTTTGGTTTTGGTGGTAACTGCTCATCTATTATTCTTTCAAAAGCCTAGAGTTTTATGTATATCGTTGACATGTCTTGTATCTCTGCTCAGGATACTTATAATAATGCTATTTTTGAAGAAGGGGTAAAAGTACACACCGAGCCTCAATATTGGGCAATAGAACCAAAGTATAAAAAAATGGTTCCTCTCAATTTGTTGCGTAGAATGAGCAAATCTGTCCGAATGGGAGTAGGGACTGGAATTCCTTTGATTGATCGTTTTAAAGATAGTTTGGATGGAATTATTATTGGTTCAGCCAATGGTTCTATCAAAAAGTCTATTAGCTTTTTAAATCAAATAGTAGAATATGACGAGGGGACTTTAACACCGACTGATTTTATTCAATCTACCTCTAACTCCATTGCAGGTACATTGGCTTTGATGGGAAAAGTAACAGGATACAATAATACGCATGTTAACAATGGAATTGCCTTTGAATGTGCGATACTGGATGCCTTGCTGTTGTTTGAAGAAAATGCTGCACAACGATTGTTATTGGGGGGCGTAGAAGAAATCTCTCAAGCTAATTATAATGTAGATTCTTTGAGGGGAATGTTTAAAGAAGAAAAAATTGATTCTACCCAGCTGCTCGATTCTGACACGCCTGGTACTGTATCAGGAGAGGGAGCTGCACTTTTTGTTGTCGATGCTAAGCCTTCAGAGTTAGCCATTGCTCAGATTGTAGATGTGGCTCAAATGACACATCCAACGACGGACGAAATATTGGCAAAAGCCAATGCGTTTTTAAAGCGAAACGGGCTAACTACAACAGATATTGATGCGTTGTTTCTAGGGTATAATGGAGATAATCGAACCGATTATTATTATAAAAATGTACAAGAAACTCTTTTTCCAACACAAGGGGTTTACACGTACAAAAACTTAGTAGGAGATTATTATACCGTTTCTTCTTTTGCGGTGTGGCTTGCAGCTAACTTATTCTCAGGAAGAACAATGCCACAGGAAGTAATCCAAAAAGCATCCACCAAGCCTATTGAACGAGTGTTAATTTATAACCATTACGAAGGCACACAGCATGGCTTTATTTTGATGAACAAAATAAACAGATAATAAAAAAACGAGGCTTCTTTGACTTAAAAAGAAGCCTCGTTTTTTTATTTTTATTACTAGGGCTTAACGGATGGAAAACAACCATTTCACCATAACAAATTTATTATTGACGAGTTAGGATAAAAGGAATGCTAATAATTGAAAGTGTAATTTTATCACATTCGTTCTTCTCAATAGGGAATTTAGCATTCAGCGCATTGCTGCTAGAAGTGTCCGATGATGCAGCAGTAGCATATAGTGTATCATTGGCAATCGAGTACGTTTTTACATCCAAGGTATCGCTATTGAAATAGCCACCAATAATATCGTCATTAGGATCGTCAAAAGTTCCGTTTGCTTTAAATTCAACGGTACCAGTTCCACTTGTTACTGTCCACGTACCAATGATATTTTGCTCCACCGCAGGAGGAGTACATTCTTGATCTTGTGTTGCACATGCTGTCGTGAATAAAGCTACTGCTACCATCAATAGGGCTAAACTTTGTTTAAAAAGATTCATATTATTGTTTATTGTTAAAAAAATAAAGATTGTTTGTATGCTTTGTGTAAATTTCAAAAGTATAGATGCACCAATAGTGGAAAAGGTTGTTTGAACGCAAACTAATTTCTTACTTTTTGATAAAAACTATCTTGATAATTCAATCCTTTAATAGAGTCGCTACCTATTTTTGTCATCATATAATAAAGTCCACTCGCTTTTTGGTTTTTTAGAACGTCAAGAGGAGTAGTGGGAGTGAACCCATTTTTAGCAGAATGGTATGTTTGAGGATCGTAGGCTTCTAATTTTACATCAAGCACTACTTTATCTCCGTTCATTGTCCACAAGCCATAGCGATAGTAATATTTTACGGATAAGCGACCTTGCTTGCGTGTCCACAGAAAAGAACCATCTTTTTTGAGCTGAATGTTATAGTAATAATTAGCATGATCTACCTTAGCTCGATTTCCACTAGCAATTTCTTGGTAGTAATAAGTACCTATTAAGTCCTTTTTATTTAACTGAGTCATTCCACTGGTTGATAAAAAACAAAATAAATAAACCACTACCCACTTCATAATTGATGTGATTGATATTGCGAAATTTAGTAAGCAGCACTCCAAATTTTATGCCGATTAAGACGAGAAGAATTAGAGTATTGCTATGTTTTGTTGTATTAATAATGCCTAGTAGGCTTACAGGGATGTGTTTGATTCTACAAAAAAAAGAAGTTGCTTAAAAGTATTCTTTCTTTTAAACAACTTCAACCTTTTTTAGTTGGAGTAGCACTAGTTTGTACAAACTAAAAATTTATGGTAAAATAGACTAAATGTCATAATTTAAAACAGGCATTAACCAACGTTCTGCTTCTGCTGTATGCATTCCTTTGCGTTGGGCGTAAGCTTCCACTTGGTCTTTTTCTATATTTCCTAATCCAAAATACTTCGATTCTGGGTGAGAAAAATACCAACCACTTACCGACGCAGCAGGATACATAGCACAACTTTCGGTTAAAGTAATACCCGTTTGAGCTTCGACATTTAGCAATTCAAACAACGTGCGTTTTTCGGTGTGTTCAGGACAAGCGGAATAGCCAGGCGCAGGACGAATACCTACATAACGTTCTTTAATTAACTCATCATTACTCAAGCTTTCGGATTGATCATAGCCCCAATGTAGTTTTCGGACTTGCTCATGCATACATTCTGCAAAGGCTTCTGCCAAACGATCTGCCAAGGCTTTTGTCATAATCGCATTGTAATCGTCCAATGCTTCTTCAAACTTTTTGACCCATCCTTCTATATTACCCCCTGCGGTTACGGCAAATGCACCAATATAATCGTTGACATTTGTTTCTTTAGGAGCAATGTAGTCACTCAGGCAGAAATTAGCCTGTCCAGGTGCTTTTTGGCGTTGTTGACGCAAGTTGCGTAACGTATGTGCCACTTGTGAGCGAGATTCATCGGTATAAACTTCGATATCATCATCGTTGATGCTATTGGCAGGAAAGAACCCAATAACAGCAGTAGCCGTTAGCCATTTTTCGTTGATAATGCGGTCTAGAAGAACCTGTGCATCATCAAATAATTTTTGAGCTTCTGTACCAACAACATCGTCTGTTAAAATCGCAGGATATTTGCCTCGCAATTGCCAACTAGTAAAGAAAGGAGTCCAGTCGATGTATTGGCGAAGTGTGTTTAAATCAAAATTTTCAAATACCTTTGTTCCTGTAAATGTAGGAACAGGAGGCGTGTAGTTTTCCCAATCTAATTGGAGTTTATTTTCTTTGGCTTTTTTGTAGGTCAAATATTTTTTAGCTGATTTTCGATTCCCACGGCGCAAACGAACTTCATCAAATTCCTTTCGAATTCCTTGGACGTAGGCTTCTTGCTCATTTTTATTTTCATTTAATAACGAACTAGCAACTGTAACAGAACGAGACGCATCTAAAACATGAACAGCAATATTATTAGTATACTGAGGCTCAATTTTTACAGCAGTATGTGTTTTAGAAGTCGTTGCCCCTCCAATCATCAAAGGAATGTCGAACCCTTGGCGCTGCATTTCTTTGGCAACATAGACCATTTCATCCAAAGAAGGAGTAATCAAACCACTCAAGCCAATGATGTCCACTTGTTCTTTGCGAGCTGCTTTTAAAATAGCGTCACAAGAAACCATTACACCTAAATCAACAATCTCATAATTGTTACAAGCCAAAACAATCCCAACAATATTTTTACCAATATCATGCACATCCCCCTTTACGGTTGCCATCAGAATTTTTCCTTTAGAGGATCCACCTGCATCTTTCTTTTCCTCTTCAATAAAAGGTGTCAAATAAGCTACCGCTTGTTTCATAACACGGGCTGACTTGACTACTTGTGGCAAAAACATTTTTCCTGCTCCAAATAAATCCCCAACAACATCCATTCCCGCCATTAAAGGTTCTTCAATAACTCGGAGTGGGCTAACATACTTGGCATGAGCTTCTTTGGTATCTTCTACGATATAATCTGTAATACCTTTTACTAAAGAGTGCGACAAACGTTCTTCGACAGTTCCTTCACGCCAAGATAAATCCACCGTACGTTTTTTACCTTGCCCCTTTACCTTCTCCGCATATTCCATTAGGCGGTCGGTTGCTTCAGGGTTTCTATTGAACAGCAAATCCTCTACTAAGACCAATAATTCTTGAGGAATATCTTCATAAACCTCCATCATTCCTGCATTGACAATCCCCATATCCATTCCTGCTTTTACGGCATGGTATAAGAAAACAGAGTGAATCGCTTCTCGAATGACATTATTACCACGGAAGGAGAACGAAATATTACTAACACCACCACTAATCTTTACATTAGGCATTAAACGCTTAATTTCACGGCAAGCATCGATGAAGTAAATCCCATAATTGGCGTGTTCGTCAATTCCTGTCCCAATAGCAAAGATATTAGGATCAAAGATGATGTCTTGTGGACGAACGCCAACTTGTTCGGTTAATATTTTGTAAGCACGATGACAAATTTCTACCTTTCTTTCGGTTGTATCTGCTTGTCCTTCTGTATCAAAAGCCATTACAATCATTGCTGCACCATAGCGTTTGCATAGTTTTGCATGCTTAATAAATGCTTCTTCTCCCTCTTTGAGAGAGATAGAGTTGACAATGGATTTTCCTTGTACGCATTTTAATCCAGCTTCGATCACCTCCCATTTAGAAGAATCAATCATAATAGGAAGCTTAGAAATATCAGGCTCAGCCGCAATTAGATTCAAGAAGTTAATCATGGCTTGTTTAGAGTCCAAAAGCCCTTCATCCATATTAACGTCAATAACTTGTGCCCCTCCTTCTACCTGTTGACGAGCAACAGAAAGAGCTTCCTCGTAGTTGCCATTTTTAATCAAACGAGCAAACTTACGAGAACCAGTGACATTAGTACGTTCTCCAACATTGATGAAGTTTAGGTTTTCTCGAACAATCAACGGTTCTAAACCACTGTATTGAGTATATTTAGACGGTTCATTTTTTTTGCGAGTAGGGAGACCCTGCACGGCTTCAGCCATACATTGAATATGTTCTGGAGATGTTCCACAGCAACCTCCAATAATGTTGACAAAACCACTGGAAGCAAAATCCTTGATGTAGCCACTCATCTCTATACCGTCTTGATCGTATTCTCCAAACTCATTGGGCAATCCTGCATTGGGATAGGCACTAACATAACAATCGGCAATATTAGATAATGCTTCTACGTGTGGACGCATTTCAGTAGCACCAAGCGCACAGTTTAGCCCAACGCTAAATAAATTGGCATGGCTTACCGAAATCCAAAAGGCTTCTACTGTTTGTCCAGAGAGCGTTCGACCACTAGCATCTGTTATGGTTCCAGATACCATAATGGGGTATTGAATACCTACATCTTCACAGTACTTGTCAATAGCAAAGAGTGCTGCTTTACAATTTAAGGTATCAAAAATTGTTTCTACTAAAAATAAATCTGCTCCTCCATCGGCTAGACCTCTTACTTGCAAATAATAAGCTTCTACCAAATCGTCAAACGTAACGGCTCTATATCCTGGGTCGTTCACATCAGGAGACATAGAAGCTGTTTTGCTAGTAGGACCAATGGCACCTGCTACAAAACGAGGTCTATCAGGATTCAGTTGATTGTAATATTCAGTAGCACGTTTGGCACATTGAGCAGAAGCAACATTCATCTCATAGGCTAATTCTGCCAAGTCATAGTCTTCTTGCGAAATGGCATTGGCATTAAAGGTATTGGTTTCAATAATATCTGCACCTGCCTTTAAGTATGCCTTGTGAATGTTTTCGATAACATCAGGTCTCGTTATAGACAATAAGTCATTATTACCTTTAAGATCTTGATGAAAATCTTCAAATCGCTTGCCTCGATAGTCTTTTTCCGTCAAGTTGTACTCTTGAATCATAGTACCCATTGCACCATCAATGACCATGATGCGTTGCTCTACAATTTTATGAAGACGCTCGAGTGTGTTAACAGTTGGAACTGTTGTTGTGTTAATCATTCAATCTACAGTTTAAAGTACATGTTATTAACCTTATGGTCAAATAAAACCATTTGACCATAGGGTTAACGAATTGGTTTCCAATAGAAATTTCTGTTTTAGTCCTTTTTAGTACAAAAAAAGTTTTTTCGTGTTAAAACATGCTCATGAGATTTCAATTTGGAAATGTAAAGGTAATCAAAAGCAACTAAAGTATCAATTCTCTATTGTTATGGATTGCTTATTTAGTGTAACTTTTTAAAAAAATTACCTTATTTTAATAGAACTACCTGTTTACCAATTTAAAAGTTTCATAATGGACACCTATAAATCAATTCGTTTAGTATTCTTGTTGACGGTTGTATTTGTCTTGCAATCGTTTGAAGTTGCTGCATTTTATACAACAGAACTAGACGAGCTTACCCATTCGGTTCCTTTTTATATAGGAGTAGTCCTGTTGATATTTCACTTACCTTTTGCGTTGGCTTCTTTTTTCTTTGCTGTTAATGGGCATACGTATGGAATTAGGAAGCATGCAGATTTCAAAACAGGGGCTGCTATATTGTGGACAATCAATAGCTTGTTTTTTGCAGGACTAATTTATATAAGAACTTATATATATCCTGGTGCTGTACTTTGGGGAGTGCCTACTTTGTGTTTTATCATTGGCAGTTTACGTTGGAGACTACCAATTTTTAGTTGGCTGTTATCAACATTCTATGTAATAACCGTTATTTTATTGGTGCTAGGGGGAACCCAAAATCAATATGGATTTGGTCCCAAAGATGGTGTCCACAAAACTTATTATGATACCGATAAAAAGCAAATTCAATCCATTCAGGTCTATGATTTTGGTCGGTTGGATGGTATTTCTAAGGAATATTATAAAAATGGACAGCTGAGAATAGCACGTCATTATCACCTAGATACGCTGGATGGTGCCGTTCGAGAATACTATGAAAATGGGCAACTGAAGGTGGTCTATTCTAATTATAAGAACAAGATGCACGGATGGTATCAGTATTATTTTGAAAATGGACAATTAGCTATGAAGCAATCGTTTAAGCACGGTATTCTACATGGAGTTTTACAAACATATTATCCAACTGGAGCCCTCAATAGCGAATTTGTGTACAACGAAGGTATTAAGAATGGTCGCTGTGCGGTTTATTATGAGCAGGGGCAACTTAAAAATACTTGCCAATATAAGCAGGGGGTAGGTAACTATTTTTCTTATTATGAAAATGGACAACTGAAAATAAAAGGAATGCTAAACTTAGATCGTAGGGTAGGGAAATGGGAATCCTATCATTCCAATGGCGAACTAGAAAGTGTTGGGAATTATACACTCGTAGATCCTAAACGTTCTGCAAAAGATGATTTATGGAAGCATTATTACTCCAATGGACAATTAAAATTAGTTGGTCGTTATAAAAAAGGAGTCCGAGAAGGGAAGTGGTTTAAGTATTTTGATACTGGTGAACAAAGTGATGCCAGAGATTATAGCTTGTAAAATTACAAGACATAACGAAGACCTACATAGCCACCCATGGTCGCTAAGTTGCTGTATTCTATTGTATTGGTTCCAGATGGGCTAAAATTAAGAACAGCACTTAAACCCAGATTGCCATAAAGACCATAATCAATAACAAAACGATTGATGCGATGTGTATTACCAATGGTCAGACCAATATTATGATTCAATTTGTTATAGGCATCACCTAGTTCAGAAGCAAGCCCATTGACGATTTCCTCACTTTTACTTAAATAACCTAATCCATAGTCTATTCTAGCATAGATAGAAGATGGAATCGTGCCAAAATCATTGTAGTGTACTAAGACTCGTTGATAACCTAGCGTAAAATCAAAGTAAGCCAGTTTGACTTCTTTGTGGTAATAACGTCCCTCATTGGTATACCCTCCAAAGTATTGTTGGCTATTGGACAAAGGGTAGGCGCCAAAAACAATCGCATCATTAGCGGTTAGGTAGCTGTTTGCTATAATCCCAATGCCACCTGCCACACGAGTTTTTGTTTTAGTCATACTTGTTGTTTCCATACCTTTACTGGTCGCATTTCCTAATAAAAGAGAAGTACCTATTTTTCCATTCATTCCTACTTCAAATCTAACTTGATGCTTTTTCTTATTAAGGATATTTTTAATGTGGAAATCCTGAAGTACCTGAATGGATGAATCAACAAATGGTTTGTTCGTCAGTGTCGCAATGGCAGCTTGACTTAGTAGAGCAGAAGGAGTTGGTGTTGAATTTATAGAATTAGAACTATTATAATTATTAGCTGGAGTAGTAGACGCTTTTATGGAGGAAAGGTCAGAAGTTTTGTTATTGTTAAGCGGTACTCTAGGAGATTGTTGTGTTGACGATGCTGTCTCTTGAAGTTCAGATATTTGTTGATCTGACTTGCCTTGTGCCTTATTTGTTATAGGTTCTAGATAGGGTTGGTTGTTATGATTAGGTGCTGTAATATCCTGTTTTTCTTGTTTAGCAGCAGTAACAGATGGTTTAATAGATCCTTTTGACAGATTATCGAACGGATGATGATTCTTAGACTTAGAAAGAGCAGCAACCGAAGTAGGATTATTGGTAATCGTATTCGTTATTGTTGTTTCTTTTGAAGAGGACAACGAACCAGTATTATCAATAAGAGAATGACTAGCATCTGAAAGTTTTGGATTCTTTGTAGGGGCAATGGAATTACTAGAGTGGTTCTCAGAACCATTTTTAGCCTTTTTATTGGATACAAACGGAGGTGTTGTAGAAGAAGTTGTTTGAGTAGATACATTTACTTTTTGAGCGATAGGAGTTATAGTAGACCATTGCCCAAAGTCACAGCCTCTAAGTAGCAAAACAGCCAAGGCAAGAATGCCCAGTTGCATTCCTTTTTCCTGCCAATACCGTCTTCTAGTATTTTTGTTTAAGCGTTTCAAGACCCGCTGCCAAACACCTTCAATTTCCAACTGATTTTCTACATTTTCCCATAAGTTGTCAGGAATAGTATCTTGAAAGCCCTCTTCAAAAGAAGCCTTAATTTTATTTTCATTTTCAACAGATTCCTCCAAAAAGCTTGCATGATTCAGAGAAGACTCGATGTTATCCCATAGAAATACGGGCAATGCTTCCTGCTCAAATCCCTTTTCAAAAGAGGATTTGATTTTTTCGGTACTTTCTTCCATAGCAGGAGCCTTGTCTAAGGCACTGGAGATGTTATTCCAAATAAAATCAGGAACCAATTCATCAGGGAGATGTTGTTCAAAACTTTCTCCAATTTTATTTTGCTGTTGTTTCTTAGCCATGGAGTGTTTCAATTGAAGTTTGTAGCATTTTTTTAGCTCTACTGAATTGGGATTTAGAAGTACCTTCTGTAATTCCTAACAAAGCGGCAATTTCTTTATGTTTGTAGCCTTCTATGGCATATAATTTAAGAACTTGCCTAGCTTTTTGAGGCAAAGAGTTAACCAACTTAATAATGTCATTAGCTTCTAGCTGTCCAACAATACTATCAATAGAAGCATCTACCTCCCCACTTTCTGCCATTGGAATGATTACTTGCGTGTCACGCTGTTTTTTGTTATAGGCGTTGATAGCAGTATGGACAACGGTACGACGAATCCAACCTCTTAGAGAGCCTTCGAATCTAAAGCGGTGTATATTTTTGAATACTTTAATAAAGCTTTCTTGTAAAATATCAGCCGCATCTGCCTTGTTGTTGGCATACATTAGGCATACTTTATACATATCGCCAGCATACTTGCGATATAGTAGTTCTTGGTACTGTCGCTCATCGGCAGCACAACGTTCTACTAGTTCTCTCTCTGAAAGTTCCTTCAAGGTTATTGTATTTTATGCAAGTTATGAAAAACGAAACGTATGTCTAGTGGACTAGATGTATAAAAGAATAGTGTGTTTAATGTTTCTCTAAGATATTTTGTGAATTGTTGTGATCAATATTATGTTTGTTGAGTATTAACTTATTGGCTATTAGTTTAATGTAAGGTTTTTTTTCTTGAAAATTAAACTTACAACGAACATTTTAATTCTGTTCCTACTTTTAAATCAATCTCTGTGAAGATAGTTACATTATTAGTTGGATCAATTGTCATGATTTGTTCGTTGTTTGCTGTTGTTAAAAACGAAGCATTTTCAAGCATCATTTCTGTGACGTCGGCAAACCAAGGCTTAGGTTTGAAGATGATTCGAGGCGTTTCGGTTTTGGTTTCATTTAGTACCAAAGAACGCATCCCTGTAGAAGACAATACATTGGCTTCAAAAACTTTATTTGTATTCCACTTTAAATGTACTGTAGAAGGATTTTTGAGAGGATTATTATACAAATAACGACCCTTTACAAATAAGTTGGTGTTAATACCACTTTGGGTTTCAAAACGAATCTTTAAACTATTGTATGCTCCTTGTGGCAAATCAAAACTCAATTCATCAAAAGTAGAATTATTATAAAACGGAATTTTTAAACCATTGGGAAATGTCCGCAAAAATTCAAAATCTTCTCCTTCCACACGTTCTCCGATAACTGAAAACTGATGAATAATGATGTATCCATCCGAAAAAGTCAAATCATCTGAACCGCCAACACCTTGCTGATTCATGCCAAAATTAAAAATAACAGGAGTCGGATTTTTAAAAGCATCTTCTTTCTCGCAACTACTTAGTAAGAAAAGAAAAATTAGAAATAAAGAAAAATTGGAGCGTAAAAGTAATTTCATAGTCACATATTTTCAAGCGAGTATCAGTAATGGGAGGGCTATTTACTAAGGAATTGGGCTACAAAAATCATGCTAAATCAAAGGAATTGAACGTGAAATAGACTATCTCAATTATAAGTTTCTCAACTAAGCGACAGGCGAGTAGACTTATGCTGAACACAATGGACTGTTCATGAAATAAATACTAGATAACAACAGCAAGCCGAGCTGTGCGAGTTCATAATCACAGGGAGTAACAAAGCTAATCCTCAAACAAACTCCTTTTATAGTTTAAAACGCAGGTTCTTCTATGTAGAATGGAGGAGACCAGTCAAATTGGCGTTGTTTTTTGGATGGTTCAAGCCTAGGAACAAGGATGTATCGTACGCCAAGGTAAGCACCAATGTTTAGTAATTGGGCAGGCTGTAAGATAGTAGGGTTAGAACCTGTTATTAAGTTGTTGACTCCAATATTGCTAGTAATGCCATAGTCAATGATAAACTGATTAATTTCATGTGCATTACCTAAAGCTAATCCTGCCGAGAAATTAAATTTATTATATAGTTTTTCAGAACTAATAACTTGTTCGTTTACTTTAGTTTTTGCATTCGTTAAAATTCCAAGACCAAAATCCAAGCGAGCGTAAATTTTAGAAGGAATTTGGCTCAAACTATTGTATCGAATTAGTGTCCTTTGATAACCTAAAGTAAAATCAAATAGAGATAAATCAATATCTGTTGCTTCATAATTACCATTGTTATCGTATTTGCCAAAGCATTGTTTCATTGAAGAGTAAGGGTAAATTCCTAGAACAACAGCATCATTGAGTGTAAAGTGATAATTAGCCATAATCCCAAAGGCGCCTGTAGGGCACAAATGTGTTGGTTCTCCATTGTTCCAAGTTTCGTACTTATTTTGACCTAATAAGATGGAGGTGCCTCCTTTCCCTGTTAGCCCTACTTCAAAACGAATTTTCTTCCCTTTTTGAGCTTGACGAACAAGGGTAAAGTTATCTTCATCCATTTTAGTAATTTCCGAATCTAAAATGAAGTCTTGAACCAAAACATTGACACCTTTGTCAAATGCTTCTACATTGACACCAGCCTGTCCAATCCAGTTAAGATCAGACGTATGAATAGATTGCTCTACCTTAGGCTTTATTTCATCCTCTTGATACAATAAATCTTGTTCATTGGCAACAGTACCTGTTGTATTGGAAGAATTGCCTGTATTGTTCGGTGTATCTTTATCTACAGTTTGAGTAAAGTGGTTTTGAACGTTAGAACCATCTTGTTCTTTGTTATTTTCCAAACTAGAAGGAGTATTTTCTGATGACTCAGGAGTAACATCATCAGAGTATAAAGCATCAGAAAGCGGCAATACCTTCTCCAAAGTTTCTTCAGTGTGACTTCTGTGACCAGCTGCATTTAGACTAGATTCGCGTATTTTATGAAACAAATCTTTAGCAGTCGTTTCCTTTTGAGGTTCTTGGTTACTGGCGATAACAGAAGAGGCTGGAATAGAAATAGGAGTTGATTCGTTAGTTAGGTAGAATTTGCTACCTAACATAAATACGCCGATAGCTGTGAATAAAGCTGCTTTTTTCAAGAAAGCAGGAGCAGATAAAAGCAGCCCTATTTTCTTCCAATGAGAATTAGATTGCAATTGTTGTTCTAAGTTTGCCCATGTGTCAACTGCTGGTTGGTTATTGGCGTATACTTTTTGGAAACTATCTTTGACAATAGAGTAGCGATCAGGTGTATCGGCAAGGGCAGCTTCATTATCCATGCGTTTGACCAAGTCATCCCAGCTAAATAAGGGAACAACAACAGCACTATATTGCTTTTCAAAACCTCGTTTGACAAATGCGTAATCTTCTACTTTCTCTTTAGGCTTCGGATTATCCATTTCTTCCGCTAAATCAGCCCAAGTGAAATTAGGAACAGAGGTTTCTTTGTAGTTTTGCTCAAAACCATCTTTTATAGCACTAAATGTTGATGGGTCATCAGTAACTGTAAATGATTCTAAATCTTGCTCAATTTTGTCCCACATAAACTTAGGGGGCTCTTTAGTGCTAAAATTAGTTTGAAAACTTTCTTTGACAATACTAAAGTCAGCAAGATCAGATAACTCGTTAGAATCTACCGTTTGGTTATCTAGGGGCATAGCATCTTCATCTAAAGCATTAAGCTCTTTAGAGATGTTGTCCCATATAGGAGGCAGTTGGTTTTCATGAGAGAATTTAGAAGTATCTCCAACCGAGTTGTTGCTCTGATTTTTGTTATCCATGAAGTGTTTTTACTGCTTCTTGTAATATTTTTTTTGCTCGATTTAATTGAGATTTTGATGTCCCAACAGAAATACCTAGCATATCAGCAATTTCTTGATGCTTATAGCCTTCTATCGCATATAATTTTAAAACTTGTTGTGCCTTCTTAGGCAACTGATTAACTAGTTTTACAATTTCACTAGGATCTAATCCTTCTGCAATTTCATTAACCGAAAAATCAACATATTCCGTCTCTGGCATAGAGACAACTAATTGTGTTTCCCTTTGCTTCTTTTTATAAGCATTAATAGCAGTAAAAACAACAGTCCTACGAATCCATCCTCCTAACGCCCCTTGAAATTTAAAGGTATGTATGTTTTTGAAAACTTTGATAAAGCTCTCTTGTAAGATGTCAGAAGCATCTGCTTCATTCTTGGCATACATCAGGCATACTTGATACATATCTGTACCATATCTATAGTATAGTTGCTCTTGGTATCGCCTTTTTTTGGCAATACAACCTTCTATTAATTCACGTTCAGATATTTCTGCGAGGACGACCGATTTCATCTTAATGGTTATTGTTTTCCTAAATTTTTTTATTGTTCAACAAAAGGGGTATCAACACTTGAGACATAACAATTTATTCAGTTGTTATTTGGTCTAAAAGACTTATTATAAATATAAAAGGGGGTATTTATGTTAAGTCTTATACAAAAACGGTCTTTTTTGGCAGAAAATCAAATTCCGATACATTTTTTTTACAAAAAAAAACTTTTTGATTTTTGAAAATCAGAGTTTTATGAAGATAACGTTTGGGAATAGATGATTTTTTTTGAATGATTGGTGTATTAAAATCACAATATGTTTTGTAAATATAATTATTTTTTTAATTTGTTGCAACGTTTTTGAAGTTTTATTTATGAAATTTTACATGTAATAACTTGTAAAGTAAATAGATTAGTTCTTTTTGAAGGTGATGAAGCACTTTCCAATGATTGATTAAAACTATAAGTCCAAAAATCATGTACCAAGAAAGTGTTACAAAGTAGCAGGCAAGGAAGTACTAAAAACTTACAATGATGTTAATATATAGACATCAACGTAAATAAGTTTTTTAAACTTTATATGTGAGGCAGATTAATTTTACAAAAAATAATGATTATTTTTTTAAAGTCTTGTCAGAGATAATTGTAAGATATTGTTAAAAGATATATCTTTGCGGCACCAAATAAAAATCACTACATACGGAACAACTGATAACGTTCTATTATTAAATCCCATAATTTTTTCAATCAATTAAATCTTGATAATATTTATGCGTTATCTTTCAATGGTACTAACTAGTAGCTTGCTAGTAGGGCTTCTTGGTGTATTGGGTTATACAAATCAAATTCAAACTCTAGCAGCACAACCACACCCTACTGCTAATATTTTAAATACGCCTATCAGCTTTACAGTATCGAGTACATCCGTAAATTGTCATGGGGCATCCGATGGAAGTGCCACGATCAATGTAAGTGGAGGCGTAGGAGGCTTTAGCTATGTTTGGAATAGTAACACACAAACTACTGCTACGGCAACAGGTCTATCAGCTGGTCTACATTGTGT
>NZ_JHBV01000011.1 GCF_000724545.1 Aureispira sp. CCB-QB1 | reverse complement strand
CTTAAGTATCAATGGCATTTGTTTAAAATTTTTGTCTTTTATTTCAATGAACTTCCATCATACATTTAACAACACAACCAATTACAAAATGTAAGAAAAAAATTAAATTATTTATTTAACGAATAGGTAACAAGGAACACACACCAATACATTTCGTCCCCGTTGCCTTACAAACCCCTAATAAATTATGGCTTTTATTCGTCGTCAAAAATTAAAGCAAGGTGTAACATCTGAATCTACTGCTATCACAATAGTTGCCGATGACTTTGAAGATGTAGTACATAGCGTTGATGTTACTATTGAACCTATTACTCCAGAAGAACCTACCCCTTCTCCAACTAATATGGCTTCAACACTTAAAAGTGAAACTAAACGCTTTGTTTATAACGATCTTACTTTTAGTGATAATGCCGCTGGTTTTTCCTATAAAATGACAAGTGTCATGAAAAATATAGATAATGAACCCATTGGTGAACCACTAATAGAAACAGTAACTGTAGAACCATCTGGTGATATAACTGTACGTTCTGTTACTATTACTCAACGAAAGGCTAATCCTGATCTTTTTAGGCTTAAAACAGTAATTGTAAGTGACCATGATAATAAAGTCGCATCTGTAGAGGTTATTTTTTCAGATTTTTCTGGACCAGAACCTATTCCTACAGAAGTAACCTTAATTGATCCTAAGGTCGATGGTGGAAAAAAAGTATTCAAAGATAATACTTTGACTTTTGATGATCCTAGTAGTGCTATTTATGAAGAATATATCGTAATTGTTGATTTAAAAGATGCTGAAGGTATTTCCATTGGTGCTTCAGAACACATTGTAGTCGTGCAACCTATACCTGAAGAGGAAGCTTAATCTCAATTCTTTATTTTATTACTTCAAATAATAAAAAGCTATCTCTAATTGATGAGATAGCTTTTTTCTTGAAGCTAAAAAGATATTTTGCCGTCAAATAATTGAAATACTGCTCCAAAATTTAACATTCTTACTATTTTGCGTATTTTCCTCTCTTAAAATCAGACTAAGACATTGCAAAATTTCCTTCTATGAACACTATATTTAAAACATATATTCCTTTTCTATTTTTTATGTTGCTAATTAGTGGTATCTATTCTTTTCAAAAACCAACTTTTCAACATGAAGAACTTCCTGCTGAACTTAAAGCAGAAAAGAACAATGCAGATGTATCAATGAATGAAGGCTTATGGGATAAAGCCATCCAGCAATATGAACAAATTCAAAAGAAATGCATTGAGCGTAATTTACACTCATTGGCTACTGATTTGTATGAAGAAGTATTAACAGTTATTATTCTTCGAGATGATTTAAAAATGAAGGAGAAGAAAAGCCAAATAGATAGCATCTATTTTGAACAAAATAATCCCAACTTTGAAGGAATTTATAATGGTGCATTAGCCCATTTATTTACTTATTATGGAGAAGTAGATTCTTTTGAACAATATTACACTAAAGCTTGCAATTTATATTCTAAAGAGCAACGTTTTTTATTAGAAGGAAACTTAAATGCTACCCTAGCTCTTGAATTTTATATATTAGATGACTTACAAAATGCACGATTCTTTTTAAAAAAAGCAGAAGCAATCTTAGAAAACAAACTAAAGCCTCAAAACTTAGATTTGCCTGAAATTTATAATATTCAAACTTCAATCTATTATGGTTTGGGGAAATTTGATAAAGCTTTAACTAGTAATCTAATTAGTATTAGCACTTTAGAAAACTCCCCATCTACTTATCCCTTAGATTTAGCTTATGAATATAACAATTTAGCTACTATTTATAGTTCTTTAAAAGATTATAATAATTCATTAGATTATTACTTAAAGGCTCTAGATATAATCGAATCTTCTGATAATTATCCTAAAATAGAATCAGCTAGCTTAGTTTACAATATAGCTTCAACATACTATGCACAAAATAACTACAAAGCAGCTAAAGAAGCATTTCTTAAATCTTTGTCCTATCTTAATTCTTCCAAAGAAAAAAATAAAGATATTTTAGGTGATTATATCAATAACTATCATAAACTAACAATTTGTTATCAACACGATAACCAATTAGACTCTGCATTATTTTATCTACAAAAAGCTGAAAATGTTAATCAAAAGTATCCTTATAGAATATCTACTACATATAAAATATTAAGTCAAATTGCCCTAGCCCAAAAGGAATTTGGCAAAGCAAAAGAATATGCCTTAAAATCAATACAGAAAAGTAAAGAAGCCTATGGTGAAAAAAATACTATTTTAAATATTTCATACAACACGCTAAGTGACATAAATATAGCCGAAAACAACTACCAAGAAGCTCTGTTCAATACCCAAAAAGCATTAGAAGCCATTAGCTTAAATTTTTCGGATCCCAAAGGAGTGAGTAATCCTAAATTGGCAGATGTTTTAAACAAAGGAGAATTATTGTCTACCTTAAGAAGGAAACTCAGTATCCTTAAACAACTTTACAAGCAAGGCGATCCTTTGGTAACAGGAGATGATGTTTTTGGAACGGCTAAATTGACCGCAGAAGCCTTGGAGCAAATGAACCGAAAGATGAAAGATGTTAATTCTAAACGAGGTTCATTAAATCGACAAGCTTTGCCTTTATTTGAAGCGGCTATTTCTTCTGCCTTGGAAGTTGCCAATAAAACAGGTGATGAAAAATACATTAACGAGGCATTTATGCTATCAGAACGTAGTAAGTCTATGTTAATGGCTGATGCCATGCAAGGAGCGATTGCCTCTAGTTTGGGTGGTATCCCTGATAGCTTGTTAAAAAAATTGGATGACCTGCAAGAAGCGTTGGCAGATGCCGAAAAACAACGTTTTGAAGCTAAAACAGCGGGGAATACAGCCAAAGAAAAAGAAATGGAAGCTGCTGTTTTTGACTGTAAACACCACTTAAATTTACTAGAACATAGTTTAGAGGAGCAGTACCCTAAGTATAAAACTTTAAAAATGAAATCTTCTGTGGCATCTGTTCAAGATATCCAAGATGCCCTAAGTCCTAAAACTATCTTCATTGAGTATTTTGAAGGAGAAAATGATATCTACGCCTTTGCCATTACCAAAAAAGGAGTGTCTGTAGAAGTCATTGCCAAAGAGGAAGATTTTAAATTAAATATTTTCAGCTTCCAGAAGTCGTTGATGGACATCAAAGCTTTTACCGCTCAACCTGGCATTGTCTACAATGCATTTGTCAAAAAATCGCACTATTTTTATTCCAAACTAATTCAAAATGCCGTTAAAGAAACAGCAGAAAGATTGATTATTGTCCCTGACGGGCAGTTGGGATATTTGCCATTTGAGGTGTTGATTACTCAAGAAATGCCTCTATTAAAACAAGGAACCGACCAAGGAGCTGACTTTTCTACCCTTCCTTATTTGCTGCGTGATTATAAGGTTAGTTACAACTATTCAGGGACGCTTCTAATGGCTCAACAGGCTAAAAAAGAAAATATTATCAATGGCAATATTCTGGCATTGGCTCCTTCCTACGCCCCTACTGAAATGCCCAATTGGCGTGAAAAAAGAGAAGTAGAATTGAGAAAAACATTGATCGAGCTTCCTGGTGCTGTTAATGAAGTCAGCAAATTGGAAGAATTATATGCTGGTCAATTTTATATTGGTCAACAAGCCAATGAGACGATATTCAAAACATCTGCGCCTAAACATGGTATTTTACATTTGGCCATGCATGGCTTGGTGGATCAAAAAGACCCAGAGTATTCAGGCTTAGCATTAACCGAAGACCAAAGCAAAGAGGAAGATAATTTTTTGTATGCCTATGAAATTAAACAATTAGGGCTTCAAGCAGGCTTGGTTGTCTTGAGTGCTTGTGAAACAGGAATTGGCAAATACCAACGTGGTGAAGGAGTCGTTAGTATTGGTCGTGGATTTATGTATGCTGGCGCCCCCTCTTTGTTGATGACATTATGGAGTTTGAACGATCAATCTGGCGCTGCTATTATTGAACAATTTTATCACAATTTAAGCCAAGGGATGGAAAAAGATGAAGCCATTCGTCAAGCCAAATTATTTTATTTGGACAACTATCCTAATGAATATACCCATCCCTTTATGTGGGCTGCTTTTGTTCAAGTAGGTGACTACTCTAGCATTAAAATAAATCATAAAAAAAATTGGAACTATTATATAATAGGAACTGTTATATTTTTGTTAATATCATTTTTTTTACTTATCTTAAAAAAACAGAAATAATGTATAAGGCAATTTAACCCCTAATTTAAAGTTGCCTGTTTCCCTGTTTAATTTAATACTTCTAAAATTTATCTTCTCCTTCGTCCACTATTTATATTAGGAAAGATTGATTTTAGAAACTGTTTTGTAATACAAATATATCCCCTATGTTTCTTCTAGACGAGAATCATAACACTCCCTTGTTGTTATGGTTGATGAAATATTTTTGGTGTGTTAATCAACAATCACTCAACTCAAGCAGTGCATTGTTTCACTCCATTATACAACAACAACTTATTTTCTCTACTCGTACCCAACTAAAACTCAATGAGACAATATGCTCATTGGCACCTTCTCTTGTGCCTTATCCACAGATAATACCTCCACTCTATTCACAGAGTTGGAGTCGCTTTATGATCATAAACACATCGATTCCAAACCTTATTTTTTCACTTAGTTCTAAAAAATAAAGCTAAGAACTAAACAAATAAAACACATTTAAAAACATAGAAAACTTAAACAATTATGGCTTACGTACGAAACATGAAAGCAAAAACTGGCAAAGGCTCTAACCAAACAAAGGTTACCGTAGTAGTCGGAGAAGACAATAGCAAGTCTGTAAAATCTGTTCAAGTATACATTCCTACTATTCCAAACCAGCCTAACCCTGAACCAGAAAATATTGTTCTTTATTTTGAAAGGATGGAAGGAGACGATCGAATTTTTTCTTATGACAATTTGAATTTCAGCTCTGATCCTGTAGATTTTACTTACGAAATGACAGCAACGATGAAAGATGGTTCTGGTGGTACCATTGGCAGCCCTTATAGCCAAGCCGTTCAGATAGAAGCTGAAGTTTTGGTTTAAAATTCAAAAAAATAGTTTGTTAAAAAAAAGCAATCCTATTTTTCCCTGACTAAGAATAATAAAAATCAAAATAAATATACAAAGCTATCTCCTTTTCAAGAGATAGCTTTATATTTGTATACAATACAGCTTCCCGTTATAGAATTCTAAATTCAAATGCTCTCCCTGTTTCTTTTCATCTAAGTAAAAGTGACTTACTATGCGTTATCGGTTTACAGCTATCTTCTTTTGTTGTTTTTTTTTTAGTTACACTAGTTTTGCCTTCCAGTCGCCCCAACCACCTTATATTTTTTCCATTCCAGAACTCAACCAATTGAGATTGGATGCAGAAATACACGTCAGCAATAGTTTACCTCATCAAGCATTAAAAGCCTTTCAAGCCCTACAAGAAAAATGTTGGGAATATCACTTGGATAGTGTTGCCATTGATATTTACGAGGACATTTTCACTGCTTGCATCTTATCCGATAATCAAACCTTGGATAAAACTTTGGCTTTTATTGATAGCTGTTATCAACAAGAAACCGATAGTAGCATCAATGGGATTTATTATGGAGCTATTGCCCATGCTTATTTGTTTTATGGGGAGATAGATTCTATGGAAAAGTATTACGATCTAGCTATTTCTATTTATGATAAACAAAAACGGTATTTGCAAGCCGCCAACCTTAATATCAATATAGCTATTGAGTATTTTTTTTTAGAACATTTAGCTATAGCAAAAGTATATTTAAACAAAGCAGAATTTTTTGAAAAAAACTATCTAATCCCTCAACAACTCTACACTCCAGCGTTATATCCAGCTCAAACTGCTATCTATAGAGAGTTAGGACTATATGAAACAGCAATTAAAAGTGCGATTAAAACCATTCGTCATAGTAAAAATAATAAATCTATGACTCCTTATACTTTAGCCTATGACTATGTTAATCTTGCTGCTATATACAAAGGTTTCAAAGATAATAATAATGCACTAAACTATTACCATAAAGCCCTAAGCATCCTAAAAAGCATAACTATAGATGACCCAAATGAAATTACACATGTATTATATAATATAGCATCTATATTTCAAGAACAAGGAAAAATAGCAAAAGCAAAACAATACGCTCTTCAATCTATCTCCTTGATTGAAAAGGCAGATACCCTTAACAAAAACCTGCAAGAGAATTTAATTCACAATTACCAGTTATTAGTAGATTGTTACTCTGACCAAGACTCTGTCCTTTATTATATTCATAAAGCACTAGAAGTTCATTATGATAATTCTTATCGAATTAATATAACGTATAGAGATTATGGTTATTATTTCTTTCGAAAACACGATTTCAAAAATGCACAACTGTACGGTCAAAAATCGTTAGAAGCAGCTCTAAAAATCTATGGAACAAAACATCTTCAAATTAGCCTAAGTTATCTATTATTAGCTCGAACGACCTTTGCCAAACGCCATTATACCCAAGGTTTTCAGTATCTACAAGAAGCATTAAGTACCCTAAGTACAGAATTCTCAGACAAAGACGGACTTTCTAATCCTAGATTGGATCACGTAATTGACAAAACAACTTTGCTAGCTATTTTATACGAAAAAATGAAGTATTTAAATATACTTTACAATCAAGATTATCCAATTGCTACAGAAAAAATCCTATATCAAACTGCCAAATTAGCTACCCAAACCATAGAATCCATCAATCGAAGTATCAAAAGTCGAGCTTCTCAATTAGCTTGGTTAAACGAAGAAGCCATTCCTGCTTTTGAGCAAGCCATACAAATTGCACTAAGCATCTATAAAAAAACAAATAATACGGAATACCTAAGCGAAGCATTTGCCTTGGCAGAACGCAGCAAATCAATGCTAATGATCAGTACTTTCCAAGAAAATGAGGCTTTTGCGCTTGGCAAAGTCCCTCAAGAGCTGATTCACCGTGAGCGAGCTTTGTATCAACTATTATCAGATTCCAAAAAGAAGCATTTTGATGCTACACTCTCCAAGGATGAAGCTATGATGGCTTTTCAAGACAGTTTGATTTTTGAGTATACCGATCAAATTATGATGTTATTGCACCAATTTGAATTGGAGTATCCTGAATATTATAAACTAAAATATACCATCAAATCGACAGGAATCAAAGCCGTACAAGATCAACTGGATGCTAAGACTGCTTTCATTGAGTATTTTGAAGGCGTATCTAATATCTATGCCTTTAGCATTACCAAGCAGACAGCTACCGTACACACGATTCCAAGAACAGATTCTTACCACCAAGATGTTGCCGATTTTCAAGCTATTTTAATTGGTTTGGATGAAGCAGCTCAAAATACGGCTAAAAGTTACAACCAGTTTCTTGAAACAGCTCATCAATTCTATCTAACATTTTTAAAAAACAGCTTACAAAATACCTCTGTAGAACGATTGATTATCATTCCTGATGGGCGATTGAGCTATTTACCTTTTGAAGCTTTTTTAACCAAAGAAGTTCCATTAGATATCAATCAATCCAATAGCAATGCCAATTTTGCTCCTCTCCCATATCTAATTAGAGATTACAAAATTAACTACAACTATTCTGCTACCTTATGGATTGAACATTTGCTTCAAAAAGAAACTTCTAAAAATGGTCGTATCTTAGCTTTGGCTCCTAGCTATGCCAACAAAACCGCTCCCAAGTGGAGAAGTCCTTATGAAAAACAGCTTCGAACAGAGCTGGTAGAACTTCCTGGTGCCATTCGAGAACTAGATTTTTTAAAATGGTCTTTTGATGGTACCTTTTTGGTCAATGGTGCTGCAACCGAAGCCGCTTTCAAAGAAAAAGCTTTAGATTACAGCATCTTGCACTTTGCAGTTCATGGCTTAGTTGATACCAAACACCCTGAATTTTCGGGCTTAGCTTTGGCTGAAAACGGCGACAAAATGGAAGATAATATCTTGTATACGTATGAGATCAAGCAGTTGGGCTTAAATGCTGATTTGGTAGTTTTATCTGCTTGTGAAACAGGAATTGGAAAGTATCAATTAGGAGAAGGCATTTTGAGTATTGGACGAGATTTTATGTATGCGGGCGTTCCTAGTATGTTAACGACCTTGTGGAGTCTCAATGATTATTCTAGTTCTATTATCATTGAGAAATTTTACACCAACCTTAGCTTGGGCATGGAAAAGGACGAAGCCATTCAACAGGCCAAACTCTATTATTTGGATAATTATGAAGGCTTATCTACTCACCCTGCTTTGTGGGCTTGTTTTGTGCAAGTAGGTGATTACGCTAGCATTCCTATTCACAAAAGCTATCGGACATGGTATATTGCTTTGGCTGTCTTTGGAGGCTTGTTGCTTCTAAGTAGTTTTGTCTTTTTTAAATTTAGAGCTCGATAGTTTTCTTATTTCTTTAAGCACCGAACCAAGCTTTCTATATGAAGATTTTGCCAATCTACTTATCTTTATTATTTGTTTTATTTTCAACTTCTTCTTGGGCATTTCAATCTCCTATAGAGGCATATACCTTTAACATTCCTGAATTGGATAGTTTGGTAAAAAAAGGGAAACAACAAGCAAATGAAGAAAGATTTAATGCCGCTATCAAAACGTACCAGCAATTGCAACAAAGGTGTTGGGATGTCGGCTTAGATAGTGTTGCTATTGATTTGTATGAGGATATTTTTGACGTTCATTTTTTAAAAATGCAAGGATTAGCCCATACCTTAGCATTTATTGACAGTTGCAAACAGCAAGAAGCAGATAGCAGTATATTAGGGATTTATTATGCTGCATTAGCACATAATTATCTGTTTTATGGAGAGCCTGACTCTATGAAAAAATATTACACCTTAGCGGTCTCGCTATACACTCAGCAGCAACGGTATATGCAATTGGCTAACCTCAATCTTAAAATTGCATTTGAATATTACTTCGGTGAACAAATTACGTTAGCCCTAGAGTACTTGCAAAAAACAGAAAACTTAATTGAAAAAAAATTGCGCCCTCGGAATTATTATATTCCTTATATATATAATCTACAGACTTTAGTTTATTTTAGTATTAGCAAATATGAAAAAGCTATACAAAGTTCATTGACGATGATTAAATATAATAAGAATAGTGGTGTCGCATCTAATTACATGTTAGCATACGAATACAACAATCTTGGTGTAGTATTGGATCAATTAAATGATTATGAAAGTGCCATGGATTATTATCAAGCGGCTTTGTCATTAACTTTACAAACACAAACAAAAGATCCCAATAAAATTGCCTATCTATTGATTAATATCGGTACGTCATATGGCTTTCAAAAAAAAAGAACGCAAGAAAGAGATATGTATCTCAAAGGATTAGATATTCTAATAGAAATAGACCATTTAGATTTAGAATCTCAAGAAGACTTTATCAATGCTTGTCACCATCTAGCCAATTACTATAGAATCAAAAAACAAAGTGACTCCACCATCTATTATATCAATCAAGCTTATAAAGTTAACCAAGGTAATGATTATAGAATACATGGGACATACCAACGATATAGTTTGTATTTTCTTGATCAAGGAAATATAAACCAAGCTAATCATTATGCTTCTAAAAGGTTAAAGAATGCTATAGAAAAATATGGAACTAACGGTAGTATCGTTTCATCTTCTTATACACTATTAGCCACCATATCCAAAGCTGAAAAAAATCACCTAAAAGCATTAGAATACAACCAAAAAGCTCTAGAAAGCCTATCACCAAACTTATCTACTCAAGAAGGTTTTCCCAATCCTATCTTATCGGATATATCCGATAAGAACCTCTTTTTAGATATTTTAGAGCATAAAATGGACAACCTTAGAACACTCTATGCTCAAAAATACCCCCAAGTTTCACAAAGTGATTTGCATCAAACGGCCAGGTTAGCCACAGAAACCATGGAGTACATTAGCAAAGGGATAAAAAATAAAAAATCCAAACAACGGTGGTTGACTGATAGAGCCATCCCCGTTTTTGAACAAGCCATTCAAATTGCATTGCTGCTTTATCAACAAACAAAACGAAAAGCCTATCTAAATGAAGCATTTTTGTTGGCAGAACGTAGCAAATCAATGCTACTGCAAGAAGGCTTCCAAACTCAAAAGGCAGTTAACTTAGGAAGTATCCCAAATCATCTTATCCTACAAGAGCAAAGTTTACAAAAATGCATTGCCGATATTACCAAAAAGCGTTTGGATGCTAAGTTGAGTGATAATTTTGATCGAATGGAGTCCTTAGACAGCGCACTTTTTGGATACAAGCACCAACTTATTGAGCTATTGCATCATTTTGAATCTGAGTACCCCCTTTATTACCAACTAAAACATACCTTTAAAACAACTGGCATTCAAGAAGTTCAAGTAGCTATAGATGAACAAACCATCCTAATCGAATATTTTGAAGGCACTAAAAACATTTATGTCTTTAGCATTAGCAAGGATACCGCCTTTGTGAACACCATCCAAAAATCAGATACCTATCAAGCCGACATTGCTAATTTTCGTTCTACGCTTGTAAGCATTCATGCGACCTCTCAAACTCCCACCAATTATTACAATAAATTTATTGAGAGCGCGCATAAGTTTTATGGTACTTATCTCCAAAACAGTCTAATTCCTTCTAAACAACGCCTAATTATTATTCCTGATGGTCATTTAAGCTATCTGCCTTTTGAAACCTTCTTGACTCAAGAAGTAGCACCAGAAAGAAATCAAGCCAGCAAACAAGTTGATTATGGTCAACTACCCTATTTGCTTCTAGATTATAAAATCAGTTATAATTACTCGGCAGATCTCTTAATAGAACGTCAAAATCCAACCCCAAACAGCCAACAAGGGCAAATTTTAGGTTTTGCTCCTAGCTATGCTCACCCAATTCTCCATTCTTCTAGAAACCCATATGAACAAACTCTGCGCAAGCATTTGGTAGACCTACCAGGTGCTTCTAAAGAACTTGAGTTTTTACAATGGCATTTCAAAGGGAGCTTTTGGGGAGGTGAATTGGCTACCGAAGCTCAACTAAAGAAAGAAATTTCGGATTATGATATTTTGCACTTTGCGGTTCATGGTTTGGTTGATAACAACTACTCTGATTTTTCGGGGCTGGCATTTGCTGAAGATGGTAATGATCAAGAAGATAACATTTTATATGCTTACGAAATCAAACAACTTGACCTCAATGCGAACTTGGTTGTCTTATCTGCCTGTGAAACAGCTACTGGACAATATCAAGCAGGAGAAGGCATTTTGAGTCTTGGTCGAGATTTTATGTATGCGGGCGTTCCTAGTATTCTTTCTACTCTTTGGAGCTTAAATGATTATTCTAGTGCTTATTTGATTAAGAAATTTTATACCAACTTAAGTCTTGGAATGGATAAAGATGAGGCTATTCGAAAAGCTAAATTAGATTATTTGGGCAATCACACAGGCATTTCTACCCACCCTGCTTTGTGGGCTTGTTTTGTTCAAATTGGCAATTATAATCCTATTGAATTAAATCCAACCTACAATAATGCTTGGCTTTTTGGTTCTATTGCTATTCTTTTAGTAATATTGTCCATTAGCTTTTTATTGTACAAAAAACGCAGTAGAACTGTACTATGACGCCACAATATTATATTATATACAAACCCTTTGGCATGCTTTCTCAATTTTCTAGAGAGCACGAAAGTCATCTCACATTAGCAGATTTGAAAATGGATTTTGACAAAGATATTTATCCTGTTGGAAGGTTAGACAAGGATAGCGAAGGTTTGTTAATTTTGACCAATGATAAAAAATTGACAGATGCCCTGTTGAATCCTAAAAACAAACACTGGAGAACCTATTGGGTGCAAGTTGACAATATTCCTACAAAGCAAGCTATTCAACAATTAAATCAAGGTGTTGATATTAAACTAAAGAAAAAAATATATCGTACGCAGCCAGCTAAAGTACACTTATTAAATACCGTTCCTAATTTGCCAGAACGTACTCCACCGATTCGTTATCGAAAAGAAATTCCCACGGCTTGGCTTCAGATTAGTCTTATCGAAGGTAAAAATAGGCAAGTGCGTCGAATGACGGCAAGTGTTGGTTTCCCAACACTGCGTCTAGTTCGATCCAAAATTGTTGACTTAAGCCTACAAGATATGGTTCCAGGAGAAGTCCGTCCCTTAGACAAAACAACAATGTATAAACTTTTACAATTGAACAAAGTCCGCTAAACGACCTACTTTATCAGCTACAATACGCCCCTTTTCGTTGCGCTTGACGGTACAAGCTTCAATTTCTGGCGCATGTTCGAAGAACAAGATATGTTGTTCTTCTACAGCTTTATTCAAAAACCATTCTTTCTCAGTTAAAGTTTGCAAAGGACGTACATCGTAGCCCATCACATAAGGCATGCTGATGTGGCTTGGAGAAGGCAATAAATCTGCGCAATAAATAATGGTTCGGTCTTGATACTGAATACGAGGCGTCATCAATGCTTCTGTGTGACCATATGCATAGCCGACTCCAAAGTTAGGCAGCCAATCTAGCACCTTGTCATAGGGCAATGCTTCTAACATTTTTAATATACCTTCTTCCATCAAAGGAACAAAGTTTTCTTTCAAGAACGAAGCTTTTTCTCTCGCGTTTGGTGTAAATGCCCAATCGTAGTGTGGTTGATTTGTCCAATAGGTAGCATTTGGAAATGTTGGTATTAATTTCCCAGCTGCATCTTTCAAAACAGCTCCTCCTACGTGATCAAAGTGTAAATGTGTCAAAAATACGTCTGTAATATCATCTACTGTTAAGCCATTGTTCGCCAAAGACTTTACCAAAGTAGCATCACCATGAGGGTGAAAATGTGAAAAGAATTTTTCAGATTGTTTATTTCCGATTCCTGTATCAATGATAATTTTTCGGTCGGCTGTTTCTACTAACAAACAACGCATTGCCCAAGTACACAAATTGTGTTCGTCAGGTTGCTCTAATTTTGACCACAAGCTCTTAGGTACCACCCCAAACATAGCACCACCATCTAATTTAAAATATCCTGTATCTATAACACTTAGTTTCATGAAATCTAATTTTAATATACATTAATGCCTTAAAATTCTATTAAACTGATGATCAACTTAATAAACCTGCTCATTATTAAAGACATAGAATAGTCTTTTTTATTTGCCGAATCCGATAGAGTTTCCTTCACCTTCTAATTCAGAGCTTAGTCCCGCCATTCTTAGTGCAGTTACTGCAGCTTCGACTCCCTTGTTGCCATACTTCCCTCCTGCTCGGTCCAATGCTTGTTCCATGCTATTTGGTGTTAGTACTCCAAAAATAAAAGGCTTACTAGTTGCTATTGCCATATTTTGTAACCCTTGAGCAACAGACATATTAATATATTCATTGTGGCTTGTTTCTCCTTTGATGACACAACCGATACAAATTGTAGCATCAACCGTTCTATTTTTATTAAGAATACGGGCACCTTGAGGTAGTTCAAAGGTTCCTGGCACTTGAATGGTATGGATATTTTCAGCTTTCGCCCCATGTTTTATCAAAGTATCGTAACACCCTTCGTACAAAGCGTGGGTAATTTTTTCGTTCCAATCGGCAACAACAATTCCAAATTTTAACTGCTCTGCGGATGGTAAAGTACTCTCATCATAAGATGATAAATTTTTGTCTGCGCTACTCATTCTTAGGTATATTTTAATAGTTTAATACAACTGATTATTTTTAGTAATAGTTAGCTGCGCTGCTACTATTTTAGACAATAGTTTTATTTAGAATAAAATTGGCTACTGCTCAACAACTTTATCCCAACAAACCATCGCAATTCAAATAGCCCCAAATAAAAAAGGTAAGATTAACACTAATTATAATAGCTAATCTTACCTTTTGGTTCTATATTTTTCGAAATAGTACGATTAAATTAGCGAACTATTTTAAACGAATCAAATCTTTATCTGCTCCCAATGTTTCTCCTATTTGTTGGTCAGCATTCATAATTTCTTGATAGAATTTTTTAGCCTCTTCTTTATTGCTTTGATGCTCCATCAAACGACCTGCTTTGTGCTTAGCATATAAAGCCAATGATAAGTTCTCTGTATTGCTAGCAGCTTGCTTATAATATCCCAAAGCAGCATCAAAATCATTCAATTCAGAAGCAGCATCTCCCATCATTGTGTATGCTTGTGTTTGAAGCAATTCTTCTCCACTAAAGTTAGAAAGATAATCTAAAGCCAATTGAGGCTGTCCAATTCTCAAAGAAGAAAGCCCAGCATAATAATGTGCTAAGTTAGCAGCAGGAGTACCACTATAATCTTGAATAATACCGACATAACCAATAAAGTTGTTGGCTTGACCAGGAACATTTCTTCCTTTTAGTGCAATCGTAAAAGAATCGCGCTTCATTTCTATATTTGCCTTGTATAGCTCCTCTTGTGCTGAAGCTTCACGAGGGTTCTTATATAATTGAGTATACACATAAAGCGCAACTATCAATATAAGCAGTCCGCCTATAACACCTACTATAAGTGTTTTATTTTCTTCAAAAACGTTATTTGCTTTTTCTTTTAACTGATCTGCTGTAAGATCCTGAATTTCAGTATATTCTTCGTTTGCCATAATCGTGTTACTGTATCTAAGTTCTCTTATTCTTAAATTAAATTTGTGTGCAAAGATAAACAAAGTTTTGACCTATTGATTTTTTTTACCCCAAAATTTCCCCTTAATATTAAATTTTATCCCTTAAACTATATTTATGCATAATTACTCAAAGGCAAACAAAACAGACAAGTCTGCCTATTTTTTGCTTCTTTTACTACTTTTGCTTTATAAAGCATTCAAAAATCACACAAAATACTATTGAAACAGCAGCTGATCTCTTCTCTAAAAGAGAGTCTCAAAAAAATAGCCAATGTTTCTAACTTGGTTAAATCAACAGCCTTCTAAAATCCAACAGTTGTTAAATAAGCGCTAGTAGCACAGATAAGTTGTTCACAGAGTAACAGCAAAGCTAATCAACGAACTAATAACATTGATATTTCTAGACAAACATAGTGACTAAGATGAATTAGAACGTTCATAACTGCACACAATAAAAAACCGATTGAGATTTAAACATCTCAATCGGTTCTCATGCTTTATTTTTTGCAAAAACTAAACAAATAGTAAGCGATGATTAGTCAACAATGAATGGATAATCTTGTTGCTCATAATTATCGGTATAAATTTCTTCTGCGGGTGGAAATTCTGATTCCTCAGCAAATTTCACGGCAGCATCAATTTCTTCTTTTACTTTTGCTTTGATGTTATCAATATCCTCTGCTGTTGCGTGCTTTTTCTTCAACAAAGCTGCTTCGATAATATTGATAGGATCTTTGTCTTTGTACTCTTTTTCTTCCTCCTTTGTTCTATATTTAGCAGGGTCAGACATAGAGTGACCTTTGTAGCGATAAGTTCTAATTTCCAAGAATATTGGCCCTTTCCCAGAACGACAATGTTCTGCTGCTGCGGCAATTTCATTGTGTACAACTTCTACATTCATACCATCAATTTGCTTGCTTGGCATATCATACCCTAAACCCAATTTATAGATGTCAGTAACGTTAGAAGTACGTTCTACTGAAGTTCCCATAGCGTAAAAGTTATTTTCACAAATAAACACAACAGGTAACTTCCAAGTCATTGCCATATTAAACGTTTCGTGCAAGATCCCTTGACGACAAGCACCGTCCCCAAACATACAAAAAGTCACATTATCGTTTTCTTTGTACTTATCTGCAAAAGCAATCCCTGCTCCCAAACCAATTTGACCACCTACAATTCCGTGACCGCCATAAAAACGATGTTCGGCAGAAAAGAAGTGCATTGAACCTCCTTTTCCTTTTACATTTCCTGTATATTTTCCATACAATTCAGCCATTGCAGAATTGCTATCAACACCTTTCGCCATTGCTGCTCCGTGTTGGCGGTAAGCCGTGATCCAAGCATCTGTTGGGCGAGTTGCTGTTTTCATACCAGCATATACGGCTTCTTGACCAATACATAGGTGCAAAAATCCTCTAATTTTCTTTTGGAAATACATCAAATTGGCACGTTCCTCAAATTTGCGAATGCGCAACATCAACTCATACCATTCTAAATAAGTTTCTTTTGAAAACGTTTTAGACTTAGTTGTTTTTCTTTTAGCCATAGCTTAATGACAATTTATCTGATAAGTAGTTAGTTTTTGAGATAACACTAATATAACAAATTAGTGTGCGTTTTTTTGCGTGATCATCCGCCCAAGTCACCAAGTTAACAACAGTGTCAAACTTGTGTATAGACATTTTTAAGTAAGTGGATTATCAGCTGCTAAGATATAGATTCTAATACAAAGACAAAACAACTCTCTGTTTTTTTCTGTAATAGTTTTTATTTTTCTTGTTGTAATCAACTCAATAGAGTTTCTACTGAAAAAGGTAGCTCTAAAAGAACTACCTAGTTATCTTTTCTTTTAATCAATATCCATTTCGGGTACGCCACCTTCTGGAATCACCAATTTTCCTTCTGTTTTTGCTTGAATTTCTTCTATCGAAACACCAGGAGCACGTTCTAAAAGATGAAAGGCACCATCCTTGATTTCTAGCATTGCCAAATCAGTAACTACTTTTTTGATACAATTAACCCCTGTCAAAGGCAAAGTACAAGACTTTAATAGTTTTGATTCTCCTTTTCTATTGGTATGTTGCATCGCAACGATAATATTGCGTGCTGCTGCTACCAAATCCATCGCTCCTCCCATTCCTTTCACCATTTTTCCAGGAATTTTCCAGTTTGCTATGTCTCCATTCTGAGCCACTTCCATGGCTCCTAAAACCGTCAAATCTATATGTCCACCACGAATCATTTCAAAGCTCTGTGCAGAGCTAAACAAAGCTGCCCCAGGCAAAGTAGTCACGGTTTGTTTTCCTGCATTAATTAAATCTGCGTCTACGTTTTCTTCTGTTGGAAAAGGACCCATTCCCAACAAACCATTTTCAGATTGAAGAAACACTTGAATTCCTTCAGGGATATAATTGGCTACTAAAGTAGGAATGCCTATTCCTAAATTTACATAGTAACCATCTTCTAATTCTTTTGCAATGCGCTTGGCAATGCCATTTTTATCTAAAGCCATTTTTTTTCGATTTGTCAATTTGAAAATCCAACTATTTTCATCCTATCTCAATTACACTATCCTCTCACCGTACGCTGTTCAATACGTTTTTCGTAGTTTTCACCTTTGAAGATTCGTTGTACATATACTCCAGGCACATGAATATAATTAGGATCCAATTCCCCTGGTTCTAACAACTCTTCTACTTCTACAATCGTCACCTTTCCAGCTCTAGCCATCATAGGGTTAAAGTTCCGTGCCGTTCCTTTAAAAATTAGATTTCCATGAGTATCTCCTTTCCATGCTTTTACAATTGCAAAATCTGCATGTAGAGCTGTTTCCATGATATAAGGACGTCCATCAAAATACTTAACATCTTTTCCTTCGGCTACTTCTGTTCCAAAACCAGTTGCTGTATAAAAAGCAGGAATACCCGCTCCACCAGCACGTATACGCTCTGCTAATGTTCCTTGAGGTATCAAATCGACCTCTAATTCTCCACTCAACAATTGGCGTTCAAACTCTGCATTTTCACCAACATACGAGGACATCATTTTTTTAACTTGGCGTTGCTTCAGCATCAAGCCAATTCCAAAATCATCAACACCAGCATTATTGGAGATACAAGTAAGTCCTTTTACGCCTGCTTTTACCAAAGCAGTAATGCAGTTTTCGGGAATACCACACAACCCAAAGCCTCCCAACATTAAGGTCATATTATCCTCAATTCCTTGAATTGCTTCTTCGGCATTTGCCACTACTTTATTCATCTGTTTTGTTTTTAATTGTATGTCTAAAACCTCATGATATGGTTCTATATTAATAGTCGAATGCTAAACTATAAATTTTTGAAGAAAAAACATAAGTTAATCCTATTTATAGCATTCCTATCTATTATTTTAAATTGCCTTATTTGGGCACAATCACACAACAAAAAACAGATCCCCCCCTTTAGGGCACTGCCACAAAAGTTATTTTTGCTTTTTAAAAAGAATTTTATTTGTCATCAAGGTTGCTCACAGTTGGGTAACCGTATTATTAGAACACGAATAAAACAAATAGAATGGCTAAAAGCCCCACTTAAATTTTAAAAACTGGGAATACATTTATCGTTACTCGATACTCTATTTTAACAGCGCAGCTAACTAAGCACTAGCAATTTTACGAAATCAATTGATACAAGATGATTTTTTTATAATTTTTCATCTTCAGTATAGTGGTTGGTTTATTATAATAATCAAAAATGATTGGCAATTTCTTTTAAAGAATTTAGGTAACTTACTTCAGCAACTGCCTTATTCTCTTTAATCAACTGATTTATAGTATAAATAAATTCTCTAATTCCTTGATGATTTTTCGCCTTGACCAATTGCAATAAATCCAAGAGTGATACACTTACTTCTTTTATCATTTGATCTTTCACAATAGCTCGGCTTGTCAAAAGTTCCTCACATACATCCCAAAAACCATACAATAAACAAAAGCCACCAACTGTCTCATACATCCAAGTTAACTCCTCTCCTATTTTTGGCAAAAAACGTTGACAAAGTTTTATCAACCGATCTGGTTCAGAATGCTTGATAGTAGGATACCCCGACACATAATTAGCAGCTTCGTAGATAAAGTAAGGAATGTCTTCTTCAACAGCATTATTAGAAATTTGAAACTCTTTAATCATCTCAATATACTCCAGTGCTACCTCCGCTTCTTTGGCATACATACAACACAAGACAATATTATTTAATGTTCCTTCCATTGTTTTAAAATAAACATTCGGATTTTCCATTCTAATTTGTCGACTTTGTAAAATACAAGCAAAACTTTTTTTAGGTTTTTGCCGATTATACCAATACATGGCTTCCTGTAAGTAAGTAAAATCCAAATTGGCAAGCCTGTGGTGAGGCACATAAATATTCATCGGCATATTGGGGTACTGTTCTAGTAATTCCCGCAATTTGTTCAGATGGCGAGACAAAATATTGCTAATAGCAGCTGTTACCGCTCCCAATTGGCAGCCAATACAAAAAGCGGTGTAATGGTATATTAGTGTAAATCTGGGAAAATCTTTGAATACCTTTGACTTTCTACGCATTTTATTCATCGTAGATTTATAATAATCTTGCAATGATTTATCATCATTTACAGTATAATAATTCGCACTAAATCCAGTAATTTGATTCTGAAACCACTGTAAATTATAAAGTAACTCTGCTGCCAAATCTGCCTTTTTTATATAATCTAAAATTTCTCTATTGCTAGGTTGATAAGCGTGCATAGCGCTTTTGATTAATCGAAACACCTCTGGCAATAACTCAAATAAATTATCGTCCCAACATTTTTGCTCTAGAACTTTTAACTTTTTCATGGCATCTTGGTGTTCATTTTTCAGAACTAATAACCGCAAAAACGCCAACTCTTTTTCTTCCTTTGTTAAAGAATTGGGGTGGTCTTTTATTTGATTTAGCAAATATAAATGTAATTTGCTCCTTAATTTATAAAACCGATTGATTAAGACTTTATCATCAACAAGCTCCCGCTCCTCTTTATAAATTGTTGCAACGGCCTTTTGAGTAGATATTTTTTGGGAGCCTTCTAGCAAATCTAAGTACAGCAACATTTTGGGCGATTGCTGAAAATCAAGATAAACTTGTTTTTTGTTAGCGATAGGTAATTCAGTATAGAGGTGTTTAATTATGGTGTTCATATTTTAATTTTTTTAATTGCTATTCAACAATTGTGCCTACAAGAACACCAATAAAAAAAGTTGTTGAAGAAATTAATATTCTCCCCAACAACTTAAACGCCCCTTAATACTGTGTTTTGCACAAACTACTCTTGCTTTAAAATTGTTTATATTTTTGATAATCAATATTCTCAAGCAACGAAGTAGAGTCCAACTTTTCTTTGTTAAAAACGACTATTTCCGCGCACACTTTTTTTGCTCTTTTTTTCTGTTTTATTAACATTATCCCTGCTCTTTTGAGGCGTAGCCTGACCATTGGTATTAAAAAAGAACATTAAATAAATTGTTCCATCAAAATTATCAACGCCAGCCGTAACTTCATTTTTTGCAGCAATATAATTATGTTCAACAGCAACCTCCTGATTAACAACATTGAAGTACTCTTCAGAAATTGTTGTCGCCAATGTATGCTGATACATTACTCCCCATCCAAACTCTGCTCCAATACAAACCTTGGGTGCAACAAAATATTCGGCACCTACAAAACCTCTAAGTCCAACACCAAAAGCATTCAATCCCGTATGAGCTATTGTTCTTTTGTTTCCATTTAAGTTGGTGCCCCAATCATACGAGGTAGGAACAAGATTGGATAATGAGTAACCATTACCATATGTATAACGATAATCACTACTTTGATTATAAGTAAGACGAATATCGCCTCCCCAAAAACCTTGTAACCTGCCCTTGCCTTTTCGCATTTCATATCCCAATCCTAAGCTTGCTTGACTCCAGTTTAATGTACGACTATCTTTTACCATTGTAGAAGGATCGTTAGAGGCATCATCTTGTATATATTGTTCTTTGACAGAATGCCCCAAATTAATACCCCAAGCTAGTCTTAGTGCCGATTGATTTGTCAACATGTATTTTCCAATCAGTACCGAATTGCCAAAAACTGCAAAAAATTTATCGTTGTTCGCGTAATTGTTATTAGCTGTTGAATTAAAAGAATTTCCAAGCCAATAAAATACAGGAATCATATTCACTCCTAGACCTATGTCACCTTTTTCGGGAACAATAACCTGTCCTTTATCATTTGTCAAAAGTTCGTCTTGAGCTTGAAGGTGAACAAAGCTAATGAAGAGTAATAGACATATAGTTGTTATTTTCATTTTAATTTTTTTTGTTGCAATACATCTCATTATTGCATGGTATTGGGGAATTAAGTAATCGGAAAAAAATGATTACTAAGAATTGAACTAGTAAATACAAAAAGAGGCTGCCCTTTTCAGACAGCCTCTTTAGTTATGTTATTATAGTGTATATATTCTTTATTAGAAATAAAAGAACATAAATACAGCACCATTCATGTTGTCAACACCAGCAGAAAATGCAGTTGTTGCGCCAGTAGTAGTATTGTTGATTCCTGCTTCACCTGTAGTAACATTAAAGTACTCAGAAGAAGTTGTTCTTTCAAATGTAGAGTTCAATGCAAGCCCCCATCCAAACTCTACTCCTAGAGAAAGTTTAGGTGCTACGAAGTATTCTACTCCTACAAAACCTCTAAGTCCAACGCCAAAAGTAGTGCTTGATCCATCAGTCAATACTCTTTCGTTACCATTGATGTTTGTTCCCCAATCGTAAGATGTAGGAACAACGTTAGCGTTAGAATATCCATTACCATAAGAATAGATATATCCAGTAGATTGTTGTAATCTCAAAATAAGATCAAGACCATAGTATCCTTGGATACGACCTTTACCTCTTCTCATTTCGTAACCCAATGCTAATGTATAGTGTCCGTTATCTGCTTTTCTAGAATCCAAAACCATATCCATTGGATTGTTAGAAGAATTATCTCTAACGTATTGGTTTTCTGTCACAGAACTCAAGTTAAAACCAAAGTGTACACGAGCAGCTGTTTTCTCTGACAACATGTATTTCCCCATAATAACAGAGTTTCCAAATACATTGAAAAACTTGTTAGAAGAAGCGTATAGGTTATTTGAATTATTGTTAAAAGAGTTTCCAAACCAGTTAAAGAAAGGAATCATGTTAACTCCCAATCCGATATCACCAGATTCAGGAAGAATTAGTTGTCCTTTTTTGCCTGTTAGTGGCTCATCTTGTGCATTAGCACCAAAAAACAAGAAAGAACATACTACTAATAATAATACTTTTTTCATTACATAAGTTTTTTTGATAGTTTGTGTTTTTTATGATCTTGCTATTCAACAAAACCAATAAAATGCGAAACAAAGTTTGCAACCTTGTTCTTTAACATAAACTAAAAGATTCTTTTTAATAGTTGTGTTCTTGGATAATTACAGCACCATCCCAAACAGAAACAGCCTCATCTCCTTTCGTGAAGATTTCAGTCTCTGTGATTACTTCATCGTTACCTGTTACCGTATTAAAACGCTCTCTTCTAACGTCCAATTCCAAATCTGGGAATTTAACATCTACATCGTAAGGAGTTCCGATAGCTGGCAACTCAACTACTACATCACCAGAAGCATCTACAGTACCGTCATAAGTTAATTTGTCATAAGAATATCCAGCAACAGGATTCTCTTGTAATTTCTCAGAGTTTACCACAAATTTAACAACAGTTCCAGCAGGAACGTTCTCATATTGAGTCATTGCACTACCGTTGTAAGTAGTATCGTTTGTTTCATCTGTGTTGATACCTAAGTGAAGAGTTACCATTGCTGTTCCTGGCTCAGCTGGAGCAGTTTGAGTTTTTGTACAAGAAGTACCTAGTACTGCTATTACCATCATAACGATAGCAGCTAAAGTCAATTTCTTCATAATTTTAGAAGTTTGTTGGTTAAATAAAATGAAGTTTTGGTTTCGTCTAAATGTTAACTTAGTATTACATTAACCTTAAGACAGCGCAAAAGTACATCTTTTTTTGTTTAGAATCCAGTATATTTTTAAACTACTACTCTACTTTAACTTATGAAACTTAGTACATATTTTCATGTAGTTTCTTTGCCTAATCCTATTTATCAAAAAAACAAATAGATATAGACTTAATCTAACCAAAAAATCAAACTCACCATCTAAAACCAAGCTCTAAACTAAATTCTATTCAATTAATTATCAATAGATTACAATAACCCCAAAAGCTATTCAAAAGCTTTTGCTAAGAGGCTATTTAAAACATATAATTGCAAATTTTCGCTTTAAATCTTACTCATTTTTCTATTTTATCGTTCTTCTATTTTGTCACTGCAACAATGTGCTATATTAGTTTGTTTATAGGCAAATTTTAACTTTTTCCTAAGACTTTACGTGTTAACAAAAACTTATGAATCCGTGGTGCAACATGGAGGATTTTTTGTTAAAATACATTGCTACTTTTAACACAAATCTTTGACAAAGTGTTAATTATTTGCAAACAGTACTTAGTTCTCTAAGCAAATTACTTCTATTGCCTTTTTTTTATATTTTATAGATTTTTATACTTAGTAATGAGGTCATCTACTTCATAAAAAAAGCTAACCACTAATTGACTCTATGTATCAAAAGAGGCAAGAAATTTAATAGATTGATTTAATTACAAATCGTTATCTCCTTTATGAATAAAATAAACTACGAAGTCAGCAATAAATTAAAGCCTTTTGTTAATTGTATTATGGAAGGAGAAAATAATGCTAAAAATGCTCATACACATATCCCCTTATATGCAGATGGTTACCCTGGTATCATGTTTCAACAATCATCCAATGGCTTTTATTTACTTCCCAAAAAGAAAAAACTATCTGAATTGTTTTTATATGGTCAAACCATAGCCCCTGTTTCCTTAGATGTTCAAGGTCCATATAGATTTATCGTTCTTCAGCTCTACCCTTTTGCTTCTAAATACCTCCTAAACATTAACCCTCGTACCCTAAACGATGAATGTTATGACTTACTATCTACCCAACAAGTAGATGCCTCTGTCTATTTACAACGCCTCAAAGCAACTAACAGCCTAAAAACTCAAAGTCAAATTTTGACTGAATTGGCAGCTGCATTAATTGATGCTCATGCCGTTCCTCCAAATGATAGCATCCAAAAAGCTATTAGTATTATTATTCAACAAAAAGGTCAAATTAAAATCAAAGATATTTTGCACCAAGTTTATCTCACTGAACGGACTTTTGAGCGCCATTTTAGAACAGAAGTAGGACTAAGCCCCAAACAATTTGCTCGAATTATACAATTTCAATGTTCCTTGAATCAGCTCCACACCTCAAATTTTGATAAACTAACAGAGGTTGGCTTAGATAGTGGCTTTGCCGATCAATCTCATTTTATTCGAACGTTTAAAAAATACACTGGTCAAACCCCTTCTTTTTATCTAAAAAATCAATTCTAATCTTCCCTTTATACTTTGTCGGTTTTGTTCTATTCTTTGGCATTTAGCTAGCCTACCTTTGTGTTACTAATTCACTTAAACACAATCATAAACAAAATTAGCCATGAAAGTCATTATATTTGGAGCCTCAGGAACGGTTGGAAAGCATTTGATACAACAAGCTTTAGAACAAGGGCATGAAGTCAGCACATTTAGTAGAGATATTAGCAAACTCAACGAGTTCGATCATCCCAAACTTTACAAAATACAAGGAGATGTTTTGCACAAAGAAGCGGTAGAAAAAGCCATAATAGGAAAAGAAGCTGTTATTGTTGTTCTAGGTGCTGGAGCAAATAGAAAAAGTGTTGTTCGCTCTATCGGTACTCAACATATTATCCAAGCAATGGAAAAAACAGGGGTAAATCGCTTGATTTGCCAATCGACATTAGGGGCAGGAAATAGCTACAGCAACTTGAATTTCTTTTGGAAATACATCATGTTTGGATGGTTTTTAAAACCTGTTTTTCTAGATCACCAACAACAAGAGCGTTTCGTCACTCAGAGCAACTTAAATTGGACAATTGTACGACCAGGAGCGTTCACCGATGGTCCTCAAACCAAAAACTATCAACATGGTTTTTCTCCTTCCCATCGCTCTCTAAAGTTAAAAATTTCTAGAGCTGATATTGCTCATTTCATACTACAACAACTATACAGCAACCATTATCTCTTTAAATCCCCAGGTTTGTCCTATTAGTGTTTAGTTGCTTTTTATAATTTTTTTCTTTCAAAATACTACCAGTCAATTCTCTCAAAGGCACTATTCATAAAGCTTTGGAGTAAAGCACCTTTACTTAATTTTCAAGCAAAATCTTAATTCTAATACAAAACAATGAAACTTTCATTACTATTATTGTTGCTAGCCGTACTTAGCACTGGCTTTATGGCAGGGATTTTTTTTACGTGGACCAATGCGGTTACACCAGGCATTGGCAAACTAAATTCTTTGGAATACCTCAAAGCATTGCAAGCCATGAATCGAGTCATTCTAAACCCTTTATTTTATATAGCATTTTTAGCTCCTATTGCAATGTTACTTTTAAGTATTGCCTTCAACTATGTAACAGCTCCTCCCAATATATTTAGATTGATTTTAAGTGCAGGAATTCTTTATTTTATCGGGACGTTTTTGGTTACTATTCTAGGCAATATTCCTCTCAACAATATACTAGATCAAAGCCATTTAGAAATTCTATCGCCTGACGTCTTGGATGAATTAAGAATCCAAATCGAGCAGCCTTGGAATCAGTTCAATCTATATCGAACTTGGAGTTCTTTTAGTAGTTTTATACTCTTGTTAATTGCTGTTTTTTTGTGGTTGAAATAATCAAACAAGCCCCCTAACCAATTGAACATTTGCTAGGGGGCTTTTAATATCATAACCAATCCGTTACTTTTGTTTTACTTTCGCCTTAAAAGTATTGATTGCTTCAACTGTAAAATCAGACAAAACCAATCGACCACTCATAGCGGCACGTTCAGACAACAAATCGTCCCATTGCTCCGTTCCTTCCCAAAATACTTTTTTCAACAATTGCTGTGCTTCTGGGTTAGACTTAGCCAATGTGCTTGCTAACAAAGATATCTTTGTATCCATTTCCTCTACTGTTTCTGATACGTCAGCATACAAGCCTTGCTGCTGTGCCCATTCTGGCGAGTACCAAGCTGTTGCATTGATTGCCATTTGAGAAAAAGCAGAAGTTCCAACTTTGCGTTCAACCGCTGGACCAACAACAAAAGGACCAATTCCGATTGCCAATTCACTCAATTTTACAGCAGCATATCGAGTAGCATAACAATAATCTACAGCTGAGGCAACGCCGACACCACCACCAACAGCTTTTCCATGTACCCGTCCTATAATAAGTTTAGGACATTTTCTACACGCATTGATAACATTAGCAAACCCCATAAAAAAGGCATGACCTGTCTCAAAATCTTTGATAGAAATCAACTCATCGAAACTAGCTCCTGCACAGAATGTACGTTCTCCGCTACTTTTTAGAATAATAACAACTACTTCATCATCTTTTCCTACTTCGGTAATCGTATCTGCCAATTTTGCCAACAACTTACCAGGGAGAGAGTTGTGTGAAGGGTGAAAAAATTCAATAGTAGCCACCTTATTTTCAATGCTCACTTCTACTGAGCCTAATTCTCTTTTATCTTCCATTATTAATTATCTATTTATTCAACATTATTGCTCATAAAACTAATTTTATTACTTCTATACTAAGTTACAATAAAGAAGTTTAATCCACTGCAATCACTTCGCCATCTTGATCTAGTTTGCGTACCATCGTTAAAATGGTTGCTAACGCACAAGTCTCTCCCGTTTCATCATAAACGTCCACCATAAATTTCACAATACCTTTGGCGATATCATCTTCACTTTTCTTTTCTTGATCTACTTTCTCTTTTACTGTAAATTTAACCCCAATTGTCATCCCAGGATACACTGGTTTTGTAAAACGACATTCATCCAAGCCATAATTTAACAAAACAGGACCTTTTTTTGCCTCTACAAACAAACCTGCTGCTTTTGCTAGTACCCAATAGCCATGCGCCACACGACCTTCAAAGATAGTTCCATCCAAAGAAGTTTCGTCTGTATGCGCATAGAAATGGTCACCGCTAACATTGGCAAAGTTGACTATATCTGCTACGGTTACCGTATGTTTCGCTGTAATCCATTGCTCGCCTACCTTTAATTCTTCAAAGTGCTTGCGGAATGGATGTACAGGATGCTCAATTCCTTTTGCTCCATACTGATAAACCCCTGTCAAATGCGTCAATGTAGTCGGTGTCCCTTGAATAGCAGTGCGTTGCAAATAATGTTTTACACCACGCAAACCACCCATTTCTTCACCTCCACCAGCACGACCAGGACCACCATGTGCCATCAAAGGCATCGGAGAACCATGCCCCGTACTCTCTTTAGCAGATTCTCTATTTAGTACCAGAATACGACCGTGATGCGTTGCTGCTCCTAAGACATATTGTCTAGCTATAGTATCATCATAAGTAGCAATTGAGCTAACTAATGAACCTTTTCCCATATTGGCCAGCTCTACTGCTTCCTCTATATTTTTGTAAGGCATAATGGTACTAATTGGACCAAAAGCCTCAATGCTATGTACTTCTGTTTTTTGGAAAGGATTGTCATTTAAGAATAACATTGGAGCCAAGAAAGCCCCTTTGTTGACATCTGCACCAATTACTTCAAAATCACGCTCAAAACTACCATAGACTAATTCGTTTTCTTGTGATAATAACTGAGCTGATTTTAATACTTCACTTAGCTGTTCATGACTTGCCAAAGAGCCCATTCTTACGCCTTCAGCCTGAGGATCTCCAATGGTTGTTTTTTTCAATCGAGCACTCAAAGCTAATTGCACGTCTTCCACCAAGTTTTCGGGGACAATAATACGGCGAATTGCAGTACACTTCTGCCCCGTCTTAACAGTCATTTCACGATGAACCTCTTTAATAAATAGTTGAAACTCTTCCGTATCTGGTGTTGCATCAGGTCCTAGTACAGAACAGTTTAATGAATCCGCTTCCATATTGAACGTAACAGCTTCATTAATAATATGTGGCAATGCCTTCAACATACGCCCAGTATGCGCAGATCCTGTAAAAGTAACAACATCTTGCGAATTGACCGTGTCTAAGATTCCAATTCCAGAACCACAAACCAATTGCAAGGCTCCTTCTGGCAAAATTCCAGAAGCAATGATATCTTTGACCATTACTTGTGTCAAATAAGATGTTTGCTCAGCTGGCTTGACAACTGCTGGCATCCCTGCTAATAAATTAACCGCTAACTTTTCTAACATTCCCCAAATAGGAAAGTTAAATGCGTTGATGTGAACCGCAACGCCCGCTTTGGGAACCATAATATGATGCCCAACAAAACTACCTTCCTTAGATAAACCCACCATTTCTCCATCTACATAATAAGGCTGGTCAGAAAACTTTTTTCTTAAACTTGCATAAGCAAATAAAGTTCCTATCCCGCCATCTATATCAATCCAACTATCTGTTTTAGTCGCACCTGACATATAACTAATAGGATAATATTCTTTGCGTTTTTTATGCAAGAACAAGGCTAACTTTTTAAGCATCAAACCACGCTCTAAGAAAGTCATGGTTCGCAAATTTCTATTTCCCACTTTTCGTCCGTAATCCAAAATGGCAGCAAAGTCCATTCCATCGCCATTCACTGCGGATATAGCAGCACCTGTTACTGCATTATGCTGTATAATTCCATCGCCATCATAAGGTGTCCATTGACCTAAGATGAAGTTATCTAATTTATTAGCCATACTATATTTTGTTTTTAATTGTAAGTTCTATGTATATAAATAATACTTCGTGGATTAGCTTTGTTGCTACTACATAGTATTTTATAAGCAGCTCCTTTGTACTGGTAGCACAAGCCAACTCGGCTATCGCTTAACTCTTTGCTTTGCTGTCCCAAAAACAAAAAACATCTTTGTATCAATTGTACAGCACTCACGAAGGATTGCATCAACCAACCTTACTAGTTATTTGTGTTTGCCTACTCAAATATACTAGTAATCCTTACAAAGAAAAAAAGTATCTTGATAAAGGCAAAATTAATTGGTGTTCGATTCTTCTTTTTGATATAAAAAGAAAAAAAAGGTAGACACATTTAAGCATCTACCTTCTTCAAAAATATAGTATACAATTAATCGTCTTATTTGATACATTCTAAAGCATCCATCAACATTCCTGCGGCTCCCTCTCTAAGATGCACATCAAAAGTATTATTTTTCATCCCTACACGTATATCTGTAATTCTGTATTGTTTTAATAAAGCTATCGTAGATTCTTTTAGTACAAAATCGGTTGCATAACGAAACTCTACCTTATCCTCTACATTTCGCATCAGGTCAGCCAATGGTAATTTTATTTTTTCTTTATTTTCTAACAACAAAATTAGCTGATTCCGAGCATTGTTATCTGTAAACGTTGGAGACATAACCATTGTCACAGGGAACTTTAAGACAAAGTATCGCTTCTCTCCAATTTGTCGAAATTGTGCCATTACCTTCCGCAGCGGCAAAGCGCCATCTCGTTTAACTTTTTGGGCAATAACGATTGCTTCCGTCAATCGTTCTACTTTATTATCAAAAGCATCTACCTCATTTTTTTCATACAAGCAATCTTGTGCCACACTCTGCACAGAAAATAACCCTATAAGACCAGCAATTATTATATACTTCATTCTTTCTAATTTATGTTTGGAATAATTGATTGATAGTTTTATATCAAGATTCATACTAAAGTCGAACAGTTTTTAGAAAACCACCAAATAAAAATAAAAATCCCCCAATTACCCCAAATCAATTGAGCAAGCAGATTCCCTTTTTTTATAAAAAAAAAGTTGTAAGCCTAACGTCTTGTTAAACTTACAACTTGCCTATTTTGAATGCCCTAAAGCATTTTTCATCATAGCCTTTTAAGCCTTTTCAATGATGGTTGCATATCCTTGACCAACACCAATACACATGGTTACCAAGGCATAACGCTTACCTGTTTTTTGTAACTCTAAAGCTGCTGAGTGCATGATACGAGTTCCTGTAACTCCTAGCGGATGACCAATAGCAATGGCTCCACCATTTGGATTAATACGAGCATCATCATCTGCCAAACCTAAAGCACGTGTACAAGCCAAGCTTTGAGCAGCAAAGGCCTCATTCAATTCAATGATATCCATATCGTCTAAGGTCAAACCTGCTTTTTCCAATGCTTTTTGAGAGGCTTTGACAGGACCTATGCCCATAATTCTAGGCTCTACACCAACAACAGCAGAAGATACAATCCTTGCCAATGGTTTTAAATTGTATTGTTTTACAGCATCTTCAGAAGCGATAATTGTTGCAGCAGCACCATCGTTTAATCCCGATGCATTGCCAGCCGTTACAGTTCCACCTTCTTTTTTAAACGCTGTACGTAATTTTCCTAGTACTTCCAAAGAAGTATTGGGCTTGATAAATTCGTCTTGATCAAAAATAATAGGATCTTTCTTTCTTTGAGGAATCGATACCGCTACAATTTCTTCTGCCAAACGACCACTTTCTTGAGCTTTTGTAGCTTTCATTTGTGACCAATAGGCAAACTTATCTTGGTCTATTCTATTGATATTATATAATTCTGCCAAATTTTCAGCCGTTACTCCCATTCCATCTACCCCGTACAATTCTTTCATTTTGGGATTGACAAAACGCCATCCAAAACTAGAATCGTGCATTTGTGCATCTCTACCAAATGGCTTAGACACCTTAGAAATCACCCATGGACCACGTGTCATATGCTCCACTCCACCTGAAATAAACAAATCACCATCACCAGCCTTGATAGCACGGTTGGCATGAATAATAGCCGACATGCCAGACGAACAGAGTCGATTAACCGTCTCGCCAGGAACAGACCAAGGCAACCCTGCTAACAACAAACACATACGAGCTACATTTCGGTTGTCCTCCCCTGCCTGATTGGCACAGCCCATAATGACATCGTCATACGCTTCTAAAGGAATATTTGGATTTCTCTTAACGAGTTCTTTGATCACCAAAGCTCCTAAATCGTCTGTACGAATAGGTGCTAATGTTCCACAAAAATTTCCAATTGCCGTACGAATACCATCTACAATATATGCCTCTTTCATGTTTTTATTTTTTTATAATAAGAGCTCTTTGATAACTCATAGATTTTGGTAAAGTTTGAGTAATCAAAAAACGATAAATGAGAGCGTGTCTAAAAAATTTCATTGCGCTAAATTCCTAGCCCAAACAATTTCTCGCTATACTTTGTTTTGTTCTTCTTTGATTTTATGCCTTTTAATAATATAAAAGATACCATTAACATCTAGTCAAACAAGTCTTACATTTCATTTGGGAAATACTCATTAAAAGACTCCAAGTCTACATCCATAGATGTAAAGCCAACTCCAAGTTCTTCCAATTCTTTCATAACAGGCTCATAAATTTCTGGGGTAATTGGAATTAACACACCTTTTGAGGTGATATTCCCTAGCAGAATATTCTTTACTCCAATTGCCAAAGGCAAACCAACCAACTTAGACATAGCCGTGTTAGAACTGTTTTCTCCATAGAAAATCAACGTAGACAAATGGCGTTTTTTCTGATGATCTAGTTCATACTCTACCTCATGTTGCATCAAAATCATATCCTTATCTTCAGGCTCTAATTTCCATTTACGCTCTAATAATTCTTGCAAAATTTGCGCAGAAGTCGCTTCATCTAAAGGTATTTTTTCATCAGAAAACAGCCCCAGCCACTCTAGTTTATCCAAAGCTTCGTCAGCCATATTCAAATCAAAAAGCGTGGCAATTTGAGTTCTCAATGTTCCGTACCCTACTCGTTCTAAAGTTGGTGACAAATAACTTCTCACCCATTGGCGATAGGTTAAGTCATCCGAATATTCCATTTTATAAGTATCATCTGTCAACCCTAAACGCACCAAAATATCCCACGCTTTGCAAAATCCTTTGTAGCGAAGTGTTCCACGCATAATAGTTGGAATGTCATCCAAACCATAAGAATCCTTGTATTTTAGAGATGTTCTATTTGGATAAGCATCGTACCACCCCATTGTAGGAATATAAACTAAGTCCGATTTGCTAAACAATCTATGATAAGGAGTATGGCGATAACGATGTTCGTATAAATATTGAGAAACACCTTGTCCTGCCAAAACAACATTTCGAGGGTTCCAAGAAAATTTATAATGCCAAGGATTTGTATCACTTTCTGGAGCGACCAATCCCCCTGCATAAGAATAGAATGCGCTAATTTTGCCACCTTTGGCACGGATACTATTAATCATCTGCATAGCGGACATGTGGTCAATTCCAGGATCCAAACCAATTTCATTCAAGAAAATTAGTCCTTTCCCCTTTACTTCTTCATGCAATTCTTTCAACTCAGGAGAAACATAAGAAGCTGTTGCCAAATCCTTGCCCAAACGCAAGCAATCTTTTGCAACATGAATATGCAAATGTGCAGGCAGCATAGAAACAACAAAATCTGCTGCTTCCAAATGAGGCAACCTTTCTTCGGCATCTAAAGCATTAAATGTCACTACTGTTCCTTTATCATGTCCTTTTACCTTCTCTTCTGCCAAAGCTATGTCTGCATCTGCTACTGTAATTTCCCAATTATGTGCTGCTGCATGTTTTAGTAGGTATTGGATAAGAGATGTTGCAGAACGTCCTGCTCCAATAATCAATATCTTCTTCATTTTTATACTATTTTTATTATAAACTTTTGTAAGTTTATAGGCTATTGCTTTTATAAAAAGGGTTCTTGTCTGGTTAAAATTATCCGACTTGACTTCCCCAAAAGCTATTATTTTATTATTAGGACTGTTTTATACACAAATGTAGTTTTACTATTAAAAAAACCATAATTCCAAACGAATATTTTGCGATTCATTTGTAACATTCTAAGGAATGAAAGAAATCAGTATGAAAAAAATCACTTTGCAATCTGAAATAGAAGTTGCTAAATCTATTGCCGAATTGAGCGAGATAGATGCACAATTATTGGCTACAGCCAAAGAAGCGGCAAAAGGAGCTTATGCCCCTTATTCTAATTTTAAAGTAGGTGCAGCTGTTTTGATGGACAATGAGGCGATTGTAATTGGCAACAATCAAGAAAATGCCGCATTTCCTGTCACCATGTGTGGCGAACGGAACGCTGTTTTTTCGGCGGCAGCACAATATCCCAATATTGCTATTAAGGCTGTTGCCATAACCATTATTAGTGCCAAAGGCAATATAGATCGACCAATTCCTCCTTGTGGCTCTTGTCGTCAAGTAATTTATGAAAATGAGACCAGACATCAATCTGATATTCGATTGATTTTGCAGGGTGACATTGGGGAGATTTATGTTGTACAAAGTGTGAAAGATATTTTACCCTTGTTGTTTGATGCTTCTTACTTATAACTTTTTATCCCTCCATTATCTAACTAAGAGAATTACAAACAACAAATAAGAACGCCCCTATACATACTGCGAACTACGAATTGATATTATGTTTATTATATTTTCACACGGCAAAGAAAGTGGACCGCATGGAGCTAAGATCCAATTGCTATCATCCATCGCTCAAAAGATGGGTTTTGAAACCTATTCTATGGATTATACCAACTGCAAAAATGTAAACGAACGGGTCAAACTGCTGCTTCAATTCATAGAAGGACAACCGACTCAAAACCTTATTTTAGTAGGTTCCAGTATGGGAGGTTATGTGGCTACTGTTGTTGCCCAAAAATGTACCGTTGACGCTCTATTTTTGATGTGTCCTGCACTTTATTTGCCCAACTACCCCATTCAAGACTATCATCCCACAACAACAAACATTGAAATCATACATGGTTGGCAAGATACAATAGTTCCTTATTCACATTCTATTCGTTTTGGCAAACATACCAATGCAAAGGTACACTTAATTCAAGACAACCATCGCTTGAGTGAGCAACGCCCATTTCTTGCCGACACCTTTCAACAATTTTTAATTCGTTACCAACAAAATTATTGAGGGTACAGTGGTGTATTTTACGGTATTCTCAGACCATTTTTATAAGCAACAATTTTTGCTGTTGGAAACTGTTGCTTATAATTTACTAATGCCTCTTGGGCGGTCTTATAATCGGCATAATCTCCTATCAAAAAAGCATAATGTTGCTCTTTTAATAAGTCAATAAAAATCACATCAAACTCATAAAACAAAAAGTGATTCGTAGATAAATCTCCTTTTTTGTCTAAGAGCTGAATTTTGTACCCATTGTATGCTGCACTCATTGTTTGAGGTTTCGAAGGCATAGAACGATGGTACAGTTCGGTCGTTGCTCCTCCTTCTGCATACGCCTGATTATTGGCTTCCAAAATTAAATCAAAATTGCGTTCTTGCATCATAGATGATAACGAACGCACCTGCATAGGATCTTCTGCTAAAATATCAATTACGGTCAATTCCGTTCTTCGATTCTGTTGATACAATTCCTCAGTACACTCGACTCCGTCAACACAAGAGTTAACAGGTTGTGTTTCTCCATACCCCTTTGCCTCTATTTGATTTTTTTGAACAGGAACTTTTGCTTTGATATAGTTAACAACAGCATTTGCTCTACGCTGCGATAGTTCCATATTAGCTTGATTGTTTCCTCTAGAGTCTGTATGCGCACTTAGTTCTACTACAATTTGAGGATTGTCATACATCATTTGAGCCAACTCATCTAACTGAGGTTTTGCCTCTGGACGCAACGTTGCTTTTCCCAAATCGTAGTAAATATTTTCCATTTTCATCTTTTCATTCAAGACTACTTTTTTCATCATAACATTTGTCCCCAAAGTTCCCATAGTATTCTCTTTGGTTAAGTTGTCTGTTACACTAGGCGTAACGGTACCAAAACCCTCCATACAGAGAATACATCCATTTACATTCACATTTGCTCTCATTCGCTTAGCATAATACCCCTCTTTTCTTAACAAGAAAATGTATTCATTCCCTTGCTCCAAATGGCACTGAATTCGATGGCTAGGATGCTTCGCAATATTAACCACCTCTTTTTGTAATGTATTGTTATAAATTTCGATGTGAGCCCCTTCTATCCCATATGCAGGTGCTCCAGGATTTGTTTCATCTACCAAATCAGTTAAAGTCATATCTAATGTATACCCTGGCAACCTAGACAACTCCAACTTAGTAAATATTCCTTCATTGGCTCGACGTCCTTGAGTCGTAATGGTTGTTCTTCCTGTCTGAAAAGCTGATTTTTTAGCTTCTATTGTATACGTTCCATTTATAATTGGAATTTTCACTTCAAACTTTCCCTGTACATCAGTAATTGTTTTTAATTGATGCACACTATCTTCAGAACTTATAGTTACTTTTACTTCATTGAGATAACCTCGGTTATTACTCTCATAAATATACCCAACTAAAACTGCGTTTGGAATATCTTGCCCTACAAGCATACTACAGCAGTACAAGAAAAAAAATAGGCTCAATATCGTTTTATTATACATCATTTTTATTTGGTATATCTTCAATACAATCTAACAAAAGGTCACTTATAGAGAATTTTTAGTAAGAACAAATTGTTCCCACAGCTTGGCATAAAATTAGTAAATATTAATCTAATATACACAACAAGTTTCAGTAGCTAAGAGTTATCTTTAGCAAATTTTATGGCTCTTTATTAAGTTTTGAAAAATGAACAACAAGCAAATCAATCTCCCAATTACTGCTGCTAAATATTTATTATTAGGATTATGTTTATCCTTTTCTTTATCAATAACTGCCCAAGACTTTAAAGGCATTCCAACAGGAAATGAAAAAATCAGTTCCTCTAAAAATAGCTTTGAACAAGAGTTGCTAGCTTTGGTCAATAAAGAACGTGCCAAACGACACCGAAAACCATTAATATTAAATGAGCAACTTACCTATGCTGCTCGCTATCACGCCATGGATATGGCTGTAGACAATTACTTTGACCATGAATCCAAAGATCGACGCACCAACGGGTCATATAAGAAAGTTTGTTCTGTTTTTGAACGAATGGATCGTTTTCTAAAAGGAAGTCTTTTTTCAAGAGCAGAAAATATTGCTGTTGGCAATCAGTCCCCCGAACAAGTCATGCGTGATTGGATGTCTAGCAAAGGGCATCGTGCTAATATCCTAGATAAAGAAGCCAAATATATTGGCTTGGCATATATTTATGTCGAAGGTAGTGAATGGGGAGGTTATTGGGTTCAAAATTTTGGGTTATAACAAATATCAATTGAAAATTTAAAGATTTTTTCACTGAGAATGAATCCTTAAATTTTCAATTGACTCAACCTATGGTTTTATTTTTTTACAACAATACGCTGTTCTTTCTTTCCATTAATATCCAGCACCAAGACATAGCTTCCTGGTAGTAGATTATTTATACTAAAAGTCGTTCGTTGTATACCACTAGCAACATTTCCAAAGTCTTGCGTTGCCAACGATCTTCCTAAGGCATCAAACAAATACATTTTTACAGGACCATCTTTGGTAATCGTATATTGAATGGTAATTTGTTCTGTAAAAGGATTCGGGTAAATGCTTAACAAAACATTTTCGTACGTATCTTCAACATCAGCCGTAGAAGTAATACAATTTCTAGGATTATAAGGTGCAGGCGCTCCAATTTGGCTAGCACTTGGCAAAGCCGCAATCGTACCATTGCTCAAATGGCGAGTTCCATCATCTGTTTTCCAAGAAGCACCATAATTTTCTACTGAGCTAATTTGATCAATTCTATCCACATAGTACCAATCTGCTTGTGCACGTGTTTTGTTGACATCCAAAACATAATACCCTTTCTCTGCCAAATCAATATACTTCATATGATCGTTTAAACTTTGCAAGACAGCTGCTCCAACACTTTGTGCCGCAGGTAACCCTGGAGATGTGACGCTGGTCACCACAAACTCTACCCCTGCTGAGCCTGCCCCTGTAGAACCATTGTAAGTACTGGTAGGAAGGTCGTTTGCCCAAGAAGTATGAATATCTCCTGTCAAAACAACGACATTCTCAATATTATTGGCAAAAATAGAGTCGTACAAGCTAGTTCGTTCGATTTCGTAAGCATCCCATTGGTCATCGTTGCCATATTGTTGTCCAAAAGGAAATGGATTAACATCAAAAGGAGCCATCATAACTTGTTGGCCTATAATTTGCCATTGTGCTGTTGAGGTATCCATATTATGACACAACCAATTAAATTGATCTGCCCCCAGTATAGTACGTCCAGGTGCATTAGCATTAGAAAACCCTTGTTCTTCTCTTCCTTGCAAACGAGTATCTAACATATGCAATTCTAAAAGATCACCATAACGGAATTTTCTATAGATTCTTTGTGTATCAACTGCTGGATCAGGCATACGCAATGGCATCCATTCGTAGTAAGCTTTGATCGCTTCCGCTTTTCTATTGAACCAGTTTCCTTCTCCTGCATCGTGATTACCAGCTCCCCCATACCAAGAGTTATTGGCAGTCTCGTGATCATCCCAGACACAAATAAAAGGATATTGTTGATGCAAACGCATCAGTGAATTATCCAATCGGTAATGAGACAAGCGCATTCTATAGTCACTCAAATTAATAATCTCATTAGCAGGCTGATAAGTACGATCGCTTCCGTATTCACCATCTCCATATTCATAGTAATAATCCCCCAAATGCAAAATAGCAGACACATCATTGCGTTCTGTGATTCTATCGTATGCATTAAAATACCCATGTGCATAAGAGGCGCACGAAACGACTGCAAACCTTAAACTATCTACATCTCCAACTGGTGCTGTTTTTGTTCTCCCTATAATAGACAACATGCCATCAGCTTCAAATTCATAATAATAAAATGTATTTGGCATTAGTCCTGTAACATCTACCTTCACTGTATAATCTATGGCATTAGAGGTTGTTACTGTTCCCGAATCAATAACATTCACCATTGCCGTATCTGTAGCCATGCGCCACTTGACTGTTTCTATCGTATCTGTTGTTGTTACTCTAGTCCATATAATAACAGCGTCACTAAGAGGATCTCCCGATGCAACCCCATGATAAAATGGAGCTAAACTTGAACGTGCTCCTGAGCGAGTGGTACTTTGGTTCGGATATTGGGCTTGTATTGTCAGGCAAATTCCCCAAAATAAACAAATTGTTAGTGCTATTTTCATAAATAAAAAAGAATGGATTGGTTTTATAAGAAGAATTGATTATTAACTTTTTGGTTAACTTAGTTACAAAGTGTTTTAGTGTATGAACCAAAAGAAATCATATCGTAAACTGTTTTTAGTTTTCTTACTATCAAGACAAAAAGCAGACTAGACTATCTGATGCTTTTTTAATGATGGGTGCAAGTAAAAAAATAGTTATTGCCAACACGAAAGCTTTTGGACAATTGCCCAAATTAGGCAGGGGGAGGTCTGCGAATATACAACTTTTTTATTAAAAAAAACAGCCTTTTTTTGTTAAACATTTGTAAGCTCAATGCTACTTATTTTCTTTATTTGCTCAAAAAAAGAGGCAGCATCAAAGTTGTAGTCTACTATCTACCAGATACTTATTTTTTTTATCATAAAAATATTCCTCTTAACATACTAACTATAAAGTTGCGCCATGTATCATTTCTCTTGACAATCCTTATCTAAGTATTTATCAATATAGCTGCTTCACCTAAAAACTAATTAGGAACTGAAGTTACGCAAAAGATGGATTACCCATCTTTAATAAATTGAGTTCATTGAAAGCTGCTTTATTAGCAGCAAGGTAAAT
>NZ_JHBV01000010.1 GCF_000724545.1 Aureispira sp. CCB-QB1 | reverse complement strand
TTCTACCTTTTTCACACTACTTTCTTGTATTTATACTTTTTTTTCACTTTTTTGTTTACAGTTTTAATGTACGATAATGTCTATTAAATAATGATAAAATACAGAAAAAAAACAATGCATATTTCATCATGACTAAAAGCATTTGGCAAGAAAGAATCTGGACATCCAGCAGTGTTATTGGAGATTTAAGTTCAAAAGGTAGTTTCATGATTTAGTTTTAGTTTTATAATAAAAAGCTACTCCCCTCCTCCCATTGGGGTACAAAGTTCAATGATAAAGCCATTCAAGTCTCTAATATAAGCTACATCCTGCCCCCAAGGTTTGGTTTGCAATGCTGAGAGCAATACGGCCCCATGTTCAACAGCTCTATCTACTGCCTTTTGAACATCGGATGTTGTAAACGCTAACTCTATTCCAAATGGTTTCTGTTCTAAACGGCTTGTGACAAAACCATCTTTAAGATTGGAAGTAGCTAGTTCTAAATTCGCAAATGCTATAGTGGTCGCTCCTGAAACTATTTCTCCATAATCTTGCTCAGGGGTTATAAATTTTTGCTCAAACCCTAAGGCATTTTGATAAAAAGCCATTGTTTGAGGTACATCTTTTACATAAAGTATGGTGTATGCATATTGAATATCCATAGCGTCTAATATTTTTTATGAGTTTAATTGCATTAATAAAAATTCTTAACCCTACGTTCAATCCTATCCCTAAAACTCAGGGTCTACTTGCATTGTCATCAATTCCTTTGTCACAGGATGAACAAATTCGATAGATTCAGCATGCAACAACAAACGTTCGCCCTTTTTTCCATACAAATCATCTCCAATAATTGGAACATTGAGTCCCAAGGGATGTGCTGCATGGACACGCAATTGATGTGTTCGTCCTGTAATGGGATAAAAATAAACCCTAGTTTGATTATTGGAACGTTCAATAACCTCCCATTTTGTTCTGGCATTTTTTCCATGTTCAAAGCAGACAATCTGCCTTGGGCGATCGTCCAAATCTACCCGATGCGGCAAATCAATAAAACCACCCTCTCCATCTACATAACCATCCAACAAAGCGACATAACGTTTCTTGATTGTTCGTTTAATAAATTGATATTGTAAGCTTTTGTGAATTTCTTTCTTTTTGGCAATGAGCATCAATCCAGACGTTGACATATCTAAACGATGTACCGTCAAAGGTCCTGTAGCTGTTGGATAACGCTGTTTCATTCGAAGCAACACAGAATCCTTAATAGTAATTCCTGGTACAGAGAAAAAATCGGCGGGTTTATTAATGACCAACAAGTCTTCATCCTCGTATAAAATGTCAATGGTTTTTCCTTCCGCAGGATTGATCAACATAGGGTTTTCATCCATTGGAATACCAGCCAACATATGTCCCAAAATTGGTTCACACTTACCTCTACAAGCAGGATAGAAATAGCCATGTTTTCTAATGGCAGATTTAGGAGACTCCCCCCACCAAAACTCCGCCAAAGCAATGGGTTTCATATCGTGCAAGAAGGCATATTGTAACAATTTTGGAGCTGCACATTCTCCTGCTCCAGCTGGAGGCACGTCATTTATTGTCGGTAGAAAAATATCATACAAACTCTTCTCCTCTTTATCTTTATTCAGAAACACATATTGATTGAACAACTGACGTTGTAAGGCAGCAGATTTTTCTTTTCGAGCCTCTTTCAAAGCCATCAATTCGTTCTCATAAATAGCCACCTCTGCTTGAGTCATTGCAATTCGAGCTTTCCAAAACTTTACCAATTGCTTGTAATAATATTGCTGACCAAGGCTTTCATCTTTTAACTCCTTTTCTAGAACTTTAAACGCTTGAGGACTCAACCTATTTCGCCCCGCTTCTCTAGTTGCCTTTCTTCGTTTCTTATCTTCTTTCATTTGCTTTCGTTTGAAAGCAAGACGAGCTTCTGACAGTTCTATTTCTGCTTTTAAATAGCTTTGATAAGCCAAGTATTCCTCTTTTGTTTCGAGGGCTTTGATCGCTTGATTAATTGCATTAATAATCTTTACTCCTGCAACAAAAAAGCCATCTTCTCTTAGCATATCAAACACAGGAGGAACAAACTTTGCGTGGTGGTTTTCGTTTGCCAACTTACCTGAAAAAGCGGCTAAATAGCCCAAGCGATTGTCCTTTGTTTTAACCACTAATACACCAAACATTTTACCAATAGCCATCTCATCGGTTCCCTCCGTAGCATAAAAATTATGCTTCCAGTCCGATTGCGTTTCTAGATAAACTTGCAGTTTTTTTGCTGCAAAAATGCTAATAGGATGTGGTTCGTAATAAAATGGGAATGTAAATTTTTCAGGCAATACAAACTCATCCATTGATTCCTCAAAAGGAATAAAACAATTTGGCAGTTGCCCTAACTCTTCTTTCTGCTTCATAATGTTGATTCTCGATATAGAAATGCAAAAGTACAAAGCTTTCTTTAATATTTAGAATACGAGCTTTTATTCTTATTTCAACCGTTCAAAACTTACTTAGCTAACATTTCAAAGGCTTTTTCAATGACTTCATCTCTTTTATTGGTTTGTTGTTTGACATAATGCTTAGGAACAAATTGTTCTCTAGGCGTACCAGCCACATGAAATAGTTTTGCAACAGGTAGGCGGTAGCCATAAGAACGATGCTGAAAAGGAAAGAACTCTATTTCACCAGCCAAACGTTCCATTTCTGTCCCAACAACAGTAGCTCGTTTCATTCCATCAAAACCAATTGCCAACCCTTCTCCCATACTCCCCGTCCATCGTCCAACCAAAACGACTACTTTTCCCTGATACACCTTGCCCCTAGGAACAACCAACTCCATCCAAAGTCTTTTAATCAAAGGGTTCTGAACAGGATTATCATAAGCTTTTTCAACATAAGCGTGCATTTGATAAGGCGTAGGTTCTTGAATAAAACGCCCCATAATTCCTCTCGCTTCGTAAGTATCTCCACCATCTACTGTGTTTCTCAAGTCTAAAACCAATCCTTGAGTTTCAGACAATACATTCAAAGCACTATCAAAAGCATTGACCAAAGCATCTTGCCCTAAGGAGTTGTTAATTCTAATCCAGCCTATATTTTTCTTTTGACCAAAATCGAGTAAGTGCGCTTCTTTTTTAACAACAATTTCATCCAAATCAAATGGTACAACTTTCTGATTACGCAGCTTTAAAGTCAATACTCTTTTTTCATTATAACGCCCTGCTAATAATTTATTGGCAATCCATTCTCTAACAATAGGATCATTTTTATCTTGACAATGCGTTGGAAAATGCTCTATTGCCTGATCAAAATTAACGCCATTAATTTGTTGAATTTCTGCGCCAATTAGCTCTACTTCTAATGGCTCCATCTGACTCTGCCAAACATTTGAAATGATCGGTTTTCCGTTGATAAGTTGTGCATATATTGGAGCGTACAAACGAAAAGAAGTTGGTGTATTGGTATTTAAAATTAAGTGACTGTCATAAAATTCGTCTAACAAATATTCGAACAACAAGACGGCATCTGCTTCTGTTTTTAGACCAGCCACTTTTTGACTATAGTGCTCTCGAAGGCAATTAATGTCTATCTTTTTCTCTTCCCAATAGGCATAGTTATTAGATAAATCATCCAATAACATATTGAGATCTTCTTCTACTTTAGGTAAGTCTAATGTTCTATTTTGTGACTGAGCAAAAACCGTCTGTATCAACAATAAGTAGATTAGTATGTTAAGCTTCATGTTTTTATACTTCTATACTTATAAAATTTATTCCAAAATCTCTATAACTTTAGCAATGTCTCTTTTTTCTCCCAATCTTATTAAGGCAAAAACCAATCGAGGAATAAAACCTGGCGGATCTACGCAGTTGGCAATTTCCTTAATCGTTTCGTCTCTATCTTTTATCAATTTCCAACGTTCTTCTTCTGATGCTGCTGCTAATTTCAAGGCAAATCGCCAAGCACCATCTCGGGCTGCTTTCATGCTAAAGTTGACCAGAAAGTCATCTATTTTTTGGGACAAGGTAAGAATATATTTTAAGGTCGGCCATATTTCAGAAAGTTCTTGCTCTACTTCGCCAACTAAACTAGCCAACAATGCATTGATACGATCAAAATCCTTTTTCAAGCTATGAATCGAGTCGCCAGGTGCTACTGCTGCCGCTGCAATACCTAAGTCTAGGTTAATATGGGCGTTCATGCCCCATAGCAAATGTTGCAATACAATAGGCCAATACTGTTTGGTATGATCAAAAGCAACCGTCCAGCTTTTAGTTGTTGTTTGCCCTTCAAAATAGTTATCATAAGCATTCAAATAACGATTGGCAAACAACACGTCCAAACGCTCCATTCGTTCTCCATCTTCAAATTCTCCAGCTGCAATACCTTTTTTTACTCGTTTGGTTACTTTTCGATACAACGCAGCAAAGTACCCCTTAGGATTATTTGTTTTTTTAGCATCTTCAATAATCAAATCCAATGCTTCAATCACTTCATCAATTGTTTTAGCTTTCATTTTAAGGTAAATTAGAAGATTAATAGTCCCTAGAACTCCTAAGTATTAAAAGTATATAACATCGTATTTTTTCAAATATACATTGAAGTTATCAAAAAATGCCACGTCAAGTCACGCATTTCAAAAAATACTCTTATCGTTGTATAGTAGTTAGCTACGCTGCTAACTATTGGTTGTAAATATTCTTTTCTAGAAATTAGCTCTAATCTCAGCCCTTCCTACATGCACCACATTATCACTTTCTCCCGTTTTTCGTCCTTCATAACTCACCGTTAATTGAATACTTTTGGAAAGTGCTTGAGCAATCGAGATATTCCACAAATAATTACTACCAGCTTGCAAACCTTGTGTCATAGCATATCCAACCGAAGAAGTAGGGTCGCCATCAAAAGCCATCTGAACAATTGAAAAACTTCCTTTTATATTTGTTTTTGCCGTTTGATTGTAACTAATTTCAGTGGTTACATCATGGCTTTGAACCAATTCTTGATCGTTAATTCGATTCTTTTTGTAATTGTATTTATACTTGAGAATTACCCGAAAAGATTTTTGATATAAAAATGTAAATTGTGGTTCTATGCCATAAAACTCTATGTCATAATCTCGTATTGGAAAAAACTCTGAACGATTGCCTTGTAAACCATAGGTTCCCGTTAGTAAAGCCTGCAATCGAATGTTCCTCAAAGCAGCAGACGGCTTTTTTCCCGCCCTTCTTTTTCCTGGCTTTATGTTCAGACGTTGGTTCAAACTATACTCTGTAAAATTTCTACTTTCAAAACCTGTACTTAGCAACGTTTTTCCTCTACTGTCCCGCTGTCCAAACTCAATACTATACACTCCTGTTCGATTAAAATAAATGTTATTATTAATACTAGAACTAACCGACACCAACGCTGTATCAACAACATTGAGTTGAAAGGGATTAAACGCCACAACACCCTTTGCTCCATCGTATGTTTTTCGATCAATTTTAAAAATACTTCTTGTCGAGAAACGCTGCAAAACATCTAGTCCTATTGGCAGTTTATAATCCTTGCCTTTTTTCTTTCGAGCGGCTTGAATCAGTCGTTTTGGGCGAATCGTTAGGCTTTGACTAAAGAGTACATTATTCGTGCGAATAAACGCCCCAGTTAGTAAGGTTACTCGAATGTAATCTGCCTGATCTTGAAACTGAGCTTGTTCAAATTCATTCACTTGCTGCACCTCATCTCCATTTCGATCCACCCAAATATAAGTCCCTTGTCCTTGATCTACTTTGACATAATTGTATTCTACTTTTTGTTGCTGCCCAGACCCTAATTGATAAATTGTATTAGAGCGAATAAATCCTTTTTTGATGTTTAGAATATACTCTAAACGCCCCAAATACGTCTCTTTAGGTTCTTGGGTTGTCAATGTACTGTCTTGAATTCTCAAATTCCGATACGTCAAATTCCACTTTAATTGAGAAGCCGCTGTCTGTGTCCATTCTCCCGCTAGATTGACATCATCGGCTATCGCATTGGTCAAAAAACCATCTCGCCGAGGTGTATAATCGTAGCGGCGAATATAGTGTGTTTTTAAGGTAAGGTTTTCGCTGGCAGGTAGTTCTGAATAGACTTTAAACAAATGATAAAAAAAGCTGCCTTGATTTAAGGTATCTGTATAAGCATCTATTCGGCTATTTTGTTCTAGTTCTCCATAGACGCCTATTTTCCAATTAAATAGCTTTTTAAAACGTTGTGACACATCCAGTCTTGGGCGTATAAAAACACTGCGTTCGAGAGGCGTTTCACTTTGTACCAAACTACTATTACTAACGACTTGAAAGCCATTATATCGAGTATTAACACTCAAATTATGTTGATAGCCATTGTACAAAGTATCTTTATTCAAGCCACTAAATTGGTAGGCGACACTTCCCCACTTTTGACCTTCTAAACTCAATTTAGCTTTATACAAATGTTCTTGTGTTGGTTCAGTCAAATTAATATTCCAATCCCTAGAAAATTCTCGTGGACGATACGGTTCTATAAATTCAAATTCTTTTGTTAAAAACTCGTAATGTGCATTAAGTTTCAAAAAAGTATTCGGTTTGGAGGTAGTGCTGTCACTGGTTAAGCTATCCAAAGCACTTTTTTTATTCCCAAAAATCGGAACTTTGTGTTGGTAGGTCAAACGCGCTGCAATTCCTTGGTTGTCTTCGTTTCCTATTTCCGAAAAAGTATTCTCGTCTACATTACTCAATGCAACATCCGCAGAAATTGCTCCATTATTTCCAAGTTTGTAATCCATCCCAAGATTGTACAATTGCCGTTGTTTGGGTGTTGTTAACAATTGGACGGGTTCGTGTGTTCCTCTAGGACGATTGGTAATAGGATCAGGAGCAACCCACTGATAAACAACACCGTTCGCAGCTCCTTGCGTACGGATATAATTTCCCCCTCCTTGTATAATAGCAAAACGAGCGGTATAAATAGCAGAATCTGGATCATTGGAAAATACAAGTACATCCTCATAACGAAATCCGTTGACAATGGTATCTACCAATTTATAAAATATAGTACCAGTGTTTTCTCCCGTTCGATCAGGTATACTAATGCCCGAAACATAGGCTTGATCTATATTGTCTCCAATACGCTGCAACACCGCTTTGGCAGAGTCGGACAAAGATTCTGCGATGGTCTGACCTTTGGCATCTTGTTCAGAGTAAAAATTAAATCGAACGGTGCTTTTTTTAGTTTCGTAACTAACATTTGCAGTACCTAAGGTTCTCAAAAAGGTCAAATCTGTGTAACTAAACTCTACTTGGATTCGCTTATCTTTGGTAATTAATTGTTGAGGAGTGAATGTTAGTTCACCTAGGTTATAATCAATCACATAATCGTTGTCTGCCCCTCGTTGTAATAATTTACCATCAATATATACGCGCTCGGTTCCTGCAACAATAATAATAAACTGCTCTCCATTAGCCCCCTTCAAACGATAAGGTCCCTGATTGCCTTCTTCCCCATTAAACACATCTCTAGAAAACTTACCTTTGGATACGGCAAAACTTCCATCTGTTTTTAAACGACCTTTTCCTACTTTGAGATTTGTAAAAAGTTGTCCTCCTTGCAAACGGCGATAGTAATTCATAAAATAACTGCCCTTGGGTCGTTCTATGTTATAATCTCCTGCAATTAGTCGCTGTCGTTTGTATTTGAATTCTATAAAAATTCGATCAAACTCATCCAATTGTTGTGTATTTCCTTCTGGTTGCAACGGCACATTATTATCTGTAATTGCGCCTAAGATTTCTATGTCTCCTAGCTTGCCCGCTACTTGCAAATTAAACGTAGAATTCAAAATCAAATCTTGACTATTTCCCAAAGAAATTCCTCTAGCAAATACACCACTATAATCTAAGTCGCTAAAATTAAATGCATCCCCTCCCGTTTCAAAAGGATTATAAGTATAACCATTTCCAATCAAACCATCATGCTGAATATTTTTCCCAATCAACGCAACATCTTTGTGTTGTTTTTTTGCTGTAATAGGATAAGGAAAGACACGAAAGCGAGCTTGAAAGAGGCTATCTTCTGGTCGATTAAAAAAAATCAATTGATTGCCCTCTATTTGATAACTGGTATCGGAAACAATCTGATTTTGAGTATTTCTTAACAAAAGCGAATTGGGAAATACAACTTGACTATCTAAAACAATGGTATCTTTAGCAACAATAGTTATATTCCTCCAATTAGAAATAGGAGGCGTTTTTTGAGTGCTATCTTGCTGCGCCCAAAGTGAACAGGTTTGTAAACATAAAAAAATACCTGTCCAATAAATAACGGTTCTTTGCTTTTTTGTCTTAATACGCTTTTGTTTAGTTAGTACTAATGTTTAGCTCTATCTTTTCGATAGATTTCTTGCCATCAACTTTCAATCTTCAACTGTCCATCTACTAAGTCTAAACGTAAGGCACACCCTTTTATGTTGGGGTGTTCTAGCAACCATTTTGCCAAAGGAGCTATAATTTCATTCTCCAAAGCACGTTGCAACGGTCTTGCTCCATAGCGTTTGTCAAACCCCACTTCTGCCAGATGCGACTCCAACTGTTCTGTAAAAGACAAAGTAACTTGACGTTTATCAACTCCTTCTCGTTTGTTTAAGGCTTCTAATTCTAAACGTGTAATCGCTCGAATATGCTCCTGTTCTAAAGCGTTAAAAGTAACAATATGGTCAATTCTATTCACAAATTCAGGTCTAAAAAACTTGCCAATAGCCGATTCGTAATTGGTGGTATCTTCTCGACCAAAACCTACAGAAGCTCGGTTGGATGCCCCTAAATTAGAGGTCATAATAATAATCGTATTTCTAAAATTGGTTACACGACCATAGGCATCCACCAACAAACCTTCATCCAAAACAGTTAATAGCGCATCAAACACCGAAGGATCTGCTTTCTCTATCTCGTCCAATAAAAGTACCGAAAATGGGCGTTCTCGAATCTCTTGAACCAGCTTACCAATTTCTCCACCACCTCCAATAAATCGAGCCAATTGCGCAGGGTGCTGAAACTCACTCATGTCAATGCGTACCAAGGGCGATTTTTTCTGTCCTTTTCCAAAGAAATATTCTGCCAAGGCTTTTGTCGATGCTGTTTTTCCAACTCCTGTTGGACCTGCAAAGATCATCGTAGCAATAGGTTTCGCAGGGCTGTTCAATCCTGCTTTAAAAATCTTTACAACATTTGCCAACGACTCAATCGCTGTATCTTGTCCAATGATTCGATTTTTGAAATAGGCTGTCAATTCTTTGTCATCCAACAACAAATCATCTCTCAAAAAAAGTTCTGGCATTCCTGTTTGCTTGATAAAATTATCAATCACTTCTTTTTTAGTAATCTGATTTCTATTCTCTTGCAAGGCTTGATTGATGCATTGACTCAAAAACTTCACTCCTTTGCCAGGAAAACTTTCATAAGGGTAATAACGCAACAGCAATCGATAACTAACCGATAAGGCTTTTTTATCAATTTCTACCTTCATATTCTGTCGGCAGTAATCGGCAAATTTATCCAAGATAGATTGAATCTTGTGTTCTGGCAATTCTTCTAATTCAATAAGTTGAAAGTTTTCTACAAACCCAGGTAGCATTCGGCGCATGCTTTCTAATTGAGCGGGAGTTACTTCTCCTACCATTTGCAATTTGCCGTTTTGTAAGAATGAGGTCAAAAATGCAGCGACACTATCTTCTGGTCCTTCTCCTCCTGTTTGCAACAGCTGCACCATATCCACCACCCACAAAATACCATTGGCACACTCTAACTCGTACAATAATTCTTCTACATTTTGTTGCCACTCTCCCAAATATTTTGCTCGTGCGGTAATTCGTTGCGCCATCAATTGCCAAAAAGTCAAATCTAACTTAGAAGATTTGGCAGTAATCTTGCGCATCGCTTGTCTCAAAACAGAGCTTTTGCCCGTTCCGTGTTTTCCAACCAATAAAATATTGGAGCGAGTACTAACTATTTTGTCTACCGCTTCCCCTACTTCTCTTTCTAGTTCCCAGGCTACTTCAGGAAATGACGCCATGTTTTTTCGCAATGATTTAGACTGCGGATAGCGTTCTGCCATAGCTTCTAACTCCTTAAATTTATCCGTAAAACTCCAACCATTGCTAAAATTATATTCTCTATATAGATTAATACGCAGTGAAATTTCATCCAAATTTGGGCGCAAGCCTGTAATCATACGGTATATCTCGTCAGGTGTTTTTTTATTGAGAATGTTCATCGCAAAATTCTGTACCAACGATACTAATAATTTGCTATCATAATAATAAAAACTCTCTCCGAGCAATGGTAGAAAGCAGCAAAAATGGCCTTGATCAGTCGGTCCAAAAACAGCGTCTACAGGCACTTTAAGTACTTTGCTAGAAGGATAAGAACGATTGTTATCTCGATATACAGGACGCACCTTTACCTCAAAAGTCTTTAGACGAAAAGATTCAAAAGGTGTGTAAGGATAGTCGTCGTATTTTTTATACAACCGTTTTAAGTGGGTTGTCAAACTTGATTTGACATGTTTAATGTCTTTATCTATAATCTGGTGGTGTGTTCCAACTAACAGTCCTAGTACTCTATTTTCTGATAGTTGATAATATAATAAAGGATAAACAAATTTTTCCATGATATTTTCTTCGTGAATTTAAGTCCACTAAAGTAGGCAAGTAATTATTAAAAAGCAAATTGAAGATTGATTAAGAATCGGAAAAATCAGGAAGTTTTATTCTAACAATAATAATCTTAACTGCTTGGTTAAAATCTTTTTTTTGACTACTTTAAAGAGATTTTTGTCTTACTCAATTAACCATCTAATTACTAAAATTCACACTTTATCAATGAACAAAACAACCATTGCACTTCTACTCTCTATCTGCCTATCGAGCCTTCAGGCTCAGTTAAACAACACCATTCGCCCCCAAGATGTTACCATTGCTAGAGATGTGTGGGGTGTGCCTCATATTTTTGCCCAAACGGACGCTGAAGTTATTTATGGTTTGGCTTGGGCACACTGCGAAGACAACTTTGAATTGATTCAACATGCTTATGCAGCCACTCGTAGGCGTGCAGGTGAAATTCTAGGCAAGGACGGGGCAATTTTTGATGTCATGCAGTTTATGTGCGAAGCAGAAACTATTATCCAAGAACAATATGAAACTGCTTTTTCGGACGATTTCAAAAAGATTATTCGTGCCTACACACAAGGCATGAACGACTACGCCAAGGCTCATCCCAAAGAATTGTTATTAAAAAAACTATTCCCTATCAACGAACAGGATGTGGTTACGGGCTACTTACTGGGCAATATTATTATGACAGGTGCTGCTTTTGATATTGGGAAAATCTTTGAAAACAAAATTCACAATTATGAAAAACACGCTACACAACCGACTGGCTCCAATGGTTTTTCTATCAGTCGCAAACGAATGCAAGAAAATAAAACGGTGTTTGTTAGCAATTCTCATCAACCCTTAGAAGGCGTTTTGGCATGGTATGAAGTGCATGTTAACAGCGAGGAAGGATACAACATGCTAGGAGGAACATTTACCTTGGGTATGACTCCTTTTGTTGGAACCAATAAAAATCTTGGTTGGACACATACGGTTAATCATCCAGACATGACAGATGTTTACAAATTAAAAATGCATCCCAAAAAGAAACTGACCTATTGGTACGATGGGAAATGGGAAAAATTAGAGGTCAAGAAAATGAAAATAAAAGTCAATGTTATTGGCATTAAGTTTCCTGTCACCTTAACTTTTTATAAGTCCAAACATGGTATGGCGATGAAAAACAAGCATGGTTATTATGCCTTGCGCTTTTCTGCAAACAAACATATTGCAGCTGCCGAACAATGGTATAAAATGGGTAAAGCTAACAATTTTGAAGAGTTCAAAACAGCGCTACAAATGCAACAAATACCTTGCTTTAATGTGGTCTATGCCGATAAAGAGGATAATATTTATAATTTCTGCAATGGACTGATTCCCAACAATAGAGCAATAGGTTACAATTGGCATGGTGTTATGCGTGGAGATACGTCTGAAAATGTTTGGCAACCGACATTTTATAAAATGGAAGAGCTGCCTCAGCTGCTTAATCCTGCCTCTGGGTATATTTTCAACTCTAATAATACGCCCTTTACGGCTACGAAAGCAGGAGAGAATATCAACGCTAGTGATTATCCCAATGAGTTAATGGGATACTTAGAAAAAGAAACCAATCGCTCTATCCGTTTTATGGAAATCATGGACTCTATTGGAGATCGAAAAATGACCTATGAAGAGTTTAAAAAAATAAAGTTTGATATTCAGTATGCTCAAAATACGTTTTATACTTACAATATTGAGAATATAGATATTCTACCTAATTTAGATCCTAATAAATACCCTGATTTGGCGGATGTCTTAGATTTGGTAAAGAATTGGGACCGCTCTACCGACAAAGAAGACGAAAACGCCGCTGTATTTTCTGTTGCTTTTACTTATATTATTGATGAATTAGCCAATCGTTCTGCATTATTAGACGCCAATACACTTCCTGAAGAAGTATTTGTTAATGCCCTACGAAAAGCTAAAAAATATGTTCTCAAATATTATGGAACAATCAAAGTTCCTTTTGGCAAAATGCATATTCATAGACGCGAAAAAGGTAGTGATCTTTCTTTTCCTAGTTCTGGAATGCCTGAGAATATCGCTGCCATGGCATATACTCGTGATAAAAAAGAAAAGGGGAAATTGCGCACTTATTCTGGTGAATCGTACATTCTCATCGCTCAATACGATGACAATGGTGTTGCTGCACTAGAAACCATTAATTGTTTTGGTAGCTCTAATCGTCCAGAAAGCCCACATTATACAGATCAAATGGAAATGTATGTCAATCGACAATTAAAAAAAATGACCTTAAATAAGGAAGAAATTCTAAAAACTGCCAAAGAAATTTATCATCCTGGCGAACGGGTTCAAAAATAGCCTGTGTTTTATTATTGGCTGGTAAGTAAGTGGACAGAAAAAAGTATAGTTAAAAATGTAATTGTTTTTAGTGCTGTTCAAAGAAAAGAATTGAAGTTTTAGCGGGCTAAAACGAGATTTTTTGATGAAGAACAGTGCAAAAAGAATTCTATTTTGCCTATAAATTTTTATGAACGATTACTTACTTTCAAATAAAAAAACTTAGGTCTACAGACCTAAGTTTCCCTTATTTATTTTTTAGCAATTTGTCAATCGCTTCTTCCATATCTTCTAGCATTAAAGGATGCCAGTTCACATCTTGATAAGTTACTTTCCCATCGGTGTCAACTAAGTACATTCTAGGAACGTGTAAATCTGCAAACTTATTAAACAACTCTCTTGTCGGATCCTCAACCAAATCATAGCTCAAACCTTCTTTGTTTGACCATTCTTCTAATTCTTCAGCATGATGCTCTCTACCAATACCGACTATATTAATTTTATCCTTTAGGTGTTTGAACTTGTTGCTTATAGCTGGTGTTGCTTCCAAACAAGAGGAACACCATGTTGTAAATAAAACTAGTAGCGTAGGTTTCTCACTACCTTCCCCAAATTTAATATTGGTTCCTTTAGTTGTTTTTACATCAAAACCTTCAATATGATGTATTTTTTTAATGTTTTCCATGTTTGTATTCGCATTGTTAAAAAGTGGGGACAATCAATTCTTATAAAAATAAGATATTATTTAACGAATTCAAATTAAGCTACTGTTAAACTTTGTTATTATAGAATGATTCTATGAAATAGTGCATAAAATTCCTTTTTTATTTGGCTGAGCCAAAAGTTTAAGAACTCTCATACTCTTGCCCATCAATTACCATTTTGGAAATAATTTCGCGCATTACTTCAGAGGTGCCTGCGCCAATCGTTCCAATTCGGGCATCTCGAAATACTCGGGCGATTTTGTAATCTTCCATATAGCCATAACCACCAAAAAACTGCAAACACTCTGTGGCTACTTTATTGCACAATTCTGTTCCTAATAGTTTTGCCATAGAGCATTCTTTCACGGCATATTCCCCATCGTCGTGCAAGCGGCAACAATGATAAGTAAAGTAACGGTTCGCTTCCATCTCCGAAGCCATTTGGGCTATTCTATGGCGCAATACTTGAAATTTATTGATCGATCGCCCAAATGCTTTGCGTTCTGACATATATTGCAACGCATAATTTAAGGCTGCATCACAACTTCCTATCGTGCTAATTGCCCCAACCAAGCGCTCCAACTGTAATCCGCCCATCAAATAATAAAACCCCATTCCAGCATCTCCAATCAGGTTTTTGGCAGGTACCTTTACATCATCAAAACTTAATTCTGCGGTATCCGAAGCGTGCCAGCCCAATTTTTTAAGCTTTCGAGCAGAGACACCTTCAGCCTGTCGGTCTATAACCAACAAACTAATCCCGCCTACGCCTACGTCAGGATCTGTCTTAACTACCGCTACCATAAAATCACCATATACACCATTCGTAATAAATGTTTTACTACCATTAACAATATAATGGTCTCCATCTCGAATGGCTTTTGTTTGGATATTCATAACATCAGACCCCGCACTAGGTTCAGAAATAGCAATGGAACAAATCCACTCTCCCGAAATTGCTTTAGGAAGGTATTTTTCTTTTAAATAATCCGATCCATGTGCCAAAATGTAAGGCGTAGACATATAAGATTGTACCATAGGTAGGATGGCAAATCCCCCTGAAAAGCATTTGGAAATTTCTTCTACTAAAATTACAGAATAGAAAAAATCTAAATCTGACCCTCCATATTTTTCTGGAAAATTGAGTCCAAAGTAGCCCATCTCTCCAAATTTTTTCCAAAAATCTTTTGGAATACGGCGATCCTCTTCCCATTGATCTATGTTAGGGACAACTTCTTTGTTCAAAAAATCACGCAAAGATTGTCTAAACAGATGGTGTTCTTCAGTAAAATAGTATGATTTCATAATTGATTATTGGTTGTTTAAGTTTCTTACAATTGTTCTTTATCATTACTCCGTTGAAACCACGCAGTAGCAGCGCAGCTAAATCGTATTAGTTTAATTATCAGTAAGATGCACTCTTTGTTGATCTTTATACTAAAAGGCTGGTAATCAAACTAAAAAAGCAACGGAGTACTACTTTATTATAGCTACTCCTAATGATTAGGAAAAAGCCCATCCATTACAATAGTTGCACAATCTTTATTTGCGCAATCAAATGTTACATTCATTTGATTGTGCAACTGAGTTTTCAGCTCTTCGAAACCTTTCATAAAATTACGGGGCAACGAAAGTCGTTTTAAAACAACTTCTATTGCTTCTAATTCTTTTAATACTTTCACTTGAGAATGGATGTAAGTGGTAGAGTTCATTTCTAAAAAGAGATATTGCTCCAATTCATTCATTAAGTTGTCAAGTTTTAAATCCGATGCTGGCATTGATCGTATTTTTTCTACCCGCTTCCAAAATGCCAAAAGTTGCCCATCTCCTAGAATGCTATGCCAACAAAAATCACAATCGTGCTCAGACAATGCCCCCACATCAAAGGAATTATACTCACCTACAGCATCGTATAACAACTGAAAGATTTCGTCATCGACTTTTGCTGGAGTTGTCTTTGCTTTTTCTAAAAAAGCAAGCACATCAATGTATAATTCTACAGAGCATTCACTACACAACTGCGTATAAGTAAATATTTTAAGCAAACACTTTAACATTACTTCATCGTATACACCTTCATACAAACGTTCTGCTATCGAAGGCAACAGTTCTGCGACTGCTTTTGGTTGCGTGTTGTAATAATCCAGTAACGCCTCTGCGGTCGAAATTGCATCAAAATCATGAATTACTTGCTGAATGGTTTCGTGCTTTTCCTTTCCTATATCTTTGATCAATTCTTCCGAAAATGGAATGGTAGCTGCTATATTAGGTGTGCCATCCTTAGGTCTTTCTATAAACTCTATTGCCCCTCCATAGACCCAACCAGACACACAGTTATCTATATCAATCTTATACCAATAAGCATTGAACTCCTGATTTCTAAGTGTAATTTTTTCTTTCTGATCCGACTGCTTCCCTTGATAAGCCCAATAAGAATTTTCTCGGAGCGATGCCACCACTTTTGAATGATTCGTACTAGGACGATCTCTTACTCTTAGGTGATCAACCTTAACTAAGATATATTCTTTTTTTTTTCGAGATAGTATCCTTGATGGTTGAAATAGTTGTTGAATCAGATAAAGTTTCTGCTGGTGTTTGATTGGAGTTTTTTTCAGACGTGCAACTAATTAGAAAAATAAAAAGAAGTAAGCCTGCAATAATGTATAAAAAAGATGCTTCAGATAATAACTGGTGATCTCTACCTGCATTAGAGTTTCTCATAATCGGGCGGTTTGTGTGGTTCTGTGATTTGATTGCTAAGTTCTCTGGGTCACCTTTAGATAGATAGTTGAAAAGTAGTTCAGTTGTCCTCTAAAATAAAAATAGTTCTGTAGTCTTTGGTACTAATCTCCCAATAATTTTTGTTAAAACTCAAAAACATCTCCCCATAGTCGTTGCCCTCCGTCAATATAAATTGTTTCTCCTGTAATAAAAGCAGCCATAGGACTCATTAAAAAAACCGTCAAATCTGCAACTTCTTGAGTAGTTCCAAGTCTCTTAAGAGGAATTCGATTACTGACATCTTTTAGTAATTCTGGTGGGTATTGCTCTAATCCTGTTGACTTAATAATTCCTGGTGCAATTGCATTAATATTGATTTGATAGCGACTCCACTCTACGGCTAGAGTTTTTGTCATATTGTCTACCCCTGCCCTTGCTGCACCAGTATGTACCATTCCAGGAAAACCTCGATACACATTAGCTATAATGTTAACAATATTCCCTTTGTTTTGAGGAATAAAAAATGTATTTGCCATTGTTTGTGTCATATACCAAGTACCATTTAGATTATTATTGATCACGGCATTCCAACCATTTGGGCTGATATCCTGTGCTCGAGAAGGGAATTGCCCTCCTGCATTATTGATCAAAATATCTAAGCGACCAGATTTTTGTTGTATCTGCGCTGCTATTTCTTTTACACGATCTATGTTCCGAATATCTCCTGCTATAGCGTAGCAGGAACCACTTTTACCAAGTTCTTTAGCTGCTACTTCTAATTTTTCCTGATTTCTAGAAGTAATATAAACAGTAGCACCATACGATAAACAAGACGCCGCTATCTTATAACCAATGCCACTTCTTCCTCCTGTGACCAAAATGACTTTATCTTTTAATAAATTCTGAGCAAACATGAATTTCTTTTTTTAGGAATGTGCAATAGACCTTAACAGTCCGCTAATTTTTAATTATTTTTGTTTAAAATTAAGATACTAAAAGTATCAATAGCTTTATCCAAAAGCGCTTCTATTTTCTCCATATTTTTTATTCTTGTCGTCTAAAAAATAGGGCAATACTTCTTTCAAAACAATGTTATTTTCTGGATACTTTTTCAGCTTACTTAACTATGAAACCAATTAGAAAATTATACGAACAATTGGGAGTTGACAAATACTACAAAGATTATGGTCATCAATATCAAAACCCTCATAATCAACAAATCGAAACACTCATTATTAATAATGAAGATAAGTTGGACTATAGTACCGTATTAGACTTTTGTGCAGGAGGTGGAGAAGTAAGTTGGATTTTAAAAGAAATGGGGTATTCTAATATGACAGGAAGTGACCCTTATACACATCAATTGTATGAAAAAAATTTAAAACAAAAATGCTATCGTTGGTCTTTTGATGATGTTATTAAAGGGAAACTAGAAGGTAATTACAGTTCTATCATCTGTAGTTTTGCGATGCATCTCTGTGAAGAACAAAAACTGTATCCTTTGACCATCCAATTATTTCAACACAGCAAAAGTCTCATTATTTTAAGCCCACACAAACGCCCTGTTTTAGAAGTACTTAGTGGTGTCGAACTAGATTTTACAGATCATGCCTTAACTCCAAAAGGAAAAAAGGTATTTTTAAAGCATTATATTTATAAATTTTAACAATATGGGGGTAGAAATAGAACGTAAATATTTGGTACAACTAGAAGCTTGGGAAAAAGCCAAATCTCAAGCTACCTGCATGGAGCTTTCTCAAGGGTATTTATCTTTAGATCCAGCACGTACTGTTCGTATCCGCATCAAAAAAAAGCAAGCTTTATTAACCATTAAAGGCAAAAGTCAAGGAATCTCTAGAGTAGAATTTGAATATACCATTCCATTGGCTGAAGGAATGGAATTGCTGAAAATATGCCAAGGTTCTATTATTAGAAAAAAACGGTATGTCTTAACAGTAAATGATCTCACTTGGGAAGTTGATGAGTTTGAAGGAGACAATGTAGGCTTGATTTTAGCAGAAGTAGAACTCGATACAGAAAACCAATCTATCGAACTTCCTCTATGGATACAAGAAGAAGTTTCCCACGACCAGCGTTATTTTAACTCTAATTTAGTCCTACATCCTTTCAAAAACTGGTCATAAACTAGCTTCGACGATTTATTACTTCCTCTACTTTATCCTCTGTAACACCCATTTTTTTTAGCTATTTGTGAAACAGGCATTCCTAAATCCCCCAATAGCTATTGCCTAGTCAAATCTTATTAATGGTATTTTTCTCATAGTATAAATATACTGTTGATGGATAAAATATGTTCCCCCTAATTTATCCTTAACTATCCATTTTGCTCTAAAAAGGTTCTTGCTCTAAGAATAGCATTTCTTCGAACATTTAGGTAAAATAAATTAAAATCCCCTACATGATAATTATCTCGTTGAAAGAGTCCTCCTAAAAACATTTTAGGCTTTCCGACCCACAACACAGGACCATGTACTTGTGCATCAAACAATTTTTTTCTCAGTATATTAAAACCTAACAATATTGCTCCCTCATTAGCACTGTAAGGAGCATAAGTAGTATCTGCTTTCCAAGTCAAAGGATTTACACAAACATCTTCATCTTGAATCCAATCTGGCATATAACCACGATTATAAGTTCTCCAAGTTACAAAACATCCCGTCTGTTCTGGTTCTGTTCCTAAAGGAATGGACTCATAGGTTCCTTCTTCTACCCCCCATCCTACAATATAAGCTGCAATTAGCTGCTTGTACAAATCCGTTCCATCAAACCATTCTTTAAGCAACAGTTTTAGGTGTCTTGCTCCTTGGCTATGCCCCGCCAAAATAAACGGTCGCCCTTTGTTTTCGTTTTTTAAATAATACTCAAACGCATTTTTTACATCTTCGTAAGCCAAATCCAAGGCCTTATTTCCTTCTTGAGTGTATGGTTCAAAAAAACTACGAATGTGCGCTTGGCGATACCTTGGAGCATATACTTTTCCTGCTTGATTAAAAATACTTGCTTGTAATTTGATTGTTGTTTTGTCTACCTGTTTGTTCATTTTATCGTCCTCTACAGCAGCATTCCACAAATATTCATTTTGGGGAGTCTCTGTAAAAATGGTTGGATGTACAAAGAAGACGTCTACTTTATCTGGTAAATTGGTTAATTCCGTTTTTAATGGTCTAGGAATTTTATCTGCTTTGTCCTTTTTACTAGGATGTGCTGCCCAATTCTCTAGTTTGGAATAATCGGGTCGAGCGGGCTGAGGAACTTGACCAAAGGCTTCAATTTTAGTTTGTGTGTAAGAAGTCGTTGCAAACAAAAGAAAAAGTATTGTAGTCGTTAAAGTAACAATTTGCATAGTTTTATGAATCGGTAAAATAATTTTGCTGTTATAAAATAGAATACTTCGTATTGGTAATCAGCTGTAGCGTACTCACAAAGCACCTTGTAGTAATAAAAGAATAAATGTGTAATAAACAATCATAAGATCTATTCTGTTCAAATTCCTCTAATTGAAATGCAAACTAAAGATACTAAAGTTCGTTTGAACATTGCAATAAAAAGCTTTTCTAACTCCATTTGTAATCCGTTCTATGAAGGAACTATATTTTTTAAATTGCTGTTTTAAATTTTGAGCAGACACTTTATACTCCTTATTGCCAAACAACGAATTTAATAAAGGAAACTTTTTAATTTTTCTACCTAAAGCATAAAAATCAATCAAGGACTACTTTTTAGTCTTCCCTTTTTTTAGTATTTTGACTAAACTTTTATATTTATTTAAAATCCATTATTCTAGAAATAATCCTCCATTGATTTTTTAGTTTTTTTTAGAGCAAAATTACATCTTACTAATAATCGCATTCATGCAATACTACTTAGTAGCAGTGCAGCTAACTAAAAGCGTAGCGCTCACGAAGTACCACGTAGTAGCAGCGAAGCTAACTAAAAGCGTAGCGCTCACGAAGTAAACTAATACGATTTTCCAACGGAGTAATGCTAGAAACCAACAAGCTTTTTTTTGAGTATAGTCTATTTATAAATAACACATAGCCCAATGATAGAATATAATTTAAATTTCATGCATCCACAATATGGAACTACATTGAATGTAGACATTGATGGTTCTTTTACCGTTGAAGAAATGATCAACAATCTTCTTTTGAGTGGTTTTATCAACGAGAATAAAAATGGATATGATTTTGAATTAATGGGACAAGCACTAGAACGTCAGATGACTTTTGACGAGATTCAGGAACTCTACGATGGTGCTGTGATAAAAATTATAGCGCACAAAGATGATGCACCAGAAATAATTCCTGCTCAAAAAGAAATTTCTCTTCGAATTAAACACCCTACAGAGCCTTTAATTTTAGATATTCAACTCCCTAAGGATAGCCCTTTAAGTAGCATAATACAACAAGCTTCTGAAAAGAATTTTGTGCAAGGTGTCGATGGTATTTTGCACCTGCAAAAAGGGGATAAATTATTAGACTTAAATGAAAATGCACTTCAAAATGGACTGACAGAGGGAGATTTTTTGCAACTAACACAGGTTGATGCCAAGCAAGAAAATCCTTTAGAAACAGCTGTTGACACTCTAAACCAAAAATTAGAGCAACTAGAAACACAACTTCAAAATCAATTGGTTAGCATCAAAGATGCTTTGCCTGCTGCTAATATGATTCCTATTGATCCAACTCGTGCCGTCAATCCAACAATGGAACATTACGAAAGTATCGACACGATTGTTAATCGTTTGCGAGAAGCGTCCAAAGAACCTCCACTAAAACCAATTCGTCCCATATCGCTACCCATTCTTCTAATGGAAGGGCTCTTATTGGTCATTGCTCTATTGGTTGTATTACTTTTAACTGGCGTGATTCGCTTTTAAACATAAAAAACGCCCGAAGGCGTTTTTTTATACCGATACTACTTTTATAATATTGACGGGACAAGCTTTTTCTGCTCGCTTATTATCTTCATATTCATGGTCTCCAACCTTTACGATATGAAAACCTCGCTTATTTTCACTTCCTATTAATACCGTTTTACCATCTTTTTTAGACATCGCCCAACGGTCAGAAGCCATTTCACAGCAATAATTGCAACCAATGCATTTTGCTCGTTGTAAAGAGATCGTTACCATATTAATTATGCTTCAACTTCTACATCTACAAGCTTATAAAGCTTGTCAGATTTTCTAATTAATTGCTCCAAAGGAAAAGTACAATCCATTCCTTTTGTTGCTTCATTTACTTTTTGACTGTTAACCATCAACTCTGTGATTTCCGTTTCTACAACTCCAGTAGTAGGACCTATAATAACGACTTTATCGCCAACTTTTAAGCTATAAGAATCAATATCAAAGTGAGCTACTTTTGCTTTTGGGTAATAATGAATTCCTTTTCCTAAGAACACCTTCTTTTGTTGTGCAGAAGAACCATGCTTCTTTGTCCACTCTCCCATTTCCTGTCCCAAGTAGTATCCACTCCAAAAACCTCGGTTGTACACCTTTGCCAAGCGAGCCATCCAGTCATCAATTTTTTCTTGATTGTATGTTCCTGCATAGTAAGCATCAATAGCTTCGCGATAACATTCTATAACCGTTTTCACATATTCAGGAGCACGACCACGACCTTCGATTTTTAATACACTAACTCCTGTCGCAATTACTTGATCCAAGAAATCAATGGTACACAAATCTTTTGGTGACATAATATACTCATTGTCGATTTCCAACTCATGCCCTCCTTCTATATCAACAACACGGTATTTTCGACGGCAGTTTTGAATACAAGCACCACGGTTTGCCGACGAATTTTGTGTGTGCAAACTCAAGTAACATTTGCCAGACACAGCCATACACAAGGCACCATGTGCAAAAATTTCAATACGAACCAATTCACCACTAGGTCCTCTTATATCATCTTTTTTAACTCCTTCTACGATTTTCTGTACTTGACGCACAGACAATTCTCTTGAAAGAACCATGACATCTGCAAAAAGACTATAAAATTGTACCGTTTCTATATTCGTCACATTCAGTTGAGTTGAAATATGAACGGGCATTCCTTTAGATTTGGCATACTGAATAACTGCTTGATCCGACGCAATGATAGCCGTAATACCTGCTGCTACTGCTCGATCTACAATTTTTTTAGCCAAGCCTAAATCATGATCATAAATGATGGTATTTAGGGTTATATATGTTTTTACATTCTTTGGAGCACAACGTGCTGCCACTTCTTCTAAATCATCTAATGTAAAATTCATAGTAGAGCGAGCTCTCATGCTCAATTGCTCTACTCCAAAATATACTGAATCTGCTCCTGCGTCTATAGCTGCTTGCATCGCAGCAAAATTGCCAGCTGGCGCCATTAATTCTATCATTACTCTTCTTTTTATTTTTACGATTGTTACCACTTTTTGACAGCCTATATAAGTGCTTTATCTGGGCAAATGGCAAACTGAAGTGCAAAGTTCGTTAATTTTCACCAAAATTCTATTATGAAAGCGACAATACTTCTTCGAGACTTTGTTTTTTTTTAGTAAAAATTCCATACTGTTGCTTAATAGACAAAAAAAAGCTACCATGTAATCAAGTTACAAAGTAGCATAGATAAAGTTATAATAATAAGCAATTACAACTTATCCAAACTATAATGGTCGCCTACATAATCCCCATAATAGGCAACTTCTAGCGTTCGTTTAGCACCTACTAAAAAATCAGCATTGATAATAGTATCATATTTTTCTCCCTTTTTGGGATATGATTTTCCTGCATAAAGCTGTTGACCTTGCATATAAACCTTTTTGACATCATCTTTGCCCAATGAAGCTTTTACTTTTTGCATCGAACGTTCAATAGCATACTCCTTATAAATCACTTCGTCAGGATCAGAAATTACAGGAAACGGTATTTTGGCATCTTTAACATATTGAGCCATTGTTTCTTGGTTGCTCGGATAAATAGCAACAACTTCGATGCCTTTCTTTTTCAAATCTTCGTAACGCTCAATCAATTCGTGCGTTCGCTTGTTACAAATTGGGCACCAAACAGGTCTAAAAAAACAAATCAAGACTTTTTTATTCTCCTTCAACAGGTTTTGAAGTTTTATTTTATTGCCAACCGCATCTACCGTATTGATATTGGGTACTTTGACATTTTTAGATAGTTTTTGAGCAGATAATTCAGTAGTGCCCAAAAACAATAGCAAACTAGATAATAATAGGATTACATTTTTCATAAAAATGAGTTAGTATAAGTAAAGATAAAAAATAACAATAATTGAGGATTACTCTTTCTTAAGAACATCTAAACTAGACCAATTGGTCTAAAATTGCAAGTTTTTAACAATAATTTAGGGTTTTACCTCTTTACAGGCTATTAGGAACCTACTTAAACATGGCTTGCAATTGCGCCCAGAGTAATTTTTTCTTGGGTAAATTACTGGCAATAACTTGCAACGTGTCAGAGAACAAAAACTGTACCTCCTGAAAAATGAATGTCTGATAAATGTCAATATTCAAATGCAACCCAAATTCTTTTGGATGGATACCAAAAACAAGTACTTTTTCTAAATGAAAAAGTGTTGCTAATTCTTTATAAGAAACCGTTGTAAGCGTGTTAATCACACAAACCTCTTCTTCTATATTTCTTCCAACAGCTTGGAAAATTTTTCCTAATAAATTCAAATCCTCTGTAGTCGCATTTTTCAGCAGAACAACAATCGACAAGCTCGAATTAATCCCCTCTTTCCAAGTGCTATTTTCTTCAATATCATAAACTTGAAAGTTATAAAATGCAGGACTAGGCTCTATATTCTTATTTTTTTTCATGCAATAAACGTACTTAGAACAGACAAAGGTGATTGATTCCTAAAATGAAAGTTGTTTTATGGTGTATTGTCACAATCGTACAACCTGTCACAATAAATACTAATTTTTCAGCATTCAAAAATCTATTCAATATATTTTTTGAACAGACTAGGACAAAATACTTGCAATGAAATAGTTTTTCTTCCTTTTATTTAAATTTCTCGGGTTTTCTTAAAAAAAATAGCGTTAGGAAAAATCCTAACGCTATCATTTAATTTGTTTTAACAAGTTTGAGTAAGGCTTGTTCCTTTTTTTGATTTGGAAGACAGTTTATCCTATAATAGGACAATCGTCTGTTAACTGAATGTAATGCTTAATACGAACACAAACAGCACACTAGATTAAGGCAAATCATCAAAACAGCTTTGTCTTAATTCAAGGTATTTTTTGTTGTTAATAATTCTAGGGTAAGCTAACTCTAACTCTTTAATAAAATTTTTCCATACTATAGAAAACTCCTTTAAGAACTCCTTATAATTGACTTGCACAGAATCAATATCTTTAATCTCTAGCATCCCTTTATTTATTCTCATTTTTATATCATAATAATTGGATGGATCTGAAAATTTTGATTCGTTAGTCGATTTTAGTTCATGCAAAGCATGGAGACATTGATAGAAAAATCGAAATAAACTAATCTCTTTAAGGACTAAATAATCCTTGGTATTCTCATTTAATATTAAAATATCTCCAATAAAAACCATTTCTCCTAAATCCCTCTTTGAGTACTTAAGAATTGCATCTTCATTTGCTAAACTGCTGTAATCTATTTTATAAAAAATTGTAGTCATTTTTTTATTTAAAAATATCGTCACTTATGTTTATAACACATCAAAAAAATGCCCTATCCTTTTCATTCCTTGCTTTACAGAAGAAGATGAATCAAGAAGAGCAGCTATGTTATCGAGATGTTCTACTAGTATATTGTAAGAATAAGTAGCTGCTATAGAATGTTTATACGTTTTTACTATTTCATCTTCATTATTATTAAAATATCCTTCATAGTATTCAATAATTTTAGAACAAGAAGTATAAGTAATATAAAACTCTCTAGTTTCATTATTAGGAAATGTCAACTCATAACAAACATACAACTCCCAGTCTTTATCCTTTTGGGGACGATATTTTTGTAAATCTTCTATTTTATTTTGAGAATTGTATCGATTTCCATTTCCTTCATAAGCATAAATTGGCTTGCAGACTATTTCTTCACCATTTATTAGCAATTCTGGATTTGCGTTTGGGTCAATAGGCCAGTATAAGTCATGCCAATCTGTAAAATAAAGGGCCATTATAGGTTCCAAATTAAATAGAAAAGTATTCACTTCTTCTAAAGTATTGAACTCAAGGGGCAATACACTTTCAATTTCATTTAAAATAAGATTCCAAAATTTTGCACTATCCCACTTTTTAACAAAAAAAGTAGGCAAAGAACTTACAAGGAAAAAATATGGATACTTTTTAGAATATTTTTCTTTATAGTAAAAAAAATCGAACAAATCGACTGAAAAGGTTTCATGTATTTTGAATTTATCTATCTTAATTTCAAAAGATTTATTAGAAAAACCTGAAAATGAGTCACACTCATTTTCAGGGATAATTAAAACATCTTCTCTTCTTATATACATATTAATCTGTTATTATCTCAATGTGATGATTGGCATTCTCATTTTTAATAGCCCCCCTCTTATCTAATTCATCCCATCTATTACTTCCTTTGGTATCTATTTCTAAATTTATCTTACGGGTACCTTCGTGTGTAGAAGGAACCCTATAACGTCTTGTACCATCTTTACTAACATATCCTAATAATTGACCATTTTTCTTATATACTTTTGTAGCTTCATCCAAAGAATGCCCCAAAAACTCTGCCCCTATTTGATCTGCATCAGACTCATTAATTTTGTGAGGAGCATAATTTGAGCTTCCACTCTTTTTGTTTTGCCATTTTCCTTCTACATCTAAAGTCCAATTATTACTTTTGCTTGCTGTTGTTGTTTTTAAATTATCTAGACCTTCTGTAATAATTGGACAAGAAACTGCATTATGAACCAAAATTCCAATATCAGATACAAAATAATTATGTGCATCATGAACTTCCAAGTTATATACTTCATGAATGCCTTCTAATACAGTCTTTCTTATTAAAGTAGTACTTCCATTATTGGTGAATACTTTTTCACCAATTTTTAATTTACCGGCATCAACCCACTTATTTTGACTTTCTGACCAAATGGGATGATTAGATGTAACAGATAAAAGAGTATTGGTATTCTTGAAGTTTAGTTGAATAACCATGTCACTAATATGGGTAAACTTACCCGTTACAGCCCTATACTTAAAGTACTCAGGAGTTAACTGAATTGTATGTTCACTTATATTAATAACATTTGCATAACCAGAAAGCTTTAACTCAGGTATAGTAATATAAACTTTGTTATTTGACTTATCGACATTTTTTTCTATCCACCAATCTGGACGTAATAACTCTATTTTAGTTATTGTATTATTTGGTTTTAGAAGTTCAATATAAAGCTTTTTCCAAGAAGTGGAAGTTATTAACTCTCTATTTAGAACTTGATTGTGAGATGCATTATAACCAATAGGATTTTCTGAATGATCTAGAGAAACTGTTACCAGTTGGCCAAGTTCAATGTTTTCTATATTTATAGTAGAATCTATTCCTATAATTGGAGTTCCAGCTAGAAAACAACCGTTGAGTCCTAACCATCGGTTGATTTGTTGCCTTTTTACCCCCATCTTCTCTAGTCCATTAACAACACTTGGAAGTCCATATTTTGTCACTAAGCCTCCAACTCTATCTCCAATAAGGGAGCTTAAACCTCCATAAATTCCTGTTTTTACAAAATCTTCAACATTCCAATCTTCTGCATTATAAGTATAAGATAACATTTCATACCCCGCTGATGCAATAATTTTTGCTTTCTTATTACTTATAAAAGACTCTCCTCCTGCAAACAAAGCACTTCCCCAATCTATATCTACATCTCCCCAGTTAACTCCTCCAATATAATGCTCTATTGCTGCTTGAATTGCCACGTCTACAACGACATCTAAAGCCGCTTCACCCAGTTTTTTGAGCGCCCAAACAATAATTATAGGCAAATCACCATCTGTATCTGTTTTCCAAATTGGGCTATTATCAAATGCAACATATGGACTGATCCATGCTTGTTTATAAGATAATGGATCTACACTCCACCAACGAGCTACTCTAGCATCATAGGCTCTAAACATAGTTGTAAAGTTACCATTACCAACCTCATCATCTTTTTCCATCCCATTGAAAGAAAAACGGTAATTACCAACATTCGCTTGTCGTTCAGGCATCGTCCAACCAAAAGGATAATACTGTTGATAACTCAACAAATTAGCTTCATACCCTGTTCCCGTCTTTAATTTATAGTCAGATACTGTAGTAGTAACATTTCCTAAATGATCGGATAATTCAAAGAGCTTGTCACTTACTGTACGAATCTGTAAGCCTTCCAAAATAGAAACACCAGATCGAACAATATCTTGTGTTCCTATAAAAGTAATGCTTTTTTTATCGATCCCTAAACGCTGACTACCAAAAAGCGTTCTCTCTTTTAAGCTTTTTTCAAAGGCAGTTCCATTGTATGTTTTATCATAGGTTGCAAGGATATTTCCAGAAGCATCTCGAACATGATACGTAGTAATTTCATCATTAGGATTGGCTATATTAGGATCCCATACCTTGGCAACCCGATTTCCAGTAGCATCATATAGGAAGTTGAGTTGACTAGTATTCCCCCCATTGACCACTGTGACATAGTCTACCTTTCCATCCACACGCCAATAAACATTCATTATTTCAGTCGTTCCACTAGCAGCAATAGGAGTTGTGCTTCTTGTCAAATTACCAATCTCATCGTATAAGTACGATTGTAGAGCTTCTAAATCCCCTACTCCTTGATTGCCTTGTCCATCTTCAACACTATTCAAACGATTTTTTAAATCATTTGCGCCATAATTATACGTTAAGGCATCAATTAAATTATTATCACCATAACGACTTAGCTCTTGAAGATTTCCATTTCCATCGTAAGAATAACTTGTACTGTATTTGTTAGGAACAACAAACATCGCTGGAAAATTCTCATCTCCCAAAGGCGTATTAGAAACTAAAAAGTCACTGGTCTTAATTCTATTGACCTCGTCATATGTAAAATCACGTTGAGTAATACTTTCTCTATTCGGAGAAGGGAATCCAGGTAATGATTGAGCTAAAGCTTCTACATTTGTTCCATTCGACCAAGAAGAAACATTGCCATTATACAACTGTTGAGAACTATACGTGATCAAGTTATCCAAACCATCCCTCGTAAAATCACCTTCATAATAGCCTAAGGTAAAACCAAAAACATCTTTCATAAAGATATTCTCATAACCATCTTTCCCAACATCATTGGTATTCGGATCAGAAGGATCTAGACCATATTGATCCATCAATGGATTATTAACCGATTTTATCCAACCATGAATGGTGTAAATATAATCTAAGCCTTGAATTTTGTCCTCACCTAATTCTGTTCGTTTCAGCAAACCATGCGCATAGTAATTGTAATTCGCATCTTTATCCCAAATAATTCCATCTCTAGAAGTATAGGTTTCTTTTAACCGTTTTTGTTCATCGTAAGTATATTTGTGAAAGAAACGATCTTCTGAATATTCGTTGTAACGAACTTGTTTTACTGTCTTAGTCAATAGGTCATAATCATAAGCAATGTAATTTTCCCCTAAGCCAGGAATATCTTGACGAATCCATTCTACTTTCCCGTGTACATCATAACTATAAGAAGTCGTTACAACAACTCCATTCTGATGACTTTCTGTATAAGAGACATTATTTCTCAAATAACGTTGTTGTTTATTAAATAAACCGTAATAAGCAATAGGAGTCCCTGCTATTTTGTGTGGAATACTATAAAAAGTCTTGACATGCTCGTCTTTTGTACTAGAAGCAGGTAGCTGATCCAAATTGAGCGCATCGACATCTGCTTGCGTCAATAGAGTAGCACAAGACATTTCTCCAACCTCAATCACTCTTTTTAAATCATCGTACAGAGTATAAGAATAAGTAGGACTGGCTGCCGCTGCCTGTTTTGCATCTTGTGCAAAACGCACCAAACCATCTTCTGTATACAAAGACGTTCCAATTCCCTTATCAGGCGTATTGGTTTTGACCATTTGCCCCAAAGCGTTGTAGTCGTACTGCGTCACCTGATGGTGGTCAGGAATCAACTTACTTGGTTGAGGTCCCGTCCCTTGTCTAAAAGCAAGTAAGTCATTCAAGTCTGTTCCTGTATTGTTGTTGATAAAATCAACACCCGCAGGTGGTACGGTACGGACTAATTGATCTTTTACATTGTAATAATATAAGGTATAATGGTGCAAACTCTGCTCAAATTGAGCGTCTAGTTGATCGGTTGTTTGGCGTTCGCAATGATCTGCCAAACCATCCAAAGCATCTAAATTATCTAAAAAGTTCTGACTTTGTTTCGCCAAATCATCTTTGATGATATCCGCTTCCTTGTAATTGTTGGTAGTGGTGGCGGTCACCTCTTGTCGCTTCCAACGCATGTGCAACAAACTTAGATTCCGAGTAGGTGCAGGTGTTGGCAAGGTATTCAAGGCATAAGGACCAACTTGACAGCCATGCTTATCTGTCACATACACATTATAAGCACCTTGATCTAACGCATTCAAATCATAAGGATAGGTTGTATTTCCATCCAATATTAGATTAAATGAAGTTTGTGTTGGATTAGGATTTTGTGTTAAATCTGCCTCAAAAGCTAGCTGATAAGGAGCGGTTCCTCCTGTAATATTGGTCACTTGTGGCAAACACCCCCCAAACAATCCTAAAGAAATTGTTGTATTGGTTGGTAAGGTCACAGAGTTGCTTAGTTGACAACCTCTGTTGTCTGTAACGGTATACGTATAGTTCCCCGCAACCAAACCATTTAGCGTATGCCCTGTATAAGAGCTTGCTCCAGGACCAGTCCACTCATAAGAAGCAATTCCACTTACATTATTATTAACATGCAACTTAATTTTTCCATCTGTCAACTCACAAGAAGGAGCCGTTGTTTGAGCCGTTGCATTATACGTTTCCTCATAGATCGTAAGCTGTTCCGTTCCCACGCATCCATTGGCATCTGTAATTTCTAGCGTATAACTGCCTATGCCTGTTAATGTCGTTCCAACAGCCGTAGGAACTCCATTCACTTTAAGAGTGTAGTTTGCAGTTCCTCCCGTAATGTTATTGGCGGCTAAGCTAATACTCTGTTGACAAGAATTTGCTTGGATTAAGTGAGGATTTCCACTAGCACCAGGAATATGAACTAGTTCTTGTTGGCTACAACCTTGTTGATGCTGCATATTCACCATATACGTTCCAGCAGGCAAATCTGTTCTATGATTGCTAATCACTCCATCATGCCAAACCGTTTGATTTGGAGCGGTATAACTTGTTGCAGGAAAATCAATCTGAACATCTCCCGAGCTCGTACAACTCGCTGGCAAAATCGTAATGGTCGGTTCTGGCAAAGAAAAGTCAAGATTATGTATCGGTTGCCAATACCATTGATTACAGCAGCTACCAAAACGAAGTTCAATCCTAGTATTCGGATCCAAAGCATTGTTCATAGGTACCCATACTGTGTGAGAACCATTCTGTTGTACCGTTGTAGTATGAATTAACGTTTTAAAAGCATCTGTCCCACTTGCTGATCCGTCTATAGACGCATCGTGCTCATATATTTCGACATCAACAGAGGAGCATCCCCAATAAGCATTGTAATCAAAATAAAAACCAAATCGGTTATTGGCACAATCAATATACTGCTCCACTTCTTGAGGTGAAGGGTATTGCCATCCTGCATTAAGATACTTACTTGCAGTATAAGTACAACCGTTCGCATCCGTTACCGTGACACTATGTGTTCCTGTTCCAAAGCCTGTTGCCAATGCTGCGTTTCCTGCATTTGATAACGACCAAGTATAGGTTAAGGGTCCTGGTGGACTAGCACCATCAAAACTAGCCAATAAGGTCGCATTATCTGAACAGGCAGGTCCATTATTCCAAATAGACCCTGGTCCATTGGGCTCTCCTACTATCAATGTACCATAAGCTCCTGCTGTGTTAAAAGTGAAGCTTCCTGTGCCTGTACAATTAGCAGCATCTGTAATTGTAATCGTATAGGTGGCGCCAAGAGACAAGCCTGTAATAGTTTGTGTCTGTGCTCCTGTACTCCATGTATAAGTATAGGGTCCTACTCCCGAGTTGGTCGAAGCAGATAGACTACCATTATTAGTAACACAGTTACTTGGATTTACCTCTGTAAAGTCTACATCCAATCCTGCCGTTCCTATATAGGTATTAATAGTCATTTGACAACCTGTATTAACAGAAGTAATTGTAACTGGATAATATCCTGATGTTTCAATTGCAATAGGTTGAGAAGCTTGTCCATGCCCAAAAGCAGGTGTAGTTTCTCCATCAATAGTTACAGTATAAGGGGCAAAAGGGCTGGCTGGATTAGAAGATGTTATACCAGGCAGCCACAGTTGATAAGTGCCTGGGCTTCCACAACGAATAGGTTTAATCACCTCTGGCCCAGGAAAGTTCATTGTCGCAATTTCAAAATCTTTTGTTGAGGTACAACCGTTCTCTGTAACTGTTACCGTATAAAAAGAACTAATAAGAGGAGAAGGAACGGTGTAGGTTCCCCCTGTAGCATTCGGAATAGGATTACCTCCTGTTGGCCCCCAAGATATATTAGCTGCAAGAGAAGTCACAACCGACAATTCTGCCACGGAACCATTATCACAAATTACCTTGTTAGAGGTTTTAAGTGTTCGTTCTTTTTCCGCTACAATAATATTACTAATCTCAACAATTCCTTCACTATTGCAATTTCCTCCAGCATGTAATTCTACTGTGTATGTCCCTGCATTAAGATTGGTAAATGTAACGTCACTAGCACCATTAGGGTACAAACTAGTCTGATAAGTAGGTCCATTATATAGCTTTACCTCATGTACTGCCATTGTAGGATTAGGAGACAACATTGACCAATCTACTAATATAGAGCCAACCGAAACACCACAAGTATTATCCGTTACAGTATGACTAGGTGTCCCACTAGTCAAAAACATATTCGTACTTGGATATTCTAGATTGACGGTATAAGTACAACCATCTGCTGTTGTTACAGTGAGTGTACCAGCAACAGAATTATGAGAGGTGGGGATATATATTTCATCTCCTTCAACCGTAGGGTAACTAATTCCAGTAGTTACTGGATTGCCTGAAGCATCTACTAAATTCCAAGTATAATTGGTTGCAACAGCGCCACCTAACATAACGGCATTGAATTTCCAATAACAGCCTCCATCTAAATAAAGACTAGTAACGGCTTGCACACCAGCTCCTTCTACTGTAACAGTAAGTACTTTTTCACAACTGCCTTTACGAATAGTTATTTGATAATTCCCAGGTGCTACATTCGCTAAAGTGTAGTTACCTGTTGTTTGTTGGTAATTAATTACTTGAAAATTATCAATATTTTCAACACTTATATCGTACGTTTCTCCTGCTTGAAAATCAGGTAAATCAATTGTAATGCTTCCTCCCAAAGTGTGGCAAGTTCCGACATCAGCACTAACCGTAGCAGTAAGGTATTCATCATAAATAGCAATACTTTTTATGTGGCTACAAGCTCCATCATCAGATTGAACCTCTACTAGATAGTTACCTGTTGGTAGATTAGTAAAAGTATGCGAACTAGAAGTCATATTAGCAGCTAGCAATACTTGTCCACCTGGATTTTTTAGATAGGCCGTATAATTAATGCTAGAATGATAATTGTGAAGTGTAATCTTTGCTGTAGCGTCTCCACTTACTCCATTGCAAGCATTTCCTTCTACCCAATTAAATGTGGGCGTGATATCATAGACATCAATAATGTAAGAATAACTCTGGTAACCACCTCTTCCTCGAACATAAAGTGTTACCGTATGTCGCCCCTTAGGCGCATCTTCTATTGTTCCTGCACCTGGCTCGGTTAAGAAAGGTTCTCCATCTTCAAAATGCCAACCAAAATAATAATCTTCTCCTTCATAGGAATAATTAATCGTTGCTCCACCTCCATTACATATATGCGTAATATCTAAAGTTGGCTCAGGTGCCCCAAACAATAAAGTACTGAAGCAAAAAAAATAAGCAAAAAACAAAAATGTTTTCATGTTATATTGTTTTAGAGTTTTATTTATGGGTTACTTGGAATACTTACTTGAATCACCTCCGTTTCGTTCACAGAAGGATTAGGACAAGGTGTCATCGATGGACTAACACTTGGAACCGTATTAGGACATCCTGGCGCAGGAGAGACAAATAGCTCCAATTGCCAATTGGTTGCAATATCCCTATTAACCAGTTCACATTCTGTCCCAACATCAACGTGGCAATAGTGGATACTCACTCCAGCGGCATCAAAACACTGGATTGGGGTATGTGTTTCTGTGATTCCACAATGAGATTGACATTCAGCAATAATCTCGTCTACATAAGCATCAATTTCAGCAATGGTAATGTAATTCGGGTTTTGAGCCGAACATTGCCCTACTGCATAGCAAGCATTTTCAAAGGTTTGAATAACTTTTTGTCGAAACTCTGCCCTTCTCGATTCACAATCATTCTCACAGGCAGTTATCATTGGAACTAAATCAGGAAGTTCAGAACAGTTTTTATTAACTTCTAAAGTAGATCCATTCGCTACAACATCATCGTCTTGGGGCAAATCACCTGAATTGTTTAGGGTCTTGGCACATTGTAGGAATAAGTTCCTGCGTTGCCAAGGCCATTCATCGTGGCCAAAAGACGATTGGTTGCACGCACTAGTTGTTGTTTCATAATAACTGTAGCTCTCTTCACACATTAGGCAACTCAACGGTTTGTTCAAATTGCCCGATACTGTCAAAGTATTTCCTGCTTTATCTGTTTGACCATTCCATGGATGTGGTTGACTAAATGTTCTTCCCCAATACTCATAATATTTAAAGGCAAAGACTAGATTTTGTGTAAATGGAAATGCAGGGAAACTATGTTGATCGTAAGTCAAATTATGCGCAACTCTTTCATTCGTTCCATAATACTCTGCCATCTCATCCGCATAACCAGGAATTCCTAAATAACCACCAGAAGAAATAGATGGCGTACCACTCAAAGGCATATCGTAAGTATTAAAACTAATATTTGCGACCGTTCCATGTTGGCGATTGGCAGGGAGAGTACTCACATAATTGGAGTAATCTGATGTCCCTCCAAAAGCAGGGTCTATAATCCTAGCATATTTGTAACCTGTGCATTCTAAAAACTGCTTCGGCAAGTGTTTGGCACTTAAAGGAATACTGCTAAAAACAGGTTGCACCCCTCCATTATTTTGATCGTTTGTCATTTGATCTTCTAAACTATCGCCAAAGAAAAATTTGATAATCCATGGTATGCGCTTATTCATCTCATCTTGATAAGAACCTGCTCCAGCATTGCTATTGTTGATGGAACCATCTGGATCTGTTGAATGGCTGGATATGCCATTGTTAATCGCATTCTGGACATCTGGATCTAACATCTTTTTCATCACTCCAAATACATTTTCCCAACAAGATTTTAATTCTTCCACATCATATTGATAATCCACTAAACTTGAATTGACATATTGCAACCAAGTATTGCTAGAGGCATCATAATATTGATACTCATCGCTACCAGATATATTATCAGGATCAGCACTGCCGACATAGCGAACTTGTCCACCATAATATTTATCATTAAACATATGCCAAACCATGCGATTAAATTGGTTTGCATTCAGCACTTTGTAATCATTTGTAGAAGAGGCATTGATATAAGCGAACACAAAATTTTCGTCTATTTGTGTCCACTGACTACCGTTCCAGTATTTATACCCATCAAAGAAATCGGCAAAAATACTATTGGGTTGACTCGCATCGTTGTAAATTTCAAGTCCAATTTCTTCCAAGAAATATTCTAAAAATGGCGGATAATCATATCCAATTCCATTATAAGTATAATCCGAACGTGTAATTCTAAATTTTTCTTTTTTGGCTTCCACCTCTGAAGCGATGGTTGTTTCATTACCATAACAATCCTCCAGCTTCAAGGTAATTTTATCGACTTCAAAAGCGCCAGCCGTTGAGGTTTGACCATCGTCATAACTAAGGCTTTTGACAGAATAAAAGGTAAGATCGCTAAAAGCAAAACCTGTCAATACCCCCGAAAACAAACTAATGGCATCTAGATTTGTTGCCAATGTTGTTGTATTTTGGTGAGTCATGTAGTTGTTTACCTCATCTACTGCTTGTTGCACATAAACCCAGTCAGATTCTGAGCTAACTTGATCTAAAAGCAGTCCTATCAAGTTCATATAAGTAATAATCTCATTTTCAACCTGTACTTGATAAGTATTAATCGCATCTTGGATGCTTGTCCCCAGAGGTTTTACCTCTTTGATAATCATATACGTTCCTCTTTCTAAGGCAACTCCTGTAGTAACTGTTTGTGTGGTACAAGTAGGTACAATCAATGGTGTTGTTTCATTGCTATAGACGACTTCTTGCGTAACATTTTGATTCAACATATCAAACAAAGGATCGTTGGGGTCAATCAAAAATTTAACGACTTTAATCTTAACTTCGTAGCTGCAATTTTGACCACTCAAACAAGGTGGAAATTGACCACCAACACCACAACCTGGCGATTGGTATTCAAATTGTAAATTTCCTACCGATTGAACCAGTTCAATTTCTTTATTTGAAATAAAACGACCGCCTTGATAAGAACCAAGATCCAAAGATTCGGTAATGACTAAATCATTGCTTGTTGAGTTGTCTAACTCCGTCAGTGGATAAGTTCCTTCTGGGTCATAAGCTGCTGCTAATGCAGTTGCTAAGACTTTCCCTGTTTTTGAAAGGTAGGTAACAGAAGTGGTTCCATTCGGATCAATAACAATCTGCTTAGTTACGTGATTGGCATTAGGAGCTTCTATTCCAAAAATAGAAACCAACTCAGCATCGTCCACACTAACTTGAATGTTTGTTTTTGTTGTGCGTCCTCTCCCACTTGAAATAGGTCCAACCATATGTTTTTGACCAATTCCAGATTGCTCGATTACTCTGTTTAAACCATCGTTACTATACAATGTTCTTGTAAAAGGATAACCTTCTGCATCGGGAATTGTGATGTCTGGGTTATTGGGAGAATAATAAGAATAAGCACCATTGGTACTAATTTTTGAAGGGTCATAGACTTTATTATCCCTAGCATAATCTTCTTGTACGTATAAATCACCGCCTTGATTTTGAACAAAATTTTCTTTATAGCCATTCATCTTTCCATCTACTGGGACAGGAATAACAGAAATAGAAGAACGCCCCAAATGATCGTATAAAGATTGCCCAATTAACGTTTTATCTTCGGCTGGTAAATAGCTCTGTGTTTGTCTTGGACGCAATAATTTATCGGCATAAGTCATGCTTTCATACACTTGCCCATCTTCGGTAAAAGTTCTGCTGTATATGTAATTATTGTCTTCATCTACATCTGTGTAGAAAAAGCAATCGTTATAGACAAGACTAGCACTTGACAAGGAAATTGTATTGGTTCCTGCAAGATAAGCAGCCGTATACAAAGGCGTGTTCCAACTTCCCCAGTTTTGGTTATTGGCAACGCCTCCGTCATAATAATTTCCAATTGGTTTGATTCTCCAAAGGTAATACCCCGTCCCCTCAGAAGGCTTAAAATGCAAACTATAAATGCCATTGGTTTGAGCTAGCTTTTCTTCTGGAATTACAAAAGACAATGCCTGATTCCAATCTACTTCTGTTTGCAACTCTTGGTTATTGGCTGGTCGATCTAGAATTGTATTTTCTAGTTTTAACAATTGAAACTCATAATTAGGATAGTAAACATGGTTACTATTCCATTCAAATTTATAATAACCACTACTAGGTACTAAGGTGGGAATGCTATTTAGGTTGACTGTTGAGTAAACCATTGATGTATTGACCCCTGTTCCAACAGAACTTTTTAAGTCCATGTTATAACACACTTCAAATTTTAAGATAGCGTGTGGAATGGTCATTCCTTGGCTGTTGGTTACCGTCACCAATAAATTCGTTATGTCAAACAATTGATTGGTACTTAGATTGTAAGGATTTTTTGAACCATTAAAATTGATTCGATTCGGTGCTCCTATTCGTGAAACAAAAATCGCTTCTGGCTCTGTTGGGCTCAAGGTAATGGATTGGTTAATAGCACTCCCCAATACAGAATGGTTACTATTATCCACAATATCCCCCGACAAGGTAAATTCTAGCAAAAAATTATCTCCCCGTCCGTAGGGATAAACACCATTGCTTTCTATGGAAATTTTAAACTGTACTTCTGTCTCTCCAACCAGATAGTTTACTTTATCATGGATCGTAGAAGGGATATTAATTGGCAAATTTTGTTGAGAACTAATTACATCTCCCCAAGCAAAAGAGCTGCAACTTTGGTGTACTTGTCCCTGAGCATTACTAAAAAACAGCAATACTAATACAATGGGCAATGAAATATATTTCATAATAGATTTTAGTTTTAATTAGACTTCTTGGATGGTATAACCTTGGTATTTTTTTAATAGTTTTTGACTGGCATCATAGATTTTTGATTTTGCAGAATTAAAAATCTGTACAGGTTCGTGTTGATCTATAATTAAATATTTGAATTCAATTTTTTTGAGATAAGATTTCTCTTCCATAAATAGAACTACTTTTTGTAGTTGTTGAGAACTTCGTTCAAAAATAATATCAACACGTGCCACCTTACTCACTTCTTGCATTTTCGAAGACGGAATTACTTTAAGAATCCTTGAATTCTTATAATGTTGGGGCGTTATTTCTGTAATTTTTGCCGTTTCCCAAAGCATCTCCATCGCTTTAGACATATCGGCACTACTCATTTGTTCTTTTACAGCTTGAATATCTTTCATCTTAAAGATTTTCTTTGCCTCTTTATAAACAACATAAGCTTCTTTGTCGTCCATATAAACCTCCATTGGTTCTGACAACATCACTTGCTTATTACCACTTTTTTTTATTTCAACCTCTGTCGTTTGAGGGATATCCATTCGGTCTCTTGTCGTAGAAGTTTGAACATACTTCAAATGGACATTATTGTTCGTATTGGTTATGCTGGTTGTTTGCGTTACTTTTCGAGTCAATTCTAGCAAATTTTCTTGTGCTTGAGTAGTATGATTGCCTAGCAAAAGAAAACAAACGCCCCACCAAAACATTGAGCTTATTATTTTCATGATATATAATTTATTCTCGATTAAACAAAGGAATAAATAGTACAAGCATTTAGCACTTGTACTATTTATATTTCTACTTAAGAGGTTGATGTGTCAAAGGACTATTTCCTTGATTTTCTTGAATTGTTTTCATTCCTCTTTCTGTTTCGATTAAAGTTCTAATCAAATCTCCTTCGCCATTGTATTGATAAAAAGCACCAAAATGTTCTGAACCAAAAGTAGCAATTAACTTAAAGGACTTGTTATCATAAACATGGGTCGTCATTTCCGAATTAATGGGTTGAATTCTAACATCATCAATTGTCAATGTCGTCAATGTATTGCCATTCGCATCAGAACCTGTTACATTCATTTTTAGCTCGTAAATATTATTCGAAGCCGATAAGTTGGCTGGTTCAAATACATATTCTAACAACAACCATTCTCCTACTTGAGCTATAACTTTTTCCCCTGCATTGGGAGAAAACGTAGTGCCACCACTAGTCAATTTAACATCGATGTGTTTCGCTCCTGAAAATTTAATTCTATTGGCACTCCCCACTAGTTCGTTTCTAGCCCAAAGTCTGACCATTAACCCATTCCCTAAATCAGGATTTGTCACTCTATTATTTACCTTTAAATTATCAATAATAGTAATGGGAGTATTCGTTAACGTTAGGGCATATTTTCCTGCATGACCACCATTAACTAAGCTTGGATGAGGCGTTGTCGCATTAGCAAACTTTTCATCCTCAAAACTTTCAAAACCAATCGTATTATAAGTAGCATTTTGAGCAATGGCGGTACTTAGGTACTTCTTATAGCCATACTTCGCGGCACTTGGTACCTCTGCAATCAAGTCCAACTCCTCTAAAGAATAACCATTGGGCGAATATTTGTTGACTCTTGTAACAGCAGTCCAATCAGGGTTCGATCCCGTCCAGTCAAACATTGTAAAATGGTCGTTGATACCACTCTTATATGTTTTTTGATTCGCTTGCCCCCAATTGTTTGTTCCATTGTCATTGGCTGAAGAAGCCCCTGTGGTTGGATCATAAACATAAGTTTCAAACACTCGATACAACTTATTTAATTGCTCGGCAACTAAATGCGGGTTGCTAGCACTTGGAGCATATTCTAGAATCAAAGGATCTTGACTTCCTGCCGTTTCATCGAACCACTTGGCTGCATTTGCATCCGTTTTGCTCAAAGTTACTGCGGAAGCAGATAGAACACCTGTAGGATTAGTTGCCCAAGTATTAATATTCGAGGCAATAGGATTTCCATCAGCACCATAAGATGTTACCGACCCAACAGTCGCCATTAACTGGTTTGTATTATTCGGATCAACTGATTTTTTCCCCATCTCATTATAAAACCAAGCAGCAGGGATATTCCATTTGTAAATTGAGCCATCGTGCTCTTGAACGCCCGTTGGTCCTACAACTACATTTCGATCGTAGCCATCCGTAGTTTTGGTCAAAATTGGCGTTCCCGTCAAATCAGAATAAGCCAAATGTTCCACTTTAGAAATGGATTTGTTCATTTCAGTCGTTATCGACTTTAGCACAGAGGGGAAACTTAAGATTCGAGTTGTCATATGCCTTGCCATCCCTCGTTCTCCAAAGGAGAAATTTAATCCAAGACTAGGAGAAACACTGATTCCACCAAAATAAGCAATTAAAAAACTCAAATTCATGCCCGAACTAAAGGATTCTTCATAAACAGCTTGGGCGGCCATCGTCACATCGTCTTCTACTCCTAAGTGCTGTTCTTGCAACTCATAGCTTGAACCATTGTGCGTTAAAATTTTTGCTTTTTCACCTGGTTCAATGTACTCATAAGTCGTCTTAGAAGTCAAACTAATATCTGTATCCGTAGCTGCTGTAGGGTTTGCAAAATAATCCCGATTATAAACACCAGCATAAGTTTGTTCTGATTTAACCTTTCCATTCATATCGGTCTGAATGAACATAAAAGCTTGGGTCATCCAACGGAAATGTCTATTGTAATTAAACAAGCCCAAACTTAGTGGCAAAAAGGATTCTCTACGATAATTCAAACGAACATCTTCAATAGAAGGGAAACCACTTCCCAATTCTGTTTTTTGAACGCTCTTAAAGCCTTCCAAAATTCCAAATTTAGGGTCATCAAAACGCATATTGGTCGGATAGTCTTCTGTCGTAAAATACTCTTTTACCGAAAACCCTTCGTTTTGTTGAGTGCCTTTGTAAATACTAGACACAACCACCCTACTATAATTGACAGATGGCGGAGGCAACAAAAACTCACCATAAGGCATTTCACCCTCTTTGCGATCTTCACCTGCAAATATCTTGAGAAAAGGATTGGTATCTTTGCGCTTTTCATAATAAATCAAGGCATTTTCCTCTCTCCCTTCACCAGGTTCATTCGTTGCCACACCGCTACAAGTACCATCTTCCTTCACATAGTCATACTCCATTCCAAACAACTGAGCATCGCCCGATTCCATCCCATCATCGTACATCAACACTCGTTTAACACGAACCCCTCCTCCTCTTTTAGGTGTAACCATAGGAACTCTTATAAATGAATGGGCATAGTTAATCGATTTACAAGTGCTATTGGCTGCATAGTCGGGATACTCTTTTGTTGTAAAGTCCGTTTGCATGGACGTAAACCCAGCATCATCTACATGATTACCATAAGTATAAATAGGATTCCCAGTACCCTCTACCTCTGCTTTAAAATTATCATACCTTGAATGAGAATTGGCTTCAGAAGGTAAAAAGTCATAGGCTGCACCAGCATAATCAAAATCATAGTTGCCATAATTATTCGCTGTAATGTGGTCGTAACACAACTGGCGAGGTATATCCTTTCGATCTACAAAATTAGGTTTGTCCAAAGCATTTCCTATCGACAAGTATACTTTATCGTTGTTATTATCAATCCCAACTTCTCTAACAACTCCATAACCTGAAATATATTCTTCTGCCGAGCCTTCTTCCAACTCATATTTAAACTTGAAATAAATTCGATCGTCCTTTTTCCCTGCTTTGGTTTTTAATTTAAAGCCATAATCGACAGACAAAGGATCCGAATCTTGCATGTACAAATCTTTGATCAATCGCACCAATTCTTCCTTCTTAGGGGTATTGCCCTCCATCCCTAAATCTTCTAAATTTAAGTAGAATTTGTTCTTGGTTCCATCGTTGCTATCATCTACAGAAATACCATCTAACAAACTCACCATTGCCAAAGCCTGTTTGTCTTGTACTTTTTGGTACGTTTTTTCTTCGTATTGAATATGAATCTCACCACCAGAAGGCAATTTTATTTGCTTCAACATCCAAGCAGCGGGATCATAGCCCTGTGTATTGTCATAAACTCCTTGATAGAGCCAATGTTTATAGTCAAATCGACGTTGTTCGCCATCATACGCTAAATTTCCCCATCTGTCGATTGCATGTTGGTTATAATAAGGTGTTTCCGCCAAACTTGTCGCGCCTGCTGTTGGCCAGTCTCCTCCTTGCGCAGGATCAAAAATCGCTGGATAACGATTTAAAACCTCCTGAGCAATAGATGGATTGCTTCCTTTCACCTTAGCATATTCGTATTCAAATTCATAAGGGCTTACCTTATGTTTTCTGACACCCTCATATTCAAACCAAACTTTTTTAAGGGTTAATTTCCCTTTGTTGCTACCATTCCCTGGGTTACAAGCTTGTGTTTGGCTATTGTTAGGAATATTCTCCCATGCTGAGTAATCGTACTCCAAACAAGTAGTCACCAATGGTTTTGTCAAATCACTCTTAGCAAAAAGAACAATTTTTTCTAATTTTTCTACATCTTGAAAAAGGTCTTTGGCATCTTTGCTATTCAAGGCATAACCATTTCTGGTATAGTTAGCACCAGGATAACAACCATAGCTAGGCACACTAGAACGGTTCACATCTGAAGGACCAAACCCCAGTGGTTCAGTATTCGGTGTTTCCATAACTTGTCCTAAACCATCATTACGAGTATCGCCAGAACCATTAAAATCGGCACTTTCAATCCCAAACTGCTTAAAATCTTCTAAACCATCTGATTTGTTGGTAATAAAGATAGCCACATGAGACTTTGTCTCTATTCCGTTTAAATAATACATTTCTCGATAACCATGCGACACCGAACCAATGTCATCACTCTTCTTGGCATGCTCTCCAGGATTGTATTTCAATCCTGTATAAGGTGCTCTAAATCGGTACCAATTGTTCATATGGTCTCCACTATGATCTTTATTTTTAACCCAACGTCGATAATCAAAACGAGTATATCCTCCAAAGTCATCTTCTGTTGCCCCATCCCCTGTCAAATCAACATAATCAGGCGTTGTAATTTGAGTCATCAAGTAGGAGTTGGCATACCATTCTTCTAATTGTTGCCCTTGCTTGATTTTAAGATTTCTTTCTGAGTCTCCTGTCGAACCTTCGCTCACCATTGGATACACAATATTGTTATTTTCTAGCTTGGTAGGTCTTTGTGCAGAACAACCATATTCATTCCCAATAGACGAAGCATTTAAGTCGATTCCATAAGTGAAATTGGCTTCATCTCGAACATAAACAGGTAATCCATAGGTGTATTTAACCCCGTTTGGGTTCCAAACTTTTATTTGGGCAATATGCTCTGACAATTCTGAATTGGCGACAGAACCATTTCCCAAGACTGGTGCGGTGTTGGTAAATGGATCAGAATCTAAGTATTGTAAAACTCGTTGATGTTTATCAAAGGCCTTTGTTGGGCTAATGTCATCATAACTAGGATGCGTTCCTACTAAGTCCGAATTCAAAACGTATTCCATATTTCCTGAACCGCCTTTGTAATAATCGCTACCAGCATGCTTTGAATCCTCAATAAACTGACTCACATGTGGTCGCTCAAACGAAATTAAATCACCATCAACCACAGGATTACCATAATTATCAGAAGTTGCTATCGTACCCATAAAACCACCACGATACTCCCTCACGGCATCATCCAATCGATCTGGATGTACATAAAGCAAAGCTCCCCCAACATCATTCTTAGCCTTAAAAAAGGGCAATTCGGTTGGAGCACTGGGGTCTTCAAATTGCTTAGCATCCACATTGGTTCCCATTCCCCAAGAATTGGGGCGAACCAACCACATTCTTGACTCTGTTTTTGTTCTATTTTCAAACTGGAAATTAGCACCAATCTTAAAACCAACTCCTGTTGCTCCTTCAGACAACACAAAACCAGCACCACCTGTAATATTAGGAACGACAGAAACATTTCTAGATCGACCGTCAGCAGCCCAATCTGAATAATAATGCCCCACTTTTTTGTGATGCATTCTATAAGAACCTGAAATACCCTCACCAATCGCATTAAATTGATCAGCATTATTATGAACAATCCCTATGATATTATCACGAGCAGAGAAGTTAGAATTTTTTTCTATTCCATAATCACTCATAACGTGTTCTGGTGTCGCTTGTCGAGCATGGTAATCATGCGTACCATGATTAGGGTTATACATATACCCATAGGCATGGTAATCGACTACTGGTTTATTGACCTGCAAGGTGGCTGTTTCGCTTCTATTATAAGCAGCCGTAACGGGTCCTAGAAGTGCCTGTGCCGTACCTCCAAACGTATAACTCATTGCTCGATGAGGCTTTACAGAAGCCGCAACAGAACTATTTACTTGTCCAAAAATTCCAAATTGACCAGATGTTCCCACATTCAATCTTAATTCATTCGATTCCGCTATATTCAACAAGGTTCTTTTTCCCCAAGCACCAGCTCCTTTAACATCTTTTAAGTTGTCTTTAGCTTGTTTTGTAAAGGCTTCTAGCTTGGGTCCAATCGTTACATTCGCCGAAAAAGTAGCGTCCCTTCCTCCAAAGGTAACTCCTACCGACAAGTCGATAGGAATATTGGTTGAAAGACCAATGTATTTAGAATCTCCATAACCAGAGTAATTATTCCAAGTATGAGTTATGTTTGAAGACACCCCTATACTGTTAGCATTGTCCTCTCCAAAACCAACACTTACCGAACCTCCCTGAGTACGAGAGAACGAAAAACTTGGTTTAATCACATTATACTCTTTGACTTTTCCTTTGTAATCGTCTGGCAAGCCGCTTTTGCTTCGTATCAAAGCCCCAGGGTTTAGTGTCCAATTAGCGCCAACCCACGATGCTTCGGAATCCATGGAAGGGTTGGCATTATAAGACAAAGAAAGCGCATAACCTCCCCCGTCCGCTCCAGGAATATTGAGTACGGGTAGGTTGTATTGAAAATCACCCGTCAGTGAATTGACCATATCGGTTGTTGCTACGGGAGTAAATTTCTCAAATTCAGGTTGTTGAGGTCCTCCTGTTAGTGCTAATGCCGCCGTAGGATAAGTAACTTCAAAAACCATGAACAAGACAAGGGTGAAAGCAACTTTCTGTTTGAAAGCTCTTGTTTGCTGGATCATAATTTAGTTGATTAGGTATTTGGTTTAATTCTATTTAATATTCTAATTTGGGTATGCTCAGAAAATCACTTTTATCAAAAAGAAAATGATGTTTCCCTGTATTATAAATCTCATCGTTAAAGACCAAATCAATTTTGTCTTCACGGTTCCAAAGTTCCTCGAATTCATCCTTGGCAAAAACAATATTGATCAAACGGTGTTTGGTCAAACCATAGACATTTTCTGCCTCTACTAAAACAGGTTTAATTTTTTGGTCGCCAAGCTTTAAGTAAATAAATTTTTGCAGATCAAAGTTGACCGTAAGCGTTTGTTCCTGAAATTCAGCCAGAGAGCTAACTGTCTCTGTCATTACATCAAATTGAGCATCTGATTCTTCGGAAGGCGCTATCTTGAGGATAAAATTAAGACTAGAGTCGTATTCCTTTTTTAGACTGTCTATTGATAGATTAGGAGAATCCATCATGGTCTTATACAGATATAGATCTGAAGGCAAATATTTCATACTAAATGCCATCGAACCGATACTTTTCAATTTTATCAAACCATTACTTGGTGTATTGAGATACTGATAGTACTCCTTTAGGTTATTGATGGACTGATGGCATCCCAAAAGACAACACGTCACAAATAGCAATGCCATGGCACCTAGTTGTTTATTCACCACGATATTTTTTATTTATGAAGGTTAAAGCACTTTCAGTTACATCATAATTTTCACCTCCATAGACCAAGCTACTCGTCCCTCCTGCTCCAATAATCAGATCGTAACCATTCTCTAGAGCATACTCTTTTAAATAAGCATCCATCTGTTTAATGACCGCTTGCGTCAATTTTTGGTCTTCCTCTAATTTCATCTTTTCTACCGATTGATGATAATTATTGAAGGCGGCTTCTTGTTGACGGAGTTTGTACCCTAGTGCCTCTTTTTCTTTTTCGTCTAGTGCTTCTTGCTTGGTCTCGTAACTAGCAAATGTTGCTCGGTAAGATTTGGATAGAGAATCCAAATTAGTCCCCCATTGTTGATTTTTGGCTTCTAATGTCTTGTATGATTCTATTGTTCCTAGATACTTTTCAAAAAGATATTCTGAGTGAACATAGGCAACTTTAGGTTGAGTTGCACTTCCAATAGTTAACCATAACATCCATGATGTTATAGTTATTGCAAATAGTATTTGCAATACTGTAGATAATTTCATGAGTTATAAATTTGGTTTTATTAAATTGAGTTTATTTAAATCTTATCACAAAGATACCCCAATTATACTTTTAATTCAAAGGTAAAATTTGAAAGGTAGAGGAGACTTGACGAAATGTAATTTTCAACCAATGAAATGTATATTTCAGTTAACGAACGTTTTTTCAAAAAAGGACTTTTTATAAAAAACGATCTAACTTGGAGGCTTAATGGAGAATTACTAAGTTACAAAGTTGACAAAAATTATTCCCAAAGAACTTTATCATTTCTCCGCCTATAACGCCCATTTTTAAACACCTAAACCAATAAACAATCCCGCATAAGCTTGTTAAAGCTCCATTGCAAAATCATTTTTTTTATAAAAAAAACGCAACTCTCAGAACCGAATATAATTCCACTTTGTTTATTTATAACAAAATATAATTCTTTTGCATCAATTCAAAGCATCTACAAAATTTTATTCTAAATAACAGAACAACTTTACCTTATTCATAAACAAAAATTTTGTTATTTTGAATAATGCAAAATTTTTAGTATTTTTGAAAGAAAATCAAAATGAGATAAAACTATATACATAATATTAGTTAACACTTTTCATTTTGTGTGAATATATATTTTATAATACATAATATTAGTATCTTATGAAATACCCAGTAAAAGTGCAGTTGGTCGAAAAGTCTAGAAGAGAAGGCTTAGATATTGAAAACCTCCCCTTTGGCAAAACATTCTCTGATCACATGTTTGTGGCCGATTATATAGATGGCGAGTGGCAAAATTGTCAACTTGTTCCTTATGGTGATATCTCCTTTGCCCCTTCCATGATGGCTTTGCACTATGGGCAGTCGGTATTTGAAGGAATGAAAGCTAATATTAGCACTCAAACAGGCGAACCTGTTTTATTTCGCGCCAAAAAACACGCACAGCGTTTCAACAAATCAAGCGAACGTTTGAGAATGCCTGCTGTTCCTGAAGAATTATTCTTAGAGGCAGTTAATTCTTTGACAGTTATTGACAAAAATTGGATTCCTCAATCTGCTGGTAGTGCCTTGTACATTCGTCCATTTATTTTTGCTTCAGATGAATCTCTAGGAGTACGTGCTTCAACAAACTATAAATTTATTGTTTTCACAGGTCCTGTAGGGCCTTACTATCCAAAACCTGTACGTATCTTAGTTGCTCAAAAATATGTTCGTGCATTTCCTGGTGGAGTTGGTTTTGCTAAAGCAGCTGGTAACTATGCCGCTACACTTAAACCTGCTGAAATTGCTAAAGAAGAAGGTTTTGATCAAATTTTATGGTTAGATGGATTAGAGTTTAAATACTTGCAAGAATGTGGTACGATGAACATCTTTGCCGTAATTGGTGACACAGTATTAACTCCTCCAACAACAGATTCAATTCTAGATGGAGTAACTCGTGACAGCATCATTACTTTGTTAAAAGAAATGGGCATCAAAGTAGAAGTTCGTCCTATTAGCATTGATGAATTGATTGAAGCACATAAAACTGGCGAACTAAAAGAAATGTTTGGTAGTGGAACAGCTGCTGTTGTTTCTCATGTTGCTGATATTTCTTATCAAGATGTTGTTTATGACTTGCCAGCTATAGAAGATCGCAAGATTGGTCCAATGATCAAAGAAAAACTAACAGATATCAAAGAAAATACAGTTGAAGAAAACCACGATTGGGTAACTCCTGCTGTTTCTACTATTTTAGAAAAAGTATAAATATCTGTTATCCAAAGAGTATACGAAATAAGTCAAGAAATTGTCTAAAATAAAGCCAATTTCTAAGTACTTTCAAAGCAATGTCTTAGCAACCTAGAGCTGCTAAGACATTTTTTATTATCGTTCTTCTTTCGACAATACCTCTACCAAGGTGTACGTTATACTAGAACCATCCATGGGTGGATTAGCAATAGCCGTTTGTTTTACATTAAGATTATAAACATACCCCTCTTCGTAGGTAAATCCATCTATTTCACTGTAAAAATATTCCCAATTGTTACTACCAATCAAGCTTCCTTGTTGAACTAACAAACAGGTTTGAACCGCCTCTCCCACACAATCTTCTGTGTAATAATTTACTCTAAAGTTAGTTCCTTCAGGAATTTCATTGTTAAAATTCTCAGACGTTTTTTGGCAAGATATCAAAAGTATACTCCATAACATCAACACATACATAGGCATTTGCTTCATGCTCATAATCTAATTTTTTTATTTTTTATAAATTCCATTAATTAATACTCCGTTGATTTTTTAGTTTTTCTACGAACCCGTAGGCTCACGAAGTAAAAACGTAAAAAAGCATCTTGCATTAGTTTGATTATCAGTCTTTTAGCACAAAAGCCAACAAAAGTACATCTTACTGATAATCAAACTAATACGATTTTTCAACGGAGTAATGTTAATCAGAGACTATTAAAACCAGTGTTTTGGTATCTCACTCCTATTGCTGGAAAAACGAAACGAACTTAGTTTAGGCAAGCGAGGGATTATATTTTAACATTTACAGTAGCAACTGAGTCCTAAATCTAAATTGAGGCTAACAAGATTTTTTATAAAACTGTTTCCTCTTTTTTATAAAAAATGACTTAAAATAGTGACTTTTGCAGCACAAAAAAGCTTCTTTGAAAGCATGCCAAAATACTTTAAAAGTAATAGAGTTATGAGTTTTGCAGACAAATTTGTTCGTACCGCACAACGTGTTTTACCTTCTCCATTTACAATAGCAATTCTATTAACCGCCTTCACGGTTATTTTAGCCTTGTTATTAACAGAATCAAAAACCAACCAATGGCATCTACTTGAAATTCTTTTTTATTGGGAAGCAGGCTTTTTTGATTTCTTAAAATTTGCGATGCAAATGATGCTAATTTTGGTATTGGGACACGTATTAGCATTAACACGCCCTGCCAACAAACTGATTAATAGCTTAGTTAGGCATTGTACGACAACCGCACGAGCAGCTTTTATTGTAACTTTTATCAGTATTTTAGTCGCTTTTTTGAATTGGGGATTAGCACTCATTTTAGGAGCTATCTTTGCCCGAAAAGTAGGCGAACACGCCTCTCAACATAATATTTCCATTAACTATCCACTTATTGGGGCAGCAGGTTATGCGGGTTTAATGGTCTGGCATGGCGGTTTATCTGGTTCAGCCCCTCTAAAAGTTGCCGAAGAAGGTCACAAATTCGTTGCACAAATTGGATTAATTCCTTTTAGCGATACCATCTTTTCGACAATGAACTTGGTATGTATGATTCTATTGCTTACCATTCTTCCTTTAGCTATGTATTGGATGGGGAAACGGGTTAAAAGTACACCTCTACACCTAACTGAAACATCTTCATCTTCGACATCAACTAATGAAACTTCACTTACTGGCGCAGAACGGCTAGACTATTCTCCCATTCTTTCTACTGCTTTAGGGCTGATTATCGTTTTTATTGGTTTTTATAAAGTTCTAATTGCCCCATTAACACAAGGACAAGGATTTGACTGGAGTTTTAGTTTTATCAACCCCAACTATATTATTTTTATGTTATTTGGGTTTGCCATTTTATTGCATGGTAGTTTTTTCAAATTCAATCAAGCAGTAAGTGAAGGTATTGGAGGTTCTGCGGGTATTATGATTCAATTTCCTTTTTATGCAGGTATCATGGGCATTATGATTGGTTCTGGTTTGGTAGATGTTTTTTCAAACGCATTTACCGAAGTTTCTACCACAACTACCTTCCCCATTTTTACATTTTTTTCGGCAGGACTAGTAAACATATTTGTTCCAAGCGGTGGTGGGCAATGGTTGGTACAGGGCCCCATCCTAATCGAAGCTTCTCAACAATTGCATGTTCCAATTGAAAAAAGTATTATGGCGCTTTGTTATGGCGATCAGATTACCAATATGTTACAGCCTTTTTGGGCGCTTCCACTGTTGGGCATTACAGGTTTAAAAGCAAAAGAAATTCTTCCTTACACGGTATTTTTATTACTAATAGGAGTCGTTATATTCTGTTCAATTTTAATTTTGTTCTAATTTTAACATTCACACAATACAAGAGTCCTCTACAAACATTTTGGCTCAACATGGTTGTCAAATATTTAGCGGACGATTAACAACAATTATGATGAAAAAGAAAATTCTAGCCTTAGTAACAGGCGGCACTTTTGACAAAGAATACAACATGATCAAAGGAGAACTTTATTTCAAAGACACTCATTTACCAGAAATTTTTGAAAGAGGTCGTTCTACTCTAGACATTACCGTTCGAACGTTGATGATGATTGATAGCTTAGAAATGACGGAAGATGATCGATCCATTATTGCCCAAAATTGCAAACGTTGTAACTTTGAACACATTATTATCACGCATGGAACCGACACTATGGTAGAAACAGCCAAGTACTTAGCTGAAGCTGGCATTGAAGGAAAAACCATCGTTTTATTGGGCGCTATGATTCCTTATAAATTTGGAATGTCTTCGGATGGTTTTTTCAATTTAGGGGCTGCCCTAGCTTTTGCTCAATGTATGCCTCCTGGCATTTATATCGCCATGCACGGAGAGTGTTTTAATTGGGACGATGTTCGCAAAAATAGAGAAACGGGTTATTTTGTTCATACTAAAGCCGTAGAATAAGCGACTTTTATTGGTATGATTTGATAGAAGTACTTTAGTCTTCATATTTTTCATTATCTTTGCGATAATTATTTTGGAGTTCATCTAAATTTTGTCTTCCAACAATTGAATAAGTGCTTCTACAAGTTGCTTTTAGAATTTAGAAAGATACTCTACCTGACACTTAGAATATATAATACAATACTATACAATGATTAATTTTTTACGATTTTTTACCATAGAACGCCAATTTATTCTCTTCATTGTTTCTTTGATTGCAATTGTAGGATTGCATAGTTGGGCTGGTTTTGCAGGATCTTGGTTGCCTATTCTTATTGTAATTATTTTGGTTGCCAAACACTTGCTTATTGGTACGGTCAATGCCGCAGCAATGAAAATGCAACAACAAGACTTTGATGGAGCAGAAAAATTGTTAAGCTATACTTTCAAACCAAGTTGGTTGCGATTTACTTATCACGGAATGTACTACTGGATTAAAAGTACCTTGGCATTCCAAAGAAAAGATTTTAAAGAAGCAGAACGTCTTTCTAATATAGCTTTAGGCTTAGATTTGCAAGATGATTTTAAGGCAATGATTTATTTGCAACTAATCAACATCTATGGTAGCAGAAACAACCGAATGAAAGTAAAAGAGTTGTACCAAAAAGCTAAGAAGCTGAATATTACGCAAGAATTGGTAAAACAAAACATACAAGAGGTTGGCTTGATGCTACAAGGCAAGCATGCAGAACAGAAAAAAATGATGGGAAAGAAAGCACAACGCTCTATGATGAATCAAAGTTATATGCGTCGTGGACGTAATAAAAGAAGGTAATTTTTTGATTCTATTCGAACTTAGCAACAATGATTTCTCCTAAACTTAGATTGGTACTGATTGTACTGTTTTTGATTTGCGGTATTATAGCTCCCTTTGCGCAACTAGGGAGCTATGTAATTTTTGCTTTTTGGGCAACTGCCTTTATTCTCTTGATGGGGCATTTTAGGCATGGTCCTATGTTAGGAATTTTGGTTGCCTTACGCAAAGGCAACATACCTCAGGCAGAACAATTAATTAATTCCATCAAGCGTCCTAATTGGCTAAGTCCTAGGTATCAAGCCTATTATCACTTTGCCAATGCATTAATTGCTTCTCATCATCAAGATGTAGATGCTGCCGCAACGCATTCAAACACAGCCCTAGAGTTAGGCTATTTGCACACCAAAGAGAAAGGCATTTTACTTTATAATTTGGCTAGAGTAGCTTTTGAGAGAAAAGAATGGAATAGATCAAGAGAGCAACTGGTACAACTCAAAAACCTTCCTATCAAAGACTTGCATCTAAAAAAACGTGTAGAGGAGCTGGAACAAGCACTCCATCAAATGCCATAATACTACTACTATTTATTCTGCCACCACAAACACCAGTCAGGCTTTGACTTTTACATTTCGTGGCTATCTGGAATAAGTATTTTCTAAAAAATTCCATTTTTTCAAGAAAACAAGTATTTTTAGTACTTACATTTTGCTTGACCTCAACATTGGATTATCATAACACTATGAAAAACTGCCTAAGTTGCAATACTACCCTGCTTCCTAATGCTTTATTTTGTCATAATTGTGGCAAACAAGCAGACGGAGATGGTGTTGTTTGTTTTGCCTGCAACAACCTTAATCCCAAAGGTGCTAGGTTTTGTTCTAGATGTGGTACGCCAATCAACATTCAATATACTCCTAAGCCTAATATCTCACCTGTTTATGGCTTAGATTTTAACGACATTCCAACATTACCAACACAACTCTCAGAAGCATTTAGGGTGTCAATTAGTTTGGCATTAGAAGCTGAAAACAACACTGAAAAAGAAGCACTTTTTCTCCAGACTTTTGAAAAAAGCACTTTCAAGCAAAATTATTTGGAAGAAGCAACCATTCTAATGACACAAGAGTTTGAAGACATATTTGAGGAACGAGGAATTAGTGCCTTCAAGGTCATTGAACACGAAGTAGAAAAACAATTTGCTGCATTGTTGGAACGTTTCTTTATTGAATATTGCAACCCCTTGCTGCCCCACCAACTTTCTAAACAAATTCTGCATTATCAGGAAGCTAGCTTTCTAACAACTAACTTGCACAGAATGGTCAATGCCTATTTGTACCTAGATGAAGAAGCACTGATCGCTTATAGTAATGCCATTGATATTCCTCTAAAAAAACTTAAAAATGCTCGCTCAACATTTTTTAGTCCTGAAGCGGGGGAAATTCCGTATGCTTTTATTGATCACACATTACTTCGTTCAGGCAAAGAGGGGTGTATTTTAACGGCTAAGGCAATTTACTGGAAAGCTTATTTTCAAAAATCAGCTCGAATTGAATATTTGGATATTCAAAAGTTAAATTATTATAAAGATCGAGTGGAGATTAATGATATTTACTTAAATATCAACCCTAGTATCAATTATAAAATATATCGTTTACTAACACGATTGCGCACCCTCTCCTATTAAATCTTTTAGCCCGTTTTACTTAGCCCATCCTCCTATTTTTTCTACTTTTTTTCAGTCTTTTTAAAATTGGTCTACTAATTGTATGCTTCCTTCTGTGAGGTCTCTTAACTTAGCTATTGATTGGTTATTGACGTTTGTTTCAAATATTAAAATCTTAAAAATTCTTTCAAGAAAAAGAAAAAGAAAGTTTTTTTATAAAAAATTAAAAGAGGTGTCAAAGGAACTTTTTTGTAAAAGAATACGTTTCGTCCGTTTTTTTAGTCCTATTGTCTGATATTCTGTACACTCTGTCATGTTTGCGAATCTTACTAAGCTAAAATCCATACTTTTTTATTATCTTTGTTAAGTAGAACTCACTTCAAATAAATACATATTTTAAGGGTGCAAAATAGCCCGTCAATGATTTTTAAAACATCTTTCATTAGCTGATTGCGAAAATTTAAAATTCAATCTATGAAGTTTTTAGCATTACTCCTATCGTTTTTATTTATTTCAAATGCTGCGCTAATTGCGCAACAAGCCGAACAAACAGAAGCGTATCAATATAACATTGATTTAAATAATGTTCAAGAGGATCAATTATCAGTTGAGCTTATTGTTCCCAATGAAATAACAGATAAGGATTTAACATTTAAGTTTCCTAAGATTATCCCTGGCACTTACGAGATTTCTGATTATGGTCAGTTTGTAAGCAGCCTAAAAGCTTTTGATAAAAAAGGTCGTGAATTTGGAGTAGAGAGAGTTGATCAAAATACATGGAAAATTGCTGGTAAAAAGATCTACAGAATCACTTACTTGATTCAAGATAGCTGGGATGCAGATATTCGCAAAGCTGTTTTTGAACCAAGCGGAACCAATATTGAAGCTTTAAAAAATTATGTTTTGAGTGCTAATGGTTGTTTTGGTTTTTTTGAAGGCAAGGAAAAATTACCCTATGTCGTTACGTACAATCGCCCTTCTAATTTTTATGCGACAACATCATTAAAACGTATCGGTGGTGATTTTGACTCTGACGTTTTTAAAGCTCAAGATTATCACGAATTGGTAGATGCACCTATCATGTATTGTGTGCCAGATACCGTGAATTTCAAATTGGGGTATGGAGACATTCAAATTTCTGTTTATTCTCCCAATGGACTTGTAACGGCTAAAGATGTTGCCGAAAAGGTACGTCCAATGCTAGAAGCACAAAATCAATATTTAGGAAATATTCTTCCAGTAGATCGCTATTCATTTATCATCTACTTATCTCCTACTGGTTATCCTTCAGGTGCTGCGGGTGCTCTAGAACATGCACGTTCTTCTCTCTTCTGTTTGATTGAAGAAAAGCCTGAAAAAATTTCAAAAATGATTGTAGATATTGCTTCTCATGAGTTTTTTCATATGGTGACTCCCTTGTATATCCACTCTGAAGAAATTCATAACTTTGACTTTGTAGATCCTAAAATGTCAAAACATTTGTGGTTGTATGAAGGTGTCATCGAATATATGGCTCAACATATGCAAGCTAAGTATGATTTAGTTTCTGACGAAGCATTCTTAAAAACCTTACGTGACAAGTTGAAAAACTCCAATCGCTTCAAACAAGGGATGTCTTTAACAGAAATGAGTAAAAACTGTTTGGTAGAACCTTATGCAAAGCAATACCAGAATATTTATTATAAAGGAGCTATCCTAGCAATGTGTCTAGATTTGGAATTGTTAAAACTATCCAAAGGTAAATACGATATTCAAATGCTACTAAGAGATTTGTCTGGCTTTTATGGTCAAGACACTCCTTTTAAAGACGAAGAGTTGTTCCAAAAAATAATTGAAATTACAGGCTTCAAACAACTAAAGAGTTTCTTTGAAAAATATATCGAAGGAACAGAAACACCTGATTATAACGTCTTTGTAAAGCCATTTGGTGTCGAATACCTAGAAGAAGCAACTGTGGACGAAATTTCTCCTCTTGGTGGAATTGAAAATGGCGTTATTGGAAGAGATTCCCTAGATCGTTTTTATATTCGCAAACACGAAAAATTGGATAAATTTGGAAAAGAATTCATTGGACTACAAAAAGATGATGTTATCCTAAAATGGGATGGAAAACCATTTACTATAAAAACAGCATCGGCTGTTTTGTTCGGCTTCTTGGGTGGTGTCAAAGCAGGTGATAATCTAAATATTGTTATCCTTCGTAAAGACGAAAATGGAAAAGAAGTAGAAATTGAAAAAAATATTGAAGTTGTTAAAATTCCCACTATGAAAAAACACGTTTTCAGAATGGTAGAAAATCCAACTGACGAGCAACTAAGAATGCGCAAACGCTGGTTGTCTAAATAAAATATTGCTCTCGCTCTCAATCTAAAAATCCCTTGTTGTTTGAACACAACAAGGGATTTTTTTTGCAATGTTTTATAGGCTCTTACAAACTAGAGCTTTTTGTTTCAATTCCTCTACTTTTACGTACAATTTTGATCTCTTAATTCGTTTACCTCATTACCGTATAATTCTGTAAATCCTAAATTAGTAGCCTTTTCTAAATTTATACACGCAGAGAAAAACACTTCAATGCCCCATCTTTCCCCATAGTATATTTTACCTTGAGAAAGTGGTACATTACTACTTTGTATCCGTTTAAAGTTTAAAGCTTGCTTTACTCGGGAATTTATTACTTTACTCAATTTTGAGTAGCTGGCACTTCCTAATAAGAGAAGTCCCAGTATCAATTCATTTAATGGAGAATATCCCTGTTTTTATGGCTTTGGGAAGTGAAGCCTACACCGTAGAAAATGGCAAGGAGTTTTTCAAAAAAGTACTTGGACCTAAAAAAATGCATTTTGCAGAGAACACAGAGCATTTTGATTTATATTGGAAATCCAAACACGTTAAACCAATTAGTGAAAATTTAAACAAGTTCTTCAGAAGCTATTTGGCATAAGAAAAATTAAGTGAGGCTGTCTGAAAAGGGCAGCCTCTATAAACATTTTAACGTTTCTGATTTTATTGAATAATTATTTTTTGAGTATATAAACCATTGATATAAATTACATACAAGCCACTTCTTATATTATGCAAATGAACCTGCTCTTTATCATTTGATGTAGTCGTTTGATAAACAATTTGCCCTACCGAGTTAATAATTTCAATCGTCTTAGACTCATATTTAGCATTTATAAATTCTAAGGTAAAAGTGCCTGTATTAGGATTTGGAAACACCTTAACTGAATCAAATATAGGACTATTTAACATTGTCATCCCTACAACTAAAATATTGTAACAATTTGATGTATCTACACAGTTATTGTTGGTAATAATAACGGCGTAGTTTCCTGTAGAATCAGGTGTAAAGGTTGAATTGGTTGCACCATTAATCCATTGATTATTATCACAATTGACCCATTGATATGTCGCAGCCATTGTCGTTGCCATTAATGTATTTCCAACTAAGTTTAGACTTGTATCAATACTTGTTACTTGAATGGTTAGCTGAGTATTCGCTGTACAACCATTACCATCTGTTCCTGTTACATTGTACGTTGTTGTTGCGCTTGGTACAAAAGCAATTCCATCTACTGCTCCATTATCCCATGCATAACTTGCCGCTCCTATTCCTGTTAAGGTGATTGATTCACCTGAACATACTACTGTGTCTGTGCTGCTTGCCATTACTGTTGGTAAGGTATCTACTGTTATCGTTAAGTTCCCTGTTGCACTACAACCATTACCATCTGTTCCTGTTACATTGTACGTTGTTGTTGCACTTGGTACAAAAGCGATTCCATCTACTGCTCCATTATCCCATGCATAACTTGCCGCTCCTATTCCTGTTAAGGTGATTGACTCGCCTGAACACACTACTGTGTCTGTGCTGCTTGCCATTACCGTTGGCAAGGTATCTACTGTTATCGTTAAGTTCCCTGTTGCACTACAACCATT
>NZ_JHBV01000009.1 GCF_000724545.1 Aureispira sp. CCB-QB1 | reverse complement strand
ACATTCAAATAATCTGTGGTAGGATTGGGATACAACAACAAAGAAATTGCTCCTCCTTGCTCTAGCGGCAGCACGCCTGTTGTCGTATGGCAACCTGGCACCAAGCAGCCCTGGTCGTCCAATTTTATCAACCAACCTTGCTGAAAAATAATCGGATTGCTAGGAATCGTATCTACTCCATTCGCTTCTCCACATACTAAAAAACCTCCATCTGGCGTTCGCTCGGCATCATAAACCGTGTGCCGTGCATTCGCTGTGCTTAGATACTCGTAATCTCTGCTCCAAATGCTGTCTCCTTGAGGCGATAGTTTCACAATTCGCCCGTGTATAATATAATGTGTTGGATTCTGTGCAGGGTATGTTCGTGATATTGTCCCAAATGCAACTAATGTACTATCCTCTAACTCTATTATTTTCTGAAAACTGGCTAAATCATCAATAGGTGAACGTAATATTGTACCCCATAAAAAATTCTGAGCACTATCTAATTTATAGATATAACCATGGTGTAAAAAATTAGCAAACGTTCCTGTGCTATTCAGTCTTTCATAGCCCCATGCACTGGCAACCACCAAGCCGCCATCTTTGGACAGAATCAAATCGTTCACACCATGTATTTGTTGGTTATTGGGGCTTTGGTAAGTCCAAATCGTATTGCCTAGGCTGTCTATTTTTTCTAATTTGCTTCGTACCGTGTAGTTCATTTGTACGCCACTTAGGTTGTCTTGTTGGTAGCCAATTATATAGTGATTGTCGTTCGTGGCGTAAACGCAGGGAGTGTGCTCTACATAATGGGGTACGCCTCTTGTTACATGCCATTCTTTTTGTCCTTGTTGATCTAGTTTTAGAATTCCTACATCACTTACTCCTGTTGTATCATTAATCGAGCTTGTTATTATATAACCGCTATCATTACTTATTCGCATATCGTCTGGGCGGATGAATGTCCCCTCGATATAAGGGTTAGAAAAAGGTGTAACTGTTCCCCCTCCCATATTATCATAGATAAAAATGCCTCCATACATTCCTGTAGAGTCATAAAAATAAGGGGCTGTTACTAACTCATTTTGAAAATTTGTCCTTAGATAAGGAAACCACGTTTCAACCCCCCTAGTTATTCTATAAAATAATAAATTACCAAGAGTATCGTATTTCGTAAACACCGTACCAAAATCACAATTATTGTTACTATCTAAAGCCCCCCCTGTAACATAGTAGCAAGAATCCGTCACTTCTAAACCTGTGAGTATCGTATTTCCACAGCCCAACTGCACCCGTTTATTAAAGGTAGTTATTTGAGCTATGCTATTATAATATAAAAAACAACATAATACAAGATAAATAATTCGCATAAGAAAAAGATAAAAGCCTATTTCCACACAGGGCAGAAATAGGCTATCAATGATACATTATTTTTGAATAACAATTTTAAAGACTTTAGCTTCTTGCCCCTCACAGAATAGTGTCGCAAAATAAATTCCCGACACCCATTCTTTGGTATTTAACGTAAGCTGACCTACATTGTTGCGCAAGGCTACTTGAGTCATCCTTGCCCCCGTGGTAGACGTAACCACCAACTGCCCCTTTTCAAGCCCTTCTGGCAATTCATAAGACAAATCCACCCAATTAATAGCAGGGTTCGGCGTGCCCGCCAAGGTAGGTTCTTTAGCAAATGACGCAAGACGACTCCCTTTGGCAGGAACAAACTTACCTTCTACGGGATTTAGGTTCGGCAAACTGGGCGCATACAAAGTACCTTTGCGATAAAAGAACTTTAAAATATCCGACGCTTGTACCGCTGCAAAACCCCATTGGGCATCGGCAATCGCTTCCAATGCCTCTACTTCTGATTTCTCCAAATTTGCTTCCATGCGCCCATTGGCATAAGCCGCTTGCAACAATTCTTTCAAATCTTTGTAATGACTGTGGTTTTTTGATGCTCTAAAGTCCATGCTAAACGTAGCAGCAATATAATCTATTTGATCCAAAGCATCGGCATAACGCCCCTGTCTCCAATAATGCTCTACCAATTCGTATTGTGCGGCTATGCCAGGTTTCTTTTTAATCCAAGTTTCTAAGCTATCGTTTTGAGGAATGCTGTCGTTGGCATAGTGCTGAATCACTTGATTTGCCCCAAAGAATAACTTTTGATAGGCACCCGCTAATTCGCTTTCTTTGTTAGAACGAGTCGTGCTGTCTTCTGTTGGTAGTTCGTCGTATTCTAGTTTTAATTGTTGATAGTTGCCCCAATCGGTGGCATAGCCTTCTTTTAGGGCTTCTAAGGAAATAATTTCCCCTTCGCCATTGCTTACTTTAAAGGTTCCTGTACCAGTATAGTTTGCTGCGCAGAAACTCAATATACCTTGTGATGCAACCTGTCTATTGGTATTAAAAAGTAATGCTACATCTGGTATTTCATTTGTATTATTAGAAGTATAATAATACTGAACAGGTGCCCCTAACTGTGCCGAAGCAGCATCGTAATTGTAATTGTAAAAATGCGCTTGAGTAGGCAGGCTCTGTACAGCAGTCGAAAAGGTATTGCGACTGGCTTGCGTGATACTACCTTGTTGACTACTAATGCTGGCTGTTGTATTATCGGTTGCGATATTGGCAAAGACCATAAAGTCGTAATCATTGCCTGTATTTTGGTTACAGTGATACTGTAAGCCACTAGAAAAAGGTCCTACCCCACTATTCCGTCCATGTGCCAAATTCCCACTCGTCAAATTATGATAGTGGTTGTTTTTGAGGGCATTCCCTGCCGCTCCCGTTGCTTCTACCCAAGAACCAACCGTAGCGCTGGCATTATTGGTCGTACTGGTAAAGTAGTTCTGTTCTGCATTAAAAGCAGTCGTATGAATCAGCCCTAGACCGTAGTGCTCCACAATATAGCTGTTGGGCGAGGTACTTGCAAAGTTGCCTATTTCAAAACTATCCCGAATCACTACCGCCTGGTTGTGCGCTCGGATAATAACGGCTTGCTCGTTATCCACGAAGGTACATTCGTCAATAGCGGTGGTATAGTTGGTGCCTCTTGGACCGCCCATCTCAACAGCACGCTCCAAGCCCTCAAAGCGGTTGCGTTTGGAAGGGAATAACAGGCGAGAGACTTTGGGGCTGGCTCCCAAGCCTCCCAAACCAAAGCTACCACCAGTAACTGGGTCTCCTATTTTGTTGCTGCGTTCGTCCTTAAACGTACATCCCTGTATTTCGGTTCCACCAACCGACCACATGGATACGTGTCCCAAAAAGTTAGGAAGGCTATCGCCGTCAAAAGGACGATAATCGTCGTTGACCGTAAAGGTACAATTGTGTAAGGTACTCCCTTCTTTGCCTCCTGTTGGAGATATATAACGCATAAAATCAATGGAACGCCAATTGTTAATAAATTGACTATTCATCGCCGTAATAATTCCGCCTGTTCCACCTGTATTGTTGGTTGGATTGGGGAAATTGCCTACTTCCCATGGACTAATGGCATTTTTGGCATATTCCAAGGTAGCAGCACTCAAAATAATTTGCCCCTGATTGGTCGGGACTTGAGACAGGTGAGAATTTCCCCATACTTGGATGCCTTGCCATGTCTGACCACATTGATTGGTGATCGTAGAAGAATCAACCACCAATAAGCCACCTGGTTCTACCACAATCAAACCATCTTTGGGCATATTCAGCGTCATGCTATTTAAAATTAAGGTAGCACCTGCTTTGACCTTGATGTCTCGAACCATATTTTTGTCCGTAGTCCATGTCTCCGTTCCTGTAATCGTTCGGAAACTACGGTAATCAATGGACGTTTCTGGCGGTAGCAAGTCGGCTTCCCATACGCCTCGTCCAAAGGTTGCTGCTCGTAGTTTGCCCGAACAGTAGTTGATTTTAAGTTCTGTTGTTCTAGTATTAGGAAATGGATTCCCTTCGCTATCAAACCTTAACCAATCACCTCCGTCTTCTCTTACATATACTCCCACATCTGTAGCTATATAAACCCTATCTTTAGTACCTCTCTGATAAACAATTCCATTTATAGATACATTTAATTTCGCTAAAGATTGATTAGCATCATCATAATTCACCCACGTATTAGCATCTCCCTTGTTATCAGAATACCAAACCTTTAACACTGGGTCAAATCCAGCAAAACTAACCCAAACTCTATTGCCATCTCTAGCATCTAAAGCTATTCCTGTTACAGGATTAGGTTCACTAGTCGTAGTAGGTATTGCAGGGTTTGATGATATGGGTAAATTTGAAGTTTTATCTACAAAACAAGTGGAACATGTACTTTGATCTGAAAAGAAAAAACCTGAACGAAATCCTCCTCCACTAACGCCATTGAAATTAAGAGTAGAAATATATGTATTATTTGTATTTTCATCTTCGGATAGTGCAATCTCCATGATTTGCCTCCTCCACTGACCTTGCTTATGTGCAAACTGTCCAATATTTGATTTTACTGCCCATGAGGTTCCTCCTCCTTGATTTTGCTCAACACGACTTAAATAATTTCGAATATACATCTCTGTAAGTCCAAAATATAACTCATCCGTTTTAGGATGATTTATAATTTTAAATGTTGTTGGTACCCAAGATGTTAATCCTTCTGTTGGATCAATCGGTAATCTAGGATTGACATCTAAAGGTGTAGAATAATTAGGGTATATTTGTACTAGACCTAAATAATTATTTCCTCGCCAAAATGATAAACCTGAATGATCATCTATTTGTACTCCATAACCATCTCCTATCAATCTATGGGCTTTCCATGTTATTCCATTATCAAGCGTATAGTCTATACCTATATCCTGCTTTGCAATTGCAATAACACTATCATTTCCCTCCCAATCATCAAAAGACCACACTGTACAAACTCCCAAACCATTATATAAAGCTTGCCAAGTGTTTAGTGTCAAGTCATAATGACTAATTCCTCCATGGGTTCCAACAAATAATTCATCTCCCATCCCATTCGGTGGAAAAGCCAAGATATGAACATCATCATGAACGGCAGGATTGTGCCCTCCACTTGGGTTAATATTATAAAATGATGAACTAGAACTTAAAAAATTCTGCGACCTATAATTATCAATCATGCCAATAAATACATCGGAAGCATTCGTAGGGGATACGGCAATACCAAGCCAGTCAGGATGGTCATATCCACCTTGATTTAGTGTATTTTTGAGTATCCAATTACTACCATCAAATAGGTATATTCTTCGTGCCATTCCGTTACCAGTATTTATATTTTTTCCTACTACTTGTGCATAAATATTATTAGGTGCAGCTGGTGTAACCGCAATATTTATACGACTCACTTCAAAAGTAGAAGGTAATGATAAATCTACAAGATAATTAGTTTTAGACGTCCATGTATTACCACCATCTAGGGATTCATAAATATCCTTTCCACTAGCATAAACAATATTACTTGAATCAGGATGATACTTTAATCCTTTCCATTCTGTATCCCAAATTGAGTTAGAAGGACCTATTAAAACTTGCCTCCAACTCATTCCTCCATTCTCTGTCTTGAAAATACCATGACTAGTAGCAATCAATAAATTGTCAGATAAAGAAGGGTCTGGATGTACTATTATATTTCTCATTGTCCCTCCCTCTTTAAATATATCTAGAAGAGTAGGAATATTTGTTATTCCATCTATCATCAAAGTTGAACCATTAATCGGTTCCCACTCATTTGCAGTTGCATTATTATAACGATAAACTCCTTGAGTATGTATAGGATTTGAACTTAATGTAGCATTAAGTGGAGTATACGAGGCTTTATATCCAAATGAGAATCCATAGTCTCCATTTCCAGTACAAACATAGACCAAATCATCTGTCACAGCAACTCCACCTACTGAAGTAATTGGCAAACCTTGGTCTGTATGAAAATTATACCAATTAGCTCCTCCATCGTCAGAGCGATATAAGCCACCATAATGAGATCCTGCGTAAAGAGTTTTGTTTAAATTTCCTTGTAGACTTGTACCGTAATCAGGATGAAATGCAATCCGATGCATCTGTCCCATACCTCTTGCTTTGTTCGCTGGACCTCCAGAAATGCTTTGCGGATTTCTTGGTCCTAATTCTTTCCAGCCTTTAGCATTAGGATGATTATTAGGAAATTGGATAGATGAAGTTGGAGCAAAAGAAGTATTAATCAAATTTTGATTATTATAATTCTTAGAGTATTCAATAATGGCTCGATTAGCTATTCTCATATCTCCTGATGGATATAATCGAGCACCCCATTTTATTGCATTACGTCTAACTTGATTAAAAAAACCTCCTTCGGCACTATCCTCTTGATGATAGTAATAAAAAGAATCTAAAAAAGAATAAAAAGAAGAATCGGGATGAATTTGGAATTGTCCAAATCCTTGGGAATAGCAACAGAGCAGTGCTGTTACTAGAAAGAATTGTTTCATAAAATTGGGTTTATTTTAAATGTAAAAAATATAGTATATTAAAATACATTAAAAATCTAGACAGATAGACTTCATCAGTATTCCTTCATTTTTTTAACATTCACTTTTCAGGGCAATACAAATATATGTTAAAAGACTCAACATTGCAAGTCAAATAAATCTTTATGAAATAATTTTACAGTTCATTATCTGCACCTTACACCCCAAAACAACAAAAGAGCCAACTCAATGAGTCAGCTCTTTCTCCCTAAATTTTATGGTTCTTATAGCCTCTATCCTAAGGTCGCGTGTGTAGCGCTTAAGATGTTTCTTACTTCCTCATGAGTAGGTCCCTGTGCATAAACCCTCAACACAGGTTCCGTTCCTGAAGGGCGAATCATCACCCATTTATCATCTGACAAGTAGAACTTATACCCATCAATTGTTTCAACACGTTGTACCGTATAATCTCCAAAACTCGTGTACTCGTTGTTTTTACATTTCTCAATAATTGCCCATTTTTTGTCGTTGGCGATGTGCAAATCATCTCTATCAAAAGCAAAGTGTCCTACCAAAGCATATACTTCTTCCATCAATTCTTTGATAGACTTACCTGTTTTAGCCATAAATTCCAAGACCAATAAACCAATCCAAGCGCCATCACGTTCTGGAATATGACCAGCTGCTGCAATACCGCCCGACTCTTCTCCACCAACCAAAACATCTTCTGTAATCATAATTTCGGCAATGTGCTTGAATCCAATTTTAACCACTTGATATTCCAAGTTATACAATTCACATAGCTTTTTTAGTTTATCCGTTACCGAAAAAGAAACCACTACTTTGCCTCTCATACCTTTGTACTTGTACAAGTAATGCACGATCAACAATAGAATTTGATGAGAATTAACAAACGTCCCATCTTCATCATACATTCCAATACGGTCGGCATCGCCATCGTTTGCCAATCCACAAGTAATGTTTTTATTGTCTTTAATTAATTGCGACAACTCTTGCAAATTTTTGTCAATAGGCTCTGGCGCCTGTCCATTAAAACTTGGATTAATTTCGCAATGCAATGGTACCGCATTCGGCAAGATTCTACGCACAATATTTTGTCCAGCACCATACATAGCATCGTAAGCACAAATAACACCAGATTCACGAATCGTTTTTAAATCAAATTTAGACTCAACTTCTGCCATGTACAAATCCTCTAAATTGATATATTCTAACAATCCATCCTTTTCCATTTGTTCAATAGATGGCAATTCGTCCGTACTATTTTCGGCAGGAATCAATGCTTCTACGGCATCTATATCTTTAGGTATAGAAGGTCCTCCTAATTCTGATTTCAATTTAAAACCATTATAAGTTGGAGGATTATGACTCGCCGTGATAACAACCCCCATTTTTGCTTGCTTCTTGACGACACCTAAAGAAACCATAGGAGTTGTTGAAATATTTTTATCAAAATAAGTCTTAATTCCATGATGTGCCATAACTTGAGCCGTTGTTTGAGCAAACATCAATCCTCCAAAACGACAATCATACCCTAATACCAAACTATTTCCTCCGTTTTGCTTAATCCACAAAGCTGTTCCTGTAGCAATCCGCTTTACATTCTCAACGGTATATTCCTTTGCTATAATAGCTCTCCATCCGTCTGTTCCAAATTTAATTTTTGTCATAGCTTCTTAATCCATTTTGAGCACCTTTGTGCTACTTTTCTTTTTATTATTAATATAATAGTAAGTAATCGTTCAAAAAAATAACAAGTACCACGCAGTAGCAGCGTAGCTAAAACAGCCTTTTTTTGCACTACTCTTCATCAGAAAAACTTGTCTTAGCTCGCTAAGCCTTCCTTTTTCTTCTTTAATTAGCAAAAAAATAATCCCATTCTTTGTTCTTATTTTTTCTGACCTCTTACTTATTTTTATTTATTGAGTACACACTATTTGATGGGTTTGCTTGCCTCAAAATTAGGAGACCTCAAAAGTTAAAGCAACTTAAAATAGTTAGTCTATTGTACACGTACCTTTTGTTAAGTCAAAGCAAAACAACCTTTATAAAGTGTATTTAGGGTTTATTCTTTCAAATTTTTCAGCAAATTAGGAAAAAAATAGTATCTATTCTAGTCATTTGTTAGTTAAGCGTCTATGAAATTTGTGTTATTTTGTATTTTAGCGACTTAAATTCAACAAATGGAAGACAGCAATAGACATAAGGGCATGCGCAAACGTTTGGCTGAAAAGCTTTATCAAAAAGGTATTCGAGATGAAAACGTCTTGAGCGCCATTCAAGCCATTCCTAGACATTTCTTTTTGGATAAAGCATTCGAAGAACACGCCTACGAAGATAAAGCATTCCCTATCGACGAGCATCAAACGATTTCTCAACCTTATACCGTTGCTTATCAGACAGAATTGCTACAAGTCAAAAAGCGAGAAAAAATTCTTGAAATTGGTACAGGTTCGGGATATCAATCTGCTGTTTTAGCCCTATTAGGTGCTCGTTTATATACCATCGAACGACACGAGTTATTATATTCCAAAGCTAAGAAAATGTTTGAGACACTTGGCTTACTAGGCATTAGAAGTTACTTTAGAGATGGCTACAAAGGTCTAGGCGAATTTGCACCTTTTGACAAAATACTAGTAACAGCGGGAGCTACAGAAGTACCACCTGCCTTAAAAAAACAGCTAAAGATTGGTGGTATTCTAGTCATTCCTGTTGGTAATCAAGCACATCAAAAAATGCTAAAAATAACTCGTCTAAGTAAGTTCGATTATCAAGAAGAAACTTTGAGCAACTTTAAATTTGTACCTTTACTAAAAGGGAAAAATCCACAAAAGTAAATATAAGAAAGCCCATTTTCATCGTTATACTATTCATGCTTGTTCTTTTAAAATCAACCTATCTCAACAATCTTTTTGAGATATTAATTTGTTTTGAGTTGATAACTTCGTATTTTGCAGCCTTAATTATTCCATTTTTTTCACTATATAATAAGCCTATACGTTAAAACTTTACACAAATTTTACCACTTTTTTTTAATATCTTGCGATTTAACCAAAGGAGCATTGAACACTATAGTACAAACTTATACTTATTTTTATTATTTCTTAAAAATAAGTATTAATTTAAAAATAGAGTTCACAAAAATAAGTTATGTCTGTTTTTCACCATAAACATTTAATCAATTGTCCCTGTTTAATACCAGTTCACTTATCCAATAAATCGCAGTTGATATTAGTCTATTAACCCCAATGGTAAATATGAGTTATTTGTTGCTTGTTATTTATATCGTGGCTTTCAGTTGGTGGATAAAATCTACAAAGACCCTCAACACACCTGGCCTATCACGCAATTTTGTATGCTTTATTTTTCTTTCAAAAATAATAGTAGGGTTGCTCTATGGTATCATCCACTATACCTATTTTAAGGGAGGAGACACATTTATTTATCTGAGCGAAAGTACATTATTAGGGCGGACATTTTTGTCGCATCCCAATTATTATATTGGATCTATATTAGGTTGGGACGTATCTGTGCCCAATGCCATTGTTTTCACTTACCCTGATGCTGCCATTTTTTGGAAAGATTTGGGAACCTATATGTTGGTACATTTCCATGCTCTACTATATCCATTTACGTTAGGTCATTACCATTTGCACATTTTTTTCATTGCTACCATTGGCTTGTTTGCCAGTTTGAATTTTTACAATATATTCCGACAAATTTTAGAATTACCCAAGTTTACCTTAATTGTTTGCTGTTTTTTCTTGCCATCTCTGACTTTTTGGACAGCTGGTTTACACAAAGATGTCTATATTTATTTTGGTCTAAGTTTATTTCTATTAAGTCTCTTAGAGTTTCAACAAAAAACACGATTATCCAAAGCTATTGCAAAACTTTGTGTATCTATTTTTATTATAGGCATAATCCGTCATTATTTGCTAGTTCTATTACTTCCTGCTACAATAGCCTATATCTGTACATTATATGCTCCTAAGCGAATTTGGCGTACTTACCTAATTGTTTATAGCATCTTTATTGGAGGAACTCTTGGTCTTGCTAAGTTTATCTTTGGCATTGAACTATTAGAAATTCTAGCCAATCAACAAACCGCCTTTTTAGCTGAAGTTGGAGGTTCGTCTATAAAAGATGTTGCTCCACTAAGTCCAACACTTGGCAGTATTTTCAGTACCATTCCCATTGCATTTGTCAATGTGCTAGGAAGACCATTTTTATGGGAATGCAAAGATTTTTTACAGCTAATAGCTAGTTTAGAAATTCTATCTTTCCTAGTATTGTTTGCCGTTTCCTTGGCACTAAGAAAACAGTCTATAAAGTCCCCTAACCCCCTAATACACTTCATTGTTGCTTATGCGATCACTAACCTTCTCTTAGTCGGTTTATTGGTCTCTAATATCGGTACTATTGCTCGATATAGAGCGATTGCATTGGGGATTTTATCTGCATTATTGACACACATTCTTGATTTTTATCACATTTACCCCAAGAAATCAAACCAAAAGAATACTTCCATTTCCAATATAGATCCAACCTCTTTTTCAAAAAAAAACAAAGCTAAATTATTACAATGACATTACAAGAAGCACAAGCAAAAGTAGACCACTGGGTCAAGACCATTGGCGTTCGTTACTACGGAGAACTAACTAATACAGCCATTCTAATGGAAGAAGTTGGCGAAGTAGCTCGCCTAATGGCTCGAATTTATGGCGAACAATCTTTTAAAACAAAAGAACAAGAAGCCTCTGCCAAAGATGATCTAGCCGAAGAAATGGGAGATGTTTTATTCGTCTTGCTTTGTCTGGCAAATCAAGCAGAAGTCGATTTAGGTGCTTCGTTGCAGAAAATAATGGACAAACGAACCATTAGAGACAAAGATCGTCATGCCAATAACCCAAAGTTAAAATAACCATTAAATACGGATGACTTTGCTTCTTCTTGTCAGTATTAGTAGTAATAAAGCACCAACTGTTCCTATCGAAATCATCAAAAAATTACGATTAGCAGCCTTCGGCTTAGGGATGGTATATATAGATTGTTGAGAATGTGTTACAAACTTTAATGTATCCATATTCCTTAGCTTAATACTGTGATAATTCACTTGATTAGTATATGCTTCAAACATACAGGTATTGTTAACAGAACGAATTCCTTCATTCTTTCCTAATCTTAGTATATAAACACTGCCATGACCATGGCCATTTACAACAGGAGCCACTTGAATGGTTTGCATTTTGACAATTTGATTTTTTTCATTTTTAATAGACAAACGTTCTTGGATGTAGGCTAATAATCCTGCTTCCATTTGTGCGGTTGTTTGTGCTATTTTTAGCTCTGGTTTAGCTGTCAATAAAACTTCTCTAATTGTCCATGGAAACTCAGCTTTTAGCAAAAGTTGACCATCCGATTCAAAAATTTCAAAGAAAGCTTCATTCGGAGCATGAGCTATACAATAGTTCTGCACCAAACAGAAGCTAACCCAAAACAATAAATACTTCATCTCAAGCAGTAGGTTGTTATTAAGAAATGTTTATCGCAGTTTAAAGTCATTAGAGGGTATTCCCATCAAACACCTAGGAACAGAAGGAAATTCGTCTGTTATAACATAGTAATATGTTCCTCCAGGAAATTCTGGTGTTACCCCTGTTCGACCATTACACTCATCGAGCATTCCTAGGCTAGGAATATATTCATAATCATTAGAATAAATGCCATTGTACGCCCCACAAGGTCCATCTGAACCATTCCCTGGTCGTTCTCCTGTTTTAAGTTGGTAGCTAGCAGTCAAGGCAACAACAGCAGAAGTGTTATCTAGCGGATCTGAATAACCATACTTATAATAAATAGGAAAACCATCTGCCGCCCACCCTATTTGAGTCATTGTTGTGGTATTAATATTCAATGATTGAAGATATAAAGTTGGCGAAGCATGATAATGATACTTGCCTGTTGGCTGCACGTGAGCATTGTTACAATCTAACCCCAATTGTACATTCGTAGCTTCCAAATTCCACGTCCAATTCACATTTGCTGCCATCATCCCTTGATGGGGCCAAGGCTCTGCGGCAATAGGGTCCAATTCCACTCCATTCATTAAAATGCCAAAAGCACCAACAGGTCCTACACTACTTAGTAGCTCTGTTTTCGAAGCCGCTTTAGTAGGAGTTGTTGTAATTCGATAAACTGCATTTTGCGGGCTAATAGCATTCGGATTTAAAGAACCTTGACCTCCGCCAAATAAACCAACTTTATGTTCTGGTATATTATTAGCCGTAATAACTCTTGTATGACCATTAATAGATTCAGAGTAAGCAGACGAAGGAGTTAAGTTTTGGTTGCAGGCTCCTCTAGAAGTATTTAGAGGCACGGTAGGAGTGCAATCTACCATTGGTTGTTCACGGCAAGCAAACAATAATAAACTTGTCAAAATAAATAAAATAGGAACTACGCATTTCATAACAAAAGATTTATTCTTAGATATTCTCTCAAGAATAAGTCGTTACACATTTAATACTCCCCTATTTTTTGCTCTAGTAGTTCGTTGTTTTTTTACCTTTTCATAAAAGAGCAAAAAAAAACACATTTATATCAACCTAATAATCAAAACTTTAACACAAAAACAATAAACACACAACTTTTTGATTATCAACTACGCAGCACTCAAGAAGTAAACTTTATTAGTTTACTTCTTGAGCGCAGCTAACTATTGTTATTCAAAAAATGAGCAAAAAATATTGGTAATAAATGCCAATTGCTCATCGTCCATTTCTGTATGGATCGGTAATGATAAAACTTCCTTACAAAGCTGTTCTGTCACAGGAAAGCTATTTTCTGAAGCCGATACAATATGTTTAAAAGCCTCCTGTTCATTCAAAGGAACTGGATAGTATATCATAGATGGAATACCATTCTCTTTTAAATGCGCTTGCAAAGCAGCTCGTTTATCTGTTGGAACTTTTAACGTGTATTGATGAAATACATGAGAAGAGTTATGTTGACGCACAGGTATTTGAACACCTTCTATTGCCCCAAATGCCTTATCGTAAGCAGCCGCAACAGCTTGTCTAGCGGTCGCATAGGCATCCAATTGAGCTAATTTAATATCCAGCACGGCTGCTTGAATAGAATCCAAACGAGAATTAACACCAATACATTGATGATAATAACGTTTGTTTTGTCCATGGCTAGCAATCATTTGTAAATGCTTTCCTAAAGCTTCATTTTGAGTAAAAATTGCGCCCCCATCACCATAAGCACCTAAATTTTTGGAAGGATAAAAAGACGTGCAACCAATATCTCCTAAGGTACCTGTTTTTTGAACACGACCATCCGAAAAGGTATAATCTGCCCCGATCGCCTGTGCATTATCCTCTACAACATAAAGCTGGTACTTTTTTGCTAATGCTAAAATAGGCTCCATATCAGCACTTTGCCCAAACAAATGAACAGGTACAATAGCTTTGGTTCTTTCTGTTATCAATGGTTCTATCAAGTCTGCTGTAACATTAAACGTATTGGGATCTACATCAACCATTACAGGTGTTAGTTGCAACAAACCAATCACTTCTGCCGTCGCTACGTAAGTAAAAGTAGGAACAATTACCTCATCTCCTGGCTTGAGTCCCAAGCCCATCAACGCTATCTGCAACGCATCAGTACCATTTGCACAAGGTATGACCGTATTGACTGCAAGGTATTTTTCTAGATGTGCTTTGAAAGATTTGACTTGTGGACCATTGATAAAAGCACCAGATTCTATACAATTCAAAATAGCTGTGTCAACAGCATTTTTAATATCTTGGTATTGTGCTTTCAAATCTACCATTTGAATGGGTCGCATATCGTTATTTTTTGAACCAATGAGAAAGCATATTTTGTGTTAAGTGGATACAAAATTTCTCTCTAAATACATTTTCATTAATTGACGATGAAGGTACATATTTCGTTGGAAAATTACTTAGTCCAAGCGCTCAATTTTTATCAAATCAAAATTATGAGGGTGCAGCAAAAGTTCAAACAATCCTTTTTCGGCTCGAACGACAGGTTCTAAACTCGTTGTTCTTACTCTTAAATCCACATTGAGTCGAATTTTAAAATTCGTATCTTCTGCTATTTGTACAGAATCATAAGCCGTTCCTTCGATGGTATAAATACAACCATCTATTTCATCCAAAAATGCACTGATATATGATATTAGTATCGCTAAAAGGGATTTTTTTTTGTTAACGTCCAAAGCAGCAAAATTTTGCTCAATCGCCTTTTTGCTTGTTTTAAAAAAACAATACTTGTCTAATTTCTCCTGATCCGCTTTTGCCCAATAAACAAAAGTTTCATCAACCCATAGAATTGTCCATTCGCTCAATCGTTTAAAAGTGCTTTTATCGAAAAACGCACCACAATCTGTTTTTTGAGCCTTATCCAAATGCTTTCCTTCTCTAATTTCCTTTGTCAAGTAGGTATTCCAATTCCCAAAAAGTCGAAACATAATGTGTATTTTTTAATTGTCCTTTCGTCGCTCATTCTCTTTAGAGCAACATAGAATTGATTATCAGTAAAATATGCACTAAACAATCAAACTTACTCTCTATCCAGTGAGCACCATGCTTATAACGTAAATTAACAACACGGTTCTCTATTTGAGCCTAAAAATAGCTATTTTTTTTGCGGTTTTTAGAATTAATACTCTGTTGATTTTTTAGTTTATTGCATGAGTACTTCGCTGTTGATTATTAGCTTTTTCAATTCAAAGCAAACAAAAACATATACCACTAATAATCAATCTAATAAATTTCCCTAAATAGAGTAAATATAGAATAGGAGTCTGCTGATTTTTTAGTTTTTAATAAAAAGTGAATGCAAACACCTTGCATTGGACCAATATTGAGCCTATTTTACAATTAACAACAAACTATTTGACAACGTCCTGCTAAAAAATCACCTATATCATTTACCTTGTTGTTTTAAACCAACCTTTCTATGGAAAGTAAATCTAATGTCGTATGATTTAAAACGATCTTGTATTGTGCTTTTACCTCTGTTGTTGCTCCATCTTGTTTAGGATAAATTAAGCAACAAGAAACCTTTATATGAAACTGTTGCTCTTCTATAAAACCGCTCAAAGCCTTGTCTTTCCGCAATGCAGAAATCCCATCTACTTCATTTTTTATAATGGCATACAATCGCTCCCACAAAAAATAATGATATTGTTTTTGGTAGAATGGAAATTGCTGACTTAATGCCATCCTTGAAGTTTTAAAGAACTCATCTACCGTTCTATCATCGCTGAACAGACCTTTAAAAACAGGCTTTCCCCAATAAACAAAGCCATCATCTTGGTGCAAAATAAACCAACAACCTACAGCTGCTTTTCTAGGTCGCTTGTTTAGCCAACTGCTAAAAAACGTATCAACACTTGCTAACGTTGCCTTGTCCAACAATTCTCCTTTTTGAATTCGTCGAACAGAATAAGGTGGCGCATCATTTTTAAATAGTGAAAACATAAGGTCATAAGATGAATCAATAAAATTGAGGCTAATTGATTGTCAATAATTGAATCAAATTACAAAAACTACAGGATACGTGCAAGTAAGAAAGCAAAATTAAGAAAGGCAAATACCTACAACGGTTCCAGCTTTATCAAATCCAAAGTGTCTCGATTGAGAATGACATTGTAATTGGCTTTTTCACTATCTTCGCCTGGGATTTTTATTGTACAGGGAGTTTGAATGACTAAGGTTTCGTCTATTAATTGTACCTTGAAACCTAGTATAACCGTTACGGTAGCTTTTTGAGGGATGGATTTGGCAATAACAATTTCTAACTTTTCTCGAATACTATTTCCGTGTACGGACTCATAATTGGGAAACTTCGCTTGAATATCAGCCATTGGTGTTTTAAAAAACTCCTTGACGGTTGGATTTGCGCTGACCATACTTTCAAAAGTTGTCCACCCCCAATACAAAAATTCCTCGTTCTTGTACAAAACAATCCAAGAGCCTTCCATTGCTTTTTTTACATTACGATCCATCCAACTTTCAAAAAAGTCATCCAAAGAAGAGGCTTTTGCTTTATTTAATAATTCGCCTTGCTGTATCTTGTTAACAGGATACGTTGGCAAAGCTTCTGCTTTAAGTGAAATTGCAAATAATAATATGAAAATAAGTTTTGACATAAGCCATTTTAATAACAATAAATTTGGGACTATTATTTATTAGTTTTTATTTTTAGAAACTAAGCTTACCTAATAAGCTTGTGCGAGCAACACAAAAAACAAAGGTTGTGATCACAGAGTACTAAAAACTAATAAACCTACTATGCATTATTTAGTAGTCATAACTGGTTAAAAACAAATAGTGCGCCAAAGAATATTCTATCGAAATTGACACTAAGAACTCTTTTTTCTAGTGAAGTTCTTTATCTTGTGTGAAGGCTTTTGCAAGACTATTTTTATTTTTTTATAAAAACTAAAAAAGCCATAACATAAAGGATTAACTTCTATAAAATTTCACAAGAGTTCAAAATGCATTCAACTTGAAATTAGAAAGACAGTTATAATTGACAATAGGGATGTGAATGTATAAGTTGTTTTTGTGGCAATGAAATATGTACTTTGTGAATGTCTTTTCTTTGGCTGTAAAATCATTGCATCTAATCTCCTTTATTAAGAGTGATTCGACATAATTTTATCACAAAGGATCATAAAAACCATAGACAACTTGTAAATAATTTTGTGGGGATTTCTCTATCTTGGAGTCAAGTCAGTGTGATAGAGTAAAATTTTATAGGGCATAGATACATCAATTCGTGGATAATTTGAAATAATTGCTTATTGATTTTGGAATAAAATACAAAAAAAAATAATCACATTTAATTAATTATCAACCAACAACAGTAATAATCTTTTTTAAAGCACAGAATTAAGGATGTTACAGTTTAACAATTATTTATAAAATTTGTTCGAATCTACAACCATATGGTTATTTGAACAATTCATGACGTAAGAATATCTCTTCACTATATCAAGAAACGTTGAATACTTACAATTTACCCAACAATTCGTTCTTTTTAGTGGATTCGTAAAAGATTAAACAGAAAGCATATTTATAAGACTACTTAAAATAATAACAAACCAATGGCGAAAATTTCACCATTCCGAGCAGCACTACCAGATCTGAGTGATATTATTTCCTTTGATGATTTTTTTGGTTCGGCCAAACGCAAATTCCCACTCTATTTAAGCGATGGTATTTATACTCAAAACTCTAAAAAATCATTCTATATCTACCGTATTAAACGGCCACATCGCAGTCATACTGGATTGCTAGCTTGTACAAATGTTTTGGATTATATCAATGGCGAAATCAAGAAACACGAGAACACCTTAGCGGCCAAGGAGGCTAAAATGATGCGTCTTTTTGAAGAACGTCAAGCATTGATCAAACCAATTTTACTAACATACCCTAATGTTTTAGAGATTGATGCCCTCATTAACCGAATTACCACCTCCTCTCCTCCTTCTTTTCACATTCCATTCCAAGATGAGGAGCATATTTTTTGGCAAATAGAAGATCCACTCCGAATTGAAGCCCTAACCTCTGCCTTCGATCAACATGTTCACGAATCTTATATTTGTGATGGACACCATCGAGCCAAGACTTCAGAGTTATTATACAAAAGATACCTAGAGTCCAACGAGTTGACGACCAATAAAACGCAATTTAACTTTATGTTGGTCGCTTATTTTCCTGCTTCCGAAATAGAGATTCACAACTACAATCGAGTGATTGCTGACTTAGGTAATATTTCTCAGAAAAATTTTCTTGCTCAATTAGAAACCTACTATAGCATTCAACCCACCGAAAAGAACTACACTCCAATTGCAAGGTATGAAATGGGCATGTACCTAGACAAGCAGTGGTATAAACTGCGTCTCAAAAAATCATATTGGCCCCAACCTAGTACCCCAACAAAAGAAACATTAGATGTTTATTTTTTGAACAAATATGTTCTAGAAGGCATTTTAGGAATTGAAGACGTTCGAACAGAGCCCGATATCAAGTATGTAGAAGGTCCCAAAGGTGCGTTTAGCTTAGAACGCAGGGTGCGAGAAGGTAAAGCTAAAATTGGCTTTAATTTATATCCCGTTGCTTTAGAAGATTTGATTCGTATTTCAAACGAACAAGATACTCTTCCTCCTAAATCAACTTGGATTGAGCCTAGGATGCGCAATGGGTTTATTGCTCATTTGTACAAAGAAGTTGCAGAGGATTAGCCGATTAAATTTTTGCACTTGGCGACTAATGCAGTCTATTTACCTATACTCTGTATACCAAATGACACTCATTAATTGGTGTACAGAGTACTTAAGTGCTAAAAAATATAAAAACATCAATATCAAATATGAAATTTGGAACAAAAGTTATCCATGCAGGAATCAAACCAGATCCAGCAACGGGGGCAATTATGACGCCAATCTATCAAACCTCTACCTACGCCCAAGAATCACCAGGCAAACACAAAGGGTTTGAATATGCTCGCACCAAAAACCCCACAAGATCTGCCTTAGAAGCTAATCTAGCTGCTCTAGAAAATGGGGCAAAAGCAATTTGTTTTGGTAGTGGCTTAGCGGCAATCAATGCCATGCTACAAACCTTAAACCCTGGTGACGAAATTATTGCTACCAATGACTTGTATGGTGGCACCTATCGCTTATTTACCCAGATTTTCGGGCGTTTTAACATCAAAACTCATTTTATTAGCATGGACCAGCCCAATGATATAGAGCCCTATATCAACGAGCAGACCAAGTTGATTTGGATCGAAACCCCAACCAATCCAATGCTAAACATCATTGATATTGAAGCTGTTTGTGCGATTGCTCAACAACATGGCATTCGTACTTGTGTAGACAATACATTTGCCTCTCCTTATTTGCAAACACCAATAGACTTGGGAGCAGATGTCGTCATGCATTCGGCTACCAAATACCTTGGTGGTCATTCTGATGTCGTTCATGGTGCTTTGGTTTGTAAAGATGAAACCTTCGCTCAAGAATTATTCTTCTTACAAAATGCAGCAGGTGCCGTTCCAGGACCTCAGGATTGCTTTTTATTGTTGAGAGGAATCAAAACGTTGCATTTGCGTGTGCAACGGGCTTGTGATAACGCTCGTACTATTGCTAACTTTCTAAAAGAACATCCTAAAGTAGATCAAGTATACTATCCTGGATTTGAATCTCACAAAGGACATGCCATCGCCAAACGTCAAATGCGTGATTTTGGTGGTATGGTTTCGTTCTCTTTAAAAGAGGACACATTTGAGGCTGCTGCTAGAGTCTTAGGAAGCACGCATTACTTCACCTGTGCAGAATCCTTGGGAGGTGTCGAGTCTCTAATTGGGCACCCTGCGTCTATGACCCATGCCTCTATTCCTCGTGAAGAACGGTTAAAAGTGGGCTTAACAGATTCCTTAATTCGATTGAGTATTGGAATAGAAGATATTGATGACTTAGTTACTGATTTAAAGCAGGCTCTGGGCTAGTAGTAGTTAGCTACGCTGCTACTTCGTGGTCGTTTATTAGTTCGCTTTGTTACTACCTACGGTCGTGAGCTCGCATAGCTTGGTTCGCTGCTACTGCGTGGTTTCAACGAACTATTGGGCTAGCCAATCAATCTATAATTTTTACACATATATTCACTTCGTATGAATACTTTTTTTACTCCCGAATATCAAGAAGAACTAGATGCTGCCATTCAAGCCCTAGAGTCCAAAAGTAGTGTTGAATTGGTCACGGTCATTTATCCAGAATGCGACAATTATAGAGATATTGAGCTTTGGGGCGGCATTTTTTTAGCGTTCTTGGCTTTGGTTGTCAAATTTATGATCCCTACGATCATCCACATTTATGCCATCTTGTTTGGAACACTTCTATTCTTTTCTCTAGGCATTGGGATTATCAAATGGTTCCCAAAGCTCAAACATGCTTTAATTCATAAAAAACGGATGCGTCGTCAAGCCGAAATTATGGCTAGAGCCATCTTTCAAAAAGCACACATTCATAGAACATCGCAACACACGGGTGTCCTTCTATTCATTTCTACATTCGAACGTCAAGCAGTATTGCTGTGGGATATTGGTGTTGATATTGAACTAACAATTGATGAATTGGATAAGCTCCAATTCCAATTCAATGAAGTTTTTAATGCTCCCGAGCCTCCACAAGCACTTTTGGCAAAAATTAGAGCTAGTATCCCAATCTTTGAAGAACACCTGCCAGTACAGCCTAATGACATTAATGAACTTCCTAACCACCTACACGTAGAACTTTAAACCAAGATTTCATGCGCTTTGCTAAATTTTTTTCTTTTAAATACTTGATTGCATTAACACTATTGTTTTGCATTGGTATTTTATTTTTATTTCCAGAGGTAGCCTATGCTCGACCAGGTGGCGGACATTCTTACAGTGGTGGCTCTAGTGGTGGAAATGGAGGTAATGGTGGAGGCATCATCGTATTTGAAATGCTATTTCGTCTTTTCTTTCTATTGCCTCCTTTTTTACAAATAGCATTGATTATTAGTATTATTGTTGCCGTTATTTGGTATCACCTCAACCATCAAGGAGGAGACAAACAAGTAGACAACTATATACAAAGCTCTGGAATGGATGCTTATCGTTTCCAACAGAATCAAATGGCAAACCAAGCCAAACAACAAAAAATTGATGCTTTAATTCGCAAAGATCCTGCCTTTTCTGAGATTCTATTTTTAGATTTTGCTCATTCGCTTTATCATAAATTCTACAGTAGCATTAATACCAAAAATAGTCGTAGCGTACAGCCTTTTCTCTCTGAGAATATCAAATTATTCATGCGTTCGGACATGGCGAAGACAAGTCCTCGAACAGAAGTTGTTGTCGCCAATATTCAAATCTCAGATATTATCACAACAAGCGAGCAAATCAAAATTGTGGTAGATTTTCAGTCTAATTATTCTACTCTTTATAATGAAAAGAACTACCGACATATTTTAAAGGAACGTTGGGTTCTAGTCCGAAATATAGAGACAGTATCTACTAGCCCAGAAGGTTTACGAGATTTGGCTTGTCCTAATTGTGGCGCTCCTAACGACTTCAACGATGCAGGTGTTTGTGGTAATTGTAATACCTTGATAGAAGCTGGGGAAATGAATTGGATGTTAGATAAAATTGTTGTCCAAGAGCATCAACATTATAGAGCAGAGACCTTAGGTACCTATGCTCCCGAAGTTGGTAATAATGCCCCCACTATTATCGATCCATATTTAAAAGAAAAGGGGGCTCGTTTTATCGCTTTACACCATCTACAAAACCCTGCTGCTTACTGGGAATCATTTATGGAGAATGTGGTAGAAGCCACTTTCCAAACTATGTATCAAGCTTGGTCAGAGCGTGACAATTGGAAATCGGTGCGTCATTTGTTAAGCGATCGTCTTTACGAGGCAAATGCTTTTTGGATTCATCTCTATCAAGAAAAAAATTACTTCAATCGTTTAGAAAATATCACCTTAGAACATATCGAACCTGCCCGAATCACCATAGATAATAATTACGAATCTATTACCGTTCGCATTTTTGCGGCAGCCATTGATTATACAGAAGATAAAAATGGTCGTTTAATTGGAGGAAACAAACGAACGCCCCGAAGATTTACCGAATACTGGACATTTATTCGAAAAATAGGGGTCGAAAAACCAGAGAGTGAATTTGATACTGCCCAATGCCCCAACTGTGGCGCTCCTGCTGATAAAATGAGCGACACTTCTGTTTGCGGCTATTGTGGCACCAAGACCAATCAAGGTGATTTTTCTTGGGTACTAAGTAATATTGCACAAGACGAGGCTTATCAAGGGTAACCTAAAGAATAAAAAACAACAAAATGACAAACTTAAGTTACTGGGAAAGAGAGACCTTTCTAAAAAATGTAGATGTGGTCATTGTTGGCAGTGGTATTGTTGGTTTAAGTGCCGCTTTGCACCTAAAAGAAAAAGCTTCTAACCTCAATATTGTTGTCGTAGAAAAAGGAACATTTCCTTCTGGTGCTAGCACCAAAAATGCGGGATTTTCTTGTTTTGGCTCTGTGTCTGAGCTCTTAGATGATTTGGAAGACCAAGACGAAGACACTGTCTTTGGAATCTTAGAAAAACGATGGTTAGGTTTGCAACGGCTACAACAGCGAATTGGTGTTCAAAATATGCACTATTTTCAGCATGGGAATTATGAGATTTTCAAAGCATCTGATCAAGAACTCTTCCAACAATGTTGTTCCAATATAGCTGCACTCAATCAAAAACTAAGAGCCATTGTAGGTCTAGACAATACATTTAGTATTGCCAATCAAGCTATTGACACCTTTCAATTTGGGGGTGTTCAACAACTTATCTGGAATAAAGCCGAAGGACAAATACACACAGGGAAAATGATGCATAATTTACTAAAATTGGCACAACAACAAAACATTACGATTCTAAATGGCGTAACCGTTCAGGCTATACAAGACAATGGCAATCAAGTTGAAGTAATCACCCAAAACTCTTGGTCTATTATTGCAAAAAAGGTTTTAGTTGCCACCAACGGTTTTGCCAACAAATTATTCCCTCAACTAGAAGTATTCCCCGCTCGCAATCAAGTCTTGATAACCAAACCCATTTCTCAACTTTCGATTAAAGGATGTTTTCACTACCACAAAGGGTATGTCTATTTTAGAAATATTGACAATAGAATTTTATTGGGTGGCGCAAGACACTTAGACTTAACAGGAGAGACAACCGCTGAATTTGGTTTTTCGGAAACCATCCAAGATTATTTAACCAACTTTCTCAAACACACCATACTCCCTCATCACCCAGTAGAAATAGACTATTGGTGGAGTGGTATTATGGGAATTGGTGCTGCAAAAAAACCTTTGGTTCAAACTATTAGCAAAAATGTTGTTGTTGCCGTAAGAATGGGTGGTATGGGCATTGCGATTGGTTCTTTAATTGGCGAAGAAGGTGCCGAATTATTGGCTTTATAAAAATGGGATACGGTAACCATTGAGTTTTTTATCCAACTGCTTGGCTCCTGGCAATAAATTCTCTAAATGACTCCAAAATGCCGCGCTGTGATTTTGGTGTTTTATGTGCGCCAATTCATGCAAAATAACGTAGTCTATCAAGCTGTCGGGCAGCAGCATTAGATACAGAGACAAATTGATGTTACTTTTAGAAGAACAACTCCCCCATCTCGTCTTGACATTTTTTATTCGGATCGTATTGATGGCAATTCCCTTTTGCATTGCCAAGGTTCTAGTCCTATTGGGCAAGTAATATTTCGCTTCTTGTCTCAAAATTTCTATCATAGCTTCTTGAAGTTGTTCTTGAACTTCTGATGAAGCAATCTCCCACGTTTTAGGCACTAATAAATCAATTTTATCCTCCCTACCTTTCGCCACCATGGTTGTTTGGTCGTGAGGTAGAATGCGAAGTACTTTTGTGCGAACTTGAAACCTGCTATCAAAAGACAATAACTTCTTTTTTTGGCTTTCCTTGACTTTTTCCAATTGAACTTTGACCCAAGCAATGTTTTGATGCAAAATAGGTTCTGCCTTTTTGTACGGTAAGGATTGAGGTAGTGTTACGATGATTGAGCCATCGACTTTTACTTTTAATGTAACGCGTTTGGAACGAGGATTTTTTTTAAGAATAACTTTCCCTACTTCGGGATGCATCAATACCTTTTGGTTCGGTTCCAATTTTTTGATCATAATAATGCATTGATTTTAGCTACAACTTCTTGAGGAAGACTTGCAATTTTCTTTTCGCCATAATCAAAACATAAAATACCTGTTTTAACGCGAGCAACCTCTCTGTTCGTCTGAGCATTCGTAATTTTATAATACAAATCAAAACCAATACTAGTTAAGTCATCAATACCAATTTCAATTTTTAATTCATCTCCCTCATGCGACTCTGACTTGTACAAAACAACAGCATCTGTCATAATAATTCCCTTGCCAGCTAAGGTCAGTTCTCCATATCCCCAACTTTTTAGGAGATCAACTCTTGCCTGTTGAGCAAAAATTAACATCATTTCATTCCCAACATGCCCTCCATAATTCAAATCAGTAATACGAACCCTTACACTAGTTGTAAAAACATACTGTTTGCAATCTTTTAGCTTTGCTCTCATTCTTAGATACCTTATTTATGATAATTAATTACAGCCAAAAATACATGAAAGTTAATAACTTTTGTACCTATTGCTATAGATGAATTTTGAAACCCAATTATTTTTTTTCAAAATAAAGACAATATTTTGCTAGTGAAAAGCGTTTTTAAGGCTTTTTTTCAAAAATAGTCTTAACAAAATCCTAAGAAATGCATTTTTTTTTGTCAAAACACAGAACTCGCACTCTTTTTGTAGAGTACTTAGAATCCCATATATTATAATTTAAGAAACATTACTACTCGCAATAAAAACATAAATGTATTATGGACACAAAAGGTAAAATTCTATTAGTAGAAGATGACAAGAATTTTGGAGATGTGCTTTGTTCTTATTTAGAAATGAACGACTATGATGTTATTCTAGAAATGGATGGAGAAGCAGGTTTAAACCGATTCCAAAAAGACACCTTTGATTTATGTATTTTTGATGTGATGATGCCGAAAAAAGATGGTATTACTCTAGCCAAAGATGTACGTGAAATCGATCAAGCAGTGCCGATTATTTTCTTAACTGCTAAAACAATGAAGGACGATATTATCAAAGGCTTCCAAGCTGGAGCTGATGATTATATACCCAAACCATTTGCCCCCGAAGAATTGTTGTATCGTATTCAAGCAATTCTTAAAAGAAGCCAAAAACCCGAACGAAAAAAACAAGAAGCCAAAGAATTTAACATTGGTAAATATCATTTTAATTATCCATTACGTATTCTTACTTATGATAATAATGAGACTAAAGACAAGCTTTCACCAAAAGAATCAGAGTTATTGCGTATGTTCTGTCTTTATATGAACGATATTTTACCAAGAAGTATTGCCTTGAAAGAAATTTGGGGAGAAGACAATTACTTTACAGCACGTAGTATGGATGTATTTGTTACCAAACTTCGCAAGTATTTAAAACAAGATGATAAGATTGAGATCATCAATATTCATGGTAATGGTTTCCAATTGAGAGTTAGTGAAGAACAAGCTGTTTAGGTCTTCCCAATACTTTCTATTGCAAATAAAGAATGCAGGTATAACATTTTAGTTACACCTGCATTTTTTTTAGAAGTTTTACAACCAACTGATTATCGAATCAATGTGAATTCCCCTTTTCTTACTTGAGGCTCTGCGTTAGCTCCTAGTTGATACTCTACTATAAATAAGTAGACTTCTGCTGGTTGTTCAACGCCATTAAAACGCCCATCCCATCCCTGATTGTCTAAATTATCTCCATTGTAGATTTCTTGCCCCCAACGGTTGTAAATTCGGAATGTAATAATATCATTGCCATCTAAACCTGCTGGTCGATACAAATCATTTACACCATCACCATTAGGTGTAAACGCCGTTGGCATTCCATGATAAACCGACTCTACATTTAGATATACACTTGCCGTGTCTTGACACGCTGTGCTATCACTTGCGGTCGCTGTTAATGTCAATACATATGCCCCTGTTTCTCCCGAAACAGCAGTAGTAGCATGTGCTGTAGGCGTAGCAAATGTTACGCTGGTACTTGGGCTAGACCAAAGATACGTTACTCCTTGGAACGATTGATCATTCCCTCCATTGATGTTAACTGCTGTTCCTGATGTTATGGTTGTTGTTATTTGTCCTATATTAGCTATAAATGGATTAATTGTCGGAACAAGTGGGCTCTTAATAACTCCTGTTTGTACATGTGTACATCCCAAAGCATTGGCTACCGTTACAGAATATGTTCCTGCCGCCAAACCAGTAACACTTCGACTTGTTGCCCCATTACTCCACAAATAACTATAATTGTTAGGAGTGTTGATTTCCATTGCTCCAATAGGATTCAATGCACAATCTACTAAATCCGTCAAAATAACCAATGGCACATCATTGCTATCTACTGGAATACCTGGGTTAACAAAAATGCCATTCGCTTCAGCTTCACAACCTGCTAAGTCAGTTACCGTAACAGAATAAGTACTTGAAGCCAAATTCGTTGCTGTCGCCGTCGTCTGATTATTGGCGGTTACATCCCAAAGATAGGTATATCCTGGCGTTCCTCCTGTTGGCGTTACGGTTGCCGTTCCATCATTTGAGCCACCACAACTAACGTTTGTTGTGTTATAAGCAATATTAATCGCCGAAGGCTCTGTTAAAACTGCGGATAAAGAAGCAGTACAGTTATTGTTATCGGTCAAAGTCAAACTATACCCTCCCGCAGGCAAACTATCTAAATCTTGAGTTGTAGCCGTATTCGACCACAAATACGTATAAGGCGTTGTTCCTCCTGTATTATTAATAACAATTGCCCCTGTACTATCTCCATTACAACTAGGGTTGGTAGAATTAGCTAAAGTTAACGCAATTGCTGCTGGTTCATTCAATACAGTAGATAACGTATCTTGACAAGCTCCCGAAGAAACCGTCAGTTGATACACTCCTGCTCCAAGGTTTATCAAGTTAGCTGTCGTATCTCCCGTATTCCATTGATAAGTATAATTGCCTCCCGCAACTGAGCTAATCGTTCCTGTCGTATCGCCATTACAAAGGGGATCGACTGAAACTAAATTAATGCTCAAACTATCAACGATTACAACAATAGAATCCATAGTTGTACAAGCTGTACCTACTGTTGAAACTATATATGTTGTCGTACTTGTTGGGCTTGCAAATGGGTTCTGAATCGTATCATTACTTAGCGTTCCTGATGGTGCCCAATTAATAGTTGTAATATTGGTATTAACTTGAAGTTGCACAGAATCACCTGCACAAATAGTAAATGTATCTACTGGTATAGTAAAGAAAGGTTCCTCTATTGTATCACACAAAGTTACCTCACAAGCATTTGAATCAGTTACGGTCACACAATAGCTACCGCTCAACAAAGAATCTAAATCTTCGGTTGTAGCACCAGTTGACCAATTAAATAGATATGGAGCAGTTCCTCCCGTTATGGTCAAATCAATAGCACCTGTTGTATCTCCTGTACAAGAAATATCTGTACTAACAGTATTGGCAATTAATGGTGTCGGTTCTACTAGTGTATAACTTACGGTATCTGCACACCCACCACTAGTTGTCATAATAACCGTATAAGTTCCTGCTGGAATTCCTAATAAATGCTCTGTCGTATCGCCCGTATTCCAAAGGTAACTCACTGTAGTACTATTGTTTGAAACATTACAAGCGTTTAAGGAACCTCCAACTTGTGGAACCCAAGCTCCAGAACCGTCGGGGTCTCTTATCAAAGAAATATCATCATTGACTACAGCAGGTGCTGTCTCAAAAGCCGTTGCGCTAGGTAATACAACAGAACTTGGACATCCTGGTGCGCCGATTGTGTTAATTACGGTTCCTGCAGAAGGATAATTGTTGCCCGTAGTAGATGGATTTCCATAAATGACTCCTTCCAAAAAAGTCCCCAAGGCATTATATAAGGCAATGTACTCTCCACTATTACCTAAGATTAACAATCCACCTCCACTAGGTCCATCTGTAAAACAATTACAATTTTCGGCATCCAAATCAAATGTTCCTGTTCCCCATATAGAATCATTCCCAATGGTAAATAATCCATCGGGTGGAATAATCGATCCAGCAGGAAAGGTAATTGTCCAATCTCCATCTGTTAGGACATAACAACTAATATCTGTTCCAGGAGGTCCAATCAATTCTATATACTCGCCCGTGTATGGATTGCGCCCATCTTGAACAGAAGGGTCATACAAAAACTCATTGATAGCGACAACCGCAGACGAACAAGCCGAAGTATCTACAACTGTTTCTGTATAAATGGCTCCTGTGCTATCTCCATTACAATTAATAGACACAATACTATCAATACTTATGTTACAACTATTTGCTGTTGTACTTTCTGGTATTGGCAATTGTGATGGATTGTCAATTGTTGTAGAATTAAGTGCATTGTGGGGAATTTGTAAAGGGGATTGTGCCATTAAGTATGCGGTGCAAAGCCCCCATACCCAAATCGTCAAGAATAGACATTTCATATGATGCATTTTTGTAGAGATAATGGTTTGTTGTGTTTATGAATAGTTCCGCAAAGATAATAAGAGTCTATTAATTTTTTGCCTATTTTTTAAGATAAAGCAAGGTTGGGATTTTAAGTCGTTTGAGGTCATTCACTTAAAAAATATTATGGTAGAATGAGGCTCTATCTATGAAAAAACAAGGGTTCTGTAATACAACAAGAGCCTAAAACAAGTCTCTATTTTCTAAAAAAAAGACTTATTTTAAGCTCTCAACACCTAATTTTTAAACCTTACTTAATGTACGTTTAAAGTTGTTATAACTTGCTATCTACAATTTCTAAAACACGTTTTTCGGTTTCATTAGCCTCCTTCAACAATTCATTGGCTTTGTCTAATGTAGTAGTTACATAGGTTTTGTCTTTCAGTCCCCCTAAATTGATTTTGACATTTAGGTAAGCACCATACACTGCCGTTCGAGCACACAAAGCGCCTACCCCTGCATCTGTTACAGAATTAGGATTACCAATTTCTGCCATTTTTTGAATCATTTGCATACTTTTAAGAGCCGTTTCCATTACTTTTAAGGGAACTTCTACCGCATATTTTGTAGCTTCTTGAATTGCTGTTTGGCGAGCTGCTTTTTCAGCATCATTGCCTTTGGGCAAACGGAAGGCATCCATAATTCCGTTAAAAGATTTGGTATCTTCATCCACCATACGCAACAACTCTTTTTTGATTGCTTGCCCTTCTTCTGCATAATTGGAGAACTCTTCCCAACGATCATCCCAACCACGTTTGTGCGAAGACAAATTGGCAACCATGGTCCCCAAAGAAACACCTAGTGCTCCTACATAAGCGGAGATAGAACCACCTCCAGGTGCAGGACTTTCTGAAGCTGTTTCGTCTGCAAATTCAGGCAATGTCATATCTAACAAAGGCGTATCTTCTTCCGCTGCTAGTAAATACTCTATAATTTTTTTATTAGGATCAAATGGTGTCAACTCATCCAATCCCATTGTTTTAACCGCTATTTTGATAATCTCTGCTTCTGAGATACCTGTAGAACGATTTTGTTTTTTTAAGAAATATTTTCCAGCATCCAAAATGACATTTAAAGGCATCAAACCTACTAGCTCAGATCCAGTTACACGCAAACCTCTTGCATTGGCAGATTTGCAGCATTCCTCAAACACAATGTGAAATGGGGTTACTTTTATGTCTGTCAAGTTCATAGAAACTTGAGCAATGCCATATTCTTCGATATACCAACCAATGCCTTTTACCGCTTTACAAGCTCCTGGCTCACGCAGTGTTTCGCCATTTTCATCGGTCATAATTTTTCCAGTAATTGGGTCTCCCTCTCTTTTAACACGACCAGCCTCTCTAACATCAAAGGCGACAGAGTTGGCTCTACGAGTAGAAGTGGTGTTCAAGTTAACATTATAAGCAATCAAAAAATCACGAGCACCAATAGCAGTAACACCTGCTGTGACATTTAAGCGATTGGGACCATAATCAGGATTGTAATCATCTTGTTTAAACTTAGACTCCATTTTTTCATATTCTCCTGCTCGAATATTTGCTAAGTTTTTCCAGCGACTATCGGTCGCCGATGCCTCATACAAAAAGACAGGGATATCCAAGTCCGCTCCAACACGTTCACCCAACTTTTTGGTGTAAGTTACGGTTTCTTCCATCGTGATATTGGCAATTGGAATAAAAGGACAAACGTCGGTAGCTCCCATTCGAGGATGTTCTCCGCTATGTTGACGCATGTCAATCAATTCAGATGCTTTTTTAATTGCTTGATATGCGGCTTCTACAACAGCGTCAGGTTCTCCAACAAACGTCACTACAGTTCTATTGGTTGCTTTCCCAGGGTCTACATCCAACAACTTTACGCCTTCTACGCGCTCAATTTCGTCCGTAATTTGTTTGATAATTCCCATATCACGCCCCTCGCTAAAATTGGGGACACATTCGATCAGTTGTTTCATTCTAAAGTTTTTATGGTTGTCTAATTTTTGAGGTTTGAATTTAACATATTCAAATGTAGTAAGTCCTATTTGTTTTTCACTACTTTTAGTATAAAAAGTATTTTGTGTGTTGGCATATAATGGTAGATATCTAATTATTTTGCAGCCCAAACTTTATGATAAAAAATTAACGTCGTAATTGTTTTTAATCTTTGGCTAGAGAAATACTATAGGTACTTTGTTCTTATTTAGGTTCTGTGCTATTCAAAAAAACAATTCAAAAAGGGTTGGGTCAAATAGAAAAGAAGCCATATCTTCAAGATAAGACTTCTTCTCATTTCACTGAACGATAAATCTAAATTGTCAGACCACATCGTGACTATTACACATAAAACGCACAAAATTTGTAATTTTAAGTTTTGAGCTACAAACCCTATCTTTTAGAAATCATTCTATTGTTGACAAGCGTAATTCCCATATTCTTCGGATTCCTTTTGCAACTACAAGAAATTCATTTTCGTCATATTCATCTGTTTTAGCATTATTACACCAAAAACAGCTGGTAACACAATTTTCATTAGAATATTCTAAATTTGGCCATTTTCGATCAATTTCGAACGAATAACCTCTAGTTTCGTGTTTATTTCTAATAAGTCGATGTTTTCGCAGGAGTTCTATTTCATTTTTAGACACTTTGCAATAATGGCATTTACTTCCATTTTTTAAACGCTCAAATACATCTTCACTAAAAATAGTAGGAAAGCTTTTTACATAATCTATTTTTAGTTCTTCAACCAGTCTAGAATTAATACTTTCCCATTTTTTAATTTCATTATAGATTTGGTTTACCGTTTTTTCTTGTACAACAATATCATCATAATCTTTTTGCCAGTAAGAGCTTTCATAATCACGAATAATTTCACAGTTTTCTTTTAAGTCAAATCTTATAAATTCTAATTTGATATTAGCCTCACTAATCGTATTAAGAGTACCCTTTACACTAAGTGAGAATAAAAAGATATTCTTTTTTGTATTAAAACTTTCCTTTGCCTTCTGTTTATAATTACTCATTAACATTGTTTTATTTATTCAATTAATTATACTAAACTTACAACATACTGTATATAAAACCATCACTTGCAAAAAACTAAGCCACCACTACTTCTTTTTTGTAATCATCATCAAACCAACAACCGTCAATGCTCCATTCACCAACAACAACTCAAAACCAAACTTATACCCCCAGAACAATACCTCTGAATAAGTGGTGATTAGAAAAGTTAATACAGGAGCTACCAAACAAACCAAAGGCACCAATTTATCCCTTACCCTTCTAGTCGTAAATAAACCAAAGGCATACAAACCCAACAATGGTCCGTACGTATATCCCGCAAATTTAAACAAAGCCACTACAACAGAATCGTCATTAATCAGCCAAAAAACAACAATAACGCAAAAAAGCACGATTGAAAATCCAATATGTACCCAATAACGTGTGCGTTCGCTAGGAGTAGCTTGCGCAATAGCAGCAGCCTTAGTAGGACTGTCCAAAATATCTTCTTGGTTTTCTAAAGAAGCATTTGTAGCAATATTTTTATTGGTTTTAAGTCCCAAAAAATCGACACAAAAAGAGGTCGTGAGGGCTGTCAAGGCGGAGTCTGCACTCGAATAGGCAGCCGCTACCAAACCAACAATAAATAACACGCCTACTTCCCACGGCAAATATTCTAAGGCAATGGTTGGATAGAGACTATCTGCTTTTTCATAAGAGATACCATTTTGCAAGGCATACATTGCCAATAAAGCCCCCAACATTAGAAAGAAAAAGTTAACAAAAACCAACACAATACTAAAGCTAAACATATTCTTTTGTGCTTCGCCAATATTTCGACAAGTCAAGTTCTTTTGCATCATATCCTGATCCAATCCAGTCATGACAATGGCTATAAACATTCCTGCCAAAAATTGTTTAAAAAAGTTGTTAGGGTCAGACCATCCTCCTTCAAAAAAGAAAATTTGCCCCAAACCTTCCGATTGAATGTTTGACCATAAATTCCCTGCTGAAAGCCCCAATGCATCGGTCAACTCTACCACCGTCATTGTTACCGCAATGAGCATAAACAAGGTTTGCAAAGTATCTGTCCAAACAATCGTTTTTATCCCTCCTTTAAATGTATAAATCCAAATTAATACAATGGTCAGTAAAGAAACCATCCAAAAAGGGATTCCCCAAGGTTCAAACACAAACAGATACAAGACCATCGCTACTAAATAAAGTCGAAACGATGCGCCTATTATTCTAGATAACAAAAAAAATGCAGCTCCTGTCTTGTAAGAAGCCTGCCCAAACCGTTGTTCTAAATAAGTATAGATAGAGGTTAGTTGCAATTTATAGTACAACGGCAACAACAATAAAGCTATGACAGCGTACCCTGCCAGATAACCTAGCACCATCTGCATATAAGAAAATTCCATGTTAGTGGCTTGGTTGATGTCTGCGCTCAAATAAGCAGCGCCAACCATCCCTGGCACAGAAATAAAGGTAACTCCCGACAATGAGGTGCCTATCATTCCAAAGGCAACCAAGTACCATGGCGAAGCACGATTGGCATTAAAAAAATCTTGGTTGTTGGCTTTTCTACCTGTCCAAAAGGCAATTATCATCAATAAGGCAAAATAGCTTCCTATAATTCCTAAAATTAAGCTTGGCGTTAGACCACTAGTTAACTGTCCTCCTATTACTTCATCCATTATTTTACGTTTCAACGCTAAAAATTCCGATTCAATGCGGCAATTGTACAATCTTGCAATTTGCTATCAAACCAATCTACAAAATTAAATAAGATAAAGAAACCTTTTTGCCCTTCTTGCACAGCTACTTTTTCCATTTTCTTTTTGTATTCTAATAATAATGCTTCTTCTACAACAACAGAACGATTAATTTTTTTCTTAAAAAATTTTAAAAACAAACTGGCTACCTCAAAAAATGCATGCTTTCTGTATAAACGAATGCGAGTTGATTCTAAGACATTTCGAATGTATTGAGAAGCACCTAAACCATCATGAATTAACAAATGAGCAATTTTTCCCATATTCCGATAGGGTAATAAATCTGAGGGTGGAATTTCTCGTTCTAGCCACTGCAACCAATCAATAGTCTCGTTGTATTTCCCCAAACAAAACGTCGTGTTCATAAATACAATTAAAGCATGTACCAACAAATTGGTATCCCAGTGTTTCTCTGTCTGATGATAAAAAGACCATAGTTGATCTATTTGATGATAAGCAGGTCTATAATGTCCCTGTTCTACACGAGCATATAATTGCGTTACTTTCTCGGCTATTTCTAATTTAACGGCATAAAAATTGGAAGTAAATCGTCCTTTCCAATAGTCATTTTCTTGCATTTTTTGCACCAATAATTGATGGGCAGCATAGTTTTTATTACGCAATAAAATCCACAACAAATTACGATGATAGGCATACACTAAAAAGGGCGATATATGTGCTCCAAAGGCATCTTTATCCAATAACCCCAAACGTCTTTTTTCTGTCAATAATAACGATTTGTAATCTTGCAAACCATAGTACACATAAACTAAGATGGTCAATAACAATCGGCGTTTCAGTTGGTTTTGTTCCCTCTTTAATTCTCTTTCACAAGGAGATAAATATTGTAACAAGAATGCTTTGTGTTCTGCTGTTCGGGCAAAATTATGTTCTAAAAAAAACAAGCGCAATTCGTATATTTTTTCTTTTAAATCGGCAATATGACTTGTATACGCCAAATGCTTGACCATGGAGTCTTGAAGCTGCTGCTTATGCCCTAAAACCTTATTGTAATTCATTTCCTCCGTAATCCAATCCTCCATCAAATCATAAATTTCCAACATTAAGCCATAATAATTGTATTGCTGAGCGATCTTTAAAGCTTTTTGTAGCAACTGCCTTCCTTGATGATGCAGTCCTCTATCTCTCAACATTATATATTGTTGAATAGCGTGCAGTACAGCATATCGTGGGTGTTTATTTTTTTGAAAAGCAGCTAAAGAAGCCAAAACTAGTTGATACAAATGGTGCTGAATTCTCGTTAATGGCGATTTTATCTTTTCTTGCTCTAGGCACTGCCTCAAAGCACCGCTATCGTAGGTAGACTGAGTACAAATAAGATCAAAAAGCCGCTCGTAAATAGAACATTCCTTGTTGCTATTCACTTTAAAATAACGTTTTTCACTCTTACTCATAGAGTGTATCAATTCGTGTAATTGTTGCCCTTTTTTCATGATACCAATTCCGTTAAACAAGCAAAACACCACCTATTTTAATCCATCAAGCCACTTAAATCAGACCGTGGAATACATCTTCTAAGATTAACTTAGCCATATTATGTGTTCGTCTTTCTGAAAAAGTATGGTGGTACCAATATGGTTCCCCATTGATTTCCAATGCCCAAGCTGTTTCTGGGCTAGGGGCTTGAGTGTGATCAAACGTCAATACATCTAGTGCAAAAATACTTAGATTCAAATGAGTGGTAATACGAGCAATCCATTCATTGTAAGCAGGATGAATTTCATCTGTTATATCAATAGACGTTGCTCCTTGCCCCATATTCGCAACATATTTTAGTTGCACCTTTTGCCCCTCTTTAGGAATCGTTTTCAGATTTAAGTTCTGCGCTTTTAACAGTTCAAAAGAAGCCACATCTAATTCAAGCTTATTTAGTGGATTTTGAGCTTTGATTTCTGCTTGACGTAGGGCAACTAACTCTTCTATTGTTAACCGACCATCTCCTGTCACGGTTGCAGGCTTTCTGACACAAGCTGCCACAATTTTTCCACCAATAGCTTGGAGTCTCAAATCACTTCCAGCAACTTGCTCTTCTACCATAAATTGAGCGTACTTATGTTTCCACAAATTCCAAGCATCAATCACCCCTTTTTCAGTCTTAATATTCATAGTAACCCCTTCCCCCTCTGCACCATTTAGAGGCTTACAAACATACGTTTTGTCTTGTTCCATAAATGCCTTAATTTGGTTCTTTTCGGTCACCCCATCCCCAAAAACTAGGCTTTTAGGGTGCGATATCTTCAATCGTTCAAATAAATACTTCGAATACTGTTTATTACTGGCTGCAAAATAGGCTTGATAACTTAATTGATCTAGAGGTGTTGCACAATTACCAAATACAACTTCTTTTTTGCCTTTAATCAACAGCAAGTTTTCTGTTGCACAATCATTTAGCAGGTTTACGGTGATACCTAACTTACGAGCTTCTTTGATTAACTCTTCTTGAATCCGTTCCATATTTTGTTTCTTATTGAGGGGCATATAAAAATACTTTAATATCAAAAGTAAAGAAACAGAAGAGTTTAGAATATTCTATAAATTTTTACATAAAAATTGTACTTTCGTAAGTCTGCTGTCACTTTAATTGTACAATTAAAATAATTTAATAATTTTTTAAACTAAAAAAAACAGCCCATTTAGTCATTCAGCAAAGCCAATTAACCACACTCAAACAACTGATAAACAAACCAATAACACCCTAAATACTTATTAAAAAAAATCTAATTGTTATATAAATCATAAAATTTAACTACTTGATTGAAAAAAAAACCAAAAAAGCTACAAATTATTATCTTAAATATCGTTACCTTAATAGCCTTGTAATGATATTTTTATAAAACCAAAAAACTTATTTTAACTGATAATATCCCTCCAGTTAAAAACGTTAAAATTAAGTGAAATAAAAAATCATACTCCCCCTTCCGTATGCGACTTATAACAAACATCACCGAAGAACATATATTTAATAAATCCGAAAATCATTTAAATTCCAAGTTACCCAACCCATCAATTAAAAAAAACACATTTTCACACCAAGAATCTAAGCTTCTTAAAGACATCAAAGAAATTATTTGTTAGTCAAGACAAAATTTTAATCTATGCGATTTCATTTACACTTCTTCATTCAACGTTTATGGTTGATTGGAGCACTATGGCTCGGAATGAGTACCTTCAGTTCCGCCACACACTATACAGGCTTTGTCATAGAGTACGACTGTATAGGTCCTAACCAATATTTGGTTACACTAAATGTTTATAGAGATTGTAATGGCGTTAGTGTTGGAAACACTCAAATTGTAAACTACAGTTCTGCTTCTTGTGGAGTGTCTTCCAGTTTAACTCTTACATCTCAATCCGTTACAGACATTACCCCACTTTGTCCATCCCAGACAAGCGCATGTGGAGGAAGTGGCAGTATTGGAGTAGAGCTACATGTTTTTCAAGGCACTTTGACGCTTCCTTCTGGCTGCAATGATTGGGTGCTTTCCTCAACTTCTTGTTGTCGTAATAATGCGATCACCAATCTAAGTGGTCCAGGTAGCAACAGTATCTACGTACAAACAACGTTAGATAATACGCTTAACCCTTGCAACAGCTCTCCTTCATTTGCCAACAACCCACAACTATTTGCTTGCGTAGGTCAAACAGTCAATTACCAACAACTGGCATCAGATGCGGATGGAGACTCTTTAGTTTACTCTATGACCAACTGTTTACAAGGTGCTGGTTCTTCTGTTACATACGGAGGTGGTTTCAGTGGAACCAACCCATTAACCGTTCCAATTACTTTAGACCCACAAACAGGAGAAATTCAATTTACAGCGAACCAACCTCAAGTAGCTGTTTTGTGTGTACTTGTAGAAGAATATAGAAATGGTGTTTTGATCAGTACAATGGTTCGAGATATCCAATTCAATATAACCAACTGTAGTAATACCATACCCAATGTTTCTGGTATCAATGGCAGCCCCACCGTTTTTGATACAACAGTCTGTGAAGGTGGTTTAATTTGTTTTGATATCAATGCTGCGGATACAGACGCAGGGCAAAATATCACGATGACATACAGCAATAACATACCTGGTGCTACGTTTACACAAACGGGCTCAGGGGCTTCAACAACAGGAACTTTCTGTTGGAACACCTCCATCGGAGATCAAGGAACCTATGTTTTTGTCATAACAGCCGAAGACGATGCCTGTCCTATCGTTGGGCAGAATAGCCAATCTTTTACCATTGTAGTAGGGCCTAACCCCAACCCTCCTGTCAATGCAGGACCTGATGTCCAGATATGTGAAGGAGATACAGCAACTTTAACAGCAACCACAACAGCTCCAGGCGGAATGATTAGTTCCTTTTCGTGGACACCTACAGCTGACTTGACAAGCCCTAGTACAGCATCAACAGGTGCTCATCCTTCTGCTACTACTAGCTATACGGTTGCCTTAACCTATACCGATGGCTGTGTATCTATGGATGCTGTGAGCGTAATGGTTGCAGATGATCCTACAGCTTCTGTATTTCCTACTACAGCAGAAGTATGTGGAGGGGCAAACTTTGTCTTAACAGGAACAACCGATCAAACAGGCATGAATTTTCAGTGGTTCGACCCTAGTTCGGCTCCTTTAGGGGCAGGAACTGTTACTGGCACTTCTTCTTCTATCCCTGTTTCTGTGCCTACTGCTGCAGGAACTTACCCTTATGTTCTTGAAGTTACCAATCCAGGTACGGGTTGTATTACTACAGATACAGCATTCTTGGTCGTTGGGACTCCCCCTGCACTGCCTAGCTGTGTTAACATATATGTTTCTACAACTGGTGCGGCCGCTAATCCAGGAACCCAAGCAAGTCCTACGACCTTAGCAGAAGCCTTGAGTCGTGCGGCTTGTAATAATGCTGTTATAAAAATAGCAACAGGAACTTATAATATTAATAATCCACTTACCATAGGAAGCTTTGTTACTTTAGAGGGTGGATTTGACCAAGGAAATGCTTGGACAAAAACAAGTACCCCTGGTGCTACAATTATCAACAGAACAACAGCTAATCCAGAAGGTGTCGTTAACGCACAACGTCTGGTAGCCTTTTATGGAAATGGTGCAACAGGTTTCCGTTTCCAAGATTTAACGATTAGAACAGATAATGCCAACCAACCAGGAATGTCTACATACGGTATGCACATGACATCCTGTTCCAACTATGATATTGTTCGATGCCAAATTCAACCTGGCAATGCAGCAGCTGGTAGAACAGGAAATGCTGGTACAGATGGTGTCAATGGCGCCAATGGTATTAATGGTCAAAACGGTGATAATGATGATGATAACCGCAATGGCGGTGGTGGTCGTGGTGGTGCCGGTGGTGGCGGTACTGCATTTGGTAATGGCGGTGCTTGTTGTACAAGAGGTGCTAATGCAGGACAAAATGGTGCTGCACCTACTGGAATCAACGGTGGCGGTGGTGCCGGAGGAGGTTCTGGTGGTGGAGAAGATAGAGATGGGGCTATTGGTGGTAATGGTGGTGGTGCTTTGGGAGCTCCTGGTACAGGGGGTCAAGAAAGTGGTTGTAACAGTAGTGTAAACTGTGGCTCTAACGAATCTGGACGAGATGCTCAAAATGGTGCAGATGGTACAAATGGTACCGTTGGTACACCTGGCTCGGCAGGTGCCCACGTTGGAGGTTTTTGGGTTCCAGGTGGTCAAGGTGGCACTGGAACGAATGGTACTGGTGGCGCTGGCGGCGGCGGTGGTGGCGGTGGTGCTGGTGAAGGTGGCTTCTTCTGTGTTGATGGAAAAGGATCCGGCGGCGGTGGCGGCGGTGGCGGCGGTCAAGCCGGTACTGGTGGATTCGGTGGATTCGGTGGAGGTTCATCTTACTCTATTTACCTGTTCCTAAATGGTACTAATGGCAATTTCACACAATCAAACTTAAACGCTGGTGCTGCTGGTGCCGGTGGTGCTGGTGGTGCTGGTGGTAATGGTGGTAATGGTGGTAATCGAGGTTTGGGTAGTACTTACCATGGTGGTGAAGTTGGTTGTGGTGGAGACGGCGGAGATGGCGGAGACGGCGGAGACGGTGGACAAGGTGGTAGTGGCCAACCTGGCGAAAATAATACTATTTTCCAGTCTGGTGGCTCTGCTCCAGTATCAACAGACATCACTTTTAACTTAGCTGCTCAACCAGTCATTCAAGTTTCTAATATCAATTGTACCGATGTCAATGTACAATTTCAAGATATGGCAACAACAGGAGCTACTTGGGACTTTGACGCTACTACAAATTTTGCTACCCCTGCAACAAGTGGCACCAATCCTGCAACAACAATCTATTCAACCATAGATCGTTATACAGTAGGATTAGGCTCTAACACTTACGCTGGGTTTCATAATATTTCATTCGAGAATACTATCGTTCCCAATATCCTAAGTAATGCTACTGTTGTTGGACCTGATACATTCACCGTTTGTGAAGGGGATTTCACCAATTTCGAAAGCCAATTCTTTGCAGATGATTATGCTTGGAATTTTAATGGTGCTATTCCAAATCCAGGAAGCATCCAGATAGTTAATAGCCAATTTAACACACCTGGATTCTATCCTATAACGTTGTCGATTATTACAGATTGTTGTGGTTTATCGCCTGAAGATACGGTTTACTTATATGTTACTCCTCGCCCAAGTGTGACGGGTTCTGGCGATGTAAGCATTTGTGATGGAGATACGACTACGCTAACACTCACAGGGCTAACAGCAACCGATTCAGTTGTTTGGACACCGACTACAGATATGATCTCTATGACACCATCTGCAGTTATAGTCAACCCTTCAACAACAACGACCTATACAGCTACTGTTTACTCTGTAACGCCGACACCTAGTACACCTATTGTTGCTTGTCCTGTCGTTATCAACTTTACAATTACAGTTAATCCAACTCCTTCGGTTAGCTTTACAACTGTAGATCCGACTTGCAATGGCAATGGTTCTGCAACAGCAACAATTACAAATCCAACAGGGCTATACAATTTCAACTGGTCTAATTCCTTTAATACCAATGCAGCGGTAACCTCAACCAACTCAGGTTTGTCAGTTGGTGCTTACTATGTAACGGTCACAGAAACGGTTACAGGCTGTTCTAATATTGATAGCGTTTCTCTTTTCCCTGGAATTGGTGCTCCTAATGTATTTGTACAAACAACTAGCCCCGCTACTTGTGGCAACACCAATGGTAGTGTTACGGTTAATACCAATGGAGGAACTCCTCCTTTGACATATACATGGTCTGATATTGGAGTTGGTCCTCCAACAAGAACAGGATTACCTGGCGCTAACTATAGTGTAACCGTAACAGATGGGTTGGGTTGTACTTCAAGTGTGAATTTTGATATTACACAACAACCTGCGCTGGCTATTAATTTTGTAGACTCAACCAACCCAGCTTGTATCAACTCTGGAAGTATCGAAATAGAAGCAACTGGAGGAACACCATTTGTTACTTACTTATGGAATAACAACGAAACAACCCCTCTAATTAATAACTTAGGAGCAGGTAATTATACCGTTACAGCAACAGATGCCAATGGTTGTACTGCAACAGCAAGCTTTGTTTTAAGCAGCATTACACCTACCATGAATCCTGTTGCCAATGGTACGCTACTATGCCCTAATGACACAACAGGAATTACTGTCAATGCTAATGTGGGTGCTCAACCCTATGTGTACAACTGGTCAGGCGGTAACTCTGCTACCTTCCCTACCAACCAAGATGCTGTTACAGGAGTGACCGCAGGTAACTATACTGTTACTGTGACAGACGCAACAGGAACGTGTACCATTACAGGGGGAGTTAATATTGCTGCTCCGCCAACATTTTCTATTGCAGTAGATAGTACAGATATTGACTGTTTTGGGGATGCCAATGGAACGGCTACAGTTAGTAGCACTGGTGGCAATGCACCAATTGGTTTTGTCTGGAGTGCTGGTGCTCAAACAACACCAACTATTACAGGACTAACACCAGGTAACTACATTGTTACAGCTACTGATGCTAGTGGTTGTACCCTAATTGATAGTACAACTGTTAATCAACCAGCTAGTCCTTTAGCGGCAACAATGACAGATTCAACCAACGTAAGTTGTTTGGGCGGATCGGATGGCGATGCCACTGTTACACCTAGCGGGGGCACTAGCCCTTATAGTATTTTATGGTCTACAAATGCTACTACCAATCAAATTACAGGGCTAACACCAGCAACATACACCGTCACAATAACAGATGCCAATAACTGTACAGCAGTAGCTACAGTCACCATCACAGAACCTGCCACGGCGGTATCTGGTACAATCACCATAGATAGTACGGTAAGCTGTTTTAGTGGCAACAATGCTGGTATTCACATCACAGCTTCAGGAGGTACACCTTCTACCATTAACCAAGCTAATGGAACAGGATATACCTACACTTGGACCAATGGTTCTAACGATACTTCCTCCGTTAACCTAGCTGCTGGGCAACATTGTGTTACCATTACGGACTCTCTAGGTTGTTCAGAAATTGTTTGTGTGACCTTGACAGAACCAACTGCCATTGTGACTAATTTGGACAATACTAATAATGTTTCTTGTAATGGCGGAAATGATGGTAGTGCTACGGTTTCTGCTTCAGGAGGTACGCCTGCATATAACTTCGTTTGGAGCAACACACAAACAACTGCTGCTGCTAATAACCTTACAGCTGGAACATACAGTGTTACTATCACAGATAATAATGGTTGTCAAGATTCTATTACCAACATATCAATTACAGAACCTCCTGCTATTACTTTAACTGTTACTCCTACCAATCTTGCATGTAATGGCGCTTCCAACGGGTCTGCTTTAGCCAATGCAACAGGAGGTACAGGGGCATTTAATTACTTATGGGATGCTAATACAGGAAATCAAACGACAGCAAATGCAACCAATTTAGCAGCCAATACCTATAGCGTAACAGCAACCGATGCGAACCTTTGTACGGCCGTGGCTACGGTTACCATCACAGAACCAACAGCCGTTACAGCGACAATGGTTGATTCTAACAATGTAACTTGTTTCAACACCAGTACAGGTGATGCTACTGTTTCAGGAAGTGGAGGCGCTGGTGGTACCTATAACTTTATTTGGTCAGATGGACAAACAACAGCACAAGCCGTTAATTTACCAGATGGCTTCTATAGTGTTACAGTGACCGATTCATTTAATTGTGCAGCAGTAGCTACAGTCACGATCACAGAACCCACCGCAGCAGTATCTGGCACAATCACCATAGATAGTACGGTAAGCTGTTTTGGTGGCAACAATGCTGGTATTCACATCACGGCTTCAGGAGGTACACCTTTTACCATCAATCAAGCTAATGGAACAGGATATACCTACACTTGGACCAATGGTTCTAACGATACTTCCTCAGTTAACCTAGCTGCTGGACAACATTGTGTTAACATTACGGATTCTCTAGGTTGTTCAGAAATTGTTTGTGTGACCTTGACAGAGCCGACTGCCATTGTACCTAATTTGGACAATACTAATAATGTTTCTTGTAATAATGGAAATGACGGTAGTGCTACCGTTTCCGCTTCAGGAGGCACACCTTCATACAACTTTACTTGGAACAATACACAAACAACGGCTACTGCGAGCAACCTAACAGCAGGAACATATAGTGTTACCATTACAGATAATAATGGTTGCCAAGATTCTATTACAAATATATCAATTACAGAACCTGCTGCTATTACTGTTACCATTCCAACACAAGTCAATGTTTTATGTAATGGGGAATCAAATGGTGCAGCAACTGCTTTAGCTACAGGTGGTACTGGCTCTTTCTCTTATGTTTGGGATGCCAATGCCAACAATCAAACAACGGCAACAGCCTCTAACCTATCTGCTGGAACATATAGCGTTACCGCAACGGATGCCAATGGCTGTAGTGACTCTACCAATGTAATTATTACTGAACCTTCTGCCGTTACCGCTTCTATTGCTAACTCTACAACCATTACCTGTAATGCTGGGAATGATGGTACCGCTACCGCTGCGGGTGCAGGTGGTGTAGGGACTTATAGTTTCAACTGGTCAGATCCTAGTAATCAAACAACGGCAACAGCTACTGGTCTAACCGCAGGAACTTATACCGTTACGGTTTCTGACATGAATGGATGTAACGACACTATTAGTGTATCCATTATAGAACCTACGCCTGTCTCTGTATCCATCACAGCGCAAACTAATGTTAGTTGTAATGGTCTAAACAATGGAGATGCTACTGCCTTAGGCACAGGAGGCATTGGAACAATTGGCTACTCATGGAGTATTGGAGGACAAACAACAGCAACAGCAACCGGTCTAACCGCAGGAACACATACTGTTACGGCAACCGATGCTAATGGCTGTAGCGACTCTGCTAGTGTAACAATTACTGAACCTGCCCCTCTCACTGCTACCATTAGTAGTTCAACAAGTATTACTTGTAATGGTGGTAATAATGGTGCAGCGACAGTCTCTGCAACAGGCGGTACAATTGCTTACAGCTATCTTTGGTCTGATGCTAATGGACAAACAACTGCAACAGCTTCTAACTTAACTGCAGGAACTTATACAGTTACAGTAACAGACGCTAATAGTTGTGCTACAACAGCTTCTGTAACAATCAGCGAACCTTCTGCAATTACTTTAACCAGTAGTGTAACATCTAATTACAACGGCGTTTCAATTAGTTGTCATGGCGTTTGTGATGGAGAATTGACTGCAAATGCGATAGGAGGTACAGGTTCCATAAACTATACTTGGGGAGCAGCAGCAGGCAATCAAACAACAGCTGTCGCTACTAATATTTGTGATGGAGTCTATTCTGTCATTGCAACAGATGCAAACGGTTGTACAGCAAGCTCTGTTGTGACTATCACCGAACCCAATGCGGTTTCTGCTTCAGCAACTAGTACTCCAACATCTTGTAATGGTTCATCTGATGGAACCGCTACAGCTATTGGTACTGGAGGAATTGGCTCATATACATTCGTCTGGGACAATAATGCAATGAATCAAACAACAGCTACAGTAACTGGATTAAATGCAGGAACCTACTTAGTGACGGTAAGTGACTTAAATGGATGTAACGATACAGTTAGTGTTATAGTAACTGAACCAAGCCAATTAACAGCATCCATAACTACTGCACAAGTAAGCTGTTTTGGTGGTAATGATGGAACAGCCACAGCTGTTGTAGCTGGAGGAACTCCTGGTGTTCCTGCTTATACTTATAATTGGGGCTTTGGAGCAACAGCTTCCGCAACAAGTCCTGGGCAAGCAATTGGTTCTTATACCGTAACTATATCAGATGCCAATGGTTGTTCGATTACAGAAAACTATACCATTACACAGCCATCTCCATTAAACTTTACAACCGCTCGTACCGATGTGTCTTGTAATGGTGGTATAGACGGAAGTGCCACGATCAATGTAAGTGGAGGTGTAGGAGGCTTTAGCTATGTTTGGAATAGTAACACACAAACTACTGCTACGGCAACAGGTCTATCAGCTGGTCTACATTGTGTAACAGCTACTGATGGTAATGGCTGTACAGTAGATACTTGTATCCAAGTAAACGAGCCAGCCTTGTTAACCAACATGAGTTTTGCTGTGACTGACGTTCGTTGTTTTGGTGGTAACGATGGTCAATTGACCGTTAGTGCTACAGGAGGAACACAACCCTACTCTTACGCTTGGAGCAACGGACAAACTTCGGCTACTGCTACAGGCTTACTTGCGGGCGTTTATGGAGTTACAATTACGGATGATAATGGTTGTACTTTAATCGGTACGGGTACCGTGAATCAACCTACTCAACTCACATTAAGTTTCACGTCTGATTCTGTGGCTTGTCTTGGTGGTAATGACGGAAGCTTAACGGTGGCAGTAGTGGGGGGAAATAGCCCTTATACTTATCAATGGAATCCTGCTGCCAACAGTCAAACTACCGCCACCGCTAATAATCTAGCTGCTGGTAATTACACCGTTACCGTTACGGATTTTACAGGTTGCACCATTACAGGTAATGGAGATGTCTTTGAACCAGCGACAACATTAACTGCCGCCATTATCAACCAATTAAATCCATCTTGTTATGGAAGTTGTGATGGTAGCATAGAAGTAGATGCACAAGGAG
>NZ_JHBV01000008.1 GCF_000724545.1 Aureispira sp. CCB-QB1 | reverse complement strand
ACAGACTTAGAAAAGCCATCCATTTTATCTTAACATTTTTATTTTGTCAATGTGCTTTAGAAAATTCGGGATGACTCATGTTTTTTTTTTGTAATGTTGCTACATATATATAACGTGCCGCAAGATATGTGCTACGAAATATAGCCTTTTCCCAAAGCAAAATCTGGGATTTTGCGGCAGTCTCACAAAAGTCCTAGACTTTAGACGCAGGATGGCTATATATAGCCGTGTTGGCTACAGTTATTTTATTTTTTTTAGATCCTCAATAACTTTTAGCATTAATTCAATGGCTTCTGGTAAGTCTTTTTCTAACATAAATAAATCCGTTGATGGATTGTGAACTATCATGTTTCTATAATTCATTAAAAATATTAATTGATCGAATAATCTATTAGAAAATAGTTTCTTTTGATGAATTACTCTCAATAAACGGTGAACAGGTATAGATTGAGGTTTAACACTTAGAGCGTGATTATTGGATATTCGCATTAATTCAACTACTAAGCTTTTCCAATAGAAAAGAAAGTCACCATATAGTTTATTAATATTTTCAAGAGAATCTTTTGTGATTTTTTCTATTTCTTCTTCTGAGAATTCTATCTCATCCATAGTTTTATCTGCTTCTTCAATTATTTGCTTTAACTCATTACAGTCATTGACACCTTTTTCTAAGTCTTTTTCTGTAAATAAGTTGTTATGAGCTACTTTGTGTCGAAGCTTTTCAATATCTTCCCATTTTTTTTGAAACTGTTTGTCTTTAAATGTTTCTTTAAAATATTTAGTATAATTACTTTGTAATTCTTGTTTTAGCTCTTTTATTGCGTCAATACTTTCTTCAATATTCATGAGTTTATCAATAATATCATTCTTATTTATATAGCCAGAAGATAAGGCATATATCATTTTTCCAAGTTCACCGAAATCAATTAGATATACTTTGTTATCTATATAATTTGAAAAAACTTGTTCATTTTTTTTTCGTAATCTAGCTTTTTGTTTCATTTCGCTATCGGCAGTAATATCCCACCATTTAGGTCCAAGCTTAGTGATGAAAAATTTCATTAGATACCCTCGAAGTAAAGTTTCTAATTCGTTTATTAAAGGATATAATGTACATGCTATATTTTTTGATATTTCATCTTTTATAACATATGTATGGTCAAAATTTTGGGCTGAAATAAATTCAAGCAGTTTTATTCTAATTGCTGCTACTTTTTCATATTTACCCTTCAAAAAAACTAAATAGGATATTTGGTTGGGTATTGAATTATCAGAGGTAGAAGATTTCTTTTTTATTTGGCAGATAAGCGAATTGTTTTTTTCTTGAATTTTTTTATTTTTTAATTCAGCATCATCCCATAGTTCTCCATTTGATAGTAATAGGTGTAAAAAGTTAGTTTCATTTTTTACTTTAACATTAGAGGTTGTATCAACGCAGATAATAACAAATTCAAATTTCATTTTACTAGTGTCTAATTTCATGTCAAGATAATTGATTTATTTCACTTTTCTGTGTTGCTTACCTCAAAATCTTTAGGGAGCGAAGTTGCAGCCAACGTCTTAATATATGCAGTGCCACAAGTTATGCGAACCGAAATATGGCTAATCCCTAGAGCAAAATCTGTGATTTTGCGGTGTTAGACATACGCTGCGCCTTTTTCCTAGGATAGCCATATGCGCTTTGTTATGTGCTGTAATTATTGTTTTTCCGAATACTTTTTTAGCTCTTCTTTTAGTTTAGTAACAAAACTTGAAATTTCTACGCTTAGATTTTTATATGATTCGGAAATTTGTTCTTGACTCTTATTGGCTAGGAAAAATAGTTTACCAGAAATCTCCGTAATTATTTTTACTAATTCAGATGATGAATCTAACTGATTTTCTATAGTCCATCTTTGTATTGCTTTACTGGATAGACCAAATATTGATGTCTTTAGTTGCGTTGTACCATTAATTAGTTGAATTATTTCTCGTTGAGCAGATATTCTGTTATTGAATTCAAACATATTGTATTTTTTTATTTAATGAACTAAACCAATTTTTCAGTGATATTTCCTGACTAATTACTTTAGAGATTTCAGAGGTGTTTATTTTTTCTCCTATACCTCTCGTTGTTAGTATTCTTGCTCTTTCAAGAATGGAAAATATTAAGGGAGGAATATTTAGCGAATCTTCTCCTAACTTTAATGCTGAAAATCTTGAAAAGTTATATTGCTTTAAGACACCCAATGAGTAACACGAAGCAAAATTTCTAATGGCTAGAAAAATCATTGATAAGTCAAAAATTTGAGAATTAGGATTTTCCTTTAATGAATCCATTGATTCTAGAAAAAGATTGTAGAACTTCTTACAATCTCTCTCTTCATTTGTATAAGGGGAAGGAGGAGGAATATTTTCCAATAGATTTTCACCATTGTCTGAAAATAAAAATTTAGCTTCAGTGTATAAATGCCATGCGAATGGATTTCCTTCTATCCAAATTTTATTTAATCTTTCAAAACTATAAACTGAATATTGTTCCATATTGAACTGTCTATATGGGTTTTGTTCAGTTTTGTTGATCACAACTAATAGGTCTATATCTGAGGATGGGTCAATTTCTCCTCTACAGACAGAACCAAAAGCATAAATATACATACTATCTTTTGTTGAAGCGTTTAATTATTATAGCCATAAATAGGCTAAAGATGAATAATCTAATGAAGTATATCAAACTTAGATATGATTTTGAGTAATGAGAAGGTCGTTCAATACTGAAAAATATTTCGGGCATTTGGTTTAATGAACTCCAATATGAATCAATTTGATCTGTATCGCGAAATTTAAAAACATCATATAGAACCATTAAAATACCAAGAATTAAGACAGTTCTTAGTAATCTAGATACACTTTCTCCATTTCCCCATATAAATTCTTGAATTTTAAAAGAGACCCATTTGAAGAAAGCTTTTACTCTGTTAAAACCAGAATATTTTTTTCTATAGTAAGACTCATTTGAATTCCAAGATTTATATAAATGAGTTTTTGTAGCAGTTAATTCTACCTTAATCGCTTTATTCGCAGATTCATTAATTCCTAATGATTGGTAGTTTGTTCTTAGGGTGCGAGCAAACTTTAGCTTTAAATTTTCAAATCCTGGACAACTGTTTAAAAGTATGTCGTCATCTACAAATGTTTTATTAAAAGTGCTGTAATCAAATTTGCAACCAGAGAAAGAGGAGCCTGCAAGACTGGAGTTATTAAATTTACTACCTTCAAATAAACATGAGTCAAATGCGCAGTTTCTGAAATAACAATTTTCAAAAATGCAAAAGCGGAAATCTACATTAGTAAATTTCTTTCCTATTGCAGAAACTCTGTTAAATAGTGCTTTCTGAAAATTTTGATTTGAAATATCTTGTGCAAAATATTGGTCAATAATGGAGTTTCTATTTAGATCTTTTAGCATGATTTTACTATTATTTATACTAATATATAATTTTTTTTGTATAAAATCTCTTAGAGAAGGAATAAACAAGCTAATAGTTATTCTAAAAAGGGGTTTTGAGAGGGCTGTATTGCACATAACGGTAAGTATAACAAGCGTAGCATCCCGAAGGGTGCTATGATTTGTTATACAGTGTTAGGCAAAGTCAGTTTTTCCTTAATGTTGTTGAATCACTATAACCATCAGAAACATCAGTCATTTTCCATTTAATAGACTTTTTGTCTGATGATAATTGTAATTCGCAGTTATAATTATCACCATCTCCATTTAATTTGAATGTAATTTTGTTGGAGTTAACAAGCTTCACGTTTGTTGCTACATATCTGTCAATTTCTCCATCATCCCAAATCCAATTGTACTTTATGCTTACTGTTGAACCTGATTTAGAAATTACGAGTTGAATAATATCACCATCATCTTTAACCGACCATTTGCCTCCAAATAGAAAAACATCAACAATTTCAATAGTTATTTTTTTATTTGGACTACTATTTGGAGTGTCAGTGCCATAAAACTCTTTTCTCAATTTTGATAAGGTATGGTCTTTTGGAAGATACCTATTACCCTCTGAATCTCTTGGAACTCCCCCTAGCATTATGCACCCCTTCGAATGATGGGGCTTGTTACCTCCATGAAATAAAATGTTAGATCGAGCTTTTCCATCACTCCACTTGACATTACCAACTTCAAGTAAAAAATCTCCTTTATTAGAGATGTTTCCAAGCGGTCCTTGAACATGACCATTTTGAGAGATATATCTTAAATATCCCGAATACTTTCCTTCATTTATTTTTAAAGCATCATTCTCATAAGTAGTGCCAAGGTATTTTCCATTAACATATAGCTTCCCTTTTACTAAATTGTTTGAAACAGATTGACGAATAATTTTTATGTCAAAGTTTTGTTGTGCTGAAGCATTTATTGATAAAAAAGCTACTAGAATAAATTTTAAAATATATTTCATCTCTTTTGATTTTATTTTGCCTAACTACCACATATACACAATTGCATATACAAGCACATATAGCGATCTATATACACAATCTATCTATACAGTTTTAGGCACTTTATTAAAAAATAGATAATATTCTATAAAATTTTTACACATACATAAAGGCAAAAAAAAGCGAACCCTCGCTTTCCTATTTCTGATTTTTCTCAAGCATAGAAATAAGTTTTTCTTTGTCCTTTATAGACTGCTCCAGTAGAGCAATTTTATCATTCAACAGCTTTACATCTGTACAAGTTGAGTTTCTACTATTTGAAGAATCTGTTTTATCAATGCTTGATTCCTCACCATCAAGAAACATTTTACCTTGTCCTCCTAATAACCAATTGATATTTACATTGTACCTCTCTAATAGGGGAATTAATACTTTAGCATTAGGCAAGGTTTCTCCTTTCTCCAATTTCTTAATTGTAGGTTGAGTTACATTTAATTCTTTAGATAATGAGTTAGGCGTAAAGCTTAAGACTTTTATTAATTCTTTAAATCGTTCATTAACAGGCATTAATGTATTATGTTAATATAATTATTAAATAAAAATTTAAAATAGTTAAAATTTTATTTGACTTTTTAAGGTCAAAATCATAGTTTTGTTTAACTAAAGTAATTAAGTATACAAATAAAGTCACTTTGAGTAAAAACAAAATTGTATTCAAACACGCCAAAAACTAAGGATAAAAAAGTAAGAAAGTGCTGTAAACACTTTAAGAAAGTCTTAACATTTTATTAACAGTCATGTAGACGTATGTAGACCAATGTAGACAAAATGTTAAAAAAAGGCGAAAAAAAAGGGGAAAAAATTCAGTCAAAGGAGGTTGAATGGTTGGACGCGCTGCAAAGAATTGTTGGCACTATGGGGATGGTCGTCGGCAATTAGAAGGAAACTTCTAGCGTCCAATTTTTCTAAACGACAGCAAAACAAAGGGTTTTGTTACTGTGTACGTCTAGTGTTTCAAGGAAAAAGGGCAGTGGCAACTGCTAAAAGAGTTCGATTCTCTTCACTAGAGCAAAAACCAATTAGATCGGATAAAGTAAAGCAACTGCAATGAATCGGCGGTTCGGCGGAGCTTTGTCTATTACCAAACAAACAGATAAAAAAAATTGAGTAAACCAATGAAAAAAGCGACCACAAACGAGCGTCCAGACACTTTTTATGACTTTGTCTTCAACACCCTATCGGCAGCGGATTTTAAGAGCTTGCCCGAACAATTGGGCTTGAGTACAAGAATGACGACAATGCGCTTGCGCAAGCCTACTTTGTTAACCTACGACACGATTCCAAAACTGGCGGTGATCTTGGGGCGAGATTTAAAAGAATTGGTTCAAAAACACGAACTAGGTTACGATGCCTTATCGGCTCGAGAATATAAGCAATTAATGTATTAAAAATAGTACTCCGTGTGCTTTTGATAGCAGACAGGGAGTAATTAAAAAAGGAGGACCGATGGAGGTCGAGGAACTCAAAATTCAATTAGAACAGCAAATAGAGCAGTACAGAAAGGCAAAAGAGACCTATGAGCGGATCGCTCGAAGGGTAGCGATTTTAAAAAAGGTAAAAATTACGACAGAGGAAGCAGCGGTTCTCTTAGGCGTAAAACCAAGAACGGTTCGAAAATACCACGAAGAATGGAAATTTTTAGAAGCCTATTTGCATTAAAAGTTCAAGCCGAACACAAAACCGATTTAAACAACTCCTAAAGACCATGAATCAACTAATTGGAGTCCTTGGTAATGAACACGGCGGCATGATTGGCGGCGTGTACCAAACCAAGGGCAAACACTACACTTTTAAGGATGGTACGACCATCTACGGGGGGGAATACAACCGAGCGATCAAAGCTCGTGTAATGGAGCAGCTCACCGGAAAGGGCATTCTTTTTTATGATCTCGTACCCGAACAGCAAGATATTAGAATGGGTACCCGAATTTCAAGGGCAGATTATTTGTACAAAAAAAGCCAAAAGAGGACTTTTTTAATTGACTTGCATTCTAATGCAGGCGGTGGTCACGGTTGCGAGACTTGGATCGCTAGACAACCCAGTTCTAAAAGCAAAGCTTTGGCAAGATGGACAGAAGCTTTGTTTAAAAAGCATTTTCCCGAAAGTAAATTTCGAGGGATTAAGCGCAAGAATTGGGATATACTTGCCAAGACAGATAACCCTGCTATTATCTTGGAGCTGTTCTTTATGGACAATTACGAGGAATGTAAAAAGTACTTGCTATCGAGTGAGGGAAGAGACAGAGCTGCCGCTTATGTGGTGGATATTATCGAAAACTTTATTAAATACCATTCTTAACCATGACGAGTCAAAACAAAAATAGATTGCTGTATATTTTGCTTATTGCAAACCTTGCGCTTAGTACCTTTTATTTGCTCTCGGATATAATAAACGTTCGCTTTTCAACAGAGCCAACAGCACCACCTCAAGAAAGAATTATATCCATTGACACGACACCACCACCGCCCATTATTATACAAATGCCAAGGCAGCCCACCCCAAAGCCTATTATTGTTTATGTAGACAGTACAGGGCGCAGCGTTCCAACCGCTAAAATTGATACTTCTAAGCACGAAAAGGCGAACTTATACAGGGATAGTATAGAGGACGAGAATTTGACGCTATACTATGAATCTACGGTAAAAGGAAACCTTTTAAGTAATGCCTTGGATTACAAATTGAAAGTACCGTAACTTATCACTAAGAAAATAGAGGTTTTAAAGCCTGTTCCAACGCCCGTTAGTACATTGCTGCTAACGGGTGGCGTTGGTGGCAATGTGAATCAATTTTCTAGTATTCGGCTTGGTTTGCAGTTTGTGAGTGCAAAGGGTTGGGCGGTTGGTTATGATTATGATTTGTTGCAGAATGTGCATTCTGTTAATGTTGGGGTTCGGTTGTTTGGATTTGATAAGAAGTAATTTTACTTCTGTATTTAGTTATTTAACGCTGGCGTATATCATGTGCCGCATGATATGCGCTGTGTAATATACGCATTGTTGTATTTCTGCCTTTTTTATTTTTATTCTGTTGGACTTGCTAATGCACTAAATATGAACTATTATTGTGTAAGACTAACTTGTTCCCCACGAGTTGTAATTTACTAAATTCTTCAAAACGATGAAAACTCACATCTTGGCATTATTATGCCTTTTAATTAGCTACACTACTATAGCACAATACACAGTAACAACAACAATGAATACTTATCAGGATTTAAGTAATCCTATTTCTCTAAATCAGGGAGCAATGTGGACAGATGCAACAACATATCAAATTTTTTTCAACTTTGATTTTGATATTTATGGGCAGAACTTTACAGCTCTTAATGTCTACGCTGGAGGTGGTCTGCATTTTCCAGGTTTAGGAAATAAGCAGTTATTTGTTGTTCATTCTCCTTTTGGAGGCTATTTTCTTACAGATAAGGGGACATCCTCTTCACAGTCTCCAATTGGGTATGAGATTTCTGGGACAGCAGGAAATCAAATTTTAAAAATTGAATGGAAAAATGCAGGATTTCCTCAAACTGTTCCCAATCCCAATCCAGCTGACTTCATAGACTATCAAATTTGGCTATTTGAAAGCGACAATCATATCGAAATTCGCTTTGGTCCAAATCAATTCAACAGAGAGTCCTTTGGTCAATCGCCAGGAACTCAGACTTTGAGTGTTAAGTTTTTATATGATACTTGTAATGATATGCTTGGTCTTCAAGGATCCGCGAATTTACCATCGTATTCGTTTTATAATTCGTGCGTCCCCAATTATACTTTTATAGATGGCTCGCCCAATGCAGGGATTACATATGTTTTTAATCCAAGTGTAGGAACAGCTGTTACCAAGGTAATTGAAAAAGAAATTAAGGTTTATCCTAATCCTACTTCTAGTGAGATTTTAATTGAGGATCTCTCTGAATCGTTTGAGCTTAAACATCTTGAAGTCTGCGATATTACTGGTCGAATTTTATTGATGAATGATAATTTTGAACAGAATTTTGAGCTAATTTCTGTTTCACTAAATGATTTGTTGGATGGGATTTATTTTTTGAAGTTAATAGGCAATGAAGGAACTATTATCAGTAAGAAAATAATAAAAGAAGGTAATTAGTTCTTTTGTCGATTAGTTGGAAGCCAAAAAACGTCGAAAATTGGTTGAATACAATGGTCTGTGTATGGTGCGTATCCCGTAGGATATGCACTATACACCTTGTTGTGGTGTCGTTTTTTATTTTTCAATGTTCAGCATGACATTCATATTCATAAAATCCTGTCCCGTTTTTTATTGTCAATTCAAATTTTCCATAATCAGGTTCAAAATAGGGATAGATTTCCCCCCAAACTCTTACTTGTTTGTCTTTATCTTCAAATCCTTTCAAGCTGACTTCTATTTCACCCATTAAGTCTGAAAGAATGTCCGAAAACCAAACTTGTTCTTTTCTATTGATTGTTAACACGAAAAAGCTTGCTGAATTTTCTTCCATTCCTGTTATTTGGTGCAAAACATAGCCAACCAAAGTCAATGACCATTCATCATCAAACTTGTAAGACTTTGAAATCTTTCTGTTAATATCTCCACAAAAAAGGCTGTCTTTGGAACAAGCATTGTCAATAAATTCCTTTGCCTTAATATCTTGGAATTTGGTATTGGATAGTTCTTTATGTATTTCTTCCAAGTTTTCCTGATAGTCTGGAAATTTGGTAGTATCGCAAAATATGTCTGTTTGTTTTTCTGTCGTGTTTTCAGTCGAAAATTCCTTTTTCTTCGGATTTTGAACTTCAACTTTTGTCTTTTCAGGTTTCTGTTCTACGTCATTTTTTTGACCTGAATTGCAACTGAAAAACAAGGCTGTCAATATTATGATTAATGTAAGTTTCATTGTCTTTTTAAATGCACCACAACTATTCGCTAAACACAATGTGTTTTTTTCCTTATAAAAGGAATAGATTAACTATGTATTATTTTCTAAAAGTAACAATATAAATATTTTTACAAAATATAAAACAACTACCCCCGTAATTCAAAAAAACCTTTCTTTGTAAGCCACTGAAAACAGGCATATACACCCCAGTTTTCAGTGCAACAGCTAATAGACGTAATTGCTCGAAACACGCCACAAAACGCCCTGAAACAGGCCTAAAAACTCGCTTTTGTGATACTTTTTGTCTCATCTTTGTAACAACAAACAAAGCAACCAAAAACAAACCCTAAAAACCCTCTACGATGAAAAACTAAACCCTATTTTTTATACTAGTTCCAAACGAAATTGTGTTTGAGATCAAACTAGATTATTTATCCATTGCTTTGGTCGGAGTAACCAGTTTCTTTTTCATTCCAGTAGAATAGTTCTCTATCAATTGCGTGAGTGGCAATTCAAAGACTTTATTCCAATGGTGAATAGGGAATGTACAAGAACAAAATTTGAATCAATAAACTCACTTAAATTTTTATTGTTTAAATGAGTCCAAGGGGAGTTATTCGAAAATTGACTTAGTTTATAATAATTGGCACTATTTCTATTCTCAAAGAGAAGTCGAAGCCCTTCAAATCCATACTTATCAATAATTGTTCGCTCAAGATTGGTTGTTCTTATGAATTCAGAATCGAAACTTTTATTTGAGTTAGGTACTAAGGCTTTTCTATAATCATTTTTCTCTTTTTCTGTCACAATATTTAATTTAAATTGATTTTGTGGTGGTGCACATGCGTTCACTCCTTTTTCGCTGTTCGAGGAATGTACCATGAGCATATATATTTAGTTTAGTAATATGGAATAATAGTTTTAGATACGAATGAAATAGATATACAAAATAGAAACTATTGATACTAGAGCGAAGATTCTATTCTCTTAAAAAAGCGTTCCACTAAACTGAACCATGCTATTGTTGCCTTTATCATTAAATCAGTTTTAACTAGGAACAACTTTTGTTCAGTTTTTTATTAACTGTATATTTCACAATCAGGGAAAGCCATTCTCACTTTATCTAAAACACTTTCCTCTATTAGATTACTTTCAAGGTCTAAAACACTTAATTCTTCCATTTTTTCGATAGATTCAGGAAGATCTTTTAGTTGATTCTCTCTTAAACTTAATTCATATAGATTAACTAAATTTCCGATGGACTTTGGTAATTTTTTCAATTGATTATTATTGAGCACCAAACGACTAGATAAATTTATTAAATTTCCAATAGTGTCAGGTAATTGGGTTAATTCATTGTCTTCTAAATTTAATTCTTCTAGGTTAGATAAATCCCCAATAGATTCTGGTAATTCTTTCAATTTATTTTCAGAAAGATCTAAGCCTATCAAATTCGTTAATTTACCAATGGATTCTGGTAATTTTTCTAATTGATTACCTGGTAAGAATAATCCTTCTAACTGTTTCAAGTTACCAATAGAATCTGGCAATTCAGTTAGTGAGTTTGAGTTAATATAAAAAGAATCTAAATTAATGAAACGATCTATTGAGGCTGGTAATATTTCTATTTCCATATTGCATAGTTCTAATATTGTAATGGCTTCTAGCTTTTCTTTTAAAGTTGGATCTTCCCACCAAGAATCAAGAGTCTCGTTCTTAATTGCTTCTCCAATTGCTTTATTATGGTCTGTATTTAGTTTTTCGATACATAATTCTAAATTTTGTAACATGCTTATTTGTTTTTGTGTGTAAGTTAATTTTATTAATGTGTAATTGTAGATAACGTATTGATATATTATATGAAGTACCACAAGTCGTGCGCTCAGAAATATAGCTAATCGTAAAGCAAAATCTACGATTTTGCGGTAGTCTCACAAAAGCCTTGAACTTTTAGCTTTAGCCCCAAACATGGGATAATTATATATAGCCGTATTAGTTGCAGTTATTTTTTATTTGTATATCTAATGGAGTTGCTAATTTGTATTGGTGGTATTGAGATTTAAATTTAATATTTGTGATTAAGATTCTTTCACTCACTTTTATGTGTTTTGAAATTTCTTCCATGTTTAGTGCTGCCCCTTCACAATCTTTAAAGTAGACAAGTTTGTTTTTTCGGATGATAGCAATGGTATAACTTTCTATAGTAAACTGTATATCGAAATCGTAATTTATAAGTTCAACGATAATTTTTTTTGAAGCTTTAAATTGCCCTGATTTCATTTCGTGTTTTTCATTCAATTTTCCTAAGCTTCCTAAGTGAGCAATAGGTTGAGGAAGGTCTTTTACTGTGAAGAAGTTTTCCTGAATTAATCTAGAGTCATTATTTTCTTTTTGGTAAACTTCCAGAGCAATTTTTCCTTTTCTTTTGGGGCAGAGGATAAATGAACCATCGGGCTTTAGATTTTTTATTTCACAACCATAAGCGTTTAATTTTATCTTATTGATAGGAATTTTTTTAGAGTGCAGGTAGAGACGATTATTGAAGTTTACAAATAACCAATCGTGAGCTTTTTGAATTTGAACCAAATTTTGAGACTGAACAGTATTTAGAAAGCATATAAATGCTAGGATTGAAATAATTATTTTCATGAAGGTTTTTCTTAGTTTAATTTTTTGTGTTTTTAGAACTAATTCTAGAGAATAAACTATTTATTATAATTCTACGGATCATTGCGTTTTTATTTATAGAGTTTTAAAACATCTTCCTTATTTAAAACTGCATTTTGAAACTGACTTGCTTTTAAATATAATTTAGAAAGAGGTTCAAAAATGGTTAGTCCTTCTAGATAGAAAGACATTCTTCCTCTGGTAATGCCACAACTAATAGCTCCATTTTCTCTATATGGTAGATTTTTAGAATTGATAAAAAGAGCATAATTTTTTAAAATATAGATATCCCAATCTTTTTCATAAATTTTAAAGAACCTGTTACTTCCTTTAGATATCACTTCTATGAAAGGGGCTTTTTGTTCTGTTATTATCCAAGTTCTGAGTTTTTTATGGATAGTAGAGTCTATTTTATTTGAGATGTATATAGGAAAAGAAATTTTATTTTTACTAACTCCAGCATAGGATCCTGCAAACCCAACAAACTCATGAAATTTAAATTTAGTTTTGATTAATAGCTTTTGCAATTGGATATTTCTGATAAAATTAAAAACTGTATCTTTTTGATATATAATAGAATCTGCCTTAAAAATAAAAGGAGAACAATAGTCTAATTTATCTTCGTCAAAATAAGCAGTTTCGTTTACTGGTATTTCATCATAGAAATTTGTACATTCTTGAACACAAAATTTCTTTTCATTAAGAAAAACCCATTTTTTTAGAGAGCAAGATGAAAATATAACAAAGATTGATAGTAGAGGAATCAATATTTTCACAGAATGAGGTATTTTTCTTTAATGAAGTAATGTTCACATTTATGCTGGATAATGGTATGTTTTAATAAACTTAATTTATTTTCTTTTTTACTTTATTAGCTCTTTAAATTATTACTTTTTTGGTGCGGAAGGGATAATTTTTTATCTCAATTCTTTGCAAGCTATGGAGATTGTCAAAGAACTTGGAGTCCATTTTTTGACAATCTCCACTCTCACTTTTCTATTTCTGATGTTGCTTTACTATTTTGAATGTTTGGGAATTTTCAAGAACTAAAATATAAAGACCTGCATCTAGTGTTTCAAGATTTAACGTGTCGTTAGGCGAAATTTTCTTTTCCAATAGTAATTCCCCAATAAGATTGTATACCTCTATTTGATAAAGGGATTTTTTAGGATTTTCTACTTCTATTGTCAAGTTTTGAGTAACAGGAATAGGATAATGTTTAATTTTTATTTCGCTTGTTGATGAAATTGGTTCTATATTGGTAACATTAGTTAATGATTGAATACTATCGCAAGTAATATTTGTATTTGAATTAACTTGGCTAACGTATTTATATCCAGCGACAACAGAAGAGCTAGAATTCATATTTAAACCTCTATAATAATCTCCAACTCCTTCTACGAACTTTAAATAATGATTGCCCGAACCATATCCTTCAAAATGTAGTACTCGTCTGTTCTTTTGAGCAATAAACATGGTGTCAATATGTACTACTTTGGTGTAGGCAGGAGTATCAAAACCAGTATAATAGATACTATCTCCAACGTTTAAAGAGTAGTCAATAAAAAGTGTTTCCGTTGTGCTACTAGGAGCCATGAAATATATTTTTTTATTTATGGTGTCTTCTCGCAGATAACCATATAGACCACTTGAGATGTTATTAGCGTTATAAAGATGATAATAATGTTTGGAGTTAATAACGGTATCACAGTTTAAAACTTGGAACTCATCCCAAAAACTCGACAGTCCACCGTGATGGGTTGTATGTCTAACAGTCCATTTTTTTTGAGGGATTAAAGTTTTTTCGTATGACTGGGCAAAAATAGAATACGAGAATAGAAGCAAAGAAAACAATAGAATAGACTTTGGGAAGCAATAATTACACTTTTTCATTAATTGGAGTTTTTTGTAAAGTATTTACACACATGAAGTGGTGTTAAACATTAGTATTAGTTAAATATACACTATTTTTAATGAAGATTCCACTCTAACAGTCATAATTTAAAAAATGCCTTCTTCGTAAGCCCTTTAAAATAGGCACATACACTCAGTTTTTAGCGGAACAGAAATTGCCCGAAATTTTCTGAATGATTACTCAAAGAAATTGGTTTATTGTTCTGAAGTTTTGTCCTTGTCTATCGCTTGATTTCGTAGGCTACAAGTTGTATGCCCAAACTATATAACTTAACGGTATACGCAATTTATCTGTATAATTTTAGGTCTTTTATTAAGAATTCTAAGATTATTATAAAAGAAGCGATCTAGCTAAACTAAGTGAAACGACCCTTACTGTAAATATATGAATGGCTAAAACACGATAACTTTCGGAAATCAAAACCTCCAAATAAAAAAAAAATGATGTACTATAAAAATCTGATTTTTATAATGCTAATGAAAAACAAGAACTAATGAATAATACATTTTTTACTTTATTTATCAATAATAACCAACAAGCACAAATTATGGGCAGGATTTTGTTATTGTCATTGTTTTTCCTTCTCCCAGTAATGATAATTGCTCAATGTGATAAGGGGATTCGATTAAGTCATTTTCCTTCAAAAATGATTGAATGGAATTTAGAAATTTCTAAATCTAAAAATAATTTTCTTGAATATGAGCTTAAGATTGAACTTGAAATGGTGAAGGTTTATAAACCTAGTGCTAATATAGAGGATGTTTTGATAATTGAAATGGAAGGATATAAGTTAGATGGAGTTGGTATAGAAAAACTTGATAAAAATTTTTACGCAATCCAGATGGATTTGGATTATGAAAATAATAATGCTAAAAGTCGTCGCCATTCGTCTATATTTTATACTACTAGAGAGCATAAAATTGTTTATTTAACTATAGATCAAAAAGCAACATCGCACAAATTTGAAGCGTTAGGAGTAACTAGGTTGATTCCCCATAAGTTTAATACAGGTAAGTGTGCGGAGTACCCTATCCTTAGGACCCGTTTAAGCTGATTTGTAATGAATATTCTGTAGATATTTTTCTTGCAAATCGCCCTCATAAAAAAGAGGGGTGTTTTTGGAAGAAAAATATCGGTTGCTTGGCAAATGATGGTCTATGCCAGCATGTCTACGTTCAAAATTATAGTATTGGAAGTACTTCTCCAAACCTAGATAAAGTGCTTTTCCATCTTTGTACTCATAAATATAAGCATTTTCATATTTAACCGACCACCAGAGCCGCTCAATAAATACATTCTAAAATATGCATTGTCTTGGTCAGATCTGATGATGATAAAGAAAAAAATCTAGACCTCAATAAATTGGCATTTTTTCTGACTTCCTAGTCCTCCAGAAAATGGAACAAAAAATTTCCCTCCAATCATTCCTTTGGGGAAGTGAGAAAAGCAACACGTCCCAATTTCTTCTAAGTTATTTTTTGTGTCTAGTTTTAAAACTTTTGAATTGTCTTGTTCTTTTTCAGGAATGATGAAATACCAATCATCTCCTTTTTTAGAAAAGGCTTTAGGTAAAAATGGGAAACCATTTATTTGAGGAAGATAGAAGAGAACCTTAGAAGAAAAATCGACTAAACTAAATTCAACGATTGCTGAAAGATCAAAAGGAAAATAATAGATAGTAGTTTCATTTTTCTTTAAAAAAGCATAGTTCTCAAGCCAGCGAGGATTTTTAGATAAATCTACATCTCTATAGTATTCAAATTGACTTTGACCGTTTTTGTCAAAAACTACAAGCCCATTTTGAGCATATTTAAAATTTGTGAATAGTTGAGCATCTGTATACGAGCAAATAATATAATTTTTGGTTGCGACTATCTTATGTACACTACCCAAGTTTAATTCTTTTTCAACTTTGCCAGAATTATTAATTATCCAAGCATTAGGTTCTTCATTTTTGGATGTATATGGTTTTTCGGCATCGACTAATATGAACTGTTCAGGAGAAATTACTTTTAGAATAGGAAAACCCAATGAACACTCAGAGTCTAACTGGATGATTCTACCATTTCTGAATACTTCAAAATGATCATTTATTATTACATAATTTTCGGGAGAAGTAGCATCTCCATTAAAAAAAAAATTATCACAGGTATGTTGTATTTCTGTAATTTTCATTTTATGTTTTTATGGATTATAATATTAATGATTGCTAAAATATGACATCATTTAGTGCTTTTGTTTCTCGTCCATAATAGAAAGTTTTTATTCTCCTTCTTTAGGTTTGTATAAAATAATAACCTGAATTAGTACAGCCATGATAACTAAGAAAATAATTTCACTTTGAGTAAAAAGATTAATGATACCTTTGGCTTTTTCGCTAATAAAAACTTGCCGTCTTCCTTCCTGCAATTGAATTTTTGACAAGTCATATAAATGTTGATCAATTTTTTGGATACTTTTAAAAAGCTCATTGTTTGCTACATTATCAAAGGACTTCTCTTTTTGATTGAGAACTGTAATTTCTTCTTGTAGTAGTTGGAAAATAAACTTCTCTTTTTGAGTCAATTTAGTAAGAGCATATTTCCCTATTAGTTGGTTTAACTCCTGACTGTATTTATCATTTTGTTTTGTAAAAAAAATGGTGTCTAAGGTTATAACTGCAATTTCTTTTTCTTGAATAATTTTTGACATCTCAAAGAGCAAATCACTTGCAACAAGTCTATCTTCGTATATAGTAGTGACGGAGTAACTTAATCGATTAAAGTTGTTTCGATCGATCAAGTTCGTAATGAGTACAATGAAGAAGACCAAAAGAATACTTACAGTCCATTTTATTTTAGCGAAAAATTCCATAACGTGTTTTTTGACTTTAAAAAATTCATTGATTTTGCTCAATTGTGCTATCAAACTTATCACTTAAATTAAGTATATACAAGGAAAATAGATTTAATTTTTGCAGATGCAATTTTCAATAATTAGAATAAAAAAAGCTCCTCTTTCGTAAAGCCCTAAAAACAAATAAATAGCCCTCTATTTTTAGTAAAAGAGAATTCTAAAAATACACTATAAAATGCTTGAAAGCAAGTTTGATAGCTTACTTTTGTACGATTTTGTGTAGTATCTTTTATATTAAATTTCAGATGGGATTACTGATCTGCACCTTGATCAGCAATCATTATTCTCTTTGCGAAAGAGTTATGATAATCATTGTCTTTTGTCGCCTTAAATCTATGATTTACAGAAAAAAATTGTAGCTTTGAGTATATTGATAAAAACAAAAAACTTGTTTTTTGTTAAACACATCAAAATCTTGCCAATAATCAATCAAAAGAACGGCAAAACAAAGCAATTAAAATTTCCCCCTCGATGATTTAACTCCATGTTATTGGCAAATGCTTTAACACGAGAAGCAACAAAAGAGCTTCTTTTTCCATTGTTTTGTGTTCTATAGTAAGGTATATAATGTAGACTTAGTGAAAATTAAAAGTGCTTATTTCGTACTAAAGATAAATTAGTAGAAATGAGCAATAGTTTTATTTATTGTACACTTTGAGAAGCGGTTGTTTCAAAGTTAGAGGAGCTCATAAAATAAAACGGTTTTAATTATTGAGTTGTGAAAAGCATAAGTATTTAGTTTCAATGATAAAAAATGACATAAATCTTCCTGAATGGAGTGATTAAAAATAGATTGTTTTATCCAGCTTGTTTCTTTTGTGCAAAAGCAGGGTATGACTAGGTGTTTTGTGAATGTTGTAGGGATGTTTTTTTGACTCCTAATAAGATGAACTATAATAATTTATTTATAACTAATTCATTAACACACAAACATACATACTATGAGACTGAAATCGTGTATACTTTTTCTTTGGCCAAAAAGAAATATAGGGATTCTATTTTTTGTACTATTGGCTTGTTCTGGATACAGTCAAGAAGTGATTTTTGCAGATTATTTTGATATTAAAACTAGCTCTCCTGCAGGTAGTGTTGTAACAGGTAAAATACATTTAAAGAGAAACAAAGACGTATTGGTGACACCTGTTCCTGTTGGATATAATTTTGAGCTGACCACCGACCCTTCAGGGCTTTTTGATTTAACTAACAAATGGGATACTGTTGGAAAAATGCAAGGCTTATTGATAGGGGAGCTTTCTATAAAAAACGGTCAGACAACTCCGACTTTACCAACAAGTTATAACCTAACTATTTCCTTAAAAAACAACCAACAAGTTTTAGCTTCTCAACAAATTACAGTGCATATTGTAGATACAACAACGTGGGAAAAACTATTTGAGTATTACAAAGCAGAAACAATTAGTAATAGCCGACTTTATGGGCGGTTTACGTTGAGCGATGTTGCCATACAATCCTTAATTACAGAGGTTAACTTAAACAATGGGATGATTACTTCCGTTAATAATTTGTATAGTGCGCTCCCTGAAAATACCTCAGGTTTGGATAACAAACTGAAGGATATGGCAAAGCATATCGGAGCGATGGGCTATGCCTATGCCAATCAAAACTCAACTCATTATCAATCAGCAAGTCTTCGGCAAGCGATTTATAAGGCAGCTCGTTATTATATGAACTATTTGCCGATATTTGGAGATGATATTAGCAATCCTATAGGGAGTGCAATTGGAGATGGTTATCATGGCTTGAGGTTTAGTCACGGGAGATTGAGTGTAGGTACAACAACGCATCAATGGGTATTGGTTGATGCCTTAGGAGCTCCTTTAGTACAAGTGATGGATCATGTAATTGCTGATATTCATAATAATAATCCTGATGCTATTGCTTTGCAAGAGTCCATTTACCGATTCTATCAACATTATCTTTCTTTGGTGCCTACTCGTCGTGCGATGATTAATAATAGCCGATGGCGTGATATTGCTGATACGAGTCGGAATGAAGGGGCTTGGGCTGATGCCAATATTCACCACCGAATGCGTTCTTTAATGGCGATGGGAGTTATTTGGGCAGATTACAATCGTCCTATGACGTATGTTCCTTATTGGTATGATGATTGGAATAATGGAACTCCTTTTGCAGGCTTAACTTTGTCCAAAGGATGGAGTCCAAGAGGCATTATTTTGGATCTGAGACACTGGTGTACTAAAATTTACTGCAAAACTTACCAATATGCACAATCAGGATTTCATCCTGATGGGACAATTACCCATCATAGTGCTTATGGGGCTTCTGATGTAGCTTTATTTGCATATGGATTCGAATGGGCTTCCCTAACCAATTATGCAATTGAATATTTTAAAGAAACTCCTTATCCCTTTGGAAATTCAACCTATCAGTTTTTTACGGATCTTATTAAGTACACTTATCCGCATATAATTTACAAGCAACAGTTGGATTATGTTGTAGCAGGTAGGAGCTTTAGTTCTGATATGAGAGGGTTTACAATTGGAAAAATAGTTGCTCAATCCAACAAATTAATTGCTAATAAACTGCCTTCAACAGTGATTCAAAATGAAGCCGTTTTAGTTGCTTTAAAAAATGCCTTAAATAACAACTCACAACAGCAAAACAGTTCTGTAGCTTTTTGGAATGCTCATTATTTAGTGCACAGGAGAGAAAATAATATGAAAAACTTCTTTTTCTCTGTTCGCCAAAAATCAACTCGATCTGCAGGTGCAGAAGATTTTGGATCTATAAGACGTTCTTGGCATGCTGGTAGTGGTGTTTTTCAGCTAAGAGTAGATGGGGCAGAATACACTAAAGCAGTGTTAGATGAATACGATTGGCACATCTTACCAGGGGTTACAGAGGAGTGGCGAACGGATGCTATGCCGACTGGACGTGCTTCATTGGCAGGACCAGGGCTTAGTGCTCATTCTGGCGTTGTTGCAGACGGGGAACAAGCAATGGCCGCACACTTGTATGATCCAGCTCCTGGAATGTCAGATCTTGGCTTTAACATTACTAGTGGAAATGTTCCTTCTTACGCTATAGCCAAGGCTAATAAGTCCTATCATATGGTGAATGGTTGGGGAACAGCAATAGGTTCAAATATATTGAGAAAGAGTGCTGGACAAGGTTTAGAAATAGTTACTTGTGTAGACCAGTCTAAGCAGGATACAACCATTTATTACTCTGTTAATAGTGCTCCAGAAGTTAGTTTGCCACATACTGCTAGTCATAATCTGACGTTAACTATGACGGGACCGACTTGGTTGCACCATGATAATAAGGGATACCTAATCTTTCCGAAAACGAATCAAGATTTATTGATAAAAACGGGGACGCATATTAATCCAACATTAGGTGGGGCTAGTGATAATTTTATTATAGCCATAGGGCACGGAACGACACCTAATCAGACAACGCTCAATGGCTACCATTATGTATTAGTGGGAGATGTTGTAAAAGATAGCATGCCATTCATTATGAATCAATATTTGGCAGACAATTATATTGAAATAAAAGAGGGGAGATGTCATGCTGTATACAATCATGCCAATAAGGTGGCAGAGGTAGCCTTCTACGCAGCCGATACTGCATTTTTAGACAATACGCAAAGTACTTGGATTCGTGCCAATAAGGCGGCATTAATTCTCGAAAAAGAGGGGGTAAATGACATTCAATTGACAGTAAGTGATCCTATGCATGATATTAATAATTCTTCAATAGAACTAGAAGTTTCGCTAAATCTAATGCCAGGTACCTATCATACGGAGATTCATGGATTTGATACCATTGCAGGAGAAGTGGCTATTGTTACAGCATTAGCGAATGGAGGAAGTAGGATTGTGATCAATCTGCCCAATACTGGCGATGAATTGATTTATGGATATCAAGAACTTGTTTATGCTGGTGCTCCAATTACCTTAACTGTACCGAGGATGAATGTTGCCGTTTTACCTTTAGAACTATTGTTGTTCAATGTTCAAAAAGGAGAAAAAGAGATGACCTCAGAAATAACATGGGAAACAAATGCTAATTTGGATAGAAGCCATTTTGAGGTAGAATGGAGCAATGAGAAAACATTAAGCTTTTCAAAAATAGGAACGGTGACTACGGAAAACAATCAACTATTTTCTACAAATAACCAATATTTATATGTGCACGAAAACCCAACAGCTGGTGTTAATTATTATCGCTTAAAAATGATTGATAAGAACGGCGCTTTTGAATATTCAGATATTCGGGCAATAGAGTTTGATGATGTGTGGGGGAATGTGGAGGTGTTGCCTAACCCAACTACGGGGAATTCTGTAATTGTTTTTGAAAAATTGAACCAACAGGCTCTCTTGCAATTATATGATGCTGTAGGAAAGATGCTTTGGGAAAAGAAACTCCAGACTGGAATAACAAAAGCTATAATTGAGTTATCAACACTTCCCGCAGGAGTTTATTGGCTACGATTGTTGGACGAAAATGGCTATTTAAAAACATTCAAGTTAGAGAAAATCTAATTATTACTATTTGTAGAATTCTTATTTCCTAGGCAGAGGCACGGTATTTAGTGCCTCTGTTATTCATCTAATACTCCTCCCAACTATTGTATTTTGCTAACTATCGTTTTTGTTTTTTCTAATAGATTGCTTTATAAGGCTTAGCAAATATTCTATATCATCCAAATCTTGGACTTTTATTTCATAAGACCCATTTCCCCAATGTCCTACACTAGAAACATCTCTTGAGATATTCTTTGCATCCATCAAATCTCCACTTTTTAGATTGAGGTATATTTTAAGTGCTTTACTTTGGATTACAAAATCACAAAATATTTGATTCTCGATCTTGAAGCCAATCGTTTTTTTCTTTGGATGAGGAGAAACGTTATCATCTAAATTAATTATTCGCTCTTTTAAGGCATGATACATCTCTTTAATTTCAGAATTAGCCCCTTCCAAGTGATCTTGTTCGGTATAAACCTTTACTTCTTTATTGACTTGGTCGACAACGGCATCTTTGCTTGAGATGGTCTTAATACTTTCTTGAGCTCCCGAAGTCTTTATTTGGTTGTAGGTTATTGTCTTATTGTTGTATCTTTTTATCTCCCATAATTCAATGGGTAAGTCTTTAAAATTAATCGCCTCTTTTTGGTAAGTTGTAAAGGATGGTGAAATAAAAATTACTCTTGATTGCGACCAGTCAACGTCTTTTCTTCGTAAAGTCCCTTTACCGCTTTCATTAAATTCTAAAATAAAATCAGCCTTGTTGTTTAGCATCAACGATAGATAGGCGTAGCCTTGGTCAATGACACTAAAATTTTTATCTCGCTTGTACTCAATAATTACAAAAGTTCCAGCTTCCTTGTCAAAAGCCAATGTATCAATTCTAAAATTGTTTAAACTAAATTCTGATTTTACGAATTCAAGTCCAAAAATTGATTGTAAATTGTTTTCGGTTAAGGTCTGAATATCTTTTTCCAGTTTAAAAGGATGTTCCTTAATATTTTCAAGGTTACCGTTTTCAATTATTTTGAATAATGGCATTTTGTGTTTGTTTTTTGTAGAAACTAATTGGTCGCGTATCTTTTGGATAAAGATTGTGGTCGCTGAATATAAGCCTTTCTTAGAGTAAAACCGTAGATTCTAGTATTTATATTTTTTATTGCTTATTAATGGATAGGCATTGCGTTTACATTGTACCGAATATCCGTTATTTTTAATTTCAACCAAGTCCATTCGCTGCCTTCTAGTTCCCAACTAGCCTCACATTCAACGGGTATTTTTATTCCATTTATTTCTTTAGTTTTAGTGGCAATTACTGTCCATTGAGTCGGTACTTTATCTTTTGGATCTCGGTAACGCATGGTTACAAATTTTTCAAAATTTCCATTTGCATCAAAGTGAAATTCACCTGTACCTTTCGTTCCATCATATTCCATTGTAGCCCTTGCTGAGTAGTCGTTTATCGCTTCCCATTTTATATATTGGCTCAAAGATGCAGAAGGAAACCAAACAATTTCAGCCAAATAACGCTGCAATGTTGCTTGGTCGACCTTTTTGTCATGTTTTGCATTGGCAACAGGGATCATTGAAAGGAGTTTAATTAACATCTCACCTTTGCCATCCTTAAATTTATCTCGCCCTACTACATTTAATATTGAATTCATTTCTGTGCTAATATTCCAACTAAAAGCAGGTGGATAGACTGTGAAATATTGCTCTGCTTTTCCTGTGCTCCAATTTTTTTGTTCAGGTTTTAGTTTTAACAATAATTCTTGAGTTAGATACACATTAGAAACATCCTGCTTGCCAATTACGCCACTATTGCTTAACCATTTTTGAATTATTAGTGGTAAGTTATTGAATGATTGCTTATCAATAATCTCTAGATTTTTGGGATGTGCGCTTTGATAAAGAACATTTCTTTCTTCTTTAAGTTGATTCTCAAAACGGAGATACGAATTAGCTACAATAGCTGCAAATAAAATAATTAGATTGGCTATTGTCCCAAATTTTGCATCAGACCAATAGTTGAAAATTAAAAGTTGCGAAATAGTCACAGAAAAAAATCCGCTTAACCACCAGTAATTGGGGCGGAAAAAATATAAAATGAGTGTAATGGAAAATAGAAGAAATGCCAATAGCCAAAGCACTCCAAAAGTCTTTGAAATGGGGTGTGTAATCGCATTAAATTCAGATAGGTTAAATGCTTTTAGAAATCCAAATAAATGGATAAGCCCATGAATTCCAATTAATATGATTAAAACTATTCGCATCATTTAGTGCTACTTTTTATTTATTTTTTAATTGGGTTAAGTCAGTCAATTGCATTCCATCATATTTCCACAAATTTCCTTTTCTACCACCAAACCATAGATGACCATTTTTATCTTCTAAGATTGTTCTTATAGAAACTCCTGTTAACCTGTCAAATGTTTTGAAACTCCCATTCTCATAATAACAAAGTGTTTCTCTATCGCTACCCAACCATATTTTGCCATCGCTGCTTTGAAAGATGACAGCAATATTATTACTGCACAAGCCATCATTTTGATTAAAATTAGTAAAACTAGTACCATCAAATTTATCCAATCCGCCATTTCGATTTCCATTTGTTCCTATCCAAATATTTCCTTCTCGATCTTGGTAGAGGCAACGAACCATATTATCACTTAATCCATCCGCTTTTTTGAAATCTTTCGATGTCTCCCCATTAAAACGAACAATACCTCCATTGCTCATTGAAGCAAACCAAATATGATTATTGTTATCTTTTATAATGCTTTGCACAACGTTGTGATGAAGGTTATCTTCATATTTTCTGCCTTTGTTAGCCAAAATATTTTCAAATGTTTTTCCATCGTACTTGTAGGCTCCAATACCCGAGGTGCCAATCCAGAATATTCCATTCTTATCTTGAACCATCGAACTAGCTTGATTGGGATTTACAGTTGGGTAGATGTTTTTATACCAATCGCTGTCCGTGTTGATAGGAGGAAGGGAGATGGGAGTAAATGTTTTGCCATTGTATTGGCACAAGCCTTTATTGGTTGCCAACCAAATGTGCCCTTTGTTATCTTCAATTATGCTCCATATTTGGTTTGTACAGAGACCATTTTTGATATTAAAATTTGAAAATTTCCCATTACAATACTTATAAAGCCCTTCAGTTGATGTTCCAAACCATAAATTCCCATTCTTGTCTAACAAACTACTTGTAATAATATCAGCATCTGTGTAAATTTTGGGATCTGTTATTTGAGTAGGTTTGTTTTTTTGTCCGCTACAAAAAGCAAATAAAAGCAACAGTATTGTAGGCAATAAAAATTTCATTTGGATGATTGTTCACTTTGCAATGAAGTTATGCTTTATTTAAGGACTTGAAGGCATAATCAGAGACTTAATTACTCTGTTTTTTTTCATATCCATTCTTCGTATAGTGGTATATTCCCTCTTTCAAATTAGAAGGGCAATAATTTTTTGTTGTATCGTCATATTCAGGATTGGATTCTACTAGCTCTTTTTTTATATTTATAATACCCTTTGAATTGATTTTAAAACTATATTGGTAAGCACAAAAGCCTTCTGAATTAGGAGAATTCTGGTAGGCATCGGAATAAAAATATTGTTTGTCTAATGAAGTAGTACCTTCAAATAAGAGTTCTTTTGCGTCTACATCCCAAACTTCAATTTTCCCAATTTTAACTTTTTCACGGATACTGAATGTACCTCCCTCTTTCTGTACATCTGCTGAGCATTTGCGGTATATAACGACTTCTTTTGCTCCTATTCCATTGATTTGTATTGAATCAATAATTTCAATTTTTTCATAAACACAAAATGAATGAGGAACAATTGGGGCTAAAAAAATAGTATCATTGAGATTGTTGATATATAGTGTGTTGGAATCTATAATCTGAGATTTAGCGCTAGATAATACAAAAATGTAAAATATGAATATAAGTTTGATGTGCTGCATAATTGGGAATGATTTTATAGATTAATTTTCTCTACCCAATACAAAAAAAGTACCATATTACAGCAAAAATCTTTTAGGGGAATTAATCAAAATTAACTACATAATTCTGTTCCCCAACTAGAATGCCCTCTAGAGTCCCAACATTTCCAATTTTTCTTTATAGAAAGAACAATCCATTTATCATTTCTTTTAGTTAGCTCCATGATATATTTCTCTGCTTTTATGGAATCATCTAGCAAATTATCATGAATTAAAGTCACTATCACATTCCCATTGCCAATAGTTTTTTCTGAGATTTCTATTTTTTCATTTCCCTCACTAGAGTTTACTTCTTTGGGGTAAAACAGTATCATGACTTCTTTGGCAGATAAAACCTCTTGTTTATGGGTTAATAATTGATTTAAATTATCACTACTTATTTCTTTGAATTTTTCATCTTTATAGGTGGTTTTAGTTGGAACTTCCTGTTTTGGGGTAGAATTGTTATCATTAGAAGCACAAGAAAAAGTTAAGGTTATTGTTAAAATCAATCCTACTACTTTTTTCATAATGTTGTTTTTTTTCGTTTGAGAATCTATTTTCCTAAAAAGCGTGATTGTGCGATAAATATATATTTTTTTGAGCTTTGCCCCAAGACCCAAAGAAATTTTATATGGAGGAATTAAAAAGGAGTTCTCATTCACACGCTAATATGACCTACAGTTGTGCTAATGCAGGAGAGAACTCCTTGGATTATTGCTTGAATTTTAATTCATAGGATAAACTCTATTAACCGCCCATTCATCCTTGTAACCTTCTTGCCAAGCGTTCGAACGAAGTTCTTTTTCTGTTGCCAAGCAAGCGTCTAATTCCGTTTGGATTTGATTCTGATCTAAGTTGTGCCCTATAATTACAATTTCATTGGCACGGTCTCCAAATCTATTATCCCACTTCGATTCAATTAGATGCTGATTGTGAAGATAAGATGGGTTTGCTAGCCTATTCTCTTTGGGCATACTAGCCCACCAGAGTCCTGCACTATCGGCTCTTAGTGAACCACCAGCTTGATTCCAAATCAAGGCTTGGTTGGGGCGAGAAGCCATCCAAAAAAGCCCTTTACTTCTTATAATGTTACTAGGAAATTTGTATTGGATATATTCCCAAAACCGAACGGGGTCAAATGGAAGATTACTTTCGTAAACAAAAGAACTAATGCCATATTCTTCTGTTTCGGGAGTGTGTTCTTCTCTATTCAATTCTTCTATCCAACTTGTACTTTGCTCTGCTTCTTCAAAAGAAAATAGTTTTGTATTAATAATTTCGTTGGGATTGACTTGACTAAAAGTGGATTCTATTATTTTGGCATTTGAATTTAGTTCTTGAATCGTTGCTTTTAGAAAACCTAGCTTTTCAGGAGAAACTAAGTCTGTTTTATTAAGAATAATTACGTTAGCAAATTCAACTTGATCGGTTAATAAATTGACAATGGATCTAGTGTCTTGTTCCATATCAGTCAACTCTCTGTCCATAAGTGTTTCAGCACTGCCAAAGTCTTTAAAGAAATTAAAGGCATCAACAACTGTCACCATGGTATCAATATAACTCCATTTAGATAAATCAATGTTATTTTCTTCATCTATAAAGCTAAATGTTTGAGCGACAGGAACAGGTTCGCTAATTCCAGTACTTTCAATAAGCAAGTAATCAAATCGTTTTTCTTTGGCCAATCGTTCGACTTCAGCCATCAAATCTTCTCGGAGCGTACAGCAAATGCATCCATTACTCATTTCTACTAACTTCTCTTCTGTACGAGACAAGACATTTTCATTTTTTACTAGGTTAGCATCCACATTTATCTCACTCATATCATTGACAATAACAGCAACTTTTAGATTATCTTTGTTATGCAAAATATGGTTGAGTAATGTCGTTTTACCAGCACCTAAAAAGCCACTTAATACAGTTACGGGCAATCTTTTTTCTATTTTCATATTCGTTTGAGCCATTTTATAATATTTTCCAAATGTTGTTCCCCATAAAGAGCAATGAACTTTTGAGTTTCAGTATTTTTTCTATCTAAGTAGACGGATAGTCGTTTTGCTGCAAATTCTTTGGTTAAATGAATTTTGCAGTCGTTTTCAATACAGTATTTCCACTGTTCAAAAGATTGAGCGATCATGTTAGAAATTTTGAAGCGTTGTTTATAGGAATACTTCGTTGCTTCTTCAACGGAGTGATGTCATATCAATTCTTAGTAAAAGCCTTTTTTGTTTCTTTTTCTCAATACTTGGGCTTTTGTGTAAGATAGCTTGTGCATTAGGATACAAAGTTCCCTTTAGTACGAGCACATCCCCTGTGTTGGCTTGTTGAATAAGTTCAGGATTTGAAACGATTTGTTCGTTGTCTTTTCCAGAATAATATTCATGTCTATTTTCGGCTTCTATAGGCAACCAAAGCGTGGCGGGACCATGATAAGTGCAGAGTAATCTTAATTTATTCGCATCTGCATGAAATCTACTGCACAAGTCCGTTGTTATCGTAGAAAAGAGCACGCTAAAATGTTTTGTTTTACTCGTTGTTTCAAAAGAATTAAGCAAATTTGAAAAATCATTAAGTAAATGATGCTGAGGCAAACCGTTACTAGCAAAATAATCTCTACATTCTTCAAGTATCTTTTTTGAGTTTCCTTGTGCTTTTAAATGAATACCTTGATTTAAAAAGTGCTGTATTTCTGCTTCAAGATGCTGGATTTTTCTTTGGTAGATTGCAATATTGACTTCTTGAAAATGAATGTTATTAAGTACCGTCATATCTTCTCCTAATGACGCATTCTTAAAAGAGCTGATTTCTGAGTTTGTGTTCATATAGCTTATATCTGTTTTTTTGAAAACGGTAGGTTTAATATAGGTATAACAAAAACTGCTTAATGCAACAGTGTTGCAAATATAGAACAAACTTTTTAATAATGCAACAGTGTTGCGTTAGTAAAAAAGAATAGAGTATCTATAATTATCTTTTGAGAGGAGTTATACAGAGAATAGGATTACTTTGGAGTTTCATTTTTAATCTAGAAAATAACTCTAGGAGAGAGGCTCTTTGAGTCGAATCTATATTTTAGATCAAATTCTCTTTCATTTAACAATAGTTCGTTGAAACCACGCAGTAGCAGCGAAGCTAAACTTTATTAGTTTGATAATCAACAAGTTGCAGGCTTGTTGCGTTTTATCTTAAAACTTTAATTATCAGGCTAATATAAATGTTCTTTTTTATCTTTTTGGCAACTAAGCTTGCGATCTTACGAGCGTAGCGAGCTAAAAAAGTAAAAAATCAACGAACTACTAATTTAAATTAATAGCAAACTATAGAACTCGGGACGAGAATCCTATAGCTGCTATGTGCACGAATGGGGCTTGTTGTAATTATCTAGAAATAAGATGGGCGTATTATACTGTTTCGAAGCATTGTACTCTAAGAACTATTGGTTGTTGATTTTTTGCAAATCTTTATCAAATGGAATTTGCGCGGCTAAACTTCCATCATCATGATATTCAAATTTTAAAGCAGCAAACTGACCATTCGGATGGAGCGTAATGTTACCGTTCGAATCATAAAACTTTAGCCATTCTACACGCCTTCCATCGGCACTAAATTCTCGTTTAGCATGCAAGAGCAAATTGCCTTCCAAATCATAATTCTTTACCTCTATTTGGTTGTTAAATTGGTCGTAGGCATTGATTGTACGAGCAACGCCATTGGGCATCGCTTTATTTTTGCCAGCAACATCAAATCCTCGAAGTTCTACTTTATTTCCTCTACAATCGTATAAGTGTTCGCCTATTGCAAATTCAGGCGCATTACCTTCTACTGGCTGTAAGTTTTTATCAAAAACCATCCATCTCGAAAAATTCTCTTCTTGATCATAAACAATTCGATCCATTCCTGCTTTCATCGTATTATTAATAATCTTTCCTTCATCATTTAAGTGGTACATAAAGTCTAGTAAATCATCCGTACCAAATTCTAATCTTACAGTATAAAAAGTAAAATTAGGTCGTATCGTTTTGGGAGCTCCTTTTAAGTCAAACCGTTTCTCAATGACTTTTCCATCCTTCAAATGTTCCCATTGATAAGTATGAATTCCCCAAGCATTTTCGGAAGGTTGATTGTCTTTATTATAGAACTTAACTTCAGTTCGTTTGCCTTTCTTATTGATAAGAAAGACAGCTTTATACATTGCACCGTGTGCCTCAATAGGTTTATTCAGATGATCGTAATAGTGTCGAATTTCTTGATTGGCTTGATATTCTATGGTCATTTTTGGTGAAAACCAAATAAAACTATCCCAGTTTCCATTGTCGGCAATAAGGGCATCTCCCAGTCGATGCGATACTTCAATCAGCCTATCTTGCTCATCATACACAAATAAATAGTGGGCTTCTTTTTGGGCGGTGGCATTATCAATAGGATGGTTTCCTCTAGTGTCAGAATAAGGGGTTTCTCGAAATATCAAGTGGCGGTAGTATTCTTTTTTGATGTTATTTCCTTGTGCATAGGATGTTGTAACAAATGCAAGAACTATCTTTATTAAAATGAAATTTGTCTTATTCATATACATTTTTTTGGATTAAATAAATGTTGAATGGGTAAAGAGAGATGACTTAATGATGCATACACATTATTTTACTTTGTTCTTTATAACATTAGAATGCTTTTTCATCCACGCTATACTTTTGGTTGCAATTTCTGTGTTGAAGTGGGTAACAAATGTATTGATATAGGTGCCGTTCTGCATTACTGTTTGTAGTTGTTCTCTCGAATCAAATTTCAAAAACGCATGTTCGGTTTTAGGAATTAACTGAAATGTAGCGTTTCCATTGTGTTTATTGACATTAGTAGAAATCATTTCACCATACTTAGGATGGATAGCTTGTATGTCATATTCACCATGCAAAACCAATACGGGAGATTTTACACTAGCCCATGCTTGTGGGACTTGTATATTAGCTAGAGATTGCCAGTAGGTATAATGACGCTGAATATAGTAACCTTCTCTCAAAGTCTCTGAGACACCATCTGTTTTTAATCGATCCGAATAAATAGGATTTTTTAAGAGCTCAGTATTGGTCTGTTGGTGCACCAACATATCTTTTATGAAAGGCAAATAATACTTTTTGTTCTCCTCTATTTCTTGATTGGTTCCGCCCATTATTAGAGGTTGTTCGGTGTATATGTCGATCATATAATCGTACCAATTTTTTCCGACAATGCCATAAACCATAATTCCAGAAGGAGTATGTATTTTAGCTAACAAAGGAGCTATAATTCCTCCCATAGAGTGACCAAATAAAAAGATATTATTGGCGTCAATAGCTTGATTTTTTTGCAAAGCTTCATATGCTTTGGTAAACGCCATTAGCTCTTGATCAAAATCAATATCCATGCAAGGAATTTTGCTCTTACTGTCTCCCATACCTGGCTTTTCTACAAGAAATACGGCATATCCTTCTTTTATCCAGTAATCTATGAGTTGTTTGGCTGGATTGCTATTTTGCATTTCAATGCTTTGGCAAGTATAACCTTGGATAAAGAAGACAACAGGAGGCTGCTTTTTGTCATTGGGGAGATACAGGATTGACCTCAAAAGGTTGTCTGTATAGTGGACGACCCCATACTGTACAGTTGCATGAGGATGTTCCTCTTTTACTTTGCCAATAGCTGTCCCTTGATAAATTTTTTGCTGACCATTCTCAAAGACAGTAATCTTTAAATCATCTCCTTCTTTAATGCCTAGAAGTGCTGGTCTTAAATCTACTAGAGAAGAGATGGTATTATGGTTTATTTTTTGAAGTATCGTTCCTTTTGGGACTCCCATCTGTCCCAAACTGGCATTAGGAAGAATTTCTGAAAGATAAATGCCCGAATTGGTACCAAGGTCTTCCTCAATTGCAGATAAATCGACTAGCCTAGCGCCTAAGAAAACATTTCTCTTTAGCGTTTTGTTCGTTTGAGTTTGGCAACTTCCCACCATGTAGATAAGGCAGGTAAAACTAAATAAGATTATTTTTTTTAATACGTTTGATTGCATGATATTCTATGGTTATGAATTAATAGAATACAAATCAATCTATTTAAAGGATGAAAAGTGGGGTAAAAATTGCTAATTCTTGTTGGGAGAATATTTTAGGAGTGCTTTTCGTAAATTTCGTTCATCTGAAAAGCCAATCATGTTGCTGATGGCTCTATAAGAATAGTTTTGTGCAATTAACTCTTTTGCTTTTTGAAGTCTAAGCTGCAATAAGTATTGATAAGGAGATAGCTGAAAAAGATCTTTAAAGGTTCTTATTAAATGATATTTAGATAAAAATACCTGTGCTGCTAAATCATCCAAACTGATTTTTTCTGTGTAGTTGTCTGTTAAGTAATTTTTAGCCATAGCAGCTCTTCGATATAACTCTTCTTTGGTGGCTTTTTTGACAGAAGCAAGTTGTTGCAATTGACCTTTTAAGATCAATTGGTCTTCAATAATACATTCCGAAAGCGTTAGGTAAAAATCATCAAAGTTAATGGCTTCTTTATTTTCATGCAATTGAAGAATGGAAGAAACATGTTGGGTCAGGAATTTTCCAGTTCGATTTTCTCCAAAATGAAACAAGTTATGAACAAGCCTTATGGCTTTCTTCTCAAAAGGATTATCTATCATAAACTGCAGAGAGGCCATTTTGTAATTGGCTACCTCATTCAGTAATTCTTTTTCAGGAAAAATGCATATTCCTTTGACATTTTTCTTAGAGTCTATGGAAGTCTTAATCCACTCATTATCATCAACCAAAAGATATTGATTGGCAGCTAAAGAATAATTTCTTCCATTGACACTATATTGCTCTTCTCCAGACAATACCATTTTGATTGACGGAGTTTCTGAATGCATTTCACGCTCAAATTTTTTTAAGCTAGAAATAATGAAATTTCCATGAGGATTATTTTGAGATATGTTTTTTAGTTGACTCAACGGAATGACTCGTTTTGTAGAATGTATTTTTAAATCTAGTTTTTCTTATTAAAAATAGCTAAAAAGCCGCAAAGAAGTAACAGAAATAGCTTGCTTTTCTAAAAATAGGCATATGGGCATTGAGTGTTTGGTATCATTTAAAATGCATTTTCATTCCTTCATGTGATGGCTCAAAGCCTAATTCTTTATAAAACTTAAGAGCTTGAGGTCTTTTTTTATCTGTTGTCAGTTGTAGTAAATGAGCCTTTCGTTTTTTAGCCCGATTAATTGCCCATTCAAACATTATTTTGCCTATTCCAAGTCCTCTTTTATCTTTTCTAATTCTTACGGCTTCTATTTGTGCTCTTATCCCTCCTCGATAAGTAAGATATTGGATGAATGACAATTGTAATGTACCGATAATTTCAGAATTTTCAGCCTCGACTACAATTAGTTCTTGATTGTGATCAGCGGTGATGTTTTCAAAAGCATTAAGATACTCTGTTGGCAAAGGTATTTGAAAATTCTCTCTAGTTTTTCCAAGTTTGTCATCAGCAATCATTGCTACAATTTGGGGGAGATCGTTTTTTGTTGCTTGTCTAAATTTCATCTTTAAGTTGCACTTATTTACTAACAATTGTCGTTACGATTTATGTTTTTTGCTACGGCGTAATACTTGTTATTTTTTTTATGATTACTTAAGTGTTTAATAGGGGAACCTGCCCCTTATGCTCACCATACAATATGAGCATCAAATGTATACTTATTGGGCTGCCAAGCATTTTCTTCAATAATTTTGTTTTGTAGAGCTTGAATTTCTTTTGCTGTGCCTTGTACTAAGTATTCCTGATGCTCTTGAGTATAACCCAAGAGTTGAATTTTTAAGGATTGTAAATTAGCTTCGAATGCCACTAAGCCCTTGAAGTCATAGCCGAATTCTAGTAAATCCAAAATTTTATTTTTTGTATCTAGAATCTTTTCATCGACAAACCCATGGGAAGGATGCCTTGTATCGCCAAGTAGTATTCCTGTCAATTCTGCATCAGGGGGAAATAACACGAGAAGATTTTTTAAGGAAGATGCAATAATATGAATGGTGCTTTTGTTCATTTTTATTCTTGTTTGGAGCAATTTTTAGAAGCATAGCTATCTGTCGTTAGCCTACTTGTTAGCCTCTGCATCAGATATTAATCGCTAGGAGTATCTAAATATTTATTGATGTCAATGTATTGTACTTTGAGACTATTTTTATAAAACTCTTTTAGTAAAGAACTATGTCCTGCTCCAATTATAACTAAAACTCTATCTGTCTCAGAGATTAAATCATCAATATTCTTCTTAATATAAATATTTCGTTTCCACCAATTCGCTACATAATCAGAAGCTGGAGAATTCCCTAATTCTGTTATATTAAGGATGTTGTCTAAATAAAGAGCTTTATTGAATATCTCTGAATCTTTGTTGTTTAAGAGTATAAGAGTTTCACCAATTGTATGTTTTTTTAGATATTCTGAATGAGTATTTGCCCAACTTTGAGCACTGTTTATTATAGACTGAAATTGATCGATAAGCTGTTCTCTTGATAAATAGTCAACAAGTTCTTCGTCTCCTAGATCTAATTTGTAATCGATTCCATAAATATGAGAGTGATCAAGTTGTCGAGCAATTCTAAAACCTATTTGATACAATTCATTGCTGGGTAAGGTATATTTTTCAGCCTTAAAGGCTGCCAATCTTTGATTAAGCGTATCCGCATAAGTAGGCTCTCTTTCTACCAAAACTTTTGTAGGTTTAAATTTAATCAAACGCGACACGATATCTTCTATTTCTTGTTGCCTTTTTCTAGAATCAAGGCTATCAATTATAATTGCAGAATAATCCGTTGTATTCGAAAAATGAAAGGTTCCCAAAATACTGATTTGAGGTAAATTTGATTGATCCTGATAATCCAAATTGACTTTTGGTTGCTTATCGATAGGGTGCGAACAACCGATTAAGAAGATGAGTACAATTAATTTTGATAACTTCATTATTCAATGATTATTAATAGTTTGACTTAGAGAAGTCTGTGTGTAGTTGCGTTTTTATGAAGCTTGAGGAACTTCATATATTAACTTTTTTGTATTTATAATAATACAAAAAACTATCTAAAAAAACGCTTTATTTTCTTCCACAAATTATCCGTTGCTTTAAACTCCTTGGGGTTGGTAATAGCTCCTAAAAATAATATAGCATTGCTATTGTTTTCCCTTATTAAAAAAAGGAAAGGTCTATTTGCAATAAATTCTACTTCAAATATTGGTAGATTTCCTATGTCCATAAGGTGAGTAATCGCGGCAGCTTCTGTTCCTTTCTCATTAACTTTTGCAACAATTTCTTGCTTTATTATGCTTTTTCTATCGAAATACGATTCCCCCTTAAACTCAAATAAATCACTGAGACCATTTTTTTCTAAAATTGGATTCAAATCTATTGTTGAGGATACTTCAAATTTAGGGATTGATAGTAAGTAGTTCGATATTTTTTTAAATTTAGAATTTACTCGTATTAAATTTAGGTTGCCTAACTTTGAGATAAAGTGCTCAAAGCTAACTTCTTTATTAGGTAAATACACTTCCAATTGAATATTGTTTTCTTTATATGGTAAAGCGATAGCTTGAAAGCTTTTTTCTTGAAAAAAAGAAATAGGTTCTTTGCTCTGTTTGGAGAGATAACCTACGTTAATTTTTTGACCATTGGTTAAGTAGAATACCTCTGGATAGCTAGGGGAATCAAATTTATTAATCCAAAGGCTTTTAAAATAAAGAGTAGAGAGAAAAATAGAGTTTATCTGAGTAATAGAATCGGGGGGAGGAATATTTTTTATTAGTTTGTTTGTTTTTTGTTTTATCCAAGAATTAACAAGTAGAAGACTTTTTTTTGATGTAAAATCAACTTCAAATATCTCAAAGTAGGGGAATTTTATATTTTGAGGATTAAAAATCTCATTATGCCAAAAAGAGGCAGCGTAATTTAGCTTAGTTTCAGTACTTTTCAAATTTTGTATAACTTCTAGAAATACTTCTCTTGAATAGTCAAAATCTTTGAGAATAGCATTAATTTTTTCTTCTAAATCGGAATTACAATAACAAGCAATAATATCTAAAAATATTAAAAAGGATAAAGGGGAGCAAACTTTATTTGACAAAATGCTGTCATCGCTATCAAGCAACAAAAGGTCTTCTAAAATTTCATCTCTAATTTTCATCTCATCATTTTAAATTGCTATTGATTTATCTGGCTTTTTTTAACTCTATTTGATTGGGGGATAATTTGCGCAGTTTTTCGCCATTTGAATTTAATACACACGCTTCATAAAAAACAACTGTCGATGCTTTTTCCCTTTTCGGATTCCTGAAATTTCTGCAACTAGAGAATCTGAATGGATTTTTGTATAGGAAATAAGTTGAGGAAAGTCATGTTTCAAATTTTCGAAAACCAGTTGATTTTTAGAAACTTTTTTAGCTTTAAAACGAATCGGTAAGCCCTCATTTTGATTTTTGACAGTAGGAATGTAATAAAATGCATTCGATTTTTGAAGCAACTGTATGTGTTCAAAAAATGAAGTATCCTTTTCTTGAATAAGATAGCTTTTGCCAGCGAACTCATGCTCATTGATAGCACTCCAAGTTTCATAAATATTCCCTTGAGGCATTTCGTTTTTCCAAGTCCCGAGCAACCATTTTGCTTTTTGGATAGGATTGTCTTTGGTTGAGGTGCAGGCAAAAAAAAGCGTTGAACCAATACCAATAATTGCAGCAAACAGTTTTATTTTTATTTTCATAATGCTAATTGTTAGCAGGAATAGTTGAACGGTTATTTATTTCCTTTTTCAAGATAGCGTTTTATGGATTATTTTCTAAGTGTATTACTCTATCTTTCTTTAATAGGAAGCAGTTTTTTATACGTTAAACACCTCCATATCCATTCTAATGGACCAAATTGAAAATAAATAAACCAAAGCCTGCTACATATTACTTGAATTATAAAAACCAGAATAGCTGTCATCAACGTTTGAAATGGGCTCAAAGTCTCGTAAAGTTGCCATCCAATGGATGAAAATAACACAAGCCCAATAAAACTTTGGAGTAGGTAATTGGTCAATGCCATTCTGCCTACATACTGTAAGGGAGATAAAACTTTTCTCCATATTGTATGATGCCAAACCCAGCCAAGTAGCCACAAATAAAATAGCCCCATTACTACATCTGATATAACCATTAACTTGACAAAAAACGTTCTTAATAGTTCAATCCGATAGACTTCAAGTTTTGTTAAGATAAATAAAAATAAGATTCTATAGATATTGGTAAGAACTGTTATTAAGAGTATGGGTTTCTTTATTTGTTCTATGAAAGCATCCAACGATTCATAGATCTTGTTTTTACCCAGATAAACCCCGAGTAAGAACATGGATAATGCGATTGGTGCCAAAAAGCCAAACAACATTGGAATGTTAGAAAGATATTCCAATAGTCTTAATTCTACCCCTTGTAGATACGTTCCATTTGTAATTATTTGATGAACACTTGCTCCTGTATAATTACTCAAATATATTTCAGGATGAAAGTTTAAAAGTGTAAAGATCCATTGAAAAAGGTAATCGTAAAAAGGAAAGAAGAGAAAAAAGGCAGATAATGTCAGTATAAACCTGTTGGATTTTCTTATTACTAATGTTGTCAACAGTCCAAGGACAGCATAGAGGTTTAGAACGTCTCCAGACCATAGTAATAGGATGTGTGCAACCCCAAAAAGGAATAAAATGAACATTCTTCTAGCAAAAAAAGAAAATAAGCGATTATTTTTTTGAGATAGCTTCAAGGCTTGCATTGAAATTCCCAAACCAAAGAGCAATGAAAAAATAGGAAAGAATTTTGTGTAGAAAAAAAGTTGTAAAATCCTTTCCGATATTTGATCAATATTAGAAGTCCATTGCTTCGCAAATTCGTCTTGATTAAGAAAAGTCGAATTCATTATGACAATATTAACAACAAAAATACCAAGAATCGCAAAACCTCGGTAAACATCCAATAACTCAATGCGCTTTTTGTTTTTGGTTGGTTGTTTATCTAATTTAAACTCTATATTGTTCATGGTGTCTAATATTCCGTATGCAGGTTTGAATAATTGCTGCAATAAGCACTAAAGATAAATTTTCCTGCAAGCAAAGCGAAGTTTTGAGACGATTTTTCTCAAGAGAACCCTTCTATTTCTATACATTATAGATAGATTAAGAGCTAGCCTTTTCTCCCAACAAATCTTGTCACAGAGCCTTTCCCATTATGATAAATCCCTTCGCACAATTCAACTTCTTTTTCTACCAATTCCAGAATTTCATAATTATTAAAATCCGCCCTTAATTCGTCGGTTGAAAATAATGAGTCTATATTAGATGGTCCTCCAACCTTGGGATTTTTGTGTTGGTAGCTGAGGTGATTTTTACCAAAGGCTTCCAATATCAAGATTCCACCAGACTTCAATTTTTGACTGAGTAGTTTGTGATACTCTGATTTAATAGATGGAGGAAAATGAGCATAAATTAGTGCGACAACGTCAAAGTCATTTTTTTGAAAATTTAAATTGGGGAGTTGCCCAATTTGATAATCAATTGAGACATTCTTTTTATTTGCAAGTTCGATGGCTTTATTTTTTCCTTCTATGCTTATGTCAAATGCAAAAACCTCCCAACCAAGTGTTGCGGCATAAACAGCATTTCTGCCTTCGCCTTCTGCTCCAAAAAGGATTTTCCCAGGCTTTAATTTTAAAATCTGTTCTTTAAAATAGCTATTGGGTTCAATGCCATAAGCAAAGGCATCATTTTTAAACCGTTTGTTCCATTTGTTCAACCAAGTATCTGTCATTTTTTCGTTTTATTAAGATTCTGTATGAATTGTTTTTAAAATCAATCAAAAATAAAACATAAGGGACAGAAACAGATAGGACAAAAATGCAGTTGAGAAGTACTTACTTAAAGTTTTTTCTAAATACTTCAGGTGAGATTCCAGTATGCTTTTTGAAAAAACGAATAAAATAAGAACTGTCTTCGTAGCCTAATTCATAGGCAATTTGATTTATTTGATTAAGTGTTCCTAACAAATTCCTCTTTGCTTCAAGCAAAATCTGCTCATTGAGGATTTGAGAGCTTGTTTTGCCAAGAGTTTCCTTGGTTATTTTATTGAGCTGAAAGGTAGAAAGATGCATCATCTCAGCATATTCTGCTATTGATTTGTGAGAAGAAAGATGATTTTCCACTAATTCCAAAAATTCTTCTAATCTTTCTTGGGAATACAGAGTCTTTTTTGAAACAGTTGACGTATGATGACTTTGCCTGACTATTTCAATAAAGAGAATTTTAAGATTTGCTTTGATAACTTCTTCGTAATGAGCTTGCTTTTGAGAATGCTCCTCATTTATATTGGATAAAATTAAGAGTAGCTTTTGAAATTTTTCAGCGTGGAGTGAGTAATAATTTTTGTGACTTACTTTCTTGAATATAGATTTTGAACTTGCTAGTTGTGGGGAGTAAAAATTTTGATCAAACTGCATAAGATATCCAGCACTCCCTTTTTTGAGTTGAAGCTGATGCACTTGTCCTGGTCGCATAAAGAAAATAGAGTTCTTTTTGACAGGGTATGGTGTGAAGTCAATGATGTGTTCTCCATTGCCATCTTTTAGGAATAAGACAAAGAAAAAAGCATGCCTGTGAAGCTCTTGGATCATATCATTTTCAGAAAGCAAGCTTTCGAGTTTTGTAATATTAAATCTATTTTCTAAAGGACGTTCTTTGATACCTCTTATTGGGATTTTTTGCATTAGCGATTTATCAAGTTTTTGAGTATATATTTTAAAGAATCTAGGTTCAAATGCTACGGTTTTATTTTTCTAGCAATTTGCTCAACTGCTCTTTGGCATTCATATTCTCAGGATTTATCTCTAGGCTTTTGGTATAGTTTTTTATTGCCTTACTTACTTGCCCGTCTTTCATATAGGCTTCCCCTAGAGAATCGTAAGCATCATAAGAGTTTGAAAAAAATAAAACTTCGAGCCTAAATAAATCAATCGCTTTTTTATAAAAACCTCTTTTTATCATCTCATAACCTTTTGTATTTAAGCTTCTTTCGGAGAGTTCCAATTTTTTTGATGTTTGTATTGTCGCTTTTGCTTGCTCAATGCCGTTATTTAGACAGATATTGATCACTTTTTGGGTAAAAAAGTAATTGTTTAATCTAGGAGTATCACCCGAAATAGTTTTCTCAATAAAAAAACGAGCATTATAAAAACCTTGATCTAAGTCTTTATTGGTTAAGAGCGTAACAATATAACCTTGTTGTTCAAAAATGCGCCATTCTACACCTGTGCCAAAATGTCCGCCGCTATGCCCATAAATTCCAGAGCCTTTGGCTCCTGCAAATTGCATTCCGTAGCCATACCAGTGATCGGGCTCTGTTTTCATAAGATTTGTATAACTTTCATTTAGGAGCTTATTATGTTTAAAAGCAGTGGCAAATTTATACAAGTCCTCGGCAGTAGAATACCCACCACCAGCAGGTGTACCTTTGATCCCGCTCATGAAAATTGTTTTTTGGAATTGATTCAAATGAACATCTGATAAGGTATAGTTTTCAGCAACATTGTCAGTGATGTGATCAATGTCAAAATTGCCTGTATTTTGCATATCAGCTATGGAGAAAATATGTTTTTGTATATAGTTATCATAAGGCATTTGGGTAATGGCTTCTATGATTCTGCCAAGTACAATATAGTTGGTGTTGCGATACGCAAATTCTTGACCAGGGGAAAATTCTAAGGGTCTATTTTCGTATAAGTTGGTAAGATCATCTAGTGTTCTGAATTGTTCTTTGGAGGCTTGAGTATATTTTTCATAATGAAAATAATTAGGGAGACCGCTTTTATGCCTTAACAGCAACTCTATGGTAACAGAATCTCGCGCCTTTTGGTTTTGATAGTCAGGAAGGTACTTGCCAATATTATCTTGCAAAGACAATTTACCTTGCTGAATTAAATGAAATATAGCGACAGCAGTGAAGGATTTACCAATAGAAGCATAAGAAAACTTAGTCGCAACATTATTTTTGATTTTGTGTCCCAAATGGGCAAATCCATAAGCTCTTTTGAACAAAATATGATCATCTTTAGCAATTAGAACAACCCCACTAAAGCCTTCTAAAGAGTCTAAATAATTAGCAATTTGTTCGACTTTAGAGTCGGTAGGTTTTGGTGTTTTTTTGCGATTACACGCGCAGCATATTATGACCAATAAAAAAATTAGATGCTTCATTTTTTGGACTGGCAATTTTGGGTTATTTTATGGAGTATTCCATACAGTTGTTTTAGCTCCTCATCTGAAACATTATTTAGTGCGGTATCTCTGTTGTTTTGTATCATTGGTTGCAGCTTTTTTATTGTATTTCTTCCTTTAGCGGTAATTTCTAATTTCGATTTTCGTTTGTCTTGAGCATCTATCGTTTTGACCAAATAGTCTTTTTGAGTCATTAGTTTTACGATTCGTGTCATAGAGGCATAGTCTTTAAAAATCAAATCTGCAATTTCAGTTTGCGTCTTATCATTACCATCTAACATTAATAAAATCAAAGCTTGATCTACCGTAATATCAGGAACAACTTGTGATATATTATGCTGACTTAAGCGGCGATATGCTTTTATGGCTTTCTCTATAGAATAGAGGACGGTGCCAGTAGGAGAGTCAAAATTCATAGTTATTTATTGTGTTAATCAAAGGTGTGAAATTTATTTGATATATCAAATAAATTAACAAAAAAATAAATTTTTAATATTTTTTTCTTCTCTTCTAATAGCACTAGCCATCTGACCGAGGGTATAGCTACAAAGTAGCAGAATAGCGAACTATCGAATCGTATTAGTTAAGATTTGATAAAGCATTTTGGATCTCTTAATAGTAACTTTTCGATAATTTAACTCTTTTCAAAATCAATATTAGCATAAAGTTTAATTTTTGAATATTATATTTATTCTACTCAATTACAATTATTAACCCAATACAATATTTTTAATGTGAATGAATTATCAAAAAAAGAGCTAGCCAAATTGGTGGCTGCTGGAAAGTTATGGGAAATCCACGGCAAGTATTATGATTTTATTCCTTTTATCAAAGAACATCCAGGTGGAAAGCGTTTTTTGTTACAGTGTAGAGGGATGGATGCAACAACCCTTTTGGAAACAACACACCTTTTTGAATCAATTCCGAGAGGGTATTTAAAGATGTATGAAGTAGGGAAGAAGGAGGATTATCAACCTGATTTTGATTGGGATGGAGATGGTTTTTATCCCACCTTAAAAAAGAGAGTACAGGCGTATTTGCTTGATTCCGCCGAAAAAAGAGGCATAAAAGGGAAGGAGAAGCGACTAGCACATCATGGAACCTCTAATTTTCTATTTCGACTGGTCGCTTTGTATGTAATTTTTATAATCGTTTCGATTGGGGCAATAGGATATGGCAATATTTTTTGTGCCTTGATCTGGGGACCCTTAGCATTTGCGATTGGGGGATACGGGCATGAAGCGATGCACGGAGGCGTCTTTGCTTCTTCAAAGGCAAATCGAGTATTAGCATTATTTACATTGGATATTATAACTATTTCGTCTTATGTATTTACGGCGGTGCACGTCCCTTTGCATCATATTGTTACAAATGTTCCAGATAAAGATCCTGATATTGAAGTGCATTTTCCAATGTTAAGACTAAGACAAGAGCACGAGTATTTTTTTTACCATAAATTCCAACATTTTTATGTTATCTTTTTATACATGATCACTCTCCCTATCCTGTCCTATACTGATGTATCTTCTGTCGTTCGTGGAAACTGGATGGGACCCTATGGAAAAATGTCAAAAATTTACCCTTCAGAATTTTTTTTATTGATCCTGTTTAAAGTTATTTCAACAGGATTGTGGTACGTACTGCCGTTTATTTTTTTGGATGTTTTTACAGCTCTACTTGTTATTGGGTGTATGTTAGGAGGGGCAGGGATTATTGTTCAAGCTACTTTTGGTGCTAGTCATCAGTGTGAATTAGCTATGAATGGAGAGAAAAAACCGAGAAAATACCCACGAGATTGGGGGAGTCTACAAGTTGAATCTACTGTAAACTTTGAACATGGTAACTGGTTTCTGACAATGATGACAGGAGGTTTGGGCTACCAGATCGAACACCACCTATTTCCAACAATTTCTTATAGTAGATTGCACGAAATAGCTCCAATAGTAAAGGAGACTTGCAAAGAGTTTGATTTGCCCTATCATTACTATCCAACATTATTTTCTGTTTACAGAGCCCATTTTAGTTATATCAAGAGTATGAGCAAAAAAGTTGCCACTGTCTAAAATAGATATTTTCGAATAGTCTGCCAATAAATAGAGCACACCCCATTCTCTAGCGGACTATTCGAAAATCAAAAAGATAAATTTTATGAAAGCGCAAACTACTTTTGATATTTTGTTACGACTTGATTGATTTTTCCGAAAATAGAATGGCCATTTTTATCTTTCATTTCTATTTCGATTCTATCTCCAAAACTCATAAAAGGGGTAGAGGCTTTTCCATCTTTGATTACTTCCAAACATCGAACTTCTGCCAAACAACTAGAACCGTTAGGGCTTCCTTGATTGGCAACGGTTCCTGATCCAATGACTGTTCCTGCCATTAGCGAACGAGTTTTCGCAGCATGGGCAACCAATTGTCCAAAATCAAATGTCATATCAACCCCAGCATTGGGAGAGCCGATAAGTTGGCCATTTAATGTAGAATATAATGGTAAGTGGAGTTTTCCGTTGTCCCATTCTTCTTTCAATTCATCTAGAGTAACTACTACGGGAGCAAATGTTGTCCAAGGTTTGGATTGGTAAAATCCAAATTGTTTAGATAACTCATTCGGAATAAGATTTCTTAACGAAACATCGTTTATAATAGTCACCAATTTAATGTGTGTCAAAGCTTCTTGGGGGCTAACACCAGCTGGAACATCATCTGTAATAACAGCTACTTCTGATTCAAAATCAATACCCCAATCTTCGGTTTCAATTTCGATAGCATCGTTTGCCCCAATAAATGCATCAGAAGCTCCCATGTACATTAGAGGATCTGTCCAGAAGGATTCAGGTAGTTGAGCATTTCTAGCTTTTCGAACAAGTTCCACATGTGTCACATAAGCACTTCCATCTGCCCAATGATATGCTCTCGGTATTGGAGCCATTACTTTTGCAGTTGAAAAATCAAAAGCAGATTCTAGTTTATTGGCATTCAACTGAGCATAAACTTCTTGCAATTGACTTTCTGTTGCTGACCAGTTGTCTATTGCAGCTTGCATAGTTGCAGCAATTTGGGGAACTTTTACAGCTTTAGTTAGTTCTTTGTTGACAACAACCAATTGACCATCTCTTGTTTGGTTGTCGATAGATGCTAATTTCATTGGTGATTTCTATTTTTGTTAATATTATAGTTATTTAGTATTTAGTTGTGCTGCTACTGCGTGGTTTTGACGAAGTAATGATTATTGCAAACGCTAGCGTATATATTATTCAGAATTGCGCAAAGCTATTTAAAATCTACCAGTATGCAGATTTATTGTTCTATTAATTCACCTGTAGGACTTATTTTGTAATAATCGATCCACGATTGGTTGATCTCTTTGTCCTGTTCAAAATAGATACTGTTCCCTTTTTTAAAAATAGTTATTTTATCCCAGTCAACTAGTATCGAAGCACTACGGCTGTGTTCTGCTTCAATGCCCATGTCCGAATCATTGCAGTTGCAGCCAAGATTTTTAGAACTTTTTAAATTTCCTTTATAATCGAAAATATGCACTAATAACAATTGATCGTCAATACCAAAGGCACCAGGGGAGTAGTATTCTATGGTGAATAAGTAAATATGATGCTCTGTAAAAAAAGCATCTCCATATAAATAACCCGCTTGATCATCATCGAAATTTTCATAGCCACTTTTTTTTAAGTATTGGGCTGCAATTTTTCGATCTATTTTTTGTGTACGCTTCTCATCTAAATCGGAAATTGCAGCAAAATTAGGGATGATAGAAGTTTTATATCCTTTTACAAAAGCTTTGAAATTCTTATTTTGAATGTCCTCCAGTCGATTGGAGTAGTATTGTTGGACGTAAGCGCGCAACTCACAAAGCTCTATTTCAATGGTGTAGGAGCTCCCTTGATTATTAATCCATTCTCCAGTGCTGTTTTCCATGTCAAAAATTAGAGTTCCTGTATGCTTGCCTTTTACAAACTCCTTGAGATAAACTTTTGAGCCTTTTAGAATGCCTTCTAATTGTATAGGGGTATTATATTTAGTGTACAGGTATTCTCCCCATATCTTAGTTTCCTTAGGGTTATAAATATAGGTATTTAGCAAAAAGAATACTCGTTTGTCTTTTCCTAACTTTCCTTCAAAAGCTTTCCACTGTTCGTACTTGTCTTTTTGCCCTTTCATTACATCGCTTTTTAGTTTTGCAATGAATTCTGAATCATACGAGTTTTGAGAAAAACTAAGATGATTAAAGCATATAAAAAATAATAGAACTAATTTAATTTTCATAGTACTCAATTTTATATTGGAGCAGCGATTTTTTTATACCTACATAAAAAACATTAGGATTTCTATCGATTACGAAATCTTCATCTTCAATAGGGGAATATACATTAATCGTTTGCGTTTGGATTAAATTATGGTGTTGGTCATACGAGTAGAGGATAGTTTTATTCTCCATGCCTTTTTTTGTGAATTTGATCAAGTCTTGGTCTTGGTTATATTTAAAATAGTAGTGTGCATCGTCTCCTAGAAAATAGGATAATAATCCTTCTTCATTGTATCGGTAGAATGTAGCCGTAAATCTATTTTTGGAAAGGGGCTTTTTATAATGTTGATGCTTGACAAGTTGTCCTTCATTGTTATAGTCCAGAATATGACGATGGATGGAGTCACAGGAACCATTGTTACTACATTCTAGTTCAAGAATTTGGTGGATTTGTTTATCAGTAGTATAAGAATATTGGCTTATGTATTTAATCAAGAATCTCTTTTCTTGAAATTCTTTTTTTACAATTAGACCATCTTGATTGTAGTAATAGGACTGTCTAGTATCTCCGTTCCCTTTCTTATCTTCAAACGCATGTTCTATGATTTTATCACCCTCATAAAGGACTGTTGATATCCCTTTAAGGTTTTTACTTTTTCCATTTATTTCATAATGTTTGATTTTTACTAATTGTCCCTTCTTTTTATAAATGCATTTTTTTACTTGAAGAAAATTGTTGTCTGTTGTGGGGTAAATATACTGTGTGAGCAGATTGCCACTTTCGTCAAATACATTGGTATTTAAAAGAACAGTATCTTGATAGAGTTGCATTTTTTTTACTTTCCCTTGCAATCCAAAATGCTTAAGTGTTGCTTTAAGCTCCACAATTTGATGGCTCTTCGCAGGAACAGAGAAGAAGCTATTGAAGCTATTTTGTGCACAAGCACAATTGAGTTTCAAAAAGAATAGTAGCACGAGACTTACGATTTGTAATGTTTTTAGAAGCAATGTGTTATTCGTTTTTTTGTTTCAATAGTTCGTTTGGAAATCTTATTGACTTGATAATTAATTAATTAAACCTTTAGCGTGTTTTGTGATAAATTTTTGATTATTAAACTAATATGAATGTGATTTTTTATCTTTTTGGTAACTAAGCGAAGCGATCTCATAAAATAATCAACGACCGCGAAGTAGCAGAGAACCCAGCTTGCTGGCTCATGACCGCAGGGAGTAACTAAGCTAACTACGATGTTTGATAAATGAATTTTTTTATAAAAAAAAGTATCATTTTGATAATTATATACTTTGGTTGTTATGCGGGTATGTATTATGCCTTAACCGCTATTTAAACAATTCATGCACATCAACGATCGTAAATAATAACCCCAGCCTACCAAAGAAACTAATATTGTTCCCATCTTAATCATAGCCACATAGTCAACCTTAAGCCCCCGATTGTTGAAAATAAATAACAACAACCAAAAGATAGCTATAACATAATAAATGATTCCTATAAACCTCCCATCATAATAATGGCTATTAGCAGATGCTTGAGAGTATAACGCAAGTCCAAAGGATGTTAAATGTAGGATAATAAGGGATGGAATAAATCTTTGAAACATTGTTTTTAGAGATTTTGGATTGGCGAAGTTTGACGAATGGTCGTATTCATTGATAGTAAAATCATTTTTCAAAAGTATTAGATATTATATAAGGTTGCACTAACATATGTTAGTTAATTTTAAACAACTGTAAAAGTAAAATACAGTCATACTTGCTTATATATATAAATCAGCAATCTGCTCTAGTTCTTCTTTGTATTCAACTCTTTGAACCCATTCTTTGGGAATAGCTTTAATTCCACAGTAAGCACCACTAAATGCCCCAGTTAAACAAGCTATGGAGTCAGAATCACCAGAAGTAACGACAGCTCTTTTTAGTGCCTTAGCAGGATCGGTAGGATACAATAAAAAACAGAGCAAAGCTGTAGCAAAAGCTTCTTCAGCAACCCATCCTTCGCCACTAATTAAACAAGGATCGACAGTAACGTCATTTTTCTCAACGCCTAATTTTACGTTTAACAGAACGGCAATAATTTGTTCCCAACCAAGTGTCATAAATTCTTTGGGATTTCTGAAAGGAGGTCTATCCCAAATTTCCTTCAAGTAACTTTTATGATAAACTGTTTTTTGGCGCTCGGCATAGACTAATAATTCTTCTAACAACTGACTGTGAGAAACTCCATAGAATAATTTATAAACTGTAATAGCAGTGATTTCAGAAGCAGCTAATGCGGTAGGATGGGCGTGCGTAAGAGCGGATTGAAATTGAGCAATTGCACCAACCTCTTTTTCAGATAGCCCCTTTGCAGCTAGCAAGCCAACAGGAATAACTCTCATATTGGCGCCGCAACCTTTGGAATTTAGGTCGGTTGCTTTTTGCCAATGAATTCCCTTCTCGAGCCTTTCGCAAGATCTGATGCACGTCATTCCTGGTGCTCGGTTATTTAGTGGGTCATTCAGCCATTCAACATAGAACTTCGTCAGGCTCTTTTCTAGAGATTCGGGAGAATAAGCTTCTTCTTCGGCTTCGATAAGTGCTTTAGCCACTGCAATAGCCATTTGAGTGTCGTCTGTGACTAAAATAGGATTACCTTCTGGTTCTTTGGGTCCATTGGGCGGCCATCTTGCTGTAATTTCTTCTATGGTAAGAAACTCTGTAGGGTAGCCATAACCGTCTCCGATAGCCATACCGAATAAGCTACCTCTGATTGAACTAGATTTTTGCATGGGATGTTGGTTTTTTTTAATAAATAGATGGAGGAATGATTTAATCTACTTTGAAAGCGTATTTATTGACTTCGTCAAAGTCAGAACCTATTATTTTATAATAAATTCCTTTTTTATCTTTTATGATGTAATAATAAGTATAAGAAGTTTTGTCAACCACAATCCTATCAATGACTAGGTATTCACTAAATAGAGTAACTGTTTCTTTGGTCATAATATTTGTCAAGTCTATTTTATGAGCAAAAAATGATTGACCAATTTTAGATTTTTCTTTCTCATAAAAACCTAAGGTTAAAAAAGGAAAAGGATTTGGTGCTGTTGGGTTAAATTTAAAATAAACAGTTGCACCTCGTTTTTTGTCCAACAATTTAAAGAAATAAGAAGACTGCCTTTTCACAACATCTTGAACATAGAAATAATGCCCTAACAAGCTATCTTTATTAGAGGAATTGCTAAACTCATAAGGATGAGGAAAGTAGGTTTCTGTAGTTTGTGTTTTGTTCTTTTTTGCTGTTTTTTTAGTTGGCGGATGGATGTTGTTAGAAGGCAATCGTGTTCTTAAATGAATACTAAAATATGTGGGTTGAACTTTGGCCACGAGAAGTGTTTGTCCTTTAAATGACCGAATATTTTTTAAAGTAGGATAGTTGTTGGTCGAATCATAAGGATAGAATGTTGTGTCCTTTACATTGTCTATATTTTCAAAGGCTACTTGGGCTAATACTTGTGCATTTATAAAAAGAAGTAAAACTATACTAGAATAGTATTTCATATGTAATTAGGTTATGAAACTAATGGTTGATTTTGGATTAAATAGAAGAATAGGAGGCATTTTATTTCTTGAAAATCTCTTTTCGATGATGTATTCCCCAGTCAATAATTTCTACTATTAAATTATTTAAGGTCTTTCCATGTTCTGTAATGGCATATTCAACCGTAATAGGTTTGGTATCTTTTACAGTGCGAGAAATTAGTTTGTTCATTTCAAGCTCCTGTAGGTCATTGGATAATTTTTTAGGAGCAATCCCATCCAAAATTCTTTTCAACTGCATAAATCTCAGTGTGCCACTGCGTATCAATGCTCCTATGATTTGTATTTTCCATTTGCCTGAAAGTAATTCCATGGTATCCTTAATAGCTTTTAAATCTCGGACACACTCCTGTGATAGATCATCGTGTTGCTTAATTCTCATTATAATATTGATTATTAGTTTCCTAAAGGAAACTAGTAGTTTTTTTAAAGTTAGTATCAAAAGTAAACTATTTGATCTACATTTGAACTATAAATTAAAAAAAAAAGAATCATGAGCAACAAAACATTTTTGACCATTCATGGAATGGTTTACGCAATTTTTGGATTGGGTTTATTTTGTATTCCTAATTTATTATGGCCTTACTATGGTCTTCAACTGAATGATGAGTATAGCGTTTTCCTATCTCAGCATACAACCATTTTCTTAATGGGAATTGCAACAATCTCTTTTTTATTTAGGGATGTAGAAGAAAAAAGCGTTTATGCAAAGAAGATCTTAACAGGATTGTTATGGACAAATATTTTAGGAGTCGTAATAACGCTTTATGCCGTGTACATAGGAGTTTTTTATGGACTTGGATGGTCGGACCCTGCATTTTTTAGTTTTTTCTCTATTCTGTGTTTTATCAATCTGAGACGAAATCAACAACCAAACAATTAAAAATTAATACAATGAGTAAACAGAAAATTTGGGATTTGCATTTGAAATATAATGGTCCAATAACGGAAGAATTCATAGAAGGCAACAAGCAGTTGGCAGAGAGTATAGCAAAAGAAGAAGGTATTATTTGGAAAATATGGACGCATGAAGAAGGGACAAGTCATTATGGGTCAACTTATTTGTTCAAAAATTTAGATTGTTTAACTAAGTACAAAGAGATGCATATCAAAAGATTAAATGCCATTGGTATAACTGATATTACAGAATATACCTTTGATATTTTGGAAGATTTGAGTAAGATCAATCATGCACCGATAGAATGAACAGACCGATAATTACAGTACTTAGTCGCAAATAGCTTTGTAGTAAAAAAGGACTGTATTATGGTTAGAATTAAAACGGTGTTGGGAGTTAGGCTCCTAGCACCTTGTTCTTTTGTTTTCGGGTTTTATTTTCTTTTTCTAGATTGAATATGAAGCAAGTATTTCTAAAGTCTAGAGAACATTGCTGAAACAACTGTTAAAAAAAAAGTGGTTCAAGAACAACCTTGAACCACTTTCAATCAATTGATAATTGCCAATCTCTATTCTTTTTCTTTGTTCAAACCGCTAAGTTTGACTTTTGTCGAGTACTTGATTTCTTCTAAAACAATTTGGCTATCAATGTCGCTGATGTTTCGAATAGCCGCAACTTCATTGACTAAAAAATCTCTATACTCTTTAATATTTGCAAACCTCACTTTAGCCAAAAAGTCAAAACTTCCCGATGTGTGATAAAACTCAGATACTTCATCTAGAGATTCCATACTTTTTACGAACTTATCTCGTACTTCTTTATAATGGTCTTTGATAGTGATGTTCATAAAAACAATAATGTTTTTATGAAGCAAATCTGTATTCAGCAAAGCAACATATTGTTTAATATATCCTGCTTTTTCTAATTTCTTGATGCGTTCGTAAACGGGAGTAGTGGTTAAAGACAATTCTGTTGCCATTTCTTTGGCTGTTCTACCAGAATTGCTTTGAAGCATATCAAGAATTTTTAAATCAATCTGATTCATTAATAGTAAAATATTTTCTTTAGATGAACAATCCGTAAAACTTGTCTGAGTTTCAGTAGAAAATCACTATTTAAACTGCAAACGACTATTAAAGGTAATCAAAAAGAAAAAAAATTAGGCAAGTGAGTAGAGAATGTTTTGCAATCTAAAGACAAAATATTTGTTTAAGAAACTAACATACTCGTGTTCTTTTCTTGATGGGTATGGTAAGACATTTTTTTTGTTTCAAAGCAACCTTTTTGTGTATTAAATACTTCGCAAACATCAATCGGGGATACATAGATGTGAAGTGTCATTGCTCGTTGGTTGGCAATGTTTTCTAGAGCATGATACCCCATGCTGTCATTCATATAGGTTAGTTTTTGAGCAGACAATGTCATCTGATGGGTTTCTTTTAATCGTAAATTGAATGCTTGGTATCGAGTTTCTTGTATTGTTCCTTGTATTTGATAGACCCAACAATCTTTCCCACCGTGGTCGTGTATTGGTGTTTTGGCTCCAATATCCCAACACAATAGAATTAACTCATATTTTTCATTTCTAGCCAAACAATTTCGGGTGTAAGATTGATCAGACCATGTTGCACAATGTTCCAATTCAGAGGTATCTATCCTGATTCTTTTCATGATTTTTGAACATTCAGCAGGAGAAGCTTGATCTAAAATTTGGGTTAGTTGTGCAATAGTAGTGATATGATTCATATTAAATTAGTTGTAATTTTTTATAGCTGACTAAAAGTTGTATTTCGCCAAAAATAGCAAAAAAAACAGATGTTTTTTCTAAATTTGCCAATCTAAAATAATAGTTAAATTGATTTTCACTAAAAAAACTTAATTTTTTAGTGATTTAAACTTTTTTCTGATGAAAAATACACTTGATTTATTTCAAAGAATAACAAATGACCTCTTGAAGGACGAAAAGGAAAATCCTGTCACTCAATATATCCCATCTTCTGAACTATTTAAGACACTTGATTTATCGCTTAAGGATACTCCTTTGGATGAAGATGAATTTGAAAAAATAGTAAAGGAGTTGGTTTTTGCTTCGCCAAGAACGGCAACGAATGGCTTTTTTAATCAATTGTTTGGTGGTAGAAATGACAAAGCTATTTTAGGAGAATTGCTATCTGTGATTTTGAATAACAGCATGTATACTTATAAAGCGGCTGGTCCACAGATTGGGGTAGAAAAGGTTATCTTAAGAGAAGTATGCGATATGATAGGTTGGGACAAAAATGCAGACGGCACTCTAGCGCCAGGAGGGTCTATGACTAATTTTATGTCTATGTTGATGGCTAGAGATGCAGCCATTGCTACTGTGAAATATCAAGGTGTTCAACAAAAAATGATGGTTTATACCTCAAAAGAATCGCATTATAGCATTCCTAAAAACGCAGCTTTCTGTGGGATAGGTCGAGACAATGTTCGCTATATTCCTACCAACGAAAAAGGAGAACTAGATGTTACTAGCTTGAAAGAACAAATAGAGCAAGACGTGCAAAATGGAGGCATCCCAATTATGGTAAACCTAACTGCTGGTACTACTGTGTTGGGAGCTTTTGACCCAATTCGTCCTGTGAGCGAAATTTGCAAAAAATATAATATGTGGCTTCACGTTGATGGAGCGTACTGCGGCTCTACCTTGTTTAGCAAAAAGTATAGGCATTTGATCGATGGAATCGAATTGGTTGATTCGTTTAGTTTTAATGCACATAAAATGATAGGCACTCCATTGTCTTGCTCCATTATAGTTGCAAAAGATAAAAAACACCTATACAATTCTTTCTCTAATGATGCTAGTTATTTGTATCAAACAGATCACGATGAATTTAATTTAGGAAAAACGTCTTTACAATGCGGAAGAAGAAACGATGCTCTAAAATTCTGGACACTTTGGAAAAGCGTAGGAACATCAGGTTTAGAGAAAATCGTAGATCATCAGTTTGCCTTGGCAGATACCGCTCGTGAATATGTTCGTAATCATAAAGATTATGAAATGTATAGTTATGACAATTCAATTGCTATTTGTTTTAACTATAAGGGAATTCCTGCGCGTGATATTTGTACGTTATTGTACGAACATTCAGAGTTACTAGTAGGTTATGGTACTTTTCAAGGAGATGAGTTTATACGATTAGTAACAATTAATGCTCAAAATGACCATCAAGATATTTTAAATTTCTTTGAGAAACTAGAGCAATTTGTAGCCGTCAATCACAATTTATTCAGTTTGGAGGCAACAACTTAATTTTAGTGAAATCCTATTAAGCAATTGTTGGAGTATTTAGACAAAAAATAAAATATTTTCAACAATTGCTTTCACCAAAAAATAACTCAATTTATGGAAATTTCTAAATTGATAGCCTTAGGGCTTTATGTCATTATTTTATTTCTTATTGGATACTTTGCCTCTCGCAGAGTGAAAAGTATGAGTGATTTTTATGTAGGTGGAAAAAATATGGGATTTTGGGCGGTTGCTTTTTCAGCTAGAGCAACAGGCGAGTCAGGGTGGCTATTCTTGCTTTGATAATAGCTTTAGTTATTGCTGTTAATTCTCCTAATCGAACTGTTTTTTGGATGGTTATATTTGGATGGTCGGGGATAGCGGCTTCTTTTTGTCCTGTTATTATTTTGTCTCTGTTTTGGAAAGGGTACTCAGAGGCAGGGGCTATTGCTTCAATGATAACGGGCTTCCTCTGTGTACCATTTTTTAAGTTTGTAGTTGCGAATATAGCTGGTATTGGGCCTTATTTTGAGAAACTCGATGTTTTGGCACCTTCATTTTTAATAGCAATGATTGTAGGCTGGTTCTTTTCAAAATTATACCCTAAAAAAGAATTACAAGAGGGATAATTGGAGTGATAATATTAAGGACGAACCTTGTTGTGTTACTTCGATTTTTTTACCAAAAAGAGCCCAGCAGCCAATAGTAAACCTAGAAGTCCAGTACCCCAATAAAAAGTAAAGTTGTTTTTCTTTTTGATGGATAAAGGAGCGGTATTTCCAATCATAATAAAAGGAGACCAAAAGGAAGGATGGGCTAAAGAACCTTCAACCGAATTCATGTATTGCAATTTAGCTTGTCGAAGTGCTTGGTCTTTGGGTATACCGTTTGCCAAATTTTTATATAAGTTCTTCATAATTTCAGATGTAATGTAATCGTTGACTTGCCAAAGAGAAACAATCAAAGCAGAAGCACCTGCGTACATAAACGCTCTGGCTAGAGAAGCTACACCATTTCCTTTTTCAAACTTTCCATAACCTGTTTGACAAGCAGAAAGTACTACAAGATTGGCATTGAGCTGCATTTTTGATATTTCGTGTGCTTGCCAAAAATTAGACTCTATGCTGTCATTATCTTCTGTAAATGCTAATGAAGAAAGAACAGGTCTTTTGTTATCTAAAATTCCATGAACCGCAAAATGTAGAATGGCATACTCACTTGCTTTTTCTTTGACTATTTTTTCAGAAGCAATGCTATCAAAAGCAAAAAAGCCTCGATATTGTTTTTGTAGTGTTTCTACTTCCTTACGGGCGGAAGGAAGTGGAGGTAGTCCTTTTCTAAGTAATTGATTTGAAGGGAGTCTTGTGTTTGCTGTTTTAGAAGATAGCCGAATGTTATAATTGGCAGCAACAGCTAGAATTTGACCATTATTCATAGGAGTAGGGGCTTCCTTGTTCTCTCTCCAAAGAGCAGCAGAATGGTTGTACGAAATATTATAATGATTCACCAAATAATCAAGGTTATGATAATCTATAAACGTTTTTGAAGCGGAAGTTTTTAGAAAAACTTCGAATGGTAGATGCCCTAATTCTCCATCACTAACAACGATTAAGTTGCAAATGTTAGGCTTATTTTGTAATACAGGAGCGATAAGGTGTTGATAAAACCAATGTGCGGTTTGGGTGTAGTTTTGGTAAGCATGTTCTTCTTGAGTCATTGGGGTATACGTACTCAAGGAGTTGTGCAAAATGCTGATCTGTTCTTTTAATTTGGAGCGACTAATCAATGATTTTTCCCAACGTACTTCTTGTTTATCTACTAAAAAAATGTGTACCAAAGAGTCGCTAATCACATACTGTAATAAAGCCGTATGTTTATCTAAAAGCGATTGGATGTCGGAGACTTTGGCATCGTTTGGCTGATACTTTAATTTGTGATATTTAGGAAACTTTTCTTCAAGCATTTTTTCAAAATCACTAATTTCTTGGTTAATCTGATTTAATTCGTTTAAAAGGCTATCTTTTTCTTTTGCAGAACGTTTTTCCATTAACTTAGCTTGAAGTTCGCTTTGTTTTCGGAGTATTTCTTTGGATATCCTGATAAGAGATTTGGGTAGTTCACCCAAGTGATAAGCATTTTCTGACCTAGTGGCTTGCAAAAGTAGCACCGATTTGTTTTGGTCGCTAAGATGAAATGCCCTTTCATTATCTTTTGAAGGGGATAGCAAATGCAGGCTTCTTTGTAACCAATCGTCACTTTTTGCGAGCATTCGCAATTTGTCTTTTTCGTTGAAAACTCGATTTCTGGCTTTTGATAATAGAGTAAAAGCTAAATCTGCCACTATAATTTGTTTGGATGTACGATGCTCAATTCTAGTATCTTTTTCCAAGAACCAATAGGCATGCTCTAAAGAAGTAATCATGTTATCAATGTGTTCATTGGAATGAAAAGATGTTGCAATCACATTTTCTGACCACTCTTGACTGAAGGTATGCTTTAGGGAAGTGCCCAAACTAGAATTCATAGCTTGTTGTAGCACCTTCCAAGCCAAATCAAAATTTTCCATTTGGAGATACAAATCCACCAAATTATTAAGAGACATACTAAATCGAGTATGTTTTTTCCCAAGCGTTTTTTGAAAAATATTTTTAGATTGAATAAGGAGTGGTAGTGCCAAATCAAAATTTCCCATACTAGAGTGCAAATTAGCCAGATTATCAAGGGAAAGTGCAAATTTTGAGTGTTCTTTTCCAAGCGTTTTTTGAAAGATATTTGTAGCTTGAACTAAACTAGGCAATGCCAAGTCAAAAATACCTATTTCTGAATATAGATTAGCCAAGTTGTTTAAAAATACAGCAAATTCAGGGTGTTCTTCTCCTAAAGTTTTTTTGAAAATACTTTTAGCTTGAAGCAAAAGAGGCAGAGCTGAATCGACATCTCCTATATTTTGATATAAAAAAGCAAGACCATTGAGGGACATAGCGTACTGAGAGTGTTCTTCTCCTAGGGCTTTTTTGAAAATATCTTTGGCTTGAATTAAGAGCGGTAGCGCTAAGTCAAAATTCCCCATATCAGAATGAAAGAGGGCCAAATTATTGAGTGCATAGGCAAAATCTGGATGATCTGTTCCTCGTGCTTTTGCCCAAATATTCTTAGCTTGAATTAAAAGAGGTAGTGCTAAATCAACGTTTCCCATTTCTGAATATAAAGCAGCTAAATTGTTGAGCGATAAAGCGAACTTAAAATGTTCTTTTCCAAAAATTTTTTCATGAATATTTTTAGCTTGAATGCTAAGCATGAGAGCAGTATCTAGTTGACCGATTTTTGTATAAAGAAGCCCTCCCCATTGAATGTAATTGGCAAACACAGAATCTTGCCGACCAAAATCTTTTTCCGCTTTCTTGATGGCTATTTGCACAATAGGAATTGCTTTTTTGTAAGTGCCTTTGTTGTAATAAGTAGGCAAAAGGCTATCCAATTCTATATAGCTCAGTTGCAAAGGTTGCTGAATGGTTTGCGCATGACTAGCATTGACGTGCAGAAATAATGCCACTATAGCGGTGAAAAAATAGTTGAAGGAGTTCATAAATTAAATATTGAGGATTAAAACAATGCTTTCTATTTTTCTTTTTGAGAAACTTAACTGGGGAGTTAAAAGAAGCTAAAAAGCACACTCATTCTAAAAAATAAGTAGCCACTTTCCATTTTTTCATCTCTTGTTCTGTCATCCAGTGAACACCATCAAAAGGAGCTGCTTCAAGGGTATGGAAATAAAAAGCGGGACCATTTCTAGAGCCCATGCACATCGTGAAGTACTCAATTTGATGTTGATGTGCAGGATGTTCTTTGGGAATTTCAATAGCCGTCAAATCGCCTATACAACACCAAGAATGAATGCCTAACTGGGCACCTTTTTCTACAATACGTTCTACGCCAGCGCAAAATAAATCGACAGCTCCAGATGCAATTTTGCTATCGCTCAGCACTTTAGTGTTTAAACCTGCTTCTCGGAGTATCCTTCCCGTGTGCATATTAACGGCATCGTTTACTGAGCCAGAAATATTGCCTAATACAACTGTTTTTAGGTTAGGATGTTCTTGCAGTATACTCTTAAGTTGGTAATAACTACGTGTGCCGAGATCGCCATTGATGTATACTTCGTTGCCTTTAACTTCCATCTTGCTGTTTCCCATCGAACCAAAGTCCTCTGTAGCAGTATAATTTAGTGATTTAATTGCGCTAGACCCTATTTCAGTATAGTTGCCGAATACTTTTATTTTCTCAAAGTCAGCTCCTTGGAATTGAATATTTAAATCTCCTTGCCCAATGCTTATTGCTTTGATTCTTTCTTCTGTTAAGTCTTCATCTGACAACTCTAGCAAATTCCCTCTGATGAAAAGAGCATTAGATACAGCTTTCCCTTTGCGATCTAATTCTTTTTTATTGACAGTTTGGTAGATAGTTATAGTGCCTTTCTCATCTTCAAACATCGTAAGAAAGATATAACTTTTTCCTTGAGGCATAGGCATCATCATTTTTAAGGGGTAAGATTGTTGACCTATTGTTATCATAGTATTTTGGGCAAGTTCTATTTGCTTTTCTACCAATTTGTCGATGTCTGCTTTGTCAATACTAGCGTCTTCATAGTTTCGCCAGCATTTTTCATTATACCAATAACCACCTTGTTTAGTGCATGTTTTTGAAGATGTAATACCTGAATAGAGGAAAGGCGAAGAGCCCGTACAAGCTCCTAAAAAGAGACTAATAGACAAGGTGAAAAGTAAGAATAATTTGTTTCGGTTCATGTTTTTATTTTATCAAGCTATTTGAAATTATCGATCTTCACAAAAAAAAGCGCATACTTCAGCAGTCCCCAATGAGGTCTGCTGAAGTATGCGCCTTGAGGCACAGATTAGATTGATTGCTTACCCCCAATTTCTTCTTCAGCGTTGAGGTAAGAATCTTAAAGCTAATATAATTATTTTTTATCTGATAAAGAACCCCTTAATCACTTTTGCTGAAAAAGGTCATTACTTTTGGGGTAATTAGTAACATATAAATAGCATCAAAAGCATTAGGCTAAATATCAAATGCGAAATCACAAATTGGAGCGGCAATCAGTTAATGTCAGCGTCGGTAATTGTGATTCTACATTCGCAACTTCCAGATTCGCCAGGTTGAACAACTCTGTATTGCCAATTGGGGTGAGTAGGTTCCAAAACAAAATTTAAACTCAAAGAGTCGTGATTACTAATACTCGTACCAGCTGTATCTATACAAATAGAGGGGCAATCTCTAAAATTATTAACAGAACCATTTCGCTCAATAGTACCTTCTAGTATACGATGTGTATTGCTTGGAATTAGAATACTGTCTTGAAAGCAGTTGTTGGGGGGATTTACCCATATGTCATAACTCGAATTGTTTTCAATGATTCGGTCATAAGTAACACTTGGTGGGGTACAATTGAACAACAAGAAGAAAAGGACAAAGAAGCATATAATTTTCATAAAAAGCAGTTTTTTATACTATAAAATTTTCTAAATAGAATAGTCTAATGTGTTTTATTAATAATAGAACTTTTAGTAATTGGTCAATACTTATTATTTTCTTGACACTTACTTAGACATTAAACCGAATGAAAAATAACTCTCCCTACTTTTTGATTGTTTTTTTTACGTTAATTAGATTTTTATGATTGGCACTTATTGAATTTATATTTTTGCTGTAGATAGTACCTTACTTGTTTGTTTTTTATTTTTACTCAGTTAGTAAAATATCCCCATTATTCTATGCTAGAATTAGTAATAATTAACCGACACTCACAACTTCCTTTTTCTCCTTCCTGAAAAACAGTATAAACCCAGTTAGAATCACTAGGATAGAGGTTTATATTTAATCTCAAAGAATCTCTGTTATGAATTCTCGTTTCTAAAGTATCTAAACAAATGAAAGGGCAGTCTGCATGAAAGTCAACGGATCTATTGGTATTGACAACCTCCAAGACATAACTAGTTTTTCTTGCTACAGCAATGCTGTCCAAAACAATTTCTCGACATTCAGTAAAAGTATTAGTACTATCTAATGCTCTGTAATAAGGGTTGATAATCCAAATATCATAATCAGAATCGTTTTGGATGATTCTTTTATAATCTGTCGTTTTTTCACAACTTATAAAGGATATAATAATCAAAAAAAATATCAATCTATTCATAGAAAAATTTTACTCATTTAATAAAATACTCACACTTTGTTTTTCTGTCAAAAAAGTGCTTTTTATAGGCTTAATTCCTGTTTTTTTTCATTGAAGACGGATTCGTTTAAATTAACGTATGAATTTCCAAACATATGGCTATATTTGCATGAAATTGCGATTCCGTGCAAGAAAACTAGCTTAAAAGAAAGCAAATTACTTGTTTGATAAAATTTAAGGGATTGTTTATGAGTTAATTAAAGTTCTTTAAAAGGAGTCCAGAAATACAAGATGTATTTCTGAGTAAGTTACAAAATATTAAATACAGTATACAAATTAATTAAACAAGCAAACTACTAAAGCAAATCAAAGTGAAAAAAATAGCTATTCTAGGAGGGGGGCAATTAGGGCGCATGCTTATTCGATCTGCCATTGATTTTAATATAGAAGTTGCAATATTGGATCCAAATCCAGAAGCTCCTTGCAAAGAAAATGCAGCGGAATTTGAAGTTGGCGACTTAAATGATTTTGACACAGTTTATAATTTTGGTGCCAAACATGATTTGATTACCATTGAGATTGAGCAGGTGAATACAAAAGCATTGCAAAAATTGAGTGATGAAGGCAAAAAAGTATTTCCTCAGCCTCATATCATTGAAATGATTCAAGACAAGCGCATTCAAAAGCAGTTTTACAAGGACAATGGTATTCCAACAGCAGAGTTCATTTTGACAGAAAACTTGGAAGAAATTGAGGCGAACGCAGATTTTTTGCCTGCGGTTAATAAAATAGGAAAAGGTGGTTACGATGGAAGAGGAGTGCAAGTAATGCGTACCAAAGAAGATATATCTAAAGGATTTGATGCTCCAGGATTATTAGAAAAGCTGATTGATTTTGAAAAAGAAATCTCGGTTATTGTTGCTAGAAATGAAGATGGTGCTATAAAAGCATTTCCGCCTGTAGAGTTGGTTTTTCATCCAGAAGCAAATTTGGTAGAGTATCTCTTGGCACCAGCTCAAATCAGAGAAGATATAACTGATAAGGCTGTTGAAATTGCTACGAACTTAGCTAAAAAGTTGGAAATCGTAGGTTTGTTGGCTGTTGAAATGTTTGTGACTAAAAATGGAGAGGTTTTGGTTAATGAAATTGCACCAAGAACACATAACAGTGGGCATCAATCTATAGAAAGTAACATGACGTCTCAGTTTGAACAACAATTAAGAGCAATACTCAATTGGCCATTAGGTGATACTTCATTGTTTATATCATCTGCAATGATTAATCTACTAGGAGAGGAGGGACACACTGGAGTTGCTGTTTGTAAAGGTTTTAAAGAAGTCTTGGATATTCCTGGTTGTCACTTGCATTTATACGGAAAAAAAATGACGAGACCTTTCCGAAAAATGGGGCATGTCACGGTTAGAGATAAAGACATGGAACAATTAATTAAAAAAATTGATTTTGTCAAAAAAACTATAAAATTTGTATCCGATGAGCAATAAACCTTTAGTTGGAATTATCATGGGAAGTCAGTCTGATTTGCCTGTTATGAGGGCAGCAGCTGAATTTTTAGAAGAAGCCCAAATACCTTTTGAGTTAACCATTGTTTCTGCGCACCGCACACCACAACGGATGATCGATTACGCTACTTTGGCAAGAGAACGTGGCCTTAAAGTAATTGTTGCAGGGGCAGGAGGTGCCGCTCATTTGCCAGGAATGGTTGCCTCTTTAACCACACTTCCTGTTATTGGTGTTCCTGTAAAATCAAGTAACTCTATTGATGGATGGGATTCTATTTTATCTATTCTGCAAATGCCAGGTGGAATCCCTGTCGCTACAGTTGCATTAGATGGAGGAAAAAATGCAGGTATTTTAGCTGCTTCAATTGTTAGTACTTTCGATGATAAAGTAGCTCAATTTATGTTAGAATACAAAAAACAATTGACGAATAAAGTACTGAAATCTGTAGATGATGTTGCTGAAAATGGGTGGAAATAGTGCTCTCATTAATTCGTGATTGAGCTAAAAAATTATAGCTCAAAAAAATGCGTTGAGTTGATCTAATGATTGCACGCATTTTTTTTGAAATAGATGCTTTTCTAGAGTTTAATTTTACTCATACGTTAAAATATCGGAAGTTTATTAAAGGATGTGTGGTATTTTTTTTAATATGTTGTGTCTTGTAAAAATAACTTTGCCGATAGAGTAGAGGCTTTACAAAAAAAAGAGCCTTTTCGACTTTCGAGAAGGCTCTTGTGATAACTGTATAGAACAATATACTGTGCTTTTTTATACAGCAGCTTTAGGCATTTTTAGTTTTGGCAAAGAAATGAACTTTGCTTTAATTTTATATTTACTCATAATATTTTGAGTAAAGCTCTTATTACCATGGGGGGCAAATAGATATAATTTACCGCCTTTTCGTTCTGCTAAAAGGCTTAATAATTTCCATTTTGAAATTAGGTTTTGTTTTATTTTATTTTGAGTGGGTTTCGTTACGATTTCAAAATAATACTTTGAACCAAAACTAGTTGCTGTAATATCAGGAATTATTTCTTCTTCTTCAGAATCTTTTTTTGTAAAGCTACGAGGAGTTTCAAATCCTTCTGTATTAGCCTTAATATTTCTAAAACCTTTATTATTTGCCCAGTTGGTTATTTTTTTATAAAAATCTACTTTTTTCTTTTTCATTTTTTTTCTTTTTGTCTAGGTTGGGAGATAACCTGTTTATAAGGAAGTAATTGATAGTTACCAATTACCATATTGAATGGTGTGCAAGAAGGTCCAAATTTAGATCAAGTGAAGTTTGTTTTGCACATCACTAATTCTACTAGCTAATTGTGCCTGTATTTGTTGTGCTAATTGAGCCGTTGCCAATTGTTTGTTCTTTTCGGCTTGATTTTCTAAATTTCTTGCACTAGATCGAATCGTTTTACTATCATCAATAACCCCTTGCAAGATAGTTCGGAAATCCCTATTAGGAATTTTAAACTTAATATCAGAAGCTCGTTGCCATTTAGCCCAAGATCCTAGAGGCATCCCTCCAAGACTAATAATTTGGTCGATAATAGATTCAATTTGCCGCTCGGCTTCTTCACAATAAATATCTAACTCTTCATTTAGTTCAGGATGTTTAGAGGATTGAATGAGCCATTGATAATTTAAAAGCTTGTGCGCATATATTTTATAAGTTGCTAATAGAACGTTTAGTTTCTTTGTCATAGGGCTTGTTGATATTGTTGCACTACTGATCATTTTAATATTTTTTTAGTTATCAAAAAAGTGATGAGAAGAGGGTAAGGTTTAGGGACTAAAGTGCAAAAACTGGAATGCTTGTATGCAGTTTTGGATTACTAAAAATAGAACTTGTCAAAAATTCCTTTTCAGAAGGGAAAGCCAATGCACAGATATCTTTTTCCTCTTTTATTTTTTGTATTTCAGTACAGGGATGAGCTGTATTTTCAAAAAATAAAAACTTAATCTTTGAATAATTACTCATTGATTTGATTTCCTGCTGAATTGCTTGAAATGCCTCTTGATCTACTTCATTTTTATCAGAAAAATAAACCACTAAAATACTTGATTCTAATAATCGGGCAATCTTGCCCACTAATTTCAAGTGTTGAGGCAAATGATCAATGTCAACTAAAACATAAAGTAAAGTTTTAGTTGGGAAAAAAGGTTTTTCTGATACACGAGCAGCAGAACATGCTTTTTGATTAGAGGTATTCAAAGGTGGTCCTGCATTAAAATTAGTAGGGGGAGAACCGTCCTTGGTCTGTATTTTGCTAAAAGTAGAAGTAACTCACGTATTCAAATATGCTGCACATATTTGATTTTCATCTTTCTTAAAAAGAGGTGGTGTGTGTGTGTTATCTTTCTTTTTTTCTAGCAAATCGTGAATGTTGAGACAATTATTGATGTGTTTTAAGGACTACTTTAGATAAGGCAGTCTTTTATATAAACAGGAAGAAATAGAAAAAAGTTCACTGGAAGCTATTTTTTTTTAGAAATAGCAAAAAAGTAAGAGCTAAAAAGGTGAGAGAAAACTATTGATGAGTTAGTTGTAATTCAGGTTGTTGTAATTTCAATTGAAACTTCCCATTTAGTTTTTTTATTATAAATGTAAATACCGTATTATAGTTTTTATCAGATAACTTCTTATCTTTTCCTGCTCTCAAAATTGGATCTAAAACAATTGTCGCCTGTTGCAAATCACGAACAGTAGGCGTTAGAGAGGCATTATCAACAAAGACAGCTGCTTTTTTTGCTTTCTCATAGGTGCGATACCATTTACTATCAAATCTAGGAAAACCAATACGCTCAGTAGAAGATTCTCGTTTACTCATAATGTGGATAGATGGAAATTGCCCACTATAATCTGTTTGGACTCGTCCAATTGCATAACCATATTCAAAACCTTGAGTGATTAGCAACCCCAAAGCAAATTGTTTGTTCTCTTTATTTTTAAATCGCTCTTTTACAGCTTCTAATTTCCAAAAAGAAGCATAGACTTGTGTAATACTAGGTGAGAGATCTTCAAGAGAGGTCGAAATAGAAAATGTTTTGATAGAACTATAATAGTTTGGAGAACTACTAATCCTAATTTTTTTTCCTTTATAAAATTCTTGAATAGCATTTTTTAGTTGATTGCTCAGCCCTTTAGGAATGTCGGCAACTAGTATCGTTTCTCTTATTTTTTGAAGCCGTTTTGCCAATTCCTTTTCTTCCAATACATTGTATTCTTTTTCTAATTTTTGAATTAGTAAATCCGCACCACAATCTTCTATGGTCTTTTGATAAAAATAAACAGGAATGCCAAGTCCTTGATCTGTCCACTTAGGCAAAGCCTGCTGCATGAGCGCATAATTAGCCGCGTTGTGTCCTATAATAGCAGATTTTTGAACAGATGCTGAACCGATTCCAAAATAAGAAATGTATTGAACAGCAAAATCGGGTTTAGCATAACCTGACTGAGCTTGCAATCTTGCTAAAAAGAAGTATACTAAGATGATAGAAAAAAATAAGCGCATAATTAGGATACTTTTAGTTTAAGGAATTAAGCAATAAAAATATACTCTATTGATAACGAACTCTGAATCGCTCAAAAAGCAATGTTAATTTGAGCCTTATAATTTAATCCAATTCCTTGAATGCTCTATATAAATCAGACCATTCTTTTCTTTCTTTGACAACTGTTTCAAGGTATTCTTTCCAAATTTCGCTGTCTTGTGCAGGATCTTTTACTACTGCTCCAATAATACTTGCCGCTAAATCCCTAGCTTTTATCGTTCCGTCACCAAAATGTGCGGCTAGAGCTTGACCACTATTAATAACAGAAATAGCTTCAGCAGTACTAAGGGTAGAGGTAGGCATCTTTAGTTTTGTTTTGCCATCAATTGTCTTCCCATCTCTTAATTCCTTAAACATGGTAACCAAGCGTTCAATTTCTTTGATTGGAGCTAATTCAGCAGGTATATCTAGGTTTTTACCCAATTGATCTACACGTGTTTTAACAATGTTAACCTCTTCCTCCAAAGAAGAAGGTAAGGGGAGAACTACTGTATTGAAACGACGTTTTAAAGCGCTAGAAAGTTCATTGACTCCTTTGTCTCTATCGTTTGCGGTTGCAATAACATTAAACCCTTTTTGGGCTTGAACTTCTATGTTTAACTCAGGGATAGGAAGTGTTTTTTCAGAGAGTATGGTAATCAAAGTATCTTGAACATCAGAAGGAATTCTAGTTAACTCCTCAACTCTTGCTAACTTTCCTTGTTGCATTGCTAACATAATAGGTGAAGGAACTAAAGCTTCTTCAGAAGGTCCTTTAGCCAAAAGGCTAGCATAATTCCAACTATAGCGAAGGGTGTCTTCATTAATCCCCGCAGTTCCTTGAACTAACAATGTGGAAGTTCCTGAAATAGCTGCTGAAAGATGTTCTGCAACCCAAGTTTTAGCAGTTCCAGGAACTCCCATAAGCAATAACGCACGATCTGTTACCAAGGTAGCGACAGCAATTTCTATAACACGCCTTTTTCCAAAATATTTAGGATTGATGATAGTCCCATCTTCTAATTCTCCACCTATAATATACGTAACAACTGCCCATGGAGATAGTTTCCAATTCGCTGGTTTAGGAAACTTATCGTGTTTAGCTAATGCTTCTAATTCTTTTGCGTATTCCTGTTCTGCGTGATATTTTAACAGCGTTTCTGACATTCTTGTATAATTGTGTTTTGTTATTTGTAGAGCAATTTTTTGTAAAAATTAAGCAATATCGAAATTTTTCGTACTAAAAAAAGACTAGTGTTGCAGCTTGATTTTTGGGATCGCTTGCTTAATTACTTGGACTGCAAAATAATAATTTTTGATGGATCGAAATACTTTGATCTAAAGTTATCTTTTAATAAAACAAAAAAAGGTGCCAACAAGTTGATGAAACCTTGCTGACACCTAAATAATATTTAAATTACAATTGCTTTTTTCTTATTCTTGATTAATAATGACTTTACGTTGCGAAAAGACATGTTCATTATAAACTATAAATACATAAACTCCAGAAGGAAAATCGTAATTACTAATCTGAATGTCCTTATCTCCAGCATAAACCATCCCTGTCTGATGTTCTACACCATTAATTCCAACTAGTTTCCAGTTGTAATCTTGTTTTAAAGCCTTATCAAAAGAAACATTAAAGTAATCTTTCGCAGGATTTGGATATAGATTCATAGAGTTGATTTCATTTAGTTCTGGTTCAGCAGCAATTTGATCAACACCAACCCAATATCCACTAACATCTCTCGAGGTTGCAGCTTGGAATACTTCTCTGCTAAGTTCTGCTTGGATGAATACAACAGCTTGAAAATGCTCAGGACGATAAACAATTGAAGTTGCGCCATGATTCCAAGTTAAGGTTACTTTCTGAGTATCTCCAACTGCCCAAGAACGAGTTCGTATATTGGCTGCTTCATCATCTTTTCTAACAACAGCATGTACCATGCTATTACTTGCACCACCATACGTTAGTGAATCTTCAGTAATGACTGTATTAATTCTATAACGAACAGGATTCGGTAAATCTACCAGAGCTTTTACAGTAGCTTCTATCGTAAAGATGCCTGCATTGTTATGGTGGAAAGTATCAATTTCAATATCAAACTTCGGACTAGCTAACATTTCTTTCTCAAAATCTATATCCTGTAAATACCTAGATCTTGGAACGCCAGTAGTTTTTCCATCAATATACGCTCGCCCTGCTTCAGGAATTCCATAAAAATAAGTTCTAGCATCTGCTACGATTTCGTTATCCAAATAGAATCGATCATTGGCAACAGGTTCTGCACAATGATATTGTAGCATGATTAAATCCTTATTAATAGGACTGTTATAAATTAATTGATAAACGTGATCATTAATAATATCCATGTTTGGTTCATTGACGTTAGATGTTGTCTCTAACAACACGTTTCTAGTTCTACTGCCTACCCAGAAATTATCAAAGCCAAAACCATCGTAGAAGTTGCCTCCCAAGTTTACAGATGGCGAACCAAAAGCAACACGCAAACGCAAATTGTCGCGATTTCCTAAATGGTCTAATTTGTAACGAGCATCTTTCCAACCATTGCTTCTCCCTGACCAACCTATAGGCGCTAAATTTTGGTCTCCTGGTTGTCCTATAATAATTGAAGAGTTAAACCAATTAATACCTCTATTCGTTTCCCCTAGCGGAACCCAACTACCGTCTTCTTTCTGATATTCCAATACCGCACCATCTGCGGATCTTGTATCAGACCAATAGTCTAACTTAACCATCGGACGGGTAAGACTATCAATGTCAAAACAAGGACTATAAACCCATGCATCTTCACTTTCTGAATACGTACCATTTAGTTGCGTAGACCAGAATCGATTATTTCGATTGCTCGCAATTCCTTGATTGGTACTATCAATTCCCCATTCCCAAAGTAATGGATGGCTAGAATCTCTACTTTCTGCATACCAATTTCCATTAGATGCTTCAAATGACTCGTCATAAGGAAAATGAGAAACTCTAGGAGAGATAACTAAGCGGACAACTTGTGTGTCTGTACAGTAGGTTTGGTTGGTCACTAAGAGCTTTGTATTATAGACACCAGGGTTACTGTAAACGTAGCTAATTGTATCAATAGCATTATTTTGATGGTCTCCAAGTATAGCTACATTAGGTTCAAATTCCCAAGTAATGTTTGTAATCGAGTCAACTAGAATACCATTGACTCTATTATCTAAGCCCAAAATGATGTTATGAGGATGAAAAACAATACTATCTAGTTGGCATCCTCCATAGGTGTTAAAACTCACTTCTGGCATTCCAAATACAGAAAAAACGATGGTATCTGCATCTTTACATCCTGTTATAGGGTCTGTATATTCGTAAATAATAGGATGAGATCCAATATCTGCATACTCAGGTATAAAATAGGAGGTGTTATACGGAACCCCAAACCCTTTAAAATTACCATTAAAAGTGTCAGGGATTAGATGAATCGTATCCGAAGGAACTAGACAATAGATATTATCTGCATTGTATCGACTATCTGCTGTATCCGCTGTAAAAGATACTTGTGGAACAGGGTTAATAGTTATGAATTGAGTGTCAATGTCAGGGCAAGCTATATTTACTCCTGCTCGAATATACACAATAGTATCTGTAGTTACATTACTAATTATACCATGATAAGGTATATAATGATAAGTAGAATTTAATATAGTATCGCCGTTCTGAATGAATATACCTGGTTGAGGAGTTCCTGTAACCAAGAAGGAGTCTTGGGATTCGCAGAATATAGAATCACTTATATTAATAGAAATATCTTGGTATTCATCTACAAAATAGGTTACTTCATCAGTACTAGTACAACCATAAAGAGTATCTGTAGCTGTATAAATAATTGTATGAGAACCTCGCCCTGCTAGGAAAGGTATAAAGTAATAATTTGTATCATGAACGATATTGATGCTAATACCTGTAGGAGTAGTTACAGTATCTCTTCTGATAACTTCAATGGTATCCATAACAGCCCCTGGGCTTACGCTACTAAAAAAGTCCCAAACTCCCGTCGTGTTAGGTACTAATAGTTGGCTTGTATCTGTACTGCAAAATGTTGTATTATTACTAGGACTTAGCACATCAGCTACTGGTAATGCACGAACAGTTATAATCTTAGTAGTATCAACAGGGCAGACCAAGCTACCCGCATTATGTACGAAAGTATCATTTAACATATAGGTTATGGGATAGCTTCCTTGTCCCGCTTGTTTAGGATTAAAACCATAATTATTGCCTAAGCTAATGATACCTCGACCAAAGAAAACACCTCCAGAAGGATTACCTACAATATTAATAGTATCATTTTCTTCACAATATACTGGATTTAACCCCGTATAATTAGGTGTCTGTGGTTTATAAACTAAAGTCCTAGATGTAAGGGTATCGGCACAAGTGGTGTTAGGATCGGTATAAATATAAGTGAATACTTTTATCCCCGCCGTATCTTGGTCAGGGTCAAAGAAGATGCTATTTCCACTACTCGTAAATCCAGGTGAACTCGATCCTACCAAAACACCTGAAGGGAAGACGGATATGTTGTCTTCAGGCGCATTAAAGCAATAAGCAGAATCTAAGCCATCAACTACAATTTCAGGGGATGGGTGGATATATATATTAACACTATCTGTATTCGAACAGCCTACCGAATCTATGAACGTATAATAGATTGTTTTTAGACCAGAACTATCCCTGTTAGGAGAAATAATCCCCAAAGCAGTATCTGAAATAATACTTCCTCCAAAATAATAATAAGAACTTCCGACAAGTGGCAGGTTAAAACTTTCTAAAGTATCCTCGGCGGCTGCCGTACAGTATTGAGTTTGGTAACCTCCAAAAAGGGGAGTTGGCAAACCATACACTATTGTAGTGTCATATGCTGTGCTTTGACAAGAATTTCTATCTTCAAAGGTATAAAACACTACTTTTTTGCCAGTACCCGCTTGAGAAGGTGTGAAAACGCCTGTATTAGGGTTAACTCCTGGACCACCGTAGAAAGTACCACTGGTTTGAAAGTTACTATCAGGTAACCCTACAAATTGATCTATAGGATCATCAATACAGTATTTTAGATTTAGCCCCGTTAGAGAAACTTCGGGAACGGAATCTATTCTTACTACTTCAGAAATAGTATTGGTGCAACCATACACATCTGAAAATGTATATTGAACTGTATCAAAATGAAGACTATCGACTAAAATAGTACTAGGATCATAATAGTAAACACCATTGATCAAAACAACTCCATCACCTCTAATCGAACCATTTTCTGCTTGGAAGTTACCAGAAGTATCTCGTACAAAACCTTCAATAGTAAAAGCAGGGTCATTACCACAGTATCTCTGACCAATTATAGAACTATCTAATCTAAGAACTGGAATTGGTCGAATGGTAAGCGTTACATCATCTCTTCCTTGACAACCAAAACTATCTGTATAAATAACAGAAATAGGTGAGGTTCCTCCATTACTTCCTGGAAAAATAGCACTAGGGTCTAAAGTATTGCCTGTTACCCCTGCACCTAAATAAACAACGGTGTCTGCTGGATTTCCTGATAACAAAATAGTACTCAGAGGTACATTTATTTCATTAGAACAAAAACCTGTTCTATGGGGATTGTCTGCTTGCAACTTGATTTGCGGAGGTACCCTAACAAATAGAGTGTCCGTAAATTCGCTCCGGCAACCAAAATTATCAATCATTTGCAATGTTGCTAAATGATTTCCAGGACCAGGAACACTTGGGTCAAAAAGTTGTGTTACAGTATCTAATCCTGGTCTAGACAAGAATGTAGCTACGACTGAAAATGGCGTAAAGCTACCAGGAGCAAATGTGGGCAATAATGGGGTTGGGAAATCACTTGTACAATAAGCAGGTTGCGGATAAAAAATAGGTTGAACAGGCGCCACGATTCTTGTATAAGCAGTGTCTTTATCAACACAACCATATCGATCTACAACATAAATTAATTGAACATTTAGATGCCTATCTTTTAACGGAACATGTTTATCATAATGGTAACTAGGATCGAATAAGGTATCTTGTTGCAAGGTGTCTAGTAAGTTATATCCAAAGGCATCATCTCCTCTAAATTCAAAATAGGTTCGTGCATTATATTCAAAGTCAGGCGTAGTTTGTATGGCTACGGTACTCGCATTAGGGCAATAAGTACTGTCTAGGTTTAGAATTTGAGGTACGGGTCTATCTTGCATGTGTATTGTATCAAAAGCTATAAAACTGTAGCTTCTTGTCGTAGGGCTACCAGGTGGGTTTCCTGATCTTGTAACGATAGTTGTTATTGTTGTTGTGTACTCCATTTGCATGGCAACAGTATCTGCACTCAAAGGGATATTGATAGGCGTAAAACGATATCGCTCATTATTAGGAGCTGTCGTAATAGTATCAATGGCATTTTGATAAGCACTTATATCTGTGGTAACTCTAGTAATTTTATTATACTCATAAAACTGTAGTACTGTAATATTAGAAAAACTGTACAAAACTGTATCTCTCCTATAAGCATAATCTGATAAGGTATCTCTTGTAAACTCAAAAGGAGCAGCTTCTGAGCAGACTGTATCGAGTAAACCTATTATTTGCAAAGGAGGATAAACATCTATTGTCCCTGTTGCTTCTCCTATACAGCCATTGTTGTTGTAGCGTATCGTTACAGGGTTATTACTGTTGGCTTGGTCTGTAAGAAATTCATATCTATTTGCTGCACTGTCAAAAGTTACATAGGTTCCTGAAAAGGAGACCGGATATCTAAAATTAGCGTCAAGTAAATTAGGGCTAATACTATTAATTGTACTTGAATTTAACTCTAATACTTTATTGGGACTAGGAGGGTCTGCAATAATATAATTGAAGACAACTTCGTCTAATCTGTTATCTCTAATATTTACCCATTTTTTTTTATTTACAGATTGCAAACAGGGAGTCCCATTAATATAAGAAGGTGTATAACTGTAATTTACAACTATTCTTTTTAGTGAATCATTAACGTTACTCCAGTTCGCTGCTCTACCATAAATCCTATTATTCACAATTAGATTAGGATAAGGTTGGGTGTTAAGCAGTGTATCAACAGAAAAAATACCTCCACTGGGAAAACCAATTAAAGGCACTGTGTCGGTAGCACAGATGGGGCTAGTTTGTGGTAAAAAATCCAGTTTAGGATTATGAACCACTAAGTTTCCGTTAAAATTATAAACAACCGTATTGTTAAATAAGAGTCGCACATTACCAGTTCCTGCATTCGTAGGAATTGTTAGGTTAATAGTACCGTTTCGGGTATTCCCAGAACCACTTGTATTCGTTGGGCTAACATTTAAGATCAAAGCAGCACCAGTTGTATCTCTAAATTCAATTCTGTCTGGATGGTCACTCAAGTTAGCATAATTAAATTGAACGTCAGAACCTGGGCAAGCTTCGAAAGTAGTAGGGGCACCAGGGTCCAAATTAATGTATCCTACATTTTCAGAAAAACCTAAAGCAAAGTATCTATCATCAGATAACACAACACCAGAAAATGTGATTTCATTATTGTTGACAGATCCTGTGTATTGGTTTATGCTTCCAGCAGTAAAATTTTGATTATCACTTACAATCAATCGAACATCGGATAGACTTTGACCAATTAGCGATGGTGGTACGGGCAGCGTTACTGTTACGGCGTTAATTTTGTTGTTGTAGTTCTGAACTTTCCACCGTTTTTGAGATAATTTATATCCAGATGGTGCACCAGATGAGGTAATATTATCATAAGTCCCGTTATTAGCCCCCCAGATCAAATGACAGATATCGCTCGCAAATATACCCGTGTGTTCAATGACGACTTCCGAAGTTGAACCATTTTGGCTTTTAGATTTCCTCTGATCTAAGTTAAAAGCGTCATCGCGACCTATTCCTCCTATATTTCTGTGATATGTATTGTTTGAGCTTTGATCCCAAGTCGTAGCGAGCGTATTCCCATCGTAAATCTTATAATCTCCTGATAAAGTTATCCCATATTTTATAGCCAAATAGGATTCAATCGCATCTCGATCGTTATTACTAACTCTTTTATTAAAGACAATGGCTTCTGCAAAATCTCCTTCGTATTCTTGGTTTGCCTCGAAACTGCCTATTGTATAACTTAAATCGTCTTGTTCTTGTCCAAAAATTAGTCGACCTCTACTATTAATTACAGTGTTGTTGTGGTAATTCTCACTATCCTGATCGGCATCTACCCGAAGATGATCCTGATTACCATTTCCTCTTATATTCGAAATAATATGAGGAATATTATCCTCTATATCATAATTATCTTCATGACCACCACTAAGAGCTCCTGCCTCCACAAAAACTTCTACATCTGAAGGATTGTCTATCAACCATTCATTGGCTTGTGCTGTACTATTTCCTACGGCATAGGACATCATTGCTTCTGTACTTGTGTTCTGTCCATCTCGCCTCAATACCATAAAAATAGAAGTGCCACTTTCTCCAAAACCAGTAAAATTATCTCTTTCTAAAAAATTGCGATGATTCCCTTGATTGAAGGTGGCATAAGGATGGAAATTGATGGCAGAGTTCGCACTATTGGGTATGTATAAGGGAAGGTTCCCAGAGAGTGCATAACTATTCATTGTATTCACTCCTAATACATAATCATAATAACTATTAATTGCGTTTCCTGAAATAGAGTTGTGGGTTGGGTCACCCTTGACCCATAAAGCAGCATCCGACCGAGCAATTGTAAAAAAGTCACCATCATTCAGCAGAACATTACTAGCATCAAAATTTAACAAGGGGTAAGCTCTTAAATTTGAATTAAAAGAAGCATTATCCGATACCAGTAAGAAAATATTGTTCGTATTAAAGCCACTTGGCAAACTAATCCCATTGTCAATATTAATGCTGAAATTGTTAAAAGCTCCCGTTTTTTGACACTTCCAAATCTTATTTATTCTCATCCCTTTTCTCAAGAAACTATTTCCCTCTTGGAAAGTCACAGCACTTCCTGTTGCTCCTCCATTATTACCAACCAATAAAGCTTCTCCGTTGGATGCACTATTAGATATGGTGATTAGAGAACCTACATTCACACTTTTAGATTGTGTTTGATTTAATCCCGAACCGTTATCCCTAGCTATGCCAACAATATCATTATCAAATCCTGTATTCGTTCCTTGATCCCAAAGAACAGCCCCAGTACTACTCAAATAGTTATGGGCAGTTATAGTTATTCCATATTTAATGGCTAGATAAGAATTGATTTGGTTTCTTTGGGTGGGATTAACAGCTCCTCTATAAACAATAAATTCTGCAACATCCAATACATCCGAACCAGGACCAGAAGTTGTTGCTGTATTATCTGTCTTACCAATAAATATTCCTTGATGTGTAGAATCTGTTCCGCTTGTCGGGGTGCTAACAATTGCTCCAGTTGTTGGCAATGTGGCGACACTAGCTCCATTAACAAAGATCAAGGAATTGGAATTATGTATACTATTAATGTGGTTTAAATAAACCCTATTCGTATTATCCGCTCCTGTATAGGGGCTGTCAGTAGTTCCTCCTGTCGTCATGCTACTGCTAGTTGCTTGCCGACCTTTGTTGTTACTACTTTGAGAAGAGATAACCCCATTGCCCCACAAAGGAGTATTTCCATTGGTTCTAAGTCTATAAACCATAAAAACATTAAGGTCGTTAACGTTGATATCTAAAGGACTATCAAACCATTCGTCATTGATATGTAGAGATTTGTTGAAGTTGATATCTTCAACTACTTCGTAATGCACGGTATTAGGGTGAAATTGGGCGTCATTAGTCGAGTGGGCATCTTGCCAATTGGCTGTTTGGTTAGCACCTAGAGGGAGACCATCTCCTTTTAACCATAAACCTAAATTGGTAGAAAAACCACCAGGTGCTTGTGCTTGAAGCAAGGAAGCACTAGTTACAATGCTAAAGAGTAAAAAATAGACTCTTTGGCGACCTAAAAATAGAGACATAATTCTGATTGTTGGGTGAATAATGGTTGTTCCTAAATTACGTTGAATTAGCTAACAAGCTTTAATGATTTGTAGAAGCAAGCCGTAGCTTAGCCAAGTAATTATTTCTAAAATTTCTATAGCACTTAGAGAAAGGAAATTTGCACACGAGTAAACCTAATCGTATCCTAAAATATTAAGTCAATTCAATAGCCCATTTTTATTGACTCAATATTTTTTCTTAATATAAAAAAATCCAAAGAAAGGAAGTGTGTATTGGGAGAGTTTAATTTCAGAAATAGAAGGGACTTAGAGCTTTGGTAATTCATAGCACTAAGCCACTTTTTTCTATTGTTTAAGCACCTTAATAGTTTTGTTGCCTTTTTCGGTTTCAATTTGAATAAAATACCAGCCTGGTAGTCCTTGTATGTTTAAGTCAAGGCGGTTTTGGTTAGTATAAGTATTAGTTTGTAAAAGCTGCCCAATCGGATTAGAAATAGTAACTTTAATGGAAGAAAAAGTTGTTCCTAAATCTATCGTCAAGGCATTTTTCATTGGATTAGGATAAAAATGAGCTTGTATCTTGTTTTTTCCTAAAGCTTCAGTAGTACCTAAATAAAAGCAGTTGGTGCTAAAATATGCGTTGGGGTCAATATTAGTCCAATTAGAAGTAGAATAAGTAGAATCATCTACTTCTATACATTGTAATAAAGGGTTTCCATTTACAAGGAAATTAGTCATAGAAGTGTTGTTTCCATTTCTTATATCCAAAGCAACTAAAGAACTATCTGATCTACAATCCAATTCTGTCAAATTGACATTATTGGATAAATCTAGATGAGTGATGTTCGTTCTTTGGCAAGTTAAACTTACTAAATTGATATTATTGGATAAATCTAAAGAAGATATAGGATTATTAGAACAACGCAAATGCGTAAGCATGACATTCGCACTAACATTTAAAGAAGTAATAGGAACATCTTCACAATATAAAAATGGAAGAGATGTAAATTCTTCTAAGCCTGTTAAATCTGTAATTGCTAATCCTGCTATATTAATAGTTCCTGTATAGTTTTGAGCCTCCGATACTTGTATTTCAAAATCTTGATTTGAATTTACAGGAGAACTCAATAAATAATTCTTAAAAGTTTGATCAGGAATATGAACGTTCTGTGCTTTTAAAACAGAAGCTTGAATACATAAAATAAACGCCGCAAGGAAGGAAAAGTACTGTTTCATATAATTGGATGATTTTAATGGGAGATGCCCCACTATGATTGAATAATGGATATAAAGATATGTTATTTTTTTTAATCTCCAATATCTGCGGGGCATACAGTTGTTAAGCATTTTTAATTTTTACATTACATAGATGTTAGTTTGTGTTTTTTAGTTGTGCTAAAAGGATTACCCTTGCTTGAGTACCTTGATAGTTTGGTTGCCTTTTTCGGTTTCAATTTGAATAAAATACCAGCCTGGTAGCCCTTGTATGTTTAAGTCTAAGGAAGCAATATTTTTGTAATTCTCAGAGCTTACAATTTGTCCAATAGTATTAAGAACCGTAATCTTGGCAGATAAAATAGTCTCTCCCATGTCTACAGTTAATGTCTTAGTAGTTGGGTTGGGATATGCTCGAAATGAAGGTAGTTGACCTACAGTATTAATGCCCGTAAAACAGCTTGTACTAAAAACAACTCCAGCGTCTATATTCGTCCAGTTGGCTGTTGAATAAGCAACACTATCCACTTCAATACAAGTCAGAGCAGGATTATCATTAGCAAGGAAGCTGGTGATTGCTGTATTGTTACCATTTTTAATATTAATTCTCGTTAATAAACTATCTTGCCTGCAATCTACTTCTACTAAATTGACATTATTAGACAGGTCTAGTTCTGTTATTTTTAAGACGTAGCATTTTAAATTTGTTAAATTCACATTGTTAGAGAGGTCTAAAGAAGTTAAGTCGTTATTGCCGCAATGCAACTCTGTCAACATGACATTAGCGCTTACATCTAAGGATGTTATGTTTGTTACTTCACAGTATAACCTAGTTAATTTTGTAAATTCTTCTAAGCCTGTTAAATCGGAAATTGCAAGACCGTTAATGTTAATTAACCCTGTAAAATTTTGAGCTTCTGATATTTGTATTTCAAAATCTTGATTAGTGTCTACTCCTCCAGTAATCAGATAATTCTTAAAAGTCTGATCAGGAATATGAACGTTCTGTGCTTTTAAAACAGAAGCTTGAACACATAAAATAAACCCCGCAAGGAAGGAAAAGTACTGTTTCATATAATTGGATGATTTTAATGGGAGATGCCCCACTATGATTGAATAATGGGGTAAATATATTCATTTTTCGCATTAATAGTAGTGGTTCGTTGCTTTTTACTATTTCACTCAAAAGACAAAGTTGTTATTATGATATTTCTTTATGCTTTTAGCCGATTTCAACAGGTCCACATAGTTGCACACTCTCATCATATTGAGGTACATTCTACCATAATTTTTATTGGCAAAAGAGATGTCTTTCGCAATACCCACTTTGATACCATTTTTCGTGTTTTTGATTTGCAAGCAAAAGTATAATAATCTGTAAATGTTATATCAGCAGACTTCTCGTGTACCTCCTCATTGCTTGAACCAGAAACAACCGTATACTTTGTTCCATGATAGAAATATTTATAAAATTAGTATTTCATAATGTATAGTAGAGTTGCTGTGCCTTAGCGTAAGAGTATGGTAGACCTGCTGTTTGAAAAGGTAAGATCTGTTTGAATTGATTTTTAGTAACTAGATGCCCGCGACCTGCCCCAAATTCTGTTGGAGTATTTTTTAGAATTTTATTCCCTCGTTTTTGCTTTGCGATCAAACGTTCCAAAGATTCTATTGCTTCGATATAAATAGCGTAAATAAGCTCTGTTTCCCCCTCTTCAAATGCATAAAAATTCCCATGAAAAGTAAGGTTTCTGATTCTCCCTGCATAGTTGAATAATAATTCAATAGAGACACGCAATGCCTTATTTTTTTTTAATAATTGTATCCAGTATTGCTTGTTGTTTGCCCTTTGATTCAACAAAGTAAGCACCATCTTTCGAAGTTGATCTTCATTACATGGAATCCATGCCTTGGTAATGTAACTTTTTGCTTCTTTGTATTTTGCTCCGTTCAACCGCAAAACGGTTAATGCAATATACTTCATATATGTTTCAAAAAATCGGTGCATTTGATCTATCTCCCTAGAAGTTTTGGGCATTCCTATTTGATCTGCTATATAGCGGTTAATGTGTACTTTGGTGTGCATGTCGGTGCATTTTTATTAGATTATAAGATTAATAATTTGTACAGCATCTTATAAGTGTGTTGTAATGCTTCGTTTTTTAAGAACAATTGCTAAGTTTGTAAACTGACTTAACTATTTTAACCATAAAAAAACATTAGATTGGATACTAAGTTACAACAGCAAATTAGTGCCTTATTTGAATCTTGGGCAAAAGAACCTATTCAAAGTATGCAAATACTTCCACAATCAGGATCAGACAGGCAATATTTTAGATTAAAAGGGGCTCAAAAAACAGCTTTAGCCGCTTTTAATGCTAATTTTGGGGAGAACAAAACCTTTGTTGATTATACAAAACACTTCTTAGAAATGGGAATTCGGGTACCTCAACTGTATGCCCCAAATTTAGAAAATAATATCTATCTATTGCAAGACTTGGGAGATCAAACGTTGTTGCAACATCTAGAGATAGAGCGAAAAGATGGAATTCCTTCCGATAGCACTATAAGCTATTATAAGAAAGCATTGTCAGCTTTAGCAAAAATGCAAATCAAGGGAATTCAAAATTTACCTGTTGAAGTATATCATACTCCTGTTTCTTTTAACGAACAGGCTATGTTGTGGGATTTGAACTATTTTAAATACTGTTTTTTAAAAACAACAAAAATAGAATTTGATGAATATGCACTAGAACAAGACTTTCAACGTTTGACAAATCATCTAGCGCAAGAATCCCAAGCTTTTTTTATGTTTAGAGATTTCCAAGCTAGGAATATAATGCTACACGATCAAACGGTCTATTTTATAGATTACCAAGGAGGAAAAAAGGGACCATTGCAATATGATGTTGTCTCTCTTTTGTTCCAAGCAAAAGCTAATTTACCAAATAAACTACGCCAAGAGCTATTGGATTATTACATCCAAGAAGCATCAAAGTTAACAAGCATTGATACTCAAAAATTCAAAGGCAATTTTTACCTTTTTGCCTTATTAAGAACATTGCAAGTCTTGGGGGCTTATGGTTTTAAAGGGTTATATCAACAAAAAGAACATTTCATAGCAAGCATCCCATTTGCTTTAGCCAACTTGGATTGGCTAATAGAAAACATTCGTTTCCCTATTGATTTATCTTACATCAAAGAGGTCTCTAAACAGTTGGTTACCCAACATTCGTTAAGACTAATAATTGCAAAACAAAAAGCAGAACAGTTAACTGTTCAAGTAAAAAGTTTTTCATACAAAAGAGGTATCCCAAAAGACGATTCGGGCAATGGTGGCGGATTTGTTTTTGATTGTCGATTTATCCATAACCCTGGTCGCTATCAGCCATACAAAAAATTAACAGGCAGAGATCAAGCCGTTATCGATTTTTTTGAAAAAGAGAGTACTATTCATGACTTTATTGAGCAAGTCAAAGGGATTATAGATGAAGCAGTAGAAAATTATATAAAACGAGGATTTGCTAATCTTTGCATTAATTTTGGGTGTACAGGCGGGCAACATCGTTCCGTTTTTTCTGCAGATAGTATAGCCAAACATCTGAAAGAGAAATACCCTATAAAAGTAGTTCTCCACCACCGAGAGCAAGAACTCAAAAACTGGCAAAATTAATACATCTGTGACGTTATAAATATTAAAAAATTGAAAAAGTCCTAACATAAAAATGTTAGGACCAATTAAATTCCCTACTGTTATACTATCATGATTTTTTGTATAAAATCAGCCCCTTTTTGTTTCAAGTATATAACCTAGTATCATTGGATACTGCATTTAATGCAAATACGTCCTAGATATCCAATGTACAAATATTAGGGCATTACTATTCGGAACAACAGCCATCGATTTAGCCTTGTTCAACATTTTCGAGCTTAACTAGTAAAATCCTTTTTTTCTAAAATAGAAGCATTTAAAAGCAAACTATAAATTGTTTAAGCAGATGCATTCGGTCATAAGCATCCTCTTTCATTTTCTCAAAACCGTTAAACAAAAGCCAGATTTCTCAGAATTTAATTGAACAGAAATTAGCCAGCCTAAATAAAAACCATGCTCCTTTTTCTAAAGAATGGGCAGAGGTACTAAAAAACAGTGCTTCTCTCAAAGAAGTAATTAAATTACTTATAGAACAAGATTTTGCCGTTGAAAAATTATTTCAATATTTTTTAGGAGGAAATAGCAAAGAAGGAAAACAGCAAAAGATTTATTTTGTAGGTCAGCACATTCTAGACAACAATGAATTTTTTCTAAACGAAAATGAGACACATTGTTCCGCTATTCATAAAAAAAAGCAAGGCACTGATTTAAAACAGCCATTTTACCACCTTGATTTATTTATTTCTTTGGCAGGAGAACGCCGTTTAGTTGTTGGAGAACCTGTTATTGGGTTACCTGACGAGGTATTGGGGTACATTGATTTGGAAACGCTTGGGCTTATCCACCACCAAGTTCATAGAATGCGACATTATATCAATCGAGCCATTGAAGATTTAAGTTCATCAAACTTCGAGATTCACCGCATTCCCATGCCACTAACATATTACAACTACTTGGATGGGAAAGGAAACCTAAAGTTTGCATGGTTTTGGGCTGCCTATAATAATTGTTTGGTTGAAATTGATCGTGAAGGGAATAAGAATGTTTGGATTCCATCTTTTTCTAAAAACATCTATCCTCGTAGTAATCCAAGTATTGTCTTTCCTTCCGAATGGCAAAAAGCATGGAAAGATTATTACAAGGACGAAATGATATCAAGAAACAGCCTTAAATACGCAGAATGGTCAGAGTTGCAACCTCACCAAGAGCAAGTTGAAAAAACATGGAAATATTTAGGTTTTTACGTCGAATTTATACAAGGCAACTTTAATTGGTATATCCAGTACTCTGGTTCTTTAAAATGTTTCTCTAATTGTATAAAAAGGATTTAGAAACCAAAAAATAACGTGGCGGACACCGAAAAGCCCCAATAGAGTAGGTATTAACCATTAAAATATTTTAAATCTATGAAATTTAACGAAATCAAATGCACGAACACAACATTAACCATAATTCCTACAATTGGCGAAAACGTAACACACAATCTATCCAATGGTCTGAGCATAGAAGTCACTACTACAGGTGACTGGGATGTGATTGTTAACTCAAATCCAGATGTTAGCAAATACAAACATAATTCAAAAATTCCTTTTGGAAAAGCAGGTAATTTAGGGGAATTGAAGTTTGGGAAAATCAATTCAGTTATAGATTTTGGGATACAAACATTGAGAACGAGCTCAGTTGAAGATGACCATGCTCTGGCTGTAAAACCTGTTTTTTATATGCTTGTTATTGGCGAAGATGAAACTCTTGGAGGAACAATAGGAACAGATGACATGAGAAATGGTAAGGCAAATGTAAACGTTTTTTCTTTGGAAGGAGCAAAAGATATTTATTTAAAAATGACAACCTCAGGAAACGATTATTTTCTTGAAGTAGGGTATCAGCCCAATTAGTACAAATTGTTTTTTTTAGAATACCTATGACCTGATTGTGGTAATACGTCACAATTAGGTCATTATTTATTTATCAATAATTCATTATTGACTGCTTTAACTTCCTAATTATTAGAATACGCTTTTTTTATAACAACCTTAATGTCAAATAATTGCAAGTGACCACCCCTGTGAAGAATACGAAGGCGTTATAGTAATAAAAAAGGTGCTTTTTCCATCTGAAATGTTGATTTTATCTAACTTTGGTAATTTTTGCCTATAATTTATATTATGTTTTTTGATGTGTTTTAAGCCTTTTAAAAAGGGGAGGTTAACCTTCGCTTCTTCTCCACTTCTTCATAACATCTTCAAGAAAAGCCGTATTATTTTTATAAGATATTTCTACTTCTAATGATCTTATGTATCTTGCTCCTGGGGAATGAAAACGTTTCATTTTGACATTTTCAATATTTCTATTATTATCAAAAGCTCTATCAACTTTTTTCAGAGAGTGAAAAGTTTTTGTTCCAAAATCAATTTTGACTTTGTTCTTATTAATCTTTACAGATTCTAAAGAAACGCCCCTATTCATAAAGTAATCTTTGTACACTTTCTCATAATTAACACCGCCATTACTAGAACAAGAACCAGGAGAGGGAAAAGAATCTGAATAGCGGCCATTATTACAAGGTATCATTTCTTTAGTACCTCTATCGTGCATCTTACCAATACCAGGCTTTTTTTTTCTATTCAACAAAGCAAGTCCTCCAAACAACAAACCTATTTTTAAAAGATCAGACATAATTAATTTATTAGTTTTGAATTGTACGCTAATTTTTGGAGTATTATTTTAAGTATCTGCCTTAATGGTATCTTAAAGGCATTTTATTTTTTTCTGCAGAAGTGAGATCCAAGGAAATTGAAAAGCTTTAGAAACGTACACTATTTTTAATGTTACAAATTAATTAGGTTCGTTACTAGTTTGTAACCCACCCTAATCGCCTAAATTACCACTTGTGTTTTTATCCTTTCCTCCCAATCCGCCAGAGCCGTCACCGCCACTTTTTTCCTTCCCTTTTTCAACAAATCCGAAAATCAAGAACAGAACAGCTAATGCAAGAAAACCTATTGTAAAAACACTTCCTATTAATGATGCACCTAATGTCAAAGAAAATATTGTCGCCATCAGAGATACCAAAGAACAAAGAGTACTCAAGAAAAAAAGCAAAGTGCTAGTTTTCATTTTCTTATTTTGCATCCTTTCTCTTTGAATCCTCTTCTTTTTTATTCTCCTCGAACTCGCTTTCTTTTTAGTATGTTTTTCGACTGGTGGAGCATATACAACACTATAAGCTAATGAACAAGGAGCATACCCAATAAAAGCTAATAATCCAATTATCAATAATCTTATCATAATAACTTATTTAAGTGGGACGGATAAACAAAAGAAGCGCAAAAGGATTATAAGTGGGTTGTCAAACAAAAATACCGAACAAGAAGTTATGTATTCCACTTATAATCCTTTTGCGCTATTACAATTAAGGATTTCTTGTTCTCATATAATTATTTTTTGCTTGACAACTACAAGTATACATCTATTTTTTTAATAAAAAAAATTCAAGTATCTTTTTTTATTAAATCTGCTGCAATCGGTATACGGTCATTATTAGGAGTATGTGCTACTTTCTTGCTGTTTTTATGCCATCTGATACCCAACAGGACAACTAAAATTAATAGGTTAATGATGATGTATTTTTTTAATCTTTTCATGTCTTACGATTATTTATCAAACGTTCAATCCTATCGTTAAGTCGATTAAAATTTTTGTCAATATAAATCATGGATTTTGCATTTAATCGACGCTCTATTTGGATTAGGTGTTTTGTAGTTTCTCCCTTAATTTCATTAATGACTGTTTCTGTTAAGTATTCGCTTCTTATACTCTTTGTACTTAGTTTTACAACAACCAAAACATAAAGACAATAAAGCAAAGTTGTTGCACAAAATCCTATAACAAAATCTAGGACAATTTCCTCTAAAGGGTTCATTCTTTCCTTATTTTTATAACAATTGGTAAGCTGTTTCAAATCGAGGATCTGTCAAGATGTCTCTACCATTTTCAAACTTAGCAATCGCTTGTGACAGCTTTTTAAGCGTGGGTTTATCTGCTTGGAGAACTTGATTCTCACCATAACCAGTTGCACCAACTAAAAACGCTGTGTAATGGGGTGCGCCTAAATCCCAATACTGAATAATTTTTTTAGGCGTGTTGCGCCCTTGATTAATGTAATTTATTAAGAGCTTTATCATCGCTCTAGCTCCTAAGGGGAAAGAAGTAAATTGTTCAAATGTGCCGTCTGTATTTTGAGAAACAGGTATTTTCCCTTGCCAAGGAGAATTGCCTATTTTTAAATTACCAGGGTTGTTATTACGCATCCCTCTAGGATTGTTTGTTCCTAAAAATGATTCGTTAATACTCCCTTCGGGGGCTCCTGGGACAATCCCCCCTGTTGGTGGTTGCGGGCCTGGTGTATTTGTATTGGCTTTTGATTGATTAGGAAGTACTAACAGAGCCAAAACACCCAATCCAACTAAAGCCGCTTTTTTATTCTTAGAATCCATAATTATAAATTTTCAATCCAAGGCGCACGACCGCCAGTTTGTCGAATGCCTCCATGATAACTACATGAACCACGCCCTTTAGAATCGGTGTACTGACCATCATAACATTGTACATTATGATTAATGTCTGGGCGGCTCTTAATACCACTAACTGCGAAATCACCACTTAACACCTTTTTTAATTTTTCAATAGTCAAAGCGTTTAATTGTGCCGTAGTAAATGGAAAATTGGGGTCGTAAGAAGATGAAACGGTTAATGTATACTTTGTTTCTATCTGCTCTATTAAATCCGCTTTTCTTTGGGCAGTATTGGCAATAATAGTTGAAGTAAGTCCCAATCCTGCATTGAGCAAAGTCATAAAAATATCAAAACCTTGTTGAGTAGTAATATCAATATTGCCTGGGCTTGTCATTCCGTTGCTCTGAGCAGCTTGTATAATATCCGACTTTTTAAACCATTTGCCATTGTATTTAATATAGCCGTATTCAGGCAATTCAGATTCTGGAACATCTCCAACACCAGGAACAAAAAACATATTCTCTGGCTCTGCTTTTGGAGTCATATAATAAATGGCAGCAGCTCCAAATATTAGGATAGCTAATGTTTCATTATTCATTGTAAGTAATTTTAAAGTGCTTTATAAAGTTTTGTTCCTCCATAACCAATAACTGCGACCGCAGCAAAAGGTAATAGTTTAGAAACCGTTTTTGTAGTGTCTTTGACACCTTGAGAAACATTTTGTGCTGATTCTGTTAAATTCAAAATTACGTTTGATAAATCGCAAACCGTGTTAGAAAAAAGATTGCCTATTTCCATTCCTTTACTTGCAAAGTATTCTACAAAATCACAATCGTAACGACAATTAGAAGTAACAGGACAAATAAACTGCCCTAAAGCAAAACAGTAATTATCTTCGTGCAACCAGGCACTTTTCCAAATACCATTGGCGGTTGTTGTGCTTTGGTAATAAGCTTCTAATGCTTCGTGCCACGCTTGCCAGTCGGCACAATTCCAAACATAAATACTATGATATAGATTGTAAAATGTATCATAGCTTGGGGTATCGTTCCATTTTATAGGCGTAGGAGCTGCACTCACTAGAGGTAAATCTACTCTTTGAGGTACATAAGTTACCAGGCTAAAAATTAAAGCTTCAGGAGTTGGGAATAATTCAAAAAAAACATTCCCTTGCGTATTCCAATCATCCCAAATTAATTGAGCAGCATCTTTAAAAGAATTGTTTGATCTGTACTGATTGAAATTTTGCACCCAAACTTTGCGAGCTGGAGCGTCCTTTGAATCTATGATAGTTAGTATTGGATCACTCATTTTATTTATAGATTTAGTGGTGTTGGTTTGGTTCCATCTGACATGGTGGGCCCTTCTGATGCAGGTTCTGTAACATCTGCATAAATTATCTTGCTAGGTGGTTTTTTCTGCCCCTTTTTCGTAACTGCTAAAGCAGCGAAAAACAAGGCACCACCATATAATATTTTTGTTCTCTTAGTCATGTTGTTGGACTGTTTTAATTTTTATGTTGATAGAAGTAGTTGTTGTCGGTATAGAAAATTCAATCTTTCCACTCATGGGAGCGTTTGGACTTGGATAAACATCTTCTTCGTTAATATCAAGTTCGAGCTTAGAGCCACCAAAATTGTATTGGATAACGCCATTACTTTTATTTTTAATTGCAAGGAATGTTGTATTACAATACTCAAAAGGTGTGGGATTGTTTTTTATTTGTAGACCGCTAGGCATTGCTTTTTTATTACTCATGAGCTTTATTTTGCTTGATTTGGTTGTACCGTGTTTGGACGGCAGATAAAAGCTGATTTGATTCTTCCTCAGATGCACCCGCCAACACCACAGCCATTTTATAAACTAACATTTCGGGATTGTTTACTTTAGTAGATAGCATACTTAAAGAGCTATCTAGTAGTTGTTGGTTGCGGTTATCCTCTACTGGATAACCTTCTTCTTCCTCGGCTTCTTCCTCTTCCTCGTATGGTGTGTTTTTCCTCGTTAGAAAAAAGCCTATTATGTCTTTTATTTCCCCTGGTTCAAAAGCACCGATTATTTCCCTAAAAAGACTTTTGTTGCTGTTTTGACTAGCTTCGTTTTGTTCTTTTAATCGTGCAATTTCTTGCTTATGCTTATACTCTCTAAACTTGTGTTCTCTTTCTTGACTTTGAAGTTTAAGCTCTGTTAATAAAGCATTGTTTTCTTCTCTTCTTGCTCGGCTCTCTTCGTTCATGCTATTAACCATACCAATCATAAATTGCATCATATTGTTGTTTCCTTGAGCTTGAGGTATATTTCCTATTTGGTGGGTTTTGTTGTAATTGTATGGAGCTTGGTAATATGGATTTTCAAAGTTATTCAATACGCCACTATCTCCCTTTTGCGTTCTTAATCGAACCGCAAAATATTTGACATGGGTACTATAACTCATGCAGTCCATTAGGTGTTTTAAGCTCGGCTCTAGTCCTTCTATGGATAAATTATCGCAATTAGTGGCCGCATTTTTCATAGGTTTTGAACTGATAGAGGACAGTTCATAAATAGACCAGTAGCAAGGTTTGCTTTCTAAATCGCCCATCCTGTTAGATTTCATCCAACCCTCTATTTTTTGAGCAATTATTTCAATTCTTTCTTCCATAGTCTACATGTAATAAATGGTCAATAAATAGGCTGTATTATCTTGAGTGAGTGCTTTGCTAGGTAAGGTTATTTTACACTGATTCCAGTTGAAATATTGTGCTTGTGTTGGCTCGATAGGAAAATAAGGAAAGCCAACATGGTAGAAAGCTCTCAATTCTGTTAGAGGGAAATTTTCTAATAGGTTCCTTGAGCCAATGCGCATTGTTAAAAAAGAAGCTCCTAAAGCTGCGGGGATAGCGGGAAAAGTAGAGCCTTTGGATACGTTGGTTCTTCCGTCTGTTGTTTCAAATTCAAACTCATCATATCGCAAGCCTACAATTTTATCACAGTTAGACAATGGATTCGTACCTATGGCAAAAGATTGCTCATTTGCTTTTGCATTGATTTGTATAGTTTTCTTCTTTACAGCATTGTATTTAAAATCATTGTCAAAAATGATATTCGGCTCAATGGGTTCTTGGCAGTTTGTGATATAATAGACATTAAACTCCATGTCCTTTGTGCCATCAAAAGCAATAGAAGGAGAAAATTCTATACTTGATTGTGTCCATTTGATATTGCAAGGGGGAATAAAGATTCCATAAAAATCTTGCTCGTTTGATTCGGTGACCATCAACCATAAATTATGGTTGTACAAAATATTGGTATTATTGCCGTTATCTTCTACCAAGTTTAGATAACCGCTTCTTGTTTCTGAAACATTTAAAAGAGGTCTATCATCAACCGATTTGTAAGCTAATGAAGCAATAGAAGCTTTATTGTATCTAAAGGCAATGGCAACGATTTTATCACTTTGCTGAAAAGTACCGTTAAAGATTCCCAAATTATAAGAATTAACACCATTTGCTGTTGGTAGTGTTAATAGTTTGCTGCTTAGTCCGTGTATTTTTGTTGGTTGCATAGTGATTGCTTGAAAGAGTTAAAAGAAAGACTTGAATAAGCTTACTCAAGCCTTTTTTATAATAAAAAAAAGATTAGAGTTTAATCAACACATTTAATTTCGCAATCTAAAGACTTGTAGTCCTTTGACAAACCGCTAATGTTAAATCCCATTAGTTGCAAAATTGCGTATGTTTTTTCTGTTGCAGGATTTCCACTTGCCGAAGCCGTGTCAGCCGATGGTACATCAAATTTTACCTCGTTTTTATTACTCCCATCTAAGAAAGGGAACTCAGTCATCATGAAGTATTTACCATTTTGGTAGTAGTAAAATCCTTCTATTTTTCCTTGTGGCACTCGTTTCAGCTCTCTTGCGGGAAATTCGTTAATAATATTACCGTTTCCAGATAGAAAGCTAGCTTTTGAATAATATAAAGATTCTAAAGCTTTGGCTTGGCTTACTGCTCCAGTAGCCGTATAAGTGAAAACGGTTTCAGAATTAAAATAAATAATCTGTTGATTTTCGATTGATTCATATTGCGTTCCAGAGATTAAAGGTGTTTTGACAAAACCCAAAGCAATACCAAAAGGAATAAAAACATCATTATTTACTATTGGCGTTTCGCTGTTGGAATCTCTCGCTTGATTACTCAAATCAAATTTTAGATTCAGTATTCCATTTTTGATTTCCTCGTTCTTTTGAATTAAGCGGATCTGTGTTTCATAATTATCTACATCAATGTTATACTTATTCATTAATACAGATTTCATCTTCTTTCTTGCTGCATCGTATAAATTGGGGCTGCAATTAACTTGAACTATTGTTTGTTCCATGATTTTCTATTAAAAAGGAATTGAATTAATGTTGTTAAATGTGAGCTTGGTCAAAGAGGACTAATACTCAACTCTTACTTTACTTGTCTTTTGCTTTTGGGCGTTTTGGCTATTGTTGCTTAGCCCTAAATTCATTCTTGAGCTATCGGCTCTCCCAATATATTTGGGGCTTCCGTTTCGCTGTTGGTTTCCTGCAAGATATTGGGGATTCCCATTTCTTCTAATGCCTTTGATTCCTGCGGTTGGATATTGCCCTCTAATCAATTCTTTTACTCCATAGATAGCCATACCTATACCCGCACCTTTTGCCAACGGCTCATCAGGCATAAACCAGTTTAGAGCGACCCCTGCCAAAGCATAACCACCGTTTCGCATGGTGTCATTTTCTGCAATTGCTCCTGTTTTTTTAGTGCCGTCTTTCTCGTACACTAGCATATTGTCAATGTATGCAGTAGCTACATAACCACCTACTGCACCACCCATTAACATCATGTCTGCTTCATCCATGCCCTCGATGCCTACATCTTGGTACCCTGTGTTACATCCACAACTCATAATTTATATTTTTGGTTAATAATTAAATTTATAAATGCCCCTAGAAGGGTTTATTTTTTTCGTTTTCTGATTGGCGTGCAAGTGTCCGCTTTTCTCGCAACCTTTTCAGCTTCTCGGATAGTTTTGCCTTTTTTTACTGCATCATCCACATAATCTTGTTTTGCCTTTGCAACCGCTTTTTTGTTGGCTGCTGTTGGGTTTTTACAGTTTTTGGATACTGCCTTTTGTAACTTTTGGTATTTCGTTACTTTTCGTCTTGTACCCGATATTTTTTTTCGGGTTTTTCTTGCTTTTGCCATATTTATAGAGCGTTAATTTGTGAATTATTTTTTCTTTCTGTTGTTGTATGTATATAATCCAAGACCTGCGAGTACCCAAGGTAGTATAGAGCCTTTTTTCTTGGAATTGTTGTTCCCTCCACTAGAGCCACCACTACCACCGCCGCCGCTATTACTTCCACCACCAGAGCCGCCGCCGCTTGGAGCTAGAGGTGTAAAGTCGCTCATATTTGGTAATGTGCTTCCTGATTGCGGTTTGAATCCTGCCGTATTTTTTGAAGCATCATCTATCTTTGAAGCATCACTAATACCACCATTAGCGAATGCTATTACGGCTGGCAACACAGCCGACAAAAGAGAGGCAACCGCAGCAATTATAGTTGATATAGGTTCTCCAACATTGGGGTTATGTCTTTTTAGTAAGGCAGATAAGATTATTTCTGGTGACCTTCCACCATTGTCGAAAAGAATCCCATTTTCCGACATATCTTCAAAAACGGTTCTTGAGATAGTAGAAAAATTGACACAACTATCTATATATTGTTGTTGTAAAACCATTTTTGTTTGTACAATACTAGGGAAATTCCCTGGGGTAATTCCTGCAATTTGTGTTACATAAGGCACAAAATTGTAAAGCATACCAGTACCAACTGTACCATTAGGGCGGGTATTGTCAGCTCTGAATAGGTCATTAGCCCAATTGGACAAAACAGGCATTTTTTGTTTTAACTCTTCAATTAAAGCATCATAGACGCTACTGTTAGCAAAATTATATACAAAATTGTTATTTATTTTTGATGTTGCGTTGGGAAACTTGGTGACAAAATTGTTTAAAATATTTTCAAATTGAGACCAAGACTGCATATAACTCGTTCTAAATTTCGCTGTATTTCTGCCATAGAAAAAATAGTGATTTGAAGAACCTTGTGACAAATAGAATCTAGTGTTAGAATTACAATCAAAAGCAGCATCGCCCGAAAATTGATCGTAAACAAAAGGATCAACAGTTGTTCCCGTCCCCCCTTGTTGTCTCCACCATAGACTAGCCAAACAAACCAAACCTTGACGACCAACAAAACTACTTTCACTCCCTGCTTTGAGTTTCAAAAAGTCAAGTAATCGACCTCTAGCACCATGACCAACCGCAGAGCCATTGAGGGATAAGTAATGGTTAATTCTTGCTGCTACTCCTTGCAGTTCATCGGGAATAATACCGCCTACCTTGCCGTTTTTAATGCTATTTCTAACTAGTCCAATTCCTTTCTCTGTGGTCGCCTTTTGCTCGTCTTTCATCACCCCAATTATCTTGAGCTTACGAATTAACAATTCTGCGAGAGCTGCGCCTTCAGTAAGATTTCCAAAATTAATTGGCGGCTCTGGTTGCACATACTGTTTGCGTTGTTGGATTTCCTGGTAACGCTTTTGAGCAGCTTCTTGCGCTTGATAATATAAATCTTCTCCTATGGCTCTACTGATATTGTGGCCTTCAATGGTGGATATTTTAGTCATAAAATCTAGTTCTTTAAAAAAAGGAGCTTCTTTGTTGAAATAATCGTAAACGCTATCTATTGGGATTTTTTGACCGTTTAGAATAGCAATACTATAAACATGGGTATAATCGCCTTTATCAAACTTTACAAACCGTGTGATATAATCTATACCTAAGCATTTAAGCACTTGATTTATAAAGAGGGTTTTGCTTTTACAATCTCCTTTCCTTACTTTCCAAAGAGCGGCAGGAAATTTTATATCTTGAGTGCCAAAGGCATCCGTTTTGTATTTGATTTGGTGCTTTGTGAATTTCCAAAGCTTTTTTAAACCTGCTTTAGTTGGTTCAAATTGTTTAGCAAATTCACAAAAACGAGTATCGTTTTTTTTATCTGCTAACAAGATTACATCTATAATATCTTGAGTAGCTCCGTTGTGATGGTGAAGCTCTCTAACATAATTAGACGGAGGAATAGTACTAGTATCTATCATATAATTTTTATTGTCGTTTCAATGGGAATTTTGACTTGACCGAAGAAAGAGCCACCCAAAACAAACAAATCTCCCTTGAGATAAATTTTGTCTAGTACAGCACCGAAACCGCCATTTTGAGCAGATAAAAACACCCCTTGCACCGTGCTTGAAATATTGACATCAAAAAATAAATTTATCGCAATGCTTTCACCTGAAATCAATGTAAATTCATCAGGGATCAGTATATCCCCCAAGGGAACAGAGCCATACGCCACAGCTCCAAGAAACTTATCTATTTTGATACTAAATTCGTTTTCATTCAATATGAACACGGGTAGTTTTATTTCAACAATACCACTACCAATTCTAGCCAAACTTACAGTCGCCCGCCCTAGCGTATAGGTAATGTTTTCAATCGTTCTATTTAGACCGTATTCAATAGCTCCCTTTGCTAGTGTTACGCCACCAGCGAGAGCCAAACCTCCAATTAATATATCCTTTGCTTTTGCCATAGTTGTAAAATAAGACAGCAACTATTGAGAGTTCTCAATAGTTGCTGTTTGGTGAAATTATGGGGCGACAGTACCCGTAAACGTCATAATACTATAAACGTCGTCTAGTTTTACCGTTGTCACGGAAGCAATATCATTAACAACACCGCCAAACACTTCGTTTAAATCAATTTCTAGGGGGTTCTCAGAATCTCCTATATCTGCATTTTTAACTTTGATACTAAAACATAGCATAGCTTTTATTTTTGGTTTTAAAATCGAATAAAGACTATAAATAAAAACTATACATCTGAGAAAAACAAGCCGAATTTTTGAGATTGCGAGATAAGGGAAAGATAAGGGAAAGATAAAGGCACGATAAAGGAAAGCAAGCAAAACTTTAACATTTAGCCGTCAATTATGGAGCATTTTTGAGGCATTTTTGAAGCAAATAAGACTCTATTATGAGTAGAGTATATTAATAAAAAGAGGGACTATTGCCCCTCTTTTATCTTTTCTACGTTCAGTAAATCATTTAAAAACTCTGTTATAATTCTTGATTGGTGGAGATTGAATACTCTTATTTTTTTAAATTCATCCAAAGACTTAAAACCAAGCTCTTTTATAATTTCCTTGGTTAGCACCTTTTTGTAAACCATTTTCATAGATGAATAGCCAAGCCGATGAACTATATCTTTTTTCTTAATCAAGAATGGTTCGGATTCTTTCTTCATAACTTTACAGTTTTAGGATTTTCTAATTTAGTGCTTCTAGCTCTGCTTGGGTTATAGTTGAAGTAGGGAGTGCATCTATCAAATATTTGCCTTTGGCTCTATCTATTGATTTAGGCTCTGGGTTCTCCTGGATAAACTCGACTACACTAAGAATGTAGCACTTCGACTCAAGCCAGTTTTTACCTTTTGGAAAAGAGAAGTAATCTAAGAGTTTGAGTTCCTCTAATTTTTCCCAATATTTATTTAAGGCTTCTTTTCCTTCTCTTATTTTAGGTTGGTTGTTTAAGTTATATTGCCTTTTTGCTGCTTCTTTACGGTCAAAATAAGTATCGTTTCGTTCTCCTATATTCCGAGGCAATACAATTACTTCTCTGCTTTTATTTCGATAGTGGCTTAGTACTTTTTTAAAGTACGCAGCTTCTTTGTCAGAAGTACAGGCAATCGCATCTTTTTTGAAAGAATAATTACAAGCTAGAGTAAACTGAAATCTTAGCTTTGAAATCTCTTCACAATGCTTTACATACTGTTTCTTTATTTTTGCGTTATTTAGAATAACATAAAGAGCATATAAAAGGAAAATAATGGCTAGTGTACATTTTAGCTCAAAGTTATTGATAAACAAGAATATAGGTAGTACACTTTTTAAAGTTTTCGTACTTTTAGTGTTCATTTCCCGTTTTTTTGCGTTCATTTCTGAAAGCAATCCTTTGTATCTGTACACTGTTGTTCTACTGTAACCAGTTTTCTTACTTATTTGGGTGGGGGTTAATCCTTGTAAAAGAAACCTCTTAACTATTAGCACCTTTTCTTCATCAGAGCCTGTTGCTTTTACCTTGATAAGCTCTTGTTCGTCTAGTTCGACTATTGTAGAAGCATCTACTATATACCACGTATTTTCTTCCTCTTTAGACGGTATCGCTTTTATAATTTTAGTTTCACCAACTAGGAATGTTCCTTTTTTAGTCCTCTTTATTTTATTTTCTGCTGCCTTTTGCATAGTTTTGCTTTTAGTATTAATTAATCTTTTTCCGAAAGGGTTAATTTCGGTCTAGCTTTCTTTCACGGGGGGCTAGGCTTTTTTTTTGTCTTATGCCATTTTCTCAAGTAATCTTTGTGAGAAAATCCATGTGTAAGCCTCTTTGTGATCCCCTAATAGTTTTGTATGATAATATTCTAATACGCTGCTCAAAGCGTAGTATTCCGAACCGTTTAATTTTAGTGTATAGTTCTTTTTGTCTTTTTTATCTAGTATTTTTTTGAGTACAGACATTAGGGCATAATAGACACACTTTTCATTATGAGGGATATTTGAATTAGATAGCTCCCAGTAGTTGTGCGTAAACCTTAATATCAGTTTGGCAAGCTCTAAAGAATCGCTTGCACTTATTTTCATAGAGAATTTAAACTCTACTATTTTTTGTTCTAGCTTATAGAAATTTTCCATCCTGGTACGTTCTAATTACTTTGTTATCCAAATAGGCTATAACCTTCAATACATCATCATTACAATAGTTGGGCATATCTTGAATAGAAGCACCGTAAACAGGCTTAAAACGGTGTTGCCCTGTTCTGTTTTTGTATTCCTGTGTAGGTACTAAATAAAGGTTAATTCTACTTTTATTGAGCTGTTGTTTGTATTGCTCGAGGTCGAGCTTTAAAACTCCTGTGCTGTTGTGGTAATAGTGCAGCTTTTCGCCATTGTGGTAGATAATAGCATATTCCCAAGCACCAAGATTTTTTTTAAGGTTTCTCTCAAATTTTGTGATACTTCCCTCTAGGGTAGATATTCCACGAAGAGAAGCTTCTCCTTCTGCGTTGTAGTATTTCGTCCTTAGTAATGTTCCCATGATTAAGCAGTTTTTGTATTTTGGTATGTGGATCCATGCGCCTTATTTTTGGCGGCTGCTCTCAAGCGTTCCTTTTCTTCTTGAGATAAAGAACTGAATAGGGGAGCAAATTTTGTTTTTATCAAAACATTGAGGGCCTTCTTGTTCGATTCGGTGAGAATCGTATTTTGATTTATTTTCGTTTGGAGCTTTCCACAGGCTTGTAAACTTTCAGTATAAGCTAGGGCTATGCTTTGGCTTTGATAAGCTAAATCAAGGATGTAAGTGTATATTTTGCCAACCATTCCAACTATTGTACAATAGGCTGAATAAGATTTGTGTTTGATAAAAAAGTTATCATTAATCTTGCGCCAATCGCTGATAGAATAATTCAAAGCATACTCAAAATTACTTGAGGTGAACAATTGTACTGGGTCGTTATTGTGCCGTTTGATCTTGCAAAGGTATCCTTTGCTTATGGCGTTCTTTTCTTGCTTCTGAATGGCAAAGCTCATTATTTCAATGGCTGCTCTGTATGGGGTTGGTAGTTTTTCCCGATACTTTCGCAGCATCCACTCTTTACGAGTAGAATTTTTATACTTCTCTCTAGCCGTGTAAGTTTTGACCTTTTCAGAATTGTAAGCTTCAACCGCTTCAATAGTTTGTTTGATTCTGTCCTCGATGGCCTGGAGAGATCCTTTTTCAATTACATCTGTGAACACTCGACCGTCAAACAATCTAGCACGGCAAAGCTCTAGTAATTGATGGGTATTAAATTCCTTTTTGCTGTCAAATTGGCGGGGCGAAATTTTGTTTTTTTGAGATAATCTGCGTCCTAGTTCCTTATTTATTCTTGTCTTAGACTCACTCTCGGCGATAGCCGAAGCCTTTTGATTATTCACATTAGTAGGTTTATCTATTATTGTTTTATTAAGCTTTCTTTTTAAATAGAAAGGGTTTACCCTATATTGCTGAAAAGAATTGTTTAAATACGTTTTTAGGCGGTCAAAAGCAGAGTTGAAAACAAGTACTTTGGGATTGAAAAAATATTGTACTTTTCCTCTTCCTTTTGGGTTCAAGTCGGAGGGTAAAGGGTTCTCTAATTCGCCATTTTTTGCCCTTCTAAGGTTGTAATTTCTTTTTTCTATCAAAACCCCTGCTTCCATTAATCTTTTGAGCTGATTGCCTATTGTTTCGGGTTTTAATTCTGCTGATATGTGTTTTCCTCCTTTATTGATTTTGGATATAAGAGTTTTCCTATAAATGAAAACAAATATCTTCTCGTCCAAGATTGATTGTACAAATAGTTCTGGTTGTTTTTTTCTGACATCCTCCATTGTGGGCCCTACACAATCTAAAATAGCGTGCAGCACATCGTATGTACTTGATACAATCCCGCCTCTTTCGTGTCCTTTCTGATTATTCCATTTTTGTTGGAATAAATCAAGCATACCAGAAGCAACTTTAACACTCTCTTTCTTGTTTAGCATCTGAAAAAAGCCTATATTTGAGGCATGAGAAAGCCTTTCTATAAAATTGTCTTTCATTTTTATAGTTCGTTTAATCTTATAATAATGATTGCTTTAGCCGTCAATCATTTTAATCTATCTGTTTAAAATCCGAATATATTTAAAGCTGCTCGGTCAGCTTACAGCAATCTGCTGTCCTTGTAATAGGGTAGGAATCGAACCTACTTTAAAAGCCTTTCTTTACTATTTAGTGTACGATTCAAGTACACTTTTTTTATTTCTGCACTTTTCCTTTCTTTTTTATTCTTTCCAATTGAAATCATATAATTAGTTATTTTACAATGACTTATATTTTTTACCTGGTTCAGCTCGAGCTTCGGGATCTGTCCAGGAGCTGAGCGCCCTCAGTCAAATTTCCTGTACTATTCAAAAGTGGGGCGGTATCGCTGTGTCTAGGGAAATTATTACCAAAAAAAACGCTAGACAACCGCCCCACAGTAAACCCCTGTTTTTATAAGAATCCTAGATTCTCTAGTTTTTGGTGCATTAATGAATTGGCTCGGATCATAGCAGGAGCTTTAACTTCTACTAAGATTAATTTGTCTTTTGCTATTTCCTTGAGATTTACAGCTTGGTAAACAACTCTATCATGCTCTTTACCAGGAGCAGGAAAACGCCCTAATTCATAGCGGATACTATCTTGCTCGATAAAGCGAGGTAAGCGGTTAAATAAATCATTAAAAAATGCCTCAACTTGAATGTATAGGGGAGTGCCTGCTTCGTGTATGCTCTCAATAATTTGCTCAAATAGACCGCCTTCATTTGTGAATGATAGTATTAGATCATTTGCGCCTTCTTTTACTGCTACAATGATTTTCTCTATACCGTCTTGGTTTACCAACTTTGCGGATTTTACTTTCAAGTTTGCAGGAAGAAAGTCTGGTTTAACTTCTATTGCTTTCATTTTGTTGTTATTTGATTTTTTAATTAGTTTTTGGTTCCTTGGAAATGGATGTAAATAGAATAATATAAATTCCAATGGTGCTAGTCCTTTTGGTATTCTTGCTTTTTCCATTATCAAACTATCTTTAGATTCTTGTCAATTCGGTATTCATTTACTTTCTTAAAGGTGTATCTAGTATTGCCGTTGGTCGCTGTCAAATCGTATTCAATGATCTTTCTGACAGACATATAAGCGAGGCTCAATTTATTATCATCGTCTTTACCTAAATGGTATTTTCTGTCTCGTTTAGGGCTTCTGCCAACCCTTAAAAATTGTCTTGTATAAACAGCCATTTCGGGACTCATAGCCGCAAGTTTTAACTTTTGGAGTTTCCATTCTTTAGGATTCTCTCCAGGAATCCCAACTAAAAAATCATAATACTTTATCATCCCTTTAATTCATAGATTAAATGTTTGACAAGTTTTAGAGCTTCGGCTCCTGTGGCTGTGCCAAAAACTGTTGGTATACGTGTTCTTTTTCTGTCGTTCATTTTTTGCCTATAATTTATATTATGTTAAATAGAAGTTTCGTTTTTTGCACCCAATATCCCCTTTTTCCTTGTTTTCTAATAAAAAGACTGCCCGCAAGACGAGAAGAGTACAATAAAAAAAGCAAACTTGGAGAGTCCAAGTTTGCTTTCAGAAATTGAAAAGATTTTCAATTTTATTTTTTCAATTTTTCAACTTTTGCTTTGTATTTAAGGTAATTAGCTTCATCATCTTTGCGGCTATAAACTTCCTTTAGAGCTATAGCAACACCCAAATCATCTGGGTTAATCTCTTCAGCAGTTTGCAAATGTGCTAAGCCTAAATCCAACAACTCATTATAACGAGCTTGATATTCTTTAAATTTAGGGTCCTTCATATTTGTAATTTCGTTCATTGCTTTTGCGAATGAATTTGAGTAATTTACATGAAGTGCTCCTAAGCTATAAGAAGAGTTAAAATGCTTAGGGTCTATTTCTGCTGCTTTTTTATACCAAGAGACAGCTTTGTCAAAGAAATCTTTCGCCATTTCAGCGTCTCCAGCCTCCAATTTTTCTCTAAAAATGCCATCATAAACGTTCCCAAGCACGAAATGCAGCTCAACATTCTCTTTGTCACCTTCAACTGCTTGCTTCAACTTCCCTTCCAATTCTTGTAGTTTTCCTTCAGACAAAGCGATATTGATTTCAGCAATCAGTAAGCTTTGATTGGTAGGATACTCTTTTCTAGCTTTAGACAAAACTTCTTTAGCTTTCTTGTTATCTCCTGCTTTTTGCCAAGCTCCTGCCAACATGCTGTAAGTAGTAGGAATTAATTTTTCGTCAATTTTTTTACCTTCAAGAAGTGGCAATAACAAAAATTCTGCTTCTTTAGGTTTGCCTAGTTGAATAGCAGACATTCCTCCTAACCTAGCAGCTTCTTTTTCCATATCAATTTTGCTAGCAGTAACTAAGCTTACAGGCTTTTTAGCTAATCCCTTAGCAGTTTTAGGGCGAATTGTTAGAATTCCTGTAAAAGATTCGTAAGCCAATTGATAATCTTCTGCGTTATAAGCATCTGCTCCACCGTTGTACAAAGCACGGCACGCCCCTTCAAAACCTGATTGAAAATCTGATTTTCCAGGAATTTTAGAAATATCTTTACCTTTAGTTTTTAGCTTTTCTGCTTCAAGATCCCAAGCTTTTGAAAAAGATTCTAATGCTAGAACACCAGCATTTTTGTTGTCCGCCTTTAATTTGGCGTTAAAAGCAATACGATTATAGATTTTTCCTCTGTATCTCCACACTTTAGGATCACCAGCCGTTGTTTCGTGTGCTGCTGCATAATCAATATCTTCTTTCGCCTTTTTCAACTCCTCTATTTTTGTTGGGTCTGTATCATACATTTCCAAACTCATCGAAGCATTTACCATTGACGTTCTGGGATTCTGAGCATTAATAGTTGTGGCACTTGCTATTGCTAGAAAGCCTAAGAAAAATTTCTTCATTATCATATTTTATTTTTATCTAGAAAATAATTTTTATGGCTCTTTTACTTTTGCCATTATATTCTAATGCAAAAATAGGAAAATACCTTGCCATTTTTTTTTTCAATTCATTTTTTTTAACACTTCCCCCCTATTTTGTTCTTTTACTAAAAAAATAAATCAACTCGTTTAAGCTGACAGCAACTCATAAGTATTTAATTATCAATTATATAGACTGAAATTTTGTTAATATTATCTTAAAACACAAACCACATTAACAAATAAAAGAGAAGAGTACCAAAACAACTGTAAAAAACTGCGATTAAAGCTTTTTTAGGTGAAATTACAAAACCAAGTACACCCGTCGCAAATGCATTCACCTACAAGTAATCAAATTCTATAGATGCGGTAAAATCGCACTTTGGCGTATGTCATCTATCAACAAATGATAGATATTGAAAATAAAAAGCAGCTTGAAAAAATCAAGCTGCCCATAGAATTTATTTTACATCGGTATTGCAAAATTAAACTTCTTCCGAGTTGTCATTTTTTGAAGAGTCACTTGCATTCTCATCTGTAGAATTTTCGTTTAACTCTGTTCCTTCTTCATTTTCCTCATCTTCTTGCTCCAATTGCCCATCTATAATCAATCCTACATCAGCGATTGCATCCTTTCTTAAGTCAATTAATTTGACCCCTTGAGTTGCTCTACCAGTAGTTGGAACATTCTTCACAGCCAAGCGAATAGTAATTCCCGATTTATTGATAATTACCATATCGTCGTTATCGGTGGTTGCTTTTATGGCAATCAAGTTACCTGTTTTAGCAGTAACATTAATTGTTTTAACACCTTTTCCTCCTCGAGTCTGTGGGCGATACTCGTCTAAAACCGTACGTTTACCAATACCATTCTCAGAAACTACTAAGATTGTTTTTTCACCATCTTCAGCTACGCAAACCATCCCAACTACAACATTATCCTTGAATGTACCTAATTTAATACCTTTCACCCCCGTAGCTGTACGCCCCATTTCTCGAACGTCTTGCTCGTGGAATCGAATCGCTTTACCTTCTCGAGTTGCTAGAATAATGTGATTGGTACCATCAGTCAATTTAACCTCAATCAATTCATCATCTTCACGGATCGTCAAAGCATTTACACCATTGGTTCTAGGTCTAGAATAAGCCGTAACGTCCGTTTTTTTAACAATACCTTTCTTCGTTGCAAAGATAAGATTATGAGATTTTAAGAACTCTTCATCTTTCAAATCTTTGATAGGGATGTACGCTTTAATTTTATCATTTGGCTGCAGCTGAAGCAAATTCTGAATTGCTCTACCTTTAGATGCTTTTGCCCCTTTAGGAATTTCAAAGACTCTTAACCAGTGACATCGTCCTTGTGAGGTAAATAACAATAAATAATTATGCGTATCTGTTACAAAAATATGCTCTATAAAATCTTTATCCCTTGTTTTGGCAGCGTTAGCGCCAACTCCACCTCGGCTTTGAGTTCTATATTCAGTTACAGGAGTGCGCTTAATATATCCTAAATGAGAAATTGTTACCACAACTTGCTCATTCTCGATCATATCCTCTATGGAAATTTCGCCTTCGGCATAAGTAATATCCGTGCGGCGAGCATCTCCATATTTATCATTGATTTCCGTCAGTTCTTCTCTGATAATATCATATCGGCGAGGCTCTCTCTCTATAATATCTGTTAAGTCGGCAATTTGAACAATTAATTCGTCAAATTCACCAACCAATTTATCTCTCTCTAGACCTGTTAAACGTTGTAAACGCATATCCAAAATCGCCTTAGCTTGTTCTTCCGAGAGTTTATTCCCTTTTAAAGGATGTTGTCCCAAGAAACTATCCAAAGCATCACCTTTAGGCGTGAAATCGAAAGCCATCAATCCCTCTTTAGCTTCGTCTGCATTCTTAGATGCTCGAATCAGGCTAATAATTTCATCTAAACGATCCAATGCTGCCAAAAGCCCTTGTAAAATATGCGCTCTTTTTTCTGCTTTCTCTTTATCAAATTTAGCACGTCTAAGAATTACTTCTAAGCGAAACTTGACAAATTCTCTAATGATGTCCTTCAAGTTTAGCAATTCTGGGCGACCATCTACCAAACAAATATTATTAACACCATAAGAAGTTTGCAAAGGACTATATTTAAACAACTTACTTAAGACTACATTTGGACTAACATCACGTTTAAGCTCAATAACGATGCGCATTCCTTTTCGATCCGATTCGTCCCTCAGATCAGAAATTCCTTCTATCTTTTTCGAGTTGACCAATTCAGCAATTTTGATGATCAAATTAGCTTTGTTAACTTGAAATGGAATTTCGGTAACAATAATCCGTTCCTTTCCAGTTTTGGTTATCTCTATTTCTGTTTTTGCACGAACGACTACACGACCACGACCAGTTGCCAAGGCTTGATGTACCCCATCAGTACCATAAATTGTCCCTCCTGTAGGGAAATCAGGTCCCTTTACATGTTCAATCAATTCTTCAATAGTAATATCTTGATTATCAACATAAGCAAGGATACCATTAACAACTTCTGTCAGATTATGGGGCAACATATTAGTAGCCATCCCCACGGCAATCCCAGAGGCACCATTGACCAATAGGTTAGGAATCTTAGTTGGTAATACAGTAGGCTCCTTGATCGTATCATCAAAGTTATCTTGAAAATCTACGGTATTTTTACCTAAGTCAGCGAGTAAATCATTACTAATTCGCTCTAGTTTTGCTTCCGTATAACGCATAGCAGCAGGGCTATCACCATCAATAGAACCAAAGTTCCCCTGCCCATTAACTAAAGGATAACGCAAAGACCATGGTTGCGCCATTCTTACCATTGTATCATAAACTGACGAGTCCCCATGTGGGTGGTATTTACCCAAGACCTCCCCGACGATACGAGCTGATTTTTTATGTCCTTTAGAATAGGTTAAGCCTAGTTGAGACATTCCATACAGCACCCTGCGATGAACAGGCTTTAAACCATCTCTAACATCAGGCAATGCTCTAGAAACAATCACCGACATTGAATAATCAATGTATGCGGATTTCATTTCCTCTTCAATATTAATTGGTATTATTTTTTGGGTTGAATCCATACTTTTTTTTGTTTATTTTTTTTGGTACCCCATTCACGATGGGTCTAATTGAAATCAACCTTGCAAAGGTACAAAAACGAGTAGTATTTTCCTAATAAAAAAAAGAAATAAATAACACCTAAAAACTTGGAAAACATCTATTTATATATTTTTTAATAACAAACATGTAAAACTTGTTCTTTCGCTTCATTTTTATGCTTTTTTAGCTCGTCAAAAGCCCCAACAGTGAGCAATTCGCAGATGAAGCAAAATAAACGTTTAAACCATTTATATATCACCTCAAAAACAAGAATTAGGAGCTCCCTTGAGTTTACAAAAATAGAAGAATTCGAATCCTGCAACTTTATAAACTAGACCGTTCTATGCAATATTATTTTTAATTAAATATTAATACCACAAAAAAGGAACCTAGAATTTAACAAAAATCCCTATCTTTCTATAAGCCCCTTTGGCAAGCCTTACCAAGGCTACTCATCTTAATTTGGCACTATGATGTATCTTATTATACTTATCCTATCGCTCAATTCTACAATAGCAACAGCCCAGTTAGATGGAATTGACAACGGCAAAACATTTCAAGCTAAATTTGATCTGCGAGTACGAGGAGGGATATCAATTCCTCTAGGCAAATATCGTCTACTAACCAATATTAGTGATGATCGCTCCGCAGCAGACATCGGAGGACACGTAGAATTGTTAGGTAGTTTTACACCAATGCCATCTTCTCCATGGAGAATCGGCTTGACATTCGGGTACATGCACCACAGCTTTCAGTCTGAAGCATCCCGATTGCATTTTTCTCTTTTCAAGTTGGAAGGAAGTCCTTGGAACTCTCTGTACAGCTTGATTGGCATTCATTTTTCCAGTAAAAAAAAGCTCTATTATAGTATAGGAGCAAGTGTAGGGATACTAGGATATTCTGGAGGAAATATTACTAGTGCAGATATAATACTAGATACATTAGAGGTATTGACTTGGTCTTACGGAATAGATCCCGTGGGGGCTGTGCAAGCGAGTTTCTCTGTCGGTTATCATTTTACACCTAAATTTAGTATGTTTGCTAATGCTGCTATTTTATATGCCGCAGGTTTAAGAAAAGGGGACTTACTGGAAGAACGATTTGCCTTAAACGGTCAAAACATGGTGCAGCAACCTGTTTTGGAACAAAAGAGTTCCGTTGCCCAAAACCAAACTACCATTTTTACATTGAATATTGGAATTGGTTGTCGGTACAAATTTTATGAAGCCCCCGAAGAATTTAATTACAAATTTAATCTAGAAGAAAATCAATGATCACAATTACTCGAATTTTATGTTTACTCTTAGCTTTGTCAACAACTACTTTTGCACAACCTAAGGCGTACAATCTATTTAATAATAAAGGAAAAGAAGTTGCTTATTCTAAAATGATAAAAGACTTAGAACAAGCTGATATTGTTTTTTTCGGAGAGCTGCACAACAATCCTATTTGTCACTGGTTACAATTAGAAGTTACCAGAGATTTATATGCAAAAGAAATTCAAAACCTTGTCTTGGGGGCTGAGATGTTTGAAACAGATAACCAACTACTCCTAAACGAGTACATAGAAAATTTCATTTCTGAAAAAAGCTTTGAAAAAGAAGCGCGACTATGGTCCAATTACCAAACAGATTACAAGGGGCTCGTTTCCTTTGCCAAAGAGAACAGTTTAAGCTTTATTGCTACAAACGTTCCTAGACGTTATGCATCTGCTGTGTTCAGAAATGGCTTGGAACATCTAGAAAAATTGCCTGAATACTCCAAAGTTTTTATTGCTCCCTTACCCATAAAAGAAGACTATGACTTGTCTTGTTACAAAAGCATGTTAGAAATGAACATGCATGGAATGACTGAGAACCCTAAATATTACCCACAAGCGCAGATGATTAAGGACGCAACTATGGCGCATTTCATTTATGGCAATTGGAGTGAGGGGGAGTTGTTTTTACATTTTAATGGTAACTTTCATTCTGATAACAAAGAAGGTATCGTCTGGTACTTACGCCAATTAAAACCAGATTTAAAAATTGTTGTTATTAGTACGGTAGAGCAAGAACGAATAGATAAATTAAATCAAGACCATATCAACAAAGCCGATTATATTTTAGCAGTTCCAGAACGCATGACAAAAACGTATTAGGCAATCATTTGAAGCTCTAGGATGTATTTCTAGAGCTTCAAATTTTATTAGCGTTTTACAATATCATTTTTTGCCATCCAAAGATACATGTCTTCCTTTTTGAGTGCAGCAGCCATCATACTTGGAAACAAATCAGGCGTACAAGCAAAAACAGGAATATTTAAGTTGGCATAACGAGCGGCTACTTGCTTATCGTAGATAGGTGCCCCTTCATCACTCAAAGCCAATAGCGAGATAAAGTTCACGCCTTTTTTTTGTATCTTTTTAGCTTGTTGGAGCATTTTTTCCTCATTTCCACCTTCGTACAAATCTGAAATTAAAATTAGAATAGTATCTTCTGGATTCCGAACCAAAGTCTCCACATAATTCAACGCTTTGTGAATATCTGTTCCCCCACCCAGTTGCGTACCAAACAATAAATCTACAGGATCATCCATATCTTTGGTTAAATCAGCTACAGCAGTATCAAAAACAACCATATGAGTTTTTATAGCTGGCAAAGAAGCCAAAACAGCAGCAAAAATACTAGAATAAACAACAGAACTAGCCATAGAACCACTTTGATCAATACACAAAATAATTTCTTTTAATGCCTGCCCTTTTTTCCCATAACCAATCAATTGATGTGGGATAATAGTTTTATATTCTGTTTGATAATGTTTTAAATTGGCACGAATGGTTTTGCCCCAGTTTATTTCTTTAAATTTAGGTCTTCTATTACGAACAGCTTGGTTTAAGGCTCCTTTAATAGCTTCTAATAATGGATATTCTAAGCGTTTTTTTAAATCCTCTACAACTTTTCGAACAACCAAACGAGCAGTTTCTTTAGTTTTGCTAGGAATAACGCTATTCAGAGATAAGAGTGTCCCTACTAGATGCACATCGGCATCAACACTTTCTAGCATTTCTGGTTCTAGCAACATTTGTTTTAGCCCTAAATTTTCAAGGGCATCTTTTTGCATTACTTGAACAACTTGAGACGGGAAATATTTTCGTATATCCCCCAGCCAACGATTAACTTTTGGTGCAGAATTTCCTAGACCGCCTTTTTGTCCAGATTCGTACAACGCATCTAAAGCTGCGTCTATTTCCATCCCTTCTGCACTCAAAGCAATTTGATCTTCCTCCTCTGCTTTTTTGCCCAACACTAGCCTCCAGCGTTGCGAACGATTAAAACGAACATCTTCCATTAGGTATATTCTTAATTAAGCTAATGAGTAATTATTGATACAATTTTCATCGCGATAAAACTCCAAACTAAAAAAGGAGCGCATCGCACTCCTTGCATCTTATTTATCAAAATTATATTTGCTTTCAACCTTCTAAGGCATTTCTACCGTCAGTAATTGACCACTAGAGTATTTCTCAGACTTAGTAACAGTACCGTCTTTGTACCAGTATGTCCAATACCCTTGACGGGTTTGGGACCATTGGTGGATACTTAAGGATTGTGGCATATCTGATTTTCCTTGCATTTTAAGTTGACCATTGGACCAGTAGCTTTTGATTAAAATCTTCTTTTCGTCCGTCAATTCTATAATTTCCCATAACAACTTTCCTTCTTTGTCCCATTCTCTATACTCCCCACTCATGACATTATTTATAGAAAAAAATTCTCGTTGCTTATTTCCGTTGGAGTACCAAGAACGATAAGAGCCATGCACTCTGGTATTTTTCATCATGACATCCTCTTCTTTTTGCCCATTTTCATACCAACGTTTTACTCGCCCATATTGTTGACCATTTTTATATGGAATTGCAGATTTTTTCTCTCCACTTTCGTACCATTCAATCTCCATTGAACGACCGTTTCCCTCATGAATTGTCTCATATTTTAACCAACCATCTTTTGCCCAAACTTTTTTATTCCCCATTGGTTTGCAATCGACGTACTCTGCTTCCTCCATTTTTTCTCCTGTCTTGTACCACTTTACTAACAATCCTTTGGGGCAACCATCTTCGTAAGAAGCAGTGCCCTTTTTCTTTCCATTACTATAATAAAAGGTCCACTTGCCATTACGAACAGAAGATTTGTCATCTATAGCCGAATTTCGACCTTTTCGAATAACATCAATTGATTTTCCGGCTTCTTTTCCGTTATAATTGCCTTCCGCTTCTAGATTGCCGTTTTTGTAATAATATTTCCAAACCCCTGTTTTAAACTTTGCCGAAGTGTATGCTCCTTCTGCCTTAGTTCGTCCATCGTCATAGAGTTCTTTTTTTACATCTTGAGCTAGCAATTGGAAAAAAAATAAACTGCAAAAAAATGTTGTAAGTACTTTCATTATATAAGGGAATTTGCTTTTGAATCATTTGTTGGGACTATCAAAGTAAAACAAATTTAACATTTTTTTGAAGAAAAGGAAATAAGATTTTTTTTTTACTTCACTCCTTATCATCATTTTATCAAAAAAATAATTAGAAATCCTTTCCGTGCTTATCGAATCTAATTTGCAGACCGAATAATATGAATATATCCTTTAAATGGCTTTATAGCCTCACAGGACATACAATTTTGTTCCACATTACAAGTATAAAAATAAACACCTTCTGGCAAATCCTGTCCCGTATTCTGATCTTTTCCATCCCAATTGATGGCAGGGTCGTTGGTTTCAAACACCACTTGTCCCCAACGATTCGTCACTTGAAATTCTACGCTTCGGACATAACGATAAATCAAACAAGGTTTAAAAAAGTCATTAGAACCATCTCCATTGGGGGTAAACGTATTTGGTAAATCGTAAAATGGGCAGTTGTCTGTTCGGATAACATTACTTGGATCACTTTCATTTCCGCCTCCATTTACTTCTACAGAATCAACAGATGTAATATAATAGCAACCAGCTAGATTCGTGGGAGAAGGAACATGTTGAAAAGAGGTGTCTGTCAACCCTTGAGACTCATAAACCAGTGTATAATTCCCATCACAGTAAGGAGCAAAATAAACTTTAAATTTTGCGACATCACTAGCACAAGGATCTGGGTTATTCGACCAAGTAATTTCATTATACAAGAAATCTGGGTTTGTTATATTTCCTTGGCAGGGTTGTCTATCTGGGTTATTTGAATCGTCTTGTAGTTTGTTACAACTAGAAATAGCAACAATTGCTGAAGGATCAGGCGGACATGGTGCAATGGTATCTAAAGGTACACCACAAGCTTTTTGTGATTTATTAAATAAAGAATCTGGTGTTGTATTGGTATTATAAGAACCAATGCTCATCACTCGATAACAATATTCTTCTCCATTCGTTAACCCCGTGTGCCGATATGCTGGGACTGTTACAGTATCTAATGCTATATAAGTATTTGAACCAAGAGGAGACTCTTGATAAACCACATAAGCTGTGTTTTGCCAAGGAACCATCTCTGTCCATGAAAGGTTATTTTGTTGATTAGTAGATGCAACCTCTAGATAAATAGAAGATGCATTTTTCGTTGTCCCAATGGTGTCTGTTCCTGCAAAGAACATCACATGATAACTGTAAGGCTTGTCTAATGTATTTAAGCCTGTTGCGGTAAAGAAAGTGTCATTTGCTAAGTAAAATGCACTATAAGAAGGGGACGAATAAATTGGAGTTGTTCCAAAATTATTTCCTGCCATATCATCCGATTGATACAATTCATAACGGTATGGTGGTACATTGAATAACGTATCTAACTCCTCGGCTATTGGTTTTGTCCAACGCACAAAAATTTCTCCTGCTGTCGGACTAGTACTTTCTACATCGACATTAATAATTGTGGGCAAGTCTTCCCTTGTTTCGATACAAATTTCATCTGATGTTTTGCCTGAAACTGGACTATGGTAATTCGTGACCACACCATTATAATAAATTGGAGTTGCAAATTCCCCTAAGATTCGATAACTATAAGATGTTCCACTTTGTATTGTATTATCAATATAGGTATAACTTCCCCCTGCAGCTCCTGTAACAAAGCCACTATTAATTTGTGTATATCCTTGCCCTCCTAAGCCTATTTGGCAAGAATCGGGTACAAAGTTATCACATCCCGTTTTACGCCATACCGTAAAGCCAAAGAAATTAACTGAATTTTCACAAATATAAGGAGCGTCCCAAGTCAGAGCAGCTTGATTAGTAGTTACGGTAGCTTGCAAGTTTTGGGGAGGGGGAGCTATTATTCTAATTTGAACCACTTTAAACGTAGCCAAAGAAGCGTTGGTACTTCCTTGCATATAATCATCCTTTGCTTTAAAAACAATTTGCCAAGGTTGTTGTTGAATATGCTCGCAAGCTGTTTGCCAACGAAAAGTACTTGTTAAAGGGAAAGCGGCTGGAGCAGTTCCTGAAACATTGGTAAACGTTGCTGGCGACACAATAGAAGGAGACAAAGCTCCACCTGTTGCGGTTAACGTTACAGTTTGAGGAGGCAGGTCTATATCCCAAGCTTTGACATCAAACTCTATCAGTTTTCCCGCTTCTACACAGATATCAGCAATCACTTCCAATTCTGGCGGTCGATTGACCGCTGATTCTATTTTTATTTGAATATCTCGAACGATTCCTCCTAGATATTGCCCATTCCTATACGACTTGACTAGTATCGCAATATTATATTCTCCTGCTTGTTGTGGAGCATTCCAAGTAAACAACCCCGTGGTTACATCAAAAGAAAATTGATTATTTGCACCAGGAGAAATATCCGTCACCAATTGATATCCAGGCACAGCAACACCCCTATCTTGCATTGGGGTAATTAATTCGTAAGCAATGCTATCCCCATCTGGATCAAATCCGTTAGGTGTATGCTGAAATACTTGCCCAACAACACCAAAATCTACAGGTTTCTCTAAAAGAATGGGAGAGCTATTGTAACCAAAAAAAGAGGGGTTAAACAAAAACACCTCCGTTTGTAGGTAAAACTGCACGTTAACAGATGCCCCTCCATTTATATTAAGGATATTGTCATTTCGATTGGGGTCTTGCATAGAAATAACATATGGTTGCCCAGGAATAGGGTTTGCACCAGGGTAAGAATGTCTTCCGATATAAACATTCTCCTGTATGTCATTAAAAATGGAAACAAAGCTCGTTCGCAAAATTTCTTCTTCTGGACTTCCATCCCCCCAATTAACAGTTAATCGATCTCGGTCTGCTTGAATACTTTGACCACTTGTTTTAGTATATGTTGTAATTGTTAATTCTATGGTGTTTTGACCTATTTGTCGGTAGGTCATTTCTCCTGATCGATTGTGCGTTGCCCATAATGAAAGCGGTAGGGCAATGATTAAAAGTAATAAGCTAAACTGTTTCTTCATGGTAAATATCCCGTTGGTGATTGTCTATTCAAGATAGCTCTGAAATGTAGACTCTGACTAAAAGTTGCTGCAAAAATCGCCCCAAACTAACGATTTTTAAAGATTGATTGGGGCTTTTGCTATAGTATAGTAAACTAATTTTAGCATAAGTTAGTTGGGTAAAACCCCTTAAATTTCAGAAGAAGAACTAAAAATAGGTTATTTATTCTTAAACTTATCCATTTCTCTTCGCTCTCGCTTAGTTGGGCGACCAGCTCCTTTTTGCCTTACCTCTGCGCTTCCTTTGTGAAACAAATACCAATCTTTAAATTTGTTAAGCTCTTCCTCTGGAGTTAGGTTTTCGTAACAAGGCTCTGCTAAAGTTGCAGATACTCTCTTCTCCAATAAATCAACTACTTTATAGGTCATATTATAGCCTTCTTTTTTTACTTGTAGCGTCATGCCTCTTTCTATTGAACTAGAAGGCTTCAATGCCACTCCGTCAATCATTACCTTGTTACTCTTACAAGCATTAGTAGCTAAAGTACGACTTTTAAAAATTCGCACTGCCCATAGCCACTTATCTACTCGTACCTTTTCTAATTTAGATGCCATTTTTTATTATTCAATTTGTATAAGTGCTCTCTAATATTTAAAGAACAATCTTATAGATTGCCTATTACGAGTACTTATTAACTATATTTTTCTAAATAATTATTAAAAAACATAAACTTTTTACACAGATAGCCTTCTGATAATAAAAAAATAAACCTGCTAGAATAGTTGTATACTAGCAGGTTTATAAAAGAGATTAAGATTTTAATTAGTCGCTACTATTGGCAGCAATAACTGCTAATAGACGTAGAATTTCGATATAAATCCATACTAAAGTAATTAAAAGTCCTAATGCAGAAACCCACTCCATGTACTTTGGAGCACCCATTTGAGCACCTCTTTCAATGTTGTCAAAATCAAGAATCAAGTTCAGTGAAGCAATTCCAATGATGAACAAACTAATTCCAATTCCAATAGCTCCACCTTCGTGTAGATAAGGAATAGTAATGCCAAACATTCTCAATACCATACTCAACAGATAAATCATCATGATAGCACCTGTTGCTGTGGTAATAATGGCACGGAATTTTTGAGTTGCTTTAATCAAACCTGTTTTGTAGGCAACCAACATAGATCCCAAACACAGCGCTGTTAACAAAACAGCATTTAGCACGATTGAGGGATCAATCATTTCTGCAAAAAGGTATGAAATTGTTCCTACAAAAACTCCCTCGACAACAGCATATAATGGTGCCGTAATTGGAGCTAATGTTGGCTTCATAAAAGAAGCTAAAGATAATCCCAAGCCAACAAACATAGTTCCGTAGAACAAAGGCATGGAAAAGGGCACATAGATGGCTGAAACCATTGCTGTAATAATTAAGATACCTGTTAGTATCAAAGATTTATTTACAGCGCCTTGTACCGTCATCAGCCCATTAGAAGAACTCTTAGTAATTCCCAAATCTTGTTGTGCGCTTTTAGCAAAGGCTTGTTCGCCAACAAAGGGGTTAGAAGAGGACATAAAACGATTCTTTGACATGTTTTTTTGTTTTTTATTTGAATAAAGGGTTTGTAACGTTTTTATTATTTTTATATTAATACGCTAATATAATAAAAAATCTACCAAAATAGTTTCCTCCTAGGTTCATTTTTAACAAAAAAATAAGCTCGTCCACAAGCAGTCAATTCAGTTAGAGCTTTTTAGCTACCTTTTGGTATTTTTGACTTTGTTAAGGTTTTGTTTTGATAGAAATTACACTATATTTAAGGCTAGCAAATTCGTGGATTAAATCCACTACATCTACATGACACTAATTATAGACAAACGAAACTTATTGAATAATTGTTTCAGAAGAACGGGTATTAAAAAGCATTTTTTAGCAAGATTTTGAAAAGCATGGGAAATAAAGACCGAAAGGTATTGTTAGAGGTACGGAACTTAAAAACTTATTTCAAGACAGATGATGGGGTTGCAAAAGCAGTTGACGATGTAAGTTTTACCATTTATAGAGGAGAAACTGTGGGAATTGTAGGGGAATCTGGTTCTGGAAAATCAGTTACTTGCTTATCGATCATGCGCTTGATTGCTAGCCCCCCTGGGTACATTGCAGGAGGTGAAATTTTGTACCATCGAACCGATGGCACGGTGGTAGATTTGGTGCAAGCTAGCAAAAGAAAAATGCGCTATTTTAGGGGAAATGAAATCTCTATGATTTTCCAAGAGCCAATGACTTCATTAAACCCTGTCTACACTTGTGGAAACCAAGTAACCGAAACGATTTTACTACACCAAGACACAACAAAAACTAAGGCAAAAGAGTTAACGCTAGAGCTTTTTAAGAAAGTAAAATTACCGAACCCTACCCGTATTTTTGATGCCTATCCACACCAATTATCAGGAGGGCAAAAACAACGCGTTATGATCGCAATGGCTTTGTCTTGCAATCCTAATATTTTGGTTGCTGACGAGCCTACTACCGCTTTAGATGTTACCGTACAAAAGGCAATTTTGGAATTGATGGATGACTTGAGGAAAGAAATTGAAGCATCCATTATTTTTATCACGCACGACTTAGGGGTTATTGCTGAAATCGCTGATCGAGTCATTGTTATGTACAAAGGGCATATCGTTGAAGAAGGAAACGTTCTTGATATTTTCCAAGCCCCCAAACATCCATATACCAAAAGTTTGCTTGCTTGCCGCCCCCCTCTAAAATTTAGAATGAAACAGTTGCCTGTTGTCAGTGATTTTATGACCGTGAGTTATAATGAAAACGAAGAACGAATTATCGAAGCAAAAGATGTTTCGGTAAAAGAAGTCGTAGATCAATTTAAAATTACCTCTTCTGTTACAGAACAGCGACTAGATGCCTTGAAAAAAAACACACCGATATTAGAAGTGAAAGGTCTAAAAACCTACTTCCCCACAGCAAAAAACTTCTGGGGCAAAACAACTCACTGGGTCAAGGCTGTTAACGACGTTAGTTTCAAAGTTTATCCTGGCGAAACATTAGGCTTAGTTGGGGAATCTGGTTGTGGCAAAACAACTTTAGGGCGAACGATTCTTCGTTTAACCGAGGCAACGGAAGGACAAGTATTGTTTGAGGGGAAAGACATTCTGACAATGACACCCAAAGAGCTAAAAAAGATTCGAAAAGATGTCCAAATAATTTTCCAAGACCCCTACTCTTCTCTCAATCCTAGAATGACCATTGGCAATGCTATTATGGAACCCATGCAAGTCCATGGAATATTAGAAAATGATGAAGCAAGAAAGGCAAAAGTTATCGAATTACTTGAAACGGTTAGTTTGGAGGGCAAACATTTTAATCGTTATCCTCATGAGTTTTCGGGAGGGCAACGACAACGAATTTGTGTAGCACGTGCCTTAGCCTTAGAACCTCGTTTTATCATCTGTGATGAGTCGGTATCCGCCTTAGATGTTTCCGTTCAAGCCCAAGTCCTTAATTTGCTATTGGAGTTGAGACATAAATTTAATTTTACGTATATCTTTATTTCCCACGACCTCTCCGTTGTAAAATTCATGAGCGACCGTATGATTGTTATGAATAAAGGAAAGATAGAAGAAATGAATACAGCGGATAACATCTATTCAAATCCAGAAAAAGAGTATACACAAAAATTAATTGCTGCTATTCCAAAAGGAGAACTAGAAGATATCAAACAACGTATGTCCTATCCGAAATAAATGAAAAAAGAAAGCGGCTAATTTTATGATTTAAAAATTAGTCGCTCGCTTTCTCTATCTTTTATACTTTATTATTCTTTGACTACTTTTAGCACTCTAGTTTCATTGGCTGTTTTCACAGCAACAAAATAAATCCCTGTTGGCTCAGGCAACTCTGTCGTAGTAGTTACAGCATTTTCTATTGTTTTGTCTAAAACAACTTGCCCTCTTAAATCTGTTACTTGGATTTGAACATGCTCATATAACTGACCAAATTCTAATCTGATATTTTGGGAGGTTGGATTGGGATAAGCTCTGATGTTAACACCATTGTTAATTGTTGTTGTACTGTTGTATAGGCTACAGTCTGTGCTGAAGGTAGCTATAGCATCTATATTTAACCAATTATTTGCGGAATAGGTGGAATCGTCTACTTCGATGCATTGTAAGTTTGGGTTGTTCGCCGCATTAAAATCCGCCATATTTGAATTATTTCCATTTTTTATATTCAAGCTGCTTAGTTGGTTATTATCCCCCTTAAAAAATCCCAAATTGACATTATTGCTCAAATCCATGCTACTTATTTGGTTATTCTGACAGTGTAAGGCCGTCAAAGCAGTATTACTGCTCAAAACTAAACTACCTAGTTGATTGTGGTTGCAGCGCAATTGTGTCAAGTTAGTATTATTACTTAGATCTAAATTACTTATTTGATTGTAATGACAATATAAACGAGTTAAATTAGCATTATTACTCACATCTAAACTACTTATTTGGTTGCTCTGACAATATAATTGCGTTAAATTAGTATTGTTACTCACGTCTAAACTGCTTATTTGGTTATTGTGAAAATATAATTGCATCAAATTAGCATTGTTACTCACATCTAAACTGCTTAACGAGTTATTATAACATTGTAAATGGGTCAAATTAGTATTGTTACTCACATCTAAATTGCTTAGCGAGTTATTATAACAATTTAATTGAGACAAATTAATAAAACTCTCAATACCTGTCATATCACTGATACTTTGGTTAGAACAATTTATAGTTCCTGTAAAAGCCGCAGCCTCCGAAACTTGAATTTCACTATCTCCATTGGTATTAATAGACGAGTTTCCGACCAAATAGGCCTTAAAATTAGCATCAGGAATGTTTACATTTTGAGCCATTGTTGTTCCTGCATAGAAAACACAGCCAATAGCAACGATTGTAGTTAATATTTTCATTTAAAAATTCTTTATGAGGTTATAAAATTATTCCCACAAAGGTAATCTCTATTTTATAATTAAAAAAGTACGCTTTTTAAATCGAGCAATTTATCTAACGAAAGGTACATTTCAACCGCTGAAAAGTACATATCAAACAACGTATGTCCTATCCGAAATAAACGAAAAACTACTTATCCCATTTCTTTTAATTCTTCTTTCAATTTTTTGGTCAAGCCTTTTACAACCATCTCATAAGAATGATCAATCAATTCTTTCAAAAAAGAGTTTCTTAATCCCGCCTCAAAGTCAACGGTATTCCAATGCTTTTTACTCATATGGTAGCCTGGTTGAATCGCCATATATTCTTCCCTTAACTCCAAGGCTCGATCTGGGTCACATTTTAGGTTGACAGTAAAGCCTTCTCTACTTAAAGAGGTTAAGGCAAACATTTTTCCCATTACCTTAAACACCAAGGTATCTTGATCAAAGGGAAATCCTTCTTCGGTACCTGGTTTCGATAAACAATATATCCTAAAATCTTCTATGTTCATTGTTCTTTAATTTTATAATTCTCAAAATCATTACTATCAATAATCCAATCGGCTTGTTTTTGAGGGGTACATTCCTCTAAGTACAACTTAGATGCAGCGTGATAACGCTCTATAAATTTTAGTTTAGCAGCTTCTCTACTTCCAAAAATCGTCTGATCTCGAGCGATACCTCGCTGTAGTGCTACTTCAAAATCAGCATATAAGTATATTTTAAAATCCCAATAATCTTTGAAGATGGGTTTAAACAAATAAGCACCATCGGTTATTATAATTGCTTGGTTTGGAATTTGAATTGGGGGCAAATCTAAATAAGCATCACTTTCCAAATCGTGGGTTGCAGCAATATACGTAGGATTATTTTGTTGCGAAGCAACTAAAACCTTAGTTACAAAAGCTTGGTCGTTGTAAGAATCTTCATAATAACCCTTTGCTGAATTTCTACCTTGCCGATATCGGTGAGCTTTATTGTAATGAAAACCATCTATCGACACATGAATTGCCTGCTTTCCGTTGCAATTGAGATAAGCACACAAAGCAATAACAAAACTCGTTTTACCAGTCCCTTCTATCCCACTAACTGCAATTCTTAAAGGTTTTTTTCTTTGATTTTGCAACGCAATAATGTGATTCAATAATTTTCTAAAAAGTACTTCTTGCTGCATTCTTATATTTTCTATGTAGTTTTAGTTGAATACTCTGTTGTTTTTTTAGTTAACCGTTAGTTTTATCACTGCTGCAATTGAGTGTTTAGTTTTTTTATATAAAAATCAAAATGGAAATGAAAAATAGTTATTTTTCTAAAGTTTGGCAAACGAATAAATTACTTTTTGGGGCGTTGTCTTTATTTATCATAGGACAATTCTTTTTTACATACAAAGGTGTAGAAACACTCCCCTTTTTTAACTATGGTATGTACTCTGCGCCTATTCAACAACAAAAAACATACACAGCCATTTCATTATATAATGAAACCGACACCTATGTCAATTTATATACGACCAAAGCACCTCGCTTCTGGCAATATCAACTCGCTTATTATTCCTCTTTTGTGAAGAACAATTATCAAGATCCTACCCTAGTCACTATTTATCAAAGATTTGGAAAAAGCACCTTGAGTGCTCACTTAACCAAACATCTCTGCAATGACAAAAGTTCGGCATTGCATCTCTCCAAATTTTTGATACAAAAAATAAAAATTAAAGAATCAAAAATTTGCCGAGAAAATTTCGAATGGGTAAAATCAAACTTCAAAAAAGTAAATTCCATACAATTGAATTAAATGAATATTTCTGTACAAAAAGATCAGATACAAATAACCCAATTCATTTGGCTGTTTTTTTGCTTGACTTGGTTGCTAAGATGCTATCAAGGTTTGCTGCTATTTCAACTGCATCAATCTCCCTTTATTAGCCCCAAAGCAGATAATTTTTTCTGGCTCTATCACGCTTTACTAATACCTCAAACAGTATTGGAACATTATTTCTTAGCACTATTCTTAGATTTTATGTGGATTATGCTTGGTATTGCAGGACTTTTGGGTATACAAAATCGCTGGTTAAGTACTTTAGCTTACCTTTTGTGTATCAATTATATGGTCACCTACAATTCAGCAAGTACCCACCATGAGCATATTTTGGTGGGATTACTATTTTGTATGCCACTCTTGCTGATCCGAAATCAAACAACATTTGTTTTAAGCTTTGCTGCGATTCGATACTATGCCATTTTTACACTTGCTAGCGCAGGGCTTTGGAAACTCTACCGAGGCAGTTGCTTTGTCCCAAATCAAATGAGTGAATTATTAAAACACCAACATATTGATTACTTAATTAGTTATCCTGACAGCTACTTTAGCTCCTTTATCAGTTACTTAATCAACCATCCTCTTTTGGCAAATCTTTTTTGGTATGGTGGTTGGACTATAGAACTTATCTTTCTTATTGGTTTCTTTACTCGCCGCTTCGATAAGCTATTAGGTGGGTTATTTATCCTATTTTTTGTAATGGATTATTTATTAATGCACCTTTGCTTTGCCGAATTTAGTATCTTTGCCCTCACATTCTACCCTTGGAGAGGCATTTGGAAACATTATGAAACCATATAACGCCATTAAGAATACTAAAAGCTAATTAACTTAATAATGCATATGACAATAGTTCGTTGGGAACTTTATTAGTTTGATAATCAACAAATTATAGTCTCATTGCATTTTATGTTAAAATTTTGGCTATCAAACTAATATAAATGTGCTTTTTTGTCTTTTTGGTAAAAAAGTAAAAAATCAACGAACTGCTAATATGAAATACTTTGTTTTATTTATTCTTTTCTTGAGTCAATCCATTTTATGGGCTCAATCACCCAATAAAATCAAAAAAGAAGCTGAAAAGCTTTTCTTAGAAAAAGAATACGAGAAATCTTTAACTGAGTATAATAAAATAAAAGAAAAGTACATAAAGGAGATTGAGTTAAAATACAATATTGGGATTTGCTATTTTCACCTTAACAATATGGATGAAGCCATCGTATATTTAGAGTTTTATAGCAAAAACACCAACAAACCTGCCCCCAAAACGTACTACTACTTAGCCAAAGCACATCATGCTCTAAACAAGTTTAGACAAGCAGCTTTGTATTACAAAAATCACCTTAGAACCTTGGATGCTGATGATCCTCAAAGAGCACAATTCAAACGCTTAATCGTTCAATGCACCAGCGGTCCTAAAATAGAGCAAATTAATTCAGCTGCTATTGTTTCGACATTAGGAGTAGAAATTAACAGCTCTTATGACGACTATAGAATTTGTTTTAATCCTATGGAGCCCAATACTTTATTTTTTTCATCAAATAGAAGAACAGCAACAGGAGGCAAACTAAACAACAACAACCAACCCGATCCTATTAATGGCACCTATCGTTCTGACATTTACAAATCTACTCTTGTACAAGGTACTTGGAAACAAGTAGAGGCACTTCCAAAACGATACAATACCCCCATGAGTGAAGATATTATTAGTTTTTTTGACGGGGGATATCAAATGTTATTTTCCAAAGGGTTTGCAGACGGACACAAAGAAGTAGTAAAAGAAAATTATGATGAGGATACCATTGAAGTTATTCTTCCTTTTGCAATAGAAGCCAGTTCTAACTATTGGGACGGAGATCATTTTTTCATCAATGACTCTGTTATTATTTTCGCAAGTAATCGTCCTGGAGGATATGGAGGGAAAGATATTTATTATGCTGCTCAAAAGGATGGTTTGTGGCAAACTGCTGTAAACTTAGGTCCCAATGTCAATACCGAATATGATGAAATTGCTCCGTTCTTGGCCAAAGATGGTCGAACACTCTATTTTAGTTCTAATAATCCTCTTTCGATGGGGGGCTACGATATTTATAAAGTTGTTTTTAATGACTCTACTCGAATGTGGCAGCGAGCAGAGAACATGGGCGTACCCCTTAACTCTTCGTTGGATGACAAGGATTTTTTCTTAGACGAAAGTGGTTTAAAAGCTTACTTTTGTTCCAATAGAATAGAAGGCTTGGGTGGCTTTGATCTTTACTCTGCTTATTTTCGAAGCCCTAAACAGGAACAACTGCAAAAGAATGTTTCTAATACTTTTGTAGATGCCTTGACCAATATTACCAGTTTGGCAGAAAATAATGCAAGTACAAATGCACTAGAAGAACTAACTCCCGTAAAAAACACCAATACGCCGGTAGAAGATGGAGAAAAAGTAACTTATAGTATTGCTCCTATTTATTATAATGCAGAAACTGGCAAAATAGAAGGTTCTAGAAATACAATTCTAGCCCTTCAAAAGTTGTTAACAAAGCATCCAGAAGCTACGATTCTCCTTTCTGCTCATTCAGACAATAGTGGCAATAAGATTAATGACCTTTACTTGACCATCAAGCAGTCCGAAAACTTGGCAAAGCAGTTCATCGAAAAAGGAGCCAACAATAAGCAAATTTGGATTCGAGGCTGTGGTCAAAATTACCCCATCGCCAATGATCAGAATTTTGATGGTAGCCCCAATCCTATTGCCAATAAAATGAATCGCCGCATTAATGTTGATGTCTACAATATTAATCATTTAAAAAATCAAGTAGCTATTAACATTGTAGAACCTAAAGTAAGTTCTGTTATGCAAAATAGAGCTTATGAGCGCCATCAAAACACCCTAAAAGGATTGAGTTACAAAGTGCAAGTTACTGAAACTGCAACTCTTTTTAACCATCCTATATTCACACAATTTGCAGACGCTACTACTGAAAAGCATCCTAAAGATATTAATGTTAAGTACATGCTTGGATTGGAAAAATCCTTTGACAAAATTAAACGTATTTTAGATCAAGTCATACAACAAGGCTTTTCTGATGCTAAAATTATTCCTTATGTGAATGGCGTCCGTATAACTGAAGATCAAGCCCAAGTTCTATTCACAGAATATCCCGATTTGAAACATTTTCTCGAATTTCGCTCTAATTAGAAACACACAACAATCAATGCAAAAAAACGATCCATACGCAGCACTTCGGTATTCAGAATTTAGATTATTTTTGTTCGTTCGATTTGCTCTGGTATTTGCATGGTCAATGCAATTTGTTATTATAGAATGGGAGGTCTATCGAATAACCCAAGACCCTTTGTCTTTAGGGATTATTGGTTTGATGGAAGTAGTCCCCGCTGTCGGGCTAGCTCTCTTTGCAGGGCACCTTGTGGATCAAAAAGAAAAAAGAAACTTGCTTGCGATTTGCGTTATCGCTTTTTTAGGGCTTAGCATTGGGCTTTTTTATACGACTTCGCCTGCTTTGATAGGACAACCCAATACCTTGTATCTTATTTATAGCTTAGTTTTTTTAGGTGGTATTGTAAGAACATTTATCAATCCAACATTATTTGCATTGATGGCACTTATTGTTCCTAAAGAATTATACCCCAATGCTGCCACATGGAGTAGCTCTATATGGCAAATGAGTGCCGTGCTAGGACCAGCTTTGGCAGGTTTTACAATTTTTTGGATGGGTACACATTATTCTATGTTTCTCATTATTGGATTTATTATTTTTGCTTTAATCCTATTACTACAAATCAAACCAAAAGCTATTTTAAATCCTAAAATTGGGGAACCTGTTTTTCAGAGTTTACGAGAAGGCGTTAAATTCGTTTATCAAACAAAAATTATACTAGGTGCCATTACGCTAGATATGGTTGCGGTTTTGTTTGGTGGAGCAATTGCCTTACTACCTATTTTTGCAACGGATATTTTGGGAGTAGGTTCTGAAGGTTTTGGTATTTTGAGAGCAGCGCCTGCGGTCGGTTCTTTTTTTATTATGTTTGCTGTAGCTTATTTTCCTATTAACAAAAATGCAGGTCTAAAATTGCTTTTCTCTATCTTTGGTTTTGGTCTCTGCATCATCGTATTTGGTCTCTCGACTAGTTTTTGGTTGTCCGTTTTTGCCTTATTTATGAGTGGTGTTACTGATGGGATTTCTATGGTCATTCGACAAACTATTTTACAGCTGTATACTCCCGACAGTATGCGCGGAAGAGTTTCTGCTGTCAACTCAATGTTTGTTGGTTCTTCCAATGAACTAGGAGCTTTTGAAAGTGGTTTCACAGCTAAGCTAATGGGAACTGTAACGGCTGTTGTTTTTGGAGGTAGCATGACCTTAATAACTGTTGTTTTGACAGGATTGTTTTCAAAACAAATGCGTACCCTGGATTTCGAACAAGACTTAAAAAAGGAAACCGAATCAGAAATTACAGATAATAGTGATCATTTAATTGCTTAAAAACTCATACTAAATCACCTATGAAAAAATTACTAATCATTTTGTTCTTGCTAGGCTTATCAAAAAGTCTTTTTTCGCAGCATCACACCTCAGAAAAAACGTTGAAGAATGCTCTAAAAAGCATAAAAAAAAACGATGGAGGTAGTAGTTTAACATATATTCGTAAACTAATCGAACTTTCTCAATTCTACAATCATTCAAAAGATTACCAAAATGCCCTAAAGCAAATTAGTATAGCGGATAAATTAATAAGCAAAAAAATCACTCAACTAAAGTACCAATATAATGCTCGACTCTCAAATCCTTCCACCATCTATACCTTAGGAATAAAAACATTAATCACACAAACCAAAATCTACAACAATATAAATTACAACACCTTAGCTAAACACCTTTTGCATGATGCTGCTTGGATAGATGAGGCTTTGCGTTCAACTGACCTAAAACTTGTTGAAACTATTCTAAGCGAGTTGTTTTTAAATTTTAATCTCGAATTCCAATCCCCATTTTTTCAAAAAAAATGGAATATTGCTTGTGCCTCTCAAGTTGAGGTTCCCAAAGAACTCAGATTTCTCAAGCATATAGAACAAGCCATCCCATCTAACCACCATGAATATTCCAATAAACAAAAAGATATTATTATCAACTTAGCCATTTTTTATAAAAAAAATCAATTCGTAACAGAATTAGATAGCATTCTGCCAGTTGTGGAAGCAATAGCAGCGGACACAATTTCTAAAATCGACATTAATACTGATCGATTGCCTAGATTTCCAGGATGCGAGGTAAAAGAAATGTCTATCCAAGAAAAAAAACGTTGTGCTGATCAAAAATTTTTGAAGTTTATTTATTCTAATATTCAATATCCCGAAAAAGCTTATAAACAAAAGATGAGCGGCATAGTTTTTATTAAGTTCACCGTTACAGCAACAGGAAAAATTATTAATACATCTATTACAAAAGATATTGGGGGTGGATGTGGAGAAGAGGTCTTAAGAGTTATTAACTTGATGAACGATCTCCCCAATCCTTGGATTGGTGGCACAAAAGACAATCAACCTGTCCAAGTAGAATATGAGCTACCAATTCACTTCGACTATAGTAATATGTATGAATAGTTCAACAATTAATACAACTCCTAAAACTCTACAATAAAAACTACTAATATGAATACGTTACTAACCGTTGCTATTATTTGTCCAAAATGCAACTCAAAAGCCTCTTACTTTTATTCAAAAGCCAACACATATCGTCAGCAAATAGTCCCTCAAGGAAAAGCTATCTGCTCCCATTGTGCTTATATCAATCCTAGTTTCCACTTCTCCAACAATTGCTATTATTATAAAATCCAAGTCAAAAATAGATTTCTCTACGCCCGAAATCGTGAAGGGCTTCAATCTATCATGACCTATTTCGAGCAAGATAAAAGAAGGACCTCAAACCCTGACTTAGATTTCCCTAAATTGTTTTATCAAAACAGGTTGGTAATCATTCAGCAAATAAAAAAATTACTAGATGCAGAACAAATCTAATGCTTACTTAGTATCCAACAAGGCATCTACATCATTTAAGTTTTCCAAAACAAAATCCGTTGCTAAGTCAGTACACAAACAAGCATAAGCTGAACTTCCGCCTATTTCAAAAGTATTTAGATTCCAAACAGATTCAGTAGAAACATCAGAGTTGTAAAAGTACGCAGTAGTGGCATCTTTGATGTCTATATTTAATAGTTGTCCTAACCCCGCACCATTTGCTTTCAAGATCGCTTCTTTTTGAGTCCAAAATTGATAAAACGTGTGCATACTTGTATCCCCTTGAATCGAAGACCATTCTCTATCGTTAAAACAATGACGAAAATGTGCTCTCGCTATCTTTCTTGGATATTCTACATCCAGACCAATTTGTCCTGTTGGCGCAAACGCGCAAGCCACCAAATCTTTTGAATGGGAAATACTAAAAGACATTTCCTTCAACAATGGTTTGCCTTCTTTATTATAAACGATTTCATTCAAGAGCTTTTCAGGCAACCCCAATGCCCCTAAGGCTTTTTTTATCATTAATCGCCCCAACACAAAATTATAAGCATCCTGCGAAAATTGATATCGTAACGCTCGTTCCCTAAAATGCGCTGGCAAATTTATCAATAAATCTTTCAAGGAAATTTGAGTCTCGATTGTAGAAGATATGGCGTGGTAAACTGTAATCATTTCATGAATTTTAAAATATCTCAATTGGAACTTTCAGTAGAAAACATGGATGCTTCCCCAAATTAAGAACTTCAAGCAAGTTGCCCAAACAAGATGCTATATTTTAAAAACCAACATGGATTATAGTGTTGCAGTTGGGCAGCATTTTTTCAAATCCCAATTCTATTTTTTCTTTTAGTACTTCTTCGCTTATTCCAACCTGATTATTTATAGAGAATCGACCTAATTCTAATCTTTTAAGATGTTTTAATTGTTGCAATGGAGCACAAAGCGTAAAAACTCCATCTATATCTTCCGTTTCATTCAAATAATAAACACGATGTACTTCAAGCTCCTCCAATTGAGGCAATTGGTCTATATTGTTAAAGAAAAAGCCCCAGTCCAGTTGTAAATTTCCTAGCCTAAATACTTTCAAATTTGGCAATAATACAGGAATTCTTACTTGATGTTTTTGGTCACTGCCTTTAGCCCTAATCTCTTTCCCAATTACAATACGTTCAATAGAAGGGGTGTATTCTAAAAAATTCCAAAATGTTGTCGAATTAGTTATTTCACTAAATTTCCCCACCCATTCCATTGCTCGAATCGAAAAATCACCCAATTCTGCTGGCAAAACATCCAACGTAATTTTTTTATCAAAAAACAACACTTCGTTTCGAATGTAAAAGGATAAAGCCCTTCTTTTCACTGCTGGCGGAGCATTCTTAAGAATTAGCCCCAAATAAACAGCGTATCGCTCTGAATTAATCCTATCCTTTAACACATAATTGTACACATTTGCTTTATCTTCTTCTGTTCCATGCTCTAGTATAAAACGAATGCCTTCTTTGTTTTGAGCAAACGCACGTCTTGCAATTTCTAAAGGAGTCGTCCTAATAGGATCATCATAAGTTCCTGTTATTCTAGTAATAACTGGCAAATTACCCCATGGACGTTGGCTGTTGCTATCTGTCGGATCTCTAAGTGTCAATTCCAACAGGCAATTTGTTTTGAGATTAAAAAAGCTGCTAGGAATTTCATCCACATTTGCACGATAATCCATCATTCTACCAATAGATAGTTTCTCTAAGTTTGGAATTTGCGTAATAACTGTTGGGAATTTTTTAAAAGAATTATACCCCAAACTCAACTCTTTTAGCCTCGTCAAATTTGCCAACTCGTCAGGCAATACTTCTAATTTATTCCAGGCTAACTCCAACACTTCCAAATGTTCCAGCTTTCCAATATTTTTATGTATTTTTTTGACCTCGTTTGATCTAAGATTTAATTTTCGCAAAGACTTTAAATGATGGATTCCTGTTGGAAGAGACTTTATCTGATTGTAAGATAAGTTTAATTCTTTTAGATATGTTTCTTTTAATAATGCCTTTGGAATCTTCGTAATTGTTTTTCGTGATAATGTCAGTCCCGCTGCTTCTATTTTTGTTTTTAAAATAGGAGTAAGTTCATTTTCTGGTAATTCTGAAAATAAAAACTGAAATCCACTATCGTATTTATTATAAATAGCCAAAGCCATTTTTTTCGCTTCTATCGAAGGGCAAATTTTTGCAAAATTCTTAATATTTTTAGAAGAAGTTCGGCTATCTAAGTAAGCTCTACTTCTCAAAGCTTCCTTCAAACCAACAATGCGTTCGGCTACCGCATCCAGTAATCTCTTGGCTATACGACTATATGTCCGAACATCCATTTTATATATTGCAAATAGTTCAGAAACAAAATATTCAATATAATTTCCCTGCTGAATAAGTTCAAAAGCAATTTCCAGATTGCGTTCGTCAACGCTTAACAATAACTGTGATAGGTTTTGAAGTTCTTCTTTACTTAACATTTTTCTCTTTGGTTATTCCTTCCGTTAGCACTCGCCACAAGTTATCTATTTTTTTAACTAAAAAACAATCTTACAGTTAAATATTAAATTTTATCCCAATTAAAAGTATTTGCATCCATTCCGAAACACTTTTTAGTTCTTAATATCATCAGATAAGCGATGACTCCATTTTAGATACAATGCTCGAATTCGTTGCTGGCTATCAAACTTCATCTCCTCTAAAAGTCCCTTTTTTAATCCGTTATTCTTATACAGAGTAGTTAAAATCTCTTCTCGGCAAACCCCACAGTTTAGGCGACCATACAACCTCTTCAGAGGTAACATGCATTCTTTGGTTGAATTAATTTTATAAATTGCTCTGTAGTGATAATTCAAATCATGCAATTCCTCCGAGCTCCATTTCTTTTGTAATATCTCATCTAACAACAGATGATCGCCTGATTTATAGTTGTACTTTAACAAAGGTAAATAAACTAAAATATCTTTCTTTTTCTTTAACCTCTCCAAGGCGTAAGAACGAATCTGATCCGATTGGAACATAGCAAGTGCTTCTACCGCAGGAGCAATTAGTCGCTTAGGAGATTGTTTTTTTTGTTCCACAAAATCAAATAAAATCTGAGAATCCAGAGGAAATTTTCGTTTAGCAAAGAGTTTCAAATAACGTTCTTGAATTTTAAATTTTGTTTCTTTCATCAATTCCTCTGCTAACTTCTGCCACGTCTTGTCTTTTATTTCATCTACCCATGGTCCTGCCCAAAAGAAAGTAGCCGTTTGTATTCGTTTTTGAATGGCTTTATAGCCCAACTTTTTCTTCGTTCTTTTCCTCTTCTTAGAAGGTTTATTGTTCCGCTGCACACACTCCCAATACGTTTTGATAAAAGGATCTTGTAAACTTGCTCTCCTCAATAATTTACGTCCATTTAGTTTTGGATAAAGTTCATCAAACTCACTAATTAGCCCACCAAACTCTATTTCACTAGGTCGCTTTTTTAGGTACTTCCCTTTTAGTCTCGCCAAGCCTAAAAGTGCTTTTTTGCCAGCAATTCTAAGCAAAGCATTCTCCCCATTCCAATCATCTCCTTCAGCATATTCTTGCTTAAATCGCTCCCAAATAACCTCTCTTGCTCTTTCATTGCCGTCCTCTGTTGCTGCTAATGCTGCAATTTCATACAACTGAGTAAGCACATACCAATCATCTTGTTCCTTTGCCAGTTCTTCCAATACAAATTCAATCAAAGCATCTTTTTGGGGAGTACCACAAATTAGTTGATAATAATAATCCCCCCAAGGTCCCTCGCATTGACCATCGTAACACATTCGCTGAAGCACATTTCTTTTTATTCTTTTGCTAAAATCAATATTAGGGTGCTCTAAAATAATTAGATATGCCTTTCCGATTCCGCACCCTATAGCTTTTCTAAACTTTTTATGAACACTCATTTATTATCTCACTCAAATGTAACAAAACCAATATTTTTAAACTCTCTCAAGATATTTTTTTGCTGTTCTGCCGTATATCGGTTTCCTCCCAAACTTAAAAAATTCAGAAATCTCAATGTTTTAAACTCCTCTGGAAAATCTTTTAATTCGTTATTATCCAAAATCAAGCTTTCTAAACTTAAAAGCTTTGGTAATGTTTTGGGAAACTCAACAAACAAATTATCACTCAAATCCACATCCGTTAAATTTTCCAAATCATCAAAATGCTCTGGCAAAATATCTAGCATATTATCCGCAAAATCTACATTTTTTAAAGAGTTCAACTGACAAATTTCTTTTGGTAATTCTGTCAAATCATTATCAAAGCAACTTATTTCTTCAATTACTTTCCAATTTTCTATACTCAATGGTAATTCCGACAGCGCATTGCTGCTCATATACAGCTTTCTGAGGCTTGGCAAATACCCAATACCCGCTGGCAAGGTGCTAATTTGATTATCACTAATATCTAGTTCCCTTAATTTTAGAAGCTGGCTTATATTTTCAGGCAATGCTTTTATCTCATTAAATGAAATATCTAAATACTCTATAGAAGCCAACAAACCTATATTTTTAGGCACTTCTAGCAAGTTATTTGAATTTAAATTCACACTTTTTAAAAGCTTGCATGAAGCAAGTTCATTGAAAAGCAATTCTAAATCAGGCTGTTCTTCTTGATCAACCAACGTCAAATACTCCAATTGCTTTAGATTCGAAAAAGTGCCTTTTTGTATCGGTACTTTCAACTCCGAAACTTCTAAAAAACGCAAAGAAGGCAAAGCTCCTAAATGAGAAAAATTAGATGACTCTCCCATAATGGAATGATAATTAGCAACGATACTTTCTAAGTTCCTTAACTTTTTAAAAGCTTCAGGAAGCAACACTTTATTAAAAGCCGAAAGTTCCAATTCTTGCAAATGAACAAGTTCCCCTATTTCTTGAGGCAGTTCACCTTGGAGACTTTCACTTGCCTCTAAAACTTCCAATTGTTTCAACTGATTAATATGCGTTGGAAAGGCAAATGCTGCATTATTGGCGACATTCAAATATCTCAACGTATTGTTTGTTTTTGATAACTTAGGAAGACTAAGTAATTTGTTCTCTGATAAGTTAAGTCCCCACAGCATTCCTCCAAACAATGTTTCAGGCAATTCTTTTAGTTCATTGGCACTCAAATATAAATACGTTAATTGGGGGTGATTTTCTATTAAAAAACCATCTAGATTCTTTAATTTATTTTCCCCTGCCAACAAAACCCTCAGATTCTTCAATTCTGCCAAATTATTCGGTAACTCAACTGAACCATTCCCTCCTATACTAAGATATTCTAAACTTCTAGGCAACATCAATTTTCCTAATTTAATTTTATTATCATTAAAATAGGCAACCTTAAGCTGATCCAACTTAGTCCAATCGCTTGGTATAGTTTTAATGGCATTAAATTCTATATTCAATAGCTCTAGTGCTCTTAAATTACTAATAGAAACGGGGATTTCCTTTAAGCTATTTCCTTGAACATCTAAAAATAAAAGCTGTTGCAACTCTCCAATAGACTCAGGTAAGGTATGAATTTCATTGTATGCTAAATCCAATTTTTTGAGATTTTTTAGCTGACTAATTTCCTTGGGCACCACCTCTAAATCCTCTGATACGATAACCAATTTTTCCAATTTATTAAATTGAAATATCCACGACCAATTCTTCTCCCAATCTAATGTACCAACAAAATCCAGTTCCAATGTTTTTAGGTTTTTATGAGCAACAACGGCCGTTAAACTCGTTTTTAGATCCACCAACTCTAAAGTCTCTAAGGTAGCTACTTCTAAGGCTCGCTCCAAAACTGCCTGCTCATTAGCCAATTCGCTAAGCCTCAACGTTTGCAGCTCCTCCAATTTAGCAAATTCCTTTGGTAAGTTCTCCAAAGGGTTTTCTCGAAGCTCCAACACTTTTAATTTTTTGAGTTTTTTGATGCTTGGAGGCAATGTTTTCAGACGGTTATTACGCAAAGACAGTAATTCTAAGGCACTCAACTCTCCTATGGACTCTGGCAATGCAGTCAATGCCCCCGCATCAACCTGTAAACTCCTAAGTCCTTTAAGGCTTCCTATATTATCAGGGAGCACCCCCAATCTGTTATTACCAAGTATCAATGTTTCTAAATTAGATAATCCTTGCAGGTGCTCTATCGTCAACGACAAATCTACATACGACGTACTTATATTAAGTTTTTTGAGCTTTTTGAGTTCTTTAATATTAGAGGGTAGTACTTCAAACGAGCCTCCTTCCAAATCCAGTGTTTCTAATTCTGCCAATTGAGACAAATACCCCATCGCTTTCTCCCAATCAAACCTTCGATTCGTAATACGAACTATTGAAAGCTCTTTCAGTTGTTTTAATTGGTAAATTTCTTTTAAATTTTCTGGAGATTGCACGTTTTGGATACTCAGTTTTGTCAACATTTTTAGTTCTGACAATACTTCATAGATCTGCTTGTAGTTGGGTTCCTTCCCTAAGCTTAAGTGAAGGGCTGTTAGATTTTTAAACTTCTTGATTGTATTCGGTAGTTCTACAATTTCTTCATTGTACAACGTCAATTCTTCAATCGTCTCTATTGTTGCAATTTTTTCGATGGCACTTCGCCAATCAATCGCATCACTCTTAATACTAATTGACTTCAAGCCATCCAGTTTTTCTAAAAAAAGAGGCACATAATCTCCTAGTATATACGAATCGCAATAGTGCAGCTTTTCACAAACACCTTCCAAATACCCCACTCTCGAACTTCCCCACAATTCTTCATTACTCAATTGTTGCCCACAAAGATTATGACTCATCATTAGCAAAAAAGTAGCAACCCAAAGCTGAAACATCATTTTTATCATGGTTTTAAATGTTTAGTAATTCACCCCAAAATATAGAATACATTTTTTATCTCTCTAATTTAAAATTTTAATTCCTTAGTACACTGCTCATTTTCTAGTTTTTTTTAATAATCAATAAAGACACACTAAAAAGAGTTCGATCAAAACCTCACGCCCAGATGATCCTAGATGTGCTTATCTTACTATGAATAGAAATCATGCCAAGCGTTAATTTTATGTAAAAAACACCATTTAAAATCTTCAAAAATTGGAGATGTAAAAATTCTTTTATTTCTTTGTGGTACTGGCGGAACTAAAAAATTACCACTAGTGTTATAAAAGAAAAAATAAAACATGGTTGCTAGAGAAAAAATAATCGAAGTTGCTTCACTACTATTTGTAGAACATGGTGTTAAAAGCATCACGATAGATCGTATTGTCAAACAACTTCATACATCAAAACGAACCATTTACAAACATTTTGAAGATAAAACGGCTCTCCTTGAAGCTTGCTTAGCCAGTTATCACAAAGAGATACGCAAAGAAAATGATGACATTATCCAAGCCTCTGAAAATGCAATTCAAGCGATGGGGTACTTGCATCAACGCATTGTCTTTAGAGCCAGCCAAACAAATCCTAATTTCTTTAACGACATCCTTCATTACTACCCAGGTCTATTACAAAAGTCCTATCGAAATATGGGCAACTTTGCACATTCCGAACTAGAATACTTGGCTAAATGGGGTATTAAGGATGGTCTATTTAGGGAAGACATGGACATTCAAGTCACTAGCAAAACTGTATTAGCATTATTAGAAATGCTAAAAGATACCAATCGCTTCCCTGTAAGCGAATACAGCAAAGAACGCTTAACATTTGGGATTATGCTTCCCTACTTAAGAGGTGTTTGCACCGAAAAAGGAATACAACAACTAAAAATGCAAGAAGAACTTTTTAAAGTCTTGCTCTAAGTCCAATCCATTCATCTTATAGATATCATACCAAATCAATATAAAAATCAATGAACTTAAATAATTCTCTTAGAAAAACTCCAGTCGCCGTTATCGGTATGTCTTCGTTATTTGCAGATGCAAAAAACATAGAAGACTTCTGGAATAATATTATTCAAGCTAAAGATAGCATCACTGATGTACCTGAAGACCGTTGGCGAATAGAAGATTACTACGATCCAGACCCAACAGCTCCAGACAAAACATACTGTAAACGTGGTGGCTTTTTGCCAGACATTGATTTTAACCCAATGGAATTTGGTTTGCCCCCTAACATTTTAGAGGTAACTGATGCTTCGCAACTATTGGCTTTAATTGCTGCTCGTGATGCCTTTGAACATGCTGGATATGGCAAGAAATCTGCAAAATTCACCGCTGAAGTAAAAAGCAAAACTGGTGTTTTGCTAGGTGTTGGTGGCGGTCAAAAATTGATTACGCCTCTAACTGGACGTTTACAATATCCTATTTGGGAAAAAGCATTGCGTTCTTGTGGTGTTGCCGAAACCGATATTCCACACATTGTAGACAAAATGAAAAAAGCCTATATTGGTTGGAATGAAAACTCCTTCCCTGGTATGTTAGGAAACGTCATTTCAGGGCGAATCACTAATCGATTTGACTTAGGAGGTATCAACTCTGTTGTAGATGCAGCTTGTGCCGCCTCTTTAAGTGCCGTAAAAATGGCTTTAAGCGAATTAGTCGAAGGACGTGCAGACATGATGTTGACGGGTGGTGTTGACACGGATAACTCTCCTTTCATGTATATGTCCTTTTCTAAGACACCTGCTTTTTCCAAATCAAATGTTATCAGTCCATTTAGCGACAAAGCCGATGGTATGTTAATTGGTGAAGGCTTGGGAATGGTCGTATTAAAACGTTTGGAAGATGCCGAACGTGATGGGGATACTATTTATGCCGTTATTAAGGGAGTTGGAACTTCTAGTGATGGACGTTTTAAATCGGTTTATGCTCCTCGCCCATCAGGACAAGCTATGGCGATGAACCGTGCTTATGAAGAGGCAGGTTTTGAACCTAAAACAGTTGGCTTAATCGAAGCACATGGAACAGGAACCAATGCTGGAGATGCTTGTGAAATGACTTCTATGGGAATGGTTTTTACAGCCAACAATCCTGAAAAATCTCACATTGCGCTTGGAACTGTTAAATCTCAAGTTGGTCATACCAAGGCTGCTGCTGGTGCTGCGGGATTGCTAAAAGTTATTTTAGCCCTACACCACAAAGTATTACCTCCAACCATCAATGTAGAGCAACCTACTTCCAAAGTAGATTTTAATAACTCTCCTTTATATATTAATACAGAAACTCGTCCTTGGTTGAGCAACAAGCACCCTCGACGTGCGAGTGTTAGTGCCTTTGGTTTTGGTGGTATTAATGTGCATATTGCCTTAGAGGAATATAAACCACAACCAGTTCAGAAAAATTATAGAATTCACGAACCGTATAAAACTGTTTTATTACAAGCTAACTCCGTTACCGAATTAAAAACATTGTGCCAAAGTCACCTAGAAAAACTATCTACGGTAGATGCAGAAATTGCCTTTTGGGAATTGGCTAATGAAAAGACAGATGTAGTGCCTAGTAATGCTGCTCGTTTAGGTTTTATTGTAACAGACTTAGAACAAGCAAAAGAATATTTAAAACTTGCTATTGATAAATTAGCTACTAGCGATCAAGCTTGGGAACATCCCAAAGGTGTTTTCTTCCGTCCAAATGGAATGAACACAACAGGAAAAGTAGTGGCACTCTTTTCGGGACAAGGTTCTCAATATGTTGGAATGGGACGCCAATTAGCAAATGCGTTTCCACAATTGCGTACGGTAATAGAACAACAAGATAAGCTATTTGCAAACGACAATAAAGCCCCTCTTTCACAAACGATGTATCCTATTCCTGTTTTCAACAAAGAGGATGCTAAAACTCAATTATCAGCTTTAACTCAAACACAAATCGCTCAACCTGCGATTGGAACACTGAGCATGGGCATGTACAAAACGGTTCAAGATGCAGGCTTTAAAGCGGATTTTGTAGCTGGTCATAGCTTTGGTGAATTGACCGCCCTGTGGGCAGCAGGGGTATATAATGATCAAACCTTTTTAGCTTTAGCAAAAGCAAGAGGAGAAGCAATGGCAGCTCAAAGCCCTAATGCAGATGCGGGAACCATGCTGGCTGTAAAAGCAGATTACAACAAAGTTCATGCAGCTATTAAGCCCTTACAAGGAGTCACTATTGCCAATGTAAATTCCAACAATCAAATTATTTTAGGAGGGAGCAAAGCAGTGATTGCCAATGTTCAAGAAGTTCTAAAAAAACAAGGATTTACGGTGATTCCATTACCCGTTTCCGCTGCTTTTCACACAGAATTTGTAGAACACGCACAAAAGCCTTTTGCAGCGTTTGTTAACTTGCAAACTTTCCAAGCACCCAAAGTGCCTGTTTACTCCAATACTACAGCAACGCCTTATCCTAACAATCCTTCAGAGGTAAAAGAAATTTTGAAAGGACAAATTTTAAAACCTGTCTTGTTCAAAAATCAAATTGAAAATATTCACCAAGCGGGTGGACGCATTTTTATTGAATTTGGTCCCAAAGGAGTACTATCAAACTTAGTCAAAGATATTCTTAAAGACAAAGAGCATATTTCTTTGGCTATGAATGCCAATGCAAAAAAAGATAGTGACCTACAATTCCGTCAAGCGGTTCTACAACTAAGAGTTTTAGGTTTAGAACTAAAAGATATTGACCCGTTCAAGGCTCCTAGCACAAAACCAGCCCCCAAAACAAAAATGACTATCAATATGGGGGGGCACAACTATGTTAGTAAACCAACTCAAAAAGCTTACTATGATGCCTTAAATGATGGGTATCAAATTCAAGGTGGCAATGGAAAAGTGGTCGAAAAAATAGTTGAAGTTATAAAAGAAGTTCCCGTCGAAAAAATTGTAGAAAAAATCGTCGAGGTTCCTGTAGACAAAGTAGTTTATTCCAATCCAATTAATCAAGAAGAAGACGAAGAAATGAACAAAGAATTGATTGAAACGCTAAAAGCAACTGTTGAAATGGTAACATCTCAACAAAATAAGTCTTTAGAATTGTTCCAAAACTTTTTAAGTGAACAGAACAAGCAGTCTCAGATGTTATTACAAATGATGACGCAACAAATTAATTTCGCAAACCAGCCTAGTTTGGATGGCAATACGCAAACATCTATTGCAGCTCCTAAGGTTGAAAAAATTGCAGCTCCTACGTTTCAATCGAATACTGTAGAGACCAACCAGCCCATCATTACACCTGCGCCAAAGGCAACAGCACCTGCTGCTACTATGCCAACAACAACAGATGTCAGTAGCTTAAGCACTAGCAAATTGGAAGAAATTTTGTTGACTGTTATCAGCGAAAAGACAGGCTATCCTACCGAAATGTTGGAACTAGACATGGATATGGAAGCTGACTTGGGTATTGATTCTATCAAGCGTGTTGAAATTTTCGGAGCAATGACTGAAGATTATCCAGAAGTATCAGGCGTTAATCCGCAAGAACTAACGGAATTGCGTACGCTTGGGCAAATTGTTGATTACCTAGCTGGTAAAGCTGGCGCTACTACTACGCCAACACAAACAACGACAACGTCTACAACAACTACCACTCCTGTTAACAATACGGTTACTACTAATACTAATAACGATGCTGGACTAAGCACTAGCAAATTGGAAGAAATTTTATTGACTGTTATCAGTGAAAAGACGGGCTATCCTACCGAAATGTTGGAACTAGACATGGATATGGAAGCTGACTTGGGTATTGATTCTATCAAGCGTGTTGAAATTTTCGGGGCAATGACTGAAGATTATCCAGAAGTATCCGGCGTTAATCCGCAAGAACTAACAGAATTGCGTACGCTTGGGCAAATTGTTGATTACCTAGCTGGTAAAGCTGGCGCTACTACTACGCCAACACAAACAACGACAACGTCTACAACAACTACCACTCCTGTTAACAATACAGTTACTACTAATACTAATAACGATGCTGGACTAAGCACTAGCAAATTGGAAGAAATTTTATTGACTGTTATCAGTGAAAAGACAGGCTATCCTACCGAAATGTTGGAACTAGACATGGACATGGAAGCTGACTTGGGTATTGATTCTATCAAGCGTGTTGAGATTTTCGGGGCGATGACTGAAGATTATCCAGAAGTATCCGGCGTTAACCCGCAAGAACTAACGGAATTGCGTACGCTTGGGCAAATTGTCGATTACTTGGCAGAGAAAGCAGGTAAAAAAAAAATCCTAGCCTAGAGGCTACAAAAACAACTGTGAAAGAAGATGTGACTGTAAAAACTTACCCAAAGAATAGTACAAGAACATCTTCCTTTCATGGTGTAGAACGCAACGAAATTGGTTTGAAGTACTTACCCAAACCTGATTATTTGGAATTTACTTTGCCCGATACGCACGTTGCACTAATCACTAATGATGGTTCAGAACTAACACAACAAGTTATCCTCGCTTTAGAAAAAGAAGGTAATAAAGTAGTTGTTCTGAACCTTCATCAAGTGAAAAATCCTTCTCAACACAATAGTGTTACCCTTTCTTCAAACACTGATGAAGCCATTAAAGCTGCGATTGAAACTATACAACAGCAATATGGTGCTATAGGTACCTTCATTCATCTACACCCTCATTTTGAATTTCAAAATGGCAACTTTACACAGCATTTCGCAGTTGAAAGAGACCTCGTAAAAGCCATTTTCCTTATTGCAAAGCACATTCAACCTTCTCTTAATGAATTAGGGAAAACAAATCGCGCTAGTTTCTTGAGCATTACTCGTCTGGATGGGCAGTCTGGTCTAGGCAAACGTGGCAATACTTCTATTATTGGAGGTGGGTTAAATGGCTTGGTCAAATGTCTAAATCTCGAATGGTCTCAAGTGTATTGTAGAGCTGTTGATATTCAACCAGAATTAAATACAAAAACAATTACAGAACATATTATTAGCGAATTGCACGATCCTAATACTTCTGTTGTAGAAGCAGCAGTGAATGAAAATGGTAGAGCAATGCTTAACGCTGAAAAAGTAACGGTACAAGAACATCAAAAAATCGAAACGACTGTTAATGAAGATTCTGTCTTTCTAGTGAGTGGCGGTGCTCGTGGTGTTACGGCGAATTGTGTCATTGAAATGGCTAAAGCATTTCAAGCCAAATTCATTTTATTAGGGCGTTCTAACTTTGATTTTGAAATACCAGAATATGCTCAAAATGAATCGGATGATGGCACATTGAAGCGCTTGATTATGACCGATATGAAAAATAAAGGTTTGAAACCTAACTTGGCAGAGGTTAAAAAAATCTTTAACAATATTATTGCTAAAAAAGAAATTGATGCTACGATCCAAGCCATCCAAGAAAATGGTGGCAAAGCAGTTTACATAAAAGGTGATGTAACAGATGTTACGACTGTAAAACCTCAATTATTAGCCATCACCAAACGTTGGGGAGCCATTACAGGTGTTATTCACGGTGCAGGACGTTTAGCTGATAAGTACATTCAAGATAAAACGGAACAAGATTTCTTAAATGTTTTGACTGTAAAATTGGATGGTTTGTTGACCTTATTACAATGCGTTAATATTCACAAGCTAGACCACCTTATTTTATTCTCTTCTGTAGCTGGTTTTTATGGTAATGTGGGGCAAACTGACTACGCTATTGCCAATGAAATTTTGAGCAAAGCCGCACATTTATTTAGAACCAATCATCCCAACACACAAGTTTCAGCGATTAACTGGGGCGCTTGGGATGCTGGTATGGTTAGCGATGCCTTGAAGAAAAAATTTGAAGAAATGGGTGTTGTTCTAGTCAATAGCCAAGGCGGTCCCGCTATGATGGTAAATGAGATGAATGTTCAATATGCTAATCAACCTCAAGTTATTATTGGTGGTACTTTGCCTGCTGGCATTTCTTATACGGATGGTCCTTTGGAGACACACCGCATCCGTAGAAACATGACTTTAGCGGAGAATCCTTTTTTGATGCACCATGTTATTCAAGGAAATGCCGTTTTGCCTGTTGTTAATGCTGTTGGTTGGATGACCAATACTTGTGAACAAGTATTCCCTGATTTTAGAGTCCACCTTGTAAAAGATGCAAAGCTATTCAAAGGGATTGTTTTTGATGGTACAGAACCTACTGACTACATTATTGAACTAAAAGAGGTTCAAAAAGATGCCGATACAATTGTATTAGAAACGACCATCTTGAGTCAAGCTGCAAATGCAAAATTACCAACCTACCATTATAAAGCACAGGTTACTCTAGTTGCCAAGAAAAACAAACTAGAAGCTCCTAAATTTCAGCCTTCGTTAAGTAACACCTATACTCCTACTGATGGAGCTGTTTTATACGAAAATGGAGCGTTGTTTCACGATCAATATTTCCAAGGAATTGAGCAAATTGTAGATTGGACAGAACAACAAATTATTCTAAAATGTAAAGCACCTCAAGTTCCCGCAAAGGATCAAGGACAATTTCCAGTAATTGGAGTCAATACCTTCTTTGCAGACATCCAATATCAAGGGATGGTTATTTGGGTACAACGTTATAATAACAATGCTAAATCGTTGCCTCTATCCACCGAATCAGCAACTGTTTATAAAACAGTTCCATTTGGGAAAGAACTTTTTGTGCACATAGAGATTGTTGAAAGCAACGAATTCAAAATGGTAGCCAATTGTACTACTTATGACGATGAAGGAAACGTTTACTTGTTTACAAAAAATGCAGCTGTAACTGTTTCTAAGGAATTGGAATGGTAAAATTGAACTGTTTTGGTGTGGAATAAAGTGTTCCACACCAAAACGCCCAACATCAAAAAATATATGAAAATAGCAATTATAGGAATGTCAGGTTTATTTCCAGGTTCTTCTACTAACGAAGAGTTTTGGGATAACTTGGTCGGTGAAAAAAATTTAATTGAGTTTGCCAACGAAGAAGACTTTGGAGTTGTCCCCGATCATTTTTACCAATCGGGCAAAGGGATTGTTGACAAATGTTATTCTTTGCGAGGTGGCTATATCCGAAATTTTGATTTTGATCCGAATGGATATGAACTCTCAGCCAATTTTGTAGCCCAACAAGATAAGTTGTATCAATGGTCGCTCTATGTTGCCAAAGAAGCTTTGAAAGACAGTGGTTATTATAATAACAAAACTGTTTTAGAAAAATGTGGTTTGATTCTAGGAAATTTATCGTTTCCTACTGGCTCTTCACATAGATTATTATCAGACGTTTATACCAAAACAACTGAAAAAGCACTTCAAGAGCTGCTGCACGATAAAAATTTCAAAATTCCTGCCAACAACTTCCCGCCTCCTAACAACGAAGTTCTCACCTATACCCCATCCGAAATGGTGGTCAAAGGTTTGGGTTTGGGTGGTGGGCATTATGCCTTAGATGCGGCTTGTGCCACTTCTTTGTATGCAATCAAACTAGCTTGTGATGATTTGGTAACAGGTAAAACGGATTTAATGTTGGCTGGGGCTGTTTGTGGTTCTGACCAATTGTTCATCCATATGGGTTTTTCTATCTTTCATGCCTATGCCCCACACGATCAAAAATTTGCACCATTGGACAAAAACTCTGGCGGTTTAGTGTCATCAGAGGGAGCTGGTATTGTTGTTTTAAAACGATTGGAAGATGCTCAAAGAGACGGCGACCAAATTTTGGGCGTTATTGGTGGTATTGGCTTGTCCAATGATGGACGAGGAAAATTTTTGTTAAGTCCTAATCCAAAAGGACAAAATTTAGCCTTTGAACGCGCCTATCTATTGGATGATGTTTTGCCTCAAAATACTAGTTATTTGGAATGTCATGCAACAGGAACGCCACTTGGAGATGTCACAGAAATGAACTCTATTTCCAACTTCTTTAAGCAGCATGATACGCATCCTTTATTGGGTTCTGTCAAATCCAATATGGGGCACTTGCTAACGGCAGCAGGAATGACGGGCTTGTTTAAAGTTTTGCTTTCGATGAAAAAAGGTTTTATCCCTCCTAATGTCAACTTGACACAAGCTGTTCAAGCCGACAACCAATGGATTCAGGATAAGCACATTATTACCGAAACAACGCCTTGGAAAGGCAATCAAGCAGGGATCAATTCCTTTGGTTTTGGTGGCACCAATGCCCATATGGTTATTCAAACCTATGAAGGACAAAAAGAAACTAACTCTAGTCCTATACCCCCCGTTCCTATGTCTATTGTCGGAATGGAAGCCTACTTTGGGGATTGTACCAACCTAGAAGACTTCTATGCTACAATTTACAATGGTAAACAGCATTTTAGAGAACTACCCTCCGAACGTTGGAAAGGATTTGATGCCAACGAGGCATTGCTTAAAGATTACGGTTTTGAAAACGGCAAAGCTCCTAAAGGGGCTTATATCAATGCATTTGAAATAGACCTATTGCGTTATAAAATTCAGCCCAAAGAAGCAGAAACATTAGAGCCTCAACAGGCTTTAATTCTAAGTGTAGCCGATAAGGCTTTGCAAGATGCAGGAATTCAAGAAAGCCAAAATATCGCTGTATTGATTGCCATGGAATCAGAGTTGGCTATTCACCATTACCTTGCTCGTTGGGATAGTACTTGGCAATTAGAACAAGCATTAAAAAATAGCAATATTTCTTTGGATGAGGAAAATAAAAAACAATTAAAGGAAAGCTGCAAAAATGCTATTTATTTCCGTGAGGGAGGACAAACACCTAGCCAACACACCAGTTTTGTAGGTAATATCATGGCTAGTAGAATTGCGGCATTATGGGACTTTTCTGGTCCAGCCTTTACCGTTTCTTGTGGCGAAAACTCTGTCTTTAAAGCCTTAGAAGTTGCTCAAAATATGCTGTCTTTAGGTGAAGTAGATGCCGTAGTAGTTGGTGGTGTAGATTTTTGTGGTGGCTTAGAGAATGTCTTACTTCGCAACCAAAAATCGCCTGTTAATACAATAGACAAACCGAGCCTTAGTTTTAACCAAGATGATCACGGCTGGCTAGTCGGAGAAGGGGCAGGCGCCATCGTCTTAAAACGCAGTGAAGATGCTCAAGAAGATAAAGTTTACGCTACCATTGATTCTATTGGACAAGCAACAAACAATCTAAATGTAGGCTACCAAGAAGTTGTCGCCAGCGGCATTTCGACACAAGATAATCAAGAAATACTACAACTCTTGCAAACAGAGCAAGCGCAACCTGTTGCCTTGGGGTCTGTTAAAGCTAATATTGGGAATACTTGTGCTGCTTCTGGCATTGCAAGTTTGATAAAAACAGCTTTGTGCCTCCACCACCGCTTTATACCTGGCATTCCTAATTGGAAAGCACCCAAATTTTCAGAAGAGTTTGCTACTACTAATTATTATTTTCCAAGTCAATCTCGACCTTGGCTCTTGAATGATAGCATTGACAAACGCAGAGCTGCTATTAATGGCTTAGATGGCTTACAAATTCAAATGGTGGAAGCCAACAATTATGAAGTAAAAGAAACACCTTTGACGCACGGGCGCATTGCAAGCGTGGTTATTTTGAAGGGAAATAACGAAACAGAGTTAGAGCATCAAATCACCCATCTCAAAACAACGGTTGAAGACAGTAAAAAAACATTGGTACAAATTGCGGCGCAATTTTATCAAGCTGCAAAGCAGCAAAAAACAACCTATTGTATGGCGGTTGTTGCCAATAATAAAAAGCAATTGTTACAAGAAATAAAGTTCCTTCAAAAAGGCTTAAAAAATGCGATTGCTCAGGGCAAAGAAATTAAAACACCAAAGGGATCTTACTTTACAGGAAATCCTTTGGCTCAAAAAGGAAGTGTTGCCTTTGTCTATCCAGGATCGGCTACTGCTTACCAAGGGTTGGGGCAAGATATTTTTCAACTTTTCCCTCAGTTGCATACTCATTTTGAAGCAAAGGTGCCTAATATGGCTGATTTTGTGGGGACGAAGTACCTGCACCCACAAACGCAAAGCATCACAGACGAAGCACCCAACATTCACAAAGATGCTGTAGGCATGATGTCGGCTGGTGTTTTCTCTTCTGCTATTTATACCTATATACTGCGCTCTTATTTCAAGTTAGAACCCAAAATGGCTTTAGGGTACAGCATGGGAGAATCAGCAAGTATGTGGTATTCTTTGGATGTCTGGAGTCCTGATCGTACGGCTACGTTTAGAAATTCTAATTTATTTTTAACAGAGTTAGCTGGTGATCTCAATCTCATTGCAAAAGTCTGGAACATTAGTCCTGAAGAGGCTCGTCAACGATGGATTAGCTTAATCGTTTTGGCTCCTAGAGAAAAAGTAGAAGGCTTGGTAGCTCGTTATGACAATGCTTATGTTAGTTTTATTAATACCAATAACGAATTAGTTATTTCTGGAGAAAAAAGTGTTTGTTTGTCTATTGTAGAACAATTGTCTTGTCCTTCTGTTGAAGTTCCTTTTCAAAATGTCATTCACCACGATTTTTGCAACTTGGTATACGATGAATTGATAGAAATGCACCGTTTTCCTTTGGATCAACAACCTACTATTGATTTCTACTCTAGTATTAATGCAAAGCCTCTTCCTTTTGACAGTCAAAAAATTGCCGAAAACTCCACACAGGTTTGTTGCCAAGCCGTCGATTTTCCCAAATCGGTCGCAACAATCTACGATAGAGGAGCTCGGATTTTTATAGAATTAGGCGCCAATGCCACTTGTACCAATTGGATCAAAGAGAATTTAAAAGGTCAAGAACATTTGGCACTTAGCATGAACAAAAAAGGCAAATCTGAAGCTCAGAATATTATGGAAGCGATTGCGCAACTACTGAGCCATGGCGTAGAGCTGGATTTGGACATTTTGTACAAACACGTGTCTCTAAAAGCAGAGCCTCGTTCCTTTAAGAAAAAAATTATTACAGGTGGAAAGCGTATTTTTGATGTCTTGCTCAGTGACTCTAACAAAGCTACTTTTGCAAATTTACCATCTCAAAATAAGCGAAAAGAACCTGCCTTAGCCCTCGCAACAGCAGCTACAGAAGCTACTTTTGTCACCTCTAGCGCTACCGTTACGAGTCCAATAGAACAAAAAAATATTTCAATACCTAGTGCTCAGTACACCGCTGAGACAAAAAAATCAGTCGTCGCCTTGGAAACAAAAACAGTTGAAACAACAAACAACAAAACCTCAAATCCAAAAGTTGGTGAAAATGGTTTGTCACTTCAAGATTTTAGCTCTGGAGAACATTTAAAAGGAAAGACTATTGTCTTTTCGCAAGAAGATTTACAAGAATTTGCTACAGGAAAAATTGGAAAAGTATTTGGTCCTGAGTATGATATTATTGACACCTATAGCCGACGCGTGATGCTACCAATGGATCCTTATCTATTGGTCAGTAGAGTAACGGGTTTGAACGCAAAGAAAGGCGAATTTAAGCCTTCTACAATGCAAACCGAGTACGATATTCCTTACAATGCTTGGTTTACAACAGACGGTCAAATTCCTTGGGCTGTTTCTGTTGAATCGGGGCAATGCGATTTATTATTGATTTCTTATTTAGGAATTGATTTTGAGAACAAAGGCAATTTGGTCTATCGTTTGTTGGATTGCACCTTAACCTTCGTCGATGATTTGCCTTTTGAAGGACAAACTCTACGTTATGACATTTCTATCAATTCTTTTGTTAGAAATGGCGACAATCTACTCTTCTTCTTTAGTTACAATTGTTACGTTGAAGATCGTTTGGTTTTAAAAATGCGCAATGGTTGTGCTGGTTTCTTCACAGATGAGCAGCTAGAAGAAGGTTTGGGTGTTGTTTATAGCAAAGAAGAGTTAGAAGCAAAAGTAAATGCTAGAAAACCTAAATTTACGCCATTACTCAACACAACAAAAACAAGTTTTTCGAAAGAAGATTTGCGTCATCTAATCAACGGCGATATTGAAAAATGTTTTGGCAATGTCTCTTATTATGCTAATGGGAGAAATAAATCTCTGTGCTTGCCTCCTGAGGAAATTTTGATGCTAGACCGAATTACTTCTGTAGATTTAGAAGGTGGTGCCTATGGGCTTGGAAGTATTGTGGCAGAAAAAGATTTGAGTCCTACCGATTGGTACTTCCCTTGTCATTTCCGTGATGATGAAGTATTAGCAGGTTCTTTGCAAGCCGAAGGAGGTGGAAATTTATTGCGTTTCTTTATGTTGATGCTTGGATTGCAACGATTAACCAAAGATGCTCGTTATCAACCTATCTTTGATTTGCCACAAAAGGTTCGTTGCCGCAAGCAAGTTGTTCCAGGAAAAGATACCAAATTGATTTACAAATTAGAAGTAAAAGAAATTGGCTTAGTTCCTAATCCTTATGTCATTGCTGACTTAGAGATTATTTCTAATGGTGTTATTACGGTACATTTTGAGAATTTAGGTTTGCAACTGAGAGAAAAAGACAACCCCAAATATTTGGAAAAAGAAGCCGGTGTCCAAATTTCTCCACGTTCCAAAGATGCCCTATTGAATGAATTGGACATTACGACCTTCGCACTAGATAATTTATCCAAAGCCTTTGGTCCTGATTTTGCTTGTTACGATGGTAGAACGGTTTCTCGTCAGCCCAACACAGATTTACAGCTTATTTCTAGAGTTTTAAAAATCGATGGCGAACGCTTGAATTTCAAAAAACCATCTACTATTTACGCAGAATACGATGTTCCTGTAGATGCATGGTATTATGAGCAGAACTCTACGGCAACGATGCCCTACTCTGTTTTGATGGAAATAGCCTTGCAACCTTGTGGTCTATTGGGAGCTTATTTGGGTTCTACGTTACCTTTTTCTGACAAAAATCTATTCTTCCGTAATTTAGATGGTACAGGAGAAATGTTCGATTTGCCTTTTGGAACAGATTGGAGAGGAAAAACAATTCATAACAAATCGATATTGGTTTCTTCCGTTGCATTGGGTGGCACTGTCCTACAAAACTACACCTTCGAATTAAGTATTGATGGTCAAGTCTTTTATAAGGGAAAATCATCTTTTGGATTCTTCCCTGGCGAAGCTTTAGCACAACAAGTTGGCTTAGATAATGGCGTAGAAGTTCCTGCTTGGTATGTAAGTCAAAATTTGCAACCTAAAGATTATGTCTCTATCAATTTAGATTCGTTATATGGCAAGATGAAACTATTCAAAGCGCCAGCAGACAAACCTCATTATCGCTTGGCAGGTGATCAATTGTTATTATTAGATAAGCTAAAAATTGTCAAAGATGGCGGAGAATATGGCAAAGGCTATATCCACGCTAGCAAAATTGTTAATACATACGATTGGTTCTTTACCTGTCACTTCTATCAAGATCCTGTTATGCCTGGTTCTCTGGGAGTTGAAGCGATTCTGCAAGCTATGCAAACATTTGCTTTGCAACAAAACTTGGGTAAAGCATTTAAATCTCCTAAATTTGTGCAATTAGATCATCACAAAACTGTCTGGAAATATCGTGGGCAAATTTTGTTAGGCGTAGAAAATATGCATTGTGAGGTACATTTCAAAACCATTGAAAAACGTGGCGACACCCTTGCCATTATTGGCGATGCTTATCTTTGGAATGAGGGTACTCGTATTTATCAAGTGACTGATTTAGCACTAGGTATTAAAGAGGCTTAATGGTATATATTAAACCATCTTACAATAATGCATTCCTTTGTGTTCCTTGTTTGCTTATTGTAAGGTGGTTTTAAAAAATATATTACTGATTATTACAGGTATTCACCTATGAAGATAAAACTATCTGGTATCACCCGTTTTTTTATTTCTTCTCCCAATGCTAATATTGTTACAGGAATTGAATTAAATACTCTGGTTACCAAAGAACAACTAAGCCAAGCCTTGATTCCCATTCTTGAACAGCAACCTGTTCTTCAGATGGTTCCTACTGTTGATCAAAAAAATGATGTTTATCTTGTTTTTAAGCCAACAGCAACCCCCATCATTAAAGTCTATGAAGATGTTTCTTATACCACTTTGGCGCAGGAAAATTTACAAACAGTTCATCGACTTAACGAAAACGTTCTAATACATTTTGTCTTAAATCAACACCGTGGTTATAGTGATTTGATTGTGGTTGCTAATCATGCTATTTGTGATGGGATTTCTTTGAATCATATCTTGCATGACTTAATTGCTGTCTTAAATGGAGATGCACTTGCGCCTCTCCGACCTGTAGGCATTTTAAAAGAGTTGATCCCAGAAACCGCAGCCCCAAAGTCGCTAGATTGGGCGATGTCTCTCGTCAATCGCTTGTTAGGCAAAAAAGATTTTTTGCTCACTCAAGATATGATTGATACGATGTATGCCAATTATTGGGAAAATCGAAAAACGAGCTTGTGGATAGAAGAGTTAACAGAAGAAGAAACAACAAAGCTTGTTCAGCATTGCAAGCAAAATGCTTATTCTGTCAATACTTTTTTGGCAACATTGTTCTTGTATACAAGGGCTGATCTCCCTAAAAAATACCCTTCGGTTTACAATTATATTGTTACTGTCAATCTTCGAAAAAAGCTAAAAGTAGACCCTGGGCACAATATGGGACTTTACGTGAGTTCTATGAAATTTGACTTGCCTAAAAACACTCAAATCCCCTTCAAAGCTTTTGCAGGAGGACTGCAACAAAAGATAAGTCAATGGTTTGACTCTCCTGATTTGTTTGGGGTTATCAGTATGGAAGGCATTAGCCCAAGTTTTATTGATATTGCTAATTTGAACAAATACAATATTCGTAACGATTGGTTCATTCAAAAATTGATCAAAAAACTAGATTTAACTCGGATTAACACCGCTTTTATTCTAACCAATTATGGTCGCTTAAATTTTGATCAGACAAAAAAATATCATGTCAAGCACTATCTTCCTGTTGTGGTATCTTCTGCAATGACAATTGAGCACTATATTAGTGTTTATACTTACAACAATAAGATGCGAATTGGACTGTGCTATGATGGCCATGTATCTTCTAAGAAGGAAGTAGATGCTTATGTTAAAACATTCAAAAAATTATTAAAAAAACACATTCTTTGACACTAGTTGACGAATGCAAATACATACTTAAAATTAAATACAACAAGATGATTAACTTCACAGGAATAAAGCAAAAATTGTATTGGAAAGGCTCTCCTAGAGCAATTTCCTTTGATGCTGCTGGCATGGAGCAAAAGCTAAAAAACACAAGCGACAACTGTTTTGTTGTTTTAGATCATGCAGATAGAATTGGAGTAGCCAATGCAGGGGAATTGACCACCAATGGTAATGGTCTACAAGTTTTAGGTATGGTAGCTCCTATGACTGCTCAACAATTGGGAGATCCTACCTTTAGAAGAGATTACCAACTAAAGTACGCTTATAAAACAGGAGCTATGGCAAATGGGATTGCCTCTGAGGCTTTGGTTATTGCAATGGGCAAGGCTGGATTATTGGGATCTTTTGGGGCAGCAGGCTTGGTTCCTAATCGAGTAGAACAAGCTATTAATACAATACAAGATGCCTTAAAAAAAGAACATTATGCGTTTAACTTAATCCACAGTCCTAATGAGCCTGCTTTGGAAGAAGGTGCTGTTAAGCATTTTTTAGCTAGAGGTGTACAAGTTGTAGAGGCTTCTGCTTTCTTAAACTTAACGATCAATATTGTACACTATCGTGTAGCTGGTTTGACACAAGATGCAGAGGGAAATGTGGTTATCAACAATCGCGTCATCGCCAAAATTTCACGCAAAGAAGTGGCAAAGCACTTTATGCAACCCGCTCCTAAAAAATATCTAGATAAATTGTTGGCAGCTGGAAAAATCACAACTCTACAAGCAGAATTGGCAGCTAAAGTTCCTATGGCTGATGACATTACCGTTGAAGCAGATTCTGGCGGACATACCGACAATCGTCCACTGGTTGCTTTGTTGCCTTCTATCATTCGTTTGCGTGATGAATTGCAATTAATCCATCAATTCAAGACAGCCATTCGTGTTGGAGCAGCTGGTGGAATTTCTACTCCTGAATCTGCCTTATCTGCATTTATGATGGGAGCTGCTTATATTGTAACTGGTTCTGTAAATCAAGCTTGTGTAGAAGCTGGAACGTCTGAGCATGTGCGCAAATTATTGGCTAATGTCTCTCAAACGGATGTCATGATGGCTCCTGCTTCTGATATGTTTGAAATGGGGGTTGAACTACAAGTTCTGAAACGTGGTACTTTGTTCGGTCCTAGAGCCAAAAAATTGTATGAATATTATATGAAGTATGAATCTATTGATGATATTCCAGCAGCAGAACGAGAAAAACTAGAAAAACAGACATTTAGAAAGCCTTTGGAAGAGGTTTGGCAAGGTTGTATTGAGTTCTTTCAAGAGCGTGACCCTCATCAAATTGAACGAGCTCAAAACAATCCTAAACGAAAAATGGCTTTAATTTTCCGTTGGTACTTAGGCTTGTCTTCAAACTGGGCAAACGCAGGTATCAAAGAGCGAGTAAGTGATATGCAAATCTGGTGTGGTCCTGCAATGGGTGCTTTTAATGATTGGGCAAAAGGTACTTATTTGGAGGCCTACGAAAATCGTACAGCAGCCGATATTGCTGGGCATATCATGGAAGGCGCTGCTTATCTTTATCGTGTTCAAGCCTTACAAACGCAAGGAATACACTTACCAATCGAGTGGGCAACTTATGTTCCAAACGAAAAACACGTTGCTGCTCTGCTTAGCTAATACTAGTCCAATTATAATATCTTTTAAGCAAAAGGGTTGTTTTTTTTGGGGAATTCACAGGCTTTAACACCTTGTTATCAAGCCTTTCACAAAAAAAACAACCCTTTTTATTTTGATAAATTGATTTTTTTGAACTTGCCTCTAGAGTAGGATTCGTTTATTATAGTAAGGTAGGTATACTATTCTCTTCAGAATAATACAAACTGAGAGAGCAGGTACCGAGTTTTATCTTCTAATAATTGAAGCATAAAACAACTACTATTTTACACTGATGCTTCGTGGATTTTTGATTTTTCTCATAAGAATAAAAAAAAACTACAAAGTAATTTCACACCAAACGTCCTGCTTATGCGTATTTTATTTTTAGTCATTTGTGCTTTTAGCTACCCTTTTTTTTCATTTTCTCAAAAAGGTTTAGAGCTAACTATTAACAATAGCATCAATTTTTCATTTATACTCAATCAAAATGATCAACAAGAAGCCTCTATACTTTCTAGAACTAGTATTGGAAACACTAGTTTGGTAACAGTTGGTCATAATTTTAGTAAAACTCTAGGCATTGCAACAGGATTGGGGTTTACTTATTTACAACAAAACTACGTCCAAACGACTACTGCTAAGCAGTTAAAAATATTGCAAGAAACAAGCTTTAGAGCCTTAACCTATATTAGACTTCCACTTTTGTTTAGAATTAGCAGCTCACCTAATGCTCCTGTTCAATTTTTCATGCGCTTGGGACCACATTTAGATGCTTTAATAACGGCAAGAGGACGAACTAAATATCCTTTCAATTCAGGACGTTCGGATAAAAAAATAGATTATAGAAATCAGTACGGCAGTACCGAACAGCCCTTAAACATTTTTAACAGCTTTGTCTTTGGCGTATCTATTGATTTGGGTGTCAAAATCCAACTGAGCGAATTGTTTGATTTACTTATTTTAGCGCATTTTGAAAGCTCTTTAACCAATTTAGAAGGAGAAAGTGCACCTCAATATTTCCCTGCTGATTTTCGTGCAGTTACGCCCAACAATTACATTTTGGTTCGCCATCATACACACGGTTTAATGGTTGGCTTAAACATTGGTCTAACCTATAGATTACAATCTGATAGTATGTTTTACCAACCTAGAAGTCGCTATCGTAGCCGCTATTGGAGAGCACAATAATAAACTCAATACTAAAAATTTTAATTTGTAAAAAAAATCGTCTAATATTGTACTATACACTAACCCTACTAAAACAACATGAGATGAAATACGATAAGGTAAAATACAAAGTTTACGATTGGAAAAATTGGATGGTTTTGCATTGGATTCTAAACCCAGGTCTTGCTTTTAATGAATTAATTTTAGGGCAACGAATGCCTAAAGTTACCCTAGAAGATAAGACAATTGATAAACCTAGATTTGAAAGAAGTTTTGTCCCCTGTCCTCACTGTGAAACACTTCATGATGGTAGGACTTGGTCTATAGAAAATGGCACTGCCTTTAAAAATTGGTTTGGGCTTTACTGCAAAAACTGCGGCAATATAATCCCTTGTTTGATAAATGGGCTAAGTTTTTTAACCCTCCTTATCACATTTCCTATTTGGGGTTGGTTCAGAAGCTACTTAAAAGCCAAATGGTTAGAAAAACAGCCTAAACGCTATGAAAATATAAACATTGAACAGGTTCCCAACTTATTTGGTAAAAAGAATTGGATAAAATCAGGATTAAGTTGGGGGCTTTGTATGTTTGTTTTAATGTCTGTTTTCAATATTCAAACCATTAGCTTTGGTACCTTGTTGGTGGAATTTATTATCTGGATGGTTGCTGGACTTTCGTTTGGATATATGATGAAAGTTTTTTTCAACCAAGCAATTCACAAAAAAAACAAAAACACTACATCTTAAACAACTAATCAATATCAAGGAATTAAATCCTTTGACCGCTTACTAAGACAAACTATTAATAGAAAAAGACCTAATCCTTTAACTCTTACGAACGTGTAATATCTCGAATAATTTTCAAATGATGTTCTGTATGAATTTCCAAGAAACGAAACGCTTGATTTTTATTCAATAAACCAAAATAAGGATGATCAAAATACGCATTAGGAGCTACATTTTGCATCGATCTTAAAGCTTCTTTGCATTCTTGCATCAAATTTAGCAAAGCTTCTTTAGTCATTTCCTCTTCTTTTGGACGAACGGTCTTGGGAGATTTTCCCTTTCCTCTAGGTATTTTATTGGTCAAAAAGATAATTGTGCGTGTAAGATTGAACTTTCGCTTATACTTCTTGGGATCGGATTTTTCAACTGTCTTTGCGACTCCATAGATCACTTTTAACGTATGTCCTATTTGCCATCCAATCGTAGACTTGGAAATTTTTTCATTAACCAAAGATGCTTTATCTACATAGGATTCCAATTCCTCAATAGCCTTTAATAATTTCATATATCATCTATATTTTTGTATTTTAACGGTTGCAATATATGAAAAAATAAACTACTTCTAAGTAAAATGTCGTTTTATAAAAAAACGCATCAAAGCTCCTAAAGTAATTGATGTAAATACAAATCCTACGATTAAAAACAACATATAGCTTCCTTCGATGATCAGCTCATACATTCCTGTATAAGCCCAAAATGTAGGAATAAAAGAAAAAGCATATTTATAATCTGGCACAAAAAAGGCAGCTAAGGGCAAACTAACCACTAAATTAAGTCCTTTGAACCAAGTCATACCTTCTATTTTGTTGTTTGCCAATCCCGCTACAGACAAGGCCAGCACAGGAGCCAACAAGCCAAATAAAGCAGCAAATAAAAAAGTTCCCAAAGGATTTAGGCTGTATAAAGGCTGTAGAATTAAAATAATGAATGTTGTAATCGTAGATAATAAATACGGTGCTAATAATCGGGTAAGTAAAAAGCCATTTTTAGAGATGGGTAAGATGCCATACATTTTCGCTACTTCAGTATCCCTTTCATCCAAAAACACAACGCTATATATAAATCCATACATTGTTGATGCTTGGGTGCAAGACATGATGACGATATATACAACATAATCACTTATTTCGGGATACGTTTCTTTCAAATAAGGGCACAAAAAGCAGACAACTAATAAAATTAAAAGAGGCATTACTAAGAAAACTCTTAAAGAGGCATCTCTAAATATAAGCCTAAAATCGTTGACTGCGGTAGTTAAAAATTGTCTCATAATCGTTTTGTTTAATAGGCGATTGCCCTTTAATTAAGTCCGAACAGATTTATAAAATACCTTAAATGCTCCCCAGTAAAGAACAACTATCCAAAAAATCGTAGAACCATAAGCGAACAGCAATTCACCAGTCGCCAAGGGGCTTTCATACGAACTTATTAGCAAATCTGTTGCTCCTTGTGTTGGAATCAGCTTGAACCAAGCTATATCGGTTAGATGGTAATAATTTAACAAAGGTAAACTTAACAGCATCATAACAGGAATAGACAACAGCATATAGTTTAAAAACTCACTTGTATAACTAATTAAAAATACACCCGCCAAGCTAAAAATAAAACAAATACCAATTACTCCCATTGAGCAGTGCAACCAGTTAAATGAAAAGCCCAAAGCGGCAACGACCATTCCCAAAGCACAAAACCAACCGATTATTGTTAGAGCAATTGTTCTTGACAATAAATAATGGTGAATACTCATTGGTGTAACTAAAAAAGCAGGCAATACTTGCTGGTTTTTTTCCAAAATAACAGCCAAACCAAAAAATAGTAACCCAATTAAACTAGGGTCGTTATAAACTAGCAATGTTAATGCTTTTTCCATATAAGCAAAATCCTTGAAAATATAGAAAATGATGGCATATAGAACTGTTACACCGACACTTATATTGATCAAATTGTTGCGCTGTAAGATAACAAACTGCCACTTTAACTGCTCCGCCAAATGTTTTAAGTTGTCCATGTCTCTAGATTTTTAAACTGGTACCCGTTACTTTAATAAATACTTCCTCTAGAGTAGCTTCTAACGTTTCTATTTTCATTAGATCTTCTCTTTTTATCAACTCCAAAAACATTTGATTGTGCCCAATATTTTTCACAGGAAACTCTGTCTTTTCCCAATTATTCATCGTTACTTGAATACATTCTTTACCGTGAATGTGCTTTAAATTAGAAGGCGTATCTGTCAAAACAATTTTTCCATCAACAATAAAGGAAACTCGATCGCACAATTCATCAGCCGTCGTCATATCATGAGTAGTAATAAAAATCGTCTTTCCTTGCGCTTTTAGATTTTTTATTTGCTCTTTAACTTTGTGTGCATTGATGGGGTCTAAACCTGAAGTTGGTTCGTCAAAAAAGATAATATCAGGATTGTGCATAATCGACCGAATAAAATTTAACCGCATTTTCATTCCTTTCGAATAATCCTCTACTCTTTTGTCGATATGTTCTTCCATCCCAACCGCTTCAAATAATGTTTCCAACTTTTGTAGCTTTTCTTCTGGGTAAAAAGAGCCGAACAAGGTTAAGTTCTCTCTAGCGGTCAATTTCATGTAATGATTGGGCAGTTCAAACCCCACACCAATCCTAGTATAATAGTCTTTACCCAAAGTATCCAAAGATACACCATCTATTAAGACCTCTCCCTGATAGTCGGTCAAGATTTTGTACAAAATCTTTTGAGTCGTACTTTTTCCTGCACCAGATGGTCCTAAAAAACCAAATATTTCTCCACTCTCGATGGAAAAATTAAGGTTATCCAAAGCAAAGCTCTTGGCTCCTTTGTAACTATAACTAAGTTTTTCTACTGCTATCATATTCAATTATTTTTAGCGTTTAAAGCTCCTTTTAACAGAGCAATTTGCTCATCTACAGCTTCCATCAAAGCTGCTTTGTCCAAAGCAAAAACAGGTTTTCCATCCTTTATATTTCCATCAAAATCGATGTGGTAACGATCCCTTAATACATCACCAATCCCCATGCTTACCGACACCAAAAAGTAAGTCATTGCTTCTGCTGAAATATCTTTTCTGAAATGTCCCAAATCAACTTCTGCTTGAATAACATTAATATACGCCTGAATCGCTTGATGCTTCCATTCTTTCATATAATCCTGAAGAGCTTCAGAAGTTTCTTTCTCTCCTATTCTATATAAGAAACGACTCTCTAGTGGATGTTCTAAATCAAATTGAATTCCTGCTTTGTATTGTGCTCTATAATAATCCCAAAATGTAGGATAATCTGCTCGTCTAATTCCCAAGACATAATGCATTTTTGTTTCTTCACAACGAGATTTTAAATAGAGGTACAAATCAAGTTTGTTTTCAAAGTATTGATAAACCGAACCTTTGGCTATATTTAGCTTTTTGACCACAACTGAAACTGACGCTTTGTCGTAATTTTTGGCAGCAAATTCTTCTAAAAATCCTTTTATAAAAGCTTCCCGTTTATCTAAAGGCAATTTTTCAAATGTTGGTTTTGGCATTTTTTATACATTTAAACATAGATGACTATATAGTCACATGACTACACAGTCACAATTATAAGCCATCGAAACTATAAAAGCAAGTTTTGAATAAAAAATTGTCTGTTTTTTATACTGAATAAGTAAGAGGTAGCAAAAAAAGCAATGTCAAAATCATTAATACCTAAGCACTACAATGCGCCATTTTCCTTATGTGCTTTATAGTTTTTGTCTACTTTTGCCCCTACTTTGATCAACTTTAGGGGAAATTTATTAGTAACCTCTAATTTAAAGTTATCTTGTTCCCATTTGCCCAAATCACCATGCCACAACACAACGGCTTTTTTGCTTTTTGTATCAACAATTTTTACCGTAATGTTATCTTCTCGATTAACTAATACTCTGTGCTTAAATTGCTCTTTTAATTCTTTGGCGCCCATTTTTTTTGACAACGTCTCTTCCACCAAAACAGCACCTCCTGCTTCAACCACATAATTCCACGGAAAATCTGTGTTTAGAAGAGTATCTTGAATGATTTTTCGGTCAAACTTACAGGTTGTTAGAGCAACCTCAATTGTTGTGTTAAATAACTCATTAGGAGCCTGCCATTTCCACTCCACTGCATTACTCATGACGATATTCCCCTCCAGATCTGTCACCACTGCATTTAATGACAAACGAGTTCCGCCTACTATATTTCTATGCGGAAAAACGACATAGACACGTCCACTGTCTCTTGTCAATATAAAATCATCTTTTTCGTGTGTCAACATCCCATCCAAAAGAAAAGCTTGAGAAGAAGTTCCATTTTTTTGAATATCAAGTTTTAACTTCGTTTTATTTACAAAAAATGTAGGTACTTCTAGCTTCAGCTCTATGACCTGTCCATAATTCTCCAACCAAAATCGCTCTCCAGCTTTCACCAACTCTAAAGACACGTCTGTTCCTTGAGAACGATTAGACAATGGCTCTGTAAACTTTTGTAAAATATTCATCGCCACGTCAGGGACTAAATCTACTTGAACAGCTATTATTTCATCTGTTAAGCTAGCATAAGGGATAAAGTAAAACAACTTATCTGCTATTCTAGGATTTTCTGTGATATGCTCTTTTTTTATAACTGCTGATAAATCATCCCCCATGATATGATAAACTGGAAAAGTCAAAGCATCGCCATTAGCTTGATAAAACTTCACATACAATGGAGCGTTATCATAGACATTGAGCAATTCATAATATACTTGAAGCTGAATTCCCTTGGCACCTTGATACTTATAATCATGCTCTACTTTCATCCCAGCATCTATCACCCAATCCTCGAACTGAATAGGCTTGTAAAGCGTATGGCGAGCAGCTTGTATTTGCTCTTTATTATCCAATTCAAAATAAAATTCGACATTTTTACAAGCCTCTTTCCATACATAAAAAGGAATAAAATATTTTAACTTACCCTTTACCTTTAAATCTATCTTGGCATCTACAGCGGGTGTTTCTTCTATAGGATACAACACTGGCACATCTAAACGAATCCCATTTTTATCGTAACAATTTAGATGAATGGTTGCTTTTTCACCTTGGTAAGCTTTTGCCAAATCATATTCGATCGTAATGGCAACCCCTTCTTTTTTACTATACAAATAATTGGGATCGCTATAAATTGAAATGGACTGCCGAGCTTGTGCACGTTGCGCATAGTCAAATTCTAAGTTTTTAATGTTTCCAAACATTTGTCCGTAAACATTGTCAACGTATTCACCATTAGGATTTAGCTTCGTATAAGTTCCCAATAACAAATCATTACTACCATCTCTATCATAAAAAGACCATGTCAACTGTTCTCCTTCCAAAACATAGAAAGACAGTTTTTTAGGTGCTATTGAATATTGATTATGTTGTACTTCTGAACGATAAACAGGCTCTGAACCTTCATTGGTTGTAAAGGTGTAATACACATCTGGGAGCCATTCTTTAGGATTAGAACCTTCATCATAATGCACCAATTGCTCTTTGACAGCAGCACCTTTGAGATTTATCTCTACTTTATACCGAAGCGGTTGCTGTATGCTCAACGTTCCTCCATAGTCTAGCAAATTCTCTAAAGTAATATTTAATTGTAGTCCTTCATGAAAGCCATTGAGTAGATTGATGCCCCGATAAGGAATAAAGACCTGCGCTGTTGACCACACATTATGAGACAGAACCAATATTTTTGTTTCGTTGGCATAAACTTGCATTCCATTTTTTTCTAATGTTACAGTAGGAACAATAGAAGTCAAACGGCTACTAGTGTTTGTATACAAATACTCGAATGTCAGCAACAGACCTTTTGTCCCATAATCAGCACGATAAACATCTTTTTGAAGCTGAGGATTTTTGAACTCAAAATTTGCATTAAGAGACTGTCCCAATATTGACACAAAGGGAAGAGACAATAGTAAAAGGTGTAATAGTTGCTTCATAGTGAAATGATCTTCTAGTGCTTCTCAGTCTATTGCTAAACAATATACTAAATTATTCTATATTTAAAAATTAAGAATATACTTGTTCTACCTCATCCAATAAATCAAATACCATAGCAGCCTCATCTGCTTGTACTAGTTGAGCACGGTAGGCTTTCACTCCTTTTAATCCTCGAAAATAGTTGGTATAGTGTCGGCGCATTTCCAAAATTCCTAATTTTTCTCCTTTCCAAATCACAGACTTTTCCAAATGCTCTTTAGCTGCCGCAACACGTTCTTGAATTGTTGGTGGTGGCAAATGTTCGCCTGTTTTAAAATAATGTTTAATTTCTCTAAATATCCAAGGATATCCAATAGCAGCACGTCCAATCATAATTCCATCTACCCCATATTTATCTCTATACAAAGCTGCTTTTTCGGGACTGTTGATATCCCCATTTCCAAAAATAGGAATTTTAACCCTTGGATTTCTTTTGATATTGCCAATTTTTGTCCAATCTGCCTCTCCTTTGTACATTTGTTTTCGAGTCCGACCATGAATAGACAAAGCTTGTATGCCGACATCCTGCAAACGCTCTGCAACATCCTCTATAAAAATTGTATTATCATCCCACCCTAGACGTGTTTTCACTGTGACAGGTTTATTCGTTGCTTTCACAACCGCTTCTGTCAATTTAACCATCCTAGGAATATCTTGAAGAATTCCTGCTCCAGCCATTTTACAGACAACTTTTTTGACAGGACAACCAAAATTGATGTCTATTACTTCGGGATTTGCTTCTTCTACAATTTCTGTTGCGCGAATCATCGAATCCATATTAGATCCAAATATTTGGATTCCTATTGGTCGCTCATAATCAAAGATATCTAATTTTTCAACACTTTTGGTTGCATCTCGAATCAATCCCTCTACTGAGATAAATTCAGAATACATCATATCACAACCTTGTTTTTTGCACAACGCTCGAAAAGGGGGATCACTAACATCTTCCATTGGGGCCAACAATAGTGGAAAATCTCCTAATTCTATATCTCCAATTTTAACCATTATTCTATATTATTTATATCGTCTATGATTTTTTGTTTAATAAAAGTTCATTTTGTACTTTTTCTAAATGCACAAAGATACAAAGTTTCTAATGCTTTTAAAAATTAGCAATCTGAGCAAATTTATAGTTTTTGTCAAAATAAACATCTCTGATAAAAAAATAAGCTCAACAGGTTGTGTTGAGCTTATTCTTGCCTTAATAAAAGGAACATTTTGGGGATTCGTGATTTTATTTTACTCTAACAACGTTGCGGTTGCAGGTTGCGTTGATTGTGTAATGATTCGAGTTAGCAACTCATTCAAATATTCTACTCTATACTCTCCTACTGTTGGCTCAACATGCCCATTTCCAACGCCACTATGATCGGTCATAAATACATAAGAACCATTTGTTGTTAATGAGAAAAAGCGCATCAAAAATTCTGTCTTTTTATCAATTCCACTAGAAGCAATAGGAATTAATTTTATTCCTTTTTCGGCAGCGCTAGTAATGCTTTTTTGAATGCTTTTGAGGCTCTTACTATCATGGTGTGGCGGAGCATCTAACAACAAGAAAACGATACGAGTTCTAGCTGATTCAGACCAATTTTGCATGGAAACAGCTTCTTCCAAAGCTACATCAACTGCCTCTGGATAATCACCGCCACCATCTGCTGACTGACCATTGATAAAATTGATAGTCGCATCAGTATTGGCAGACAAGGCACTAGAGCGAGTTACATACTTGTCGCCTTCATCTCTATAAAAAACGGACCCAATTTGAAGGGCTAAATCAGGTTGTTCTGTTTTCACCTGCGCCACAACATCTTCCAATTCTTTTTTAAGGTATGCAATTTCATCTTCCATTGATCCTGTTGCATCTACAACAAACATGACATCAGCGCGATTTTCAGGCATGGTTGATGTCATTTTCAACTTAATATCGTTAATCCCTTCCATGAATGTTTGGGGAGATTTTAAGGTCTGCTTTTTTCCTTTGTAATCAATAACTATAGTATTCTTTAAATCTTTACCTTCTGAAAATGGTTGCGCCCACAACTCAGCAATTCCCGAATTATTTGTTCTTGCTTCCCATATTTTTCGATTATCTTTTCCTAACAATTGTACCCGACAATCCATTACAGATTGCCCCATATTATCTGTTATTCGAACCGAATAGCGTTGAGAAGGAAAAAATTGCCACTCTTGCTGATATTCTGAAAAATTCTTCTTTTGCATTAATGACTGCCAAAATTTCCAGTTATTCAAATCATTCCATTCTCCTGCCGTCAAAGTGCCAGCTTCCGCATTAATATCATCTCCTGAAATTGAGCCATGATTACCATTATCAACAGCAATATCATCTCCTCCATTGCCTCGAATCGTCAATGCATTTATTTTATAGGGATCAACAACGATATCGGCACTAGAACTTTCTGTATCAAAAGAACAGCTCACTAAAGAAAAAAGAGCGATACCACATGTCAAGTATTGTATTTTTTTCATAAGAAGGTGATGTTTATTTTATGGGATTATACATTCTATTTATTCATAGAATTTTGCTAGAGATGTGTAGAATATAAGAACTAGGGCTCTAAGACTTTAAAACAAAGTCCTATTTCCACAAAAGTATATGACTTGAATGATTCAAATGTTACCTGCAATGTCAAAAAAAGCCAAAAAAAGTTTTTTTCTAAAACTCCATTTTTGCATCTTTTTCGTATTTTCTTGTATGCCTTTTTTAGAAATTTTCTCTTAATTTCATTAAAAAGTTTTTTCAAGAAAAGGTAAAAAACCAGATCATGCCTTAAAAAGCAGACTAAACTTACAAAAAAAAGCAATATAAAATCACTTTATTCATTAATAATCTATTTTTTTTATCTAAAAAAAATTAAGTCTTTGTTCTTTTATCCTCCTTGCTAATTAAGTAATTATACAATCATACTGCCTACAAATAAAAATATCTATTGGAATTTAAACATTATCAAATCGTACAAATAAAAACTAGTAACGAAGATCGTGACTTGGAACCCCATCGCCATCTTTATTATGAACTCTTCTTCTTTTTTGCAGGAAGTGGCACCCATCTTATTGACTTTAAAGATTTCGACATCAAACCTCCTAGTATTCAACTAGTTGGTCCTCATCAGCTGCATCAAGTCAAACATTCAAGGGATTCTCAAGGTTATGTTATCAAAATTCAACCAACTCTAATTGCCTCCAATCCCTTTTTGAATAATTTCTTTAATTTCATTCAATACAATCAACATTTTGAGGCTGGTGTCGCTATAAATAAACAAGAAGCTAGGTTATTAAAAGATAGTTATTTGTTTTTAAAATCGTACAATAACAACAATTCTAATGACTCTATTTTTGCTGCCTTATCGGCACTTAATTTATACATATCCATTCTTAAAAAATATCAAAAATTAAGCAAACAAGCAGAAACAAGTCCCAACAACGAATACTTCAATCAATTCTTGGATTTGGTAGAACAAAATTATCACATTGAAAAAAGCACAGACTTTTACACCCAAGCAATGAACCTCTCTCTCAATAGACTAAATGGCATTGTAAAGGAAAGAACAGGCATGACGGCTAAAAAATTTCTCATTACTAGAGTTTTGTTGGAAGCCAAACGTTTGATTATTCATAGTGAAAAAACCGTTAAAGAAATTGCTTACCAACTCGACTTTTTAGAACCTGCTCACTTCTCCAATTTTTTTAAAAAACACTTAGGAATGACTCCTAGTACTTTTCGAATAAAGTTTCGATAATACATCAACCAAATGTAATCCCAAATATGTTCTTGTTTAATTCTTTTTTTAAATTTTCCCTTTTGCCAATCATTTTACCTTTTCTATTGGTCTCTTGCAAAGGAGCCTCCTCTTCTAATGATAGTACTTCCTCTACAAAAGAAAGTACCTTCGGGCAAATAACATCCGACTTTGACTACAAGGCAATGCTTATTTTCCAAGATAAACAAGAAAACTATTGGTTTGGAGGTAATGAAAAAGGGCTATACAAATATGATGGTGAAAAGTTGATGCGTTTTACCAAAGAAGATGGCTTATGCAGCCATGCTATCATTGGAATACAAGAAGATCATTTAGGAAATGTATACTTTGATACTCCAGAAGGCGTTTCTAAATTTGATGGTCACCGATTTACTACCTTAACTGTCATAGAAAACGATTCTTCTAAGCACCAATGGAAATTAACCTCTACTGATCTATGGTTTAGGATGGGTTGGTCTAAAAAAGGTCCCTATCGTTACGATGGCAAACATTTATATTATTTAGAATTTCCTCCACCTAAACTTGCAGAAACATTCTATGCTAAACACCCCACTCCTTCTTATTCTCCTTATGGCATTTATTCGATGTATAAGGACCGCAACGGACACCTTTGGTTTGGCACAAGCTCATTAGGACTTTGCCGATTTGACGGTTCAACTCTCCAATGGCTTTATGAAGAACATTTATCCTTAACCCCAGAAGGAGGTGAATTTGGAATCCGAGCAATTATCGAAGATCAAGAAGGCTATTTTTGGTTTTCTAACAATCGTTATCGATATAAAATTTCTCCAACAACATCCAACAGGACAACTCTAGACTATCAGAGAGAAAATGAGATATTACCCAACGATAAAGCTACTATTTATTACATGTCTATCGTTGAAGATAATAATGGCGCTTTATGGATGGCTACTTATGATGATGGTGTTTGGTGCAAACAGCACGACCAACTAACCCATTATCCAATTAAACGTTCTAAGAAAACTCCTTTAATTTTCTCGATTTACCAAGATAAGCAAGGCAAACTTTGGCTTACGACACATGATTCAGGTATTTATTGTTACAATGGAAAACAGTTTGAACCATTTTATTTCTAACAAGCACCTAATCAGATAGATTTTATACAATTTTATGATAACCTATCGTATTTTACTTTTTTTTGCAAGTCTTGTATCATTTTTTGCATCGACTTCCCATCCTTATTCATATACCTTTGTATTGTAATCAAATGATAGATCGAAATAAGCAATTATTGGCAGTTAAATTTTGCTAATCATTTACTTAAACCATCTACTTATTTTAATTAACTATAACAATATAATTATATGAAAAAAAGTATCTTATTGGGTTCCATTGGCTTACTACTGACCCTTGTAATTGGTTGCCAAAACAACGAAATTATTAATCCAACCCCAACTACATCTGCCATAGGCACTTCCAACACCCCTTCAAATACTTCAAATACGATTACCAATCAATCAATTGCACCAGCACTTTCCAATCTCAATACCGCCACTGCAAAACCAAGTGCTTCTGATGGAGACTGCCAAGTAAGACTCCAGGGCACTTGGGTACTTACTGACGTATTGGACCACGAAGGCAACAGCACTAGTTGTGACATGATTTATGCACACCTTCCCGACACGCTAAGTTTTACCTATAATCATAACATTCGCTTAAATTGGATTGATGCGACTGGCTTTCATTTACTAGATTACACCCCCAACATTCCACATGAATGCTATCATGGTATGTATCAAGTAAATTGCACTGATTATTTGTTGGATGTAGCAGCATTGTATTGCTCTGATCCTAGTCCACTAGCCGCTCGATGCGGTCCTCCTCAATATGGGCGTTTCAGAATTTTTAGATTAAGTAATAATGTACTGATCTTAGATAGTTATGAAGTTGGCTGGTCGGCTGTAGATTACTATCCTATTCCTCCAGAATACATACAACGTTATATTTTTGAAAAAGTATAGAAAGAATTCAGTTGCCCGTTAGCTACACTGTCACTACGTCTATTGAAATTAGATTAAACCACTTGCTACACTCAAACAAACACTTAGCCCGTTCGAGTGTAGCAAGTATTCTTTCTTTGAAATTAAAACAACTCCTTGGGAACAATCTCCATCTTACGCATTAGAAATGTTGCATTCTTATTTTTGGCAATGCCTCTATTTAGTTTGTAATCAAAACTCAATTCATCATTTTCAATAATACTTTCGAAACAAAGATTTTCGACTTGATCCGGTAAATCGTCTTGCATATTTCCTAATTCTAGATCATGTGTAGCAACCATCGCTAAGCAATTAAAGTCTAAAAAGTGTTGCACTAACAATTGAGAACCAAGCAATTTATCTTCAGAGTTCGTTCCTTTCAATATTTCATCTAAAATAATAAATGTAGGCTTCCCTTCTTTTAAGGATTGAATTATATACTGCAAACGCAACAATTCCGCTTGAAAATAAGAAGTCTGCTGGCTGATAGAATCCTGCACCCGCATAGATGTCATAATATCCATTATAGAACACTTAAATGAAGTTGCACAAACGGGTGCACCACATTTTGCTAACAACAAATTTATCGCTACACAACGTAAAAAAGTACTCTTGCCCGCCATGTTTGATCCTGTCACGACAAAAACTTTGTGTTGGCTTCCTAGTTTTGTATCATTACACACCCGTTCTTGCACAGAAATTAAAGGATGCCCTAAGGCTTCTGCATGCACATACAACTTGTCAGATTTTTCTAACTGAGGAAAATTTAATTCAGGATTATTATAATTAAAAGTAGCTAGACTAATCAATCCGTCCAACTCCGCTACACTATCCAACCACTTTGTCAAAAATTGTTTGTGTTTTTTCTTCCAAGCTTCTAAAGCAAACAAGCAATGCACATCGTACAAAATAAGTAGATTTAGCCCTAAACCTACAAATATATTTAACCGTTGATCGAAATAATCCACAATCTTAGTCAATCGACCAAAACCAGACTGTGCGGCTTTAGCCGTTTCTTTAATTTCATTCAATATCGCAGCATCTCCAAAATCTTCTTGATTTGCTAAGTCTAACAAGGAAACATACATTCTTAAAATTTCTTGGCGCTTCCCTATTTCTGTGTGTTCTTTTCCTACATATTTGCTTTTTACGCCTAATAAGGCAAAGTTCAACGTCCCCATTACCACCAATGGAAGGTGATTAAAAGTTATGATAAAATAAACCAATGCGACAATAGACAACAAAGGCAAGATAATACGAGCAATTCTCCAAGGAATTGATTCTAAAAAAGCAACAGGAGCTTCCGCCCAAGCTTGCAAGTAAGCAATGTCATCCAAAGTATCTTCTGTAATTCTACCATTTGCCATAAAAGCTTGGCGAAAATCAACCTTAGGACTCAACACCTTCACTGCTTCTTGCTGTGTATAAATGGTTTTGGGGTTTTCAAAAGGTTGTTTAAATAAATTTGCCAGCCGTTCTTTTCCTTTTGCGGTTGAAGTTCGATTGACAAAAGCAAATAATCCTGCCGAACCAAACAAATCTAAATCTGAACAATAATCGTGTCTAGGATCATCAAATTCACCTCCTCCTTCAAACTGCGGTCGATTGGTTTCTAATGCCTTAAGCTCTTTCTCATTAATAACAACCAACTCATCAATCCTTCTTTTTTCATCAAAATGACGTTGATGCAAACGAATGAAAAATATAAAAACAGGCAGCACTCCCAAGAATCCCCACCACCAATACATCGTTTCAAACTCTGAACTAAAAAATTGGACCAAACAATACACCATCAAAACAAACAAAGCAACTCGAATATTTCCAATTTGGAACATCTTACTTGCTTTCCCTTTTTGCTGTTTCAAGAAATCATTTAAACGTTCTTGATATATTTTTTCTAAATTCATTTTTATTTATTATCCTAATAATATCTAATATTACTCCGTTGAAAATCGTATTAGTTTGGTTAAGTATGAAATCACAATCAGTTGATACTTGCTCCAAATTTACCCTAATGTATAGTTGTATAGCAGTTTCCCCTATTACTATAACAAACTATTGTGCATGCATTCAATTTTAAAAATCCTCAATATCTCAAAACATGCTTATACCTACAAATATTCTTACAGAAACTGTACAAACTCGTCGACACATTCACCAATATCCAGAACTTGGCTCAGAGGTTTATCAAACAGTTGCATTAGTTCGACAAGAATTACTTGCGTTGGGCTTAGAAGTTCATTCCAATATAGGTAAAAATGGTTTATATGCCGATTTAAATGTTCCTAATGCAGGAAAAAGAATTGCATTGAGAGCAGATATGGATGCCCTTCCAATTCAAGAATTAGGAGATAAAAGCTATCAATCTACCATCAAAGGTATTGCACACATGTGTGGGCACGATGCTCATACAGCCATGCTTTTGGGCGCTGCTAAATTAATTGTTCAATACAAAGATCGACTTCAACATAATATCCGCTTTATTTTTCAACCCGACGAAGAAAACATTCCTGGCGGAGCAATTCCCATGATTGAAGATGGCGTTCTAGAAGGTGTTGATGCTATTTATGGTCAACATGTTTGGCCAACCTTAGAGACAGGAAAAATAGGATTGTGTACTATCGCCATGCAAAGCTAAGCTATTTTTGTTGCGCTTGTTCAATTTTTCCAATCATTACTGGTTAGATTTGCTAGCCGCTTATTTTCCCTATTTTTATTCTTATCCCAAAGACTGTTATCCTTCTTTTGGGGGTATAAAATTCCCCTTTCAAAAAAGTTATCCACATTTTACAACAATACTATTTTCTTTTACAAAAAAAAGTTTCAAAAAATTAATGAATATTTTTGTTTTTACACCCTTTTTTTAGTATGAAACTTTTTAGATCTTTTAGTATGAAAATGGCAAAAAACATAGCGAAATCAAGGTACTAAGTTAGTTATTCACAAAATATCTGTTGATAAGTGTTTTTTGAGCATATCATTTGAAGAATATTTTTATTTAAGTTTTAAATAATTGATAATCAAACCAATAAACTCTTAACATTAAAATAACAACAAAAGCCAATTTGGGCGATTGGAATAAAAACTATAAATTTGATAAGCACAAAAATTAACCCGGACAAGTACCTGTTAAATATTCCTTTTTAACTTATTCACGAGATCATTTCACAGAGACTTATCCACAACAAATTGTTTTAAATCAAATGAATAATAAAGAATTAATTCTTACAGAGAGTGACGATCGTTTTGTTTTGTTTCCAATTCAACATGATGCAGTATGGGAAATGCGAAAAAAAGCCTTGGCTTGTTTTTGGACTACAGACGAAATTGATCTAGAAGCAGACATCGTTGATTGGAATGAAAAGCTAAATGACAATGAGCGCCATTTCATTAAACATGTCTTAGCATTTTTTGCAGCTAGTGATGGCATTGTTAATGAGAATTTAGTTTTAAATTTCTACAAGGACGTGCAAATTGCGGAAGCGCGTTCTTTCTACTCTACCCAGATACAGATTGAAGATATACACGCAGAAACGTATAGCCTTTTAATAGATACCTACATCAGAGATACCGAAGAAAAAAATGGTCTATTCAAAGCCATGAACACCCTTCCTTGTGTTCAGAAAAAAGCTAAATGGGCTTTAAAATGGATTGATGAAGCACCATCTTTTGCTCATCGCTTGATTGCTTTTGCTGCGGTAGAAGGTATTTTCTTTTCAGGTAGCTTCTGTGCTATTTACTGGCTTAAAAAACGTGGTCTAATGCCTGGTTTGACGTTCTCTAATGAGCTTATCAGTAGAGACGAAGGGATGCACTGTGATTTTGCTTGCTTGTTGTACTCTATGTTAGAAAACAAACTAGACAAAAGAGAACTTCAAGATATTATTACTGAAGCGGTTGAATTTGAAAAAGAATTTGTAACCGATGCGCTTCCTGTTTCTTTAATTGGAATGAACTCAGGTTTGATGAACGAATACATCGAATTTGTAGCAGATCGCTTGTTGGTTTCCTTGGGCAACGATAAGGTTTATGGCACGGCAAATCCTTTCTCTTGGATGGACTTAATTTCCTTGCAAGGAAAAACCAATTTCTTCGAAAAACGTGTGGGCGATTATCAAAAAGCTGGCGTAATGGCAGATCGTGAAAAGCAAACGTTCTCTCTAGACGAAGATTTTTAGCAAAATGAATTGGTAAGAAATCATTGTTTTAAACGCTATCTATTTTTTCTTACACAACTTCTCATAGTCTGCCAACTGACTTCACGTAAGCACTAGTTTGTTGGGCAGGCTATAATTATAACAAAAAGAAACAGATCAACTTGTTAAGTGGCTATTGAAGCAGCTGAAAGCTTTCTTTAGAATAGTCACTCGTCCAATCTTTGCCCTATACCAAAGGTTTGATTATTGGGCGTCCCAAAGTATTACTAGTATTCACTACTAGATTGTTCCACCAAAATACATGCGTGAAGAAGCGCATGGACATCAAAACAAAAAAAATGCAAGTACTAAAAAGAAATGGAAAAAAAGAAGATGTCTCTTTTGATAAAATCAAAAAACGCATTGAGTATCTATGCAACGGTCTTGACCTTCGTTATGTAGATTCTATTGAAATTTGCAAAAAGGTTATCCAAGGTTTATACGATGGTGTTAGTACAACTATCTTAGATAATTTGGCTTCTGAGACTGCTGCTACTATGGCTACTCAACATCCTGATTACGCAATTTTGGCAGCCCGTATATCGGTTTCTAACTTACACAAAAACTCTAACAATTCTTTCTCTAAAACAATGAAAGCATTGCACGAGTATATTGATCCTAAAACAGGAGAAAATGCCCAGTTAATATCCAATGAAACATTTGATATTATTTGGAAAAACCGCAAAGTGTTTGATACGGCTATCAAACATGAGAATGATTATGAATTTGACTACTTTGGTTTTAAAACCTTGGAGCGCTCTTATTTGTTGCGCATGGATGGTAAAATCGTAGAACGTCCTCAATATATGTTGATGCGTGCTGCCATTGGCATTCATGGACAGGATATTGTTTCTGCAATCCAAACCTATAGTTTGATGTCCGAAAAGTGGTTTATCCATGCTACCCCAACTTTGTTTAATGCTGGAACTCCAAAACCTCAATTGTCTTCTTGCTTTTTGTTGAGTGCTACCGAGGATTCCATTTCTGGTATTTTTGAAACCCTAACACGTTGTGCCAAGATTTCTCAGTCTGCCGGTGGAATTGGATTGAGCATTCACAATGTTCGTGCACAAGGTAGTTATATTAAAGGAACAGGGGGTACTTCCAATGGTATTGTTCCTATGTTGAGAGTATATAATGATACGGCTCGTTATGTTGACCAAGGAGGTGGGAAGCGGAAAGGTGCTTTTGCGGTTTATCTAGAACCTTGGCATGCTGACATTTTTGATTTCTTAGATCTTAAAAAGAATCACGGTAAAGAAGAAAAACGTGCTAGAGATTTATTCTATGCTATGTGGATTTCTGATTTATTCATGCAACGTGTAGAAGAGGATGTAGAATGGACGTTGATGTGTCCTAATGAATGTCCTGACTTGTACAATACGTATGGTGAAGAATTCGAAAAATTATATCAAAAATACGAAGCAGAAGGAAAAGGAAGAAAAACAATCAAAGCGCGTGAATTGTGGACCAAAATTCTTGAGTCTCAAATTGAGACTGGAACGCCTTACATGTTGTACAAGGATCACGCTAACTCAAAGTCAAACCAAAAGAATTTAGGTGTTATTCGTTCTAGTAATCTTTGTACTGAGATTATGGAATATACCTCTAAAGACGAAGTGGCTGTTTGTAACTTAGCTTCTATCTCTTTACCTAAATTTGTGATTAATGGTAAGTTCGATTTTGACAAACTATACGAAATTACTAGAATAGTTACTCGCAACTTGAACAAGGTTATCGACATTAACTATTATCCTGTACAAGAAGCCTACAATTCTAACATGCGCCACCGTCCAATTGGTATTGGTGTGCAAGGTTTGGCAGATGCCTTGATTTTAATGCGCTATCCATTTGATAGTACAGAAGGAAAAATGCTTAATAGAGCTATTTTTGAAACGATGTACTATGCTGCCGTAACAGAATCTGCTGAACTAGCAAAAGAAGAAGGTCCTTACCAATCTTATGAAGGCTCTCCTATTAGTCAAGGAATTTTGCAATTTGATATGTGGGATCAAACTCCTTCCTCAAAATGGGATTGGGATAAACTTCGCGCTAACATCAAAAAATATGGTGTTCGCAACAGTTTATTATTGGCTCCAATGCCAACAGCCTCAACATCTCAGATCTTAGGTAACAATGAATGTTTTGAACCCTATACTTCTAATATCTACACTCGCAGAACACTTTCGGGTGAGTATATTATTGTTAACAAGCATCTGCTGAAAGATTTGATTGAGCTGGGCTTATGGACAGAAGAAATCAAAGAGCAATTGATGGCTGCTAACGGATCTATCCAAAATATCAAAGAAATTCCAGACGATATCAAAGCGCTCTACAAAACAGCGTATGAAATTAAGCAACGTCATATTATTGACATGTCGGCAGATAGAGGGGCATTTATTTGTCAATCGCAAAGCTTGAATTTATTTGTAGAAAATCCAACATTTGCTAAATTAACATCTATGCATTTCTATGCATGGAAAAAAGGATTAAAAACAGGCATGTATTACCTAAGAAGTAAGGCAGCTGTTGATCCTATCAAATTTACATTATCAGCTAAACACCAACAAAAATTTGTTAAGGCGGAAACAGTTGATCCTGCCAATACGGATGAAGGTATTTCTTGTAGCCTAGATAATCCTGACGATTGTCTAATGTGTGGTTCTTAATAAAATGTCTTTTGTTTTGATAGCAAACAAGAATTAAAACGTACCATATAAAGGCGAGCAACTCCTTAGGGTTGTTCGCTTTTTTTGTTAGTAGCGAGTTATCAAATTTAGCAATTGCCTCAAAATTCTTGGAATAAGAAATCTTTTTTGTTCTATGACAAAAAAGAATTACTTTAGAGCATGCAAGTATACTCAACATTACAATTAGGCGAATTTCATCCTGTTTTTTGTGAAGATTTTTTATACTCAAAACAAATTCATCAAGACTGGTTAGTTGCTGGAGTCATGGATGGATGTTCTTCTGGCAAAGACAGTCATTTTGCGGCGACTCTATTTGGCAAAATATTAAAAAAAATCCTACAAGAATTTCCTTATCTAGCACTTAAGAACGCCAAATTGGAATTGGAACAGCTTTCAATACAGCAACTATCTCATCAAGTACTTTGTCAATTTTTTTCGCTCATTCAAACTGAAAAAAATAATCTTTTTTTGGAAATAGAAGAACTAGTCGCTACTTGTCTTATCTTAGTTTATCATTACCCAACTCAAAAGGCTTTGATAACCGTCAGTGGAGATGGCGTTGTAGCCATCAACGATCAAATTATAGTGATAGAACAAAATGACAAACCTGATTATTTAGCTTATCACTTACATAAAACATTTGATCAGTGGCTGACCAATCATACCACTCAATATAGCTTTGAGCAAGTAACTAACCTAGCCATTTCAACAGATGGTATTCTGAGTTTTGCGAAAAACAATACGGAAACAGTCTACGAAATTGACCCTATTAGGTATTTAATGCTTGATACAGATTTCAGTCAACAAGACAATATGCTTGACCGAAAATGTCTTTATCTAGAACAAGAGTATGGATTAAAACCTAATGACGATGTAGCAATTATTCGGCTATTTTAAATCCAATAAGGCTTTCGGAGGGCTCAAAACTCTAAAAATGATAAAGGCTTGGGAACTTTCTAGAGCAATTCTTCTTTTAAGAAGACGTAAAAAATCATATTAACATCATTTTATTTTCATGTTTCAAGCAACTCTAAAAAACCAGATCAACGAAGACATATCTATTTTAGTGCAACTAGATAACCACTCTTGGAATTACCTTTGTGAATGTGGTGATGCTAGCAATTGGACTGTTAAAGAAGTTCAAAATATCAATGCCGTTTTTATTAGCCACACACACATTGATCATTTTGTAAATTTTGATATGGTCATTCGACATCAAATTGGAATTCAGCGCAAAGTTGTTATTTGTGGTCCTAAGGATATTACACAGCAAGTTCAAGCCAAATTAAAAAGCTATACTTGGAATTTAATTGAGTTGGGGGCGGTTGTATATGAAATTCGAGAGCTAATTTCTGAAAATGAAATTAAGGTATTTGAATTGGAACCACCCGTTTGGGAATTAGTAGAAAAAAATCCTCTCTATAGCAATATTATTTTCCAAGAAAAAAATTTTACTGTCACTGGCATTTTACTCGACCACAAAATTCCAACTTTAGCTTATTTGTTCAAAGAAATAGATACCGTCAAAATCGACATTCAAGCCAGTGGGTTTCGTGGTGGCAAATGGGTTCGAGAACTAAAAGAAGCCTTTGAACAAAAGCAAGCAGAAAGAATAATTATTATTGAAGACCATCAATATCAGGCCAAAGACTTATTTCATTTGTTGCATCTACAAAAGGGTGATTCATTGGGAATTATTATGGATCATGCTGCTCATCCAGAAAATCACAGGAAAATTACAAGTCATTTTTCCGACTGCCGCCAAGTTTTTATAGAATGTTTTTACAAAAATGAAGATAAAGCTTTTGCCGAAACAAACTACCACAGTTATGCTGCTATGTCAGGAAAAGTAATGCGAGAAGCAAATGTTTTGCAGCCTGTTCCCGTTCATTTTTCTAGAAAATATGGTCCAGAAGATATCGAGCTATTGATACAAGAATTTAAAGCTGCGTTGTAATATAGTACAACATTAGCTCGTTGGCAATTAACAAGCTAATGTTGTAAATTGTTTTAATATTCAAATTCCATATTGGGTTTGGGAAAACCAAAGAGGTGCTTTTCTCGAATGTATTTGGCTACTTTTTGAGAAACAAATTTTGTCCATCCTTTCTCGTTCTCTCGCAACATTCTCAAAGCTTTGATGGAGTATATTTGCAATAAATCTTCATTATAACTTTCGATATCAACGACATGCCTATTTTCTACAATATGCTTGTACAAATATCGAATCCCATCAGGAATAGGTAAATTGCGGCACGTCATCAATTCGCTTCCTCCCTCGTTGTAAGCAGGATAAACATAAACCCGAACATTGCGTGTAAAAATTTCTCCATAAGAAGTAATCAACCGACCGTCTTTATTTCGATAATATTTGCTATTCACAATATCTAACAAGCCCTTTGCACTAATGACAATACCCAACTTGGCCACTCTATAATCTGCCAAGTAATTAATCAAACGCTTGTATTCGTTACAGTTTGTAATCATCACACATTTTCCCAGATGATTGAGCAAAGAAGCCCGATCTAAAAAATCCTGTTCCTCTACTTTCCCTGTATCCCGACACAAATCTTTTAACGTAATTTCAGCCAGTATGCTAGTTCCCCTTGTTGACAAATCTGCCTCTGCACTAAATTGTTTTGTAGCCGACTCAAACCGATCTAACGTCCTCAAAGTAGCAGGTCTGAAACTACCTCGAACAACCAAAGCATTGTGCTTATACATAAATTCTGAAGGATGAACAGGCACGCCTTTATTATTAAACATAGCCACATCCGTCATTTTTTGCTTGACCAGCTCCAAAGTAACCAAGCGATTGTCTATGTCTATAAATTGCGGTCCTGTCAACCTCAACATATCTATTTTGACTCGGTTTTGGATTCCCTCTAACAAAGAAGCCATTAATTTGGTATAATCTCCATAATAGTAATAAGACCCATATATCAAATTAACGCCCAGCATTCCCACTGCTTGTTGTTGCAAAGCAATATCATTATCCAACAATTCAATGTGCATTACAATATCATTAGGTTCTGCTTGCGGATGAAGCTGAAAGCGCAACCCAAGCCAACCTTGACCTTTGTTTGTTTTGTGATAATTAATTGTTTCTACGGTATCGGCAAACGCAAACAAACGAGACTCAGGGCGCGTGTTACTCAAACGGTCAAGCATTAAATCATATTCATGGTCTAACATTTTGTACAATCTAGATTCGCAAACATAACGCCCCGATTGCTCTGCTCCATAAATATCATCACTAACTAGCTTGTCGTAAGCCGAAATTGTTTTTGCAATTGTTCCTGAGGAAGCCCCTGCCTTGAAAAAATACTGCGCTACTTCTTGCCCTGCACCGATTTCTGCAAAAGAACCATAGGTGTTGCTGTCTAAGTTTATTTCAAGTGCTTTTTGACGGGTTTCAAGAATTTGTACTGCCATAAATAATGTAAAAATTTGATTGATTTGCTTAATATTTTTTAGAGTCTACTAACCTATTTTGCTTCGAAAGTAGTAAACCAACTATTAATTTTCGAATATACTAAAATAAAACCGCTTATAAAATTAGTAGTTCGTGGATTTTTTGCTTTACCCTCTCTCTCTTCAAATTACTCAATAAAGTTGATTCCTTTGAGTACTGTTACAAAACCAATATACTTCTTTGCTAATTTGATAGAATTATACGGTAGAACTTATTGTAAACGAGACAATATTACCTATCTTAGTTCTCTTATTTCTAATTTAGATTAACACGCTCATGCCATCCAAATTTTCCCTTGTCCTACTTCTATTTTGGACCATATACGCACAAGCTCAAAATAATACTGACAGCCTTGTTCAAGCCTTGCCCAGTATGCCTAATGATAGCAATAAAGTAATTGCTTATCAAACAATTGCACAACAATATTTAACGACTCATTTGGACTCTTCTGTTGTTTACGCTAAGCAGGGACTTCAGTTGGCAAAAAAACTAGGTCTTTATCAAGGAATTATCCGTTGTTTAAATGTAACAGGCAATTACTACGAACGTAAAACAGATTATCCTACCGCTTTAGATTATTATAACGAAGCACTAGAAATTTGTGAACAACACGACTACACAGCAGGTTTTGCTATTGTACTCAACAATATTGCGATTATCCATACCAGAACAGGAGCACACGAAAAGGCATTAGCACTTTATTTTGAAGCATTAAAAGCAGAAGAACAAACCAACAACCCTAAAGGAATTGCTCAAGCATATAACAATATTGGGATTGTTTATTATTATCAAAAAAACATAGATAAAACATTAGAATATTTTGAAAAAGCAATCGCCATTGAAGAACGTCTAGGAGATATTGAAATTTTAACCAAAGGTTATAACAATATTGGAGCATTGTACAACTACCAAAAGAAGTACCAAAAGGCTCTAAGTTACTATAAAAAATCCTATACGCTTAGCCAAAAATTAAAGGATAAACAGGAAATGTCTATTAATCTTAACAATATAGCTGTCGCCCATCATAGTTTAAGGAATTTGGACTCTGCGGTTATTTATCTCAATCAATCGATACAATTGCGAGAAGAATTAGGAGACAACAGAGGGGCAGCTTACTCTTACCATAATTTTGCGGCTGTTAGTAAAGATCAAGGCAAACCCAAAGAAGCAGAAAGGTTTTACTTAAAAAGCTTGGCTTTGTCAAAAGAGAAAAGCTTGAGAGAAATTGAAATGGAAACCTATAAAAGCTTAGCCCAATTATGGAGCGAACAGCAGCAATTCCAAAAGGCAAATGAGTATCTTAATTTGCATATTAATGCCAAAGATTCCATGATTAATGAGCAAAGCACCCAAGCTATTGCTGAAGCTGAATCAAAATACCAAGCCGAAAAAAAGGAAAAAGAAATTTTATTGCAACAAGCACAAATTGATCAACAAGCCTTAGAGATTAACCAAAAAAATATCCAGCTGCTTTCCTTGGGGAGTATGGCTGTTATTTTGATCTTGATTGGAGTTTTAATTTTTAACTATTTGAGACAACGCAATCTACAGCTTCAAAAGGAACATCAACTGAAAGAGGCCATGGGAAAAATAGAAACTCAGAAAAAATTAGCCCAACAACGGTATCAAATTTCTAGAGATTTGCACGACAATATTGGAGCTCAATTAACTTTTATTATTTCCTCTATTGACAACCTAAAGTATGCCTTTCAATTAGAAAATTCATTGAACAAAAAGCTTAAAAAAATTACAACCTTTACCTCAAATACCATTCAAGATTTGCGAGATACCATTTGGGCAATGAACAAAGATGCCATTAGCTTCTATGATTTAAAACAACGCATTAATACTTTCCTAGTCGCTGCTAAGGATGCCACGCAGCATATTGATTTTCGTTTTATCATCAACGATCAACTGCCTGTTAACGGCACTTTGTCTTCGGTTGAAGGAATGAATATTTATAGAATCATCCAAGAGGCCTTGAACAATGCCTTAAAATATGCCGAAGCAGATCAAATAGAAATTAGTATTAATAAAACAAACGGTACGCTCTATTTTAAAATTTGTGATAATGGCAAAGGTTTTGACGTAGCTAATGCCACCTTAAGCAATGGTTTACACAATATGCGCAAACGTGCCCAAGAAATGGGCGCTGATTTAGAAATAAACTCTCAACTGAACGTAGGAACTTTTGTCACTCTAAAACACGTTGTGCATTAAGAAACGGCTTCTTATCTCATTTTGTTAACAGAGCCCCAAGAAGCCGCGTAATTTGTTTTTAACCGATAATTATTGACGATGCCCATTCAAATTGCTATCGCAGAAGATAATATCTTCTTGTTACAAAATATTAAAGAAAAATTATCTTTTTTTGATGACTTACAAGTAGTTACCATTGCTACCAATGGCAAAGAATTAATGGAAAAATTGGAGGGCAACTTTCACTTGGATTTGATTTTAATGGATATTGAAATGCCTATTATGAATGGCATTGAAGCAACGGCTAATGTCAAAAAGAAATACCCACAAATTAAGATTGTTATGTTAACGGTTTTAGACGATTATGATAGTATTTTTAAAGCCATACAGGCAGGTGCCAACGGCTATTTGTTAAAAGAAATCAATGCTTCTGATTTGCACAAAAGTATCTTGGAAACCATAGATGGAGGTGCTGCAATGACACCAGTTATTGCTCAAAAAGCTTTGCAACTATTGCGAAACCCCAATCTAAAAAAAGCTAATTTTAATCAAGAAGAGATCAAACTAACCAAGCGAGAAGTTGAAATTTTAGAACAGCTCAGTCATGGTCTTTCTAATACAAAAATTGCTACTAATTTAAATCGTTCTCCCAAAACCGTTCGCAATCACATTGAACGAATCTACAAAAAGCTACAAGTGCATTCTAAACTTGAAGCGGTTCAAAAAGCTAGAAATAATTTTATTATTTAAGATTGCTGTAGAATTATAAATAACCATATAAAAAGATTTCTATAAACTTTAAAAATACTCATGAATTATCTATTTGTTGATAAAAATCCACTTATGATTGAGGCTTGGAAAATAGCCTTTGATTCGTTTAAAAATGTTCAAATACTTGAAGGAGATATTACAACTATAAAATGCGATGCACTAGTAAGCCCTGCAAATTCCTTTGGCTTCATGGACGGAGGAGTTGACTACGCTATTTCAGTCCGTTTAGGGTGGGATTTTCATCGTAGACTTCAAAAGGAAATCCAAGCATTACCTGAAGGAGAACTATTAGTAGGCAAATCCCTTACCTTAAAAACAGGAGATGCTCACATTCCTTATTTGATATCTGCTCCAACAATGCGAGTGCCCATGAGTTTTAATATTGCTACCTCTGTCAATGCGTATTTGGCGATGAAAGCTGCTTTGATTGCAGCTAAGAACCATCCATCCATTAATTCTATTGGTATTCCTGGTTTTTGCACAGGCGTAGGAAGAATGTCTCCTAGTGTTTCTGCCAACCAGATGCTACAAGCCTTTTGTGAAATTGAATTAGGTCAAAAAACAACTATTAATAATTTTGTCGATGCTCAAAAAGCTCATTTCAAAATTAATCCCCAAGGCAAAATATACGATTAGATACAAGGCTACTTGTGCCCAATAATCTCCACAAGTTTTAAAAAATTCGTTTGTAAATATCAAAATGGGGCAAATGCCCTATTTTTTGGTTGTGCATCTTGCTATATCTTTGTAATAACAAATACCAATTACATATTCTTTTAAATAGTTGCTTTTTACAATAGTTAGTTGCGCTGCTACTTCGTGGTCGTTAAAACCACGACACAGTAGCAACGAACCGAGCTATGCGAGCTCACACAAAGCTACCACATAAAGCATGCTATTTACAACCAAAAATTACCTAAAATGAAGAACGTATTTTTTTTCTTGGCAATCAGTGTTCTATTTATCGCCTGTATCAAAGATCCTTTTGCCCCTACTACCAACAACAACAATGGTACACCTGCTACTCCAAATGCTTGTCCTAACGCTGATGGAGCATTGTGGGCTGTAAAATCAGTCACCAAACAACAATCTGTTCCAAATGTTCCAGCCTTTGAAATTACAGTTGGAACAGGCGTTGGTTTTTTCACTTCCAACGGGCTTTCTGCTGCTACTCCCACTCGTGTTTCTATCGGTGACATCAAAGTCAACGGTACCAAAATGGACTATCAAGGAGAAACCTATCTTGCAACAGCAAGTGCCTCCCAAGCAACAGGTATTGACTGGTCTAATGGCGTTTCATGGGAGGCAACTGGAGATAATGGCTATCCAGCCTTTACTCACACGCCAACCAATAACTTTCCTACTGTTACCGAAATTACTAGTGGCGATGTCGTTACCAAATCTTCTGGCTATACACTAACTTGTAACACTGTATCGGGTGCCGATTCTGTTCTATTTTTAGTTGGTGGAGTACACAAGACAATGGGACCTAACGCTACTTCTTGTACATTCACAGCAAACGAGTTGAGCACCTTAGACAATGGAACCAATCTAGTTCAAATCGTTCCTTACACTTATAGTTCGGCTGTTTTTGGAGGCAAAACCATCTGTTTTGGCAAAGAAATGGTACAACAACTTTCTGTTACTGTTCAGTAATTTTCTAACCTCAGTACTCTCTCCCTAGCCCCATTTGTTCGCTTAACCCTTGTAGTATAACAACCCCAACTTGTTTATTCAAGTGGTTGAAGCTGATCAAAATTTACATGCCATTGTTGTTTTATGTATTTGGTAGCACAACAATGTGCAATAACAGATTCACTCTTATTTAGGGTGAATCTTTTTTATTGTAACGTTTTGAGTAATCTCTCGTAAAAAGAAGTTTTAATCTTTATACAATTCTTTCCAATTAAATGATATGCCTAATTTAGAAAAAGAACTTGCTAAGACAATTGATGATTTAATTCAACAATCTTATCATGTGTTTGACAAAGAAAATACGACCCCAAGTTTGCAGTTATTAGAAAAAGCTTGGGACTTACTCCCACTCCCCAAAGAAAACTGGCAAGAGAGTTATTATATCGCTCAAAATATCATTCATGCGTACCTCCAAGGTAAAAATATAGAGCAAGCCATAGCCTATTTACCAACCTTCATGCGTTGCGACCAACAAAATAGAAATTATGGCGAGAGCGAATTCTTAGCTGGTAAACTTGCCTTTGATCGTGGTCAAAAAATAGAGGCTTTGGATTATTTTATAATTGCGGGACACAAAGGAGGCAAACGTATTTTTAATGGTGTAGAAAATAAAAAATATAAGGATTTTTACACCAATCATCCTTCTACAGCTGCAAAAATTAAAGCTTATAAAGTCTCCTTAAAGCCGAAACAAACAACTCTTGGCATAACAAACTTAGAGCCAACAGCATATCCTATTTTTAGACAATTAGAACAAACAAACACAGAAAAGATTTGTCGGATTGCTTATAAAGATAAAAGTGTCTGGGTGGAAATTGGAAAGCCGCCAAAGACAAAAATTACAATCAAAACATTTTCTACACCAGCAGAAGCGATTCTGCACTGGAAAAAGAAAGAAGTAGAGTGGCTAAAAAAAGGGTATATTTATAGAAACCCCAATGCTATGGCGGGCATGGCTACCATGCATCGTTTTATTGGAACAGGGTATACTGGGGCACTTTCTTTTGAACCTAGTACAAATGGGATTTACGTTTCCAAAGTTGGTTGGAACAACAAAACTCCAAAAGAATTGATTAAGGACACACTTATTTTGATAGACAGATCTGGCGTTATTAAAGAAGAAATAGATTTGCCAGCTGCGCTTCCTTGGGATATTTGTTACAATGCCTTGCATCATTCCTTGTTTATCTATTTAGACAAACGTATTTATCAATACAATATCCATCAACAAACATTTACGCCATTAAGTGCCGCCAAAGATTGGGAACACAAGCAACTTTCAACGGCTGCTAATTGTCTTGCGTTTAGCACTAAACAACAACTTTTATTGACCAACAATATTTCAAATCTCCATCAGAAAAAATTTGACTTAACCATCCCCAGAAGCAATCCTTCTTTTGCCTTAACTCTTTCTTCTGATGCTCAATTATTAGCCATTCAACGCCGACAAAAAACGCTAGATATCATAGATTGTAATTCCTTACAAACAATTATAACCCTAGACGTCAGCACTAAATCCATCGGTCAAATGGCTTTTACAAAAGATAACAAAATGGTAGTGTTCATTGACATGGAAGGCTACTGGAACGTTCGCTTCTTTAGTTTGGAAACACAACAAGAACTGTTTTTTAAAGACATCCAAATTCCACCATATGAATATGCGTTTTATTTTGCCTTCAATTCAGACAATTCAAAATTAGCCATTACTTATAGAAATACAGTCAAAATTTTTGATTTTCAAACCCAACAGTTTTTGCACGAGTTTCAGTTTGAACATTCGATCAAAAAAGCCTCTATTAAGTTTGTTGGTGACTTACTTGGCGTTCGTACTGATTATGGCTTTTTTAGCCTTTATAGAGTTTAGTCATGTTCAATATTTCAACAATTGGCGGCAAGATTAGGCAAATCGAAAGATTATTTTTTATCGTTGCTTAGAATAGTAGTTAGCATTGTTACTCCCTACGGTCGTGAGCTCGCATAGCTCGGTTCGCTGCTACTTCGTGGTCGTTCGCTTTGTTACTCCCTTTGGTCGTGAGCTCGCTATGCTCGGTTCGCTCATGACCTTGGACTTTTGTGCTATATTGTTAGAACTTTTTCACTGCATTTTCTTTTCCACTAAAAATAAATACCTTTGTCTGTTGTTACTTCACTCATCGTAGTAATGTAACTATGATCCCAAATCCCGATTTTTAATCCTTAAGCAAGTTTACAGATAAAATCATATGGCAAAAAAGAACAAATTTTATGTAGTATGGGAAGGGCATGAAACTGGAATTTTTAAGACTTGGAAAGAATGCCAAAAACACATCAAAGGTTATGCAGGTGCCAAGTACAAATCTTTTGGCAGTTTAAGAGAAGCGGAAGATGCTTTTGCGGGCAGTTACTTTGACGCAATCACTCCTAGTAAAAAGAAAACAATTGACCCTAGTTTGGCAGGAACGCCAATTTGGAAAAGTATTGCCGTTGATGCTGCTTGTAGTGGCAATCCTGGATTGATGGAATATCAAGGTGTTGATACAAGTACTGGCAAACGATTATTCCACGTAGGACCTCTGCAACAGGGAACCAATAATATTGGAGAATTTTTAGCTTTGGTCCATGGGCTTGCCTTCCTAAAACAACACAATAGCAATCTACCGATTTACACCGATTCAAAAATTGCTATGGGATGGATTAAAGCAAAAAAATGCCGCACCAAAGTTGCCAAAACCAAAGCCAATGTTAAAATTTTTGATTTGATTACTCGTGGCGAAAATTGGTTAAAAAACAATAGTTTTGAAACAGAAATTTTAAAGTGGGAAACCAAAGCTTGGGGGGAAATTCCTGCCGATTTTGGTCGAAAATAAGTCCTTCGATTTAGAATTCCGCTAAAGAAAAAAAATTAGAGAAATTTTGAATTCTAAACTAGCTGGTACCAAGCACTGCTTTTCACTTCTTTTTTATTATATTTGAACTTTATTGCCTAAACCAAATTTATAATTTTTATAGCAACCATTACCTTTACTTTCCCTGATGATTTTTTTAAGCATCAACATCTTAGATCGCTTTGCTCTAAATCGTGGATTTCATCCTCCATCATCAAGCAAGTTTAGTAATGCTCGTTGCCTTTTCGATATACAGATACAAGTAATCGTTCAGAAAAATTACCATGTCCTTCTTTGAGGGATAATTTTTGTGACCTTTTATTTGTAAACCGCTAGTTAAAAGAAAGTTGATAGAAGATTTATGATTGCAATACAAATCCAACTAAATGCCAACTTATACCTTAGAGACCCTCAAGAAACAAAGTTAGGCAAAAGAATTATTGAGCATAGCATTATCTTAATTGATAAACTGGGATTTGAGAAATTTACGTTTAAAAAACTAGCTACTCAAATAGAATCTACAGAAGCCTCCATTTATAGATACTTTAAGAACAAACACAAACTCTTAATTTATTTGGTTTCTTGGTATTGGGAATGGATGAAATACCAAATTGACTTTAATACAATGAACATCGAAGATGTTGATAAACGTTTAAAAATAGCTTTGTCTGTTTTGGTTGAATCCTCTCGCAAAAACCCTGCAATTAGTTATGTCGATGAAAATCTATTGCATAATATTGTGGTAGCTGAATCTAGTAAGGCTTACCACACCAAACTTGTGGACAAAGAGAATAAAGAGGGATATTTTACCAATTACAAAGTGCTGTGTGAGAGTATTTCTAAAATTATTTTAGAGAAAAGTCCTTCTTATCCTTATCCCAAAGCCTTGGCTTCTACTCTAATTGAAATGGCAAATAATAATATTTATTTTGCACAACACTTGCCTGCTCTTACTGATATTAAAATTCCTGATAACGGAGAGTTAGAAGAAGTTCAGCGTTTGTTAGAGCATTTTGCCTTTGCATCTATTGCCGCTGCCGTTTAGATGATCCCTTGCCCTATTTATTGTTGATACAAATAGTAGCTGTTATGAAAATAATATTCATTATTCTTTCTTTCTTGATCTCTTGGGAGACGCTGAACGCTCAAAGTGAAGCCATACGAGTGGCATGGAACCAAGCTAAAGAACTTTGTAATGCCCAAGAATATACCCAAGCCAAACCTTACTTATTAAATGTTTATAAAGAAATGCCTCGCCCCTTGTGTTGCTACTGGTTGGCAATGGCTTATGACCTTGAGGAACAACCAGACTCTGCTATTTTTTATTACAAAACGTGTATCCAAAACAGTCCTAAAAAGCCTCAATTAGCTGCTTGGGATAATCTGATTCGCATACAATTGCGTCAATTAGATTTCGCTGCCGCTTATGCCACTGCTTGGGATGCGTTACAAAAATATCCTGGCAATAAAACATTGATAGAGGAATTTAAAGAAGTCTGCAAATGGTCTTATTTTATTAATCATTTAGATTTTCCCAAAAACTATCTAAGTAGCACTGTTGCCCACAAAGAATATGAGGTTAAAACAATTACAGAACAAGAATTGATTGTTAAAAATATTCGTGATGATAAAGGTCAATTCCTTCATGTTGGCAATCGACAGTACAAAGGGACTTATGAGATATGGAAATGCAGTTATAACAGCTCTAAAACACCTGTAGAAATTAAATTTAATTTAGCAGATCACGATATTGATAGACAGCTCGAATCCCAAGCTGCCACAGCAAAAGCTGCTTTTAATGATACCAACAACTCTCTTGATATCCGTCTTGGAGCTTTACTCACATTGCTTCCTCTTTCAGACAAACAGGTACTTGATTTGCTCGCCAATGACCAAGAGGCTATTCGACTTTGTACTTGCACCGAAGTAAAATCTACTAGCTCTAAAAAAGTAAAACGTAGTTGTTTATCCGACAAATCAGAGTTGGTTAGAACTACTTGTGAGCAGCTAGATGCTTTTAAATAAAGTTCTTGTTTATTGCTCTAATAAGTAATCGTTCAGAAAAAACTATATAAAAAACAACCTTCTTTTTGCGCTACTCTTCATCGAAACATCTTGCTTTAGCCCGCTACCACGCAGTAGCACCGCAGGTAAATCTGCACTTTTTCTCTTTGACTAGCACTAAAAATAAGTCTATTTTTTTAGCTATATTTTTTTCTGCCCACTTACTTAAATAAAAATACATTATATCCTTCATAGCCTTGCCTCACTAGAGACAGGGCTTTTTTATTTCTGACACACTCCGTAAAAATACCTACTTTTCCCAAACAAGTATTTTTCTCCTACCACATCTCAAATATAAAACAGACCTTCACTGTTCTAACATACTGATAATTAATCGATTAAAAATCGATAACACTTAAAACATAAAACACTAATTATCAACTAAATACAAATAAACTTTCTTCGTTTTTTGCTAAGAGAAGTAAAAAATCAACCAACTACTAATAATAGTATAGTATATTTTTATCATTTTAACAATACATATATCACTTATTAACAATTAGATACCTAAAATCCAACCACCTATTCTTCAACCAAACCAACAACCAACTACTATGAACAACATCACAATTAAAATCGGAAGCGCACTATTTTTTCTATTTGTAGCATTAGCCGCTTGCAACGAAACTCCAGAAAAACCCAATAAGGAAACTCCTCCTCCTAAACTAACATTAACTGCCAATGGCTTTGCACCTGTTCCAATGCCAGCAACACTAAGCACAGGTGAGCCATTTCCGACAGATTCTACTACTGTCAACGGTTGGGTTTTAAAATCTGAAGTTGATGGCAATAATTTAGAAACTAATGAAAGTATTATCCAACACGGTTGGGGACTGTGGCAAGCTTTAACAGAAATAACCTCCGAAATGCACGATAATCAACCATTAAGGCGTTTTGAAACTTGGTACACTCCAGAAGACATTATCAATGCGTATAACTTAAAAAATAAAAATTCGGATGCGCAATTAATCCATGTAAAACGCAATAGAGGTAAACTGACGCATTTCAACCAATTTACACATGGAAGCAACAAAATGGACCCTTCAGATGCTAGTGTGCTTGGTTTTGTAAAATACGATCCCGCAGCCGCAGAACATCTTTACGAAAAGAAGCTGTTTTATAAATCTGTTTTAGAAAGTTATAAAAAAGAAGGTGAGCTGGCTGCTATTCCAGAATTTCCGTTGGGTGGCATTGCCTTAAAACCAGTGTTCTCTACCCTAGATACGATTAATCCTGCTACTGGGAACTATGTTTTGCAAGTCTGGCCCGGTGAAGGTGGTAACAATGAACGCTCTTGGGGACCCTCTGATTGGGGAAACACAGTAGAAGTTACGATCGATGGTCAAACGGATGTTGCCAATCGTATCTATTCGATCAATGACTTTATTCATTTTAGAATAGACTCTACACAAGCTGCTGAAATTAAAAACAATCCTCAATTGCCTGGTGAAAACCCTCAAAAAGGGAACTATGCTATTTTAGTTGGTATGCATGTGACTTCTAAAGAAAACGTTCGTTGGACTTGGCAAACTTTCTGGTGGTCTGAAAATGCAGATCAACCACAGACACCAAGTTCTCCTTTGATTGCAGGGCTTAGAACTAATGCGGGATTAGATGCCGCAGCAAATCATTACGCAATGGCTGTTGCTTATAATATGGTGCAAAAAGCACAGCCAGACACAGGGGGTTCCAATCAAGATGTAACTTCTGTTTATGCTTACAACCCTTATTTAGAAGCTGGTTTTTCTAGTAGCCAATTTACACATGGTAATCAAGTCATCTCAGATACCTATGGTCCAGATTATGCCAAAATTCAAGGTAATTTAAACAACTGGGGTATGCAAACCAACTGCATGAGCTGTCATATACAGGCTACCGTACAAGGTGGTGCGGGCTATGTTGCCGATCAATATGTTGATATGCAAGCTCCTTACTTTAAAAGCACCGTCACCTTAGATTTTGCTTGGAGTATTGAAGGTAATATGATTGACGACCAAGGAAATCCTATTCAATAGAATAGGTGATTTTTACTCTAGGCGATATAACCAACTATAACGTTATATCGCCTAATTTTTTATTGCCATACAAACCAATAGAAATACAATAGTATTAATTGAATGGTAACAATACCATAAATAGGCAATTTAAACGCCCATTTTTGCGTTTTATGCCTCCAAACCTGCATGCCTAACAATACCCCTAGACTTCCTCCAACCGCAGCAGCAATAAAGAAGTGTTTTTCAGAAGTTCGCCATTCTTTTTGATTTGCTTTTTGTTTGTCCCACCCCATTCTTACAAAAGAATACAAAGAGGAGGTTCCAATCCAAATTAAACTCAAGGTAAATAGCGTCATTTGTTTTTAGTCATTTCAATCATTAGCAATATAAAATTTCACATATAGAAATTAAAAACCATTCTGTTCTTAAATATCTAACAACCCTTCTGGTAAATCCATGATGACAACTTTCTCACTTTTATCAACAGAGATAATCCAAGCTGCTCTCAGAGGGACTAAAATTTCTTTTTCACCATCGTGCACAGTTGCCATTTCTTGCTGAGGATACTCATCGACATATTTTATAACTCCAGCTTTCCCAATAGCTTCTAAGTGCAACTCATAGCCTTCTAAATAGCCAAATTCTAATCCTGTGTCATTGATTTCTTCTTCTGTCAAAGAAATATCGTCTCGACGCAAATATAACGGCTGACTAGTGAATAGGCTTGCCGCTTCTTTGGTATCAATATCTTCAAACTTAAAAATCAGGGTTCCTTTCCCTCTCAAATACTCAATAAAATAAGGTGTTTTTTCGCCCTTAATTTCAACAAAAAATGCCTCTACATCTGCCACATCATTCCAAAAACGCTCATCAATATCTCCTTTGATTTCACCGTTTAAACCATGTGGTTTTCTAAAACGTCCAATTTCAACGTAATCCATTTTCGCTCTAATAATTTTATAAAACCTTTCTATTTTATTTTTGTTATAATTATGCTTACAAAGATTAAAAATACTTGCGTATCTTTGTATAGTGTCTTGTTTATTTTTTAATAAAAATACTGATTTTCCAATTTATCAAGGCGAAAAAAACGAGCATACTCGTAGGGCTTTGAGTCTTTTTTCAACGCAGAGAAATTGGAAAATGCTATTTTTTAGCCATACAAATTAATTCGTAATAATGTCTAATAAAAGACAGTAGATCCATTCTGATTCAAATCAGAATTTCAATTATTACTAGATACTTTATCGTAGTATTTCGTTGATTAACTTGCTACACTCCTTAGGTGTCAGTACAGTACTATATCAAGAAAATCAGAACTTTTTATCACAGCGTATCGCATTTAAAACCAATAAGTCAATGAAATGGAAAGAGCTTAACAATATTAATGATCTAGAAACTGCTTTAAAAGCCTCTTATGAACAACCTGTTGCCCTATTCAAGCACAGTACACGTTGCTCTGTTAGTTTGATGGCTAAAAAGAGTGTAGAACGTTTTTGGGATTTGGATATTGACGCTTATTACTTGGATTTAATCGCCCACAGAGATGTGTCGAACGCTATTGCAGATCAACTAAATATAGAGCATCAATCGCCTCAAATGATTCTAGTCAAAGAGGGAAAAGCTATTTATAATGCCTCTCATGGTTCTATTGATGTTGATACTATGGGAGATTTGTTATAGCGCTGCTATTTTTTAAAAAAATGTTAACGATCCATATATTAGGCAGTTGAAATTGTTTTCGCTGCCTTTTTATATGTTTAAATCCCTCTAAAGAGCCCAGTTGTTAAAATTTTGATTTGGAAAATTCAAAATCTTGTTACATTTACACCTAATATGAAATATTCTTGAATTGAAGGCAAAACAGATTTATTTAAACTCTGAGAATCCTTAAAAAAATTTATCGTTACAATATTCTGTCTATCTTAAATTAGTAGTTCGTTAATTAGCTTCGCCACTACTCCGTGGTTTCAACGAACTATTGCTAAATCTAAACCTATGAAAACTATTTTCCTTGCAGTCTTATGCCTTTTTTCTACATTTCTTCTATCTGCTCAAGATGATGAAGGAACTTGGGATGCTTATATGGCAGCTTACGAAGATGACAACCCCGGTTCTACAATATTGCGAATGGACTTAATAGAAAAAGCTCCATTAAAAGAATACTCTAAGTTATTAATAACAGGCGTTACTTACAAAAGCAATAGAGAAGATGGGTTTCCTGACAAGGAGATGCTTCAAACGCTTTATGAGATAAATGATAAACTAGAAGCTTTATTAAAAAAGCATTTTGAAATTATCTATGTTGGCAGTTTTACATATAATTATGAAAGATTAGGATATTATTATATCAAATCAGATAAGAACTTAGAGAAAAAGCTTCAAAAATTTTATAAAAAAAATTACCCTGGCTTTAAATCGCAGATCACCATTAAAGAGGACATTGAATGGAAGGCTTATACTGAATTTTTATACCCTAGTGAAGAAATATTGGGTTATATGTACAATAAGAAAGTTGTAAAAGCTCTTTACGATGCAGGGGATCTATTAACAGAAAAAAGAAGAATTGATCATTGGCTTTGGTTTCATGATGAAACAAAATTAAAAGAGTGTATATCTGAACTTGAGCAACTAGGTTATACAATCGAAGGCTATAAAAAAGTAGAAGAACGAGAAAATTTATATAGTATCCAAATTTGGAAAAATGGCTTGCCTGATATGGAGAATATTAGTGCTGAAACCTCCAGTTTGCAAGTATTAGCAAAGAAATATGATGGAGAATACGATGGCTGGGAAACAATTGTTGTAAAAAAATAAAGATGCCATTCCGAATCTCTTTAATCACTACAAGCCCGCAGAAAAAAGAAAATCTGGTACATCTGACTTTTGCATCAACACCAAATCACCTATTTCATTTTCATGGATCAAAACCATACCTTCATTGGGACGATTTCTTAGCTCTTTTGCAAAGCTATGTGCTACAAAAACGACTTCTTGATTAACCAATTCTTCTACATCATATAAGCGTCCAATTCGGCTAACTGTTTTATATTCTTGACCATCAGCAAGTACCGTCAAAGCAATAAAACGTTTGGTTCCTTTTATCTCAGTTGCCTCAATAATTTGCCCTTCTTGAAAGCTTACTTCTGCATAATAATCTGCATTAATAGCCCTGCGAATAGGGTAATTCAAACGACGAGTTAACACTTCTTGCTGTAACCATAAATCTTGCAACTGCTCTGTTGGAGTTTTGCTATTGCAAATCACTCGAACAGGAAATCCTTCTGGCACATAAATCTGAGCAATAACTTGATCTGTTAGCACCTCTCCTTTTACCGTAATTCTCTGATCTACTTTGGGCATATAAATCCTCAAAATTTCGTTCTTTCGTCTCCCTCGAACACTATAATGTCCTTTATGTGCCAACTTTCGTAGCAACTCATCGGACATACTAAAAGATTCTATCTGCGTGAATGTCCGCACAATTTTTCGATCCCAATCAATAATTTCATAGGGAATCTGCAAATCAATCAAAATCGTATCGCTATTTCTTAAGGAAAAAGAGCGTACATATTCTTTCAATAATTGCGCCGACATTATCTGGCTAAATAGGAATAAATTAATAAGAACAAGAAAAACTTTCTTCATTGCGGGAATCTGTATTTTGGAGTGTTGCCCAACTTATGTTAAGCAAGAATGACTACTCCAAAAGAGTAATCATTCCTTAACTAAACAGTTAGACTATAAAAAAGTTTACGATATTATCGGACTACACCTCCGTTAATTGCTGCTTCTTGAGGTCCCACAAAAATCAACTTGCCCGCTTCATTTTCTGCCATTAGAATCATTCCTTGCGACTCAATTCCCATCATTTTGCGTGGTGCCAAATTAGCAACTAGAGTCACTTGTTGCCCAATAACCTCTTCAGGTTCATAATGCAACGCGATACCAGACACAACTGTTCTAGTCTCAAATCCTAAATCAACGGTCAGCTTAAGTAACTTCTTAGCTTTTTTAATTTTTTCTGCGGCAGTAATAGTTCCTACTCGGAAATCTATTTTTGTAAAATCATCAAATGCGCACGTTTCTTTTACTTGCTCAGGCTCTTTTTCTGCTTGTGCTTTTAATGCCTCCATTTTCTTTTTTAACACTTCCAATTTTTGTTTTTGCAATTCAATCAACGCTAACCTAGATTTATCTTTTCTATCATTGATTTTAGCAAATAACAATTCGGGTGCATTAATTTTATGTCCTCCAGGAATTAAATGCCCTCCTTGCTTCAAGACTTGTTTCAACACATCAAAATCACCAGACTGTAATGGTTCTAAAGCCAATAAGGTTCTCAATTTAGCTGCTGTAAAAGGCAAAAACGGTTGACTCACAACGCTCAAGACCGTTGCAATCTGTAAGCTTAAATTCATAACGCCTTTCACCAAATCCGAATCTGGCTCTGTTTTCCAAACTTTCCAAGGTTCATTGCGCTGCAATAAAATATTAGCATAAGCAGAAATATCCATAAGAGCTTGCACGCCATTTTTAAACTCATAATTCAAAATACAAGTTTCTAAATGCGCTACTTTAGACAACAAAACTTTATAGGCATCCCCTAGTGTTATAGTTTTTTCATCCTCTACATCTTTGATAGATATGGAAGCATCTGCTGCGGGCACCTCTCCTTTATAATAACTATGTGTTAAGTTAATGACTCGGTTGATTAAATTCCCTAAATTAGCCACTAATTCATTATCATGCAATGCCACAAATTCGTCCCACTTAAAATCACCATCTTTGTTTTCTGGCAAAGTACGAATCAAAGCATAACGCAAGGCATCTTCCTTATTTGGGAAAGCTTCAAAATCTTTCAAATATTCATGCTGCTCAATTACCCAGCCCTTAGATTTAGAAAATTTTCGTCCTTCTAAGTTCAAAAATTGATTGGCAGGAACTGCTTTAGGCAATACATAATCTCCATGAGCATGCAACATGGCAGGGAACACAATGCAATGAAAAACAATATTATCTTTTCCAATAAAATGCACTAGCTCTACATCATCTCCTTTCCAATAGGACTCCCAGTCCGTATTATTCTCCAAAGCCCATTGCTTTGTTGCAGAAATATACCCTATTGGAGCATCAAACCAAACATACAGCACCTTCCCTTCTCCTCCTTCTACAGGCACAGGAATTCCCCAACTCAAATCTCTAGTAATTGCTCTAGGCTGCAAGCCTTCCCCATCATTCAACCAAGAATTGCATTGTCCAATTACATGTGACTTCCAAGTTTTGGGATCATGCAATTGCACTCCATCTACCTTTCCTGTTTTAACCCATTCTTTCAACCAATCACCGTGTTTATCCAATCTAAAGTACCAATGCTTTGTTTTTCTTAGAACTGGTGTTTTTCCACTCATAGTAGAGCGAGGTTCGATCAAATCGGTTGGTGACAAAGTCGATCCACAGTTTTCGCACTGATCGCCATAAGCTTCTGTGTGATTACATTTAGGACAAGTCCCAATAATATAACGATCGGCTAAGAATTGATCAAAAGCTTCGTCGTAATATTGCTCTGACTCTTTAACATCAAACTCACCTCCCTTTTCAAGCAACTTCTTGAAAAAGTCTTGTGCCGTTTCGTGGTGCAATGGAGCACTAGTACGGTGATACTTATCAAAGGAAATTCCTAGACGCTCAAAAGTCTCCTTATTCAAATTGTGGTAAGTATCTATAATATCTTGTGGTGTTCTCCCTTCTTGTTTGGCACGAATTGTAATCGCAGCACCATGCTCGTCTGAACCACAAATAAACACAACGTCTTTTCCTTGCAACCGTAGAAAGCGTGCATAAATATCTGCTGGCAAATAAGCACCTGCCAAATGTCCTAAATGCAATGCTCCATTTGCATACGGTAGAGCTGCCGTTATCGTGTGTTTTTTGTTGTTCATTCTTATTGTTTTAAATCATAACCCAAGAAATATAGCACTTTACAAGCATTTCTTAAATAGACATACTTCTATAGAAAAGTATTCAGAATGGAATTATTCTTTCTGAGTAATTTTCGATTGAAATTTTAAGTAATTATCCAGAAGCTGACTAAAATATTTTACGGCTTCTTTTGACCCTTTACTTAACAATACAGCGCCATTTTAGTTCCCATAGGGGCAAAAATAAACACTAGCCTTAAAAAAGCTAGTGTTTATTGTATTTTTTATATAAAAATCTTCTGTAAGTTCTTTTCTTCTATCCCATCATTCTGGCATGTACAAAAGAATAACCACTAATGATAGTATATCCTATGAACACTAAGATATGGAATGGCAACATACCTACTATTCCATAAGAAACTGAAACAACAATTGTTGACAAGAATAGCAAAGCTAATAATAATTCTACTTTAGCAATTGGGCTCACTCCTTTAGATAGGTATTTATTAGCTCCCCAACCTTTTTGCTTTTTGTCTTCCAAATTAAATTTAGGCGTACGAACGAAAGGTGTTTTTTTACCAATATATCCTTCAAAGGCTGCCATTGCATTGTGCAATGCCATTCCCATTGATAACGCTAAAAAGAAAGGAAAACGAATGACAAAAGAGAATAAGTTTTTAATCGAAAATCCACCTCTGGTATGCTCATAAGACAACCAGAAAAATAGAGAAACCATAATCATATTTAACGATCCCAAAGCGGCATATCCCAAGATATCATTATAAATTGAGGTATCTCCTTGATGAACGTGTTGTACCCAAACTAAAGGAATACTGCTCAAAGAAAGTAGCAAAATACAAATAAAGATACCCGTATTCATCAAATGCGAAATAGCGTGCAACTTATCTACAAAGCCTAAATCTTTGGCTTTCATAACTCTAGGCAAATTCTTAACAGCACATTCTGCTGCTCCTTTTGTCCATCTAAACTGTTGGCTTTTGAAGGCATTCATCGCCACAGGCAACTCTGCTGGAGTTGTTACATCTCCCAAATACTTGAATACCCAACCTTTTAGCTGAGCACGGTAACTCAAATCCAAATCTTCTGTCAAAGTATCGGAAGACCAACCACCTGCATCTTCAATACAAGCACGTCTCCAAAGACCAGCCGTGCCATTAAAGTTCATGAAGTGTCCTGACATGTTACGTCCCATTTGCTCTACCACAAAATGCGCATCCAATGCCAAAGCTTGCATTTGAGTCAAAAACGAATAGTTTTTATTCATGTGTTCCCAACGCGTTTGAACCACACCAATTTTCTCATTTTTAAAATAAGGAATTGTGCGCTTCAAGAAATCTGCATGAGGGATAAAGTCAGCATCAAATACAGCCACAAATTCACCTTTAGAAATGGTCAAACCATAGGCAAGCGCACCAGCTTTAAAGCCAACTCGCTCTGGGCGGCGAACATGTTGTATGTTCCACCCATAAGGCTCCAACGCTTTGATTTTGTTGGCAATAATTTGAACTGTCTCGTCTGTAGAATCGTCCAAGACTTGGATTTCTACTTTTTCTTTAGGGTAGTCTAACAAAACAATAGCATCTAAAAGGCGTTCTACAACGTACAATTCGTTGTAAACAGGTAGCTGAATCGTTACTGTAGGCACAAAATCGTCCGTCATTACGGCATTGTTATTCTCTTTTCGGCGTCTCCACCAAAAGCTAATGGCAAGGTGCAATTGCACACAGCTATAAAGAAAGATAAAAATGAGGGGAAGCACGTACAACGCAATGATAAATATTTCCACGTTTATTTGTATTTGAATATTGTTGTAATAATTTTATAACCTGCTAAAATAGTTCCTTTGATAGTTCCTGAGATTTTAGATTTTCCTACTCGTACTCGATAAGAGACTGGAATTTCAGTAGTTTTAAGTCCTTGTTTTGCTGCCTTTACTTGCATTTCTACTGTCCAACCATAGGTTTCATCACACATATTCAAGTCTATCAGTCTGTCATATTTTATTGCTCTAAAGGGTCCCAAGTCGGTATAAACGACTCCATAAAACCATTTAATGAGCATTGTTGCTAGCCAATTGCCAAAAACTTGTTGCGGAGTCATCGAACCTTGTTCCTTGTCTCCCAACGCTCTTGAACCAATAACCATCTCTACATCGCTTTTCAAAATTGGTGCCACTATTTGTGGTAGCTCCTCAGGATGATCTGAATAGTCTGCATCCAGAAAAACCACAATATCTGGTTTTTGCTCCATTTTTTTGAGATAATCGATTCCTTTTAGGCAAGCAAAACCGTATCCTTGTTGTTGCTCATGCAGTACTGTTGCACCTGCTGATTTTGCGACCGTTGCCGTCTCATCATTCGAATTATTGTTCACCACAATAACTTCCTGAACAAGATCCATTGGAATATCTTGAATAACACGTCCCACTGAATTTTCTTCGTTGTAAGCAGGAATGATGACCACTATTCTTGCCATACTTCTAATTTAATGTTCTTTTTCCCACGCATTTAAATAGTATTATATTTTTAAATTCATTCTTCAAAATGCACATACAACACTATTTGAATTACTAAAAGTGGCTATCTTCTCGCAAAAATGGTTTAAATGTGCCGCAAAAGTAGTATAAAAAAAACAGTTTGCCATAAAAATTTAAACCTTTTCTATCTATTCTTTAAAATAATCATAGAAGCTTATTTTTTTAAAGTGACATTTTTATCTAAAAAATAACGTCTATAACGTTTTAGGTCTATTTTATTGCTCAAAAAAATCTTTTGAAAAGATTTCTAATCCATTAAGTATTGGAAAGTAAATAGTTTATTCCTAACTTCCAGTATATAATTTTGTAATTTGGGGCTTAAATATGAGGTCTTTTTAGAGCAGAATAGTGTTGTTTTATGCGTAGGCTTTTATTGTGCTCTAAAAATGAAACCATTAACGATTGCCACGAAACGATCATAGAATTTATAAAAAGCGAACTGTTCGATTTTTTAATCATGTTAATAAAAGGAAAAAAGACCGTGTCGCGAACCATACAACTTCATTATAGGTTTATTGTAGGTACTACGTTTTGTAATAATCGTTATTACTCGTACTACTTAATTTAGTAGTTCGTTGATTAGTTCGTGAGCGCTTTGCTTTTAGTTAGCTTCGCTGCCACTATGTGGTACTTCGTGGGCGCTGCGCTTTTAGTTAACTGCGCTACTACTTCGTGGTTTCAACGAACTATTGTTAATTATTTTCTTATTATAACTTAAAATAATGTTATCTCATGAGTGGATTACTCCTTCCCTTATTAGCAATTATCACAGGAATGCTGGCCGCTGCATCTGTTGTTGTCAAAAAATCTCCAGACGCAGCCAATCTTATAAAAAAAATCAAACCTTATGAAGCTGGAATTGGGGCTGCATCTCTTATTCTTGGCATTCTGAAACTACTAAATATTGCGCTAGCATTTAGAATAGGTTTGATTTGGGGACTTGTATATATATCTTGTGTTGCCTCTTGTATTGTAATGGGATTTCTTTTAGGTTATCCTGTACTTCAAGATTTATTATTGGATGAACTAAGTGAAGATGCAAGAGCTAAAAGTGCAGAAATGTACGAACGACTTACTCCTTACAAAGTAACATCAGGACTTGTTGCAATGGGTACTGGTTTGTATTTATTAGTAATAGGAATTATATTTTAATACTAGTCTAAAAATTTATGCCGAAAACTGTACAGACCATAACACTGTTGCGAGAATTAGAGCGATTGAATCAACGTTTATCTGAAATTGTTGCTAGAGACTTTGCCAATTTGAGCTCGGAACAATTGAATTGGCGAGAGCATGAAGAAAAATGGAGCATCGCAGAATGCTTGCTGCACTTAAACTATGTTGCTGATTATTATTTTCCTGCAACACTCAAAGCTATTAAAAATTCAAAGTCAAAAAAAAGCAAACCACAAGCAAAATTTACTAGAGGATGGCTAGGACATTATTACGCTAGCAAGTTTCGCCTTAATCTTGATAATCAAATGAAAAGCAAAATTGAATCGCCTTCTAAATATAATCCAAGAAGTATTTCATCTAGCCAATTGGAAGGCAAAGCGATTGTTCAAGAATTTTTAGCAAATCAAGATACCCTCTATTCTATGCTTCAAGATGCTCGTTTAATCAATTTGCAAAAAACTCGTGTTTATGCAGCTTTCTTAGGACTAGTAAGCATACAGTTGGGTGATATGCTCAAAATCTTAGTTTATCATACAGAAAGGCATATTGTCCAAGCTCAACGAATTTTGTATCACGACTATTTTCCAGGTAACTTACCTTTAAAAGATTTGCTGTCTCAACGAGATGAGTAAAATATCAAGAAAAAACTTGTTGCAAGTTGAATTTTATTAATTACTTTTGTCTGACGAAGTTGAAAAAATCGATGGAAGCACCTTTTCAATAAACATTGTTATGATGCTATCTAATAGAGTTCCAAAAAAAATTAATGGACGATATTAATCAATAAAAGATACGATTTTTATAAAATAATGAAAATTAGACAAGACCGTATGTTTTAACCAATGGTCTTAGTTAACGGATTTGAATGTTTATGGGTAAATAACTATCCAAATCATCAAATCATCAAACCTTCAAATTAAAATAAGTACTATGAGTTTACGTAATGACTGGACAAGAGAAGAAATCGAAGCCATTTACAACAAGCCAATTTTAGAATTAATCTATGAAGCGGCTACAATTCATCGTGAAAACAACGACCCTAGCGAAGTGCAGGTATCTACTCTTTTGTCAATTAAAACAGGTGGGTGTCCTGAAAACTGTTCCTATTGTCCACAATCGATTCATCATAATACCGACTTGGAACCTGAACGTTTATTAACATTAGACGAAGTAATGACAAAAGCAAGTATTGCGAGTCAAAATGGTTCTACTCGATTCTGCATGGGAGCTGCTTGGAGAAATGTAAAAGACAACAAGCAGTTTGATCGTGTTATTGATATGGTTAAAGGCGTAAATTCTCTAGGTATGGAGGTATGTTGTACTTTAGGTATGTTGACCAAAGAGCAAGCCGAACGCTTAAAAGAAGCTGGCTTACACGCTTACAACCACAACTTAGATACTTCTGAAGGACATTACGCAGAAATCATTACAACTAGAACATATCAAGATCGCTTGGATACCTTAGAACATGTTAGAGAAACAGGGCTAAATGTTTGTAGTGGTGGAATCATTGGGTTGGGAGAAACCGCAGAGGACAGAATTATTATGCTACACACTCTAGCTAACCTTCCTAAACATCCAGAATCTGTTCCTGTCAATGCATTAGTTGCCGTAAAAGGTACGCCTCTTGAAAATCAAGAACGAGTGTCAGTTTGGGACATGGTTCGAATGATTGCTACTGCAAGAATTATCATGCCTAAATCTCAAGTTCGCCTTTCTGCTGGACGCCAAGAGATGCCTATTACAGAACAAGCGTTGTGCTTTATGGCAGGTGCTAGCTCTATATTTGCTGGTGAAAAATTATTAACCACACCAAATCCAGATGTAGACCAAGATAAAATGATGTTTGAATTATTAGGATTAAAACCTATGGCAGCATTTAAAGGTCAAGAAAAAGAATTAGAAGCGACTGAATTCTAAAAATAATTCTATATAAATATCCCAAAGCACTGTTTTTTTTTAGAAAGCAGTGCTTTTTATGTTTTACTAACCTCCCTGTTCTTTATTCTCATCAAATAAATTCAGCATTTCATAAAACAATCTCAATAGGCACTCAAACAAGGCTCACTAAAGAGTTTGTGCTCTTGCTACCTTTCAAACACAGCTCTTTTTCAGGACTTTATGTTCACATTTTATAAAAATAGAATTCGCTATTACTATGAAAATTGCTTTTTTTGTTTTAATTTTATATAACTATCAAAAAATCAACGAATTACTAACAAGTTCATAGTATAGTTTCGTATTCCCATTTATCTGATCCCTCAAAATCATTGCTTATGGAGTTCTTTATCACCCCCATTGCCTTGATAGTAGGAACGTTCCTTTTAGGATTTATTATCCTTAGCTTCATTTATTGGATGCGAAAAGGCAACGTAGGTCATTTGCCTCCTAATCAGGCAAGCGCCGATTATCCTTTTACACATTTCAGGCATTTAACACCTGAAAGCTTGTAAATACCTAATCGATAGAAGCCAATCCACCCATTGATTGGCTTCTTTTTCACTATCCCCAAAGACCTCCTATTCCTGCTACTATCAGCATGGCAAACAAGCCTAAGAATAGCAAGGCTGTTGCCCTCCACAAATGGCTATTTTGTTCCAACAAATGCTCCATACGGTTAGAGAGGCTTTCTGGTTGATACCATTTTACTTGTCTTGTATATTGAAAGGTTACATAACTCCAGTAAATAAAGAGGCACCCCTGAACAAATGCCATTATTTCTAGCACAATTATGATCGTAGACCAGTCGTCATCTATAAAAATAGAAAGCCCAATCAGGCAAAGTAATGTGCCAATAACAAACCCTAGAGCAGATAATATGCTTAACCAAACTTCGACTCGTTTGATTTCAACAAAACAGCTGCTTTTATGCTCTGACTGAATTGTATTGTCATCTAGTAAATTATTATTCGCCATTTATAAGTAATAATAGCAAGTAAAACAGCCTTCTTTTTGTGCTACTCTTCATCAGAAAAACTTGTCTTAGCTCGCTAAGCCTTCCTTTTTCTTCTTTGATTAGCAAAAAAATAATCCCATTTTTTGTTCTTATTTTTTCTGACCTCTTACTTATTAGAAAATTAATGTATCATTATGCTTAAATAGTTAGCTGCCCTGCTACTAAATCAAATAATTGCAAGGAAAGAAAAAATCATTGAGCCAATTAAAACGACCAGAAAAAACAGCAGCAAAAGGGGACCTACCATCCAAAAATAACGCTGTTTTCTAAAGGCAAGTTCCAAGTCAGCTATATATTCACTTTCTTGATAATTCTTTAACGAACTCCAACTTTTGTATAAGAGATAATTGGTATATGTTGCTAAGGAACAGGCTACGATATAACACAATGTTGATCTGTAGTATGTTTTGATATAGTCATATTGAAAGCCCCAAATGACATCACTAATCACAAGTCCCCAAAATACCAATATTATAAAAGTCAAAATAATTATGGTCTTTTGTTGCCAATATAAAACCTTTGTGACTGCTTGTTTGGTGGATATTCCCATGCGATTAAAATTACTTTTGGTTGCTTCTCCAATTTTTAAATTCCAAGCACCTACTTTTAATCCAAATCTTTTTTAGAAAAACCCAAAGCCTTTAAGTACGCCATCATTTCTTTTTTGAAATTAAACGTGGGATGTTTTCGAATCATATCAAAGGCAAAATCAAAGTCTTTGTAACTGTATTGGATGGGGGTAGTTTCACCTAAAGTAGACATAACAACAGGCGCATTTGTTGCCGCTAGTACTTTTCTACTTGTATCTAAAAACGGGAAAATATAGTTGCGCACAAATTCTTGATATTTAGGCGGATGCAATTCATAATATTGATCTGCTAAACGAGCATATCGATGCATCGTTTCTCTATATTCCATCACAAAAACGTTGCTCAACTCATTTCTCCTAGATTGAAGCATGGTGACATCTTTAGCTTGCAATTGTGCTTCCATATCTTTGATAATTAACCGCAAACGTTCTTTTTTGAGCTTGTACTCATCTTCTAAAGAAAACAGTTTATCATTTTGTTGCAATTGGATTTGTTGAAGTTGAGCTTGTAACTTAGCAATAGCCTCCATTTGTTGTCCTCGAACATACAACCAAGTTACCAATACAACAACAATAAAAACTAAAATATTCACTACATAAAAAATCCAATCGGCCTGAATTGCTTCTATAAATGTCATCTTTAAAAGTTCTAGGTTATTAATTTTAGTAGTTAGCTTAGTTACTCCCTTCGGTCATGAGCCAGTAAGCTGGGTTTGTTACTCCCTACGGTCGTGAGCTCGCTATGCTCGGTTCGCTGCTACTTCGTGGTCGTTGGTTACTTCGTGAGCGCTTTGCATTTAGCTAGCCTTGTTACGTGCGTTCGCATAGTTCGGTTCGCTGCTACTGTATGGTTTCAACAAACTATTGCAATTTTGTAGCAAAAGATAGTAAAATAATATAATTATCACAAACTACTGTACCGAAAACAACAGCAATTCAACAAAAATAATTCACTCAAAAGCCTCCCTTTTTCGCGCAACATTTTTTAAACTTCTTTCCACTTCCACAAGAACAAGGATCATTGCGACCAATTTTTGAAGTTTTAGTATAAATTCGCTTAGGTTCTACCCCTTCCACAAAATACCATTTTCCTTCGACCCTCTTAAACAAAGAATCTTCTGTATGTACTTTCAGGAGATTTTGATATTTGTAATGTGCTTTAAAAACAACACGCCCTACGTCATCTTTTTCTGAGCCCTGTGTTCTTTGAAGAATTTCCAGACCTTTCCAATCGGCTTCTTTAGCCCAACTTTCAATTGTTTTTCGATCGCTGTCTGCTCTTCTATCAGGGTGAACCGTATGGATAATATAATCTATTTCCCCTTTTACATGTGCCGTATACCTTGAACGCATCAACGCTTCTGCTGTTGGTGCATTTTGTCTCCCTTCTAAAAAAGGAGCGCAGCAATTAGAGTAAGTTTGTTGGCTACCACAAGGACATTTTTCCATTGTTATCATTTTTTACCTTTCAATTGTCTGAATATACAAAGCTTCTACTTTTTTTCTCGCCCAAGGAGTTTTACGCAAAAACTTTAAGCTAGATTTAATACTAGGGTCGTGATTAAAACAACGGATATTGATTTTATATCCCAAGTGCTCCCAGCCATAAATTTCAACCAAGTATTCCAAAATATTCAGTAACGTTTTTCCATGAAGTGGATTATTCGGCTGTTTTTCCATATCAATTTTATTATTTACTGATTACTAAAATGTTATCACAGGAACAAACAAAACCCATTTTACTAATAATCAAGTTAATACAATTTAAAATTACTTCTACTAAGTTCTTTCGATAGACTATTATAGAAGTAAAAGTTTAAAAGTACAGCTTTTCAGAATATGTTAGTATATTTATTGTAATTTTCTGATCCAGTAGTTCGCGACTAGGTACATCAAACCTATAAGTTGACTAATATGCTGTATCATACCAACTACCGACATTAAACAGATATAATTAGCCCCTCAGTATTTAATATGGATACCAAAACCAGAGAGCATGCACAACAGTTAGAAGCTGTTTTTTTTTCGACCTTAGACTCCCTTCGAGGTGTTTGGGATGCCAACAACGCAAGTAGTGTCTTACTTTCTTTAGTATTTTTCAAACGAATTTTAGCCCTCCAAAAAGAGCACGTTTTTGATTTTATTGAAACAGAGCCAGAAGACTATCTTTGGTCAAGTAATTTTAGAAATAAAGTTATTGATGATCCAGAGTTAGCCATGCGCGACCTAATTATTACCCTAACGCAATTTTCCAAGCGAAATACTTCGCTCAAAAATATTTTTGCGCCGTTGGGGCTCGCTTTACAAGAAGAAAATAATCTACAATTACTCATTCAAGTTATTCTAGTATTGGAGGATTTAGATTTCTCAACCAAAGCCATTTCTATTTCCGAATTTGGCAGTTTCTTTAACGACAGTTTGTATAGAACCGCACTTCGAGCAAGTAATACTGGGATTAAACGAACGACCCCCAAAACAATTAATCAATTATTAGTAGAACTTGCCAATCCCCAAACCAACGAATCTGTCTACGATCCTACTGCTGGTCAAGGTTCTAGTTTGATTGCATTTCTAAACAAAGAGCCCAACTTGCATGTTTTTGCTCAAGAACAAAATATTCATATCTGGGCACTCTGTAAAATGAATTTATGGGCAAATGGAGCTTATCAAGCCCAAATCAGTAATGGAAACACCTTAGTAGATGACTTACAAGAAGATTTGAAAGTAGACATTGCCATTGCTCATTTTCCTTTTGGTCAATATACACCAACAGAAAAAATCAAAGAACAGTCCTATACTTCTATTCCTTTTGACGTAAGTACACCACATATTCCTTGCAATAGCCTGTTTATACAACTCATGTTGTCCAAATTAAACACCAAAGGGCGCTTAATTACCATCATGCCAATTAATACGCTAGTAGATGATAAAGAAGATAGAAAACTGAGAGAATTTCTTATTCGTAGAGATTTATTAGAAGCTGTTATCACGTTGCCTTATGGGTTGTTGCATTCTACGGGTATTCCCATCTGTATTTTGGTGATTAATAAAAATAAAACTACTTTGCGAAAAGAGCAAATTTTATTTATAAACGGTGCCAACTTGGATGTCAAAACGCAATCCAAACTAAACCGTGAATTAACTCCCAAACATGTAGAATGTATTCGGGCCGTCTTTCATCACTTAGACACCGACTGCACACCAGAACTGGAGGCTTGCGTTTCTACAATTCCTTTACATCAAGTTATCTTAAACGATTATAATTTAGATGCCAAGCGTTACGCCTCTCCTTTTATTGCACAACTTCGATTGTTAGAAGCGCACGGACAGTTAATTCGGCTCAAAGAAATTTTTAGATCCGAACGCCCAGCATTGTGGTTTGACGAAACACCTTATCAAGATATTCCTTACATACGCCCTCAGAATTTGGGTAAATCCATTACCAACTATCTAATTGACCCTAAAAATATTCCCAACACTGATGAGGTGCAGCAAGTTGCTGGTCAACTGATTAATGAATCTATTTTATTGGTCAACCGATCTGGTCGAAAATTGAGAACAAGTTACTTTGTTTTTCAAGGTACTCCTATATTGGTTAATGAAGACATCATGACCTTTCGAGTGGACGAAGATCGCCTCTTAATTGAATACCTCATTTTGCAACTACACGATGATCTTTTTATACAGCAACTCAATATGTATAAGATGGATTATCAACACAACATGATTACGGAAGAATACTTTGAAGGGCTTCAAATCAATTTACCCCCTTTAGAAGAACAGGCGACAATTATCAAAGAAACAAAAGTTCGTTTGCTTCAAGAAGAGGAAGAAAAAGTAGAGCAACTTCGAAATGATTTAAATTTAGGCAAACAAAGAGCTCAAAATGAACAATATAAAATTATTTCTTCCTTGCAACATGAATTAGGAAATCGATTGCCTGCTGTTCTTACAGAAATTAAAAACTTAAAATATTTTCTAAAAGACAAAGAGGAAGATCAAACACCAATTAATTTTTCAGAACCCATGTTTCCCGTTTTTGAGGACGAAGATATTGATACTGTTGACACCTTAGCCACCACGATAGAACGAATAGAATCCATACTCATTCATTCTATCAATAGCCTTGATTCAACAGGAGATATTATCAAAGCGGATCGAAGTAAACTCAATCTAGAACGAACGAAAATTAAAGATTTTTTAGAAGAAATTCAACAATTTTATACGCAAGAAACAAGTTTTAGAATTCAGATTGAAGTAGAGGAGGATGCCAAAGGGCGAGAAATCCCAATCTATACCCTCATTGATAAAACACAACTTACAACTGTTTTCACCAACCTTATTGACAATGCGAAACGCCATGGTTTTGTGCAAAACAACAAGCAGTATACCATTCAATTTAGAGTTGGCTTATCTTCTGATCAACAAGAGGTGATTATTCTTTATAAAAACGACGGAAAAGAGTTTCCTAATAACTTTTCTTTCGAAGATTTTATTGGTTATGGAAATTATGCAGGGCAAACAGGGCACTCTGGAATCGGGGGCTATCTAATTCACCAAATTATTGACAATCATAACGGAAATATCCATTATAGGAAACGGACAGACCGACGTGATCCCTTCAAAGTACAATTTGAAATTGCCTTGCCTGCTCTATCTACAAAATAGCATTTAAAGTTTTGAAATTAGACCGTCTGTTTTGTACCTTTAATTATTATAAACACCATATACTCTTACAGTAATTCTCTGTAAAAATGAAAGAATTTTACTACTAGAGTACCAAGAAACAACAAGTATGTTAAACAAAAAAACAGCTTTCCTATTTATCGTAATTGTAGTCTATTTTCTGTATTCTTGTGCCAATAACGAACAGGCTCAAAAAACAATAGAATCAGAGACAACTATCGTAGATAAACAACCCGAAACAGGTTACGATAGCTTACTCGCACAACGATTAGGAGCTGATGCCTATGGAATGCGTCAATATGTTATGGCGTTTCTAAAAAAAGGACCGAATAGACCTGAAGACCCTGAAGAAGCTAAACGATTACAAACCAAACATCTCGAAAATATAGGAAAACTAGCAGAGGAAGGGAAACTAGTTGTTGCAGGACCTTTTTTGGACGATGGAGAGCTGCGGGGCATTTATATTTTTAATGTAAAAACTATCGAAGAAGCAGAAATGTTAACCAATACAGATCCGGCCATACAATCAGGTAGCTTGGTAATGGAACTTCACCCTTGGTATGGTTCTGCGGCTTTAGTTGATGTTAATACAATTCATAATAAAATAAAGAAATAATAAATTGAAAGTATCTGTAGGAATTGATATAGGAGGAACCAATACCGTTTGGGGCATCATTGACGAGCAAGGGCAAGTCCAGTTGGAAGGTAATATTCGAACAAAGGACTATACGAATCCGAATGACTTTGTTGCCAAATTAGCGTTAGACATTAAAGAAGATCTTCAACTACACCCCCAGTTTGAATTAGTAGGAATGGGAGTTGGCGCTCCCAATGGAAATTATTTTAACGGCACAATAGAACATGCTCCTAATTTGATATGGAAAGGCATTGTTCCTCTACAAAAAATGTTTCAAACGCATTTTGATTTGCCTGTTTGGATTACCAACGATGCCAATGCTGCCGCTATAGGAGAAATGCTATTTGGAGCCGCTAAAGGCATGAAAGACTTTGTTGTTGTTACTTTAGGAACTGGCTTGGGAAGTGGTTTTGTTGTTAATGGCGAACTGATCTATGGACACGATGCTTTTGCAGGAGAGTTAGGACATACCATTATAGAACGAGATGGAAGACTTTGTGGCTGTAGTCGAAAAGGTTGCTTAGAAACCTATGCTTCTGCCACGGGAATTGTTCGCACAGCCAAAGAGCGTTTAGAACACTATGAAGGAAAAAGCTTGCTACAAGAACAAGAGCGTATTAGCTCAAGAATCATCGCCGAATGTGCAGAAAAAGGAGATGCATTAGCGTTGGAAATTTTTGATTATACAGCCCAACAATTAGGCTACAGCTTAGCTAATACGGTTGCCATTACGAGTCCAGAAGCCATTATTTTATTCGGAGGTTTAGCCAATTCGGGCGCCTTAATTGCAGCCCCCACCAAACATTATATGGAAGCCTACATGCTCAATATCTTTCAAAACAAAGTAAAACTACTTGTTTCTACCGTTCCTCAACATCACGCTGCTATTTTAGGAGCAGGAGCATTGGCGTGGAAAAATGTCAATGGGGCTTTGTAGATACATCCCTTTATAGAGAACACAAATTCAAAATCTTAGACATGCTATTGTATAGTAAGTCTAAGATTTTGAAACGCAAGCTGCTACCATTCCATACCAGGATAGGCACGCTGCATCCATTGCATTTCTGCTAAGACAAGCCCCATTTGTTCGGTATGTTTCCCTTGCTTGCCGCCTTTTTGAATCCACCCATCTTTAGGACGTGTTAATGTAGCTTCTTTTAAAATCGCATTTACACGCTCCTCCCAAAGCGGTCGGATGGCTTCCAAATCTACTCCTATTCCCTCTTCAAGCATTTTAGCATCTACCTCATCTGCCACAAACAATTCACCAGCATAATCCCAAATATCGTCTAAAGCCTCTTGCATTTTCTCATGGCTCTCTTCGGTTCCATCTCCCAAGCGGATGACCCATTCAGCACTATATCGGTAATGATATGTTAATTCCTTAATTGATTTTTTGGCGATGGCGACCAATTTTTCATTCTTGCTGTTACTTAGAGCAGCAAAAAAGTGATAATTAAAGGTATCGAATAAAAATTGACGAGCGATTGTATTGGCAAAATTTCCATTGGGCTGCTCGACCAATAAAACGTTCTTAAAATCACGAATATCACGCAAGAAAGCCAAGTCATCTTCTGACCGTCCTTTTCCTTCGACCTGTGCAGCATATTGCAACAAAACACGAGCATGCCCTACTAAATCCAAGGCAATATTGGTCAACCCAATATCGGTTTCTAAACTAGGACCATGCCCACACCATTCAGAAACACGATGTCCCAAAATTAGCGCATTATCAGCTATACGCAATACATATTCGAATAAAGCTTCTTTATTTTCCACAAGCTATTGTTGTTTAATTATTTTTTATAACTTCCATCCATTCCTCTCTTTAGCTAATTCCATTAAAAATCAACCAACTATACACACAAGTTATCATTTCAGAAATAGACCTATTTTTATCAAAGCCTCCTACATATGTCCGATTTCATCTGGGATTTCATAGAATGTAGGATGGCGATACGGTTTTGTTTTAGCTGCTTCAAACAGCATGTCGCCATCGTCTGGTATAGAAGCTGTAATATGCTTGGATTCTACCACCCAGATACTCACACCTTCTTGTCTACGAGTATAAACATCACGAGCGTTTTCAATTGCCATTTCTTCATCAGCAGCATGCAAACTTCCAGCATGTTTGTGGTGCAACCCCGCTTTACTTCTGATAAACACCTCCCATAGAGGCCAATCTTTCTTAGACATAATGGTTTTATTTTTAGTGGTTCCTAATAGTTAATTATTTTTTCTTCTTTCAGCACGTTTTTCAGCATGAGCCATGGCTGCTTCGCGTACCCAAGCACCCTCTTTATAAGCTTTGTTGCGAGCTTTTAAACGATCCTTGTTACAAGGACCACCGCCTTTTACAACTTGCCAAAATTCTTCCCAATCGATTTCGCCAAAGTCGTAATGCCCACGCTCCTCATTCCATTTTAAATCTTTGTCAGGAATCGTTAAGCCTAAAAATTCTGCTTGAGGCACTGTTGCATCTACAAAAGCTTGACGCAATTCATCGTTAGATTTTCGCTTAATTTTCCAAGCCATAGATTGCGCTGAATGGGTTGAGTCGGCATCGTTAGGACCAAACATCATCAAAGAAGGCCACCACCAACGATTTAGAGCATCTTGTGCCATTTCTTTCTGTTCGGGTGTTCCTTGTGCCAATGCCATTGTTATTTCATAACCTTGACGTTGGTGAAAACTTTCTTCCTTACAAATACGCACCATCGCACGAGCATACGGACCATAAGAGGCACGTGTCAACATTACTTGGTTCATAATCGCTGCTCCATCAACCAACCATCCAACAGCCCCAATATCCGCCCACGTTAATGTCGGATAATTAAAGATGCTAGAATACTTTGCTTTTCCAGAATTTAAGTCTTCAAACATTTGCTCTCTAGATGTTCCTAGAGTTTCGGCAGCACTATATAAGTACAAACCGTGCCCACCTTCGTCTTGAACCTTGGCAAGCAAGCCAATTTTACGACGCAAAGAAGGAGCTCTTGTAATCCAGTTTCCTTCTGGTAGCATTCCGACAATTTCAGAATGTGCATGCTGTGAGATTTGTCGTACCAAAGTTTTGCGATACTTTTCTGGCATCCAATCCTTTGGTTCTATTTTAATTTCAGCATCTATTTTAGCTTGAAATTTTGCCTCTAAATTCTCAATAGTATTTTCCATAATAAGTTATATTTAAAACCGCAAATTATTGTTCAAAAAATAATTTCAAACAATCTTTGGTATCTCTATTTTAGTACAATTATAACGCCAAATTCAACGATAAGTTTAGACTTCGTCAAAGTCTATAACTACCTTATCTGTCGTTGGATAAGCTTGGCAAGTTAAAATAAAACCAGCTTCTACTTCATCCTTTTCCAAAGCATAATTTAGCGCCATATCTACTGTCCCTTCTTTTATTTTTGCTTTGCATGTACAACAAACTCCCCCCTTACAAGCAAAAGGCAAATCAGCACCTTGTTTCAACGCTGCATCAAGCAAATTGTCTGTTCCAAAAGGTAAATCAAACTGAAAAGCCTTTCCATCCAAATTAACAGTTATTTGAGAGGACTTTCCTTTGTTGGTCTCCTTCACCTCAATTTTCTTTTCAACTCCTAATTTACCCAAGGGAGACGTAAATAGTTCAAAGTGAATTTTTGCTTCATCAAAGTCACGTTCTAACAAAGCATCTTTTACAGCAAAAATCATAGACTCAGGACCACAAGAAAAACAATCGTCAATCTCTGATACATCCAACAAAGTATCAAAAATAGCAGCACATTTTTCCTTATCAATACGCCCATTCATCAAGGGAGCATCCAACATTTCTCGACTCAAAAAATAATGCACTACTAGACGCTCCATGTAGCTATTTTTTAAGGCTTCAATTTCCTCTTTAAAGATAATTGAACCTGTATTCTTATTTCCATAAAACAAAGTAAAACGGCTCTTGGGTTCGGTTTCCAAAACTGTTTTCATAATCGAGATAATTGGCGTAATACCACTACCTGCGGCAAAACCAACATAGTGCTTCTCTTGATTTGGATCCAACTCTGTATAAAAGTTTCCCATTGGTGTCATTACATCCAAAGTATCACCAGCTTTTAGTTGATGATTGGCAAATGTAGAGAATTTACCATTATGCACCTGTTTCACAGCCACTCTCAACTCATCGTCATTCGGACTTGTGCATATGCTGTACGAACGGCGAATATCTTCATTGTTAATATCTTTTTTTAAGGTCAAATACTGCCCTTGCGTAAAATCATAAGCTAGCTTTAATTCTTCAGGAATTTCAAAAGCAATAGAACAGCAATCACGCGTTTCCTTGCGAACTTCTTTAACTTTTAAGGTGTGAAATGTTGGTTTCATTTATCTTGTAACTTAGGAAATCTATACCGTATTAATAATAGCATAGATTTTTTTTCTAAATAATAATTTTCAATTGTAAAATCATTGATTCGCAAGTAGTCGCAATTAGCTTGCTATCTTGCTTTTATAATAACAGCCAATAGTCCGCTAATTTTCATACTATTAGCGGACTACAAAGCTTTAAGTTTTTATTTCCAGTAGTCTTCAAAAACTGTATGTTTTTCAAGTAAACTAATGATGATCAGAACACAAAACAGCAATGCTATATTCTTAGACAATTACTTATGAAATGCTAACAATGGTAATTTGGTTTGCATTGTCATTTTTTTAGTAATACTAGCCCCTCCAAAAACTTTTCCCCAAAGACTTTTCTTGTGCGTCAACATCGCCAACACATCTATTTTATTGACTCGACAAAATGTCTCCAAGCCATCTTCTATTTCGTTGGCACTCCACACCGAATAAGTTACAGGCAAACTGGAAAAATTCTTTTGAAAAGAAGTTCTAAACGCAACCTCTTTCTTATCATCATAAGGCGCATCGGCTTGATTGATATGCACACAATGTACTTTTGCTTTGATTGCCGTCGCAATTAAAGTCAATTGCAACAACAATTCAGTGTCTTTATCATCAAAATCTGTAGCATAGGCAATGCTACCAACTCCTTTATAATCCGCTCCGATAGGAATCGCCAATACAGGACAAGTTGCGCTTTCAATTACATTAGCTGTGTTTGTTCCCCACACCTTGTCCAACGCTTTCCCCGATCCATGTGTGCCCATCACAATCAAATCAGCCTCATTTTCAGTTGCAATGTCTACAATAGAATTTTCAGAGCCTGACTGAACGATGTAACGTATTGCAACATCATCTTTGTCTCCCAAAGGAGGTCTTGTTGCTGCTTTTAGATGCTTTAGAACCTCTGTTTCTTTCTCGTTAATAATCGTTTGAATCATATCTACTGGGTAAGTTGACTCCACATAAGGAGGCCAGTACAAATGAACGACAACTAGTTCTGATCCTATTTCCTTTGCTATATTATAGGCGTAATAAAAGCCCCAACTTGAAGCCGATGAAAAATCGACCGGTACAATTATTCTATCCATGATGTTCCTATGTTTTTATATCTTAAAAATCAACTTCCGTATACTACAATATTTTATCCGTGAAACGCTAGCAAAGGTAATTTATTCCGCATTGCCATTGATTTTGTCACACTATGCTCTCCAAACAACTTGTCCCAAGTAGAACGGTTGTGAGTCAACATAGCTAACATATCTATTTGGTTTACACGACAAAAGATTTCCAACCCATCTTCTACATTATGTGCACTCCAAGCATGAAATACGATTGGCAAATCAGGTAGATTAGCTTGTAATTTTGTTTCAAAAACTGCTGCCTCCTCGGTCTTTGGAGCCTCGCTAAATAGATTGACATGCACACAGAATAAAGTTGCATTGGTTGCCTCAGCAACACGCCCTAATTGCGTGATTGACTCTATGTCTTTTTCATCAAAATTAGTGGCATACGCTATCGTTTTTACCGACTTGAAACTAGTCCCATTAGGAATCGCCAATACAGGACAGTGTGCATTGTTAATGACAGCACTTGTATTGCTTCCCCAAAGTTTATTCAAAACTTTATCATTGCCATCCGTTCCCATCACAATCAAATCCACATCTTGGCGTTTGGCATACAAAGTAATATCATCCTTCAAACCATAGTCAATATCATAAGACACTTTTACAGATTGAGAAGCTGTCGGATACTGCGTTGCTGCTTTTAAATGTTCTAAGATTTCTAGCTTTCTTTTGTGTGCGTTAGCTTGCAGTTTTTCTAAGGAATAAGTAGACTCCATAGCAGCCGTATACATATTCACTACAATAATCTCAGCACCAATAGATGCCGCTAATTCATAAGCATAACAAAAGCCCCAACTTGATGAAACTGAAAAATTGAATGGAACGAGTATTTTTTTCATAATGTTATTAGTAATTAAGCATGATTAAATATTTCTTATAATGCAATATTACCTTTATTCTAACTAAGAAAAAAAGACATTTCGTAAGTCCTAAAATGATTTAAATCACTAAATTAGCATTCTGTTCATTTCTTTTTATTTCAATATTAAATTGGTTGTTTCTCCAATTTTATTTTAAACCCTTTTGGTTTAAAACCACGCTATAAAAGTCTCCAACTAGTTTTAATCTAATATTCTAACAAGTTGAGAATAGCGTCCTCTACTTTTTGAGTAGACGGCAACATTGTTTTTTCTAAAACTTGGTTTAATGGAATTGCAGGAACGTCAATTGAACCGAGTGTTCGCACAGGAGCATCCAAATATTCAAAGCAATTCTCTTGGATTCTAGCAGCAACACTTTGAGCAAAGGTACAATTAACAGCCTCTTCTGTTACCACCAAACACCTACCATGTTTTTTAACTGCATCAAAAATAGTAGCTGTATCTAATGGATACAATGTCCGTAAATCAATAATTTCAACACGACCATCCAAATTCTTTGCTGCATTCAATGCCCAGTGTACCCCCATACCATAAGTAACAACAGCAATAGACTTTCCCTTTTCAACCTGTTCAGCATCTGCTTGTACAGTTATCGCTGCCTGTCCAAATGGAATCATATAGTTTTCATCAGGTAGTACCGTTCGTGCGGTTTCTGTTCCCTTTACTTTAGACCAATAAAGTCCTTTGTGTTCAAAAATAACCACAGGGTTAGGATCATAATAAGCCGCTTTCATCAATCCTTTTAAGTCTGCCCCATTACTAGGGTAAGCAATTTTGACTCCTTTGATATTAGCGACAACAGATTCTACACTAGAAGAGTGATAAGGTCCACCGCTGCCATAAGCACCAATTGGCACTCTTAAAATCATGCTAACAGGCCATTTTCCATTGGATAAATAACAAGAACGGCTCACCTCTGTAAACAATTGATTTAGACCAGGCCAAATATAATCTGCAAATTGTACCTCAACAATTGGCTTCAAGCCTACTGCGGACATACCTACTGTTGAACCAATAATAAATGCCTCCTGAATAGGGGTATTAAACACTCGACCATCTCCAAATTTTTGAGCCAAGGTAGCTGCCTCACGAAATACACCGCCCAATCGTCCGCCTACATCTTGGCCATACAGCAGACATTCAGGGTGCTTGCGCATCAATTCTTCTACTGCTGTCAAAGCACTATCTACCATTACCGTTGCCTCTGCCCCATCTGGTTGTCTAATTCCAGTCTCCTCTGTAACCGTTGTTGGTGCAAAATCATGCGTCAATAAATCTTCAGGACGAGGATCTTCAGCGGCTAATGCTCGCTCAAAATCTGCCAAAACAACCTCTTTTACCTCTTCTTCGATCGCTGAGATTTTCTTTTCTGTAAAACCAGCGTCTAGCAGCTGTTGAATCATAATCGGATAAGGATCACGAGTTTTATGTTCCTCTAAATCATCTCTATACCACTCCATTCGAACACCTGATGTGTGGTGGTTTAGCAAGGGTACTTTGGCATGTACCAAAAATGGGCGACGCTCTTTTCTTATTTTTGTAATAACTTCTTTTAATGCCGTATAACATTCTATAAAGTCATTGCCATTAATGCTAATAGCCTCTATTCCCTTAAATCCTTGTATAAACTCATAAGCATTCTGCGCACGGATTTCATCGGCACTTGCCGAAATATCCCAATCGTTATCTTGTACCAAATAAAGAATCGGCAATTGTTTTAATGCTGCCATTTGGAACGCCTCAGAAACTTCACCTTCTGTTACTGAAGCATCTCCCAAAGAACAAACAACAATCGGTTTCTCTACATCCTTGGTGTCCTCCACTAAATTTTGATTTTCTTTATACTGCACTCCCATTGCTACCCCTGTCGTTGGAATGGCTTGCATCCCTGTAGCAGAAGATTGATGTGGAATTTTAGGCTTATCATCATCTTTCAAACTAGGATGAGAATAATAAGTTCTTCCTCCTGAGAATGGATCATCTCGTTTGGCCAATACCTGTAGCATTAACTCATAAGGAGTCATACCAATTCCCAATAAAATAGAATCGTCTCGATAATAAGGTGCTACAAAATCTTGCGATTTTAATTGCAACCCTAATGCTAATTGAATTGCTTCGTGTCCTCTAGAAGTTGCATGCACGTACTTAGAGGCAACTTTAACATTTGCTTCATAGGTTTCGGCCATTGTTTTAGCAGTAGCCATCAAACGAAACGCTTCTTCTAAAGTTTTTTTAGTCACCTTACTCATTGGTTTTGAAATCGTTTTGGTTCTTTTAGTTGGTGTTTTGGTTTTTGACATAGTACTAGACGATTATTTTGTTTCTCCAAATATACGAACAACTGTTCGCTTTTTTTGTTTTGTAGCGTATTATTTTAAAAAAATACCAAGTATAATATACAGTTATTTAAATACAATAAGTTGCTATTTTTTACTTTTTGAATAAAAAAAAGAAATAGTGAACAATCCTTAAGAGTTGATAATTCTTTAACAATACAATAATTTCTCTTAAGAAACAGTTATAAATACATTGGCAATGTCTACATCAACAATTGCCCAATCATTCTTAAACCAACCAATTCTCATGCTCAATCTCCCTCCTTAAGTCACTCCCACCCAACCTCCTAATAGTTCTGTTCAATATTTTATCATAAAAACACCATACTATGAGCAGTTTAACATATTTCTGGAAAATAGGTATTGGAATATTCATTCTTCTGTTTTGTTCGTCTTTTGCTTATCGGGTCATTCCTGTCGTTACTTTAAATGGACAAACAAGTGGCTCCATTTTTTCTCATGAATTTTCGAAATACGATGGTTTACATATAGATACTACCAATCATTCCTGTGCCGTATCTCACTATACGTTGTACCACATTTCTCTTACAAAAGACATCGCCATCTACAAAGGCACCTGTGCTACCTTTTCACCTCCGATACAAGCCTCTGTCCAGCAAGCAGAAAAAGGAGATAAATATATTTTTATTAATGTAAAAGTACATTGCCAAGGAGAACGGATTCCTATTCATGTCAACCCGCTTAACTTCAATATCAAATAATCACATCAACGTACGCTGTACAAAGGCTTACAAACTATTTTCATTTAAGCACACCTATCCATTAACTGGATAGGTTAAAGCTTAATTATAATACCTCTTTTCCCTATGATTATGGTATATTTGTTCATCAAAAATCTTAAAAATATCTAAAATCATAGAAATGAAACTATCCAAAACAATTGGCGTTTTTGCCTTGTATTTTACAGTTGCTTATTCCCCCTTGAATGCACAAAATGTCAATATTCCTGATGCCAATTTCAAAGCCTATTTAGTGGCTAATAGTAATATTAACACCAATAATGACACAGAAATACAAGTTAGTGAAGCCAATGCATTTAATGGGAAAATAGATTGCTACAATTTAAATATAACCGATCTAACAGGCATAGAGACCTTTATTAATTTAACAGAGTTAGAATGTTATAGTAACCAACTAAGTGGCTTAGACTTAAGTCAAAATATTAATCTTACGCATTTAGACTGTGACAACAATCAACTAACGAATATAAATCTTGTTCAAAACACCAATTTGATTGAACTAAAATGTTCTTACAACCAATTGACAAATTTAGACATTAGCCAAAACACCAATTTAAGTAAATTCAAATGCGATCATAATCAATTGGCAAATCTAGATCTCCACCAAAATACAGCGTTGAGAAGACTTGATTGTGACCACAATCAACTAACAACACTAGATCTAAGTCAGAATGCTGATTTAACAAATTTAAACTGCTACAACAATCAACTCAGTAGTTTGGATATGAGTCAAAATACTGACCTAGTTATTTTAAACTGTTACAACAATCAACTTCTAGATTTGGATGTAAAAAATGGCAACAACACTAACTTCATGCTATTCAATGCAACCAACAATCCAAATCTAACTTGCATTCAAGTAGATGATTCTACTTTTTCTGCCAACAATTGGGCTGATATAGATGCGGGGGCTTATTTTAGCAACAATTGCACCCTTATCAATAGTTTTCAAACTGTTTCAATTATATCAGGGGCAACGATTTCTCCCAATCCTACCTCCAACCTAGTCAACATAAACTTGGGAACAGTCTATCCCAAAGCAGCCATTCAAGTAATGAATTTAGTTGGGCAAGTTCTTTTTGAAAAGAAGTTCAACAATGTTTCAGAAACAGAAATACAACTCGAAGGTCCTAAAGGCGTATATCTCATTAAAATCCAAACAAAGAGCACTCAACAAACATTTCGAATTATCAAAAACTAACCGAATACTGACGAAAGTTCTATTCATAAGAATACAAAAGGCTCTTGGAATTTAATCTTCCAAGAGCCCTTTTATTTTACAAAAACAGGTGATATCTGTTATTTATTAGTTATTTTTTATTTACAACCAATCGTTCCGTGATTGACTGCTCACCAATAACAAACTGTACCATGTAAACACCTGTTGTCAAGTCTTTTGTACTCAGCTCAATGCGTCTTGACACTACAGTACCCAATTGTTTCTCTAAAACGGTTTGTCCCATTGTATTCATAACACGAATAGTAACATCAGAGCTTTTTTCTAGGTCTAAGTCAACAAATACATTAGCATTTGCTGGATTAGGATACATACTCAAATTATTCAAATTAGCAATACCTTCAACCCCAACAATAGTTACTGTAACAGTAGTATCACTAGTACAACCATTCGCATCTGTTACCGTTACGCCATATGTTGTGTTGTTTGTCAAACCAGTAGCGGTAGCCGTAGTTTGGTTGTTAGCAGCAGCATCCCATTGGTAAGTATACCCACCTACGCCACCTGTAGCAGAAGCCGTAGCAGTACCATCACCATTATCTAAAATAGATGCAACAAGCAACATTGGTTCTGTTATAGTTCCTCCTGCAACGTCTGTACAACCATTCGCATCTGTAATTGTACCAGAATAAGTACCTGCTGACAATGCTAATAAGTCCGATGTAGTGGCACTATTACTCCATGCATAAGTATATGGACTTGTTCCACCTGATACTGAAGTTGTAATAGATCCATCGTTACCACCATTACAAGATACATTTACAGGTGTTCCTATACTCGCAACAAGTACTCCTGGTTCTGTAACAACAACCGTATCAATTGTCAAACAACTCAAAGCATCTGTCGTTGTTACCATGTACATTCCAGCTGACAAACCTGTTGCTGTTGCTGTCGTTTGATTATTGGCATTAGCATCCCATTGGTAAGTATATACTCCTGTACCTCCCGTTGCTGTTACCGTTGCTTCTCCATCAGACAAACCATTACAGCTTATATCCGCTCCATTGTAGTTAGAAGTAACAGAAGCAGATCCAACTGGAGCATTAGGGTTAGAAATAACAACACTACTTGTCGCAGAAATACCGTTGGCATCTGTATAAGTAAACATGTACGTACCAGCTGCTAAACCTGTTGCTGTTGCTGTTGTTTGGTTGCCTGCGTTGGCATCCCACAAGAAAGTATAAGGCGCTGCACCACCAGATGGCACAGAGGTAGCTGTTCCGTCTGTTCCTCCACAACTAGCATCTGTAGTTGTATTTGTTGTTGTCAATTGAACCGTTACACATGGGTTGGCGACAACAATATCATCAATTTCCAAAATAAATTTATCTGAAGAATTGTTACGGAAAGCTACATAAATATCTTGTCCTGCGAATGCTGTCAAACTTACAGTGCGTGAAACAAAAGAAGTATCTTCCGCAGCAATATTAAATACCATTGTACCTCCTGTCGTAAAGTCGCTAATAACAGGGCTCGCTCCTGCTATTGTTGAAGTCACCCATACTTCATAACCATCTGCAAAACTAGGATCTCTTGCTACTGCCTCCCATGACAAATTAGCCCCAGAAACAACACCAGATATTTGTGGCGTAATTAACCAATCATCACTTGTACCTGCAGGATCTAACCAAGAAGTTACGGCAGCAACAGAATCTACTATAGCCCCTGTTTCGGTGCTACCAGAAAGTGTCCATTGATCAAAAGTGGCTACATTAGCATTAGCATTTCCATCATTATCAATAATTGTCAATCCACTTGGCATTACACCTCCTGTACCTTCAAAATCTTCAGAATATATAACAACCCCATCGCTAGCAATAACGACACTGCTCGTATCTGATGCGCCATTTGCATCTGTGTAAGTAAACATATATGTACCTGCCGCTAAACCCGTTGCCGTTGCCGTTGTTTGATTATTGGCATTTGCGTCCCATAAAAAAGAATAAGGCGCTATACCTCCTGAAGGGTTAGAAGTGGCCGTACCATCAGAACCATTACAGCTCGCATTCGTAGTCGTATTCGTTGTACTTAATGTAACAGTAGCATTGTTCTCAATAACAATATCATCAATTTCTAAGATAAACTTATCAAAAGAATTATTGCGAAAACCTACATAGATACTCTGCCCTGCAAAAGAAGATAAACTTATCATATGCGATACAAAAGATGTATCTTCTGCTGCAATGTTAAATACCATTGTACCACCTGTCGTAAAATCGCTAATAACAGGGCTTGCTCCTGCTATTGTTGAAGTTACCCATACTTCATAACCATCTGCAAAATTAGGATCTCTTGCCACTGCTTCCCAAGCCAAACTAGTTGCCGAAGTAATCCCAGATACTTGTGGTGTAATTAACCAATCATCACTTGCACCCGCTGGATCCAACCAAGAAGTTACAGCAGCAACCGAATCTACTACTGCTCCTGTTTCAGTACTGCCAGAAAGTGTCCATTGATCAAAAGTGGCTACATTAGCGTTAGCATTTCCATCATTGTCAATGATTGTCAATCCACTTGGCATTATACCTCCCGTTCCTTCAAAATCTTCGGAGTACAGGACTTGTGCTTGCGAGGATTGAGAAAAAATAGTCATTGAGCATATTGCCCAAATAACAAATTGTTGTATTTTATTCATATTGTCTGTTTAATTTAAAATACCAATGACATAGTTTCTTGTAGAGTTCTTTAGAAGGAATATCCAAAGAGTATTACAAGACACCTAAATTGATACTTTTGTACGTTTAAAATGAGGTTTTTACTTAAAAATAAATCTCAAAATAGTTTTTTTTCGTGTAAAAATCAAGCATTAAACAGACATTAATATATAAAACAGGGTTCTTAAAAAGCACTTTTTATCCTATAAGAACTAAAAAACGCCAAAAACAAGTTTATTAGCCCTTAAGGCTTTTGGTAAAAAAAATCAACAATGTACGTTTCAATCAACAAGTAAATATGTTTTGCCCTTTTCGATTGTACTTCTTTATAAATTAATACATGGCTAGACCATCCTATTAACTATTTTCTCAAATAGCAACGCCGTCTAAAAGCAAATTGGCTATTTGTTTCTTCAACAACTCTGGCTGAATACTTCGAGTTGGTTTGTACCAATAGTGCAACCAACGCACCGAAGTTAATATTGTATATAAAGCTATGTTTGAATTGATATTTTTTAATTCACCAGCTTCAATCCCTTTAATTATTATTTGTTGAAAACGATTTTCATAATCTTTTCGAAGTGTTAAAAAAGTCTTTAAGTTAGAGTCTTTCCCTTCATTTGCCAAATGCTTCCACTCATCATTAAAAACCGTTACAGAAGTAGGATTTTTAACAGCTATATCAACGTGCAAAGCAATTAACGCTTTTATTTTTTCTATTGTAGTGATGGGTTGACATTCAATCTCATTCATCCCTTCAACGAACAACTTAGCATTGTCAAAACAGATCTTTTGTAGCAACTCTTCTTTGGAACCAATATGGCTGTACAAACTAGAGACTTTTAAATCTACTCGCTCGGCTAAATCTCTCATGGATGCAGCTTTGTAGCCTTTTTCTCTAAATAATTGTGCGGCTGCCTCATAAATTGCCTCCTTTTTACGCTTCTTTGGTTTGCTCTTTTCGATCATGCTGTATAGAATAAATAATTGTTAGGCTACAAACTTAACGAAAATTAGGGTGAATAATAAAAAACCATTAGTTTTGGGGCATAAAAACAATCGTTCAAAAAAATAAACTGTCTGTAGTAGTTTAAATCAAACTCAAGCAGATTACAATACTTTTCATACTACTTACAAAAACAAATCAAAATGAAATTTTTTGTTGATACTGCCAACTTAGCGCAAATTCAAGAAGCACATGACTTAGGTATTTTAGATGGTGTTACAACCAATCCATCTCTGATGGCAAAAGAAGGTATTAGTGGTCAAGAAGCTGTATTAGAGCATTACAAAAAAATCTGCGAAATTGTAGATGGAGATGTTAGTGCAGAAGTTATTGCAACCGACTTTGAAGGTATTGTAAAGGAAGGAGAAGCTTTGGCTGCATTACATCCTAATATTGTTGTTAAAGTTCCAATGATTAAAGATGGAATCAAGGCCATCAAGCATTTTTCTAGCAAAGGTATCCGTACCAACTGTACACTTGTTTTCTCTGCTGGACAAGCTATTTTAGCAGCTAAAGCAGGCGCAACTTACCTATCTCCTTTTATTGGACGTGTGGATGACATTTCTTGGGATGGTATGGACTTAATCGACCAAGTGGTGCATATTTATAACTTTTATGGATTCAAAACAGAAGTTTTAGCTGCTTCTATTCGTAATCCTCTACATATTGTAAAATGTGCAGAGATTGGAGCGGATGTTGTTACTTGTCCATTAAGTGCTATTTTAGCATTATTGAACCATCCTTTGACAGATATTGGTTTGGCTAAATTCTTAGCAGATCACAAAAAGGTAAATGGCTAATCAACCTCTCATTTACATTGAAGCCCTTGAAGAAAGTATCTTCAGGGGCTTTTTTATTATAAATCTAACGGTTCATTCATCGTTCATTATGACACTTTATAAAAAAATCGCAAACTTCCCCGATTTTAAAACAATACTAAGGGAAATTTGCGATCTAAAAGATCCGTTTTTAACCTTTGTGTTGAGCTAAGTACGTTTCTATTTATAATGCCCAATCCATAATCTTTTTAATCCATTTCAAACTTAATTTATAAGGCGCATAGCGAATCGGTTCTTCTATTAAGAAAGAGCGATGCAACACGGCTTTTTGATGCGAAAATAGGTCAAACGAATGTTGCCCATGGTATGCTCCTATTCCACTATCTCCAACTCCTCCAAATGGCAAATGCCCATTTGCAATATGCATCAACGTATCGTTAATAGTTACTCCCCCAGCAGAAGTTTCTTCTAAAATTCGATCAATTTTTTTATCATTTTTAGAAAAAATGTACAATGCTAATGGTTTAGATTTATCATTAACAAAATCAATCGCTTCTCGTAGATTGCCATATTCAATTATTGGCAATATAGGTCCAAAAATTTCATCTTGCATCACCCCAGTTTCTAATCCCACGTTTTCCATCAAGGTAGGGGCTATATACTTATCCGCTCGATCTGTTTGACCTCCCTCGATAACGTCGCCATCATTAAGATAGCTACTCAAGCGATCAAAGTGGTTTTCATTAATAATTCGACCTAAGGCTTCACTCTCTTGAGGATTTTCACCAAAAAACTCATGGATGTAAAACTTCATTTTTGCAATGAGAGCATCCTTAATTTTATGATCTACCAGCAAATAATCTGGTGCAATACAGGTCTGCCCCATATTAATGAACTTCCCCCAAACAATTCTTTTGGCAGTATAATCTAAATGAATATCGGTATCTACTATACAAGGGCTTTTTCCTCCCAATTCTAAAGCAACAGGAGTCAAATGCTTTGCAGCTGCTTGATAAACAATTTTACCAACATTAGTACTTCCTGTAAAGAAGATAAAATCAAATTTTTGCTCTAGCAACAACTGTGTTTCAGGGACAGCACCCTCTATCATTTTAATATATTGTGCATCGAACGTTGAGTTAATCAATTTTGTTAACAAACGAGATGTATGCATGGCATATTCCGAAGGCTTTAAAATTGCTGTATTACCAGCTACAATAGCCCCTACTAAAGGAGCTAATAGCAACTGAACAGGATAATTCCATGGAGCTATTATCAAGACATTGCCATACGGGTCTGCTTTTGTATAGCTACTTGCTATATAATGGAATGGTGGTGTTTTCACCTTTCTTGGTTTAGCCCAAGATTTCATTTTTTTTATAGCCTCATTGATATCTACCAAAACAAATCCGATCTCAGTAGCATAAGCCTCAAACTCGTGTTTTCTTAAATCCTTGTGTAAAGCATCTATGATTGCAGTTTCATTATCTACAATCATTTTCTTTAACTTTTCTAATTGCTCCTTTCTAAACGTTAAATCTTTGGTAGCATTACTAGCAAAAAAATCTCGTTGAGCTTGCAAGATAGTTTGCACTTTCGCAGCTGTTAAATTAGTATTGGTTTCTGTTGTTGTATCCATGATATTGTAATTGATTGATTGTTGATCTTCTTAAATTTGTTGCCTTTGGTGAAAACAACAAGTTCAAAACAGTTTTTCAGCTATTTATTAAACCCTAAAAAAAAGAAATGGTTCTCACAAAAAAGCATTTGTAAGAACCATTAAGATAATATATCTAACTTAGATTAACAAATTGTCCTTCTTAAAAACCGTAGCTAGAACAATCTGTTGTAAATTCGTTGCTGGCAAATTTAGGGTAAGCCGTTATATTTTTATATTCGTATTTTTCAAATAAACCTTTTTCATCATACAACATTTGCACAATCGGCATGTAAGTTTTTTTGTCGATATAAACAATTACCTTTTTTGCATAATTACTCGGTACACTTAAAGTCGTCCCTTTTTTTATTGTTTTAGCATAAGATATCTTGTTTCTCTCTTTGATCAAAAAATCAGAAGCAACAATTCTTCTAGAAAGCTGCATTAGATTTTGATCTCTGTCGGTAGTGTAGGAAATATACTTAAATTCTGTTGGCGGATAAATATACAATTTGTAACAGGTTTTACCATCATAAGTAACCTCCCCTTTGTAAGCATACAAAGCACTTCTAGACTTGCCTGCTTTTCTAGCTGTTGACTCAAATCCATCCAATAGTATATTAACAAATCCCATTCCTGCATCATCAACCGTGTGGTGATTCTCTGCGACCACTTTGGAATCATAAATACTCAAACTCACATTAATCCAAGGAAAACCATTTGGATTGATGTACCCCTTGTTATTATTCCAACCATCAACATACAATAGTTCAACCCCTTTATCCAAATCTTTCATGTATACTTTTCGTGGGCTTTCTTGTATATGAAATTTCATTTTCTTGTAGACATACTTATCTCCAAATCGTTCTTTGGAATGTAATACAAAAGATGATTTATTCATTTTTTTTATAGCAGCACGCATTTTATCAATAATCTCTACAGGATCTTGCGCTACTGCTGAGCCAAGAAAACAAAAAGAGAGCAAAAAGGCAGTTAAGTGTACTTTCATTGGTTGATTAAATATATTGTTTAAACATTTGGTTGATTAAAAAAAAGGCGAAAAACAAACCATCCTAAAAACCTAATCTAGAATGGTTTATTAATTTTATATTTGCAAATACGATACCAATTTTATGGCATCTAGCTTCGTGTTTATTTTTGAAGAACTATCTTTCTAGAAACGACATCACTTCCTACACGCAATTGTAATATATAAACCCCATTAGCTTGTCGGCTCAAATCAATTGGTTGATTAAAAGTTCCTGTAAAGTTTTTCATTTGCTGTGCATAGACCGTTTTTCCTAGTACATCACTAACAACTAAATCTACATCTTTGTTCACTCCATTCAACTGAAACTGAACATTAACAGCCTCTGATGTAGGGTTCGGATAAACTGTCAAAGAACGATCAACCTGCTTGATTTGATCAACGCTTACATTACAATATTGCACCATTACGCTATCTACGTAATTAATTGTATCAATATAATGAGATATGGTTACTTCTATTGTCATTGAACCAGTCGTCAAGGTATGTGTTCCTGCTCCAAGAAAAGCGCCTAAGGTAACCGGACCGCTTCCACAAGGATCATCATTATCTAATGGTCCCAAAGCACTGTCATCATCCCAAATTTCCAAACTGTAGGTTTGTCCATTTGCCAATTCAATTGGGCCAGGAAATACCATTGTATCTCTCGGGTATTCATTGTTCTGAGTATTTCCAATTAGAGCAAAGTTAGGGTCTGTATTAACAGTATCACCATTACCTATCATGATGATATACATATCTGGTGCTCCTGAAATAACCAAGGGAGGAAAGCCAACATCATCGTTACAACTATTTCCAGGATCTGAAGCAACAACAATAGATTCTAACAAATAAGGAAATGTATCAATGATAACTTGTTGTGTAATTGCTACAGTAGTATCTCTTGTGATGTTAAAATCATACCATACTGTATCTGGATTCTCCAAAGTAGATGTCATTCCATTTCCAAAGTCCCATGAATAAGAAAACCCAGGGTTCCCATTACTAGGCACTAAGTTATTAATGACTGCTCCAAAAGGAGCACAACCTGCTGCTGTATCTAGTGTAAAAGAAGCGTTTGTATCAGGAAACACGATAAATTCTAATGGAATTGGAGGCGAAGGCACAACAAAGCCAGCGATTCGAATTCCCAAGTTTACATTAACAATAAATGTTCCTGCCGCACCTGGTGTACCACAAAGCGTAATACATCCATCTCTAGTTTGAGGAGGCGCTTCATCATAAACCATTGGAGTTGGGCGATCTCCTACCCATGCCAAACCTGGAGGTAGTCCCGTTACACTAAGGATTGTGAAATCATCAATATTCACACCAAGAGGCACGTTTGTACCAGGAGGAGCCACAGCCGCTAAAGGATCTGTTGTATAAGGCAAACGATAACTCATTGACTCCTCGTAGTAAGCATTTTTATATGCCGCAGGCAATGAATCAACTAAAATTGTATCCGCTGGAATTCCCGCAGGTAAAACAATGGTACAATTTGGACATTGTGCGTTTGCTTCATTCAGCCATCCCAAACACAATAATGACAACAAAGTCAAAAACAAGTTGTTGTTCTTCATTCTTTTGTTTTTTTTTGATAAACGATTGATTAAACCTGTTTTATATTGTTAATTCAGATTTAATTTTTTAAGTATATTTTTTGGTAAGCAAACGAACAGTCAAAAGCATAGAAAAATTGTTTTTTGTACCAATCAAAGAAAAAAACCAACGCCACAATGAGTTAAAACGTTTTTTTTCGATGAGGAGCAATCAAAAAGAATTTCTATTTAAGTTACTATTTTTCTGAACGATTACTGATAAGCACCAACGTAAAAATAAGTTTTTTTTTATTTTTTTACAATCCTTTTAACTATTTGGTCAATTAATCTAGTAATCAGTTGCTTAAGCACTTCGACAAAAGATCTGCCAAATTCATTTCGAATTCTTTGATTATGGCAAGAATAATATCGTACCACTGTCTAAATCTTATTAAAAACTTACTTTTATATACTTTGAATATCATAAAAACCTTAAATTGTTATCTACAAAGTTAGTTACTCACTATCATAGTGAATTAAACTTGCTTCCAAACTTTTTAAGCTACACCATATAAGATGAATATATTCTTCTCTTCCCCTACAAACCATTTGCAATTATAACACTTATTCTAATTTTTACTACCTTATCTATATACCTAAAAGGCTACTAGAAAACAGTTTCCTAGCAGCCTACTCTGATTTTCTTTTATAAAAATTGTAATTACTCAAAAATCACCTTAAGTAATTGATTGTTTCGTCCGTCTGTCAACTCTACATAGTACATTCCTGCCGCAAGATTATGAACTGGAATTGTGGTGTTAAAATCACCCGAAACATTCCCTAATACTTGGCTGTGTACACGTTGTCCCAAAGCATCAAATAGATTAATCGTCAAATCAACTACTTCTTTGGTTGTAAAATAAACATTTAATGCATCAGTATTGGCTGGATTTGGGTATAACATAAACAAAGAAACTTCACTCAACTTCTCCACTACCAAAGGATTATCAACAACATAAGCATATTGCTTTTCCAAGTGAATACCATAAGGAATAAAATTATTACTACCCGTTCCTCCACAATCAGGAGAAATATAGGTTCCATTATTGTTTAGTAACTCAAAAGTAGCTACTAATGAATTCAAAGAAATTTGAGTATTATTCAGTTCTTCAAAAATAGGCAGCAATTCTTCCATATTGTTAAGATCTCCTGCACCTGAAATTCCTAGATTAGCAATGCTATCACAAAAACCTGCTAGATAAGGTTTGTTTGAAGCTGTTGCCAAAAGTGAAAATAAATCACAACAAGGTTGCCCATTTTGCATTCCATTTAAAATAGAATCGACTAGCGTCTGCCAAACACTTAAGTCATAACCAATTGCAGTTATATCAAATGTATCTCCCACTACAAGTGTTACTCCATGACGTGTTTTATCCATGGGCATAAAAATACCATCTTCATCTGCTCCTATAACAACATCTCCACCACCTTGGGTCGTATCTGGTTGCCCTAATGCATCTAATGCTGCCTCATTTCTTTTTGTGATTAAATACTCTACTGTTGGCAAATCTGGCGAAGCATTAACAGCTAGAACTGGGCTAGGTGTATTCTCATTGGTTGCAATAAGTGTTCCGTGTAATCCTGGATTTAGTTCAGGGGCAACGGTTGCACTAGAACAACAGGTATTAGCAAGCACTGTCGCTGTTGCATGATACGTATATCGTTCTCCACCATTCAAGCCATAAGGAACAAAGTCATTACTCGCTGTTCCACCACATTCAGGAGAAATATAGGTTCCATTTCCATTAATTAAGTCAAACACATAAACGATGGCTTCTACAGAAAATTGATCTTCAACAAAAGGACTAAAAACAGTCAATACATCTTCAAAGCTAGTTACATCTGCACCTGAGTAAATTCCTGCATTATTCAATGTATCACAGAAACCTGCTAAAGCTGGCTCACTCAGAACGATAGCCATAAGACTAAACATATTGCAACAAGGTTGCCCATTACCATTACTACCATTTAGTAATGAATCGGTCAATTCTTGGATCAAAGCCAAATCATAGCCGATTGCCATTACATCAAACATATCTCCAGCAGCTAGTGCAATATTGTAACGAGTTTGATTGGCGGGTATAAAAACACCATCCACGTC
>NZ_JHBV01000007.1 GCF_000724545.1 Aureispira sp. CCB-QB1 | reverse complement strand
CTTCTAAAAGATAAATTTGGGTTTTAATTGGGGTGATTTAGGACTTGCATGAATGGGAATACATGCAAGTCCAATCTTCAACCACTAAAACTTCTAAAGATAAATTTGGGTTTTAATTGGGGTGATTTAGGACTTGTACGAATGGGAATACGCACAAGTCCAATCTTTCACCGCTAAAACTTCTAAAGATAAATTTGGGTTTTAATTGGGGTGATTTAGGACTTGCATGAATGGGAATACATGCAAGTCCAATCTTTCACCGCTAAAACTTCTAAAGATAAATTTGGGTTTTAATTGGGGTGATTTAGGACTTGTACGAATGGGAATACGCACAAGTCCAATCTTTCACCGCTAAAACTTCTAAAGATAAATTTGGGTTTTAATTGGGGTGATTTAGGACTTGCATGAATGGGAATACATGCAAGTCCAATCTTTCACCGCTAAAACTTCTAAAGATAAATTTGGGTTTTAATTGGGGTGATTTAGGACTTGTACGAATGGGAATACGCACAAGTCCAATCTTTCACCACTAAAACTTCTAAAAGATAAATTTGGGTTTTAATTGGGGTGATTTAGGACTTGTACGAATGGGAATACGTACAAGTCCAATCTTTTTCAGCCCATTCCCTACGACAAAAAACCTTACCTGAAAAGTTTATAGAGCGTAAAGCCTAGCAACTAATCAGGTAAGGTCTTTTTTTTCAACAAGCTTTTGGAATTACTTAAAGCGTACTTTTTTCTTCTTTTTCTTTTTTGATTTGGTCTTATATTGGTAAGATAACACCACTACATGGTTATAATTTGCCCCATAGTATTGCATACCTATCTCCATAAAATACTTAACGCCTAAACTATGGTTAGAGGTGATTTTATAATTAGTTTTTACACCAGCCCGACATTTGGTAAATCCATTTAAAGCTCCCAATTCATCGTGAAAAAATAATTCAAAAAAAACTTCTGGATCGAATTTCCATTTCTTAAAATCATAACCAACTTCGATTCTATTTCTTAAGTCTTTTGTCCAGTAGTTTTTATAAATATCATCTTTTCTCTTTAGTTCATCTTTAAACTGTCCTCGTAACCGATAGTCTAAATGCAATCGTTTGAATTTAAACCGATATAAAAAATCAGCATGCAATCTCAGATGATTTTCATAATCATTATCATCTAATGCTCCAATATAACGAAGCCCTACACCAATTTTTATTGGTTTTACCAACTTATGAAACCTAGGATTATATTGCGTTTCTACTTCTACTAAAAATTGATCAAATTCAGGACTTGTTAACTTTGCTCTAGCCTGAGTACTTACAGTTAACTCCCATGACTTGTTAAATTTATAGTTGTACGACAAGTTCCCCCATAATTCAACATCAATATCAACATCCGATGACTTTCCCTTGGACGATTTTTGAGCATGACTAGAAAATGAAAAAACTAAAAGAAAAAAAAGAGAATGGATAAAATATACTTTTTGATTAATCATGTTCAAAATGGCAAATTGATGATGGTTTAGAATTTCCACGGGGCAAAGCATAAATACTTTCTTTTCGATGTTGTATCCAGCTTTTTAGTCTCTCAACACACATTCGACCTCCCGTATGCTCCATACTTTCTGCTGTTTCAGCTTGTCTGTGAAAATGATCGACCAAAGCAATTAATGCAGTTTCATTCCATACATTATCCAATAAATACTGCATCTCTCTATCAAACATTTCTACAGCATCAGGACATCTAGAAAGTCTCCTTGGCAACTCTGCTGTAGTAAATTCTTTTAAGCTTGCTCCATGATCTACTACATAGTAATTTATACCCGAAGGGATAAAAACAGCTCTGTCATCATCATTAGGATCAAAATAAATATACGTATTGTTGCTGTTTCGGGCATAACCATCAGTATGATTCATCAGTACCTCTAGTGCCCAAAATTTAATAAATTTCTCAATATTAACATATTTGCTAAGCTTTGATACCAACTTATTGGTTGGTGTGCTAGATAATATTTTAGCAATTTTAGCAATTCGATATTTAGAACAATCAGTCTGCTCTGTTTTGCACTCCCACCGACTCAACCAACTTGCTCTAAAATCTGTTAATTGGCATTCGTATAAATCTCCTGAGGCACTTCCAAAATTTCGGATTAAGAATTTTTCATCAATTGCCTCTACATGAGAATACACCCCCAAAGGCTCTTCATTAATAGAAACATTAGCCAAGTTGCATCTTGGAGCAGGATAATTTGCCCATTCCAGCAATTTGTAAAACACACCTTGAATAACTCTAGAAGGATCTTCCGAATTATTGTTAAAAATAACATTGTGATGTATTCCTATAGGATTAAAATCTTTGTATCGATTCAGATTAATTTTTATTGATGGAGCATCTGAAAATATAGATCCCAAAAATCCTTTTTTACGGATGCCGCCATTAAACCACAAATCATCTATGTTGAATAAATTAATTCTATACCAATTAAAATAAGAGGGAAAAGGCACATCACATTGATTCAAGTATTCAAACGCTGCTTTTTTGGTTGCAATTCCTCCATCCTCATCAACACTAGGTCCAAAACGAGACTCATTTCTCATCAACTCAAAATCAGGTTCATCCATATGAATTTCTACACAAAACATATGATCCTTACTAAATGTAAGCTCATGCTCACTATCTAATGTTCCAGCTGAAGCTGTGGGGTGGCAGGGAACAGAATAATGTCTATATTCCCATTCAACAGCATCAATATCCATTTTTGAACAAGCACTAGACAAAAAAAGAATCATTACAATTCCATAAACATTTCTCTTCCAACCGATTTGCATATATTTTTTTAGCTTTTATTAACAATAACAAGTTTAGTTTTATAATTTACAAGCAATAAAATTGCTCCTTGTCTAAACTTCCGTTTAAGTTCTACATTACCCTAATACCACAAAGCCATTTAACTCTCTTTTAACTTCTATATTTATGGAGATGGACTTCAGGCAGGAATCAAACAAAACACCAATGGCGATAAATTGGCTGACCTAAAATTTAGGTCTTTGTTTGTAGGCAATCCATAAAAGATAACTTCATAGCATTTTAGAAACGTCTTATTCTAATGAAAACTGCTTGAGAATAGAATTATTTCCATAATAGAAAGTATCTAAACAGAGAAATACAATAAACAGAGTCGTCAATAACATTTGCCTTCTTCTTTGTTTACAAAGATTTTAAACGGGCATCAAATTACTGCTTTTTGAGTTTTTCAAAATCCATTTAATCTATTCACATCCAATCCCTTTTGCTTATAATTTCCTTTCAGAGCAAGCTTTTCTTCAACAACTTCATTGCATGAAATCACTTATCTAAACGAAAGTGTCTATAAATATAGTTGGGTTGAGTAAGCAATTTATTACCCTTTTTTGATTTTCATTGTCATCATAACATCCTTAACAGGACGACTATTTCGGACTTGTACCGCCGCTATTTTATCAATAACATCTAGTCCTTTGATGACACGACCGAATACAGTATAGCTACCATCCAAGTGTGGTGTGCCGCCAATTTCAGCATAAGCTTTCTTTTGTGCCTCCGTATATTTTTTGCCACTATGGGCAGCCATTTGAGTTAGAATTTCAGGTTTCACTTTTTGTCCTTGTACCAAATAAAATTGAGATCCAGAAGAAGCCTTGGTAGGATTTACCCCATCTCCCATTCGAGCAGCAGCCAAAGCTCCCTTGATGTGGACTAAAGAATCAACAAACTCAGCAGGAATGGTATAGCCGGGACCTCCATTTCCAAGCATTACGCCCGCAGCAGCACCTTTTGATTCGGGGTCTCCTCCTTGAATCATAAAGTTATTAATCACCCGATGAAACAATAAACTGTCATAAAAACCTTCTTTGACCAACTTGACAAAGTTATCTCTATGTTTTGGCGTACTAGAGTAAAGTTGTATTTCTACCACTCCATACTCTGTTGTCATTTCAACAATCGGTTCATAATTGGGAGATTTAGGATTGTAAATACTCTTTGAACAAGCACTCCACAGACAAGCGAATGCAAGCAATAAAAATAAATGTTGCTTTTTCATCTTCTACGTTATAGATATTAGTAGTTCGTTAAAAAATAAAACGTCCACTAATTATATGGTTTTAGTAGACGGTTAAAAATAAAATACAATGATAGTGTTTTTATCCTAATAACGAAAAAAAGCATTCCACAGCTTGCTAAAAAACTAAAATACGCTGCTGCTACGTAGTTTCAACGGAGTAATGAATAGAAGTCATTATTTATGAACTACTCTTGAGAGAGGATAATTGTTCATCAAGGCTTGGAACCTTATAACCCAATATTTCATTGGCCAATGAGCTATCTAGACTCACATCTGGTGGTCGTGCGGGGATCAAATCAAGCTCTTTTTGCATTGTTGGTACAATTAATTGCTTGTCTAACTCAAAATGTTCTGCCATTTTCAAAGCAAAATCATATCTAGAACAAGACTCCCCACCTCCTAGATGAAACAAGCGTTCTTTTTCGTGCTGTTGCTGATTGGTATCCCAAGCATATACCATTAGTTTTTCCAAGCCCATACTTGCCGTTGTCGCACCAACCATTGTTCTATATTCATCTACAAAGCCTCTAATTTCTTCTCCTGCTTGTAATTTTTCAAGGGTTTGTGTATAAAAATTACTGGCATAACTCGGTGTTGTTCCAAACATCAATGGCAAGCGAGCAACAAAAACATGCTCAAAGTCTTCTAACACACTTTCTTCTGCCATTTGTTTTTGCAAACCATATTGAGACAATGGGTAAGAAAAGTCATCTTCGGAATAAGGAGCTGAGTTGCCATTAAAGACCAAATCTGTAGAAGAAAAAATCATTGGAATATTTGCCCGTTGAGTTGCTTCAGCTATAGCTACGGTGGTATACACATTAATGTGATGGCTTAATGCAGGATGTTGCTCACAAAATGCAGGGTTGGCGATTGCTGCCAAATGAACAACTATATCTGGTTTTTCTCGATCAATCAATTTAGAAATCTCTGGAGTATCTAAAAGATTAATTTTTGTCCAATTAATTTTTAAACCTGTAGGTTGGTTTCGAAAATACGTTCCTACTAAGTCATACTTGGAAGCAAATTGTTGGCAAAAATTAAAGCCTAAAAACCCAGATGCCCCCGTTAAAAGAACCTTTTTGGTCATTAGTGTTTGGTGTTATTGGTGGTAGGAGCAACCATTTTTTGAGGGCTTTTATATGCTTTTTGAAAATCAGCCCAAGGTGTTTTGGTATAATGCTCTTCAGCTAAATAGTGCATAATCATATCAAACGTAGGGATATCCAAATAACCTGGAATACGCTGTAGTAGTTGAAAATCTTCGTTCAAAAATACAACTGTTGGATAGCTCATCTTTCCAGCTAGCAAGGCTGCTGCTAATTCGTGGTAGCCTCTACGCCCATTGGCAACATATTTAAATGTCTTGCCATCAAAGGTAATGGATTCTTTTTGCTCTGCATCAAATTTAACAGGATAAAAATGCTCGTTTAGGTAAGAAGAAACCATTGGTTTTTCAAATGTTTCCTTGTCCATTTTTTTACACCAACCACACCAATCTGTATAAATATCGACGAATATTTTTTTAGGTGTCTTGCCTGCAGCTTTAGCTGCTTGCGCTGCGGCAACGGCTTCTTCCCATGTCATCCACCGCACATTCTTCCCATCAATATGGCCTGCCGTATTATGGGGAGCTGTCGTAAAGGCGTAGGCTGCCATAAAAAAAGAAAAGGTCAATACACCCAGTAAAATCTTTTTCATATCTCGCTAGTTTTGTAAAACTTTATTTGCTAATTCAAGAACTTTCATGAGAGAACCACCTGTCACGAAATAATCAAGTTTTAAGTTATTCTATATTCGATTAGTCGTTCGTTGATTTTTTTGAACGATTACTTAAGTTCATGCTAATAAAACTCTATTTCTTATCAGAAGTTACTTATTTTCCTACCTTTAAGATTTATTTATTAATCTTTTAAGAAAAGTTTTAGTGTAGTAAATTTACTTAAAATTTTTCCTAAAAATGAACTAAGATCAATAATTGCTGTATTCATAATAGAATTCAAAAACGATTCCAAAAATAATAAAAAAATGAAGAAAATAGTAATTGCGGTTGGTGGGTCTAGTGGTTCTATCTATACAAAAGTTCTGTTAGACAAACTGGTAACACTCCAAGACCAGTTAGAAAAAGTCGGTATTGTTATGAGTGATAATGCCAAATTAAATTGGAAATTAGAGCTTGAAAATACTAATTATGATGCATATCCGTTTGATTTTTATACCAAGAATGATTTCTTTGCTCCCTTTGCTTCTGGTTCTGCCAAATACGATACTATGATTGTCTGTCCTTGCTCAATGGGTTTATTGGCAAGAATCGCTACAGGAGTCTCTAACGACCTTACTACACGTGCTGCTGATGTTATTTTAAAAGAAAGAAGGCGCTTGATTCTTGTTCCTAGGGATACTCCTTTTAGTCTTATTCACATTAACAATATGAAGACTATCACAGAGGCAGGTGGGATTATTTGCCCTGCAATTCCTTCTTTTTATAGCAAACCTACTACATTGGAAGAAGTAGCTGCAACAGTGGTTGATCGAATCTTAGATTTGGCAGGTTTTGAAATTGAAAGCTACCGTTGGGCAGAATAAAGGCACTTATTTTTAAGGTAGGTTAAAGTCTCGTTAAAGATTATCAATATCCCTATTATTCATTCTTTTTTTAATTTTTGATACTGTGCAACCCTTAGATTTCTTTGAAGAAACTTCAAAACACACTACTTATAAAACACTTCAAGTTTTTTTAATTTTCATCAATGCTGTGTTTTACATTACAATCCCTACTATGATTATGCTAATAGAACATTCGGTTAGCTTTGATACTTTAGTTCTAGTTCCCGTCCTAATCGTTATCTTCACCATTTATACTTTTACTGCTTCTACATTCGTTCATGCCGCACTAAGCCTTTTATTTTATATATTATCTACTACCTTTCGCCTTTTGAAGTGCCCCCTTCTTTCTAATTTATTCAAGGCTTTTAGAGCAAGATTAAATGTTATTGTGCTTAGTCTATGCACTAATTTGCTCTTTTTAGTCTGGTATTTACAATACATCCATTTTATTGGCTAATTAGTACCTACCCCATCGAAACAACTTCCTCTACAATAGACATTCCTTCTGATTGATCGCCATTGGTCCAACGCCACTTTTCAAACAATCGAATTCTACCATTCGAGCGCATTTCAGGAGTCGATTCACAATAACCCGTCATCAATTCTCCTTTAACACTGACGTGTTGATAATGAAATTGTAATTTGCCATTTTCTAGAACCTTGCCCGTAATAGTTCCTATTTCGATTCCACCTCCTTCATAAGTCCCCCAAACAACATTTCCTCGTTGGCGATAATAAAAGGTTGTTGCATTCGTCACATGACCATTATCATCATTGACAATTGCCTTAAAAATTTTGTTATTATAATTAAATGTTGCCATACATTATTATAAATCATCCACTATTTTCACCTTGCTTGCCCTTCAACCAATATCCTCAAATTGCAACTTAACACTTGTCTAAATACAAAAATCAGTTACCCTAAAGCTACCGTCAAAGAACAACAAACAAAATACACACGACTAATTATTAAGCATGAACTTATGCTCAAATAAATTAAGCATTTAGAACAAATTATGTAAAAACACCTCTATTTTTTAGGTCTATTTACTCAAATAAGATTTATTGGAGGTCTATCAGTATGTATTTAGCGGACTGTTGTTATTAAAAATAAACTACTAATCAATAAATTGAATTGTTGGAAGCCATACCTTAATAGCATTAGGTATGCTATAGGCACCCAAGATAGTATTTTTTTAACATTTTCTTAATATTTAACTAAAGTTAGATTGCATTCTATAAAAAGAAAGAATCCATCCTAAATTTAAAATTCAAGATGGATCTTTATTAATATATTGCATTTGCCCTTGAGCAAGGACATTGTTGTCTAAAACTAGTCTACATTATCGTGCAAAAAAGAGTTATTATCCTTTACTTCAGGTTCATCATCGTCAGAAATTGTCCATTGAGATACATTCGAATCAGAAGAATGCTCAACATTATCTAGTGCAATACCTTTGCGGAGGTAAGCAGGTTGATTTTCAAGTTCATTCAACACTTCAGGATTATTTAGTTTTACGCTCAAATTTTTGAGACGTTGTCTACGTTCTTCCAAAGTTTCTGATTTTTCGACAACTTTAGGTTCTTCTTTTTGGGTGTCAGGCTTTACAAATGGCTCTTTTTCGATAGAGTATTTAGGCTTGTCACTACTTTGTTTTTTTTTACTAAAGTTAAATTCAATAGATCCATGATCCGAATCCAAATCTTTGTTAAAAAAAGATCCCGATGTTGATTTTTTGGTAGTTGGTTCGTCATCGTCCAAAGCCACGCGAACTTTCTTTTCGACAGGACGCTCTTCTCTTGCCGTCATTTTCTTGGCATCTTGACCTGTTTCAAAGCCTGTAGCAATTACAGTAACTGAAATTTGTTCTCCCAAGCTTTCATCAAAACAGTTTCCCCAAATAAGGTCTGTTCCATACCCAGCCTCTTCTTGTACATATTCTGTAATTTCGAAAACCTCATCCATGGTTACTTCCTTGGTACCAGAAGTAATATTTAACAAGATGTGTTGTGCTCCTTTGATGTCATTGTCTTCCAATAAAGGAGATTGCAAAGCAGCTTCTACAGCACGAATAGCACGATCGTCGCCCTCTGTGGTTGCCGTACCCATTACCGCTACTCCAGAGTCACGCATAACAGTATTGACATCTTCAAAGTCAACGTTTACATAACCAGGTACTGTAATAATTTCGGCAATACCTTTGGCTGCTGTCATCAAGATATCATCTGCTTTAGAGAAAGCTTCGCTAAGGTTTAAATTGCCATAAATTTTACGCAATTTATCATTAGAAATAACGATTAACGTATCGACATTTTTCTTCAATTCTGCCAAACCTTCCATGGCTTGTTTCATACGTCGACGCCCTTCAAAAGTAAAGGGTACAGTTACAATTCCTACGGTTAGGATATCCAATTCTTGAGCAGCTTTTGCGATGACGGGAGCCGCACCTGTTCCTGTTCCTCCCCCCATTCCTGCGGTTACAAACAACATTTTGGTACCATCACTAAAGTATTGCTTTACTTCATCCAAAGATTCGATACAAGACTCTCTACCAATACCCGGTTTAGAGCCTGCTCCACGACCTTCTGTAAGGGTAGGTCCCAACTGAATTTTGTTAACCACTGCACTAAGATTCATTGCTTGGTTATCGGTATTACAAATTGCAAAATCAACTCCTACGATTTTCTTCTCGTACATATAGTTGACTGCATTGCTACCACCACCACCAACACCAATTACTTTGATTATTGGGTTTGAATCATCTGGTATATCGAATTTCATACTATTTCCTTTATGTTACAAGTTCGAGGGCTTCCGCCAAATACGGATCATGGGGACAAACCCTCTCCGCTTTTAATTTCTTTTAACAATTTATTGAATAACTAGTTTTGCCAAGCAATAAAATGTCATTCAACAACCATTAAATAAGGCTATTTTTGATTATTACAAACTAGCCAACTACAAATATAAAAATTCTTTGACAGAATTTTCAATTAAAGAATCAAGAATTCTTATAGACATTACCATGAATTAACCTCTAAGCTCAGAAAATAGCTTTTTAGAACCTTTTTCTAACGGCGTTTCGTGATAATGTCTTTTAAACAATCGATTTAAAGGTCCCCGTCTGGTTCTGCTTCAAACCATTCTTTGGTACGTTTGAAGATTTTTTCATACCACTTGTTCCCTTCCTCTATTTCAACAGTTTGTTTGCTGTGTGTAGCAGGAACCGCATTAGAACTGTAGTTTGAATCGGCTTCGTATTGACGACCTCTTTGTAATTCTTCAAATCCATTTAGAATCAAGCCGATGCTTGTTGCATAAATTGGGCTTGTAATTTCTTTGTCATATCCATGTGCCAAATGCTCTGTAGGGATTCCCATACGAGCAGACATTCCTGTGTGCAACTCTACCAAATCCGTGATATTGCGCAACAAGGCACCACCACCTGTCAAAACAATTCCACCAATCAACTTACGCTCGTACCCTGAACGACGAATTTCCCAATAAATCAAATCCAAAATTTCTTCCACACGTGCTTGAATAATGCGTGCCAAGTTAATTTCAGAGATTTCTTTGTGCGAACGTCCTCTTAGACCAGGAATCGTAATAATTCTATTTTCAGTCAAGGCATTGGCCATAGCAGCACCAAATTTCACTTTCAATTTCTCGGCTTGTTGCCCCATAACGTTACACCCCTCTTTAATATCTTTGGTAATGATATTTCCCCCCAAAGGCACTACAGCAGTATGGCGGATGATTCCCTCATGGAAAATCGCTAAGTCGGTTGTTCCTCCTCCTATATCAACCAAAGCAACCCCCGCTTCCATTTCTTCTGCGCTTAACACAGAAGCAGAAGAAGCAATTGGTTCCAATGCCAAAGATGCCATTTCTAGACCTGCTTTCTGAACACATTTAGCAATGTTCTTTGTAGCTGTAGTTTGCCCGGTAATAATATGGAAATTTGCTTCCAAACGAATTCCTGACATACCAATAGGGTCCACAATACCTTGCTCGTTGTCTACGATATATTCTTGAGGGATTACGTGAATGATTTTATCACCTGGAGGCAAGACCAACTTGTACATATCCGAGATCAAATCATCTATATCATCTTGCGAAATTTCATCGTGCAAACTGTGTCTTGTCAAGATACCTCTATGCTGAAGACTCTTGATGTGTTGTCCAGCTATACCGACATTTACCACACCTATTTCGACACCTGAGCGACGCTCTGCTTCTGCTATAGCATCTGAAATCGCCTTTACTGTTTTTTCAATATTAGATACAACACCTCTTAGAACACCCACTGATTCTACTTTACCAGTTCCCAATATTTCTAATTTTCCGTGTTTATCCTTGCGCCCTACCATAGCGCAAATCTTTGTAGTTCCGATGTCTAAAGCGACAACAATTTGGTTTTCCATAATAATCCGCAATTTATTTAATTCTTTATGTTATAGTTTATAGCTTACTAACTTAGTCCATAAATGAAGAACGACTATATTCATACTAATTGGGTAATTTATTGATACAGTATGTTTTTAGTTCCCATTACTAGTAAGAATGTCTTGTGTAGTTGATAAAACATGAAAATGTATTTCACATTTAGCTAACAATCAACTACACAGCACTTACAAAGTAATTTAATACGACTATTGAACTATAGTAAGCTATTGATAGTAGTTTGCTTATTCTTTATCCTTTTGATTTAAGGTCAAAACCTTTCGCTAAAACTAAAAAATTAGCAAACTAAATTGATGTTATTAACTAGTTGATTCCTAAAGGCAATTAATTCGTGCAATTCCCTTAGATTCTTTTATCTCTTGTTGTTTAACTAACGTTTCTTGGCAACTACTTGCCCCTTGAAAGCCAAGTTGATGCTCTTGTATTTGTTCCATCCTTCTACAGGCAATCCATCTTGATAAAAAACCTCTAAACGATGAAATTTGTCTTCAATATCTTCATTAGGAGCCCCAAATTTTATTTCATGGTCACCTAATTTTGGTATTAAGGTTGCTTCTCCACTGTGATCAATATGGATTTGCTCCAATTGTGCCTTCCAAAAGTCATTGCCATTGATAAATTTGATTAACTCAAACACCCGATTTAACCGATGATGAGGAATATTCAAATAATTATCATTATAATGACCAATTTTTCCTGTTACAACCATTACTCTAGCAGTAAACTTAGGAGATGTCCGAACACGCTCTCCATCTTCATCCAAATAATAGCTTGGATCTTCTTCATCCATAATTCGAGCAATTGGAATCCGTTGTTCAACTGTAATATGAACTTTGTTTAGAGCATCAATATAAACATCGGCATCTTTGATAAAAATATCCGATTCCAAGACCTCTTCTATTTCCTTTAGATCAATCAACTCCAAGGGTTGTCCAACTATTGCATGCCTAAATTCTCTGAATAAAATTTCCGTCACATCACGCTCTCTAACAAATTTATTTTGAGCGTCATTTTTAATAATTTTAATGGTCAGATCATCCTCTCCAATTACACTTTTCTTGCGGTATTGAACCGCTGCAATGACCAATAACAAAATAGCAACAGCCCCTACTATCAATGATAGTCGCTTTATAATCCAAGACATTCTTTTGGGGTGCACTTCCATAATTTGTCATTCTAAATTATCGCCCAACTGAGCTAATTTAATTAATATAATTTCTTAAAACCTATGAATACTATATAATATGTCACATACAACTAAAAAGTTCCAAGACAAGGTGTTTTTATTAAGATTTCTTTAACATTTTAACAATATTAGGTACCAAAGCACCAATATCACCAGCTCCTAAGGTCATCAAAACTTCTAAATCTCTCGTTTTTAGTTCTTCCAACAAAGCTTCTTTTGAAATCAAAACTTTGCGACTCCATTTCATTTTATCAAAAATAATTGCTGAACTTACCCCCTCTATTGGTAATTCTCTAGCGGGATAAATATCCAACAAAATCACTTCATCTAAATCATCCAAAGCTTTCGCAAATCCCTCTGCAAAATCCTTTGTTCTAGAAAACAAGTGTGGCTGAAACACTCCTGTTATTTTCCGATTAGGATACAAGGTTTTTGCAGCTTTAATAGCTGCTTTAAGCTCCTCAGGATGATGTGCATAATCATCAATATAAACCTGTGTTGCTTCATTCAACATAAATTCAAACCGACGCTTGATGCCTTTAAAAGAAAGCAAAGCCGCCCGAATATCATCTGCCGTACATCCCAAATACCTTGCTATCGCAATGGCTGCTGTAGCATTCAATACATTATGATAACCAGGCAAAGTAAACTTCAAGTTTTTAATAATGTCTGTTCCTTGTTCCCAGTCAAAGACAAAATAAGGTGCTTCTGCTCGAATATTGGTCGCACGAATACTTCCCGCTTCTATTCCATAAGCATTCAATCTTATATCTTCGTTATGATGCTGTGCCAACGGCAAATCGTACTTATGATATAATTGTCCTTGTACCTGCTGGACATAATCGTAAAATGTTCGATGCATTGACGCCTGATCTCCGTAAATATCCAAGTGATCTGCATCCATAGAAGTAACAATTGCCAATTCTGGATACAAGTGTAAAAAGGAACGATCAAACTCATCTGCTTCCATCACAACCCATTCTGATTCACCTGCTACAAAATTCGATTCAAAGTTGGCTGCAATTCCTCCCAAGAATGCCGTACAATCAACACCACAACTACGCAACACATGTGTCAAGATAGCACTCGTCGTGGTCTTTCCATGTGTCCCAGCAACACCAATTGTCTTTCTATTTTTAGAAATCAGCCCTAAAACCTCTGCTCGTTTTTTTACAACAAAGTTGTGTTCCCAAAAATAGTTCAGTTCTTGATGTGTTTTTGGAATAGCTGGCGTATAAACTACTAAATCGATACCTTTGGGAATTTGTGTTACATCATCTTCATAATGTATCTTCATTCCTTCTGTCTCCAAGTTTTTAGTAAGAACTGTTTCTACTCTGTCGTACCCAAATATTTCTATTCCCAAGCTATTGAAATAACGTGCCAAAGCACTCATTCCAATTCCTCCAATGCCTACAAAATAGATTTTTTTAAGTCCGTCTAATTTCATTTCTTTCATATTGACTGTTATCCACAAAGTAATGCTCCAAACAATTAACTATCCAAAGCTACTTGGTTATCTCCACTTTTTCCGCCCTCACCAACACTCGTTTCTATATACTTGCTTACACTTAGTATGATTCCTAAAGAAATCCCTGTAAATAAAAGTGACGTTCCTCCCATGCTCACAAAAGGCAATGTCAAACCAGTTACGGGCAATAAATTTACATTAACAGCCATATGTACAAATGCTTGAATGACCAAACTAAAGCACAATCCTAACGCCAACATTGCCCCAAATGCTTTGGGACTCCTAGTGACCAATCGAATACAACGTAGTAATAACGTAATGTACAAACCAATCATAATCATAGCTCCCATTGTGCCATACTCCTCTACAATAACGCAAAAAATATAGTCTGAATAAGAATGTGGCAAAAAATGCGCTTGTTGTGCATTTCCTGGACCTACACCCAAAAATCCACCTTGTGCTATCGCCATTTGAGCTTGTTCTACTTGGAATTGGTCTCCCGATGAACCCACCCAAAAATCTTGTAATCTTGTTATCCACGTATTGACTCGAATAGAATCTGGAAAAAACTCTGACAACATGATTAAAATAGCAAATGCCCCAACTCCTAACATGACCAATGAAAATACATTTCTCATTTCTACTCGCCCTATAAACATTAACAAAGCACAAGTAAAAAATAAAATCATAGCAGACGATAAATCCGATGGTGCAATCAATCCACAAACTAGTAGTACAGGAATAATCAATTCCCCTAATGCTACTTCTTTCGTTTGCATCAGTGATAATGTTCTAGCAGTATACATAATCAAGGCAATCTTCGCAAAATCTGATGTTTGAAACGTTACACCTATAAAAGGAATTCGTATCCAACGAGTAGCTTGATTAAAGGTTTCTCCGAGCAGCTGGGTATACACTAGCAATGGAACAGCTATGACTAACAAAATGACCGACAAACGCCCATATTTGACATAATTGACCATATGACAGATATAAATCAATACCATAGAAGCACATAATAAAATAATATGCTTTGCTAAGAAAGATTCTGTATTCATTCCTGTACGTAAAGCCAACGCTTCAGCAGAACTGTAAACTGTCAAAACAGAAAGTATCGCTAGCAATCCAATTACTAGCCATATAACTTTATCTCCCTGCAATAGAGCACCTACTTTAGTTTGTATAAATTTTACGTCCATTGTTATTCTTTATAATCTTGGTGCACAACTCAAACACAAGTGCTCTAGTTGTGTCTCCTTATATCTTTCAATCGTCTGACTTCCGATCAACAGGATTTTGCTTAAAATCAATGTTCAAACTAACCTGTATTCCTTCGGTCATTATTTTGTGTTGTTGTCTCAACACAGCCTTAAATTTATTGCCTCGATCTATATAGTTTTTAAATAGATCAAAACTTGCGCAAGCTGGTGATAATAATACAGCATCTCCAGATTCAGCATACAACGTAGCTATTTTTATAGCTTCCTCCACACTTCTAGCTTCTACAATAATCTCATGTTTTCCTTCAAACGCCTCTTGTATTCTAGTATTGTCCTTTCCCAAACAAACAATAGCCCGCACTTTTTCTTGAACCAAGTCCAATAAACGAGCATAATCATTTCCTTTATCTACTCCACCAGCAATCCAAACAACTGGTTTAGTCATCGCCTCCAAGGCATAAAATACGGCATCTACATTCGTTGCTTTGCTATCGTTAATAAACTCTATCTCGTTTAGTGTAATTACAGATTCTAAACGATGTGGCTCATTCTCGAAAGAAGAAAGCGCTTTTTTGATAGCAGCCTGCTCAACTCCCAGTTCATTCGCTGCCAAAACAGCACATTGCATATTAAAATAGTTGTGTCTACCTTTTAATGCCAATGCTCCTTTAGACATTTCAAAACCTATTTGGGGCACTCTAAACAGCTCCGAATCTTGCTCTAGAACACGCATAGAGACTTCACATATCCCCGTTGTATTTCCATTATAAAAATGCGTCCATCCGTACTGAATATTCGCATCATCACTATTGTATATAAAAACTTGTTCCGCCTCTTTATTCTGAACAATTCTAAATTTAGAGGCAATATATTTTTCTAACTGATATTCATAACGATCCAAATGATCTGGCGTAATATTCAACAAAATTGCAATACGAGGATTAAACGTTGTCATATTGTCCAATTGAAAACTACTAACCTCTACCACATAGTAAGCACGATCTTTTTCTGCAACTTGTTTGGCTAAACTAAATCCAATATTTCCTGCAATTCCAACATCAAAACCTGCTACCTCCAAAATATGATGCAACAATCTCGTTGTTGTCGTTTTCCCATTACTTCCTGTTATACCAACAATCGTAGCTTGAGTATAACGACTCGCAAATTCCAATTCATCAATCACTGGAATCGCCTTTGCTTTTAGCTGTTGAATTAAAGCAACATGATCTGGAATTCCTGGGCTTTTAATCACCAAATTGGATTGTTCAAGAATCCGCTCTATACTATGCTTACCTTCTTCATACGCAATTTTTTTCTCTTCTAAAATTGCTCTATACTCTTCTGCGATTGTTCCCAATTCAGAAACAAACACATTAAAACCTTCTTTCTGAGCCAATATAGCTGCTCCAACACCACTCTCACCAGCCCCCAGTACCACTATGTTTTTATGATTGCTCATCAATTGGTTTTATCTTATTTTTAAAGTTATAATTGTCAGTACAGCCAAAAATACCCCCACAATCCAAAAACGAGCTACAATCTTTGATTCATGCATCCCTTTCTTCTGAAAATGATGGTGCAAAGGAGACATTAAGAAAATACGCTGTCCTGTACCTGTTTTTTTCTTAGTATATTTAAAATAACTCACCTGCATCATAACCGATAAGTTTTCTGCAACAAAAATCCCACACAATAATGGAATTAGTAATTCTTTGCGAATCATAATTGCCAACGCAGCAATAATACCTCCCAAAGCCAAACTTCCTGTATCTCCCATAAAAACTTCTGCGGGATAAGCATTGTACCACAAAAAGCCTATACACGCTCCCAAGAAGCAAGCTGAAAAAACAACCAGTTCTCCTACATGTGGAACGTATAAAACACCCAAGTACTCCGCTAGGATATTATTTCCCGAAACATAAGCAAACAAGCCTAATACAGCTCCAATAATAGCCGATGTTCCTGCTGCTAGTCCATCAATTCCATCTGTCAAATTTGCCGCATTAGACACCGCTGTCATAATAATAATAACAAAGGGAATAAAAATTAGCCATACCCAGTATTTTGCATTGGCACCTAAGAACCATAAAAAGTACTGATAATCAAATTCATTTCCTTTAAAAAAAGGGACATTTGTCATCGTTGTTTTCACATAGACCATGTCCTTTGTATAAGTTATTTTTTCTCCATTGCTTCCCCTTCCCGTACGTTCTACAGGCACTTTTTTGACAATTTCATAACCATACTCCTCTGCTACTTGTTGGTCTACTCGAACCACAACATCATCATGAAACAGCATAACAGAACCAATAATAGCTCCTAATACTACCTGTCCTAAGATTTTATACCGTCCAGCCAAACCATCTTTACCTTTGGTCAGCTTCATATAATCATCCAAAAATCCAACGCCTCCCATAAAAACAGTTGTTAAAAGCATCATTTGGATGTAAACATTTGTCAAATCTGCTAATAACAGACAAGGCAATAAGATTGCTAAATGAATCATAAGCCCTCCCATTGTTGGGGTCTTGGCTTTTGTTTCCTCTCCAGGCAATCCCAATGCGCGTTGCTTTTCTATAATTTGCATTTGCTGAATCAACCCAATAATCTTCTTACCAAAAACCAACGTAATTAGTAAAGCAATCAAAACTGCCAATCCTGCACGAAAAGTCAGGTATTGAAAAAGTCGAATATCTAAGGTTTCAGCTAACCAGTATAACATGATTCTAAGTGTTCTATTCTTTTGGGGATTCCAAAGAACTTCTCATTTTTTAAGAAGCTCCTATTCGTTCAAAGCGTTTCTCAATTCTTCTTTATCATCAAAAGGATGTTTGACCCCATTGATGTCTTGGTATTTCTCATGTCCTTTACCCGCTACTAGAATAATGTCTCCTTTTTGAGCGAGTTGACAAGCCGTTCGGATGGCTTGTTTTCTATCTGTAATAACCAAGGTTTTCCGATTCGCGTAGGGCGGAACCCCTTGCTCCATATCAAGCAAGATTGCCTCTGGTTCCTCCGTACGCGGATTATCGGAAGTTAAAATCGTTTGTTGACTATAGTCACAAGCGACTTTCGCCATTAAAGGGCGTTTGGTTTTGTCTCTATCGCCACCGCATCCTACTACGGTGATAATTCGTCCGTTGCCAGTTCGCAACTTATCTATTGTTTGTAAAACTTTTTCTAAAGCATCTGGTGTATGCGCATAATCAACAATGCCAACCACTCCTAGTTGTTCGTTTTGTATATAGTCAAAACGACCTTCTGGTGCTGCTAAATTGCTCATGACGGCAAGCACTTCTAATTTATCCGCTCCTAACAACCTTGCAGTCGCATAAACCGATAACAAGTTATAGGCATTAAATCCACCGACCAAACGAGCATACACTTCTTCACCATCCAAATACAACACCAAGCCTGAAAGGTTGTTTTCCATAATTTTGCCTTTAAAATCGGCCATCTGGCGCAACGCATACGTTGCTTTTTGGGCAACGGTATTTTGCAACATCACTTCTCCTCGTTTGTCATCCAAATTGGTTAGAGCAAACGCTGTTTTAGGCAAAGCATCAAAAAAACCTTTTTTAGCATAAATATAGTTTTGAAAGGTCTTGTGATAATCCAAATGATCGTGTGTGATATTTGAAAACACCCCTCCTTCAAAATGAATTCCTGCAATTCGCTTCTGATCTACTGCATGAGAACTAACTTCCATAAAAGCATACTCGCATCCAGCATGATTCATTTCCACCAACAATTGATTTAATGTAATCACATCAGGCGTAGTATGTGTGCTTGGAATGACCTCCTGCCCTATTTTATTTTCTACCGTAGAAATTAGCCCTACAGTATACCCCAATTGACTAAACAAATTATGCAACAACGTTACCGTTGTCGTCTTACCATTTGTCCCTGTTACACCAACCAACTTTAATTGCTGTGAAGGCGCGCCATAAAACGTATTGGCAAAATGCCCTAATGTCTCTGCGGTATCTCTAACTCTTATGTATAGAACATTTTCTTGAACCTTGTCAATTTGCTCACAAAGCACAACACAAGCACCATTTTGAATCGCCTTCTCTATGTACAGGTGCCCATCCGTTTCAACTCCTTTAATGGCTACAAATAAAGCACCTTTTACCACCTTTCTAGAATCAAACTGAAGGCTTTCGATTTCAGGGTTAGTATTCGGTCCTATTGCCTGATAATTGGTTCCTTTTAGCAATTCATTTAATTTCATACCTCAATTTCATTACAATTATCCTAGTACCAATTCAATCGTATGTGCTTCATTTACAGAACGACCAGGCTTTATAGACTGAGATTTCACCTTACCAGAACCTCTCACTTTCACTCTAATATTTCTATTTTCCAAGAGGTACAAAGCATCTCTTAAGCCCATTCCTACAACGTTCGGAACCACTTTATCTTGATCTTTAATATTTCTAGTTACCAATGCCAACGTATCATTCTCAATACGACTTACTGCCCAACGTGTAGTTGAAGCATCTTTATAAGGCATACCTAAACCTTCTACTAAAGTTTCAAAGTCTGATTTAAAGCCAACTTGCAAGTCTGGCATTTTTGCTCCTTTATACACTCTAGCTGAGTCATTAATAGCATGATGCACGTCAATGATTTTGGAATAACATTTATCCGCAATTTCTTTAAAAACAGGGGCAGCCACTCGACCACCATAAAACCCTACTCTCGGATTGGTTACAACCACAATACAAGAATAAACAGGTTTATCTGCAGGAAAATAACCAGCAAAGGAAGAACGATACTTTTTAGCTTCTCCTCTATCTCGGTAAGCACGATAATTAATAATAGCTGTACCTGTTTTACCAGCTATACTATAATGCTCTGGTTTGATATTTTTAGCGGTTCCACTTTTGCCTGCCACCACACTTTCCAACAATTGCTTGACATAAGCAACTGTTTTCTTGTCCACTAAGTTACGACTGATAATTTCAGGTCTAAATCGTTGCTCCGTTTTTCCAAACGCACGAATTTCCTTCACAATATGCGGCTTCATCATTTGACCATTATTCGCAATGGTATTGTACAAATTCAATGTTTGCAAAGGAGTTAAATAAGACTCATAACCAATAGACATCCAAGGAACTGTAATACCACTCCAGTCTCTATAATCTGGATCTTTAATAAAAGAAGATCCCTCTCCCGAAAAGCCAAGTTTGGAGTGCTCAAACTGCAAGCCTCTCAAATAATCTATATATTTCTTTTGACTTGCCTTATCCTTGTTATAATACTTATTAGCCAATCGTGCGACTCCAACATTCGAAGAAATCTCAAATGCTTTACTAACTGATGTAAGGGTTAGACCATGATAAGAAGCATCTTCCATTGTCTCTTCATAAAATTCAATTCGCCCCTTATTCAGATTAACGGTATCTGTTGGTTTAACATAACCATGTTCAAACAACGCCATCATAGTAGCCAACTTAAATGTCGACCCAGGCTCAGCAGCTTCAGCAATCGCATAATTCTTTGTTTCCCAATAAGATGTTCTTTCCTTATTAAAACCAATATTAGCAATTGCTTTGATTTCTCCTGTTGCAACCTCCATTACAATAGCACAACCATGATCCGCTTGATTGTTTTGTAACGTTCTCAACAAGGCTTCCTCTGTAATATCTTGTATATTAATATCTAATGTTGTCACGACATCTTTTCCTGCTTTCGGTTCGATTTCGGACATATCTGTCAAAGGCACCCAAATATTGCTCCCAATACATTTCATAGGTTTCAAGGTCTCTTCACCAGACAAAATATGATTAAATGCCTCTTCTAAACCGACTCGCATTGTATCCAATACAGGCATTCCGCGAACATCTCGAATCGTGTCTCCCGATGGTTTCATTTTGACATACGGACGAATGTACCCTACAGTACGATGTGCCAACATTTTAAATGGATATTGGCGTTTGCTCATCTTATCAATGATCAAACCACTCTTGTACTGTCCACCTTTATTAAATAGAGGAAACTTTTTAATTTCTTCTAATTCCAAATACCCTACATTCTTACGAATAGGAAAATAACGATGTCCTGCGTTACGTGCATTTTTTAAACGAGTTCGATAAGCACCAATAGTATATTCGTTATCTACATAGCGCGCCAAACAAGCAGCCAACGTATCTACATACTTCATAAAAGTATCCTTGGGCACCACCTTTGTATCAAAGTGTAACTGAAAATACGGCAAAGAAGTCGCCAACAAACTACCACTTTCTGCCAAAATATTTCCTCTAGGAGCCTCCACAGGGCGCAAAGCAATATAAATACTATCTGCTCTTGCTCTAAGTTCTTCGCCGTCCATATACTGTACCTTACCGATCTGTAGCAAAATAACTACAGCAGCAACGATCGTCATAAGCATGACGACGTAGATGCGCCACAAAATGGCATTCTTAACATCTACCGGTTTAGCGGCGTTTTTGGTTTGGTCTTTTGTTGACATTGAGTTTTCTATCCTTATGTTCAATAGGGCTACCTAAAGTATAGTCCTTATTTGATTTTGTTTTTACTGATAATTTTTTTGGGATTGGTTTCTAATTCTTCCAAACCCATTTTTTTTACTTTTTTAGCAACAACAGATTCCATGCTTTGATACATCAGGTCTGAGTTTTTAGAATTACTTTCCCAGCTAATTGCCCTTAGTTCTTTTTGGATGGATTTAATTTCCTTAATAGTTTGAACAGCGTAATGCGAATTAGCAATATAAATAACTCCTAAAAAAGCCAAGTAAAAGATAAAATGAATGTTATTGAACAAATAAAAAGCGCTCATATTCAAACCATTCATAAAAGCAGGTTGCTTTTTTGGTTTGGAAGGCCTTTTGGGCGTTGTTGATACAGGTGCTTTTATTTTATTCTCAGCCATAATATTGCTCGTTTCCTCTTCTTCTCTATAACCACTCTTTATATATTCAGAATAATCAACTAGTATGAGAAGGAGTTGCTATAAATTGTCGTGGGGCGAACACTTGGTTCGCCCGTACGTCAATTAAATAATAGCGGTTTCTTATCCGTTCGTTCTGCTATACGCATCTTAGCGGATCTAGCTCTTGGATTTTCTTTTATTTCTTTATCCGTAGGGATAATAATTTTTTTATTAATTGCTTTTAAAGGTTGATAAAAGTTGCCAAAATCATCTTTTTCTGGTTCCTTCTCAAATGTTCCTTTCTTGATCAAACTTTTAATCAATCGATCTTCTAAGGAATGATATGAAATAACTACAAGCCTTCCACCTGTCTCCAATACTTCTGTACTCTGCCACAACATTTCTTTTAATACCTCTATCTCTTCGTTTACCTCCATTCTCAAGGCTTGAAAAACTTGAGACAAGTAGCGATTCTTCTTTCCTTTAATACATTTGTCAATAGCTGTTACAAAGTCACCAATTGTTTTTAAGGCAACTCCAGAGTCTCTTTTCTGCACAATTGTTTGCGCTAGTGTTTTGGAATTTCGAACTTCGCCATACATTCCAAAAATATGCTGCAATTGTTGTGCATTATATGTATTGACTACTCGCTCGGCAGTTAGATCTGCACCTTGATTCATTCGCATATCCAACAAAGCATCAAAACGAAACGAAAAGCCTCGTTCTGCTGTATCAAATTGATGAGAAGATACGCCCAAGTCAGCCAACAAACCATCAATTTTCCGAACGCCTTCTAATCTCAAAAAACGCTTTAAGAATCGAAAGTTGTGTGGTATTAACTTAAATCGCTCATCTTCGATTACATTCTCCGCCGCATCAGCATCTTGATCAAAAGCAAACAACCTTCCCTTTGGACCTAATTGTTTTAAGATCAAAGCAGAGTGTCCTCCCCCTCCAAATGTAACATCTACATACGTGCCATCTGGCTTTATAGCTAACCCGTCAATGCTTTCTTGAAGCAATACGGGATTATGATAATTCAATTCCTCCATCTTGACTTCCTCCATTCAAATTGCCCATGACCTCTTCTGCTAAAGCATCAAAATCAGTTGGTTCATCATTTAATAAAGCTTCATAATTTTCTTTTGACCAGACCTCAATTTTATCAAAATAAGCAAACAACACTAATTCTCTGTCCGCTTCAGCATGATCAAGCATTGTTCGAGGAAACAATAGTCGAGAATTGCTATCTAATTCTAACTCAGTTGCTCCTCTAAAGAAATAACGAACAAAATCTCTATTCTTTTTTACGTATTGATTTAGTTTTTGAATATCTTTGGAAATCGTGTCCCAAGCTTGTCTAGGATACAATACCAAACATTTTTCAAAACCTCGGTTTAGTACAAAGCCATCCTGTGCCAAATCTCCCAGTTGTTTCAACAAGGGCGATGGCAATCTTAGACGCCCCTTTGCGTCCATTTTGCAATTGTATTCACCGAGAAATTGTATCATTAAAAATCTTTTGTTTGTTATAACAAATCAAAAATACCATTTTTTACCACTTTTTACCACTTTCTACCACTTTTTGTAGAAAATAATTCCCACTTTTTGCACTTTTCTTCTCTTTAGTGCAAAAAAAATGAGTCTCACCCAAGCAGCTAAGACTCTCAAAACCCTTTATTTATGGGCTACAGCCAAAAGTGTGTCACTTTTTCGTTTACACCCTTGTAAAAAGTGGGAAATTTTCCCTTTTTTTTCAAAAAAGTGGAAAAAAAAAGCGTTTTTTTTCAAAAAAGTGAAAAAAGTGGGAAACTTGAATCATTTGGTGGGAAAGAGTGGGAAATGCTTCCGCTCAACTTTTTACAAAAGTAATCCTAAGCTTAAATCAACGACTACACAATAGTAGTGCCGCCAACTACCCCTAGCTATTTATTAGCTATTACAACAAGCCCTTTAATTGATACATTTCTAACCAAAGAGAACGCCCAGAAGTATCGCCTTCCGACCATTTTTCGAGCCACTCCAAAATCGAATCGCAATGTTTCCAAACGCAAGACTGCCAAGTTGTTTTCTCCTGTTTTAGGTTCTTGTCTAATACATAAACAGCACCATTTGGATTACCACAATCTATCAAAGAATAAATATCAGCTCCCCAGTACAAAAATGGGACAAATAGCTTGGACAGTTCCCAGTCCCAATCCTTAATTTTTGCTTGATGTATTTCATCATAAGCTTGCTCCAAAGTAATCTTTGAACTGCCTTCTTTTTCTTCTAAAAAGAAAAAGCCATAATCAGGACCAAAGTCACCATTGCCCAATTCCAAATACAGCTGTTTGAGTGTAGTTGGCAACGTCAAACCAATCTGTTGCTCTAGATTTGTCAAATTATATTGATGGTTACTTTTTTCTAAGGCAGTCGTAGATTTTCCAAATTTTTGACTTAAAGTAGAGGCTACTTTTGCGCCTTGTGCCAAACTATTACTCAAACGAACCATTCGATGGTGACCATTGATTTCAAATAATCTATACACTCTTGTCTCGCTATACCATCCCTCTTGCAAGGCAAAATTTATCCACTCTTTTACCTTTTGGGGAGAAGATAGTCTTTTGTCCGTTCCTTCTTGGACAATAACCAAACAGGCTGCAAGGTCTACAACATTATAAATGGTGCATTCTATTGCTCCCAACCATGTAAACACTTCTACTTCCCAGCGATAATGTTGCTGCCCTATTACAATTGTATTCATTTTTAAAATCCGCTTCAATATAAATCAACAAGTGAAGCAAAATCTAAGCTTTTTTTTTTACATTAGACCCCAATGGATTAAGTTTTTCTATAAAAAAAATCAATCATCATGCCTATCTTCAATCTATCTGCTCAAAATTCCCTTATACATCAATTTGTTACAGAGCTTCGAGACATCGACATCCAAGCAGATCGTATGCGCTTTAGAAAAAACCTAGAACGCTTGGGAGAAATTTTTGCCTACGAAATTAGCAAAACATTGCAGTATGGAGAATTCGAAGTAGAAACACCTATGGGAATTTCCAATTCTAAAATATTAGCTATTCCTCCAGTTTTGGCTACGATTCTGAGAGCAGGAATTCCAATGCATCAAGGCTTGTTGAATTTTTACGATCAAGCTGACAATGCCTTTGTTACAACGTATCGCCGCCAACATAAAGATGGCACATTTGAAATTCATATGGATTATGTTTCTTGTCCCTCTATTGAGGGCAAACCACTCATCATTTGTGATCCAATGATTGCCACAGGAATGTCTATGACAACGGCAATTGAAGGTATACTGGAACATGGTACCCCATCTCACATTCACATCGTAGCGGCTATTGCTTCTACAGATGGCATAGAACATTTGGAAAGAACCTTACCCAAAGCAAGTATTTGGGTGGCAGCAATTGATGAGGAATTGACCGCCCGTTCCTATATCGTACCTGGTTTGGGAGATGCAGGAGACTTGGCTTATGGAGATAAAAATATTGAAGAATAACATTCAAAAGTATTTCCGATAGTAGCCCCTTGTTAGGATTTTAGTACGGGGCTACTATTGAAAAATTAAGACTTGTTGTTTCTTAAAAAAAAATCGTTCCATAGAAATTTTACCCTTTTTTCAGTTCAAATACTGTAATTTCAGGAAAGACTCCTACTCGCCCAGCAAAACCCAAAAAACCAAACCCTCTATTTACATACAGGAACTTCCCCGCTTCTTCGTACAAACCAGCCCAATGTTTATACACATACTTAATTGGACTCCATTTGAACATGGGCAAGTCAATTCCCATTTGAAATCCATGCGTATGTCCACTAAGAGTCAAATGAATGTGTTTATCATAAGATTTAACACGGTCTTCCCAATGAGTTGGATCGTGTGACATCAATATTTTAAATTCTTTTTCTTCACAATCTGCTGTAGCCAAATCCAAATCACCTATCTTAGGAAAATGTCGGCTGCGTCCCCAATTTTCAACTCCTATTAGACGAATGTATTGCCCTTCCTTCTCTAGTTTTCTACTTTCGTTTAATAACAAGTTAAATTCCATTGTTTGGTGATGCTCTTTAATTCGGTCTAAATTTCGCTGACCATGCTCATCGTTATCAAACATTCGTTTATACATGGGATAATCATGATTTCCGAGCACTGAAAACTTACCATAAGGAGCTGTTAATGATTTAAAATCATCTAAATAAGGCTCTATTTCTGAAGCGTAACTATTCACCAAGTCACCTGTAAATACAATTACATCTGCGTTTTGTGCCTGCAACAATTCAATTCCCTTTTGAACCGCCTGTTTATTATCAAAACTTCCAGAATGCACGTCTGATATTTGAGCAATTTTAAACCCATCAAAAACATCAGGTAAATCATCAAATACTAAAGGCTGCTTGTGGACTGTAAAGTTGTATTTCCCCCACGTAATGCCATATAAAAAAGACATAAAAGGAATCGCTCCAAGCAATACACCGCCTTGTTTTAAGAATTTCCGTCGCTCAAATTTAATTCCCTTCTGATGGCGTTTGCCCAAATAGTGGCGACCTCTCTGAAATAAGCCTACCAAGTCATCTAACAAAAAGAATGGAGACACCATTAATTCGCAAACTAAAAAGGAAATCATTAACGCTATAGAATAATTGGCAAAAGCTGAAACAGAACTAATTCCTCCTCCAAAGCTATTAAAAAGCGCATATACACCTACCCCCATTGACAAAACCGAGATCACTCCCAAACCAATCGCCAAATTTCGATACAATGGTCGTTTGAACAATCGAACCAAACTAAAATAGACGTAAATTTTCATTACAACAACCAATGCCCAAAAAGCAAAACTTCTCATAGTATTTTATTTGTATTTCTAATAACAACCTCTTACCTTCTTTTATCAAACACGTCTGATCCCTTAAGAGTTGCTAACTCGCTGCGTTATGTCAAAAAATTCGACCATTCGAGTTATCCTAACGACAGAATTAATTTTAATGGTTGATACATCCAGTTTTTAAGCACACTTTGTAAACTATTTCTAAATGTTGACATGGATCTGACAACAAAAAGCAAAGCACTTTTGTTTATGGGCTTTATATTTTTTCATCTATAAAAGTTAATTTTCATGTACTATCAATCTATCATTTCCTTTTTTTTATTCACCCTCATAATTGCTTGTAGCTCTCCTGAAGAAAAAGCTGCTTCTGATATAGATTCTAATTCTATTACAACAACAGAAACAACAACAGAGGCTCCCCAGAAGCATCAAAACGAAAACGCTTTTGTAGCCAAAGTCGAAGAAGCGCACCATAGAGAAGATTTTTTATCTAAAAAAGCCATTCAATTTGATATTGTATTAACTTTTGGTGGCAATGAACGTCTCAATGGAACAATTCTAACAACGACGGATTCTCGCCGAGGAGTTATTACACATAAAAATGGTCATAAGGTTTACTACAATGAGAATGATGTTTACTATTCTCCAGAAATGGAAAATCCACAGCGAATCCGTTTTGGAGCCTACACGTGGCCTTACTTCTTTCTTTATCCATACAAATTAAGTGACCCTGGAACCAATTGGAAAGCTTACGAGAATTCTATGTTGAACGACAAAGAATACTTTACTCAGCAACTTACGTTTGATGCGGGCACAGGTGATGATCCTGAAGATTGGTATATTGCTTATGCCGATAAGGAAACACACTTGATTGATGTTGCAGCTTATATCGTTACTGCTGGAGGAAGCACTCAAGCAGAAGCAGAAAAAGATCCTCATGCCATTCAATACAAAGATTATACAATGATCGATGGTATTCCTATTGCTCAAAATTGGATTTTTTGGGAATGGAGAAAAGAGGAAGGACTAACCAAAGAATTGGGTGCTGCAACATTGAGCAATATCAAATTTGTGAATGTAAACGAAAACACCTTTGATGCCCCTGAAAGCTTTTCAAAAACTTAACAAAGTATTTCCTCAAAGTATATTACCTTTAGAGCTATGTTCGATGCGAACATAGCTCTTTCTTTTCTTTACAAACAAATCATCCTCAAAGCCTCCTTCCTCTTATTACAAAGTTTTGTATATTGAGTCCCAATCATCAAAAAAACTCCACTTATTCCCATGCAATCTACTCTTTTTGACTTTGGCTTCTTTCATTCTAGTTTGTTATTTCTACCACTAGTGATTGGATTTACATCTTTTCCTTTTGTAATTTTCTTGGATTATCACAAAAAAGAAAATGTACATATTTCTATTATTTATTTGGTATTATTTTACAGTTGTTTGTATCTTCTGATTCCAATATTTTTAACCATAGCCCTTCAATACTTGTATGTTTTGTTGCTTGTTCCTGTAACTGTCTTTGGTATAGCATTAAGAAAAAAGAAAAATAAACCTCCAAGCCTTTGAGTTACTTCTATTGTTGAAGCAAAATAGTTACAACTATCATTACTCCGTTGAAAATCGTATTAGATTCCCTATTATGTATTAGAAGTATTCTAAAGTGCTGTTGTTTCCACCTTAACAACAGCAATTATTCCATCTATTCAATCTAAAATATCATGCCCTCAACGAAACACCTTTTTATTTTACTCTTGGTCTATCTATTGTTTTCTTGTGATTCGAATCAATCAACAACTACTGAAAACATTTCAAAAGAAAAGACATCAACACCAACTACTATGACTCCTAAACCATCTATTCCTGCTCCCAAATTGGATTTAACAGAAGCTAATCGACTTGCTAAACTACCGCTGACCTGTATGGAAACAGAATATCCAAACAAACTGGGACAAGTATTGTCGGGAGCTGAAGATTTAAAAGCCCCCAGTATTTTGCACCCTGCTTTTTATGGCTGCTTTGATTGGCATTCGGCCGTTCATGGGCACTGGTCATTGGTACGTTTACTTAAGGAGTTTCCCAACTTGGAAAATGCAGAAGCAATTAAACAAAAATTAGCGGCACGTATTTCTAAAGAAAATATTTTACAGGAAGTTGACTACTTCAAACAACCTCAAAACAAAAGCTATGAACGCACCTATGGTTGGGCTTGGTTGTTAAAATTAGCAGAAGAATTACATACTTGGGATACTCCCTTTGCTAGAGAGTTAGAAAATAATTTGCAGCCCTTAACTAATCTTATTGTTGATAACTACCTTGAATTTTTGCCAAAACTCTACTACCCTATTCGTATAGGAACTCATACCAATACAGGATTTGGGCTCACTTTTGCCTATGATTATGCCGCTACAGTTGGACACAATGCGTTAAAGGATTTAATTACTAATAGAGCTAAAGATTTTTTCTTGAAAGATGAAAATGGTCCATTAGAATGGGAACCTGGGGGATATGATTTTTTGTCTCCTTGCTTGGAGGAAATAGATATTATGAGAAGAGTCCTTCCTAAAGAAGAATTTGCTGATTGGTTGCAAAAGTTTTTACCGCAATTATCTCAATCCGATTTCAAACTAGAACCAGGTATTGTTAGCGATCGTACCGACGGTCACTTAGTGCATTTGGATGGCGTTAATTTTAGTCGAGCTTGGTGCTTGTATGGAATTGCCCAAACGTTGCCTGAATATGCTCACTTAGAAACCGTTGCTCATCAGCATATTCACCACTCTTTGCCTGAAATTGTAGACGGACATTATGAAGGTGGGCACTGGTTGGCTAGCTTTGCTATTTATGCATTAGGCAGTCAGCCTTCTTAGCATTTTTTATTTGGGCTAACTATTTGAGAATAATGTAGCGTTACTCTCAAATAGTTAACTCCTCTTATTTATCATTTTAGTTTTTTGCAATAAAAGGCTAGCAATTCAAACTAATGCAAAACATCCTCTTTTTAAGCTAACAACTCCTGCACTTCTTCCCACAATGGATATTGGGCAGCCAATTCTTTGAGCGCTGCTTTATTTTTTGTAATTCTATGAATCTGAAAGTCGCAAATTAGGCTTAGTTCTTCGGCTTGTGAAAGTACCTCACTGTAATGTTCACTCAAACTATCAAACTCAATAAAAATAGCTTCGTTGACTCTCGGACTTAGTTCTTTAATTAGCAACCATATTTTCTCATTGTTATAAATAGAACGAGGCATATAGAACCAATCGGCATAATTTAAAGTCATGTTGCCTTCCGTCCGAAGGATACGCTCCCAAGTTTTTAAATAAGCCTCTTTTTTTAATTCCATTCCATACGCCTTAGCCAAACACTGCAAAACAGCTATATTGGGACTTTCTAAAGCAGCAATTGTTTGAACAACGGCTTCCACTTCTCCTTGTGCCAATTGCTCAGACAACGTCCAAGCTTGATTTTTAGCAGTCAGATAAGGTTCTACTGTATAATTGATACTATCTTGAATCGAAGCCTTATCATCAAGTAATTCTTCTTCTTCAGGCATTTTGTCTATGGCAATATTGATATATTCCAAAGCCTCTGTGTATTGTCCGATTTGTTCATACATATTGGCAATTTCACGATAGGCACCATCTACATCATCATCATATTCCAAAGCCTTTTTATAACTTTCTATTGCTTTGATGGGTGTTCCATTAAAATCGTACACATCACCAACCAAGTACCAACAGTCTGCCAAGAGCTCTACCTGATCGGCTAAGAGCGTATCTCCTAAATTTAAATAAGGTAAAAATTCACTTTTGAACCATTGATAACCTCTGCTATGTAACAAAGCAATGCCATCTTCTTCTACTTCTGCTAAAAATGCTTTTAATTCTCCTTTATCCATTCGATTATTATTTTTAGTAGTTCATTGATTAGCTGCGCTGCTACTGCGTGGTACTTCATGAGCGCTTCGCTTTTAGTTAGCTTTGTTACTCCCTACGGTCGTGAACTCGCATAGCTCGGTTCGCTGCTAACTATTGTATTTCATCACAACAATACAACCTTAAAAAGCTGTTTTACAAACTAATACAATTAAAAAATCACTCACAATAGTTTCTACAAAACATCACGTTCTCAATATTCTACGTTGCTAGTATATTCACAATATTAGATATTTACTGCAAATATAAATTAATAGCTTAAGAAGAACAAGCTAGCGAAACTAAACCCATTTATTTTATCAAAAATCACCTAAATAATAATTATGGCAACATCAATAGATAAGATTCAAGAATTGGAGGATGAACTACAATACATGGATGATAAATTATGCTATTATGGAGAATTATTTAACGCTGATGGCTACATTAGTGACGAAGAAGACAAAAAGCTAAAAAAAATGCAAGCTTCTATCGAAAAAGCAAAGGCAAAATTGGCTAAACTAAAGCAAATAAAACGTTCCAATAATAGAAAACTAAACGCTGCAAAAGCGTTGATTGCTGAATTGGAAAATGTATTTGTAGAAAGCAATTTAGAACTAACACCCTACACCAAACTACAAGACTACTCTATGGATATTGCAACCATTTCAGGTCGCATCAAAGCTAGTGGTGTTCTAGAACGTAAAGCACAGAAAATAATCGATCGCTTAGATGATTGGGACAAAAAGATTCATCAAGCAATTGATAAAAAAGTAGCTCTTATTCAGCAGAAAAAAGAAAAAAGCAAGACGAAGAAAAAAGAGGTACAAGAAGAAAGTTCTTCACCTAAATCTCAATCCAAAACAGAAATAAAAATAGTTTATTCTGACTATAAGTGGATTCCTCGAATTACAGGTCAATTAACAATTGAAAATGAAGCACCTAAAAAAATAAAAATTAAAAATTTAGAAACTACTCTAAAATACGCTATTCCATGGAATACTAGTGGTCAGTTAAAATTAACGATTAACCTAGATTTTATTTTCCAAAATGTACCTCAAAAAAAACATACAAAAACGGAGATAGTTATCATTGATTTTCATGTTGATGAAAAAGGTGTTTTTGTATTTGATACTAATAAAAATATTTCTTCTATGGAATCTGGATTCTCAATTGAATCAATGTTTATCGACTACTTTGTTGGGAAAATAGATGCCATGAAAGACTCCTTCAACCAACTAATTGATTCTAAATCCTTTGATGATGCCAAGCAAGTTGGCAAGAAAATGGTTGATAATTTTTCTATAGGTTCAGGATCACCTATCATTGATATGATTACTAAAAATATCAGTAAAAATCGTATCAATTCTAACATTAGTGTTGATGCCAACACAGACAAAAACACAAACAAAGTATCTATAAAAGTTCATTTTAAAGTTGGAGGCATCAGTTTTGGGGCTTCTCTATCTCCTGTTAATGTTGGTGTAGATACTCAATTTTCAATACCTGAGTATAGCAAAGATAATAATGTTGCTGCGATATTATTTGAAGTAAAAAAACGTAAAAAAGAGACCGATAACTCCTCCATAAAATTTGAAAAAAATGAAGTTACTCTAGACAAAGGCGATAAAAATCAATTACATCGGCTAATTGTTGAAGATTTTTCAAAATTAGTAGCCACCAAACTAAAAAAGGATTTCCCTCATAAAACATTCTCTACACAAGAAATTAGCATGATTAGGGACTTAACGCTAAAACAAAAAAATGATGAGTACTACTCCATTTACCTTGAAGGCACAACAAGCTGTGAAGGTAGTGAAGAGATTAATAGAAAAATTTCAAAAGGCAGGCAAAATAGTGTCAAAGAATACTTAATAGAGCTTGGTGTTGAGCCATCAAATTTTGTATTAAGTCCTCCAATTGGAAAACTAAAATGTAGAAAATATATGGGCAGTGATGAAAAAGAAAAAGACAACCCCAAAGAAGTCAGCATTGTCCTTTCATTAAAAAAATTAAAAATGCTCTCTGAGTAAAAAAAAAAGAAGCCATATCGTTTGATATGGCTTCTCATTTATACTAAAAGTATCTTGATAGTGATGCTATTCAATAATCAACTTTGTAGTTGTCATTTCTGCACCAATATTGAAGTTCATCATATAAACACCTTTAGCTAATTCAGTAGTATTCAATTCAACTCTTTCTGATTGAATATTACCTAAGTTTTTCTCCAAAACAGTTTGTCCTGTAACGTTAACGATACGGATAGAAACATCATTGGCTACTTGCATATCCAAATCTACAAATACAGTTGTGCGAGCAGGATTTGGGAAAACAGATAGACTGTTCAATACCTCAAGGTCATTTATACCTACAATTGTTACAGTTACATTAGAAACAGAAGTACATCCATTCGCATCGGTAACAGTAACACTATAAGTAGTATTGTTCGTCAATCCTGTTGCAGTAGCTGTTGTTTGATTCGCAGCAGCGGCATCCCATTGGTAAGTGTATCCAGGAGTTCCCCCTGCTCCAGAAACAGTAGCTGTACCATCTCCATTATCTAGAATTGTAGAGGTTAACAATGTTGGCTCATTTACAGTCAAAGTAGATCCAACAACCGTACATCCATTAGCATCTGTGCTTGTAACAATGTAGCTACCAGCACTCAATCCTACGATAGTATCTGTTGTAGCAGAGTTGCTCCATAGGTAAGAATATGGTGCAGTTCCTCCTGTTACAGTAGTAGAAGTAGTTCCATCAGTACCTCCATTACAAGATACATCTGTAACAGCATTTCCAGTAGCAACCAATGCCGTTGGCTCTGTCAAAGTAACAGTAGCAGTAGCAGCACAGTTTGCAGCATCAATGATAGTTACACCATATGTTCCCGCAGTCAAGTTAGTTGCTGTAGCCGTTGTTTGGTTAGCAGCAGCGGCATCCCATTGGTATGTATAGGGTGTTGTTCCATTGGTACCTGTTGCAAGTGCTGTTCCATCAGCACCTCCATTACAAGAAATATCAGCACCGTTATAGTTAGAACTTACAGCTGCTCCAAGTGTTGGTGATACAGGGTTGTCAACTACAAATGTATCTGAACCTATACAACCCTCTGAATCAGTAAATGTTGCGATATAAGAACCTGCCGCCAAATTGGTTGCTGTAGCCGTTGTTTGGTTAGCAGCAGCGGCATCCCATTGGTACGTATATGGTGCTACCCCTAATTGTGGACTTACTGTCGCAGTACCTGTTGCTTGATCACAATTAGACACCGTTGTATTCGTTGTTGTCGTTAAAGTAATTGGTGCTAAAACAGTTGTGTCACTTGCTGCACAGAAAGTATTCCATCCTAAAATTGTATCGTACTGAATAACGGTATATGGTGGAGGTGTTGTATACGTATGTGTCGTATCAATAACTTTTGTTACAGGGTTTCCTTCTCCTAAGTCATAAGCATAAGATACAGCTAATGCATTAAAGAAAGCTGCTCTATTGTACATTGGATCTGTTAAAATAACAGACGAATTATCGGTAAATGTCACAACTCCAGCAGCACACATATATGATCTACTTGAAGTAAATGAAGAGGTCAAATCATAGCTAACATGTGGGTAAACCAAAACATCTGCATCCAATGCCGCTCCTCCAATGCTAATAACGTATGAATTCAACCAGTTTCCTCCAATATTTGCTCCAGATAGCCATTGTTGTCTACCATCGCCACTAGTATAGTCATTGTATACTAGACCAACGCCATTGGGGCTATTGTTCTCAATTACAACACAATAAGGTTGTGTCATAGTTATGGGTGTTGTGAAATTTGCTGTTTTTTCAAGAACAGCTAATGAACCTCCACCAAAAGTAGTATCTACAGGTACGTTAACAGTAGCTAATGGTGCCCCTGTAGGCAAAGAATCTGCTCCTGCCAAGTAAATAGATACAGGAACATTCGCAGAAATACCTCCTGTTGCATCTGATTTAAACGCATAAAATGTTGCACCACTTATAGTAATTGCTTGTGCAGCATTAAAATACTGAGATGCCGCTTGTGCAGATGTTGCATTATTTAAGGTAAGAATACGTAAACCTGTTGCTTTTGCCAATGTAAACTCTATCGTGTCCACACAGTTCAAGGTCGTTGCTTCAGGTGCATTCGAAAAAGTAGATAATTGAGGTTGAAATGAAATTGTTTTGTTAATAGGTTGTAGGTTTTGTGCCATAGATACTGACGCAAATACAATACACAATAAAATAGTGATTAAAGGTCTTGTCATTTTCTTAGTTTTAAAGTGGTTTGTTAGTGAATGATTAAAATTGATACAACTCATCTTATCTTAAATCGGTCACAAAGATATTATATTAAAACTAAAAAGTCCAGTTTGTTTTTTTTAAAGGAGCATATTTAACACTTCAATATTTCTAAATAAAAAGGGGAAGCCCCATCTACGCTTTACTAGAGGATGGTTTATTTTTTTGTTATTTTTTTTTGTTTTATTTTTAAATTAGTTTGTTGGCACTAAATCTCTCCTTCAATTAAACCTCTAGCAACAACAAAACACACAACCAACTACTAATCAGAACCTTAAACAAAGTTTAAATTTTCTTTTTGCAAACGTTCGAATAGCTGACCAACATGAAAGCCATCCACCAAAGCATGGTGAACCTCAACAGAAAGCGGCATTTTTAGCTCATTTTCTTCTTTAAAATATTTCCCAAAAACAAAACGAGGGATACTGTCTTCCATTCCTGTTTTTCGAGCATGTTGAAACCCTGTAAATGATACCCAAGGTAACGCAGAAACATATATTACATTAGGTTCTCCATGTGGCACAAAACCTCTTTCTTTTTTTTGATGTTCAATATCTGCTTGGCTTTTAACAATAAAATCCCTAAGATTTTCTTTATAGGCTACGGTTCCATACATAAAGGTTTCGTCTTCTAACAAAATTGTTACTCCACTATCAATGCTTGTATATTCGTATACATCTCCATGATAAATTCTATATCTGAACTCAGGAATTGTTTGAATCACTTTTAACAAAGTATGCAACATAGTATAAAAATACGGCAGTTGATTTGTCTTTGTATACGCATAAAGTTCTGTTACGTTGATATTAGCGGTTATGTTAAAGAAAGGTTGATCAAAGGTCTTAAAAAACTCGTATTGAGGCAATCGTTTCCAAGTCGCTAGATTTATTTTTTTAGCCATCGTCATAGTGGTGTTTTATATAAATGGATTCGAGTCTCCCAATTAAATTACAATCAGGATTAGCATATTATTAGTTTTTTCTATTAGACTTATATCATCTGTTGGTGTCCTGTCAAACAAACCATGCACTAAGATTGTGCAGCGATTATCATTCGTTTAATCTTAGTAATCTTTTGAAGTATCAAATGTATTTTTGCGTTTTCAGCTTGACGAATATGTTGGCGATACTCCATGTATTTTACATGTCGATAATGTTCCAAGCGATTATCACTCCAAAAAACCTGTATGGTCTGATGCATATACTGAATTTCATTTTCCAACCAACGAATTAATCTCTGCTGAAATCCTAGGCAATTTTTTAACTGCTCTTTATATTGTAATAATTTGTTTTCTAAGTTTACGAATACACCAATAGAATATTGTAGCGTATTTGCCCTTTGAGTCTTACGGCTTCTTTCTTTTTGTAACAATTCTAATTGATTATCGATCAACTTACAATACAATTGCATTCTTTTTTGAGAAGCTAATTGTTTTTGGTACAAAGTAAGCAAAAAGGTGTCGATAATAACCTTGTTAATACTATCTGCCCGTGAGAGGCTCTTCTTAAACCAACCTTTGTCCAATACCTGAGCATCCTCATACACCAAGGACAACGCTAATTTTTTTTGATCAACAATTTGTCGCAGAGCTTTTAAATTTCCTCGATGAATATGCATAACCAACTGTTCTTTAGGATAAATAATCTCTTGTATTTTTTCGTCTAAAAACTGCAATAAAGAATCTTTTTGAACCATCAAGGCATTCGCCACTTCTTCTAAGGAATCTAATGTTTGATGTAATAACACATTCCGAGGAGCATGGATAATAGAATTTTGAATTGCTATTTCAGAATTCGCTTTGTCCATATTGTTAAATCTAATTCTTTGCCTTTTTTTATGACGCAAGTGCTTTTCTACCAATTGCTGACTATTCAAATTATCATTTTCAATTTTTACAATTAATGCCTCCTGTTCTGTATTTTTTTGAGAACGCTTTTGCAGCTGCTGAATATGCCCTCTATTGCTGTCAAACAAACGTTTTTTCCACGCCCAACTTTGTGCCATTTTGTTCTTATATTCTTGATTATTATCTTCAACACTCTGACGCAAAGCTATTTCGGCAATATTAGCATAGTCTGCCATTCTTTGCAAATAGCGCTTTGAGGCGATTAAGGCACTCGTTTGAGGATCATAAGTCGCACGAAACAAACTATCTAAAGCTAGATAATAAAGGTATCCTTTTACTTGATGATTGCTAGAGTTAATAGCATGCGCCTCTTGGGCTTCCAACAACCATTGCTCTATTTTAGATTGTTGAATAAATGCATCAATAGCGGGGTTACTCTGATAGGTTTTGGGAAACCAAGACAAATGACTATGAATGGCCCATCCCCCCGCTTGATATGCCTCAAAGGCAAGTGGTTGCTTGAGCAATTGATACCTTTTTAAGTTTGGGAAATGGGTAAAAATAAATTCATCAGGAGCAACAAACAACCAAGCAGGGTTAAATTTTTGAACATACTTAAATCGAGGAATTATCCTACCATTAAATAGTTTGACTATTCCTTTGGCAAATACCTGTTGTTGACACTCTATGCGACCACTAGCATAGGTCAAATCTATCAAATGCCAATGACCATTAATTTGAACGATTGACCAACTATGTTCAGCACGATACAAAGTATCTTTGGAGAAGAAATCAAATCCTTTGGTATAACCATTTACAATAGCAGCTTGTATTCCAACACTACCACACATATCTTTGAATAATTGAGCGTATTCATGACTCAAAGCTTTTTTGGAGCGCAAAATCTCTACAGAAGTTTTTTCTGATAGCAAACGCTGTTTAAATGCTTGATAATTGTATTGAATATTCGTAGCAATCCAGTAAGCTATTGCAAGTACTTTTTGATCCTCTCTCTTATAATTTTGAGTCAAATAAGTAGCTAAAGCCGTAGGGGTTTTAGTTAGTGATTTTGGTATAGATTTGCTTTGTTTATAAATTTCTAAGGTATCTAAAACTAATGTATCTTGTGCCTTACTCTCTTCAAACAATACAATCAGCCCTCCTATTAAAAAATACTTTAGAAGCACAATTGCTTTAGATTGAAAAAGACATCTCATTGACGCAGTTGTTTTGTTAGATCGTAGTTTATTGATTATTTGTAAGATTGTTATCGCTTAGTTAGCAATGGTACTACTCCACGTGGCTTCAACAAACTTAAGTACATTGACAACAAAAAAAGCCACCAAATAATGTGATTAAAAACGCCCCAAATATTCTTACACCTCTCACTTAAAATACAAGTTCAAACTCTTGAATACCAAAACTCTTTCCGTTAATTTGTAATTCAACTTGATGTCTTCCTTCGTATAAAACCCTTGTACTCAACTGCTGAAACAATTGTTTTTTCTTAAGTTGAATGGACTGGTGCCCTTCCAATTCTAACACTTTTAACTTAAACACTTTAGGTGCTTGGCTTCCATTTGCTTTTTTAAAATGAATGATATAGTCCACTACTAACCGTTGAGAGTAGGCACTTTGGGATTCTATATCAAAAGAAAAAACAAGTTGCTCACCCAACTTCAATTGTTGTTTCTCCAAGGCAAAACGCTGCACTTTAACTTCAGGATTGTTGGAAAAACCCAAAATTTTTAAAGCACCAGCATCTCCAGCTTTTACCAAGGTTCTCAATGCGTGCTTGGTCAACCATACTATTTTAGGATTAGGTTGCTTATTCCATACTTCTAAGTGAGCAAGTACTAAGTCTTTCCGATCTTTTGTCAAATCGTTTAGATGATTGGCTACCGACCGCCTCACATACAATTCAGGGTCATTCCTCAGCATTGCCAACAAATCCATAATGACAGTATAATCATCATCGTACACCGTAACCCTAGGTGCCCAAGGCAAACGTGGACGTGTTCCTTCTGAAACTAATCGGCGAACATGCTGATTATCATCTTTGACCCATGTTTGCAATTTGCCAATCATTTGGAGAGGAAATTTATTTAAAAATGGTCGTATGGCAAATTCCGCACTAAATCGCTTCGTCATTTCATATAAAAACTGCGTAGACAGCTCAAAATGTTGTGCATCCAAACCATAACGACTGACATATACCCCATGCGGCATATACATAAATGCATTTTGCCCTGTAAAGTCAGGAGCATCCAACTGTTCGCCAAAAGAATCCAATAAAATTTGTCCAGCCAATTCAAAATCCTTGGGTAACAACTCATAAAGTACGTCTGCAATCAAATTAGCTCTATCTTTAAAAGCTAAACTAGATAGCTTCGTAAGTACTCTTTTTTCTAACTGTTTTACATCAAAATCTTGCCACACCTTCTTTATATCATGCCCAATCTTTTTAACCGTCTGGGCATTAATCACCTCACTAAATTCAAATTTCTTCTCTGGTTTCATTATTAATTATAACTTGAACATCGCTCCCTTGAATATAGAAAAACTAAAAAAGCAGCGGAGTGTTACCTAAACACGAATGGATTAAATGAAAGCTACAACTTCTTTCATAAAAATAATTAATTTCTACTAGAAGTGAACTATTTTTGCAGTAGATGTTTTTAAACTGTGAGGCATTGCTATTAGAGTAACTTAATAATAGTGCTTCTATCAATACAGATGTTACTCCATTTTACAATTCAACTCTTTTAAGTGAACACCTACATTGATTCTTAGTAGAATTGAAATCTGTAACTTTAGGGCAACCAATTATGACAAAGCATAGATTAGAAATGAAACTTGCACCGAAAGATTTATACCAAACTTTAGAGTTTGACAAAATACTAGAATTAACTGAAGATTACTGCTACGGTACATTAGGAAAGGAATATTTTCAGCAATTAATTCCAAGTACGGAAGCTTCGCAAATTGAGCGTTGGCTTTTAGAGGTATTTGAATATACTCAAACGTATGAAAACAACCACAACTTTCCGATGAGTCAATATGCCAGCATCAACGATGATTTGCGTATGTTGAGCATTGAGGGCTACGTATTGTCTGTTGAAAGCTTGCGTAATGTAGCAAAAACGCTGTTGGTTTGTTATGGGATTTATGGCTTCTTTAGCAAACGAAAAAGCACCAAAACGCTTTATCCAACCCTCTTTGACATTATACGAGTAGCTGATTTTGACAAAGAATTGCTATCAGAAATACAGCGTGTTATTGATGAAGAAGGCAACATTCGCTCTGATGCCTCTCCTGAATTGATGCGCATTGCAAGAATGCAAAGTAGCAAGCGCCAAGAATTGGACAAAAAATTCCGTCAAATCATCGTCCATTATCAAAGCAAAGGTTGGCTAAAAGATAATATAGAAAGTTTTAGAAATGGTCGCCGTGTTTTGTCCGTTCCTGCTGAGCGAAAACGTCAAGTACGAGGTATTATTCACGATGAATCGGCTTCTGGGAAAACTGTTTTTATAGAGCCAGAAGGGGTTATAGATCTAAACAACGACATTTTTGACCTAGAACGAGACTATCAACGGGAAATTTATAACATACTAAGAGCATTAAGTGATCTCTTACGCCCTTATATTCCTCAATTGCAGCAATATGAACAAATTATTGTTCGCTTTGATACCATCCAAGCGAAAGCGCAAATAGCGATTCAGCTAGAAGCTACAAAGCCCAAAGTTTTGTTGACACCTCATTACAAGATGCGCAATGTCGTTCATCCCTTATTATCGATCAAAAATAAGCAAACGGGTACACCGACAGTTCCTTTTCATTTACACTTTAAGAAAGGCGTTCGTATTTTGGTCTTAAGTGGTCCTAATGCTGGTGGAAAATCTATTTGTATGAAAGCCGTTGGCTTAATCCAGTTGATGCTTCAAGCGGGTATGTTAATTCCAGCTAATGAAGGAGCTGAGATAGGTATCTTCAATCAAATTTTTGCCGATATTGGTGATCAACAATCTTTGGAAGATGAGTTGAGTACCTATAGTTCTCGTTTGCAAAATGCTCGTTTATTTATGGAGTTGGCAGATGACAAAACGTTGGTATTGATTGATGAGTTTGGTTCTGGTACAGATCCTAAAATGGGGGGAGCGATTGCAGAAGCTGTTCTAAGAGATTTGAATCAGAAAAAAGTCTACGGTGTTATTACCACCCACTATTCCAACCTTAAAGTTTATGCTTTTGAGAACAAAGGGCTAGTCAATGGCTCTATGATTTTTGACAAAGATACCCTCTCTCCTACGTATCAAATGAAAATTGGAAAGCCAGGTAGTTCTTACGCTTTTGAAATTGCGTCTAAAAGTGGCTTGCCCAATCACGTAATCGGCTACGCTCGCCGCAAAGTTGGCAAACAAAATCACAACTTGGATGAAATCTTGGTCGATTTGCAGCGAGAACGACAAAAAGCTGTAGAGGCGCACGAGCAAGTTCTAGAACATCAAAAACGATTGGATCAACTGATCAAAAACTATGAGTCGGCCTTTAGAGATTTGGAGTTCTCTCGTAAAAAATTAAAACTTCAAATTAAAGAGCAAGAATTGGTTGAAACCGAAAAGACCAACAAAGCACTTCAAAAAGTTTTAAGAGAACTCAAAACGGCTTCTAACAAGGAAAAAGCTGCCGAAAAAGCCAAAAAATTGCTCGACAAAGCACAGGAAGAACGCAAGCAAATGGTCGAAGATGTAAAAGGCGTCAAAGAAGGAATTTATGAGGTGTACGAACAAGAAGATGATGGTGTCATTGAAGAAGGCTCTTATGTCAAATTGCGCTCTGGCGGTGGAATGGGAATCGTTAAGGAAATCAAGAAAAAAGAAGCAAAGGTAGAATTAGGCAACCTTCATTTGATGGTTAAATTGAGAGACTTGCAGTTGATTAAAAATCCAATTTTAACGCATCGAACGGCTATTGTCAAAACAGACACCTTAAACAAAAATGCCCACTTTGATCCTAAAATTGATATTCGAGGGATGCGTTATGAAGATGCTTTGGAAAGAATTCAAGAATTCATGGATAATGCTTTAATGGCTAGTGTCAACGAGGTTCGAATCATTCATGGAAAAGGATCGGGTGCCTTGCGCAAGGTCGTTAATAGGAAATTAAGAGAATATAAAAATATCGTACGTTCTTATCATCCTGAACCCAATCAAGGGGGCGATGGTCTGACGATTGTAGAGTTGGGGTAACCCAATATAATTAGCTTTCTAGGTTGAATAATCACTTAGAAAGCTTTTTTTTATCCGTAAACCAACGTTTGTATTGCCTACTTTTTATTCTAATTTCTTCTCTTACTCCAAAGCAAATACTTACTCTTGCCGTCTACTAACTATAACTTCTCCCCTACTTCAAGCACCTATCTTCTATTCTCAACGAATATAGATTTAAAGCTAACGGATAAAGCCTTTGCGCTAACGAATAAACATACATCAATTTTCAAATATTCATATACCTTAACTTTGACAGTGAATTAATTTTTATTCGAAATAACTTTAATTAAAACATCAAAGGATTATGAATTTTAAACAAATAATGATCGTTTTAGGAATTGGGCTGATGAGCCAAAATCTATTTGCTCAATTTACAGACGCTACCTTTACGGGCAAAATATCTGTTGGAAGTGGCTTTTTCCCAAGCGCACCCGCTAAAGTCAGTATTTTTAAAACGCACACAGGATTACCCGCTTCAGGCGCTCCATTTACAAGCTATACAACAGGCTTGCAAATAACCCATCGCTTCTCAGGTACAGGTTCTTCTTATACCAATTATGTTTGGGATATGGGCGCGAACTACAGAGGCTTGCATTTCCATCATGGCAATATCAACCAAACCGTAATGAGCCTGACCAACGATCGTCAAGTAGGTATTGGATTAAACAACCCCAATGCAACATTGCATGTTAGGAATTTTAATGGTACTAGACTGGACGCTCATATAGAAGGATTTACGCTGCTAGATGGCAATCAAGCCTCGCTGCTATTAGGTGCAGAAACAGGAGCAAGTCATGGCGAATGGGGTATTGAATACAATCCTCATGCAAAGGGGCTTAACATATGGAAGCCTTATGGTGGGACTACAGGATATGCAGGCACCAACTACCACTTGTTTATTCGCAATGATGGAAAAGTTAGCATCGGTCTTGATCCAACTGCTAGTTCAACATTCAATGGAGATTACAAACTATATGTGGACAAAGGAATTTTGACAGAAAAACTAAAAGTAGCTCTCAAAAATACTACCGACTGGGCGGATTATGTTTTTGCAGACAATTATCAATTAATGCCTTTGGATCAAGTCAATGCCTTTGTCAAAGAACACAAACACTTACCTGGCGTTCCTAGTGCAGAAGAAGTGCAGAAAGAAGGTATTGATGTGGCTAAAATGGATGCTAAGTTGTTAGAAAAAATAGAAGAATTAACGCTTTATATGATTCAACTAAAAGAAGAAAATAAAGCCTTAAAAGCAGAAGTGGAAGTATTGAAAAATAAAATTAAGTAAGCACTATGAAAATTATTATGTATAAACTAATTAGTTTGTTTCTACTGGGGCTTGCTTGTAATAATGTGTGGGCTCAAGAAGCAACCATAGAGGGTCCAACAGAGATTTGCCCATCCAATTTTATTGTTAATAGCTATGAGCTCATGCATACTTGTGATGCCATAGACAGTGTCGATTGGCAACTTGATTATCCTGTGTCGATTCTCTATGCAGGTACTAATCCAGTAACGCTCACTTGGTCTACAACAGCAGCGTCTAACGAGGCAACATTAACCGTTACCTATATTTGTGTGGATCTTGATGATAGTGGCAATGTCGTAAGTACTCAAAGGGATACGGTAGAGTTGGATATTACCATCCTAAATATTAATGAGTCCGTTATTACCTCTTCAAGCATTGTCGAATTAGCTTGTAATGAAACAGAATTCACCGTCAATGTTAGTAGTCAACCAGGTTCTGAGGTCTACTCGGTTACTCATCCTGATTGTTTTGGCTATACATACGACGCTGCTAATTCTCAATTCAATTTTACAACAGATAATGCAGCTAGTGGAGAAATTTGTATTACGGTTTATCATCCAGAATGTGGAACATCCAAAACAGAGTGTATTACAGTAACTAGAGCTTGCGAAGATAACTTAACTTTTTCTGGAGCATCGCCTATCACAAACAGCTATAACTCTGTTAACAACTATATTACAGCGTCTGATGTATCAACTACCTCTTTTTCTAAATTAGAATTTAAAGCGGGCAAAGCTGTTTTGTTGCAACCTGGCTTTTATGGTAATGAAGTGTTTTTGGCGCATATAGGACCTTGTGCTTGCCTACCCGATGGAACAACAGGTTGTTTTCATGGAAAAGCGGTACAAGATAATTCTACAAGTGTAAGTTCTTCGCAAAACGATTTGCAAACAGCTGGTACAACTTCCAATTCTATTACGAATCAAAATACTGTCCTTCGTACTACAACAGAAATCACAAGCAATACACTCAGTATTTATCCGAATCCTTCAAAAGGAACCTTTACCCTCCAATTTCAAGCACAGCCTACTAATGCCAACATTCAAATTTTTGATATAATGGGTAGAGTTAGAAAAAATATTACTGTAAATCGTCCGTTGCAATCGATTGATGCTTCTGAGTTAGAGAATGGAGTTTATATAATTGTGGTATCCGATGGAGAACAATTATTGAAAGAAAAAATTATTATTTCAAAATAGATCACTTCCTCCGCTTTAGCACATTGTAAAATCAAGTTACAGAGCAGCTATTCTTTTTAGCTGCTCTTATTTTATAGCTAGATTAGAACGAGTACACATATCCAAAATGTACTTTACTATTATTAAAAATAATTGGATTGCCTTGCTGTGTTCCAAGTGCATAGCTGAGGGCAAAAATGCCTACCTTGGTCTCTAGGGCAACGCCAACACCAAAGCCCACAGGAAAATCATTCAATTGGGTACTAATTGTATTTCGTTGAACATAAGCAACATCTCCAAATAGATAAGCATAAGAATTTCGCCCAAATAGAAATCGCCATTCCAACGTCAATACATTGTACCATGTTGCCAAAATTGCCTCTTCGTCAAAACCTCTCAACAATTTATTCCCTCCTATTCGGTAGGTCTCATTATCATAAATAGGGTCTTTGGAAAGGATAATTCCTCCTCGATATCGAGCCATCAAAGTACTGGTTTTCCACAATTGAAAGAACTGACTGTGTTCTGCTAGAAATCGATACTGAAAGGTATTGGTGACTATTGTATCATACAAGGAGGCATAACTAAAGGTCGTATCCAAAGGATTTTCTATTTCTTCTATGGTATTATTTCGGCGGATTCTTTTCAAAGCAAAGCTAGCCACTAATTTACTCTCAAATCCTTTTCTAGGATTGTATTTATAATCTAAATTATCATAATAAAATTCTAACCCGAACGAACTGTTATCAATATCAAGCATACTTGGCAATCGCCGAGTTGCCCGAATTAAGTTGGTGTCTATATTGATTAAATTAGTCGTCGTATTAATCCAAAATGCCTTAATATAACTGTTCCCATTAAACAAATATTGCAACCCAACATCCGTTATAATATCAATATAAGAAGAATCTCGCTTGTATAATTTAAAGGAAAGATCTACTCCTAGGGGTGTTTTCAGCAAATAAGGCCAAGCAAATCGCACCAACAAATCGGAGGTTCCTAAGCTCAATTGTTGCCATTTCAATTGCAAGCGTTTGCCCGTTCCAAATGGATTGATCAAATCAATATCAATATTCCCTGTAAAATCAAACCGTTGTTGTCCTGTTACGGCATCTTTGCTAGGTAAAAAGCCAAGCAAAACATCTATTTTACTCGAAGGGCGGTCCATCAAAAACAAATTTAACTCTGCTTTATTGTCTCTAAATATGACATAAGGAGTTTGATAACTCGTTAAATATCGCAGGGCATTCATTCGATTTTGAACTTTCTGAACAAGTTTTTCGCTGTACAATTTTCCCTTTCGAATCCCTAAATAACTAGAGACAAAACCTTCTGTGATCCGAACTTTTTTCTTCCTTTTCTGCTTGGGCAAACGGCTCTTTCCCACAATCTTTAGTGCGTCAAAAAAGATAAGCGGTCCCTTTTCAAAATAAATGCGTGCCGACACTTCTTGCTCTACAATTCGAACACTATCAATATAGACTTGCGCAAATGGATAGCCATGATTTTCTAAATAAATCAATAACTTTTCTTGTAATGAGGCAACTTCTTTGTAATAAAAAGGTTGATCGGTGTACAGTCGCTCTTTAAATCCTACTGCTGCTAAAAAAGCATCGGTAACATTGCCATTTTTTAGATTCGCCCATTCGTAACGCTCTCCAACAAAAAGATAAGCTGAAAACTGAGTGCTATCATCTCGGAAAAACGTATCTATAGATGCTGTTAAATAAGCTTTGGCATGAAGCTGCTTTAAGATGTCTTGAAGTTTGTTTTGTATCTGGGCAGTATCTTCCAATTCATATTCAAACTGAATGCGTTGCTTTTTAAAAAAACGCTTGTCTTTGTCCAAGGAATACATCTTCAAAAGATACGCTTGCTCCACTTCTAATATTCCTACAGGAATACTATCCTCCACCTGTCCTAAGGATAAATAAGGAATAAAAAAGAGGAATATATATGCCAACCAATATTTAATCAATGTCTACAATACTTTTGTTAATATTTATTCTGCTCCACCTAACATTTCTCATTGCATAATCTTCATTCATACTTCATAGCAAACACTATTATTACTAACGAAAATAAGACAAAAACACGTTGGGATAAAACGTTAATTAAATAAAAAAGCTCTTAGAGTCATTATCTCCAAGAGCTTTTTTTTAGGATAAGTTGGTTGTCTATTGCTTATTCAAGTTCCAATCGTATTCTTTGTACGAAACTTTAGCATTATCCTTAATGGTCGTTTCTGAATATTTTTGAAAATAAGGAACAACTTTATCGCTGCCACCAAAATCACCAGCATACCAATTAAAAATTTGAGAGGCTTCAATTTTTTTGGCACTAACTGTATTGTAGCTTGGGTTATTGATAAACGCTTTTGCTTGCTTGTCATAGTACCGTTGAATATTGTCTTCTGTCCATGCCTTATTTAATAAGGGCGGGCAAGATGCAGCAGCACAATTGACGGCAAAATGCACCCTAGGTTCCTTAAATCGTTTCAGCAATTTATCCTTTTCAATGTTATTTAAGGTAAGATTTTCGCCGTTAATGACAATTTTTTTCTTATCCCAAATTTTTCCCCCTTCCAATTTCATGATACTGCTAACAGGATAACTTTCTACAATTGAGTGAATGGTGATTGCATTATACATATTAATCCAATATGCCATTTCTTTATTTTTAGACCAACTGCTTTGAGGAGGATTGTTTTTTAACAACTCTAAATAACTAGCCAGCTTTGCTTTATCTTTTTGAAAACCTCCATAATTTACATTTCCACTACTATTGACATACTTGCGCAGCAAAGCATCAAATGCATCGTGGCTCAAAGCTGGTTTAGCAGGCTTTGGAGCAACACTAGTTGTTGATGTCGGTTTAGAAGTTGTTGTTGTAGTATTTGTAGTTGGCTTAGAGGAAGTCGTAGTCGTTGTTGTTGTAGTGGTTGTCTCTTCTACTTGTACAGGTTCTGGCTCTGGCTTTATCGGCTCATTTTTAGCCACCACATTGCTTTTATTCGTTGCTGGTGTAGGATAAACAATATCGGTTTGTGTACTGGAAACATTTTCGGGAGTAGGAGAAGCCGTTGCAGCATTCGTTGCTGCTTCATTGCCTATGATTTCTCCTTCTGGATGCTCTGTAGCACTAGTTGTAATTGCTACCGCAACATCCTCTGTTGGATCGGGTGTGCTTGTAAGTTCACGTTGTTTTGTATTATTTTCTGTTGTTTCTGACCCCGAGCACGCTATTGTAAACATGGTTACCAAAAACAAACTAAGCCATACTTGTTTCATAAAAATTAATATTAATTTGAAATTACCCATCCACTTATCTCAATAAGTGATCAGATTTTAATGTTAAAAATGGGGTAAGTCTTAAGGTGTGTCCCGAACCCTTTGGAAGATTCAATAAGATAATAATTTCCTGTTAATTCAACTAAAAATGTATATAGATTGTTTTAAAAATTAGTTTTTTCTAGGCTTTTCTTTAAACTACTTTGATAGATATTTAAATAAGCAAACAGAAGCTATTCAAATCAACTTCGGCTATTAAATATGCTATCCTTATGCCCTTGCATTCGCATTCGTCCCCAGCATTCATCGGCAAATTATAACTATATCTTCTACCTTTTGCGTATTTTGTTTAAGCATCTACACTCTTTAAATGCGCTTTTTATGTATTTCATTACCACTTTAAAACGTTAAATCATGTGTAACTTAAACCAAGGTTTCAAACTCTGTTCTTGTGATAGTGACCAATTAACTCCCGATGAAATTGGTTGGATTCTAGAACGTAAAAACGCTGTTAAACAAGCTAGCTCCTTAAGAGGCAAACCATTTATTTATAAAATGAATCAAAGTGAACAAGCACTAAAATCAGAAGTTGTCCAGCAATTAAACCAACGGAATTGCTTTGATTTTGATTATCAACCACAAGAAGACGATTTTCTAAGAATTAGGGGCAATAAGAAGTCCTTCTGGATGGCTTTTCGCTACCAACAAGGGCGTTGGGAAGAAGACGAAAGCACTAAATTTAATCGTTGGCGCCAACAACTAGAGAATTACAACAAAGGAATTATTACCCATTAAATGAATGCTCAAAATCCCTCCACTAGAATATTCCTTTATTCCATCAAATCATCATTCCATCTCATCTACGTAATTTTACGGATAGCTATATTCTGTCTTTTTACGGATAGCTAACGGAGTCTATTTCATCTAATTTTACATCAAAAAATCCCAAGATTAATATATTATTCTGTCAATGTTTTGACATTTTTAAAATCCAAACAAACAAAGATGAAAACCAATTCTCAAATTTTGCTTTCTTCAAAATTATATCTAGGCGATATAGATGGAGATTCCCTAAATGAACTCATTGAGGTCGATGGTCGACACATTCATATTTTTAAATGTGAACACGAACACAAACCATTGCTTACACACAGCTTTCCTTCTCCCGTCAAACGCCTCATTATTGGCGATTTTGTTGTCAACGGAAGAGAAAAAGGCAAAGATCAAATTTTTGCTATTCTCGAAGATGGCAGCATTCGTGGTTATGCCATTAGCAACGACTTAACGGAAATGTGGTGGTGGTTTACACAACCTAATTTTATCAAAAATAGCGAACATTATCTCGTTGGTGACTTTGATGGTGATGGAGCAGATGAGATTATGGTTTATAATCGTAGTCGAGGAACGATTAAGCTTTACAAAAAAGAAGTCAACGGCGTTCTAAAAAGAATGACAGGTTACTCCTTAGGTAATTTAAGTAGTCATAATCTTAAAAACAAACTCTTACTAACTGGAAATTTTGGACAGGCTCGCAATCGGGATGATTTGCTCGTAATTGATAAAACAAATGGGCAAGTTAAGCGATTTGACACAGCTACCAATAGTCAAGGAGTTAAGACATTTTGGTGGGCATTTACCTCCAAAACCAAATTGTTCTCCAAAAACGACGATGTTATTGTTGCCAATCTAGATGGTAAATCAAAAGATGGTTTACTGATTCGAAAATACAGCACGGGAGCCTACAAATTGTTGGCATTAGAATACAATAATGGAAATTTGCGTATGGTAGAACACGTACAAAAAGGACAACTTCCTATTCGTGCCAAGAAAGGAGCTATTATAGCATCAAAAGTCAGAAATAAGAGTTTTAGATATGAACGAGGTGGTACTAACAGGGATGACATTTTATTCTTTAACTCCAAGAACAAAGAGTTCATTCGCACCGATGCTCGATTTAATAAAAATGCCTCGCAATTAACTTATTGGTGGGCTTACACCTCTAATCTCATTTTTGAGTCAAGACCTAGTGTCAAAAAACGTCCTTGGGCGATTATTCTTTGCCGATTTAAGGGTATGCCTGAAGTGCCTGCGGTAGAGCAATTTTTTAGAGAGATTTATACCCCAGGAACTGGAGGCTTGATTGAATACTGGGATGAGGTTTCGTTAGGAACAATTGATGTGAGTGGCTCGAAGGTCTTTGGTTGGGTAGAAGTCGATTTTAAACCAATGGATACCGACCTAAAAAGAGGCAAACTAATTGATGCAGCAATTGCTGCTTGTCGAAAAGTAGGCATTGACCCTGTTAACGGGTTCCACAAACAACTTGCTGTGTTTACACATGATTTTTCTCATCCTGATGCGCCTTCTGGTATTAATTGGCGAGACCCTGTATGGGGCAAGTATTGGTTGGATGGTAGTGCCGATGGTCAAGGGCGAGTTTCTGCGCCACCGCATGGGCACAACGGCTCTTTCTTAGCACACGAAATGGGGCATGGAATGGGTTTCGACCACGATCTAGCCAAAGATCTCAAAACACATTACGGCGATAGAAACTGTATTATGAGTGCGATGGCTATCAAAACATTCAGCCATCCTAAATGGAACAAACCTTTTGGTCCTGCCATGAGTTTCCCTCAACTGGACATCAAAAATTTATTCTACAAAAGACGCATTTATACAGCAAGCAAATCTTGGGTCAACACCAATGGTACTTCTTTCTTTATGGCTCCTATTAATGACCGAAGAATCAATGCACATTTGGGGGCAAAAATACCAATCAACAGCTCTGGTTCTTGGTATTATCACCTAGAATATATGCGACCCAATGATTGGAACAAAGGTTTGGATGGTCCTGTATTGGTGATTAGGCGAATTGTTGGCAATACAGCGGCTATTTTAGGTGAAATAGCACTTCCCAAAACCTTACACGCCAAAAACTCATGGCGCGAACCATCTGGAAATGTACGGTTCGAAATTCAAAAAATACGATCGGATGAGCGGGTTATCAAAGTAAGCATTACCAAACCAAAACTCCGAACGGCACAATTTGCTCAACAATCCAAGAAACGCATTTCCAAAAGTCGTTCTAAAAAAGCTAAGTAAGCTCATCCATCCTGAGTTTTGCTATAGCCGCCTAGAGCAATCTAGGTGGCTATTATTAGTTCGTTTTCAAGCACAATTCCCTTAATCCAACAGTTTCTTCAACTCATCCAACTTCAACATACATTCAATCGGAGTCAAGCGGTTCAAATCAACTTCTTCCAATTGCTCCTTCAGTTCTGCCAAAACAGGATCGGGTGCAGCATCAAAGAAACTCAACTGCATAGCTGGTGCATTAATTTTTTTGATTTTTTCGTCCAAATCGCCTGCATCAATACTTTTTTGTTCTAATTGTCCTAAAATTTCGTTGGCTCGTTCCACCACATATCGAGGCATCCCCGCCATTTTAGCAACATGAATTCCAAAACTGTGCTTAGAGCCTCCTTCCTGCAACTTTCTTAAGAAAATAACCTTGTTGTTTAGTTCTTTGGTCGCCACATTGAAGTTTTTGATGCGAGGGAAACGCCCTGCCAACTCGTTCAACTCGTGATAGTGAGTAGCAAACAAGGTTTTGGGTGTTGCAATGTTATTATTATGCAAAAACTCTGCAATGGACCAAGCAATCGAAATACCATCATAGGTACTTGTTCCTCGCCCAATTTCGTCTAGCAAAATCAAACTACGCTCCGAAATATTGTTTAAAATGGAGGCTGTTTCGTTCATCTCTACCATAAATGTAGACTCACCAGAAGAGATATTATCGGAAGCCCCTACCCTAGTAAATACTTTATCAATCATCCCTAACTTAGCTTCTCTAGCAGGGACAAACGATCCCATTTGAGCCATCAAACAAATCAGTGCGGTTTGGCGCAGCAACGCAGATTTACCCGACATATTGGGTCCCGTTATCATAATAATCTGCTGTCCTTCATTGTCCAAATAAATATCATTGGGTACATACTCCTCTCCCAATTTTAATTGTTTTTCAATCACTGGATGCCGTCCTTCTTTGACATCAATGACCAAACTATCACTCATTTGTGGACGACAATAGTTATTAAGAATAGCAACTTTCGCAAAAGAAGCGAGGCAATCCAACTGTGCAATCAAAGCCGCATTCATTTGAATTGGGTGGATGTATTCTGTCAAGGCAAAAACCAAATCTTGGAACAAACGATTCTCTAAACTCAAAATTTTCTCCTCTGCTCCTAAAATCTTAACCTCTAATTTTTTTAAGTCGTCTGTAATATAACGTTCTGCATTTGTCAAGGTCTGTTTTCGTACCCAATGCTCTGGTACCAACCCTTTATTTTTATACTTATTTGTTACTTCTAGGTAATAACCAAAAACATTATTAAAACCTATTTTCAGATTGTCAATTCCCGTTTCCGCTGCTTCTGTTTGTTGAATGTTTAACAGATGTTGTTTGCTATTTTTGATAATATCTCGTAGCTCATCCAACTCATCAGATACGCCATCTGCAATAACGCCTCCTTTGTCTAGTTTTACAGGTGGTTCATCCACCAATTCCTTTCCAATACGATCTCGAATCACGGCACACAATTGTATGCGCTCCCCTATTGACTGAAGTTGTTTGTTTTCAGAAGCCAACAGAGCTTCTTTAATTGGTTCTAAGGCAATTAAGGCACATTCCAATTGCTTCATTTCTCTAGGAACAATTTTGCCAAGTGGCACCTTCGAGATCAATCGCTCTAAATCCCCTATTTGGCGTATTTGTGTATCCACCAAGGTAGCAATATCGCCATTATCAATAAAATGACGCACTACTTGATGTCGTGCTGTAACGGCATTTTTGTCCTTTAGAGGCAATATCATCCAACGTTTTAACAACCGAGTTCCCATTGGCGACACAGTTTGATCCAAAATATTGACCAAAGGCACCCCCGAGGCGTGGGGAGAATGTACCAACTCTAGATTTCGCACGGTAAACTTATCCAGCCAAACATAACGATCGGGTTGAATTCTAGCAATATTGGTAATGTGCTTTAGGTTGGTATTTTCTGTAGTTGCTACATAATGCAAGATAGAACCTGCCGCAACTTGTGCCAGTTCCAAGGCTTCTATGCCAAATCCTTTCATAGAATTCACCTCAAACTGTTGTAATAATTTCTCTTGACCATAGTCACTAGTAAACACCCAATCGTCTACTCCATATTGGTAAAAACTATCTCCAAAATGTTTGAGGATATCTTTTTGGCGAGCTTTCGCAAAGATAATTTCAGAAGGTTGAAAACTCTGTAGCAATTTATCTATGTAACTACACGTTCCCTCACTGACCAAAAATTCTCCTGTAGAAATATCCAACAATGCCAAGCCAGTATGCCCTTTTTTGCCAAAATGTATTGCTGCCAAATAATTATTACTCTTGTGGTCGAGAATTTTATCGTTCACCGTCACACCAGGCGTCACTACTTCCGTCACACCACGCTTGACCAATTTTTTTAACTTGCTTGGCTTTTCTAGCTGGTCACAAACCGCTACTCGATACCCTGCCTGTACCAATTTGGGCAAATATGTATCCAAAGAATGGTAAGGAAATCCTGCCAATTCTACTTTTGAAGAACCATTATTTCTAGCTGTCAATACAATTCCCAATACATTAGAGGCAGTAATAGCATCTGTCGAAAACGTTTCGTAAAAATCTCCTACTCTAAACAATAAAATAGCATCGGAGTATTTAGCTTTTAATTCTTCGTATTGAGCCATTAAAGGCGTTTGTTTTCTTGCTTTTGTTGTGGTTTTCTTTTTTGCCAAAATTTAGGTGTTTTTATGGTCGGTTAATTACAAGTAGCAAAAATAAAAAAAATCCATCTGTTCGATGGATTTTTATCTATTATTTATCTAATCTTAGATATCGAATAATACAATACTATTTAAATTAGTTTAATTAGGAATTTCCTCTTTGGTTCGGTGCCCTACCAATCCATAAAACAAGATATAGGCATAACAAATAATGGGCGTTAAAAAAGAAAGTTGAGGTCCCCATACATCACTCACCAAACCTTGCAACGGCGGAATAAATGCGCCACCAACAATAGCCATCACCAACAAGGAAGAACCTTGACTGGTATAGATTCCCAAATCTTTAATAGCCAATGTAAAAATGTTTGACCACATGATAGAGTTGAACAAACCAATACTCAACAAAGCCCATAATGCCAACCTACTTTCTCCACTAAATACCCCTATCAACAATAGAGCAATAACCACCACACAAAAAATACTCAAAGAACGGGCAGCATTTGATTTGCCCAATATAAATGCTATGTAGTTAAGTACTAAAAACAAAAGGTAAAAAACAACTTCGCTAAACTCTAAGCCAACAAAGGCTATCGCACCATTTGCATCTAGATCTAAGCCCGTTATTAAATAAATGACACCAAACACAACAACCGAAATTGCTGCCATCATGGGATATTTTTTATTGTCTTCAATATCTGTATTTAAGGACACCGCTCCTAACAGACGACCAATCATTGCCCCACCCCAGTAGAACGCCAGATAAGCCCCTGCTTTGGTCGGCTCAAAGCCAAATACATTCTCCATAAACGGCATTAGCCAACTTCCTATGGCTACTTCGCCACCAACATAAAAAAAGATGGCTCCAATTCCCCATTTCAATTGAGGAAACTGCAATACCGCTAAGCCTCCTTTTACCTTTTCGGCATTGGTATAAGCAGGCATATCTGCTACCCAAACAACCAATGCCAAGACCAAAAACAAAGAACCTGTAATCAAATAGGTAAAAGAAATGGCATCTAACGTTGGCTCCGTTCCATTTGTAAATACCTTAAAAATCAGCAATGAAGCCGCTAAAGGTGCAATTGTCGTTCCCAAAGAATTAAATCCTTGCGCTAAATTTAAGCGGCTAGAAGCCGTTTCTTTGCTCCCCATGATAGCAGCATAAGGGTTAGCGCAAATTTGTAGCAAGGTAATTCCTGAAGCTAGTATAAATAAAGAAGCTAAAAACATCGGATACGACTCCGCCAAAGCAGACGGATAAAAAGAAAAGCACCCCAAACTACAAACTCCTAAGCTAAAAGACATGCCTTTTTTATATCCCAATCGATTGATAGGGTCTTCTCCTCTCGATGTAGAGATTAAAAAGTAGATCAGAGAAATAACAAAAAAAGCAATAAAAAAAGCAGATTGCACCAAGCCCGCATGAAACGCTTGTAAATCAAATATCTTTTTGAAAGCTGAAATCAAAGGATCGTTCACTACGGTGATAAATCCCCACATAAAAAATAAAGAAGTTAATAATGCAAAGGCACTTTTATAGTTCTTAGAATTTCCTCCAGGAGAAACTTGATCATCTAAAATGGGATTGTTTGGGATCTGTCCAGCCATTATTTTCTTAAGTTTGATGCTTTGACAACTGCAATCATTCACTGCCTTTTTATAACATATATTGATATACAGTTTGTCAAAATAATTTTCTAAAAAATCACTTGTAGGGTCAATAGTTTTATAATAACTTCGTGGTTTACCTATTGCTTTCTTTTTTGTGATAAAGCAAAATAGCAAAAGCCTTTTATAAATTAATATTATGACAAAGAATAATTTAAAAATAGAGCAACGAGGATTTCTCTTTATAGACCTTCAAAGTTCTATGGAAAAGGTTGATCAGTTGGGACTGTTGCCCTACAGTACTTTTATCAATTTTTGTTTTAATCAACTAGAGTTCGTTCGGCAAGATTTTCCCAATATAGAGGTACATCAGTATGCAGGTGATGGCGTTATTTTGACTTGGGCGCAAGCAACTACTACAAAACAAGCTATTAATTGTTTTCAAAAATTCATGGCTGCTTTAGAAACCAATCGAGCTTTTTTAGAACAAAAATATGGTCTTTTCCCCTCTTTTTCTGCTGCCATCAATTGGGGCGAAGTAGTCGCAAGTCAACTAAATGGCTTTCGTGTTTTTTATGGCAACACCATCAATAGTACCGCTCGTTTACAAAGCCTGTGCCAGCACTATCAACAACAGCTAATCCTTGGAGAAGCTGTGCTCAAAGCCTCTCCAAATCTAGATTTGATTTATCTGAATAGAGTTTACCTAAAAGGAATGTCTACAGCAATGGAAATTTATGGCTTGACTTAACAATTAATACTCCGTTGCTTTTTTAGTTTTTACTTCCTGAGATCGCTTTGCTTAGTTTTCTGCGCTGCTACTACATGGTTTCAACCGAGTAATAAAAAATAGGTCGTAGGGCTAAACATAACCTACGACCTACATTTTAAAATTCTCAAAGTTGTCCGTTTAATCTACAATAGCCGCAACGCCAGGCAATACATCTCCTTCCAACAACTTAAGCATTGCTCCTCCACCTGTCGAAACAAAACTTACTTGATCCGCTTTACCTGCTTTGTTGATTGCAGCAACCGAATCACCGCCACCAATCAAAGAAAATGCTCCTTTTTCGGTTGCTTTAACAACCGCTTCTGCTATTTGACTCGTTCCATTGGCAAAATTAGAGAACTCAAATACTCCCATAGGACCATTCCAAACCAAAGTTTTAGAAGTAGTTACGATACCTTCAAACGTTTCAATCGCTTTAGGACCTATATCTAGTCCCATCCATCCCGTAGGAATTTCTTTACTGTTGACGACTTTTCTAGCAGCCTCATTATTAAAATCATCCGCAACAAGAGAGTCTTCTGGCAACAAGATTTGCACTCCTTTTAGAGCTGCTTTTTCTAATAACGCCTTGGCTACTTCCAATTTATCTTCCTCCAAAAGAGAACTCCCCACTTCTCCTCCTTGTGCTTTCAACAAGGTATATGCCATACCACCACCGATAATAATATTATCTACCGAATCTACTAGTTTTTCTAATAACAATATTTTATCCGAAACCTTTGCGCCACCTACTATTGCTGTGAATGGGCGTTCAGGATGATCGGTTAATTTCTTTGCACTTTCCAATTCTTTTTGAATCAAAAAACCAAAACCTCGATGGTCTTTATCAAAAAATTGAGCTACGGTACAGGTAGAAGCATGAGCACGATGTGCTGTTCCAAAAGCATCATTGATATATACATCGGCTAGTTTAGCCATTTGCGCTGCAAAATCTTGGTCACCTTTTTTTTCCTCTTTGTAAAAACGAGTGTTCTCTAGAACAAGTACGCCTCCCATTTCCAAACGCTCAACAGCCTCCTCTACAACATTTCCAACGGTATCTCCTACAAATCCAACAGATTTGCCCAACAATTCTGAAAGTCGGCTAACGGTATGTTTTAGAGTAAATTTTTCTTTATTGATAGAACCATCCTCTTTTGTCTTTTTTTGAGGACGTCCTAAATGCGACATTAAAATAACGGCTGCTCCTTGCTCCAAAATATACTCAATAGTTGGCAATGCTCCACGAATACGTGTGTCGTCTGTTACCGTGTAATTATCGTCCAGTGGCACATTAAAATCGACTCGTACCAATACCTTTTTTCCTTTTAGTTCTATTTGATCTAAATACATTGCTTCTATGGTTATCTTAATGATGATGTGTTATGATATTATGAATATAATTTATGCGATAGGTTTGATTTAAGGTCAAGATGTTTGCAAGTTCTTCAAAAGCACTTCTTTATTCTCACAAAATAGACCAACTTCATAAAATTTTCTATAAACAAACGTTTTTGAAAGATAATATTCCAACGAAAATAAAAATTTTTAGGCAATTAAGCTATCTAATTTTAACGATTTTTATTAACTTACATAAACTACCAATCACTGTAACCAGACATGACATGACATTAAAAGAGTATTCCCACAATTTTATGGGCTACACCGTCCCTGCGATTTTAGTCGACTTGTTAACTTTTGAAAAAGATCATGCAATTGATGATTATTATTCAGAATCTTTTGAATTAATAGTAGACGACAAATTTGGACTCAAAACTTGGTCAAACGAAGTTGATTTTTTGAACCAGCTCCTCCCCTTTGCACAAGCGGACAACAATGGTTCTTTTTATGCGTTTTGGCTATACAAGAATCAAGATTTAAACACGGCTCCTATTGTTGTTTTTGGCAGTGAAGGTGGCTACCATGTTGTCGCTAACAACTTGCTTACCTTACTAAGATTGCTTAGTTTGGATGTAGAACCAATGGTTGATGAAGATGGCGTTTATTATTACAAAGATGAAGAAAATTACGAACCAAGTCTTTATTCTAGAAAATTTAAAAAATGGTTGCGAGAGTATTATTTTCTTTCGCCTATTTCTACTAATTTTGTCGCCGAACAATTGGTAGAGGAAGCTCAAGATTTGTATCAAGAATTATTTTTAGTTTGGATGGCTTCTTTTATTAAAAAAACGTATTCTTATAATTAATAACACTTTGTGAATTATTTTATGAGATCGCTTCACTTAGTTAGTTCGCTACGCTTGTGCAGGCACAAACTTATTTTGCATGAAGTATATATAATTTAATTTTTCACAACGTAATGAACTAAAATTCATGAGCTTTAACATAGAAAGAGAGAATCAAAAACTGCGTTACCGCAAAACCAACGATGAACCTGTTGGCAATGTTGTTCTGCGCATGCTCAAAGCTTATGGTATTCAAGATAAGTATTTTGAAGCTCGTGCGAAACAGCTTTGGCACGAAACAATGGGACCTACTATTAGTGGTTACACTCAAAATATTTATGTCAAAAATCGTAAACTCTATATTAGCATCTCTTCCTCCTCTCTTCGCCAAGAAATTTCTTATTCTAAAGATAAAATCAGAAAATTCATCAACGAAGGCATTGGCCACGAATTTATAACTGCCGTTATGATTTGGTAACTGTTTTGCCTCTATATTTCCCTTCGTTGAAAATCAATCTCCATTCATTGAATAAATAAATATACCTCCCTTTTTCCTTTTATATTGGGCATATACTCACGTTACATAATAATAGTTCACTAAAAACTTACCTCAAATAAGTCACTAGTGGTTTAGTGGATTTTAAAACCAATATACAATGAAAACATCAAACATCCCTGTACTTATCATAGGAGCAGGTCCTACTGGACTTATGGCTGCCGCTCAACTACAACGCTTTGGCATTCCTTATCGAATTATAGAAAAACGCAAAGGAACAACAACCTTTTCTAAAGCACTTGCTGTACAAGCTCGTACTATGGAAATATACGAACAAATGAATATTGCCGATCAAGCTCTAGAACTTGGTATTCCTGCCCAAAGAGCAGAAATTATGGTCAAAGGGCAAGATGTCCAAACCTTGCCTTTATCAGAAACAGGAGCTGATTTTACACCATTCCCCTATGTATTTGTTTTAGAACAAAGTTGCAACGAAGCTCTTTTGTTGGAGTACATCGAAAAAAAAGGTGGTCAGGTAGAATTTAATACCGAAATGACTAGTTTTCAAATACAAGGAAACGGGGCACAAGTTGAAATAACAACAGCAGATGGCACTCAAGAACAAATCAATGCCGATTGGGTAATTGCAGCCGATGGTGGTCGCAGCCCTGTTCGACACGCCTTAAATATCCCGTTTAAGGGGGATACCTACAAAAATATCTTTTATGTTGTTGATACATCTGTATTCTGGCAAAAAGATCACAATGCCATACACATCAATTTAGCCGATAATAATTTTACGGGCTTCTTTCCTATTACAGATGAGGATGGGACACGCTATCGATTGGTCGGTATCTTGCCCGAAAGTTATTCTGAACAGGAAAACATTCAGTTTGAAGATATCAGTTCTTACATTAAGGATATTCAGCATTTAGATATCGAGTTTGGCGAAGCCAACTGGTTCTCTGTTTATAAAGTGCACCATCGCTGTATTGATCGTTTCAAAGAAGGACCTGTTTTCTTTGCTGGTGATGCTGCACACGTACACAGTCCAGCTGGTGGGCAAGGTATGAATACAGGACTACAAGATGCCTATAACTTGGCTTGGAAATTAGCATTAGTTGTTCAAGGCAAGGCAAAACAAACCTTATTGGATAGTTACCACAACGAACGTTGGCCAATTGCCAATCAATTGGTTAATAGTACAGATAGAGCATTTAGCAGTGTTGTCAAAAAAGGTAGTTTAATCAATTGGTTTCGACTCACTATTGCTCCTGTGCTTATTGGGCGCTTGATGGGAATCAAAGCTATCCAACAGCGTGCTTTTAAAATCGTTTCTCAAGTTGGTATTAACTATCCCGATAGTCTGGTTTCTAACAGTTCTATTTATCTGAACAAAAAAACGCCTCACCCTGGTGATCGTTTGCCGTATTTAGAAATATTAGATGAAAAAACAGGCAAGTTAAAAAGCTTGTACCAGCAATTAGGCGAACAAACATTTCATGCTATCATTTGGCTGAGCAATAAAGATAAAATTCAAGATAAAGATGCTTATGCTGTCAAAACATTTTTGGATAACAATTATGCCAATTTATTTCAGACACATATCATTTATGATCAGACAGAAAATGTGCCTGCCTTTCAAACGCTCCATTTAAACCATTCTACCCTCTACCTTATTCGTCCCGATAATTACATTGGTTATATTGGAAAAGTAGATGATTTAACAGCACTGGAAGATTACCTACAACTATTTCTAGTTAGATAAACAATAGCTACAATCAATCTATATAGAATACAAACGATTATCAAGTTAGAGATTTGAAAATGGAACAAATTAGTCTTATTTTCAACTCTCTAACTTATTATTTCAAAACCGCCATTTTGTAAAAAACATTAATCCAGTTGAAAAAACTAGTATTCTATAGTTTCTTTATTTTATTAATTTACAGTTTTGTATCCTGTAAAAATGAACCTCAAGAGTCCACCATTACATCCAATTCTCAAGATAGCACCATCCAAGAACAAACAACGCCTAACATTCTTCAACTAGAAGGGCAACCCATTTCTCTAGTGGTCACCACACAGAAAGCTATTGTTCGTGCTGCTCCTTCTATTGAGGCAGCAGAAATTGCTCGATTTTCAAAAGGAGATAGTTTATTATTTACCAATAGAATTAGTGAATTCAATACCGCCATGAAGTTAGAAGGAGTTGCTTATAATGAACCTTGGCTTCGAATTATCTTGTCAGACAATAAGATGGGTTGGATTTATGGAGCTTGCATTAATTTTGATGCGACTCAGCAAGTGCAACTAAAAGAAAAAGTGTTGGATCAACGTGCGGTTGCTCTTTTTGGTGCTTCGTTAGCACAACAAATAGCAGTTTATCAAAAAGAAGTAAAAACGGCTCGTACACTCCCTGCATTTAGAACCCTCTACTCTCGTGCTCAATTGCTAAAAGATAGCTTAGAAAAACAGATGAATGTTTATCTAAAAACGGCTCATACATTCCCTGACTTTTTCTGGCTAAACGAGTTGATGGATGGTCTTTTGGTGCATTATATTGAATCACAAAACAAGTATTATTTATTCAAAGACTTACGCGTATGGCAAATGATCAGCACCCAAACGGATGCTCTAGAAGATGATCAATTTGTTGAGGTTTTATTGGCCAGTTATCCTTCTGACAGCATTGCCTTCTATTTTTATGGCTGGCAACTCCCTGTTGATAGTACTACTATGTGTAGTCTTTTGGGTAGTAATATTCATATAGATGTCTTAGATAAAATTGGTGTTGCGTTGGATAGCAACGGCTATTTTAATGCAGAAATCAAGACTATAAAACAAGCTTTGATTGATGATATTGCTGTTGCAGAACATTATTGGATGCCTTTGGAGCAAATTCAACAAGAATTGAATGCCATTCTTCAAAAAAAATATACTTTTTTAAGTTCAGGAGATCGAATTGCTTTAAAAACAAGGCGCCAATTACTACAAAAACATGTTGAAAATAACATTGCTGTCAATTTATTTGAGGGTCAATAATGTATTTTACTTCTCCTCTGTTTGTTCTAAATTTATTATCTTAGTTTTTGGTAAAAAACTATTCTGCCCTATTATACCTCTACTCCTATCGGGAGTAGATCTATTTTTATACTAAAATAGTAGTTCGTTGATTAGTTCGCTACGCTCATGAGGGCGCAAGCTTAGTTGTTTACTTTTTTACCAAAAAGATAAAAAAGCACATTTATATTAGTTTGATAATCAAAGCTTTAACACAAAACACAGCAAACTTACAACTTATTGATTATCAAACTAATAAAGTTTTTCAACGAACTATTGACTAAAAATCAACATTGCTTTATCAGACATAAAAATCAAACCCATGAACAGGATTAAAATTCTAACCATCATTCTTCTTTCGTTTATAACGTTGAATAGCTTTGCTCAATCCGAAACCAATGAAGAAAAAGCATTAGAATACGGAAAAGAAGCCGTAAAAATGATTGATAAAGGCGAATTTAAAGATGCCTTAAAATTACTACACAAAGCCCAAAAACTCGACCCTAAAAATATTATATATCCTTATGAAGTTGCTTACATCTTTTACATTCAAAAAAATTATAAAAAGGCTATTTCTGAACTTGAAAAACAGGTAAAAAGAGCGGATGTTACAGAACAACATTTTCAATTGCTCGGCAATAGTTATGATTTGATAGGGAACCCTGACAAAGCTTTAGAAGTGTATCAAAAGGGCTTAGAAATATTTCCTAATTCGGGAAAAATGTATCTAGAACAAGGCATCGTAGAATATTCTAGAGAAAATTACGATCAAGCCATCGCTTATTGGGAGAAAGGGGTTGAGGTTGCTCCTACGTTTGCTTCGAACTATTTTTGGCTAGGTCAAATATTTTGTAACTCTAGTGAAAGAATTTGGGGCGTATTGTATGGCGAAATTTTTATGAACCTAGAAAGAAACTCTCAACGAACAGTCAAAATGAGTCAATTGCTTTTTGAAACGTATAAAAAAGCAATTGATATATCTTCAGACTCTACTGCGGCTGTTTTATTTAGTAAAATACTAACCATCAATGCTAATGAAGATTTTAAGATTCCATTTCAAATGAACTATGGTATGGTTATGACCATGGCGCTTACTCCAGTCTTGTTAGAGCACAGTGTAGAAAAAGAATTGTCCTTGCAACATATACATGCCATTAGACAACAATTCATTCAATTTTGGTATCAAAAAGAACACGCTAAGAACTACCCTAATGTCCTATTCGATTTCCATAAACAACTTCAAGAAAAAAATTATTTTGAAGCCTACAATTATTGGTTTCTTATGAAGGGAAACGAAGAAGAATTTGGACAATGGTATGACGAACATCAAGCAGCATTTGACGAATTTGCAGAATGGTTTAATGCCAATCCCATCGAAATTTCTAAAGAGAATTACTTTTCTCGTTTAAAAATGTAAGAAAACACTTATCGCTATCCTTTTTTGTTCCAGTACGAAAACACTGGTCCTAACGCAATCAAAATCCATGGATCAATTTTTTATAGACAACCCTCAATATGCCAATCCTGTTGCTAAGAATAAAGCAATATATGAGAACTGGAAAGCATTTACACTAGATAACAAAGGTGTATTTGAAGGAATACATAATGGTTTCTGTGCTGAGATAACCAGCAGATTCAAAACAGAAAAAAGTGAAATCACCATTAAAACTTCACGCCAATTTCAATCAGCTGCAGGAAGCATTTTTCCAAGAATTGCACAGGTAACTACCTATACGTATATAAAAAAAAGGATCACTTACCAAGCTCCTATAATCAAAATTAAAACAAACTCTCTGCTCAACAACTTGGTCAATGTTTGGGATTTAAAAAACAAAAAAATTCCTTACTCCAATCATAGATATCTTATTAAAGCAAATCATCAAGATATTTGTAAAAAAATCCTCAAAACACCTCTAATTGATAAAACACTCCAATCCAACCAATTGGTCAGTTTCTCATCCTCTTCAAAACAAATTTCCATTACTTTTAAAAAAGTATTTAAAAATCATCAAGAAATCCAATGCTTAGTCCATTTTCTTGATGAACTAGATGCCATTTTGTGAAACTTCTAATCCCTTAAGATTACTATTGATAGCTATCATAAATGGATTTGAAGAGAAGTTAGTTGCATTTTTCACCCCTTACTCTTTTCGAGAAGCGGACATCTGCACAATCCTATACTAGATTTATACAATATTTTTTTTATTTTGAGTAAGCGATAGGGGATTCCTTCAAATAATAAAGATCATCCCCCCTTTCACCAAAACAAATACAACATGCCAAAAACACTACGATTAGGATTTATTATGGGAGGCGGTGTCTCCTTAGGCACCTTCTCTGGTGCAGCGTTATCAGAAGCCATTAAGCAACAAATTGTCTATGGGCAGTATGATACTGGCAAAAAGGATCCAAACAACCAGCCTATTTATGCTCCTTACGATGCTATAGAAATTGATGTGTTTAGTGGTGCAAGTGCTGGAGCGATTTCTCTCGCAATTATGCTTCGAGTATTGGTCAATCCCAAAGATAAATATCGTTTCTTAGGTTACCGTTCTTACGAAGATTTGCGAGAAGGTTTAGAACAAAAGCTTTCTAAACAATTTGAAGGAAAGTTGATTGAGCTAAAGATGCAATACCCTCAAAAATATGAACAACTATTAGCAGCTCAAACCATTCAAGAGTTTCAGGACAAAGTCTGGTCAAAAGAAGTCGATATTGATCGTTTTTTGGGAACAGGCTCTTTTGATAAAGACTTGACGGATTCTGCGAGCTTTATGGATCGAGGGGTTGTCGATAAACTGGGTGTAGAACTATTTCAATTTCAAATTGATGGCAAAGAGCGGCTCAAAAATAGAATTTTATTAGGAAATAGAGTGCTCTTTGGATGTACTTTGGCAAATCTTAGTCACACTCTTCAAAAATCAAAGCGCACTCATTTTAACGATACCAAAAAACCATCTCTAATTCAAGCACTCAACGATAGTTCTGTCGATAGAATTCATAGTGAGTTGAGGGTATTTGATATTAACTTCAAAACCATCAAAGAAAATGAAGGGCGGTATTATCCCCTACGTTGGGTACAATATCAGGATGGAGAGGATATTATCTTACAACAACACGATAAAGAAAACAATACCTACGAAAAAGTAGTCAAAAATTTAAGGGATAACGATGTTTGGCGTGAAATAACCGCGACAGCCATTGCATCTGCTGCTGTTCCCTTTGCGTTTGAACCTGTTGTCCTCAATCGCTATCGCTATGAGTTTGGAATGGAATGGGCTACGGAATTAAAACACAAAAAAAACTATCCTTTTACCTATGTAGATGGAGGGTTGTTTAACAACGAACCTGTCAAAGAAGCCATGCGCTTGGCTTCTTATATTGATACTACAACTGAAAATAAAAACTTTGAACGCCAGCTTATCTTTGTCGATCCTGATGTTACGGAGTTGGAAAATCAATTCAAAATCCAAGCGCACGAAAAACTGAGTATTGGTCGGTCGTTGTTTTCAAGTAAAACTAAAGTAAGTACTAAATCCACTATTTTGCGTTTGTTTAGTGGCATGACTTATATTCTTAGTGCCATTTTGAATGAAGCTCAAAGTATTGAAGTAGGTAAAATTTCTGCGATATTAGAGCAATTCGAGCACCGCAAAAAAATGCGACAGTTTTACCGAACAACGGTTAAGGGAATTCCTACCGATGCCCAAATCATTGAAATGCGAAACTTTGCCATTGCTGAATTGGATCAAGTTCGTTACAAATTGAATCTGCCTGATAATACACTTCAAATACAACATGAGTTTCTGCGCATTATAAAAGAAGAACATGAATTTTTAGACAATTATATTCCTTCTGAAGACGAGCGCTTCTTGGTAGACGAAATCAACAAATTTGTTTACCTTCCCAATCCGTCTCAAGTAGAGCACGTAGGCTACTGGATATTTGTTTTATCCTGTCTCAATTTAGATATTGCGATGAATTTGGTTGGCAAAACCTCTAAAACAAAACTGATCCCTATCGCTCCGTTTAACTTTTATGAGGAAGGCGAAGAATTTAAATTAATGCCTTTGCCTGGCAAGGGTATGGCAGGATTTACTGGTTTTGCCTCTGTGGAAGCAAGTAGTTATGAAATTGCTTATGGGAAATATTGTGCAAAACGTATTTTACAAGAATTGCATTTAATTGAAGACAACAAACAGCAGCTTTCTTGTCCCCCTCGTTTTGACTATGGACGTTTTGATGGCTTACTAAAAAACAGTGTTCGCCATTCCATCGTAAAGCGCCTAAAGGAAATTGTTCCTAGTGGTTTTGCCACCATCATGCCCTTTTTGGGAGGTTACCTCAATGAATCTGTTCAAAATTTTGTAGATAGCAATATTCATGGCAATAGCCGTACAGGAAGTTTTGAATTTCAAATTCGTGTCCCTAGTGACTTGTATGTCCTCAAAGGTTTTACACCTAGTGGTGTTGCAACTCACAAGAAAAGTCTACAAGCTATTTCTATTCATGGAGATTATTATCTGATTACAAAGTTATTGTATGACTTTGAAGAAGAACAATGGAAAGGAACACATACCAACTTCATGCAAAATATCTATATTGACAAGTCTAAGTTTTTTGAGGATATTGCTATGTTGAGCTTGGAATTACCTGTGATGTCTCTCAACAGCGATGCTTACTTGTCTCCCAATCCAATTTTTGTAGCAGATGTTCGTGCAGGATTAAATACACCTGGCTACAAAGAATTATCGGCTAAAAATTGGGAACTAAAATCAGATGTCTTGCCTTTGGACAAACATCTTTGGGGAAAAGATCGATGGAAATAAATTCAACCATCTACTTTTCTAAATGCCTTTCTAACAATTGAATCGTTTTTTCTTTTGCCTTGTTGAGTTCGCTTTGCAAGGCTATGATTGTTTGGTCTTTTTCTTGGAGTTGTAATAAATAGGTGTTCTGCTGCTCTTTTATTTTTGTTCTATAATCTCTATCATAATTATCATTGATAATGTTTTTATGACCATTATCAGCCTCTACTTGAACTGTACTCTCCAACATTTCCCCCATTCCTGTCAGCAACCAATGATAGTTAACCGCTTTTGGATAATTAACAGCAATTTTAGCAACTAAATTTAGTTTAGGAATGGTCTTTCGATTGTATATATTAGATATATTTTGACTATTGACACCCAAAGTTTTCGCAAATTTACTGGTATTCTTATCGCAGCCCAAATGATTGAGAACTGCAATTAATCTATGGTATAATTCTAAATCTGCTTCTTTCATTGAAATAAAAAATGTTAACAATAAGTTAAGAAAATAGAAATTGTTTCAAAAATAACTCACTTATTGTATATTGGATAATGTAAACGACTTTCACTGAATGTAAAACAATGTAAACAAATGTATACAAGTGTAAAACAATGTATACAAATGTAAAACAATGTAACCAAATGTACATAAATGTAAATGTATGAAAAAAGCAGAAGTGAAACTAACAGACGAACAAAAAAAACTAAAAGCAGCATTAGAATATGGAGATATACGAGCCCTTTGCAAAGCCTTAGATGTATCTAGGATGACAATATGGAAAACGCTAAATGGCAAGCGAAAATCGCAGTTTATATGGGATGCCATTGAACGTTTGGTCGATCAACGCAATGCCAAAAGGGAGGAAACTATTTCTGATAAATTGCCTTAAAATGTTCTGTCTACGCTTCATCAATCCCCTTATTGATTTAGTTTCGTTCTATTGCTTTTAGCATTAGTTTACAAGATGTGTTAATTAAATAGATTGTGTCGCCCCAAAAACGTCCCAATGGTCAGCAACATAGTCTATACAGGGTTGCGCTCCACGAATAACTTTTATTCTGGAGCGCTTTTTTAGTTGGTATGATCTTTTTTGAGTTGTTTATCTTTTTTTAAGGTTCTAAATCAGAGTCTTCTAGCTCAAAAATTTCGTTAACAGAAATCCCAAATACTCGGGAAATTTTTAGTGCTAAAATTGTAGACAAATTATACTTACCCAATTCAATAGCATTAACAGTTTGTCGACTAACACCTACCATATCAGCAAGTTGAGCCTGTGTTATATTTTTCTTTGCCCGCTCTACCTTTAGGTTATTTTTCATCTGAAATAGATTTTTTAAGATTATAACTCATCCAATTAAATCGAATGATAAAAACAATTAATGTCGTGTACATATTAAATACTAATATCCAGAAAAATGGCATGCTATAGATAAACAAAATGGCACCCATTAAGATAAAGTAATTTATATAAGTAGCCCAAAGCAAAGAATCTAGCCTAACTTTTGCAACTAGCTCATCCTCGCATTTTTCTTTTGAAAAAGCAATAAACAAACAGCCCAAAATACCAAAAAAACCTATTATCTCATTCCCTATATTGTCATTTATAATCGTAAAGTACGACATTCCATTTCCCATAATTTCATCCGTTACAAAAGCAAATACTTTTAGATTTAAAAAATGAGGTTCTTGATCTTGGCTAAAATAATAAATAGTAAACAAAGAGGTAAGTGTAAATAAAAACCATCCAACTTTTTTAAACTGATTGGGCAACAAATAATTTTGAGTTTCCATATTGATAATTTTTAACTAAAAATGATATTTCTCTTCAAATGTAATTCAAAAATTACATTATGTCAAGCAAACATTACAAAAAGAAATCTAAAGATTACATTTTGACAGGTACTCATTTCTTTTACAAACATGCTCCAAAGAACATATCTACCTGATAATCAAAGACTATCAAGTATAACATCTACTTTCCGAATGATAAATAAACATTTAGAAAAAATTATGAGTACCTGTACAATAGATATCCTTCTTGTTCATTCTTAATCTTTTTATGTCATTTTTTTATCAATATTCCGCCTCTAATAATACAACAAGTTCTCATTTTCTAACCCTACACTTTGAAACAAAAATTTCAAAACAAAGTAAATTCACTCATCATTTGTCAAGTACAAAAGCTTACAAGCTCTTATATCCCCAAAAGAGTCTAACTATTAAAGATTATTTAAGTAAATTTTGTAGAAGCAATGAAAATGCCCGTTAATAGAGATTACTTTCATGAGGGCTTCGCTATTAGAAAATGGTCCAGAAAAATTTTTATAAACCACGCAGTAGCAGTTCTGCTAACTAAAAGCAAAGCGCTCACGATTTCTATGATAAAACACAGAATACGAACGAACCATTACCAAGCATAGCGAACTCACGCAGCAGAGCGAGTAAAGTAACTAAGGGAGCTGTGTTAAGAGAAAAAAGAAAAGATGCTGCCCCACAATATGGTGATTTCGCCTAAGAAAAATCAAGAGAAGATAATCAATTTCTATGTAGAGTTTACCTATTGACACCAACGAAATAACAAAGCAATTAAAGGCTTGCTTCTAGAAATTTAGAAATTAACTACGTAGTATTCACGTAAGAACAGCGCAATTAAAGTTAAGCATTATTCTATACAAGATTCCCATACATTTTAGCCCTAACGCATGGCTTCTACAGGACTAATTTTAGCCGCCTTTAGAGCAGGTATTAAACCAGCAATTGCCCCTGCTACCACAACAATAATAGTAGCAAAAATCACCATCCCTACATCCACTTGTGGATCTCTAAAAAAGCCGCCATCAATATTGTAGGTATTCATCATGGTTCGAATCAGATGAATTAAACCGATCCCCAAAGCCATTCCTAAGTAACCAGCGACACTAGTAATTAAAACAGCCTCTTGCAAAATCATACTCACTACAGAGAATGGAGTTGCGCCCAATGCTTTGCGAATGCCAATTTCTTTTGTTCGGTCTTTCACTACAATTAACATAATATTACTGACCCCAATTACTCCCGCAACGATAGACCCGACTCCTACCACCCAAATAAAAAAGCTAATCATCTTAAACAAATTCATAATAGACTGAAAATGTTCCACTCTATTACGAATCCGTAATGCTTGCTTGTCTCTAGGGTCAAAATTATGTTTAATAGCTAATTTTTGGATCACCTCCTGTTCTAACGCCATGACCTCTTCCAAACTAGCGTCTCCAGTGGTGAGCATGATTTGATTGATAGAACTTTTGGTATCAAAGCAACGTTGTGCAGTTGTAATAGGAAGGTAAATCATACGCATTTCATCGTCTCCCCCTGTGTCCGAAAATACCCCAACGACCTGAAAACTAATTCCACCAACTTGAATGTATTTGCCAATTGGATTTTCATTAGGAAACACCTCTTCGACTACTAATTTCCCAATTACAGCTACTTTTCTATACTCCTTTAAATCCATCGTATTAATATAACGTCCTTCTTCTACCAATGTATTTTCCAAAACTTGGTGATCGGGATGCACACAACGCACACTGAAATTGTACCGTACATTATTATAAACCATCTTCTCCAATTCCGAAGGCAAATAAAAACGTCCTGTGATATACTCTGTACCATCTACTTTATCCTTCAACAAATCATAATCGGAGTTATCAAATTCTACATTACGACTACTAGCCAAACCATTGTGCGCAATCGAAGTTCTTCTAGGGTATATCCAAAGACTATTGGTTGCATCATCTCTAAACTCATACTCCGCCCCATTTTGCAAACCATTCCCTGCACCTAGCAACAAGACCAACATAAAAATTCCCCAGAATACCCCAAAAGCAGTCAATCCAGTACGCAACTTATGCTTACTTAACGATAAAATTATCTCCTGCCATTTATCTATATCAAACATGAACGAACGTTTTTTTTGCAACGCAAAAAATGAATATCCAGTGGATATTCAAGTGAGTGAACCGCAAAGCGGATTGGTTTTTCTATTCTCAACTCTAAAATAATCCCTATATCAAACTCCTTAATACCTATCTATTATATATCCAGTGGATATTCAAGTGAGTGAACCGCAAAGCGGATTGGTTTTTCTATTCCCTCTATACTAAATTCCTATCTGTCAAAATCAAAATAGGTGAGTGAACCGCCAAGCAGATTACTCTTATTCCTAGGCATCATTCAACCTCTAAGTCCATTTAGAACCTCCATACAAAACGGTATAAAAACACAAAAGTACAATTAAAAGTGTTTTTTCCTAAGTCAAATGAAGCGCTTAACGAAATTTTAGTTTTTATTTGTAATATCTATAGAGCCATATTGCCAAACACTACAACTTTTAATCCAATAATTGCATTATGAACAATAGGCTAATCACAACACAACGGATCACCTTACTTGTTGGAGTAATTTTATTAGTTATAAAATTTAGTGCCTACTTTCTAACACACTCAAATACAATTTTGACAGATGCTTTAGAAAGCATTGTTAACGTTGTAGCAGGAGGATTTGGTTTGTTCAGTTTATATATTTCAGCACTTCCAAAAGATGAAAATCACCCATATGGACATGGCAAGATTGAATTTGTTTCTGCTGCAGTAGAAGGCGTTTTAATTGCTTTAGCTGGAATTATTATTTTACTAAAGTCACTTTACAACTTACAATATCCCATTCCTATTCACGACGTTGACACAGGAATTTGGATTACTGCGATTGCAGGACTAATCAATTATTTATTGGGCGCTTATGTTGAACAACAAGGCAAAAAAGCCAGTTCAATGGTCTTGATAGCAAGCGGGAAGCACTTAAAATCAGATGGTTACTCTACCTTAGGGATGATTTTAGGCTTGGCAACCATTTTAATTACCAATTGGCTTTGGTTGGATTCTATTATTGCGATTATATTTGGATTTATTATCTTAAAAACAGGAATTGATGTCATTAAATCATCCATGGCAGGTATTATGGACGAAGTAGATTATCCCTTGGTAGAAGCCATTGTTCAAATTCTAGATCAAAACAGGCACTCCGATTGGATTGATGTACACAATTTACGAGTCATCAAATACGGTACAGCATTACACATCGATTGCCACATCACAATTCCTTGGTTTTTTGACACACGCCAAGCACACGACGAAGTTGATAGATTGGAAGAATTATTAGCTGCAAACACTGAAAAACCCATTGAATTTTTCATTCACGTAGATCCCTGTATACCACAATCTTGTATCATCTGCGCCAAAAAAGACTGCCCTGTTCGACAAGCCCAGTGGCAACAAAATGTTAAATGGACCGCCGAAAATATTATGCTCAACCAAAAACATTTTTTAGAAACACAACAATAAAAACTAAGGTTATAATACTCCCTTGGAAATTTATTGTCAAAATAGGAAAAATAGGTAAAACCCCTAGGATTCTAAGTACATCTCAAATTAGCTATTTGGTTAAATTTGCCCTTTGGTAATTTTAAACTAAAAATAACATTTTTTAATTCGTATTTGGTCGTTGAATTTCATACCTTTGCACTAGTTTTCAAAGTAAATCCGTCTATTTCAGACAGATTTGACATTGATAAAGCTCCTACAGAGCTCATTTTTAAATAAAAAAATTAGATTTTTTCATGGAAACTACTAATAAAGTGCAATACAAAGTTAAAGACATTTCCCTAGCTGCTTGGGGACGCAAAGAAATTGAATTGGCGGAAGCTGAGATGCCTGGATTAATGGCGCTACGTGAAAAGTATGGTGCTGCTAAGCCTTTGGCTGGTGCTCGTATTGCAGGATGTTTGCACATGACAATTCAAACAGCTGTTTTGATTGAAACTCTAGTAGAGTTGGGAGCTGATGTTACTTGGTCTTCTTGTAATATCTTTTCTACTCAAGATCATGCTGCTGCTGCTATTGCTGAAGCTGGTGTACCTGTTTTTGCTTGGAAAGGAATGAACGAGGAAGAATTTGATTGGTGTATCGAGCAAACTTTGTTTGCATTCAAAAACGGTGAACCACTTAATATGATTTTGGATGACGGTGGTGATTTGACCAATATGGTTTTGGATCGTTACCCAGATATTGCCAAAGGAGTTTACGGTCTTTCTGAAGAAACAACTACTGGTGTTCACAGATTGTACGAAAGAATGAAAAACGGTACGTTGACAATGCCTGCTATCAACGTAAATGACTCTGTTACAAAATCTAAATTTGATAATAAATACGGTTGTAAAGAATCTTTAGTAGATGCTATCCGTCGTGCTACAGATACAATGATGGCAGGAAAAGTTGCTGTTGTTGCTGGATATGGTGACGTAGGAAAAGGTTCTGCTGCTTCTTTGCGTGGTGCTGGTGCTCGTGTTATTGTTACTGAAATTGACCCAATCTGTGCTTTGCAAGCTGCTATGGACGGATTTGAAGTGAAAACAATGGCAAATGCGATTCCTAGAGCGAACATCGTTGTTACTGCTACAGGAAACAAAGACATCATCACTGGCGAGTATTTCAAAATGATGAATGACAAAACAATCGTTTGTAATATTGGTCACTTTGACAACGAAATCGATATGAACTGGTTGAACAGCAATCACGGCGATTCTAAAGTTGAAATCAAGCCTCAAGTTGACTTATACAACATTGATGGAAACGATATTATTGTTTTGGCTGAAGGTCGTTTGGTAAACTTGGGTTGTGCTACTGGTCACCCATCTTTTGTGATGTCGAACTCTTTCACAAACCAAACATTAGCTCAATTAGAAATTTGGGAAAATAAAGACAACGATAAATACGAAAACAAAGTATACATGTTGCCAAAACATTTGGACGAAGAAGTTGCTCGTTTGCACTTAGCAAAAATTGATGTTCAATTAGAAACATTGTCTAAAGAGCAAGCTGACTATATCGGTGTAAAAGTTGAAGGTCCATTCAAACCAGAACACTACCGTTACTAGAATCTAAGCATTTTATAGAATATATTAAGTGGCAATGTTTTTTTAAGAACATTGCCATTTTTTATGCCGTCACTTGACACAATAACCAACTACAAATCAAATGTTTAACATCTTTTAACGCTGCATTTTCTTTTAGCTCTAACATTTTTTTCTTTACTTTGTATGGTTAAATTTTTTATTCATTCACCTTCAACTATTTTTTTGGCAACAATCTAAAACGATTTAGAAACCTAAAAACATCCTTTCACCTAGAACAGTTTGCGTCTCTATCCTCTCTACCCCACCAAAACACAATAAACTCTCTACTAAGAGATCGATGTATTGTAGATAATTAGAGTTCTCCCTATTCTTTGTTGAAGCTATTTAAAAAGTCTGCTACTACATCTCCTACCAACTTAGCCAACCCATCAATACAAAATCTTAAGTTGTTAAGTTTTTATGCCAAGATTACAAGCAGATGATTACTTTAATAACTCAAAATTTTAAAAAAGTGAAACAATTTAAAACAGTACTCCAATTCAGCGTTCTCCTTAGTTTTCTTTGGATATTTAGTAACAATGCATTTGCGCAAGGAAATGCACTAGGTTTAGACGGCAACAATGACTTTGCTGATTGTGGCAACCATTCTAGTCTAGACATCACAGGTACCTCTATTACCCTAGAAGCATGGGTATATTCTACTTCTTTTACAACCAATGTATGGCAGGGAAATGTTGTAAACAAAAGTGGTAATGGAGATTTTGGTTATATGCTTCGTGTTGGCAACAATGGACAAGTTAATTTTAATATTGGAAATGGCGCTTGGAACGAAATCAACTCTCCTACAGGTACCGTTGCACTAAACACATGGCATCACATTGCAGGAACGTATGATGGAACAACAATGCGTCTGTATGTAGATGGTGTAGAGGTAGCAACAGGTCCTTTAACTGGTAACATTGGATTTGCTTCCAACAACTTACTTTTTGGAGACGATCCTCAGTTTACAGGAAGATATTTTCCAGGTAGAATTGACGAGGTTCGTATTTGGAACACCACAAGAACAGCGCAAGAAATTATAGAAGACATGAACAATAATGCTTGTTCTAATTATCCAACTGGTCTAGTTGCTTATTACAAATTCAATCAAGGAGTTGCAAATGGCAATAATGCAGGGCTAACAACAATTAATGAAGAAATTGGAGTAGGAAATGGAACCATTATTAATAGTAGCCTTAATGGTGCCGTTTCTAATTGGGTAGAAGGTGTCTATCTATCAACTTCTGATAGTTCTCTAACCATTTGTCAAGGAGATAGTGTTTTAATAGGTGGGAGTTATCAAACAACTTCAGGCACTTATTTTGATTCTTTACAAACCATCAACGGCTGTGACAGTTTGATTAGAATTACATTAGCAGTTACTCCAAGTGTTGTAACTAACAACAATGCTACTATTTGTCAAGGAGATAGCATTCTGTTGGGAGGAGCTTATCAAACTACAACAGGCATTTATGTAGATACCCTTCAAGCCGCTTCTGGTTGTGATAGCCTTATATCAACGACCCTTATTGTTCTTGTTCCTGCCTCTGTCAGTGTTACTGCTCAGATTTGCCAAGGAGATAGCATTTTATTGGGTGGAGCATATCAAACAACTGCTGGTAATTACATGGACTCACTAAAAAATACGATGGGTTGTGATAGTGTTATTTTAACCACAACATTATCCATTATTTCTACGGTTACATCAACAGATACCATTCGCATTTGCCAAGGAGATAGTGTCCTAATTGCAGGAGTATATCAATCGACGGCAGGCACCTATTCTGATACCCTTCAAAGTACAGCGGGTTGCGATAGTATCCACCAACAAACACTTGTTGTCTATCCTTCTCCTAATGTTATTTTGACAGCATTCTCTCCAGATACATTATGTGATAATGGCGCACCAATCCCACTTCCAGCTGCTACGCCAGCAGGTGGCTCCTATAGTGGTAATGGAGTTAGTGGAGCTAACTTTGATCCTGCCATCAGTGGACCTGGTATCCATTATGTTGCTTATACCTATACCGATGCCAACAATTGTACGGCTACCGATTCTACCATGATTACAGTTAATATTTGTTTGGGAGTAGAAGCTATCAACGCCAAAACTGACTTCAATATTTTTCCAAATCCAGCACAAGATGTATTAACGATACAAAGCAAAACTCTTCCTACAAGTCCATTGCAAGTAAGTATAGTTGACGCACTAGGTAGAACTGTAAAACAAGCCTTTATTGGTTCTAATAGAACAACAAATCTTGATGTTTCAACTTTAAACGCAGGAATCTATTTTGTAGTAATTTCAACTAAAAATCAAACTGTTGTTCACAAAATAAGCAAGCGCAAATCTTAATTTAAACGCTTTTTAGATGGCTTCATAAGTCTTGTGAAGACTTCAAGGTAAAGCACTTATATTCGGTGAAGGCAATAGGGACGTATTTGCCCTATTGCCTTATTTCTTTATGGACCATGCCACGACTTCAGCTGTTGTAAGGTATCAAACGTAGCTGTACATAAAAAACAGTCAAAAGTATACACGGTGTCGGTTTTAGAACTTCTCGAATTTTGAGGCATTCCAACAATCTTAAAGACTCGTTCCTTTGGCATTCCTTTTTTTAGACAAGTCCATTTTTCAACAGTGGTCATTTTTAGCAATTCAGCATCACTAGGACAATTAGGAGCACAACCAATCCATAATCCTAGACATAGCAATGTCATAAGAAGGATAAAATTCTTCATGGTTCTAAGATTTTGTGTATTTCTAAAGATTAGTATCTATTAAAGGATATACGATGCTTTTTAGTTCCCTATTATTTTTATTCTTGTTATAATATTTTCTATCAATTATCTTTCTTTTATAACTTCTAACTATGGTTTTCTTTTATAAAACAACACATCTAAAAAGACCTACTCAACTATTAATCAAGCTATAACAAAAAAAACTCTAAATACTAATTAAAGTATTTAGAGCTAAAAAAAATGTATTTTCCGAACAACTCCAGTAGCAGTACTTACTACTAAGATATATCATGGCATCTTAATTGTAATGACCATTCTTTATTTCTTTTGTGCTTTGATAAATCGATCTAGTGCATACTTACTCGTTGTTTTTGTCAGCGCCTCACGTACAATAGAATAGTCTTGAGGGTTCAAAGTCTTGGAATACGCATATTGAGCAAAATCTAATCGAGTTTCTTCCAACTCAAATAGATCATTAATTTGTTTTACCTGCATGGCACTAATTTTAGAGCGGTCAACAATTATCTTAGCTCGCTCCAATTTATGACTCTCCAATGCCAGTCCTTTTAATTTGTGCTTTAGAGCCTCAAAATCTTCTGAAGATAATTCGCTAGGACCAGTAGCTAAGGTATTCTCAGCCATTTTTTTATCAACATGCTTGATGTAATCCTCTAGAAATTTGTGATTTTCTTTCTCCAAAGCAGCCTTAACCAAATCATAATTTTCCTGATCTACGGTTTTAGCATAAGCATATTTTGCAAATTCCAATCGATTATCTTCAAACAAAAAGATTCCAACAATAGACTTGATCTGTTCGCTAGATAAGTTGTTTTTATTGGCAATTGCTTTTGCTTCTTCTAATTTTTTTGAATCTGAGGTTTGGCTAGTAATTTGATTTTGAGCATTGATAAAATCTCCTTGAGACATAACGATCGTGGATGGTGTATTTGGTGTTTGAGTATTAGCTACAGGAGTAAGATTCGCTTTTACGACTTCTTTTTTTTGCTGATATGTTGTCACTGGTTTATTTTTCAAGAAAGCCGTCATTGTTTCTTTACTCTTAGAATGTTTTAAACCTTCCTTGACGATTTCATAATTTGCCTGATCGTATGTTTTATCATAAGCATACTGCGCATACTCCAACTTTGAGCTTTCAAAACTTAGCAAATCTAACAGTTCTTTTACTTGTCCTGCCAACAAATAGTTGGCATCACTAATTTGTTTTGCACGGCGCAATTTAGCACTCTCAAAAGATTCTTCACTTACAGAGCGCTTAGCAGCAGCAAAAGATGGATCGTCTATAGGTTTAGGTCCTGTCGTAATCTCTACAACACTAGATTCGTTGTCACTCGCTGGCTCTTCAATAGTTACTGTCTTTTCTGAGGCTTGAGGTACCACAGGAATTTCGCGTTTCGACAAAAAACCTTTTAATGCCTCTTTTGATTCGCTCAATCGAAAGAGAGCAACTAAATTGGGATAATTAGCAGCATCTAAAGTTGTTGAATAAGCATATTTAGCATATTCCAATTTATTACTTTCTAAAGAAAACCCTTTTATGATAGCTTCTATCTGGCTAACATACAGATATTGTACATCTGACAATTCCTTTGCTTTCAAGAGTCGTTTGCTATCAAAAGACTGCCCTGCAATCTGTGCTCGATGCACCTCAAACTCAGCTTCTGATAGTGGTGTTGTTTGTTGTGCTAACAATCCAACTAAGGGTAATATTAAAAACAGTAGTGTAACAATTGTTCTCATAGATAATAATTTAGAATAGCCTGATTTTAAATCGTTATGAGTATAAGTATACCAAAAATGTTCCAAACCCTATATGTTATAGCAATTAATACTCTATTGTTTTTTATATTTTTCTATAAAGAACATAAAAATCAACAGAGTAAGGAACAATAAAAAAAGCGATAAAAACTTAAGTTTTTATCGCTTCTGTATTTTCTTTACGCATCAAACGTTTATGCCAAATGCTTATCTAATTTAGCTTGCAAAGCAGGCTTCGTAATTGCGCCTACGTGTTTTTCAACAACTTCTCCATCTTTCAAGATTAAAATTGTAGGAATTGAACGAATGCTATATTGCATTGCTAGCTCTTGATTTGCGTCTACATCTACTTTTCCAATCAAAGCAGTTCCAGCATACTCGTCTGCCAACTCTTCAATAATTGGAGCAATAGCTCTACATGGACCACACCATTGTGCCCAAAAATCAACAACTGTTACACTACCTGAGTTTAATACTTTATCTTCGAAGTTGCTATCTGTGAATTCGAGTGCCATTTTTAAAGTTTTTTGTATTTTCTAAGTCATCTTTTTAAAGCTCAAAATGGCTTCTAAAATCGACAACTTGGAATCGAATATATTAATCAATGTTCATAACAACGAATGTAGATATAATGTTGCAATCTACCAAAGGAATATGTCATTTTTTGCAAGCTGCCCAGACTTGCAAGCATGTAAATAATTAATTAGCAACACATTGCTCCATACTTTCCTTTTTTTATCAAAAAATCAAAAAATTCTTTTTGGGACGCTTTGATGATTTTCTGCTACAATATTTCTATTTTAGACGGCTAGTTCCAACTTCTAAAAATCTGTGTTTAAATTCATAAAATATAGATCAATTTTAAACACGCTCTAATTACAAAATATCTCAAACCACCCCCTATTATGCAAAATCTTCCTTTAGATCATCGCACACATACTATCAATAGCATCAAAGAAAGTCTAATCAAAGCAGGCATTACCAATATGTACGCACACCAAAAAGGCTATGTCATTGTTAAAGGTACTTATGGGGATAGCGTAAAAGTTCAGATTAATCTTGATGCTCACGGAACGGCTACTGTTCAAAAAAAATTTCCTCAAATTGGCAGTGGTCCTCAAGTACTTGCAACCATCTTTTTTTTAATCATTGGATTTTCAGGTTTTCTCCCATTTCCTTTCATTTCTGCTATTATATTAGGACAGTTGGTCTCTTTTCTATGGTTTTACCCCAAAATTCAACTCCTAAAAAAGACTGTTGAAAGCATTATTTTTGATGAAGTTGCCTAATTAATATAAAATTAACGCTTTTTTATCGACTTTTGCAGTGCTTCAAACCAATGTTTTTCGAGATTTTAAAAATAAAGTATACTTCATGAAAGTTGCTATTATAGGAGGAGGGGCAGCAGGCTTTTTTGCAGCTATTGCTGCCAAAGAAAATTATCCTGATGCTCAGGTTGTGATTTTAGAAAAAACCAAAAAGTTACTTTCTAAGGTAAAAATCTCCGGTGGAGGTCGCTGCAACGTAACCAACGGCTGTACTTCAATCAAAGAATTGGTCAAAGCTTACCCTAGAGGCAATAAATTATTAAAAAAAATATTCCCGACCTTCAATACCAAACATACTATGGACTGGTTTCAGTCTAGGAATGTTCCCTTGGTTATCCAAGAAGACAACTGTGTTTTTCCTACCTCTCAAAATTCTCAATCTATTATTGATTGTTTTTTGGAGGAAAGCCGCCGACTAGGAGTACAAATCGAAACAAACAAAGTTGTCAAAGCCCTCACTCCTACTACGGATGGAATAAAACTAACACTGGGAAAAACAGCCCATGAATTTAGAACCTTTGATAAAGTAATTGTTGCTACGGGTGGTTCTCCCAAACAACAAGGACTTCAGTGGCTCGCCGATTTAGGACACCAAATTGAACTGCCTGTTCCTTCCTTATTTACCTTTAATATGCCCCATGAAGACATCACAGAATTAATGGGAATTGTTGTAGAAGAAACCAAAACAAGCATCCAAGGTACCAAACTCAAATCGGATGGTCCTCTACTCATCACACATTGGGGCATGAGTGGTCCTTCGATTCTCAAACTCTCTGCATTTGGAGCTCGTCTGCTTAGTGAGTGTAATTATTCGTTCAACGTTCAAGTCAATTGGGTAAATGAACTCAACAACGCTTTAGTTGCTGAAAAACTATCCGATATTGTCAAAGCCCACCCTAACAAATTGCTAACGAACTACCGTCCTTATTTACTTCCTGAACGACTTTGGCATTACTTATTGAAAAAAAGTGAACTTCCTATCCATAAAAAATGGGCAGAATTGGGTAAAAAAGGATTGCATAAATTAGTGGCTCTCCTTACGAATGACAGTTATGAAGTAAAGGGCAAAACTACATTTAAGGAAGAGTTTGTGACCTGTGGTGGAGTTAGCTTAGAAAGTATCCATCCCAAAACAATGCAAAGCAAGGTTTGCCCTAATCTGTATTTTGCGGGAGAAGTATTGGACATAGATGGCATTACAGGAGGATATAATTTCCAAGCTGCTTGGACTACAGCTTTTATTGCAGCTAAATTACAATAACAATAAAAACTAGGTTTATTTTAGTCAATAGTTAACTGCGCTGCTACTGCGTGGTTTGCTTCTTTTATCAAGAACCCAAAGGCTCACGCAGTAAAAGAAGGACAAAGGAGTAAACTATTCCCACAACTTTTTACATGCATAATCTTTAATACTCCGTTGATTTTTTAGCATAAATCGAAGCCATCAGCATCTTATTATCGCTGCTACTACATTCGCTAAGAAGCGTTTTTTAGAATCAAGAATTATATAAAAAAATTATAGTTTAGCGGTCTTGCTGACACGTGGTACCTATTATTTTTTCAAAACAATTACTTAGCATTATTTTTTTCCTTGATTTCGCCCCAAAACACTACTCCAAACAATTGATAAACAACACCCTAAACGCCTCTAATTTCAATTAACATTAAGTTAACAATAAGCTAAAAATAAGACAACATAACAAGGGTATCTTTAAGTAATTCTTAATTATAAGAATGAAAAAAAATAACTTCTTGCAATCCTTATTAATTTAATTTAAAATGCCCATCTAATACCAAAAAAACTACGTACTTTCGCCCCATTAAATGGATGATAGGTGAATTGGGAAAGCAAGATCTTATCAATCAACAGTGTTTAACAGATAACAAAAAGTAAAAAATGGATTTCAACTTTGGAAGTGTTCTTAATATCATAGGATCTTTGGCCTTCTTTATTTATGGCATGAAGATGATGAGTGATGGCATCCAACGTGCAGCCGGCTCACAACTTAGAAGTATTTTGAGAACCATGACCCAAAATCGGTTTTTAGGGGTTTTCACAGGTTTTTTAATCACGCTCCTCATACAATCCTCCTCCGCTACTACTGTAATGACCGTAAGTTTTGTTAATGCGGGACTCTTATCGTTGACAGAATCTGCAGGAGTAATGATCGGTGCCAATATTGGAACCACGATTACAGGATGGATTGTTTCAGTCCTTGGTTTTAAGGTCAAACTATCGGCTTATTCTATACCTTTGTTTGCCTTTGGAGTACCCATGGTTTTTGCAGGAAAAGGGAAAGTCAAATACTGGGGACAGTTTATTATTGGTTTTGCCATTTTGTTTTTAGGTTTAAGTGAACTAAAAAGTGCGGTTCCTGACTTGAAAGGGAATCCAGAAGCATTGGAGTTCTTAGCACAATACACACAATGGGGTATTTTTTCTAGAATTTTATTTGTTATTGTTGGAACACTATTAACCATCATTGTACAATCTTCTAGTGCCTCGATGGCAATTACATTGACGCTTTGTGCCAATGGTCTATTGCCTTTTGACGTTGCAGCAGCAATGATTTTAGGTGAAAATATAGGAACGACCATTACAGCAGAGTTGGCCTCTTTAATAGGCAACACCTCTGCAAGACGCTCGGCTAGAATACACTCTTTATTCAATACCGTTGGAGTTGCTTGGATGGTTATTGTACTGCCTTGGTTCTTACCAGTTTTGTCAAATACCTTGCAGGATTTATTCCCCAATTTATTTGGCAATCCATATGCAGACGCAGCAGCTATTCCATTGTCTTTGGCAGCGTTTCATACGGCTTTTAATACCATCAATGTATGTTTGGTTTTACCTTTTGTGCCTTTGTTGGTTCGTGCAGCTACGTATACTGTCAAAGATAAGGATGGAGACAATCAAGTGGAAAAATTACAATTCATCACCAATGGTAATTTAACCCCTGAATTAAATACCGATGCTGTACAAAAAGAAACAGCACATTTCGGAGATGTTATAGGAAGAATGAACGGATTTCTAAAAACGTCTTTGAATACCATTAATAACAAGGAAAAAGACGAAGCCATCAAACGCTTGTTTAAGTACGAAGAAATTTCGGATATGATGGAAATCGAAATTACAGAATATATTACCAACCTTGCAGACAAAGAAATCACTTCTGACACTTCTACTCGCCTGAGAAGTTATATGAATATTGCCAATGACTTGGAACGTATTGCCGATATTTATTTCCAAATTGCCAAGACATTGGAACAAAAAATAGAAGAACGCATTTATTTCTTGCCCGAACAACGCAATGGTTTAAATCAAATGTTGGAATTAGTCGATAAGGCTTTTCAGGAAATGAATAGAAACTTAGCTGTAGCGGACTATAGTACGGTTGACAAAAGTGCAGCGCGTCAATTGGAAGATGCAATTAATGACCTCAGAGATCAATTGCGTTCGAACAACCTAGATCGTTTGGGAAATCCTGACTACAAGGTAAAAGCTGCTATGATTTACAACAATTTATTCTCTTCTTTGGAGCGTATAGGTGATCATATTATCAATGTAACAGAGTCTGTTGTAGGCGAGATTTAAATTGAATTTCAAAAGAAGTTTACAAGAAGATTTGAGAACGAGGGATGGTCTTTTTCTCAAATCTTCTTTTTTTATTCGGTGCCTTTTATAATGCTAATTTCGGTGCTTTCTAACCATGCATTTATCAATGCAACATTAGTTGTTATTGGTGTTAAGACAAACTCTGAAAAACCTGTCAAGATATCAGAGTCTCGTGCATAATCAATTTCTACTTGCCCACTCTTACCATAGCTTGATTGTATGAAATAGCATTCTCCTTCTCTATAATACAAATACCCAACGTGGCTATGTCCTAAACCTATAAAATATAGACCTTCTTTACATTTCGCCTTCATTATATTGGCAAAATCCTTATTTCCTTCTGTCAGTTGTATAAGAATTAGCTCCTCTCCTAGTGACAAGCTTTGTGCTTCGGCAACAGGTCCTTGCTGCGCCAAGCGATAACGGTTTAAATTAAAACCTGCATGCAATAAAGTTGTAGATACAAAATAACTACAACCTATGCTCCCTTCGTTAGGAACAGCCGAATAACCATCAAAAGACCATGTTGTTCCATACCAATAAGGAAATAAATCATTTACCAATGCTTTCGTAATATAATGCTGTGCACGTGTTCGAATAACAGCCTTTTCTTCTTCTGTCCTAGCGTTTTTGTAAGCGGTTTGAAATGTTTTTTGTTGGGAACGAATGCCTTCTTTTGTTTTTCTGTAAGTTGCTTTTTTATCTAGCGTTGGAATTGGCAAAACGGTACTATCTTGCACAAAGCAGGTTTGATAAAGAGTAATTGCTTTTGCTTTGAATCCAATATCAAGTGGTTCTGTGTGCCAATCATATATAATAGTTCCTAGAGGCAACATGGACAACAAAAATGCAAATAAAAGGCTCATCTATGAATCGTTTTAGAAAACAACAAAATGCTGAATTGATATAAATTAGGGCTAGTCGCCAATATTACTATTTTTCCTCAAAGGTAAATTTCCCACAACATAGTAATAGCACCTACAGAACCCCATACCTCCTCTAAACGACAAAAGTACCAATCCGTTACTTCAAGCACTACCAAATTTTCCAAAAAGGTCTTTTTTCATACTGTTTTAGCAAACGAATCAAGTCTTTATTTTTCTTTCGCTTAGCTACTTTTAAAGGGGTTTCTGTGCTAAATCCAGCAGGGATACTAGCATCAGCTCCATTTTCGAGCAAAAATTTTGCCACCTCTATTTGCTCAAACTCAACGCTTTCAATCAAAGGCGTTGTCAATAATTCAGGGTGCTGATAATTTGGATTAACCCCCTTTTTGATATGGTAACGTACCAAATCCAAATCGCCACGTTGCGTGGCATCCAATAAATCTTTCCAATCTCCAGCTGCCATAAGAATTGCTATTTATTAGCGATACAAATTATTATTTTAGTAGTTCGTTGATTAGCTCCCTGCGGTCGTGAGATCGCTATCGCTTAGTTGTTTACTTTTTTACCAAAAAGATAAAAAATCACATTTATATTAGTTTGATAATCAAAATTTTAACGCAAAACACAACAAAGACACAACTTGCTGATTATCAACTGCGCAGCACTCACGAAGTAAACTAATAAAGTTTAGCTGCGCTGCTACTTCGTGGTTTCAACGAACTATTGTTATTTCCAATAAGTAAATAATTGTTTAAATGATAATTCTGATTACTTACTTTCGGTTGTATAACAATCATTTACTTCCAAAGTTCTTGTTGTTGAATCCAAATTGGGCGCATTTTTTCAAGAATAAAAAAACCACTACAAGCTTGATAATTGTATTTCTTTTCTAAACTTAAAAAATACCGCTCTACCTCTTTTTTATAAGGATCTTCCCCTTTCCAATTAGTAGGAGTATTCTTTAACAAAGCCCCTTCTTGAAAAAAATGACTCATGCGAGAATGTTGCCCAGACTGGACGTAATCTGCAAAAACCTTATAATTACCATGAGATTTAGCAATTTCTTTGGGCGACCATTGATAAGTAGCAATGCGTTTTTTTTGTGCCTCTGTATGCAAATCTGCAATATTGTGTGGAGCATATGCAGAAGGCTTTCCTCTGTCGGTATGCTTGTCTATGGCATAATCTGGTATCGAAAGTTGGCGTCGCTCTAGAATAGTTGCTTGATTATTGTAATAAAGATTCTGAAGATCGCTTGGAATTTCTGAAATCAACGGTAATCTAGTTGTTTCTTGAACAAGTCGTTTCTCATTGCAATACAATAGTATAGCAAAGGCTAACAACAAATTGGGAGCACCTATTTTTCCCAAATATAATTGAAACAACACCTTCAATACATCCAGCAACTCCTTCTTATCCTTTACCATTTCAAATAGAATATACCAGCAAAAAAGAGTCATTTTCTTACTCCATTTGCTATCTATTTTCAAGGGTTTGTTAAGCCCTAAATACTGCAACAACCAAGGCAAACGATCCGTTTCCTCTGTGGATAAATTGATTATATTGCAAAAGTAATACGCATTAGTCGCATCCCTCTTCTCTAGACAAGCAACCAATTGCACCAAAGCAGCTTGCACATCAATTTCTTTCTCTACTGCCTGCTCAAATAAATTAACACTAAATAAATGTTGAATTTTTTCTTGCCATCTTTTAGTAACAGTACTTCGTTTCCACCCATTGGTAGGTCTTGGTTGAAAATAATTGTACAACAATAAGTTATCTACAACTCTATTTTTAGGTGCTTTGGACAAGGTATAAACAATACGTATCGTCAGTTCTTCTGCCAATGCTGTATTGGTATTTTGTGCTTTTGTCCATGCTTGATACAATGGAAAGAGCTCTTGTGCTAAAAAAGGACTTGCCAAACCTATGTCTTCTGCAATAATTGTCCACAATCGACTGTACAAAATAGGCTTAAATCCTTGATTAAGCTCTCCTGCCCAAAACAAAGCTTGTGCAGTATCACAACGTCGAATACTCTTCTGCAAAGCGGAAACGACATCGTCAAATTTATATAAGTTAATAGTATGTAAATGTGCTGGCATGGGCACAAGATAAGAATACGTTTAGGACTAAAAAAATTCCAAGAATATCTTTATCTTTTGGAACTTTTTAAGAGGTTAAACTTGTTTAAAATAAACACCTAAAATTCGTAGAGATTTGGTTTCTATTCCTAAATAATCATTTTTGTGTCAATTTCAACCGTAAAATGAATTAAAAAACTAAACAGGGAACTATCTGTAACAAATGGATCTTTAATCAGTTATACATGAGTTAATACGAGTACAGGTTTTATCATTCTTAATTAAATAGTGAATAATATTTTACTACAATAATATTTTGACACCTAAATAAAACACGTTGCTCAAACAGGTATTATGATTCTAAGTTTCGATGAAATAACCAACTGGCAAGTATTTGAAGATTTAGTTGCAGCCTATTTTAAATATATACAACAAGATAGTAGCAACAATATTACAGAAGTACGGGTGGAACCTTCTGGCGAAGGGACAGATGGTGGTCGAGATATTCTCGTTACATTTCGAGTATCAGACTCTATTGAGATTTTTGAACGCAAGTGGGTAATTCAATGTAAATTTTACACCAATTCATTATCCAAAAGAGATTTAGCTTCTGTTAATATACCTAGCTTGATTCATGAATATGGGGCGGATGGGTATCTTTTGGTATGCAAAAATGGTGTTACTTCTAACGTAAGTAATATGTTTGAAAACTTTAGACGTAAATGTCGCTTGAAATATACTTATGAAATTTGGACAGGATCTGATTTTTTACGCAGAATTCGTCTCAATGATGAAATTTTGGCAGAGTTTTTTCCTGCTTATTACAGAAGCTTATAGATAGAAACTAATCATTACTACCAATCGGTTTGGCAAATAGATAAGATCAACTAAACCACTTCTAACCATAACGGTTATGTAATTTCTGAACTAAAAACACGTACATGAAAGCCTATTTTTCTCCATCGGTCACAGATGACGAACAAAACATAATCAGCGCACTCTCTAAAAGGATTCGTGCCAATGGCATTGCTCTTACGGGTGGGTATCATAAATTTGGACAAACCAATAATGAACTTGCTTTTCATGAGATCAATAAAGCCAATCTTTTTATTGGGATTATTACTGCCAATAGTACTGAAGTAGAGCGCGTCCATAACGAATGGCAGTTTGCATTAAAATCTGAAACACCTGCATTGTTATTGGTAGAAGACACTGTTGATACGAATCATTTTCCGTCTATTAACAGGCATCCTGATGTCATTCGGTTCAATAGAGCAACAAAATCTAATTTGAACAAAACCATTCAAATGGTGCGCGCCAAAAGTGATGCGGCAACCAATCGAGTCGAAAATTCTCCTTTTGTGAGAGAAGCCGCTTGGTTTATTGGCGGTCCTGTCGCTATTACCCTTCTTAATATCTTGTAATCCTAAGAAACACATTGGGATTACAGGATTCTTATTTCTTTTATAAATTTCTTTAGGTACCTAAATAAGAAACTCCGCTCTTTTCTCGTTATATTCTTGTATGTACGTACTCCTCTACTTTTAGCACAATATTTGTTTTGCTATAATAACGATCTACCACACAACATTTCCAAGAAAAAAAAACAAATTCGATAGATTGTTTGTATATTAAAAGTTCTAAGATCATTTTAAACGAATGAAGTCTAAGTTTTGTTTCTCTATCAACCGTTGTTGAATTGAGAATCACATACTAGATTTTTTTTATAACAATCTATAAAACTTCCTAAAGAATATAAGCTTATGTACATTCAATTAGCTCTTACCTTGTTGTCATTGCTCTTAACAACTTCTTTATTTGCTCAAGAAAAAGGTTGTCTAGAAGGCAATTGTGAAAATGGTTGGGGAATTTATGAGTATTATGTTGGAGACATTTATCAAGGGCGTTATGAGGGAAATTTCGTCGATGGGCTTCGCGCTGGCAAAGGTAAATTTATTTATGCCAACGGAGACAAATACGAAGGAAATTGGGCAGAAGGAAAACCAAATGGACTCGGTGCACGAGTGGCGAAAAATGGAAAAATAAAAGTGGGAACGTGGCAAGATGGAAAATTAATTGCTCGCCAAAAAGAGGATATCAGCCGTGAATGCTTGGTTGGTAATTGTAAAGAAGGGTATGGCAAATCCAAAGATAGCCGTGGCAATGTTTACAATGGAGAATTCTCTAAGGGCGAATACAGCGGTTTTGGTGAAATGCGCTACTACAATGGTGATCGCTACAAAGGCATCTGGGCAAATGGACTTCAACATGGACAAGGCTCTTATTATTTTAATAATGGGCACGTCAATACAGGAAAATTCTTGAATGGAGAGTACACACACAACAAAATGAAAGTATGGGCGCTTGTCGTTGGAGTAGCAGACTATCAACATTTTCAAAAACTAAACTATACGACTAGAGATGCACAACGAGTGTATGCTTTCTTGAGAAGTGTAGAAGGTGGAGCTGTTCCTGAAGATCAAATTGAACTTTTGTTGGATCAAGATGCTACCGCTTTTAATATTATGAATACCGCAGCAGATTTGTACGAACAAGCAGATAGTAACGACTTGATTATTTTCTACTTCGCTGGTCATGGTAAAAATGGTGCTTTCTTGCCATATGACTACGATGGTACCAATTCAAATCTACTCTACCACGGACTTGTTAATTCGTTATTAAAAGATAGCCCTGCCAAATACAAATTGTGTGCTGTCGATGCTTGTCACTCTGGAAGCTTTGACATGAACACAGTTATTTCTTATCAAGATTATCTAAAAAACTATAACAGCGAAGGCGAAGCGATGGGCAATCCTTTTGCTTCTACTCGTTCAAGCAAAAATGTCCGAGAGCGCATCAAAGATTATTACAAAAGTTTTGATGGAGTTAAAGGTGGCTTGGCTGTCATCATGTCTTCTGCTTCTGAAGAAATTTCTTTAGAAGCTAACAAATTACAACAAGGTGTCTTTAGCTACTATTTTATCCAAGCAATGAAAGGAGCTGCCAACCGTGCCGATGAACATGGTAAAAAAGACAATGTAATTGATGTAGAAGAACTTTATAAATTTATCGAGAAAAATGTTCGCAATTTCACTTACGGATTTCAACATCCTTTAATTTACGGCGAATATGATAAACACATGCCTGTTGGTTTGCTAAAACGTAAACAATAACGCCATTTTTTTGTTATCAATATAGAAATATCCCCTCTTTATACTTGAGTATAAAGAGGGGTTCATATACTACTGATATTCTTTCTTTTTTAGCGTTTTTTTTTGTATACTTACGATACTAAATACTCCATTATATAGTTTTTTAACATTTTTTCAGGTTTGCCCTTTTATGTACTTGTCTCAAAAATTGAAAGTTTGATGAGCAACTTGGGCTATTTTGCATTGATGTCAAATTGTAAATTTTCTTTGACTATGTTCTCCGTTAAAAAGGTGATTTTCTGATGCTTGTTGAAAAACATTTATTTTAAAACAATTAAATTGAAACCAATTATGTCAATTCTAATCGAAAGAGCATCTTTTGAGGATAGAGCCAAGTTCTTCCATAAGAACCGGTGGCTCATCGCTCGTCTCTTAGATGATTTAGCCGAAACGGCTAAAAAACCTAAGAAAAAGAAGGCTGACAACAAAGCAAAAGCCAAGACCAAGGCTAAAGGCAAATCTAAAGCGAAGGGAAAAGCCAAGAGCAAAGCACCTGCAAAAGCAAAAGAAGCACCTCCTGTAGAGGAGAAAAAAACAACCATTGAAGAGGTTGTAGAAAACAACATTACAGAATTTGCACTACACGATCCAACAGTAGAAGAAACATCTACACCAGCTCAAGAACCAGATGATCTAACAAGAGTTAATGGTTTGGGAGCTAAAATGATGGAAAGTCTTAGCGCTGCGGGTATCACCTCTTTCGAACAACTAGCGTCATTGACGAAGAAACATGTTGCTCAACTAGGTGAATCAATTAGAGGGTTTGCTTCTGCTTACGAAAGAAAAGATTTCAAAAAACAAGCAAAAGAGCTTGGTAAATAAAATCTAAAAAAATACATTTAAGGTAATGTCATTGGGCTTGGCATTACCTTTTTTTTATTTATGAATACACCTATTTTGAAAGTTACATCTATTTAATGTCTTTATTTTTTTATAACACGGCTATTTTTTTTTACACTTTAGTTATTCGTATAGCCGCCTGGGGTGGTCATTCAAAAGCCCAAAAATGGAGGCATGGACGCCAGCATATTTTTCAGCAACTCAATAGTACCTTTGCCAACAATACGGCTCCTGTTGTTTGGGTACATTGTGCCTCTTTAGGAGAATTTGAGCAAGGGCGCCCTCTTATAGAAGCGCTCAAAAAACAACACCCACATTTCAAAATCTTACTCACCTTTTTCTCGCCTTCTGGCTATGAGGTTCGAAAAAATTATACGGATGCAGATTGGGTGTTTTATTTGCCTCTTGATACAAAAAAAAATGCGCTAAGATTTATTTCGATTGTACGTCCACAGCAAGTCATTTTTGTAAAATATGAGTTTTGGTACCACTACCTAACCACTTTACAGCAACAACAGATTCCAACCTATCTTATATCAGCTTCTTTTCGCCCTAACCAAGCTTTTTTTAAATGGTATGGCGCCTTCTTTCGCCAAATGCTATTTTGTTTCAAAACCATTTTTGTCCAAAATCAAGCATCCCTAGATTTATTACATCAACTTAATTACCAAACGGCTTATGTGGCTGGTGATACTCGATTAGATCGAGTACTAAAGATAAGAGCACAAGCCCCCCCCCTTCCTATCATAGAAGCATTTTGTTCAAACAACCGTTGCTTAGTAGCTGGAAGTACATGGACTCCTGATGAACAAATTTTAGCCAAAGTTCTGCAAACACTTCCCAACCAAAAACTTATCATAGCCCCGCATCAAATTAATGAAAAACACCTAAAAGAAATAGAGCGTTTGTTTGATTTTACTACTTGTATTCGTTATTCTTCTGCTGTATCTAATTCTCAGTTGGATGAATTTTCTGTCTTAATTATAGATAATATCGGCATGCTTAGTTCTATCTATGCGTATGCTCATATAGCTTATATTGGAGGTGGTTTTGGTGCAGGCATACACAACATCTTAGAAGCGGCTGTTTTTGAAATTCCTGTTCTTTTTGGTCCCAATCATTATAAATTTCAAGAAGCCAAGGATCTAATAGCGATAGGGGTTGGATTTGAAATAAAACATGCTCAAACTGCCATCAATTGTATTCGTCAAATACAATCTAAAGAAATCGCTTGTGCCATACAACAACAAGCTCAACTTTACTTTCAGCAAAATAGCGGTGCTAGTGATCTTATTCTGCAACATATCAACATTACTTTGTAAACCCTCCTTTCTAAAACAATTGTTTTTATTCTTTTAAACACGGAATACAGTATACAAGACAATTGGAGCATTCCTCTTATTTGGCATAAAGTTGGAATATGCATGATCATACCAATATTTTTGCATGCTAATTTCTATCCAAACAATAGAAATACTACTTTTGCGCTTTGCTTCATTCGAACGAATTAGGAATACGAAATTCTCCAAAGCATTCGTTACGATACAATAATTCTAATCGCATTAAAAACACAATAGATTATGTCCGTAAAGTATTTGTTCTTTATTTGTATTTTAACCGCATTAACCAGTGCTTGTACCACATCTAGAACAACCACTAGTTCCAAACCTCCGACAACTTCTAGTAGCTCCAATGCTGCAAAATATACGATAAAAGGACCATCAAATGCTGTTGCTTATGTGGAGCAATACAAACGTATTGCCATATCTGAAAGCATCCGAACGGGCATTCCTGCTAGTATAAAACTAGCCCAAGGTATTTTGGAATCAGGCTATGGAAGTAGTCCTTTAGCAAAAAAATCGAACAATCACTTTGGAATTAAATGTGGTAGTGGTTGGACAGGTAAGAAAATTCAGTATAAAGGAAGCTGTTACCGAGTATTCAAAAACGGGAATGATGCTTACAAAGAACACTCTTATTTTTTGACCAATAGCAGCCGTTATAAAGATTTGTTTAAATTAAAACGCAACGATTACAAAGGATGGGCAAAAGGGTTACGAAAAGCAGGTTATGCGACCAATCCTAGATACCCATCTATCTTGATTGAATTGATTGAGCGCTACAAACTGTATAACTATGACAAGTAGAATTGTGGTGCCAATAGACCTACAATAATTGAGGCTTATAAGTAATCGTTCATAAAAATTTATAGGCAAAATAGAATTCTTTTTGCACTGTTCTTCATCAAAAAATCTCGTTTTAGCCCGCTAAAACTTCAATTCTTTTCTTTGAACAGCACTAAAAACAATTACATTTTTAACTATACTTTTTTCTGTCCACTTACTTATTATTAATTACAAACAGGCTACTGAATACTTTATGGAGTATTCAGTAGCCCGTTCTTTTATTTGAGGTATTTTTCCAACCAAGTATCTTGCTCCCACAGTAGATGCAAGATCGATTCCTTGGCACTATAACCATGGCTTTCTTTAGGCAACATAACCAATCTCGCTGTCGCTCCTAAGCCTTTTAAAGCATTAAAATAACGCTCCGACTGCAATGGATAAGTTCCCGAATTATTATCTGCCTCTCCATGAATCAGTAATAACGGTGTTTTCATCGTATGCGCATGCATAAAGGGAGACATAGCATTGTATACATCTGGTGCTTCCCAATAATTGCGTTCTTCACTTTGAAATCCGAAGGGTGTTAAAGTACGATTATAAGCACCGCTTCGAGCAATTCCTGCTGCAAACAAATCACAGTGAGATAATAAATTAGCCGTCATAAATGCGCCATATGAATGCCCTCCTACTGCAACTCGTTCTCGATCTATATATCCCAAAGCATCTACAGCATCAATGGCTGCCTTAGCATTAGCAACCAATTGTGTTCTAAACGTATCGTTAGGTTCTTCTTCGCCTGTTCCTACTATTGGGAAAGAGGCATCATCCAATACTACATATCCTCGCGCTACCCAATACACCATCGAACCATAAAATGGATAGATAAACTCATTGGAACTTGTTGTTACTTGTCCAGCACTATTATTATCTTTGTACTCGCGAGGATAAGCCCACATAATCATGGGCTTTTTCTCTTTTTTTGCTCGATCATATCCTATAGGCAAATACAGGGTACCAGATAGTTCTACGCCATCTTCTCTTGTGTATTTAATGACCTCTTTGTGGACATCTTGAATGCTTTTAAACGGATTTTCAAATGCCGTTATTTGCTGTAAGTCATCCTTTTCGAAAATATTTCGAATATAATAATTCGGATAAGCTGTTGGCGCTTCTATACGAACAATAAACAAACCTTTCTCCAAGTCAATTGGAAAATAAATTGATTCTAACGTATGTTTATCTTCCGCTTGATAAAGGCGCTTTGTTTCGTTGTTCTCTAAATTTAGCTGATCTACAAAAGGAAATTGTCCTTCTTCGGAATGTCCTTCTCCTATTAAAAACAAAGCATTTTCTTTAATCGTTAATGCTGTTCGATTGAATTTGTTTTTCTCTGTCAAAAACAGACCAGGATCACTATATTTATCTTGATAATTTCGATCAAAAATAACTACAGGTTGCTCTGACGCATTGGAAGGATTAAATCCGTATACTTTTGTATTTCTAGTATTCCACCAATAATCATGCGCAATGGCAAACGTTTCGCTTCCCCATTCAATAGAATCAAAGCGGTTGATTGTTTTAAGTAATAACCTAGGTTTTTCTGTAAAAGGAGCTGCCAGTTCATAAACTGCATCTCTAAATGGCACTTCCTTTCCTGCGTCTCCTTCGTCCAAAGCTTCTGCCCAAATTAAACTAGCAGCCTTGTCATTTCTCCATTGCAACAATCTACGCCCTTTTCGAACAGACATAAATCCTTTTGGTATATCTTCTGTTAGAGGAACATCATTAATCGTTTGAACCAAATCACCTTTTCTTGTATATAATCGAGTTATGTGTGGAAATCTAGTATAAGGTACCAAATAAGAAAAAGGAGGATGTATTGTCGTTACTTGTACATATTCGCCATTAGGAGAAACCAAACAAGAACGATACATACCCGATACTTCCAGCCATTTTGTATGTTGACCATCTAAATCCACTTTGTATAACTCAGATGTTGTTAGTACTTCAAAATTATGCTCATCATTTCGATTTTTTAACAAATCTTGATACGTTCTGTTTTGTGCCTTAGAACCATCGCTAACAGATATTGTTGGTCCTGTAGGAACGGCGGTATCGGTATCAATTAAGTTCATTCTTGAAGAGGGCAATAGTTTAACCAACAACGATTGACTATCTTCAAACCAAACAATAGGATTTCCTAAGTTGGCATTGGCAGTAGCAGGAGTTAACGCACGAGCTTGGGCTGTTTCCATATCCAACACCCAAATTTCTGCTCCTGTTGAAGTTGTGTGTGTAAATGCTAATTTCGTTTGGCAGGGCGACCAAATAAAATTGGCTAACTTAGGCATTGCTGGCAAGCCACTGACCTGCGTAATTTCTTTATCTTGTAATAATTTTAGTTGTAGGTTATTATAATAAATAGTTCGACTCCCAATATTTGTAATAGGATTAACCCGTAACCCTCCCAAACGTAATTCCTCCTCCGAAAGTGCTGCAATTGTCTGATAACTATCCCTGTAAATAAACAGCATATACTTTCCTTTTCGATCTACTTGTACAAATGGCGCCCGAGGTACGTCTACTAAATCTAAAATTTCCTTTGGAGGTTTTTGGTAACTTAAGTTATCTTCTTCTATTTTATTGGGTGTCATTAAATCCATCTATTCTGTCTTTTTGTATGCTATAAATTGACTGTTTTGTAACACAATAGTTAGCTGCATAATATGCATCAAACTAATAGAATGTGCGTTACATTTTACTTTCGGTTCAAATCCGTAATCAGCAAAGGATTATCTTTTTTCAAGTTGTTGGCTAAAGCCTCTACTGCTTCTGTTGTTGGATTTTCTAATAAGGTGTCTAACTCCTTAGAGGTAATACCTACCATTTGTAGAAACGTCACATCTCCATGAGGTGTTTCTATTTTGCCTAGTTCTGGATCTTGAACAAAGATTAAACCAACAATATCCGTATCTGTCTCTAATCGAATTGGCTCATTGATAGGTACAAAGTGATTTTCTTCAAACCAATTGCCTGTTTCAAATACATAACGCGCCAAATTATTCAATACCTCTATTGCCCAAAATGGATCGCCTTCATCCGCTTCAAAAGGCTTCAATCGAAATGTAAATTCAAATCCCCATTTACTGAAATCTCCACCAACTAATTCTTCGTCATAATACAATTCGGACATTCCATAAGTAATCAAATGATAATGTTTGTTTTGTGCCTCTGAATCGTATATACTGACACCATCTAAAGGATCATTCCCACCTATCACATAAGGCACTTCAGCAGCATAATGTCGAGGTTCTACGCTACCATACACTGTTTCCAACTGTCGATCTAAAAAAAGCCACCCCACTGATTCTTCTTCCCTAAAAGTACTTACATATTCTTCTTTTGTCATTCCTATCTTATTATATTTTCGGTTTCTTATTTCAATCCTTTTTATACATTTTTAATAAAAATAAAAAAAGTCCCCTCAATTAAGAACTGGGAGGACTAAATATCTTAAAAAAAGGCGCTGTGCAAGCAATGAAGAATAATCTGCAACTTCGTTTTATAAACAGGTGCAACAATCATAAATCATTGTACTCTTGCAACGATCTAGTAGGGCAGATTTGGCTTTAACTCCTCTGCTTCATAGAAATCGTTAATAATTTTCACAACATCTTCTGGCGAATCTGTAATTGGAATCAAATCCAAGTCGTGCGCGCTAATCGTAGCATATTTCTCTAATAAAGACCCTTTGATCCATTCAATCATGCCTTTCCAGAAGTCTGTACCCATCAATACGATTGGAATTTTAGCAATTTTCTTAGTTTGCACCAATGTCAATACCTCAAACAATTCGTCCATGGTTCCAAACCCACCAGGCAACACAACAAAAGCTTGTGCATACTTCACAAACATAACTTTACGAATAAAGAAATAGTTGAAGTTAAATACTTTATCTACATCTATATAAGGATTGTAACCTTGCTCAAAAGGCAAATCAATATTAAGTCCTACTGATGTACCACCGCTCTCTTTTGCCCCTTTGTTGGCAGCTTCCATGATACCAGGTCCCCCTCCTGTAATAATTCCATATCCTTCTTCTACCAACAAGCCAGCAACACGCTCGGCTAGTTTATAATGAGGATTGTCTGGTTTGGTACGTGCTGAACCAAAAATAGATACACAAGGATCTATTTTATTCATACGCTCGTAACCATCTACAAACTCAGCAATTACTTTAAAAACCGTCCATGAGTTAGAGGCTTTCATTTGGTGTATGCTATTCCATTCTTTTGTTCTTTTGGGAGACGTTGTTCCATCAATTCCATTCTTCTCCTCTTGCATAATACGTTATTTTTTAATAGTTCTTTCTCCGACATCTTGCCAAACATATTATTCCCATGAATAGTTTTCTCCAATTGTCTCTAAAAGAACCTTTTTATGATATAATATCTTGTCTATCTGTGCTATCAAATGCTTTATAAGTGGCTATAATCTTGCCAAAAAATACAGCATTTAAAATCAAGCACGAAACAACAAGATATTAATTTTTTAATAAAAAAAAGGGTTCTGGGAATTAATCCTTCTTAGATTTTAAATTTTTTATTCAAAAAAAATTATTTCATAGAAATATTCAGATCAAAAATTGGTATTTTACCATGCCACTAAGCCTTTGTTTTTAAGTGCCAAAACATCAAGATTATGCAAGAAAGTTTCTACAAAAGTCCCCATATAAATCCCCAAGTCATGCAAAAACTCTTGAAGAAAAATAATACGACTGCTTTAAGTCGTTTTATAAGTATGTATAGTCTTTTTGTAAGTATGGGGATAGGAATTGTGTGGAGTTGGAATCATTCTACCATCCTATTAATTGTTTTTTTATTAATATTTGGAATGTTAGTTTGCAGTCTTTTTGCCTGTCAACATGAATGCGTACACAACACAGCCTTCAAGTCTCCCCAACTCAATCGAATCATCGCTTTTATAACTGGACTTAGCTATATCTACCCCTCTAGTATTTTCAGAGAATTACATTTTACACATCATCGCCATACCCACGAACCTGGTCTAGATCCAGAAATATCATTGGGCGGCAAAGCCATTCCCTCTGTTGTAAGCAGTTTGCCTTTTTACCTAACTTGGTTATCGGGCTTTCCTCTATTTATGTTCAAACTAGGAATGACGATTGTTGGAGCCTTGGGAATGCCAGAGTTTATGCGCAAAAATGTCTATCCGTTTATCCGTCCAGAAGTTCGTTTAAAAATAGTCTTAGAATCTTGGGCAATATTGATGGTGCAATTGAGCATCGTTGGATTGGCTCTATTTGTTAACAATGGCTTTTGGGGATTGTTCGTAGGTTTATTAATTGGGCATTGTATGTTGGCAAGTTACACCGCAGCAGAACACAACGGACTTCCTCACGAAGGTTCTATTTTAGAAAAAACGAGAAGTATTGCTGCGCCCTCCTTTGTCAAGTTCTTAATGTGGAACATGCCGTACCATGCCGAACATCATGCTTATCCTGCGGTTCCTTTTCACGCCTTGCCCCTATTGCACCAAGAAATGAAAGATGAATTAAAACACAAAGATCAAAACCATCCTAAATTTCATTGGATGGTGTTTAAAAACACTACAATTGGCAAGTAAGGAACAATATTATCTATTCTAATCCAAAGACTTTCTTAAGATGAGGATTCAAAAATAGCTCATTAGGGTCTAATTCTGCTCTAAGTGCCAAAAAGTCATCCCATTTTTCGTAAGTAGCCGATAAACTCTCTGCTGTTCTTGTGTGCATTTTACCCCAATGTGGTCGCCCGTCATAACGCATAAATAAAGCTTCCATCTCTTTAAAATAAGGGTTGTGTTCAGCCGCTGCTGGCACATGAACAGCAATATAAGCCGAATCTCGCCCATAAGCTGGACTCAACCAAATATCATCTCCTTTTACAAAACGGCATTCCACAGGAAAAAACACCTCGTATTCCTTTTCCTCCAACAGCTCTTTGAACGCTCGAATACAAGTTTTAAAGTGCTCTATCGGAATATTATATTCCATTTCTTTGAAACGCACATCACGAACAGTTGCATAAATTTCGTGGCTATAATCTATGGTAACACCTTTGGGCACTGCTTTTGCCATCCATCGACCCAATGTTTTGGTCAAACTAGGAAAAGCAACCCCAACTTTACAGACCAATTTCATAACTGTATTTTCCAAAAATACATCATTGATATGAGCTAAAATTTTATTGTGTTTGATAGGCTTATCTGTGACATTGGACTCTTTTAGTTGCAATTGATTGGAATATGGGAAATAATAAAATTCAAAATTTCTGTTTTTTTGATTGTAAGCTTCTAACGCATCTAACGTTTCATAAAAATCATTGGCAGAGGATTTATATTCCAATTTGTAAGCTTCTACTACATTAAAAGTTATTTTAGTAATCACTCCTAAAGCCCCTAGTGACACTCTTCCTGCCGCAAATAATCTTGCATTTTCATCCTTAGAACAATTAAGAATTCTACCATCGGCAGTAACAATTGTAAAGGCAACAATCTCTGTGCTAACATTTCCGAAAGCAGTTCCCGTGCCATGTGTTCCCGTAGCCGTTGCCCCCGCTAAGCTCTGAACATCAATATCGCCCAAATTAATCATAGCTACTCCAAACTTAAACAACGCTGCATTTGCCTTATTAATCGACGTTCCTGCCCAAGCTGTTGCCTGCAAATTATCTTTGTCTACGTCAATAATTCCAGTCATATAAGTGAGCGATAGAATAAAGCAATCCGTTGCTATCAAAGGCGAAAAAGAATGCCCTTCTCCAACCACCCGTATCTGTTTTCCTTCTCTTGCTGCCAACTGAATCACTTCGATTATGTCCGCTTCTGTTCTAGGATAAAAAATATGCTCCGCAACACACGCTACATTACCAGCCCAATTAGACCATTGGGTTCCTTTTTTAGCAACGCTCTTGATAAGTCCTTCTATCATTTCAGCAAATTAATTGATGTTATAGTAATATAGTGAATTAGTTGCCCTCTCTCACAATTTTCGTTTAGAACAAGCTAATGAATTATAAACTAACTCCGTGCAATATCGTTCCGTTAAATTGGAAGCAATTACTGTATAAAAATCAACAAACTATTGTAGCTAATAAAGCTACAAAAAATTTAATATTTTTCCGATAGCTTTAGTCACCCTCCATTGATTTTATGGTTAGGCATTTATGGTTATTATAAAAATAACTATTCGCATCATTACAAAAAGCATTGCCCTGCTCCTCTATACGTTTCTGTTTTTTCTACTACTTTACCTCCTTTCAGCAATAACAACTCGTTGAATCGCTCGCATAGTTCTCCAGCCTTACTATGTCGAAAAAAAATAGGGTCGCCAATCTGCAACGATTCTTTTCCTTTATAATAAATAGGCGTTTGAACTTCGCCTGCCATTTCATTGGGGTAGAGTTCACAACCATCGGGAAGATAAGGTTTGGGTAATTTGTCGATCCCCAAAGGACCAGAAGCAACATAACCACCTCCCAAACAAGTATAAATTTGTTGTTGCGGTTGGCGCACAATCTCTATGGCATACCCTGACGCTGGCAAATGTTGAAAATGCTCGTAATTGTCAAATAAAGTAGGGGTATAAAATCCTGAGCCCACAGCTACTTCTGTAATGCCCTCCTCTTCGCTAGTCACTTCCACACTTCCAGTCCCTCCTCCATTCACAAAGTCTAGTGCACCAACTGCCTCCTTTACCAACTCGATTGCTTTTCCTCTGCGCTCTCGTATTTCCTTAATAGAGCGTCTTTGTAATATTCTGATCAACCTATTTTTAACTCCTTGATGCGGCACTTGATTTCCCACCCCTGCAATTTGTGCTTCATAGCCCATTATCCCCTTCAAGTTTACAAAAGGGAATTTTTTCAACTGCTCCAAATAGATTTTAACAGATTCTAGGGTACACAAACTAGATCGATAAACGCCAAAATGCAACCCAGGAAAATCACTAGAAACATCCAAATCCATGCAAATAGGAATTTTCACCTTCAAGCGTTCACCAATTTTATTAATCTGCTGAAGATGCTCTAACTTATCCGTCATTAAATAGATTTTTTTCCCTTTTTGAACTTCTTGGGCAACGCCTTCAATATGCTTTGCCTGAAACGTAGGATAAGCAACCAACAGGTCGTCAAAGCCTTGGCGACTCAACCAAACCGCTTCGGTTGCAGTAAAACACATAATTCCTTGATACTGGTCGCTATAATCCAATATTCGGCGCATCAACTGAACACAACGAATCGACTTAGATGCAATCCGAATATTTTTTCTATTGGCACGCTCTAGAATATCTTTTATGTTTTGATCAAAAAAATCTAAATCAACATAGGCAAAGGGCATTGCTTGTCCTTCAAATGCATTTTTATAATATGGATAAGTTCTTTTCTTCATTAATTATTGATTAGGATAGTGATTACTAATAACACCGTTTATTAAACCGCTTCTTCTTCGTCTTTTTCTTCTTCTTCCTCTCCCGATTCAAGCAATTCATCCGTAGCCTCTAAGGCAGCCAATATACCTAAGTCATCCATACCTGTCCAAATATCCTTCATATCGAATATTTCGGGCTGTAAGGCAACCTTCTTTCGATCTTCAGGAGCTTTCAAAAGTTCCTCTGCCATCTGTCTAAACTTCATCTGATAAGCCGCTAAAGTCCATTTGCCAAACAGCGTATGACCTCCCTCATACAATTGCAAACGATACTCTTCGTAGGTGGTAATATAGCCTGCATAAGAATTCGCATAAGGAGACAATAAAACTTCTGAAACGCCTCGTTCTTCTAGTACATTTGCTACCGTCTTGCGCAAGCGAGCTCCTGCAATCGTTGTTATTTCTGAAGGTACGCCCACAATTGCCATATTGCCAATAATAAAAATTTGCAATGGTAAAATTTTAGGTATCCAAGGTGTTTTTTTCCCATAACCTACCTTATTGGCAAATTTGATAAATTTAATCGACGGATCAACAAATCCAGGAACGACCAACTTCTCAGGATGTATAGCGCCTGCTGTTACCCCTGTTGCATGATTAATAACAATTGCCTTAGGGTGATGCGCATTATAATAACCAATTACTCTTTTCTGACGTGCCTCGTCTTTGCTCATTCTAGCTGCCATCACTTCGACTTGACGAATTGATCCCAAAAACACACGAACTGCTTGCCCTACAATCTTAGCTGCTCCTTGACCATCTGTGGTTCCTTCCAAAAAAGACATTCCCCAAGTTGGATCACTTGTCGTTTCATGTTTTAGCCCTCCTGTATAAGATTCGTCAATACCAACATCCGACATATCTGCATACATCAATAAATAATCAATATCGCCTTCTATTTTTTTACCAATCTTAGAAGCAGATTCAAAAATCTCTTTGGCTTTATCGCTTTGCAGTTTTCCATTATAAGCCGCACTTTCGTAATCATCCAAATGCTTTCCACGGTACTCTCTATTTCTACGATCCCATATAAAGTTAGGGCTAATATCTCCTGCTGCATCTTGTGCAAAACCTGTTACAATATCTTTGTTATCATATTTCTCTTGAAGATAATTTTCAAACATATCAGCTGCATATCCTTTATTATCATAACAAACCTTGCGATAGCGATTTGAAACACTAGTTGTGTGTACGCCAAACCAGTTCAAACTACCAATAGGTTTCCCATCAGCATCATCAAATCGCAATAATTTCATGGTTCGATCAGCAGCCAAATGACGTTTTTTCATAGGAATACGTACGCCAACTTCTGGGTTTTGATTGTAAGCACGAATAGAACGATTAAAACATATTTCAGCGTCCTTATCAAACATAGCTTTGTGATGGCTGATATTGCCAGGTTTCTTATTCTTATCTGCTAGGACAATAGCATCAAAAATAGCATTTGCATAACGCATACAAACATCCTCTTTAAAACCAGGGGTTGTAAAATTATACGCCAAATGTTGAGTATACCCACCCGCCGCACTGTGTGTATGCTGTGCTGTAATCATTACATTTGCATCCGAATAGCCCAATTCTGGTTTTTCCGACACTAAACGAGTAAGCACTCTGGTTTTAAGATAGTTTGTTGAAAAACAGAAATCTGCATTCACAAAAACAACTTTTTTATGGTCATTTTCAACAACAAAAGCACGTGCATATTGGGGAGTTTCTACACCTTCTATTTTATGAAAATGCATGCCATACCCTAACATTCCTGCTCCTTCTTTAAAATAGGTCATCTCGACCTTGCTAACGCCAATTTTATACATATATACTAGTCCCGTTTGTAAAATAAACTTGAGTTTGAAGTCTTCTCTAAGCTATCTTTTTTTTTATAAATGGATTGATTTTTTGTACCTTTTCAACAGCAAAAATCATGTCAAATTTTAACTAACTGTTTAATTAAATAAAAAATTTTATTTTATTTTTGATTTTAATAATCACCGTATTCTCAATTGGTTGCTACAAATCGTTTTCTACATGGATTCACAACAAATCACAGCAGAGTTAAGCACTTTTCTAAGTGCTCACCAAAACCCAGTAGACGCCCCTATTATGGCTGGCTATATGCGCAATCAATTTGATTTTTTTGGATTAAAAAAACCTGCTCGCCAAAAATTATGTAAATCGTTTTGGGAAACAAGAACACGCCCTACCCTAGAGGAACTTCCCTCACTTGTTCAGGCTTTATGGGAAAGTCCTTATCGTGAATTACAATACCACGCATTAGATCTTATGCATCAATCTATCAAAAAATCATCTCCTAGTTGGTTAAACCTATGGGAACAACTTGTGGTTCAAAAATCTTGGTGGGATACAGTAGATTATTTAGCTCCAAGGCTTATTGGAGCAATGCTTTTAAAATATCCAAAACACACCATTCCTTATACCCAAAAATGGATTGAGTCAGACAATTTTTGGTTGCAAAGGGTAGCAATTATATTTCAATTAAAATACAAAGATAAAACCAATCAACAAATCTTATTCGATTATATTTTAGGTCGTGCAGATTCCAAAGAGTTCTTTGTTCAGAAAGCTAGTGGTTGGGCATTGAGAGAATATTCCAAAACTAACGCAGAAGCGGTGATACACTTTACAACATCTTACCAAGACTTGTTGTCGCCTCTTACTTATCGTGAAGCTAGAAAATGGATGAAAAAACAAGACTTGATTTGAGCTTGCTAACATAAACATCACCGCACCAATATGACCGTTTTCTTTATTCCCAACTACTCCGAAATCAAACAAGTTCATGCTTGGGTTCCACCCCAACCTTGCAGTTTAATGCTGCAACTTGAATTACATACAAATCAAAAAATTAAAATTGATTTTTTACCCAACCTTGACGATGACTTAATTCCTTATACAACACCTCGTAGAATATATCTTAACAATGCCATGCTTCCTTTGCAATCTAAAGCAGAAAAAGAGATTCTTTGTTTATTACAGCAATTTATTGATGATAATTTACTAGGGCATAAAGAAGGCTTGGAAAATCTTGTCGCTAAAGAAATGATTGCTTTTTTTCATTAAACTCTTTCTTTCCTAAAATAAGAAAAGCTATCTCGAATATATCAAGACAGCATAATTTCTTCTTTGAGGTTTCTTTGTCGTGACCTATAGCGCCTACTGGTACTAATCTTCGCATCTATCGTCAAGTGACCTTCCTATTTTTAAGTAGTCTTAGACTACTATTGTGTTGTAATTTCTATATCTTTATAACACTCAAACCTCCAGTTTTGTTTAACTTTTTTTGAAAAAATTTGCGTTTTGTTTAACTTTTTTTTTTCGAAAGAGGTATCAATTTATAAATGGAATTGTCTATCATTTCTAAAAATAGAGGTGCCTCTTAAAACAAAAAAAGCCATCTCGAATATATCAAGATAGCACATTTTTTTTCTTTGGGTTGTCTTAACGTGACCTATAGCACCTTGGGGTGCTAATTTTCGTATCTATCGCAAAGCGACCTTCTTATTTTTAAATAGTCTTAAACGACCACTCTTCTGTTGTAATTTCTATGTCTTTATAACATCCAAACCTCTAGTTTTGTTTAACTTTTATTTTTTTCTCTAGAGATTACTTTTGGCATAAAATCAACCGCTTCTAAATTGGGACGTACTTTTCCAACTCCCCCCACATCTTTTGAGATGGAAAAATGGTCGTTTCGGAACGAATCCGAAACGACTTGAAACCTATAATTACTACTACTACTCATTATTTTCTTGTTTTAAAGGGTGAACAATTGGCAACTACTTATTGCTTATCTTCTATTGTATACATCATCTACGCTTCTTTCTATCTAAGTAGCTACCAAGGAAACTTGTGCGTTTATTCTTACTAATACGATTTACTTCGCAAAATCGCTTTACTTAGTTTGCTGCGCTGCTACTGCGTGGTTTCAACAGCGTAGTGCTTACAGAACATCAATATTTAATTTTGTTTCTTCTACTTCCTTTTTAGGAATTGAAATAACCAAAACTCCAGCTTCATAACTTGCTTCAATTTTATCAACATCGACTGCTTTTTCTGGGATAGTAAATGCTCTTTTAAAAGAACGGCTTGTAAATTCACGATGCGTATAGCTCTCTTTTTCTGTTTTTTCGCCTGCCCCTTCTGTCGCTTTTTCCTCAACTTTCTTTGCAGCAATTGTCAAGGTACTATCTTCTAACTCTACCGAAAAGTCTGACTTTTTGAAGCCAGGTGCAGCCACTTCGATAAAATAATGCCCTGCTCTATTTTTGATGTTTACCGCTGGTGTGTTGGTATAAACTGGATTGCAGGTATTTTTGTTCTTAGCTTGCTTGGCAAAAAAGTCATCCGCAAATAAATCGTTCCATAAACTAGGAAAAGTATTGATTGTTGGTCTATTGAAATTTCTTGTTACTAATCTCATAATTGTTGTGTTGTTTAATGTCAATCATCTTTCAACGTTTATCTATTTGAACAAGATGATTAATGGTTGTATTGTTAAAATATTTTTTGTTGTGTTGTTGCTTTTCTATTAGTCAAATCCAATACCAATCAAAAAAAAAGAACAAAAAGCGACAAAAAGTACAAAAAACACAAAAACAAATGACAAAATGACATTAAAACTTTCATCAAAGGTGCCATTATGACACTAAAACAGTTTACAATTACCGAAATAGACTTTGATAAAAATAAGAATTCAACAATTTTCGTTGATAATGTGCCACTGCCTGCCCCCTCAATGAGGCGTTTTCTGCCACTCGATATTGATAATTTGCCGAATCATTTTGGAAATAAATCTTATTATCTAGGACTTGCAGAAAAAACAGCACCTTCCCTCCTTTTTCCTCACTATAAATTTGCATTGCTATATTATTTAGAAACTGTTTGTATATTTTCTTAGGATATTTTGTGCGTAACAAATCTGTTAGATAGTCAATCGCCTCTTTATCAATCGTACCATAAGTTCCTGCTACTGCACCAAAAGCATAAGGCATCAAATAATTAATGGCTTGTTCCGACTGCCCTAAAGCTTGATAACATTTTGCAAATATTTTATCGTGCTCCAATTTATTCTGTGCAGCAATGGTTCTCCAATTTTTTTCCAACGAGTCGACATAACTCTGATGAAAAATCAAAGCAGTTGAATAATCTTCCTCTTGCATGGCAATATTACGAAGCCCCACTAATGCTGTTAATTTAGCTCGATCTGCAACTAAACCTTGTGCAAAATAATCTGCCACAAATTCTGTTTCTAGAACTTTGTCATAGTACAATTTCGCCACCTCATAGTTCTGCATCAAAAAGGCTTCTTCTGCTAGTAAATTATACAGTTTGGCACTGTACTCTTCCTTGTCACAGCCGTATTTTTGCAAAGCTAAATCACTTGCACGATAGCGTGCATTTTGCCCTTCTTTAGCGATCAGTTCTTTGTAATAATGTTCAATATTGGAAATTGGTGGCGCCAATAAGTCTGGTGTATCAGCTGTTTCACAAGCCAATAGCCCTGCCTCTATTTCTTGTGCGACCAAATGTTGAGTGGATATTGCCCAAACGGCAATAAAAACAATCTTAAATAATTGCATACATTGAATGATTAATCCCTAATTGTCTCTATCAATAGTTCGTTGAAAAACTTTATTAGTTTGATAATCAGCAAGTTGCGCCTTTGCTGCGTTTTGCATTAAAATTTTGATTATCAAACTAATATAAATGTGCTTTTTTATCTTTTTGGTAAAAAAGTAAAAAATCAACGAACTACTACTCTATTTAAGAGACTTTATAAAACTTGTTTTGTAATCCTTTGACAACTCACCTAGCCTCGGTAAGTTATTCGTTCAATGTATTAGTTTGTCTTATAAGTAAGTATTGTTTTATTTAAAAATAAGGGATTCTTCAGACAAAGGTATCTATTCGATCGTTTATTTCCTGTTCTCTGACTTAACAAACAAAGTGTGTTGTAAGTAATAAAAAGTCGTATGACAATTTCTATTTCCCTATTTAAGTAAACTCTACTTTTTATATTTTAGTATTTGAAAAAAGGACTTTTAGTATTTTTTTAACCAATTATTTGAAATTCAAAGCAAGGTTGGAAATTATTTTCTGGAATCTAAATAAGTCCTCTCTACAACAAAAAAGCAATCTAACACAAAATGCTAGATTGCTCTATGATCACTAAAATCGTTTTTCACTACATTCTATCTGGCATTTGCATACCAATTAGCTGCCCCGCAGCTTTGAGTGCTACCGCCACCGCTTTGCTCATATCTAAACGGAAGGAAGTTGCCGCAGGATTAGCCGCATCCAAAATCGTTGTATTTCCCCAGAACTTATGAAATTCTTTTGCCAAATCGTAGAGATAATTCGCAATATCTGCTGGATTGTAATTTTGAGCCGCCTTTTCAATAGTACTTGGTAATTCGTGTACTAAGACAAGAATATCACGCTCTACATCGCTCAATTGATAATGATCATACGACACCAATTCTATCCCTTTCTCTACCACCATTCGCTGAACAGACTGCGTTCTTACGTGTGCATTTTGAATATAAGGTCCGGTTTGTCCTTGCAAGTCGATTGATTGCTTAGGGTCAAATGTCATGGTTTTTCTAGGCTCTACTTTTAAGATATAAAATTTCAAAGCTCCCAAAGCAACTGCCTCCCAAATTTTCACCTTTTCAGCTTCCGTTAACTCCGTCAATTTCTCTCTACTTTCAGATTCCGCTTTTACATTTGCAATAACATCAGCCATCAAATGATCGGCATCCACTACCGTTCCCTCTCTAGATTTCATTCTACCAGTTGTTAAATTGACCATTCCGTATGACAAGTGGTGACAATTATTGGCAAAGCTATGCCCCAAACGTTTCAAGGTTTCAAACAACACCTTAAAATGATAATCTTGTTCATTCCCCACAACATACACCATTCTATCCATTCCAAAATCTTGGAATCTCAAAGCAGCAGTTCCCAAGTCTTGTGTAATATACATAGATGTTCCATCACTTCTCAAGACCACTTTTTCATCCAATTTGACATCGGTCAAATCTATCCAAGTAGAACCATCATCCTTTTTAAAGAAAATAGAGTTTTCAGACTTCAATTCATCAACGACCAATTGTTTGCCCGACAGATAGGTTTGGGATTCGTAATACAACTTATCAAAATTAACCCCTAAGGTTTCATAGGTTTCCTTAAACCCTTCATAAACCCAGTTGTTCATTGTATTCCAAAGGTTTTTGATTTCTGCATCATTTGCCTCCCATTTTTGAAGCATATTCTTAGCTGCAGTCCCCAATACACTATATTTATTAAAATACTTATTCTTATAAACCTCTTTATAAAAATAGTTTTTCAAATTGTATTTAAGGCTTAATTCTTTTTCTGTTGGAACAGGAATATCATTTTTTTCTGCCTCTTTTATTGCTTTTTGCTTTTGCTTTTCAATGGCTTTTTCTGCTTTTTTAACATTCTTTTCATTGGATAGCCATTCAGTCAAATGCTGCTGACCAACTTCTGTTTCTTGCCAAGCCGAATACTCTTGTTGAAAATGCTTTTCAAATTCCACGTAATAGAAACCAACGAGATGATCTCCTTTCATTTCGCTAGAGGCAGGTGTTGCGCCATTCCCCCATTTTTGCCAAGCCAACATAGACTTACAAATATGAATCCCCCTATCGTTGATAATTTGAACTTTTTTCACATCGTATCCCGCTGCCTTAAGAATTTCAGCCGTTGCATAGCCCAAAAGATTGTTTCTAATATGCCCTAAATGCAACGGTTTATTCGTATTTGGAGAAGAATATTCGACCACCACCGTTTCGTTTTTTGAAGGATGTTGTCCATAAGCTTCACTTTTTAAAACCTCTTTCACAAAATCGGTCCAATAGGCATCTCCTATACTCAAGTTACAAAAACCAGGTCCCGCCGAAATAGCATTTGCAATCACCTTGCTTTGCGCCATTAACTGAGTAGCCAATTCAGCAGCAATCTCGTTAGGTTTCTTTCCTAATACTTTGGCAAAAGGAAATGTGATGACACTATAGTCTCCTTCCAAGTGCTTGGGAATTTGTTTGATTTGAACCTGATTTAGTTCTATTTTTTTATCATAAAGCGTTTCAATGGCTTTAGATACATTTTCCTTTATTGTTAATTCTATGTTCATGTTACTCTTGTTAATAATTTGCTAGACGTTGTCTTTTCACTATTTAAAATCAAGATCTTTAAAAGATAATAATCCTATCTGCTTCTAGTTTCACAAAGATAATGATATAAACCATTTTAACAATAAAAAATTCCCTTTGCCCAGAATACAGCACTTCCAATAAAAACAAATGCTCTACTCCTAAGACAAATATTTCCTAAGAGCAGAGCATTCTATTCAAAGCTAAAAAAGCTATTTCGGTCCAAAAGGATTTTTAAATTTACCAAAAGGATTTGTTTTTTTATCGTCTCCTTTTTTGTTCCCATCTTTGTTTTTATCTCCGCCCAAAAGACCACCAGGATTTTTAAGAATATTTCCAGGATTTTTGATAATCTTACTTGGGTCGATATTCTTTAAGCTATCAACAACAGAGCTTGGATCTTTTACCGCCTGTTGTGCCAACTGTTTTGCCTTTTCTTCTGCTTCTCTTTTCAAACGTTCTTGTTCTGCTTTTAGTTTTGCTTCTGCCTCTGCACGAATTCGTTCTGCTTCCGCCTTTGCTTTTGCTTCTATTTCATCCTTTACCTTTTGCGCTTCTTCTTTAACAGCATCCACAGCTTGCCCAGCCAACCCTTTGTCACCGTTTCCTCCTGCTCCTAATAATTTGACATTAAATTTAGGTTTCTTAACCGTTCCACCGACACCTACATTTAGATTTAAATACTCACTATCCTGTATCTTTATACCTAATTTATCTGCTTGTGCGCCCAAAGCTCCTAAACCTGCACTGACAGCATTATTCGCAGCTGCGCCTGCGGCATTCTTAGATAAAAGCTCACGAGGAACACGCATTTTCATATCATAATCCAACGTATTGTCTAAACCATGTGACCCTCCAAAAATGATATCCATTCCTTTTACGGCATACGTTGCAGGATCAATTTTCAAACGTCCATCTTCTATGGTAAAGAAATTGGTTGTATTTCCTAAATCCAATGTACTTAAATCTTCCATATTAAGTTTATCACTCAAGGCGTCCAAACTTTTGTTATTCTTAATCGTAGTATTAAATGTCTTTAAAATTCCCTTCGCAGACAAAGAGCCTAAATCTGGGTATAAATTTTTATCCAAAACACCATTGATTTCAAATTCAGAATTGAACTGCCCATAGACAGATTCTAAGATTGGCAAAAATCGTTTAGACAGCCCTACTTGTTTTGCAATTTTTTGAATATCTACCTTTGAGGCATCGTACCCAAACTTAAATTTGGGGTTAGCAGGGTCTTGCGTATCATACTTCCCATTCATAGCCATTGCACCACCAAAAGCATTTGCTCTCAACGCATTAATATCCAATATATGATCATAAACATGCGCCTCTGCTTGAACATTCTTCAGATTATAAGTATCATAAATCAATGTTTTAAACGTTGCATAAAGCGTAAAATTAATATTGCCAGGGATTTGCATTGGTTCTAGATCATTTTCCACTTGACTCAAATCATCAGGCACCTCATTAATTTCTTCTTCTTTTTCTACAGCCGTTCCATCCTCAGACATAAACTGATTTAAATTCATATAATTAGAATACAAAGTGAGTTCTCCATCTATGATTTCATCCGCAAACAAATAGCCGTAAATATTCTCCAAAGTACCTTTTGCCCTCAAATCTACTTTCCCAATCATCAAGCTCATATCTTTTAGTTCTGCTCTCATTGGTGCAAAACTACCTTTAGCTGTAAAGTTCTTAACATCATAAACATCATACTTTACCTGCTTCAAGTCTACATCCATCCCAAATTCAAAACTATCAAAGATTGGTGCTTTTTTGGAGCTTGTCGTATCTTGCATACTGGTTGCTAACTCTTCTTCTGAAGTGGTTTTAGAGGACTCTTCTGAAGTAGAAGTTGCCCCACCTGCTGCTTCTAAAATTTCATTAAAATCTAGCATATTAGAGATGACTTTTAGGTCTCCTCTCATGATTTTATCTCTAGAAAAATAGGTTAAAATGTTATCTAACTTTCCGCTAGCTTTGACATCGCTTTTCCCTACTTTTAAATCGAAATTCTGTAAATCAACATTATTCGGCGTAAAATTGAGTGCCATTGTATGAATCTTTACAGGAGGCAAATTCGCAGATACATAGTTAGCATTAGAAACAATCACCAAGCCTTTCATCTTAACCTTATCGTATTGTTTCTTATTGACATAAGACATCTTTGTATTGGTCTCTAAGTTGGCTTTAACAATTCCTGAAAGCTTTGAAACACCTTCCATTGGAAATGCCTTTCCTAATTCGGTCAGATTGATAGTACCATCTATTTTAGCTTCCACATCAGGGTCACTAATAGGAGTACGCAGTTTCAGCATAGCATCAAAAGGGTTCAAACCAATTTTAACATGAAACTGGCTCACATCAATAGCCATCTTATCTAAATTTGAAGAAGGACTTTTTACCGATATCTTAGTATTAATATCTTCTACAGGCAATGGCAAATCAGGGTACTGAAACTCTGCATCTTTGACCGATAAATCAATTCCAAACGCAGGATAACTTTCTTTTTTAGTATTTAAAATTCCTTTTGCATAGCCGTTAAATTTAAAATCTCCTTTGGTTTTAACAGAAGAAAAATCTTTGGTATAGGCTGCTGGAATCATAGACAAGACTTCTGAAAATGCTGTATTCGGAGCATTGAATTTCAAATCCATTTTCAAATCATCCTCAGATGGTTGAGCTACCTCTCCATCCAATTTCAAGACAAGGTCATTCAAACGAAAGGTATTATCTTGAATTTTGTAGACCTTTTTCCCTAAATCTATATTGGCATTAAAATCTACATTAACTGCTGCCTTTTTCAAATAAGAAACTTGCCCCATTGCAATCGTTAATGCCTCAATATCTGTTTCTGTTTCCAAATCAAATACAGTTGTTGAGAAATCACCACTACCATTATGATTCAAATTTTTGACTTCAACATAAATCTCAGCTGTTCTGTCATCATAAACAAAATTTGTATTTTCTACCGACCAATAATCAATAGCCAATTCTAAATCGCTGCTTCCGCCTTTTTCTTCTTTCGAAGGTTCGGTCTCGAATATATCATAATTTGCTTTACCATTTCTCAATACTTTTATATACAAATCCGCATCACTTAGAGTAACACCATTAATGCGATATTCTCCATTATAAACATCCATCAGATTCAGTGTAAAGTAAAAATTGCCTATTTGAGCCAACTTTTTTCCTTCAAACTCCTCTTTTCCTGTTACGGATAAATCACCAATATTAAAACTAAAATTAGGGAATGTCCACAACAATGATAAACTCACTTGATCATTATCAAAATCTAAATCTGCATTAATTTGTTCATTGGCAAATTCTTTTGCTCTATCCAGAATTTCATCCTTAAAGAAATAAGGAATTGCTATCAGTGCCCCAATAATTAGAATAAGAATAACGCCTATTACTTTGAGAACTGTTTTTACTATCTTTCCTGCTTTTGCCATAACGTGTGTGTTTTTATCTATTAGCGGTCTTGCTAGTAGATTTTAATCGATATTATTTAATTTTTTGTGGGTAAAAATAAACTTTGTCTGTCACTAAATAAACACATCTAGTTGTCTTAAAGTTGTATCTTTAATCCAGTAATCTTCTTTTAAAAGTAGTTCTAAGTATTTATTCTGCTAATTTATCAATTAATATTTCAGAATATATGTTGTATATATGGAGAGCTAATACAAGATAATTATTCACTTTTGAAATATCAACTAAAAATCCTTTTTTAGATGAAGAGCTCCAAAAATAAAGCCATTTCTATATTAAGCCAATCAGATAACATTCTTTATTACAATAATTTTTTATCGACAGTTGAAGCCCAAGTATTGTATCAAAAGTTGCTTCATAATTTAGATTGGCAACAATACCCTATTCGTATGTTTGGGAAGACTATTTGGCAACCTAGGCTGATTGCTTGGTATGGTGATAAAGACATTCAGTACACCTATTCTCAAACGACTTTAACCGCAGAAGGTTGGGACAATGATTTAAAGCAGCTTCGAGAAAAATTACAACATGAATTACAACTAAATTTTAACTCTGTACTTGCCAACTTGTATAGAGATGGTCAAGATAGTATGGGGTGGCACAGCGATGATGAAAAAGAACTAGGAACACAACCTACAATAGCATCTATTAGTTTGGGGACTGCCAGAAAATTTCAACTGCGCCAAAAAGAAAATCATAAAATAAAAACTACCGTATTGCTAGAACCGGGTAGTCTCTTGCTTATGCAAGGAGATAGTCAACATAAATGGCAACACCAAATTGCTAAAACAAAACGTATTACAACACCTAGAATCAACCTTACTTTTCGAAAAATTCAACCTTAAGTATTTGTACAAAAGTTCTTTTTGATTACTTACCTAATACCACATACTACATACAAAAAGCGACCACCCGAATTGGGCAGTCGCTTTAATATATTTCGATAATAATTGATTCTTATCGTATCAATGTAAATTCACCTCTAATTAAGATTGGGTTACCTACAGAAGGAATATATTCAAATACATAAACATACACATCTTGTGGTTGAGGTACTCCATTAAATGTACCATCCCAGAAGTGATTAACAGTATCATCATACATTAATTGTCCCCAACGGTTGTAAATCTTAAATTGAATTACCTTATCAGACATTTGCAAACCAGCAGGTTGGAATAAATCGTTAATTCCATCGTTATTTGGCGTAAAGGCTGTTGGCATTCCCATGTAAGATTCTACAGTTACCATTACAGAGTCTACAGCCGTACAAGGTCCAGCTGTTGCAGAGAATGTCAACCAAGAACTACCATTACCAGGATTACCTGTTGCATCAGTAGCAATTGCCGTAGAATCTGTAATATCTACGATTGCAGGGTTGCTTTCTGACCAAGTATAAACAGGGTTAGCGTGATTTGTCACAACCCCTCCACTAATAGGAACAACATCATTTACTTGAATAGTTGCTGTTTTTTGACCTGCACTTACAATCCATGCATTAACAGTCAACGTAACATCTACTACTGTAATAGATTGTGTTACGGTACAAGAACCAGATGTTGCTGTCACAGTATATGTTCCAGCAGGCATTCCAGAAATATTCTGAGTAGTTGCTCCATTAGACCACAAGTAAGTAGTTGTTGCTGAATCACCTGTTACTAATGTTACATTTGCATAAGAAGACAAGTCTCCGTTACAAATAATATCATCTTTATCTGTAATTGCAATTTGTAAGGTACTACTGTTCATTGTCAAAGGACCTACTGTTTGTGTACATCCTTGATAAGTAACATCACAAGTATATGCCACACCAGCACTCAAACCAGTAGCCGTTGCTGTTGTTTGTCCATCACTCCACAAGTATGTAAATGGACCAGCAGGACCATCTGTCACAGTACCTGTCACCGTAATACTACCATTTGACAAGTTACAAGATGGATCATTTTGTGCTGTAAAGCTAGCTGAGAAATTAGGCTGAATCAATACAGTATCACCAATTGCAGAACAACCTGTCGCTGCATCTGTAACGGTTACAAAATATGTTCCCGCAGCCAAACCTGTAGCAGGGTTGGTTGTTTGAGTATTGGACCAATTGTAAGATAAAGCGCCGGTAGCTCCTACTGTTAGTACAGTAGCATCTCCATCACTACCACCACAAGTTGGGTTAGTAACATTAAATCCAACAACGTTCAATGGGCTTGCCTCTTGTACGATTGCTGTTCCAGTTGCTGTACATCCATTTGAAATACCTGTTACAGTAACATCGTATGTACCCAAGCCTAAACCAGTAATCAAAGCTGTTGTTTGTCCATTTGCATTTGGAGACCACTGATAAGTATATCCCGCAGGGTCACCGGTAGCCGCTACAGTAATTTGTCCTACAGAAGTACCACATCCAGTATTAATTACAGGCATAGCTGTAATACTTACGGTTGGGCTACCTGTAACCAAAACACTATCTACTGCTTGACAACCATTCACATCTGTTACCGTAACAATTGCCATACCTGAAGGCAAGTTAGTAGCTGTTGGTCCAGTAGAAGTACTGTTAGCCCAAGTGTAAGTATAGTCATTGGCACTACCTACCATATTAAAGGTAGCAAAAACAGTAGCCGTACCATCTCCAGCACAACTTGTACTTGGTGTAGAGTTTAACGTAATTGCAGGAGCAGCAGGGAATGGAGAATTAATAGTTACTGTTAAAGTATCCATACAACCATTCGCATCTGTCAAAATTACATCATAGTTGCCACGTGCCAATCCAGTAGCTGTAGCCGTTGTTTGTCCATTTGCAGCAGCATCCCATTGGAAGTTATACGAAGGAGTTCCTCCCGTAGCAAGAACAGTTCCTGTTCCATCTGCATCGCCAAAACAAGTCGTTAAAGTTGTATTATCTAAAGAAATAATCAGTGTATCTGGTTCTGTAATTACTAATGTATCAGAATTGGTAAAACAACCAAATGTATCTGTCAAGTAAGCATAATATACTCCCGCAGATAACCCTGTAAAGGTAGCTGTTGCTGGTGATGTTCCAGCAGGAGTAACAAATGGAGTTCCTATTTGAGCACCAGAAGTGTCAAATAAAGTTGCGGTATAACTAGGATGATCTCCTAAAACCCCTCCATCAATATCAATTGTCATCGTTCCATCGTTCGAACCATTACAAGTTAGATTAGTAATTGTTGAAGTCGTTGGCATTGGACAAGGTGTCGTGCAACATTCTAAATATGCAGCGGCATTTGTTGGACAAGGACCTGCACCACCAACAGCACGAACTAAAATATTAGCACAATCGCCATTTGTCAATCCTGTAACTAAGTAAGAACTATCAGCCAATGGTCTAGGAGTCCAAGTCAAACCTGAATCTAAACTATATTCCCATCCTGTTGCTCCTGGAGAACCACCCCACTCAAACAATACAGTTGTTGCTTGATTAGCAGGCGTACCACAAGAAACAGTTGGAACTGGAATTTGGCTATTCACAAATATTTCTACCGAATCTGTTAAGATACATCCCTTTTCGTTAATCTGTGCTACAAAAGTAGTTGTAGACGGAGGGAATGCATCTGGGTTGTATGCTGCTGCATCAGAAACAGCAAATCCTGGTGTCCAGTTGTATGTAATTGGTCCAAATAAGAATGCCACACCTGGTGTGAAACGGAAAGCATCATTGTTTGCCGACCAGTTAGCAACTCCATTACGACCTGGCACGGCAAAACCTGCTGTACCATCATTATTTTCAATACCTTGTGTAGTAATATCAAATGCAGCACCTGTAATAGAAGTACTGTGGATATCAATTATATTTGTTCCTTCGTGCAACACAATTTGTCCTGACACGTTACTAGCACCACCAAAACGAGGTACGTTGATATAGTTAACAATCAATTGTCTGTTCGGTGCAGTACCTACTGTAAAGTATTCAATGGTACCACCATTATTGGGGTTCAAATCTTCCCAAGCTAAGGCAATGACATTGTTGGGTCCAAAACCATTATTAGGCACTAGCTGTCCAGAACAACAACCATTAGGCGAGCCTAAATCAAATGAAATAAATCCATTTGAACTAATAACAAACTGTGTATAAGTATTACAGAAAAACTCAAAACTAAACCCAATTGGTAATGCTCCTGTCGTTGCATCATCTGTCAATGATACAGAAGTTCCCGAACCTGCAACAGGTCCGTATGGAATTGGATCTACGGTGTAAGTGCTACATGCTGTTGGGTCAATTACAATAATAGAATCTGAAAGTACAGCTGTTAATTGAGTTGTATCTCCAGGACAAATAGTATCTTGAGCAGCACTCACTAGAGGTATAGCATTTCTCCAAGTTAATTGAATGCTATCTGAACCTGTACATAATCCATACGTGTAATTAACAGCATAAGTAACCGCATCGCCAGGACCTCCGCTTACAATCGCATCTGGATTGTTGATACTAGTACTTGTCAAATTACCTAAATAACTTGATGGATTGGCTGTCCAAGAATACACCCCATTTACCAAATCAATACCTGGTCCAGAAATCGCTGTATTAAACGAAACTGTATCAGGCTGATTATTCGGACATAAAGAGGTATCCGTTGCAAAAACATTCAAACTTAGTGGTAAAGCACTTAAGAAAATAGAAACGGAATCTGTTGTCACACAACTTGTCCCTGTAACAGGGTCTGGTGTTGTTGTAAAGGTAACTTGTAAAGTAATTACTTCTCCATCTAAAGTTGTTGAAGGAACGTCTACTAATGGGTTAGGAATTGTATCATCACTAAATGTTATATTAGGACCTGATAATTGAGTCCAAGAGAAAGTTCCTGCTGCTAATGCTCCGACCGAGGAGAAACTATTCGCATTCATTTGTATTTGTTGGGCAATACCAGGACAAATTGTGGTATCTGAAGCTGTCACTTCAACCCCTGGTATAATCAAGTTATAACCTAAAATTTGGTCTCCTGGAATAGGACAAGCACCATCGGTAATACCTATCGTAAACTGGTTGACACCAATATTAGATGGAACTGCTTGTACTTGAACAAATAGTTTTGCACTATCTGGTCTAAAAGGAGCTGTGTTTTGTAAAATAAGCGAAGCGCTAGATCCAAATACTTGATTAATGTTCGTATTTGCAGGATTAATTTGAATCGTATCTCCATCAGGATCTGTCAAAATCAATTCGAAGATTAAAGTTTCCCCTGCACAAACAACAAATGTATTTGCTGTCGTATCATAAGAACCTCCGTTTAATACCAATGGAGAGTTAGAACCTACTGGAGAGGTACAGTTCGCATTATTCAAAACAACCATTTGAATATCACGTTGTACATATCCCATTGTATCGCCATTAATAATTTGGTAAATTGTTACTGCTGCTACAGCGATTTGTGTTTGGTTTGGTGCAAGACAGAAAGACATTTGTCCTGTCACACTATCCAATACAAAGCTATTCGCAGGGTTAGTAACTAAGGGCTGTTGAACTGTTTGCGGTGCCGCATGAGGAATACAGTTATTAGCTCCTTGCAATGGACAACTCATCGCATACCGCAGCGAATCATTCTCTGGATCAAAAGCACCGTGATTATAATCGTAACATTGTCCTGCACAAAAATAAGGCGTTGGGTTTGATGTAAACGTCGGAGAGCTATTACATATAGTACTGTTAATCCCTGCTTCGATGTAAAAAGAAGCTTGGTTTAATGCTAAGTTTGTAATCGCAGCATTTCGACAACAACTAGACCAACTAATTACCCAATCTGTACAAGTTTGAGGTAGAGTAATTGTATCTCGATAAACATGTGCCTCAATTCCAGGAAGTGTTCCACCTGGTTTACAAGCTGAATTTGCTAATTCAGGAGCACATAGTTGAGATGCTTCATAAAAAGTGTCTCTTGGCAAACCAATATTAGGAGGAGTAACCCCACAACTAGCAGACGTAAGACCAATAAATTCTGTAGTTCCCATTCCTGCACCAACACAATCTCGATATATTGTTAGAGTAACAACGTATCGGTTATTACCAACACATTCATAAGTGAGATCTGCACCAGCAAAATGAGAAGCGTTCGCATCTTGACTGCCGAAGACAAAAAAGCCCAAAGCTAGTAAGAGGATACGCGAATAACGCCAACATCGTTGCGCTAAACTTGGAGGAAAATTTTTGCTATCCAAAACTATATGATTTAGTAGTTAAAAAAATAATATATGTATTACGTATAATAGTAATCCTCTATAGGACGTTGTTCTTGTTGGGGTGACCGTCATTATTTTATTAACCTTAAGAATAGCTTCCAACAAGTAAAAGTAGCTTTATACTTTTCTAAAAATGTAATAAAACTACAATACACAGCGCTTTCTATTTCTTGAGAATCTCTCAAAGTTACATTTTAATCACCAAGAATTAAAATAACAAGTCAATTTTAACGGAGATATTTTAACATTTTGTAAAGAATTTATTGTTTTAAGATGGTTTTTTAGTAGTTTTTTATACGGTAAATCACCTCTAACACCTCATTTTATACGCAAAAAAACTCTTTACAACTTTTCAACACTTACCCGATCCGATGTAAATCAAACGTTAAAAAGTGTTAACTCGTTGCATCTACAAACTGCTTTTTATCTCCATATTAAGCCTATATTAAAAAAGCTGATAATTGTATGACACAATTACCAGCTCATTACCTTTTATCTTAAAATAAGACTACGCTTCTACCTCTTCGTACATTTCCATTGGAGGACAAGCACAAATTAAATTCTTATCGCCATAGGCATTATTAACCCGCCCTATTTGTGGCCAAAACTTGTTCGTTCTTAAATAAGGCAACGGGAATACTGCTTTTTCGACACTGTATGGTCGATCCCACTCAGAACTTACAACAACTGTTTGTTTGTGAGGGGCATTATGCAATACATTATTTTGAGCATCCGCTTTGCCTGTTGCAATTTCATCAATTTCTTTGCGAATTTCTAACAAGGCATCACAAAAACGATCTAGTTCTGCTTGATCTTCTGATTCGGTGGGTTCTATCATAATAGTCCCCGCAACAGGGAACGACATAGTTGGAGCATGGAAACCATAATCCATCAAACGCTTAGCAACATCTTCAGCAGATACCCCTACTGCTTTAAAATTACGCAAATCAATAATTAATTCATGCGCAGCACGTCCTTGCTCTCCTGTATACAAAACATCGTATTCCGTCTCTAATTTTGCTTTGATATAATTGGCATTTAAAATAGCATATTCGGTAGCTGCTTTACAACCCGTACGCCCCAATAATCGAATATATCCATAAGAAATCAGCAAAATGCTAGCAGAGCCCCAAGGTGCTGCCGAAACGGCATGTGATCCTTGACTCCCTCCAACCATACGGAAAGCATGCTTGGGTAAGAATGGCGCTAAACTTTCGTTCACACAAATAGGTCCCATTCCTGGTCCTCCCCCGCCATGAGGGATTGCAAAAGTCTTGTGTAAATTTAGGTGGCAAACATCTGCCCCGATCTCTCCTGGAGAAGTTAACCCTACTTGTGCATTCATATTCGCTCCATCCATATAAACCTTTCCTCCAAATTTGTGGATCAAAGCGCACACTTCTTTGATATTTGCTTCAAAAACACCATGTGTTGAAGGATAAGTAACCATCAAAGCAGCTAAATTATCTTTGTACTTTTCGGCTTTTTCGGCTAAGTCATTAATATCCAAATTTCCTCGCTCATCGCATTTTGTTACAACCACTTTCATTCCTGCCAAAACTGCAGAAGCAGGATTTGTTCCATGTGCAGAAGATGGAATTAGAGCAATATTTCGATGCCCTTCTCCCCTTGACTTATGATAAGCACGAATGGCTAACAAACCAGAGTATTCTCCTTGTGCACCAGAATTGGACATCAACGAACAAGCATCAAATCCTGTGATAACACACAAGTAATCTTCTAATTCATTAATCAGCTGTTCGTAGCCCTTTGTTTGACTGCTTGGAGCAAACGGATGTATATCTGAAAATTCAGACCAAGACACAGGAAACATTTCTGTCGCTGCATTTAGCTTCATCGTACAAGAGCCCAAAGAAATCATCGAGTGCACCAATGACAAATCTTTATTTTCTAACATCTTGATGTAACGCATCAACTGACTTTCTGAATGATACGTATTAAATGTTGGGTGTGTCAAATAAGCCGTTGTTCGTACTAAGTCAGCAGGGATTTTTACGGTTAAATCTTTGTATTTATTTACCAACTGTTCTATTGAAACATCAGCTGCTCCTTTCAACTCTGCAAAAACATTTATAATTTCTGCTACAGCACGAATGTCAACAACTTCATTCAACGAAATTTGAACAGATTGCTCATCAGCATAGTAGAAATTCATTTTAGCTGCCAAAGCCGCATCTTTAATTTTTCCTCTTTGAGTAGGATCAATCTCTATTTTTATTGTATCAAAATAATAGCTGTTTAACTGTTTGTACCCCAATCGTTGTAATTCCAAATCTAAGATTTGTGTTAACGTATGCATACGCCCAGCAATTGCTTTGATACCATCAGGACCATGATAAACCGCATACATACTTGCCATAACAGCCAACAAAGCCTGCGCTGTACAAATATTAGAAGTTGCCTTATCGCGTCGAATATGTTGCTCTCTTGTTTGCAAAGCCATTCGCAAAGCACGATCTCCACTACTGTCTATAGATACCCCAATAATCCGCCCAGGAATTTGGCGTTTAAAATCATCCTTTGTTGCAAAGTAAGCAGCGTGAGGACCACCAAAGCCCATTGGCACACCAAAACGCTGTGTATTTCCAACCACAGCATCTGCCCCCCATTCTCCTGGAGGTGTCAACAATGCCAAACTCATTAAGTCCGCAGCTACAATAGTATGTATTTTATTGGCTTGCGCTTTTTCTACAATTGCCTTATAGTCAACCACCTCCCCGTTTAAGTCAGGATATTGTAATAATATAGCAAATGTTTTATCTGTTATCTCAAAAGTATCTGTTAGAACGACCTCAATATCCAATGGTTCAGCCCTTGCATAAATAACATCCAAGGTTTGAGGGTATATTTTTTTAGAAACTAAGATTTGATTGGCCAAATCTCCTTTTGCACGCTTGTTTTTATTGTTATAAAACATGTACATAGCCTCTGCCGCAGCAGTTCCTTCGTCCAACAAAGAAGCATTTGCTATTGGCAAACCTGTTAAATCACTCACCATAGTTTGGAAATTCAACAATGCTTCCAAACGACCTTGTGCTATTTCTGCTTGATAAGGCGTATAAGGAGTATACCAACCAGGATTCTGAAAAACGTTTCTTAAAATAGCAGGAGGTGTAATCGTTGGGTAATATCCCAAACCAATGTATGATTTAAACACCTTGTTCTTGGCGGCTACTTCTTTAAGCATGTTCAAGTAATCAAACTCTGACATAGCTTCAGGAAGATTTAACTCTTTTTTATAACGAATATTAGACGGAACCGTTTCCTCTATTAGTTGCTCTAAAGAGTCTACACCAATAGTTGCTAACATATCTTTTAATGCTTCTTTATTGGGGCCCAGATGACGATTCACAAAACGATCAGGATGCTGAATATCAAACATTTCCGACAAACTTTTTTAGATAAAAAATACAAGTTGATTGATACAACTCTTTTGTTAATTTGCTTCGCTCTTATAGCGAGGTCTTGTATTCTATTATGAGTACACAAGGTACTACTTTTTAGATTCAAAAGTTAAGTAGATTGAAAAATTATTTACACCTTAATAAAAAGAAGTGTATATTTCCAATCACTAATTTTGCCTTGAAACAAAAAAAAGCAGATTCAGTTGTTGATTTGAGCATCATTTTTGTTTATCTTAGCTGTATGAAACATTTTCTATTGATAATATATAGTGTTTATTTTACTTGTTTAATGGTTGTGCCTTGCAATCACACCTTGCTATACACTAAAGTCATGGAAAATATAGTAGGCATAGACATGCACGAAAAATGTACCCATACAACGGTTGTGACCAATGAAAATCACCACCACCACGATGAAGGTTCTAACCACCATCACGCTTGTACTCCTTTTTGTGCTTGTGGCATTAGTCATTTTATACTAAACATCCCTAGCTTCCAAGCTATTGACGCCTCTAATCTCCCATTTAATGGCAACACACAAAATTTAGAACCAACAGAATGGGCAATGCCTACCGACAATTACAAACAACTCCTCTCTAAAGACATTTGGCATCCTCCCCAAGTAGTCTAACAGCAATTCCAATAATTAATACACTAACTAGGAAATATTTCAAGTAGAGAACATCCCAATGACGCCTCAAAACGAGGTTGTTAATTCGGTTTTGTCATGCTACTTGTCTTCTATAATCTCACTTGTATACTTCTTATCAAACAACATAGAAGGAGATAAGTTATTGTGTATTTATCCATGGAGTTTGCTACTATCCAACTCACAATGTTGTACTCTATTTTCCTCTAAGTTTGATTGTAAAAACCTTGAAGGACTCGTATCTAGTCGTAAATGTTCACTAAAACTAGACTTATGCGTTATCCTCCAAGCCTTAATAACAACAATCGAGGAATAATGCAACAAAGTATAATACTAACATACAATTATTAAAAATAACACTTTGGGCTACCAATTGTGCTAGTCATCTGCTACTGTACTACATCGTCATCAGGTTACAAATTAGGCAACATCAGGTATTTCAAAGTGTCAAAATATCATTTATAACATGAAATTATTCATCCTGCTACTAATGGTAGCTAGCTGGTTATTCATAACAGGTTGCCATTCTCACGATCATGAAGGACATGATCATGATCACAGTGGTCACAACCACGATGCACACGAAGGGCATAATCATGGACCAGAATTAGAGGTCATCACCTATACATTATGGGAAGGCAACACCGAATTATTTGTTGAGTTTGCGCCTTTCATTATAAATAAAACCAACTCTATACGAGTCATTTTAACAACCCTAGATGGTTTTCAGCCGCTTTCATCAGAACTAAGTATCCATATTAATAATGGTCCAAAGTTACCCAGTCAAAGCATCTCTAAAGGTATCTATGAAGCACAATTGAGTTTTTCGAACGCTGGTCAACACAAACTAATCTTTGTTGTTGGCAAAGAAGGAAACAAACGCTCTTTGGTTCTTAATAACATCCCTGTATTCGAAAACGAAGAAGCCGCTTTTCAAGGAACGCATCCCAATGCAGACCCGACAGGAAGTATTAGCTATCAACGTCAAGAAGCATGGAATAATTTATTTGATGTGGAAACGGTTCAACAAAGACCTGTTGGAAATGTCGTTCACACCTCAGGGATTATAGAACCTTCTACCACTGATTTATCGACATTGGTTGCCAAACGAGATGGAGTTGTCAATATCCGCAAAAAAAATCTAACCTCTGGTACAGCAGTCCGCTCAGGAGAATTGCTTTTTACAGTGACAGGAAAGGGAATCATGGAGGATGACTTAGAGATGAATTTTATAAAAGCACAATCGAATCTTGATCGCCAAAAAGCCAACTTGGATCGCAAAAAGAAGCTTATGGACGATAATATTATTGGTCAAAAAGAATACGATCAAGCTTTAAATGAATACGAATTGGCGCAAGCAGAGTTTGACAACATTAAGAAATTATTCAACAAAGGAGAAAAACGCCATTTGGTGACCACTTCTACCACAGGCTTTGTATCTCAATTATTAGTACAAGAAGGGCAGTTTGTCAAAGCAGGACAGCCTCTTGCCTCCATTCTTAAAACAAGTCGAGTGCAAATTAAAGTAGATGTCTCCCCACGTTATCGTTCGTTATTACCCACCATCGTAGATGCTAATTTTGTCAATCCTTATACCGATAGAGCTTATTCAATGTCTGACTTGGAGGGGAAAGTTATTTCCTTTGGTCGAATGACCAGCCATGCAGAAGGACATTACATTCCACTATATTTTGAGATTAACAATCATCCTGATTTATCTCCAGGAGCTATGGTGGAAGTTTTTTTAATGACACAAGCCAATACCAAGCGCCTAACGGTTCCTGTCTCTGCTGTCCTCGAAGAAATGGGAAGCTATGTAACTTTTGTTCAAAAGAGTGCTGAAAGTTATGAAAAGCAAGTGGTAGAAATTGGTGTTAATGACGGTAAAGTAGTCGAAATTTTATCTGGACTATCTCTTAACGACAAAGTAGTTACCAAAGGTGCTTTGCAAGTAAAATTAGCCTCTATGGCTGGAACGGTGGATCCACACGCTGGTCACAATCACTAACCATCATAAACGCGGCAACAGAAACTAAGGAACAATCCATGGGGTATGCTGCCACGTTCTCAACAATAAATCAAAATTAGATGTTAAATATAATTATAAAAAATGCGCTGCACAATCGAGCTGTTGTGTTGGTCATCGCAGTCTTGCTAATGTTAGCAGGTGCTTGGGTTACCACACAGGTAGATGTAGACGTATTTCCTGACTTAACTGCTCCGACTGTAACGGTCATGACAGAAGCACATGGCATGTCTGCCGAAGAAATGGAACGATTGGTTACATTCAAACTAGAAACCGCCTTAAATGGCGCCCCCAATGTTCGACGCATTCGCTCGACTTCTTCCTCTGAACTTTCTAGTGTTATTGTAGAATTTGATTGGGGAACGGATATTTATCGTGCTCGGCAAATTGTCAACGAGCGTCTTGGAACCGTACAATCTGATTTGCCAGACAAGGTCAAAACACCAGTCATGGCACCAATCGCCTCTATTATGGGAGAAATTCAGATGATCGGTATGTCTTCCGACTCTCTATCTGGAATTGAAATGAATACCTTAGCCAATTGGTATATCAAGCCTCGTTTATTGACCGTTGAAGGTGTTGCCAAAGTTATTATTTATGGAGGTCAAGAAAAGGAGTATCAAGTATTGGCTTCTCCTGCCAAAATGAAGTTGCATCATGTTTCTTTAGAAGAACTATACCAAGCAATTGAACAATTAAATCACAATGCCTCTGGTGGTTATTTAGAACAGTATGGCAAACAATATTTAATCTCTGGCAAAGGTAGAATTCGCTCTATTCAGGAGATCGAAGAAGCCTTTGTTAAAATGGAAGGAGAAGTAGCTATCCGTGTTGGAGACTTGGCTGATGTCAAAATTGGAGGCGCCCCCAAGTTAGGAAATGCTTCGATCAATGGTCAAGATGCGTTAACCTTAACCATCCTAAAACAACCTAGTGCCAACACCTTAAAATTGACTCAAGAAATTGACAAAACAGTCCAAGAGATTGCCAAAAATTTGCCTACCTCTGTTGAGTTAAACCCGGCACTATTCAAACAAGGGGATTTTATCGAAAATTCTATTAATAACTTACAGCGTGTTTTATTGGAAGGTATTTTCTTTGTTATTTTAGTCCTCTTCTTGTTTTTAATGGAATGGCGAACGACCTTGATTTCCGTTATTACCATTCCTCTATCACTACTCACAAGTATTTTAGTATTATACTGGACAGGTTTTTCTATTAACACCATGACTTTGGGTGGTTTGGCTATCGCCGTTGGTGTATTGGTAGACGATGCTATTGTGGATGTTGAGAATGTTTATAAACGGCTGCGTCAAAATGCCATCTTGCCTATTGATCAACAACGCAGTAAACTAACGATTATCTATGAAGCGACATTTGAAGTCCGGTCTTCTATTCTGAATTCTTCTTTGATTATTATTGCTTCTTTCTTGCCCTTGTTCTTCCTTAGTGGAGTTGAAGGACGTCTTTTACAGCCTTTAGGGATCGCTTTTTTAATCGTTATTGTCGTTTCTTTATTGGTAGCAGTTGCCATTACACCTGCCCTATGTAGTGTCTTACTCAAAACAGATGCCCAAGCAGAGGAAACAGAAACACAAAAAATCAACTACAATATTGTTATTCGCAGCTTAATGCGTCTGTATAACAAGGTTTTGAAGCTAAGCTTAAACCGTTCTTATGTTGTATTAGGAGTTGCATTTGTTTTGTTGGTTATTTCTATTGTTACAATGTCTAGTTTAGGTCGTTCCTTTTTGCCTGATTTCAATGAGGGCTCCTTGACCATCTCTGTAGTAGTACCTCCTGAAACGTCTTTAACAGAAACCAATAAAATTGGAACAAAAGTAGAACAACTATTATTAGAAATACCAGAAGTAGACTTGGTAGGTCGCCGTACTGGTCGTGCATCAATGGATGAGCATGCTCAAAGTCATTATGCCTCTGAAATTGAGGTTCCTTTAAATATGAAGGAGCGTTCTAAAAGTGAAGTATTGGCAGATATTCGTGCCAAAATTGGGGCACTACCTGGAGTCACCATTAACATTGGTCAACCCATCTCACATCGAATCGACCACATGATTTCCGGTACTCGTTCTAATGTTGCTATTAAGTTATTTGGAGAGGATTTAACCAAAATGTTCCAAATTGGCAATGAGATCAAACAGAACATTAGTTCTATTGATGGAATTGTGGATGTTAACTTGGATCAAAAGACAGAAATTCCTCACATTTATATCTATCCTAAACATGAAATGTTAGCGCGTAGTGGCATTAGTATAGAGCAATTTGCCAATTTTATTGACATGGCTATTGGTGGAAAAACAGTAGTCCAAGTATACGAAAATCAGCGTAGCTTTAATTTAAAATTGCGTTTGGAAGAAAAAGCAAGGGACAAAATCGAAAAACTAGAGCACCTCTTGATTGAGAACTTTGAAGGGGATAAAATTCCTTTTGGTAAAGTAGCTCGAATTGTATCCAACAGTAGTCCTGAGCGCATTAGTCGAGAAAATGTACACCGAAAACTAGTCATTGCCACGAATGTTGCCAACCGAGATTTAAAAAGTGCTGTAGAAGAAATTCAAGCTACCATCGCTCAAAATGTACAGCTCCCCGAAGGTTATCACCTAGAATATGGTGGTCAGTTTGAGAACGAGCAAAAAGCAACGAGTATGCTCTTGTTAACTTCCTTGTTTTCTTTAGTTATTATTTTCTTCCTCATCTTACGAGAATTCAAAGAATTCTGGCTGTCTATTATTATTCTCACCAACCTACCTTTGGCTTTAATTGGAGGAATTTTTATGATTTATTTTGATTCTGGAATTATCTCTATTGCCAGTACCATTGGTTTTATTAGTTTATTTGGAATTGCAACCAGAAATGGAATGTTACTCATTTCAAGGTATCAAGTTTTGTTAGAAGAAGGCAAATCGCTAAAAGAAGCCATTGTAGAAGGCTCCTTGGATCGACTCAACCCTATTTTAATGACAGCTACTACAACTGGACTGGCTCTAATTCCTTTGATCTTAGCTGGAGGGCAGGCAGGAAATGAAATCCAAAGCCCTATGGCTGTTGTCATAGTAGGGGGACTTGTTTCTTCTACTCTACTCAACTTAGTAGTCGTTCCTTGTACTTTTTATTTACTAAAACAAAAAACACATGCATAGATTTATTTTGATAACAACACTCTTTGTCATAATGTGTTGGCGTTTAAATGCGCAAAGAGTTATTAGCTTAGAAGAAGCAATCGAACAAGTCAAAACACAACATCCAACGATCTTGCAACAAGATTTATATATCCAACAACAGCGCATTTTAAAAGATGCAGGCAAAAATCAGCCTTTCTTAAGTTTGGGGTATAGCATGGAAGAACTTGGTGCTGCGGGAACTGGTGTGCATGCCCTTTATGCACAACAAGATTTCAACCTGCCTCAGGTTGCCAAACGAAAATCAGTGTATCAAGAAGCGCTCGCTCAAACAGGCGAATGGCAAAAGGTTGCGACCCAAAAACAACTGGAGCGATCGGTTGCTGCTTTGTATCAGCAATTGTTATTTTTAAAAAGTCAAGAAGGGCTTAACAAAGAATTGTTGATCGTTTATGATAAAATCGAAACCATTGCCAAAAAACGAGCAAAAGTTGGCGAAACTGGAGCAATTCCGTTGATCACAACACAATCTGCCAAACAACAAATTGAATGGCAACAAATGAATTTGGAACAAGACTATACCAACCAATTGATTTTGCTTCAACAAATATTAATGGATAGCTCCATCATTGACGTAGCTGACACTTCATTAACTCCTTCCTCGTCGAGGATTGCGCCAATCAATTTGGACAAACATCCTTTGGTCGAGCAAATCCATCAAAGTAAACTAGCAAATGATTTGCAGAGTGAAGTAATTGAAAGTCAATTACTACCTCAATTATCAACAGGCATCCAACTACAAGTAGCAGAGGGAACATTTCCTAACTTTGGAGGTCAAATTGGTTTGAATGTTCCTTTATTTGCCAAAGGGATTAAGGCACAGGTTCAAGCTAATACCTTAAATAGTAGAATGCTAGAACAACGCAAAGTTTGGCAATTACAACAATTGCAAAGTCAGCAAAAAATAGCGGTACAAAACATTCGGTTATTAACCAAGCAACTAAGCTACTTTGAAACGGTTTTGCTGCCAACATTACAACAACAACAAGCTCTCAATCAACAGGCATTCTCTATTGGAGAATTAGATTATTTGAATGTCCTTCAAGGTTTGGAGCAAATTATAGAAGTTAAAAGGCGTTACCTACAACTTGTTTTGCAATTGAATTTGGCATGGGTAGATTATAATTATTTATTAGAGTCATAACACTTAATTGCCTCTATTCTAAGACTCCAAAAAGTAGACAATAGCCCACTAAAAGTAATATCAAAAGAATGCTTTTAAGTGGGCTATTTTGTAATAACGTTCTACAAAAACTAGCTTTTCTACCAATTCTTAAGTACATTTAAAGTACCTTAGTCAAACACTATATAAACTGCTGTTGAACGGAACGACAATGCCCAATCAATTACATTTTTACACAAAGTACAGCAAAGAAAAAATCAAAATATCCGACAAGCCGATGGCTAGTGGTGGTGAAGGGGCTATCTATGCCATTGCAAGTCCTCGTTCTTACCGACATTTGGTGGCTAAAATTTTCTACCCCAACAAACGAACAAAAGAACGGGAACAAAAAATGCAATACCTGTTAGAGCATCCACCAATTCACTTTACCAAAGGACAACATTCGTCTATTGGATGGGTACAAGATCTAGTGTACAAAGACAACCGATTTTTGGGTATTTTATTAATAAAAATAGCAGGAAAAAAGCTCACCAAGCTAACCTTAGCCAAACTACCTCGCCGTGCAGATAAAGCTTGGCAACGTTTTTCGTTTCAAGATCCCAATGCACTTCAACTCCGTTTGCGTACTTGCTTTAATTTGGCGGTTGCTATTTATCAAATTCACAAAAGTGAACAATATGTCTTGGTAGATTTAAAACCAGACAATATCTTGATGCAACCCAATGGTTTATTGGCAATTGTAGATATGGATTCGGTTGAAGTCATCAAAGATGGCAAAACAATTTTTTCGGCTCCAGTGGCTACTCCAGAATACACTCCACCAGAACACTATACCAATCCTCGAACAACAATTCATGAGACATGGGATCGGTTTAGTTTGGGCGTTATTTTTTATCAGTTGCTTTTGGGGTTGCATCCCTTTGCTGCGTCCTGCCATCCTCCTTATGATAATTTAGTAGGTCTCCACGACAAAATTCAACATCATTTATATGTTCATAATGCTGATAAAAAAGCATCTTTTAAAGTTATTCCTCCCCCACATCAACATTATCATCAGCTGCCTATTCCTGTACAGCAGTTGTTTCAAGCTTGTTTTGAGAATGGGGCAAAAAATCCTTTTGATAGACCGAGTGCGCTGGATTGGTGTAGTACCTTAGCAGAATTATTAGAATTGCCTTTTGATATTGCTGCGGATAAGGTTCCTAAAATCGACATTCCACCTTCTGATTTGTATTTTGAACCAGCCAACTATGTACCTGACCTCGATTTAAATTTAGATTATACTCCCTTAGATATTCGCATTCCCTCCCTCCCTCCTATCAAAGAGGGACTGTCCAATTCCTTGACGCATCAATATCCTAAAATAGGACTCAATACGCAGAATCGTGCCTATGACTTGCTTTTGAAGGCATATCAACAAAGCATACAGTTGCAACGTAACAAATTAATGATGGGCTTGCTGCTTTTGTGTGTTCTATCAGGAATTATCTATTTTTTTCAAGGATTGTTGTTAATAGGGTTAATTCTATTTTGCGTTATCTCTATTCACTTTTTCTTTGTCAAGAATCACGATATCATTCAAGCTGTAGGCAAAACGGTATCATCCAAAATAAACCACAACTTATACGTTGAGCACGATGCTTTATTGCGAACAAAAAAACAACAAGAACTTCAACATCAACAGCAAGTCGTAAAATTGCATGAGAAACAAAAAATGTTGGAGCAGTATCTTCAACAAATACAACATACTCAAAATCTTGTGGAGCCAATCAAAATAGGTTTGATCAAACAAGAAAAAATAAAACAAGAAGTAGCACAATTTAATCACTGGATCAAGAGTATATTAAAACCAATTTTGGAAAAGGCTAGGCAACAAGAGTGGAGTCAAAAAGATGCAATTAGAAAGCAATTTGTCAAACAATTTAAACAAATCAAATCAACGGGGCGCCAATTGGAAAAAGACAATACCCATCATCAATTTAAGAGCAAAAAAAGGATTGATCTTTTAAAGAAGGAATTAGAACAACTCAACGCTGAAAAATCCGTTAGTGCCCAACAGTTAGACGAAGATTATACGCAAAAAATAAAGCAAATTCACGTTGATTCGTTTTCTCAATTCAAAACCCACTGCGATACTGTTAATCAACAACTTGCACAAGACCTAAAATCACTCCAACAGGATTTACATCCTATTGCGTTTAATCATCCTAAGTATGCTTCTTATACACAGCAACAGAAAATACTTTTGTCAAAATTGCACAAACAGATGAAAAAACACCTAATTACTAAAGAAAAAGTACTAAAAGCAGCTAAGAAGAAAGTCGGCAGTAAGTTTAACTCTCAATACAAACCTGCCTTAAGATTACTGGCAACACCCTTGGATGGAACGGCGCTTAATTTTGCTTTGTTCGAATATCAAAAACAGTATCAAAAAATTCAAGCAGCCATTTCAAAATTGGGGCTTTCCATTCCGTCCGTTAATGCCATTCTATTAGCTAGTGCTTATAATACTCAAACATCAACACCTATTGTCATTGAAAAAGCCAGCTTGGGACATACTACCAATTATACGCTGCGTCATCGCCAAAAGAAAATAAAATCACATTACGATAGTATGATGCGTGCTTTTGATGCTGTACACAAAGCTCTTGATTGGTTACTCCAGTATCCTCCACTATCTGAAGATAGTGGATTCATGGAACATTGGGTCGATTCTGTAAAAGAACATCTACTAACGATAGAAATAGATCTTGAACAATACACAGAGCTCCAAACGGCTTTCTTCTCAGCGGCAAAAATTTTTCAAACGGCTACCATGATGGAAAGTTACCTTTATCATCAACAAGCCATTGACGAATTAAAAGCAGCTTATGAAGCTAACTTAAACAAAGTCGTGGAGAATTTGCTTCCTCAAGAAACTATTAACAGAGCAAAACAAGAAAAAAAATTACAAGATGAATGTTCACAAGCATTGAATGCATACAGTCAATCTTGGTTACAAGAAAAAGAAACTTCCATTCAAACTCTAACACAAGCATATCAAGAGGCTCAACAAAAGCTACAAAAAGATTGGGAAGTTAAAAACGAACAATTGCACCAACAGTTGATACAAGAACAACAGCATTGGGAACAATTAGAAAAGGATTATAACGACAAGCAAGAAGCGCTCAATCAAGAAGAAACACTACTTATTAAACAATATGAAGAAGATTTAATAGCTGTTCAATCCAAATCTGAAGCTGTTTATGACAAATACAAACAAGCTTATGACAAAGAATACGCTTCCCTTGAACAAGCATTTCATCAATATGCTCATAGCCATCAAAATACCATTCACCATATTAAAAATCATAAGAAAGAATACAAAAAAGGTCTAGTGAATCTTGATAAATTCAAACAACAACAGGTACAACTAGAAAAATTAGGTCGTGCGCTTACCTCTATAGAACACAAAACGCTGCACACAGAGGAAGAAAAAATTAAAATAGAGACATTGATACAATGGAAAGAAAGTTATCGAACCAAAATTTACATTAAAGACCTGTTGTTCAACCGCCTAGAACAGCTAGACGACAAGCAAACCGATTATAAGTCATAAGATTGAAACAGGCGTATTGAGCAAAAAACTGTTTTTTGTGTATTCTATGCCTCATTACTGCGTGCCAGTCGCAATGAATTAGGCAACATCGCCAAAACCCAACAAAACACTCATAATCAATCAAATAAAAGATAAATCTCTATATTTTCATCAAAAAACTAAAAAATCCGTGTAGTATTAATTATCTATCCTTTATATTTAAAGAATAAATCCTACTCTGTGCCTTTACACCTACAACAAATCATGAACGAATAGAATCCTAATGTCTAACAAACTACACTTTTATACTAAATATAGTAAGGAGAAAATAAAAATTTCTGACAAACCTTTTGCCAGTGGTGGAGAGGGAGCAATTTATGCCATTGCTAGCCCAAGAACGTATAGTTATATGGTTGCTAAAATCTACTATCCTGAAAAACGTACAGCAGAACGGGAGGCAAAGATGCAGTATTTGATGCAGCACCCTCCGATTACATTTAGTAAAAATCAAGCTCCTTCTATTGGTTGGGTGCAAGATTTAGTGTATAAAGACAAACAATTTATTGGTATTTTGTTGCTAAAAATAGAAGGCAAAAAGCTCACAAAATTAACATTATCCAAGCTTCCTCGCAAAGCCGATAAGGCTTGGCAACGGTTTGCATTTCAGCAACCCAATGCTCTCAAACTTAGATTGCGCACTTGCTTTAATCTAGCCGTTGTTATTCATCAAATTCATGCAAGCGGTCAATATGTCTTGGTAGATCTAAAACCAGATAATATTTTGATGCAACCCAATGGTTTGTTGGCAGTTGTAGATATGGATTCGGTTGAAGTCATCAAAGATGGCAAAGCAATTTTTTCGGCTCCTGTAGCAACGCCCGAATATACACCTCCAGAGCATTATAAAGGACCTAGAGGAACCATCTTAGAAACTTGGGATTACTTTAGTTTGGGTGTTATTTTTTATCAATTATTATTAGGTTTACATCCTTTTGCTGCCTCTTGTCATTCTCCTTATGAAAATCTAGTTGGTCTTAATGACAAAATTGAGAATGATTTGTATGTGCATCATAGCCAAAAGCAATCATTTTTTAAAGTAATCCCTCCTCCTCATAAGCAATTCCTCCACATACCTAAAGAGGTACAAGAGTTGTTTCAAAATTGCTTCGAATATGGCGCCCAAGACCCTTCGTTTCGTCCTTCGCCAGCAGATTGGTGCAATACCTTGGCAGATTTACTAAAATTACCCTTTACTAAAATTCCTAAGAATACCATTCCACCATCTAATTTATATTTTACCCCCAATAGCTTACTGAATCGATTATCCATTGCACTTCCTGCTTTGCCAGCAACTCAATATCCCAACAAGGGGATTACATCTGCTGATATCAGCCTTCCTACTCCAACATTACAAAAGAATGTATTGCTTCAGGAGTTACAAGAAGCCTATAAACAACGCCTTCATAGTCACCGAGAATTCTTACTTCAGTCTATATTAGTCAGCATCATTCTTGGCGTTTTACTATTTACATATCCTATGTTTTTTGTTTTTGCCTTAGCACTATTGCTTATTATTGCCCCGCAACTTTTTTTAACTAAGTTTCGCCATGGCATTGATCACATTGGCAAGGTTATTATTTCTCCGTCAACCTATCAACGTTTAAAGATTGATGATAAAAGCCCACTTACCAACAAAACCATAGCCTCTACTCAAAAATTAGTAAGCACATTAGTAGATCAAAAACAACAAGCTCTAATAAAGCAAAAAAACAAGTTAAACAATAAGTCGGAAAAAAAAGTGCAGAAAGAATTGGATTTAATTCAACAGCATCTCTCTAAACGAACTGATTTAGAACAACAAATTACTCAACTTAAAACTTGGACTCAAACAATACAAAAAGACATAGAATCGGCACGAGAAAAAGAGCTAGAAGCTTACAAAGTAGCCAATAAGACATTTTTAGAGAAACTAAAAAAACAACCAGCTTTTAATAAATATGAATTTAAGTCTTTTATTTCGTTGAGAATTAAAATACAACAAGCCATTAGTGCGATTAAAGGGAAAATATCAATTCATGAAAAACCTTTGATGCATCTTGAGACAGAACAGCAAAGAGAATTACAAAAGCTTAAAGATGTAAATTTTGAGTCTACAGTTAATTCGCATTATAAAAAACTCAAAACAAAAGCGGCAAAAGAATTAGAGCGTTTCAAATCCCAAATAACAAATAACCAAATCAATCAACGCAAAGAATTTTGGGTTTTTATACAACAAAAAAATAGCATTAAAAATAAGAGCCATCAGCAACAGCAGAAATTAAAATATCAGTTTAACAAAATAGTAGATAAAACAAGAAAGGAACTAGGTTTAAATTCTAAATCAGAACTAAATAGTTATATTGATTTATTAAGTAATCTACATTCAGCCGAGGAGTTTGAATTTGCTCCCAAAGAAGTAAAAAAACGATTTGATGTATTCTTAGAAAAAATCAATGCTTTTAATATTGACCCACTTTTTTCTAAGGAGCTATTCCATTTGCTAACACAAGAACTTCCTAAAGTAAATTTTGACACCCCACAAAAAGTAAAAAATCTATCCGATTTGGTCGGCCTAAAGCTGAATATGGTCAATACATGGGAAATTAACCAATCTAAATTGGAAGCACTTGACCAAGCCTTGGATAAATTAGCCAACCAACCAGAAATCTTAAATGATCCTATAGAATTGGCTTTTTGGGTCAAAACAAGACAAGAACAACTCAATGATATTATCTTCAACTTACAACAATATTGCGACATTCAAGAGGTTTTCTATGGCGACCCTATTATTTTTAGATTAAAAAATCGTTTAGAAAAATATCAAGAACAAGTTAATGAGATAGAGCAAGAAACAGAACGTCTCAACATGGTGTGTGAGGAGAAAATCAAAGCTTTAGAAAAAGAAAATATTGATTTAATTAACGCCCAAAAGAAACTAGAGCAAGAAAAAGCTGAACAAGAAAAATTAATTCTAGCAAAAGAAAAAGAACTGAACCAAAAAATTGATGAACAGATACATCTGTACAGACAATCTTTAGAAAAAGAACAAAATGACAACATAGAAAAGCTTCTAAAAAAGCAAACTAAGGAGCTTACTACCTTAAAAAAAGAGCAGAACAAACTACATACGAACCTGATTTCTAAGCTAGAAACAGCCGAACAAGAATTAGAACAACTAGACCAACTACATAATCAATTCAAAATATCGATTGATGCCATTCGAACTAAGGCGGAATTGGTCTATCAACCTAATCAATTGATTGCAACAGAAAAATGCAACGCTATTAATGATTTGGCTAGTGACATTCGAGGGGAATATTCAAGAATTTCTGAATTGATTAAGAAAAATGGCGCTGCGTATAAAACCTTACTTAATCGTTCGCTAAAATATCAAAAACAAATTGATGAATTGGCACAGTTGCAAGAAGAAAAAATTAGAATTGATACCTTATCTGAATGGCAAAAAAAACACACGTCTAAAACTTATCTCAAAGACTTATTATTTAACACATTAGAACAATTCGAAAACAATTGACACGTGTTATTTACTTCCAAATGCCTTAGCATTGCTTTATCACCTTAATAGGTTCATTTCAAACAATTTGAACTATAAAGCAATAGAAAAATCAAAATAATATTGTATTTTCACAAACAATCCATCTCAATAGTTAGCTGCGCTGCTACTACGTGGTACTTCATGAGTGCTGCGCAGTTGATAATCAATAAATTACAACTTTAGCGCATTTTGAGATAAGGTTTTAATTATCAACTAAGTATGAATGTGCTTTTTTATCTTTTTGGTAACTAAGCTTGTGATCTCACGAGCCTAGCGAGCTAAAAAAGTAAAAAGAACTACAGCGAACCATACAACTTTATGCTTGGTAATCGTTACTATCACTACACAGAATACCTCTTTTAAACTCTCAACTATCCATCATGCTGTGTAAAAAATCGCTGGTATTATTTTTTTGCAGTTGGTTTTGTACGTTTTTTGGTGCAAATGCCACTACTTATGTCGGTCAAAATATTGATCAAAATACAACTTGGACAAAAGCCAATAGCCCTTATGTTGTCACAACTGATTTATTGGTTGAAAAAGACATCACTTTAACCATTCAAGCAGGAACTAAGATTTTCTTTTCGAAAGAAACTCAAATCATTGTTAGTGGTAATTTGGTAGCAAAGGGAAGCAAAAATCAAAAAATATATTTTGTAGGATTAAATGGCTCCGATTGGAATGGCTTTTTATTTACCAAAGAGTGTAATGATTATACCCCGGATACAAAAGAAGGAGTTTGTTTTATCTATTGTTCGTTCAAGGGCACTGGTAATGCTCCTACGCATTTGATTCGATCGAAAGGTTGCAATATCAATCTTGTTAATTGTACCATTGAGCATTGTTATACTGCAATTCAAACCGAACGGCAAGCAGAAATTTGGGTTAAAAAATCTTGTTTCAAACATTGTAATAGAGTTTTAAATGTTCGAAATACAAGTCTAGCAACAGTTGTGCAAAATAAAATGACAAGCTGCAATTCTATTATGTTGGGTGGCACAACTACTTTCAAAAATAATACATTAAAAAAATTCACAGGTAATGGTCGACATTCTGGGCTTGTTGTTTGGATGCTGGGAGGTGGCATTGTTGACATTAGCCACAACCAATTTATAAAATTTGAAGACTACGCCATCAAGTTGCACAAAATGAATAAACGTTCCTCTTTTTTGGTCGCCAACAATGATTTTAAACACAATAAAACCAATTTAAAACTCTCCTGTAAATATTACAATCAAGGCACTTCTTTGGTTGAGAACAATAACTTTTACAACCACAAAAAATATCATATTAAGTTGTTTGAACCTTGTGCAGATGAAGCGACAGAAGTTTTAAAAATTGGCTCCAACTATTGGGGAAAACTATCTGAAGAAGAGATAAAAACAGCTGTTTTTGATAAACACCAGAATGAAAATATAAGCGCAGAAATCCAACTTGAAGCTTTTCCTAAGAAAATAATACACTAATCCCCTCCTTTCTAACAAAACCATAACAAACTCATTTCTATAGCACTTACGCAACAAAAATACTTCTACATTCGTTAAAAAGGAGGCTTTGCTTTCTTTCTCTCCAACCCATTTAAGCTACAAAAAACTGACTATCAAAGAAGTATTCTCAAAAACGTTTTATAAGCACTATAACTTGCAACCAATTAGTTAACTGAAAGTCACAGAGTTATTCAATAAAAAAATCAGAATTCATTGAACAATTCTCAAAAATTAGTAGTCCATTTACAAAATTCTACGTATATTTAATATCGAATGTCTTTTTTGATGTTCTCAGCAAATAAAATGTCCTCCTAAATTAAACAATATAATATATGAATTTAAAAAAATTTACACTTAGTAGCCTGTTCGCAGCAAGTGCTTTGCTTGCATTCCCTCTACAGGCTCAACATTCCAACGAGTTCTACAACAATGGTGCTTTGGTGCACATCGAAGCTGGTGCTGAGGTACATGTTTGGGGAGACGTTCATATGCGTCAATCCTCTGGTGTATTAGAAAATAATGGTTTGTTGAAAACACAAGGAAATATGTACTCCGATGAACTCTTCCAACAAAGAGGAACAGGAACTACATTGATTGAAAATAGTGATGTTAACGTTGGCGAGCGCCAATTTATTTCGGGGAGTTATGCCGTACGTGGTGGAACAGCTCAAATTGGGGTCAACGATGGTTCTTTTTATAATTTAGAACTCAACAATGACCAAGGTATTGTTTATTTGGTCAATAGTGGTGCAGGGGCTACTCCTCAATATGTTGCAGATGTTAGAGGTTCTGTCAACTTTGATCCTCAAGGCTTAGGTCCTACAAATGCAACGAGCATTGTCACTAGCGATATTGGAATGGTTGGCGCCATCACATATCCAGCTAATGGGTCTGCTTATACTGCTGAGTTTGGTATGATGAACCTTGCAGCTGGTCAAGGAAATTACATCAACGATACATGGCATCAAGCTGGAGGGGACAACATGTCTGTTCAAGACAATGGTTATATCATTGGCAAACACCGTCGTGCAATTAACCCTGCTGGTGGAACCTATGGTTACTTTATTGGTTTAGAGCCAGGAGCACCTGTTGCTAACAATGGTACGAACAGAGGTTTTCAGTATGTGCACTTTGTATTTGGTGCTAATAACTATGACGTTCTATCTGGCTATTTTGAAGCAGGTAGCCCTAACAATACTATGGGAGCCGCTACAGAATGTAGTGGTTACGATATGAATGATTTTTGGGGCGACCGTCATGGAGAATGGATGTTTGATGATATTAATAATGTAACTAATGGTGGAGAATATGAAATCCGTGTTTGGCCACAAGATCCAACAACGCCTTGGACGGGTACCGTTTGGACAATATCGAAAGATGATGTTTTTGCTTATCCTGCTCCAAATCCATTACACAATGACTGTGGTCCTGCTCCTACCAACTTAAAAAGAACAGGATTTGAAGACTTTTCTGCTTTTGGTGTACTTTCTGGAATTGTTATTCTCGAGTCTCAGATTACAGATTTAATCGCTACTCCTATTAATAATAGATTTATAAAAGTAGATTGGGCAACAAGCAAAGAGGTTAATGTTGATCATTTTGTCATCGAAAGAAGTACGGATGATGCCAACTTTATTCCAATTACTACGCATACAGCTGTCGGCAATAGCCAAATCACTCAAAATTATTCTATTAATGACATTGCGGTACTACCGAATATCAATTATTATTATCGAGTAAAAACTGTCAATGTTGATGGTACTTCCGAATATACACATTCTGTAGTTGCAGCATTAACCAAAGATGGTAATGTTCAAACCGTTAATCTATTCCCTAATCCAATTTCTGACGGTGATGCCACACTAGAAATTGTTTCTACAATTGATAAAGAGTCTTCTATTACTGTTTATGATGCAATTGGACAATTAATTTTATCCAAAGAAATTAATGTACAACAAGGTTTGAATACCTATTCTATCAAAACAAATGACTGGCCAAGTGGCATTTACTATGTACACATCAACAGCGCACAATCTTCTACTGTCAAGGAATTAATCAAAACAGAATAAGATAAAAGTAAAATATGACTCATTGCTACTTTTTAGCAATTCTAAAAAGCTACTTCAATCAAATGAAGTGGCTTTTTTTTATGATTTATAATCTTCTATTACATTTCTTTAGCCCTCTATTTAGATTAAATCCAATTAAATGCATAGAGATGCTTTTTTTTATATTTTTTTACCGACATTTGCTCTCTAATTTAATAGAGCTTATCCTTATGAAAATATTAATTTGCGATAAGCCCTAGTAATGTTACAGGACAAGGAATCATTTACTTATGAAGAAAATAGGTCTTTTTTGGGGTTCTGATACAGGAATGACAGAAGAAATTGTAAATATATTGGTTGACTCTATAGGACAAGATCAAGTTGACAGCATCAATGTTTTTAATGCTTCGATAGAGCAGTTTGCTGCTTACGACACCTTAATATTAGGTTTATCTACTTGGTATGACGGGGAACTACAAAGCGATTGGGATGAGTTTTTTGAACAGTTCCAACAAGTTGATTTTAGTGGAAAAACCGTTGCCCTATTTGGGTTAGGAGATCAAGAGGGATATGCTGAGTTTTTTATTGATGGTGTAGGTATTATCGGTAAGGTTGTCCAACAAAATGGTGGAACAATTGTTGGGAAATGGAGTACCAAAGGATATGATTACGAAGCGTCCAAAGCTGTTGTAGAAGAAGGCTTCTTTATGGGATTAGCTATTGATGAGGACAATCAACCTCAACAGACAGATGAACGCTTAGAGCAGTGGATTGCACAATTAAAAGAAGAAGGTTTGTTAGATTCTTAACAATCGATTTCTTAAAATTCAAGAGTTTACTATTTTTGGGTTGTCTAACAACTATTGTGACCAAAAGAATCCTTCAAAAAAGTATATAAAATTTAAAATTTAGCTTTGAGTAAAAGCTTTTTGCCAAATCAAAAATGTATAAAAATGATAGAAACAGACATCATTATCGTTGGCGCCGGGCCTTGTGGTTTGTTCACTGTATTTGAAGCAGGTTTGCTCAAACTAAAATGCCATTTAATTGACTCTTTGCCTCAGCCAGGAGGACAATTAACAGAGATTTACCCAAAAAAACCAATCTACGATATTCCAGGTTTTCCAGACATATTAGCTGGTGACTTAGTAGATAACCTGATGAAGCAAATTGAACCATTCAAGCCTGGTTTTACCTTAGGGGAACGAGCAGAAACTATTGAAAAGTTAGAAGATGGGCGATTCTGTATGACATCTAGCAAAGGAACAAAATTGATTGCTCCTGTTATTGCTATTGCTGGGGGATTGGGCTGTTTTGAACCTCGCAAACCTCCTATTGGAAATATTACAGATTTTGAAGATAAAGGTGTAGAATATATCATCAAAGAACCTGAACTATACCGTGACAAAAAGATTGTTATTGCAGGTGGTGGTGACTCTGCCTTAGATTGGACTATTTTCTTGTCAGAAGTGGCATCAGAAGTGACTATTGTGCATCGTCGCAAAGCATTTAGAGGAGCGTTGGATTCTGTAGAAAAAGTAGAACAATTGGCCGCAGCTGGCAAAATCAAGCTACTCACAGAAGCTCAGGTAGTTGGTCTTAATGGTAATGGTCGATTGAACGAAGTGACAATCAAGCACAAAGTAGATGGGGAATTTACTCAAAACGTAGATCACTTTATCCCTCTATTTGGGTTGAGCCCTAAGCTAGGTCCTATTGCCGACTGGGGTTTAAATATTAGCCGTTCAGCTATTGAGGTAAATACATTTGATTACAGTACCAACATTCCTGGGATTTATGCAATTGGCGATGTCAATACCTATCCAGGAAAACTAAAGTTAATTCTTTGTGGTTTCCATGAAGGAACCTTAATGGTGCAATCTGCTTTTAAGCATATTTATCCAGATAAAAAAGTACAGTTCAAATATACTACTGTTAACGGAGTCAATGGATTTGAATCATAAACCATTCTAGGCTCTTTTTTATGCTCAATCCGGTTTCTAAAATGCAAACGGATTGAGCATTATTTTTTAGATTTACTAAGTAAACTCATCACTCCGTTCCAAAATCGTTTAAACCTGAAAATCAACTGCGAAGCACTTATATATAATAACAGGAAGTACGAGTAAGCTTTAAAGGAGCTGCTCACGAAATAATTAACGGAGTATTACACACTAATTATGAACTATTTTGAATTTTATAACCTCCCTATTTCTTTTCAATTAGATGCAGAAGCTTTGCGTCGTCAATTTTTAAAATTAAGCAAAAAATATCATCCTGATTTTTATACTTTAGAATCAGAAGAAAAACAAGAAGAAATCTTAGCCTTATCCACCCTCAACAACGAGGCTTATAAATTATTAAAAGATCAGGAAAAACGAATCAAATATGTTCTTGAACTTAAAGGCTTGTTAGGCAAAGAGATAAAAACAAACTTACCGCAATCTTTTTTGTTGGAAATGATGGATATTAACGAACGTGTTATGGATTTGCAATTCGATTACGATGCGTCCATACATCAAGCGATACAAACGGAGGTAGAGGAAAAAGAAAAAGAACTCCTTGAGCAGGTACAGCCGATTTTTGATACTTATAATGATGCAACTGCAACACCACAACAACTAGAGCAAATCAGAGATTATTACTTGCAAAATCGTTACCTTAAAAGACTTAAGGAAAATATGCAAAAATTGGTTTAATATTGTCTCCAAAGCGTCGTTTTATCTTTTGAAATGTTATATTTATGATATGTTTTCAAAATTAGTACTTAACTGCGTTATTACTGCGTAGTTGTGGATTCTATGCTTGCGATCACAAAAACAAAAAAAGCCTTCATAAACACTTGATTATCAAAATTAAAAACTAAAACCATCTTATTGATAATCAATTACGAAGCATTCATAGAATAAATGAAATAAATGAATATAATTTCTCCGCAAAGTATTATCACCATTAGACCAACTACTTTATTATGAACTTTTTTAACATTTCAAAAAACTTACTATTAGTATTTCTTTCTTTGGCAACCTGTTCTTTTTTTTCTAGTTGTGGCAATGATTTGGATTTGACGAATTATAAAGAAAAGTTAATTGGAGAATGGGAATTGAAAAATGTTGGAGACTTGCAAATGTTTTATCAGAATAGACCTTTCTTGCTCAAAAATGCTAGCATGACATTCAACTCCAACGGTACCTTGCAAACAAAAATGCAAAGTAGCAGTAATTCAACTACTTGGATTGTAGAAGAAGCAACTTGGTCGGTTACTCAATCTAGTCGAAAAGTTCTTAACAACGTAGGTGAAACACTTACCATAAAATCAAATACAGGGCCTTTTGATGATAATATTGCTATTGAATTTACAGATGAACGCACGTTCTACCTAACACTCAACGACTTAGAATATCAATTCATCAAAATATAAGGTAACTCCTTTGACCAATTAAAAGGCTTATGCAACCATTTACTCGTTGTCTAAGCCTTTTTTATGTAAGTACAAAAATAAACTGTAATTTTACAGCCTAACCTACTATCTATTTCGTGATAGTATTTAGCTACGCTGCTACTGCGTGGGCATTGATTATTACTTTATGAACGCACGATTAAGGGAAAAAATCAATCAATTATTTTTTTAGATTTACTTATCTCAAAAATTTAAGCATACAAACAATGCGTATCGGTATTTTTTTTGGAGGGACATCCAGAGAGCGAGAAATTTCCTTTGCAGGAGGTAGAACAGTTTATGACAATTTGAATAAAAGTTTGTTCACTCCCGTTCCTATTTTTGTTGATAGTCTGGGAAATTTTATTTTACTCAATTGGCAATTTTTGTACAAAGGCACCATTAGAGATTTCTACCCTCCTGCCGCCTATCTTCCCGAAACCAAACATTCTTTTCAAGTATATATTGAGAGTTTACAAGATTTAGAAGAAGTACAACTGCAAGAATTAATCGAACAAGTTGGGACACCTATTGCGGTAGATCAGCTTCCTGATTTAATTGACTTTGCCTTCTTGGCTTTACATGGAAATCTAGGTGAAGATGGTCAGATCCAAGGGCTATTAGAATGCCTTCGCCTACCCTATTCTGGTTCAGGTATTCGAGCTAGCAGCATTGGCATGGACAAATCCTACCAAAAGAAATTGATGGATGCCAGTGGATTTAACATGCCAAAAATGGAAATTGTCAAACGCAATCAATGGCTCAAAGGCTGCTCAAAAGATTGGAAAGCAAGCGTTGTCCAACAAATTGGATTGCCAATGGTTGTTCGTCCAGCCAATCAAGGTTCCTCTATTGGAGTACGCATTATTAACCAAATCGAGGATATTGAGCCTGCTGTCAATGCTGCTTTTTTTGTAGAAACGATTACTGCTGAGCAATGGAATGCATGGGCTGCTGCCTCAAAAGTTGATTTTCTTAAAACGCTAACAGATATACGGACAGGAATAGGTTTTCCTTTACAAATTATGGAGACCCAAACGATCCTATATCACCCTGAGGCTCTACTAGCCTTCTTAGAATCCTATTTCACACAACATTCTGTTGTTCATTTGCAAGGTGATAATTCAGAACATACGGTGGTATTGGAAGAATTTATTCACGGTAGAGAATTTTCTTGTGTTGTTATTCGAGGCGAAGAGAACGAAGCTATTGCCTTGCCTCCTACCGAAATTTTAAAAGGTAAAGAAATTTTTGATTACCGTTCTAAGTATTTAGCTGGATTATCTAGAAAGCTAACGCCTATTGATTTACCAGAAGCCATGATTCAATCCATTCGCCAAGAATGCGAACGATTGTTTGATTATTTGGAGTTTAACACCTATGCCCGTATTGATGGTTTTATTCAAGAAGATGGCCGCATTTTTCTAAATGATCCCAACACAACTTCAGGGATGTTGCCTTCCTCTTTTTTCTTTCATCAAGCAGCAGAAATTGGTCTAAATCCATCTCAATTTTTAACTTATATCATTCGTACTTCTTTAGTCGAACGCATACAAACAAGCACACAATTGGGACTGTATGAAGATATGTTGGACCAATTGGACGCTCAACTTAAAGAACAACAGCAAAACCTATCTAAGCGAGAAAAAATAGGCGTTTTTCTAGGTGGTTATTCTTCCGAAAGACACATTTCGGTTGAAAGTGGGCGCAATATTTACGAAAAACTAGCTAGCTCTGACCGCTATGAACCCATTCCAATTTTTGTTACAGGAAATCGCCAAGCACATCAATTATACCATATTCCTATCAATTTATTGCTAAAGGATAATGCCGACGATATTCGAGATAAAATTGCAGCCTATACAACACACCCCATTATTCTCAACATACAGCAAGCTTGTCATGCGATTATAAAACGATATACTCAAGAACCTCCTATTTTTTCACCTCGTTTGGTTCAATATGAACAATTAGGAAAAGAGGTAGATGGCGTTTTTATCGCCTTGCATGGTCGCCCAGGAGAAGATGGAGAAGTTCAACAATACTTGCAAGAGCAGCACATTCCTTTTAATGGTTCGTTGGCTAGTTCGGCACAAGTTACCATTAACAAATACGATACCCTGCAATTGCTAAAAAAGCATGGTTTGTCGGTAACAGATCAATTACTAATCAACAAAAAAGAATTCTTAGAAAATCCCCTAGCTATAATTAGTAATATTGAGAAAGTACTAACCTATCCTATTATTGGTAAACCAGTAGATGATGGCTGTAGTTCGGCTGTTAAATTGATTAAGTCCGCCACAGAGTTGGATGCTTTTTTAAAAGCCCTCTTCCGTGACAAAGAATTCATCAATCCTCACCCTGCTAAAATTTTGGGTTTAAAACCCAAGGAAGAGTTTCCCCAAAAAGAAGTTGCTTTGTTGGAAGCTTTTATTGAGAAAAAAGATGCGGTTCATTTTCTGGAAATTACAGGTGGATTACTAACTAAGTACGACGCTAAAGGCAATTTGGTTTATGAAATTTTTGAACCTTCCGAAGCTTTGGCAACAGGCGAAGTGCTGTCTTTGGAAGAGAAATTTTTAGCTGGTGAAGGTCAAAATATCACTCCTGCCCGATTTGTTCCTGCTCATTTGCCTTATAAACACGAGTACATTTCTAAACAAGTTCGTGCTACCTTACAAAAAGCAGCGGAAATACTAAATGTGACTGGTTATGCCCGCATTGATGCTTTTGTTCGCATTTTTGAAGATGGAACGGCTGAAACAATTGTTATTGAGGTTAATTCACTACCAGGTATGACTCCTGCTACGTGTATTTTCCATCAATGCGCTATTAATGGTTACAAACCATATGACTTTATTCATCAAATTCTAAATTTTGGTATTCAACGCAACCAACAGCTAGTTAATACTTACAGTAAATAGTAGAAAAGAAACATAAATTATGAGTAAAATACGTACCTTTTTTAGTGACTTGTGGTATCTCCGCAAAACCTTGCTAATCAACATCCTTGGTGTCATAGTATTAACATTTGTATTGGTTCAGGTGTTAATGTGGTCGCTGAGTTTCTATACTTTGCACGGTGAATCTATTGAAGTTCCCGACTTGGTTAATATGAAGTTGAACGAAGCTGAAAAATTATTAGCTACAAGAAAATTAGATTTTGTAATAACAGACTCTATCTGTAAAGGAAATAGTAGTGGCGGCATTATTAAAGAGCAAAATCCACGTCCTTCTTTCCGTGTAAAAGAAAGTAGAAAAATTTACTTGACAATTACCAGACATTCGGACTGTACAGTTAATTTGTACTACAACCAATTAATCGGTCGACCTAGAGAATATGTTGTCCGCCAACTACAACGAAGCAATCTAAAAGTAGGCAAACTAACTTATAAACCTGGTGGAAAAGCAGAAAACACAGTTGTGGAAGCCTACGTAGATGGTGTTCCTTTGTTTATCGAAGCCGATCCCAATGCAGGAGAAAAACCACCTACAGAACCTAAAAAAATACCTCAAAATGCTGTTGTAGATTTAGTCTTATTAGAAGGTGTTGATGCTTTGCCTCAATATATTCCTAATTTAATTTGTGATACTTATGGGGTTGCTGAGTTTACGATCAAAGGAAGTCAATTCAACTTAGGAACGGTTCACATTCAAGGTGTTGTTAACGATACTTTAGCTGCTTGGGTTTGGAAACAAAGTCCGTCGGCAGGAGAGAATGCAACCATGGGTTCAGGTATTGATCTTTGGTTAATGAGTGAATTTCCAGAGGGGTGCAAAGAAGAAGATCCCCTTCCTATAGACGAAGATGACTTGGGAGATGATGCTCTTTATGAAGAAGAAGGCAATGATTAAATAAAGACACATAACAATGAAACGAAAATGGGATACTAGCGAGGAACGTTATTTTGGTATTGGTATCTACCAACCCAAAACAGCAGAAAATATTGGTTCTCTATGGAGAACGGCGCATATTTTTAACGCTAGTTTCATTTTTATTATTGAAGAAAAGTACAAAAAACAAAGTTCCGATGTCCTAAAAGTTTGGTCTAAAATTCCACTCTTTCAGTATAAGACATTAGATGCATTTTTGGATAGCATCCCCTATAGTTGTAAGCTAGTTGGGGTTGAAATGGATGCCAAGGCACAAGCAATTAAATCATACCAACATCCTCCAAGAGCCATCTACATTTTAGGTTCTGAAGACAACGGGCTTCCGCACCAACTAAAACAAAGATGTCATGATTTAGTACAACTCCCTGGCGATCATTCTCTAAATGTTGCCGTTGCTGGTAGCATTACAATTTTTGATAGAATCAACAAACTAGAGTGATCATAACTTAACGCTATGAAACCAATCTACTAGTGTCTGAAGTTGTCTGTTCCTTTAGGTTCGATTATAAAACCCAATAACTACTTTTACAATAGTTAGCTGCGCTGCTACTACGTGGTCGTTGAAAAACTTTATTTATGATGGTCAAAATAATAACCTCCTGTTTTATCCTTCTACTAACCTTAAGTGTCACAAAAGCGCAATCTATTGAAACGTTACGAGAGAAGATAACAACGGTGATCGAAAACAAGTCGGCTACGGTTGGCGTTGCCATACAAGGAAGTAATTCCAACGATAGTATGTCGATCAATGGTCATCAACATTTACCCATGCAAAGTGTCTTTAAATATCATTTAGCTTTAGCTGTTCTTCACCAAGTTGATCAAGGGAAACTTCGCCTAAATAAAAAGATTGTTATTAGAAAAAAAGACATTCAAGCGTACAGCCACTTATGGAGTCCATTGCGTAAAAAGTATCCCAATGGTGCTAGAGTCAGTATAGCCGAATTACTCCAATATACGGTTGCTTTAAGTGATAATCTAGGCTGTGACATATTGTTCAAATTGATAGGAGGCACATCGGTTGTACAATCCTTTTTGCATAAAATTGGTATCAAAGATATTGCCATTCATCACAATGAAATGGTCATGCAATCAGAATGGGAAAAACAATACGACAATTGGACAACAGCCAAGGCGGCCAATCAAGTTTTAGAATTATTTTTTGAAAATAAAAACAACTTATTGAGTGCTCAAAGCCACCGTTTTTTGTTGGAAACCCTAAAAGGTACTAAAACAGGGAAAAAGAGTATTCGTGGGTTGCTGCCCCAAGCTACTATCGTGGCACACAAAACAGGGCACTCTGGCAAAAACAAGGATGGTTTAACAGGAGCATTGAATGATATTGGCATTGTCTTTTTATCAGACAATTCTTATTTTTATATAAGCATTTTGGTAAGTGATTCTATGGAAGAGGATAGTGTTAACCAACAAATTATCGCAGAAATAGCTAAGCTTACTTGGGACTATTTTAATCAACCATAACGATTACTGCTCATAATATAAGCTATCCAAGACACTATTTGTTATAGATCCATACCCTTTATTAGCTCAATAAGCCACGACCAAAGATGACACAATAAGCATACTTCTATAATGATTTATTCTTATTTTGTTTTTCTATTGATAATCAAAGGTTAGAATTATGCAAAAATGGCTGCTTATATATTGTTTATTCTTTTCGATTGGAGCTGTTGCTCAAAATTTACAAACTCCCTATCCTTTGATGGATACTACAGTACCCAGTTGGGTTACCATGATGTACGCTCCTAATCCCAACCTTAGTGCCGTACAAGTAGCTTTTGAACGTTATTATCAAAATCATCCTTTCCAAAAGAACAGCCATACACAATATTACAAACGCTGGCAACGTCACTTTGCGCGCTACCCGCATTGGGGAGGAATGAATCCTACAGAACAACGGCATTATCAACAAAAACAAGCCGAGTATTATCAAAAATCGTTGCAATTAAAACAACAACGCAGTCCTACTTCTAGCTGGCAATGTTTGGGACCCTTTGATTTTGATAAAACCGCTGCTAGTACGTCTTATGCTTGTGGGGCAGCTCATGTTTATACTGTAGAAAAATCAAAGAGTAACAGCAACGTGCTTTATGCAGGCACAGCGACAGCAGGCGTTTGGAAAAGTACAGACAATGGCAAAAACTGGTCTTTAACAACCCCCAATTTGCCCGTTAGCAGTGTAAGGGCTTTAGAGATTAGCTTTAATGACCCACAAATTGTCTACTTTGCGTCTGACTTGGATGGGAAAGTATACAAAACCAACAATGGTGGTCTTTCTTGGAGTATAACAGGCGGGACCGCTTTTAATAGCCTACAGCATGCTTGTACCGATATGGTCATGCACCCTACGTTTAGCAATGTACTTCTTTTAGCCTCCAATCAGGGCTTGTACCGTACCAATAATAGTGGTGCTACTTGGACGTTGATACAAGCAGGTAACTTTCAAGAAATAGAATTTCATCCACACTTGCCACATATTGTTTATGCTGTCAAACAAGTTAGCAACCGAACAGAGTTTTACAAATCTATTGACAATGGGCTCACTTTTACTCAAAAGCCGACAGGTTGGCCTGTTCCCGCTGTACTAGGTGATCAACGCCGTACAGAAATAGCAGTATCGCCCAACGATTCGAATAAAGTCTATGCGGTTTTGACTGGTCAAGTAGGTTTTGCTAGTGGATTGCACTCCATGTTGGTGAGTAATGATGCGGGTGAAAGTTGGTCTAGTATCTGCTGTGGGGCTGCGCTCTTGAATTTTCCGAGTGCCTCCAACCCTAATCTAATGCACTGGTCGGATGATGGTCTTGGAAATGGGGGGCAATATTACTATGATTTGGCACTAGCTGCCGCTCCTAACGATGCTGATTCAGTATTAGTCGGTGGTGTCAATTTGTGGTTCTCCAGCGATGGTGCCAATACGTTTTCTTGTCCTGCTCAGTGGGATCATTCTTACAAAGATAATTACGTTCATGCTGACATCCATGATATTCGCATATACGATCACGAAATTTGGATAGCTTGTGATGGGGGCATTTTTTATTCGGATGATAATGGTGCTCATTTTCAACGTCGAATGAAGGGAATTGAAGGAACTGATTTTTGGGGCTTTGGGACAGGTTTTCAAGATGGCGAAGTCATGCTAGGAGGCACGTATCACAATGGCACCCTTTTGAAGGACAACCATGTTTATATAAACGATTGGCTTTCTACAGATGGAGGGGATAATTATCGTGGCTTTGTACACCCTATTCATACTCGTTTAACCTTTTCGGATTATGGCAAGAAGAGCTTATCTGGCAACCGATTAATTCCCAATACCACGACTCCAATGCCACATCTTCCTCATGCAGGAATTACAGTAGGTTTTTCGGGGAGTATTACCACTCATCCACAGATTTATAATACTATTTATAGTACAGAATTTTACAACCTTTGGAAATCAGAAAATAATGGTCTGACATGGGAAAAAATTTATGATTTTGGAGATGGCTTAATTACTTCTTTTGAAATTTCTTGGAGCAATCCTGACATCATGTATTTAAATTATCACCCTAGCCAGCCTAATGCTGATCGCCTCATTTATAAAAGTACGGATGGTGGTTATAGTTGGACAGACATCACTCCCCCCCCAAGCCTTATCCCTAACCATCGCTGGGTAACTTATGACTTGACTATTAGCGCTACAGATGCCAATACACTCTGGGCAGCTAGAATTTCTAAATATGAAGGAACACCTATTTTAGATGGAGAACAGGTTTATCAAACTACCGATGGTGGACTTACTTGGCAAAATAAGACAACTCCAGACTTAGACGGCGTGTATAGCACCAACATTGAGCATCAAAAGGGCAGTCAAGGAGGGCTGTATTTAGGCACACGGAACGCTGTTTATTACAAAAACGACAACTTGTCTAATTGGGTTTTGTTTAACAACAATTTGCCTTTAAGAACACATTCTGTGCAATTGGTTCCTTATTATAAAGCGGGTAAATTACGCAACGGCACCAATCGTTCGGTTTATGAAGTTGATTTTTACGAAAACACACCTCCTGTAGCCCAAATTAGTGTCCATAAAAAGAACAGTGCTTGCCATCGAGATACCTTCTATTTTGCTAGTCATTCTACCGCTCGAAGTAATGCTAGCTATACTTGGCAATTTGAAAACGGACAACCCAGTAGTTCTACAGATGAAAACCCCAAGGTCGTTTTTGGTAACTCTGGTAGCTACAATGTAACCCTTACCGTTAGCGATGCTTGGGGAAGCGATACACAGGTTTTAACAGATTTTATTCACATTGCTAGTGCTTGTGAAAAAGATACCATCCCTGGCTATGCGCTGCAACTCAGTACTCCTAATGATTATGTTCAAACAGAGGCACTTCAGTTGACGACCAACCAAATGACTCTATCGGCATGGATTAAAGCCGACAACATTCAAAATCAATATACGGGTATTATTGCCCATAGCAATGATAGTTTTCCTGCTGGACTACTATTTGGCAACAACAATGAACTCATCTTTCAATGGCCAGGGGCTCAATGGACGTGGAACAGTGGTTTGTTTGTTCCTACGAACGAATGGGCACATGTTGCTTTGGTGATTAGTCCTGATTCAGCAAGGGTCTACTTAAATGGAGTTCCCAGTACTTATGCCGCCAACATGGGGCTTCTTCATTGGAAAGGGGGCATCACTATTGGGCGCTATGCCAATTGGATTAGCCGTACCTTCAAAGGCAAAATTGATGAAGTCTGTATTTGGGACATTGCCTTGAGCCAAGATGCCATTCGAGCAAGTCAACACCTAACCAAATATACTGTCGATCAGCCCAATCTAATTCATTATTATCAGTTCAATGCTTTAGCACCCTTGGTACAAGATAGAAGTGGTTTACTGCACGGAACATTTTTGGGTACAGCTAGCCGAGTGCTATCTACTGCTCCTGTTGGTGGGGGACGTAGTGAAAAAATAGAGGTCAACAACAGTGGTCTTTTTGTTAGCGCTGCCACACAGTTGTGTTTTGCTACCCCTTCTTCTGGCATTTATTCAGATGGAACATTGGTTTTAAATCGTCTCAATGTTGCTCCTGACCAAATCCCTGCCAACAGCTTGGTCACAGGTGGTTATTGGATTATTAATAATTATGGTCATAATACCCAATTTACGGCATTAGACAGTATTCTATTTAAAACACTTACACCTATTCCTTTCGCTCCTAATGATTATACCTTATACCAACGTTCGGCTAGAGCAGATGGTGCAACCTGGGGAGTTGTGCTAGATACTTGTGATGCCATCCAACAACAAGAATTCAGTTTCTCAAATCATTTGGCGTTAACAACTTGGGGACAATTGGTCATCACAGTAGACAGTGCGACAATAGTCACTGCACCTAGGGTTGAAAAAGAGTATTTGCCCAATCCTGTTACTGTCTTTCCAAATCCCATTGGCAAGGAACAACTATTGCATATCCAAACACAGGCTTCAGCAACCTATCAAGTTAGTATCTATAATTTAGAAGGTCAAAAAATAGCAACTTACTCTTTTGAAGGTAATTCTACTCAAGTACAATTGCCAGCATTGACACAAGGAATATATGCCTACCGAATTGCTTCTTCTGAGATAATTTACAATGGTTTGTTTCGATATCAGTAATCTAATGTGTTTATTTGTTTTCTACTTCGTCGAAGGATTGTTCTATCTATTTATTTTTTATTGACAACCTAATCGCACCAAATCAACACAAAAACGTAGAAAATAATCTTATTCATAGGCATTATCGTGCATTAAAAATGTTTAACAAAGGAGAGCAATGCATCAAAACAATTCTAACCAAACACTACGATACTTCATTATACTAGTTATTATAATTGATTTAATAGCCAGTTATTTTTGTTTTCTCCAAACACCACTATTAGGAGACTTAGCCAATATGGTTCTTCCATCAGAAGAATATGCCCCTGTTTTGTCTGACCCTTTAGGCTTCAAAATGCTATCTAGTGGAGAAACACATACTGGTCCCAATCGTTTCTTTTTGCATTGGTTTTCATACCTTTACTTTAATCATTTTCCTTTATTTTTACAAAATTTCATTCATCCAGTTGATAGTGTTTATGTCTCTTGTGCTATCCACAAATTATTCACTCACATTGGGATTACGTATATTTTAACTAGTTGGGTGACTCCCAGAATACCTTTTTTCCACGAAAGATTTTTATTTATTTTTGCTTTACTTGGCTCCCTGTCTTTGGCTTCTCCTTATGGCTTCCTATTTCCAATGAGAGTCATAGACCAATCCATTATCTATACCTTTGCCTATGCTTTTTCTTTGTTAGCCTTGCTAGCCTATATGCACCCCTTTGTTAAAATGTATTGTCAAACGCGTCCCCTTGAATTCAAATGGTGGGAACACCTCCTTTTAATAACGTTATCTTTTGTTGTTATTTTTAATGGTCCAATCAACGCTCCTACCGCTATCTTAATTAGTTCTTTAGCCTTATTGGGTTTGTGGTGGCATAATTTTAAGCAACAACCTGGGTACGGTGTCACTCAATTTGTCAAAGCTATCTCATTAATTCCACGCCCTATTTTATTTCATTTTGGATGGATCATCTTACTGGGGCTATACTCGTTTTACTTAGGAACATTTAACACTGAGAATCCAACAGCACTTCCTAGTGTCTTAGAGCGATTTGATTTGTTAGCTGCGGGCATCTTTAAGATTTTATTTTTAGTAAAAACAACACCTCTGACCATTGTAATATTGACAACCATTGCCCTCTATTTTTTACACCGTTATCACCCATCGGATGCCTTAAAAAAGCTGCTAACGATTGCAAAATACATTATAATCTTCATTCTCATTTACACCGTATTGCTTCCTTTTGGCGGTTATCGAGGCTACCGCAATTTAATCATCCGATTTGACACGATGCTTCCGATTACATTTGGACTTTTTATTCTATTAGGAGCTACTGCTAATTTATTGCTCCAATCACTTTCCAAATCTTCTGCTCAAAAACTTAAAACAGCCATTCTAGCCGTTGTTACATTGGTTACTATAATCGATTCCTTGTCCCTTTATCCTGTTCGTAATAGTTGTGAACGAAGCACCTTATTTCAACTATCAGAGGCTACCGAGGAACCTGTTTTAATTCCTGATTGCAGCATCTTATCTTGGGAACCAATTCCTCCTCATCAATACATATCTCCACAGTCCAAAATGTTGCATCGTTGGAACATTACTCAAAAGCCTTTGATTTATTACCATCCAAATTAAAGAATTTGAGCACCTTACACTACCCTTTTAACAAACGAGCAGCTTGCAAGCCAGAATTAGCGGCTTCAAAAAACAAAGGCAAGTGCCCAGCATCGACTCCAGCATAGGCAATTCCTGTATCCCTAGCATTGGCATTATGGTTTTGAAGCAAAAAGTGAGGTTTTGGAATCGGCATGGCATGTCCCATTGCTTTTATGTAAACTTTTTCAATATCCTGTCGAATCGACTGTTGCAGCACCTCTTCTATAGCAACAATACTTTGTTCTACCAACGAGGGAGCTATTTGTTCTATGTTTAATAACTCCTTTCGTTGTTCCGTTGGCAAACAATAATAAGCTGTTAAAGTTCTTCTAGTCGTCAAGGGTTGGTACTGTGCCCCCGAATCGACAAAGCCCATAAAAGCTTGTTCTCCTGAAAGGTATTCATTCTGCCAATAAACAGGCGTTGTAACGGCTTTATTCAGCACAATATTGACAACAATCCAAGGGGCATATGTTGTCTGTTGAAACAAAGGATAAGCTTCTGGGTAGATGTATTTTAAAGCGTGTTTGTGTGCTGCATAGACAATCTTTGAAGTTTTGATGGTGACAATCTTTTTTTGTTTGACATCTATAACGTTCACACTAAAGCCTGTTGAGGAACGCTCTATTTGCTTTACCAAGCGATTGGTTAATAAGCGTTCTTGTGGAATTTTTCGAATAAATTGTTGAGCAAAATAAGCATTGCCTTGCGGTGGGGAAAAAAGTTCTGGATTCCCATCAAAATACGATCGACAGGTATAATAATGTACTCCAGCCAACGCAGAAACAACCTCAGAAGTAGCTCCCCAATCATCTAACATAGCATAATCTATGGCTTGCACAAAAGCATCATCTAAGGTAAGATGCTGTTCCAAAAACTCCTTGAAAGTAAGTTGGTTTAAATAATGAAACTCTCTTGATATGGAAGTGGTAGGCATGGGCATCTGACCAACAAAAGGACGCAATAAGGCTTCAAAACTTTCTTTGAGCTTTCCTTCTGGCAATACATCTGCCCTAAAAATACCTTGATCAAAGCTTTGACTTGCTTTCTTGGGTTGAATCAGGAATTGTTTGTCTACAAAAACCCATTCTTCTTTTTGGTAATTATAATCAATAATATCCAAGTCAAATAAAGCCTCCAACAAGTCTTTTCCATAATACTTTGGATAAGCCAAGTCATAATGTGCACCTTGAGAAAAGTATTGATCTTGGTGCGTATTGGCGGAAGAGCTTCCTCCCAAATAATCCGATAATTCACAGAGTAAAAAGTCTTCGTTCTTTAATTCATAAGCGGCACTCAACCCTGCAATACCTCCTCCAACTATCAAATAAGAAGTTTCTAAGGTTTCTCCTTGAGGATAATCCTTGCTTTCCCAAAGCAAATGTCCGACTCCTGCATCGGATAAAATTTCAATATCAAAATCATTTTCAGTCGTTCCTTGCGTCCAATCATTCAAAAACTTAACCAAGATAGGGCTTAATGCCAAAGCTCCAAATTTTACAAACTCACGTCGATTCATACTGCTATTTTGATCCATTTTTAAATATCTGTCTGACATAGGGGTTTGACTCGTTTGATTTCCAAATAAACCCATCAATGATATAGTGGGTCAATTGTGGCAATGCTAAACAACCAATACCAATAGCTTGGGCTAAAGGACTTTGCAACAAGTCAAATGGGTAAGCAATGACAGCACCAAAAAAGTATCCTCGATCTCCATAAATAAGCATATCCCAAAAATACTCTTCTAGCCAGCCCAAGAAAAAAACGACAGGCAAAATAGCCGCAGCCACTCGATATGCTGTTGTTAATCCATCTCCTTTTATTCCTTTTTTTTGGTATTGATAATAAATTATCAAGGTCAAATAAGGTATGCCATGTGCAACCACATTGGTAACGGTAAATGCCAAATCTGAATTAAAATAGACAATTCCCACATACCAATTAATAGCCGTTGTCAACATCCATAGAATTTTTCCTGTATTGACTTTGTGAGAACGTTGCCATTCTTCGACCGTCCAAGCTATGATAATCAACCAATACAAAATGTTTAAAGGTTGAAAAAAAAGCACCCAAAATCGAGAAGAAATATCAAATAAAGACCGAAGGTTAATAAAATCATTTGTTACAAACCAACTAAAATAAAGTCCTTCGGCAAAATGCCAATAAACAACAGGGTACAGTGTTGCTAAGTACAACACCCATTTATCTTGAAAGATTTTTTTGATTCCAAAATCTTGTGCCTTCATCTTATACAATGCCAAAAATCCGTATTGTTGCTTTACAAAATGAAACAAAGCCAAGTAAGCCAATAATCGCCAAAACCAAAAGGTGGAAATAAAAGCAATCGTTGCAACAACAACAAAACTAATTAAGGGAGCCACCATCAACAACGTTTTGTGTTCTCTAAATTCTTCTTTGTCTAAATAGGTTCTAAAAATGGTGCTCCACACATGTCCCACATCAATACACAAAACAAATAGCACCCAAACCCAAAGTGGAATATCTGCTTGCAAATATTCTGAAGGCAAATTAAATAACACCATCCAACACAACCATATAGGGAGGTATAAGGCTGCTAAATCTATATGTTTGGAGAACAACCACATAATTAAAAATAATACGACCAGTTCCCTTCTGCATAGGTACGATACAAAACAGGATTATGAATGGTATTTACTTCCAAATCTGCCGTATCTACCTTTACCAAATCCCTTCCAAAAGAAGTCATCATTAACATACTTTCTTGGTTAATCCATCGAACATCAATTCCCTCAAACGTCAGCGTTTGTAGTTCTTTTTTTATAGCTTCCGAAGGCGGTTCTTTCATGGCAATCACCCAACCCCATTCTCCAAACGTATAAATATGGTTGTGGATAGGGACAACATTCATACCAGCTGCTTTGATTGTTTTTTCGATGGTTCTAAATGCTTTGGTGGTATAATAAGGGCTGGCAGCTTGAGTAATAAATACACCGTTGGGGCGTAATCTTTTTTTGCAAATTTGATAAAACTCTCGGGTATATAGTCGATTGACTTCTACACTTTTGGGATCAGGAAAATCGGCAATAATAACATCATAGAAAGCCTTGGTAGACTCTACATAATTAAAGGCATCCGCATTGATCACTTCCAACTTAGGTGAAAAATAAGCCGATTGATTCAGCTGCTTGAAGATAGGGTGATTCTTTCCAATCTCCGTCATTTCTGGATCCAAATCAACCAACACAATACGTTCAACATCTTTGTATTTTAATACCTCTCGTATGGCACAGCCATCCCCTGCTCCCATAATTAAGATATTTTTGTGCGACTTTGCCAATTGCATCGCTGGGTGCACCAATGGTTCGTGGTACATCCATTCATCAAAGGTACTTAGTTGTTTGCCTGTATTGAGGTACAACCAATAATCTCCTTGCCACTGGGTAACAGTAATTTTTTGATAAGGCGTTTGTTGGGTAAAGACTACTTTTTCTCGATAACGACTCTGTTCTCCAAACAAGACAATTGGCTCGGCTAGAAATAGTCCAATGGCTAAGATGGCACCAGTAATCGCAAAGCCGAATTGCAACCGCCCTTTTTTTTCGATAATAATGACTCTTCTTAGATAATAAAACAACAACAAAGCAACAAAGAAGTTGACTCCTCCAACAACAAAGGGCGTGTACGTTAAACCCAAGTAACGAATACCAATAAACGCAAAAAACAAGCCTCCAAATAAGCTGCCATAATAGTCTTTTTCCATTACACCAGAAATATTGGTACGCAATGGTTTGTAATCTTGATTGATTCGAGTTACCAAGGGAATTTCCATCCCAATCAACAGACCAATCACAATTGCCATTAAATACATGACCAACCAAATACTAGTAGTATAAGGCATAATTAGGTATGTAATAAGGGCACAAAGAGAGATTAAGATAGAAAGAATTAACTCTATAACTATAAATGTCTCTAATAGATTTTTCTTAAAATTTTGGCTAAAACGACTGCCCAGTCCCATTGAAAACAACATTAGAGAAAGTACGATCGTCCACTGAAAAACCGAGTCGCCCAAAAAGTAAGTTGCCAACGTTGCTAATACATACTCTGCTACAATTCCAGACAGACCTGTTGCAAAAAGTGCGGTCATTAATATCAAAGAATGTCCCTTTTTCCGATCCTCCATTTTACTTCTATCAGCGATACCCTACAATGAAATAATAATTAATACAGAAGCACTAACATAAGCGAATGCTTCTACCAAGCCGACACCAAAATTAGGTTTTTCTTGATGAACCAATTCATCTGTAATACTTCTCTTAGGCAATAAAAGTTTGTCTGTCAAAAAACGAAAAACAGGAAACGCAATCATTGCGACTACGAGTTGGATGCCTATTGCAACAGCAGATTCTGCCCAATCGCTGTGCTCCGATTCTATTGCATAGCGTATAATATTAGCCATTCCAACCAAAAAACCTGCTAAAGCAACAGCAACAGCCGCATTGCCTGCATAGATTTTTGAAAACACATCATAGGGCATGATTTTATTGTAAACCATTGCCATAAAAATCACTAAAATTTGTGCCACCAACCAAAAAACTAAGGCAACAAAAATATGTTCCGACTCTACTGTTAGTACTCCATAAATAATTAAACCATTGGCAATAGAATTAGCAGATTCTACAATTCCAACAGCAACTGTTCCCTTTTCGACAATGCTTTTTTTCAATTCTAAGCCACCAAAAATAATTCTGTCGTTGATAATAATCGCTATATTCAACAGGACAATGGCTCCCAAACCAAATCCCATTGTAATTCCTATATCATGTATTAACGAATCGTGTTTGATACCAGACATAGAGCCACATATTGCCAACAACAATCCTACAAAATACCCCACATGAGTGACTGCAAATGCTAGATTATCTTTATCCACCATTTCTGCATCAACATCTACTCCTTTGTGTAGCAATTGATACAACAACTTTCCACTCAAAAATAAGAGAAACCCTACCAACATATAAATAAAAGGTTCTCCCCAATAACTGACTTCTAGATATTCTTTCATTTTTAATTCAATTTAACCTTAGTACTTTGGCAAAAATTACATAAAATCACTTCGTGGGAACCACACAATAATGTTTATTGACATTCCATTTAAACACCTTTGATAAGATAAAAGTACGCTTCCCAAGACAACGAGCAACTACTTTCCATATCCTCCTCCCCCTCTAGACCATCGTTTGTTATAAGTATTCGTACGATAGTGGTTGCTATACGTTCCATACCTACGCCGTCCTCCAGAGGTAATAATTCCGTAGTAAATAAATCCTCGATTGTAATAATTTCTAGCCTCTTTGTGGTCTTTTTGATAAATCTTACCTGCTGGAAGTTGTAGCAATTCTCGAATATTGGTGTATTTAGGATAAAAATACCAAAAATTAGTCGCCACATTGGCACCATTGTTAGACAACGAATCAGGCTGGCTTGTACCATCTCCCCAATAACCGTATCTAGGATTTCCGATGTAGTTGGTATAACCAGGTGGTCCTATTGTTCGAGCAATTTTTCCAGTACTATCTTTAGCCGCCATTTCCATACCTAAATTATTTTCATTCTGCTGAAAATAACTAGAAGGCACATTGTACCATTTGGTATCCTTGCCAACCACCTTACCATTTTCTTCTTTAATAACCCGATAACGATGTTTGTACGTCTTAGAAAAAACACCCTCTTGATCCATATCAAAGAGCAATATGGTGAACATTGGCTCCATCGACTCTTGTTCGATCAATAATCGAACGGGGTCTTCGGTTATATCAGCATTATTACAACTAAAGGGCAAGAGGTTTAAAAACAGAGAAACCAACATAAATAAGAACAAGATTCCACATCCTTTTCTCATACCACTCTTACGTGACCTTCAAGTACTCGCTAAGATATTTGAAATTTCATGTTCTTTAAGGTACTCTCCAACATAACACTCTATCGAATTATCTTCCCATTTGGAAACATAAATAAACTTCGTATTGGCTGCATTAACATACTCCCAACTAGAAAAATTAGCCCAATCTTGTATCGCATCATCAGCAAACTGTCCTTTGGCAGACTCTTTCAACGAATACGTTTCTCCATTCCAAGTAATCCGTGTTAAAGGTTGCCCCATAGCAACACTAGAACGCAAACCGCTATCTATGTTATTAATATTCGCTTCTCTACTAAGTCCTAATAACAAACTATTGCTATCCGACACGTTCAAGAATCTTGTTTCTGAGCTTGATCTAATTTTATATTCTTTGGATGAATACCCTTTGTAGCGGTAAGTATAAGAAGCCAAAACCTCCCAACTTTCCATATTGTAATCCAGAAGAAACCCTGTTCCCAAATCATGCACACTGTAGTCAACTTTTATAGGCTCTTCTTCCTCTTTTTTTGTTTTAAATAAATTAAAAAACCAATCGAACATAGTTTTTAAAGATTTATAGTAAATAATCGTTCTTAAGAATTGATACTCGTAAATTGTATGATGTAAAATACAACAATACAATCATTTTAATAGAATTTTTGTTCCTTTGATTTTATAAAAATTATAAATTTACTATTGGCATCTCTATTCGCTAAATTGAAATATCATACCACTATGAAACGCATCCACCTATTTGAGTTTGAAGACTTTCACTGGTTTCCTAATTTTTTGAGAATGAGCATGACTCGTTACATCCTCACCATGCATCGATTGTTGGGATCGGCAGATGATGTAGCGCAACTACTTGCTCCTGTTTTAAAAAGAACGAATACGCATCAAATTATAGACCTATGTTCAGGTGCTGGAGGACCAATGGAAGAGGTTAAACAAGTTTTAGAAACTCAATATGATTTTTCTAACTTGTCCTTAACTTTGACAGACCTCTACCCCAATACAGAAGTTGCAGCCCAAATTAATGCGCAAAAAGACCCGAACCTTAGTTACCTAACCGAGCCTGTAGATGCAACCAATGTTTCAAAAGGGAAAGAAGGTCTTCGCACCATGGTTTGTAGTATGCATCATATGCGTCCCGAAACAGCACAAAACATTCTTCGTGCTGCACAACAGGATCGACAGCCAATTTGTATTTATGAGATTAGTGACAATAGCCTGCCGTTTATTCTTTGGTGGTTAGCCATCCCTACAAGTTTCTTAATGGTCTTTTTTCTTACGCCATTTGTTCGACCTCTCAGTTTTCGACAAATCATTTTTACTTATTTAATTCCTTTACTTCCCATTTTTATTGCTTGGGATGGCGCCGTTTCTAACGCTAGAACCTACACCCTAGCCGATTGGGATGAAATTTTGGCACAATTACCTTCTGATAATTATACATGGAAAAAGGGCATTATAAAAGGAAAAGCAGGGAATAAAATGTATCTAATTGGTGAACCTATTTAAAACACTTCTGCCAAAGACATCTAAAGCGCTACAAAACGACAAAAATAATAACGCTTCTATGAAATCACTCAAAAAGTTTATCAAAGCTACTTTAAAAACCCTTCTATTTTTATACCTAGTGATTTGTATTGGGTTGTATTTTTTTCAAGAAAAATTAATTTTCTTTCCTCGCCAGTTGCCTTCAAATTTTGAATTTTCTTTTCAACGTCCTTTTGAAGAAGTTCAAATTCCAGTTGATCCACCTGAGCAATTAAACGGGCTTTGGTTCAAACAAGACTCTTCTAAAGGACTCATCTTTTATTTGCATGGCAATGCAGGTGCCTTAAATGGCTGGGGGCGAATCGCTCCAATTTATTTGAATTTAGGCTATGATATTTTTCTATTAGATTATCGGGGTTTTGGTAAGAGTACAGGAAGCATTTACAGTGAGGCACAATTTTTTGGAGATGCCCAAAAAGCCTATGATTGGGCGAAGCAACAATATCCTTCAGAAAAAATTACCATCATAGGCTATTCCATTGGTACAGGAGTTGCTGCCTACTTGGCAGCTAACAACGAAGCACAACAATTAATTTTAAAAGCACCTTACTACAGTTTAGTAGACATGATGCAAACATACTATGCCTTTATCCCTACCTTTTTGCTGAAATATCGCTTTGAAACATACCGCTATTTGCCACAAATAACTGTTCCGATTAGCATTTTTCATGGAGACCAAGACCAAGTAATTCCCTTTAACTCATCCGTACGTCTCCAAAAACTTTTAAAACCTACCGACCAGTTTATTGCCCTCCCAAAAGCGGGGCACAATGGTATGAATTATCATCCTCAATACATCAATTTCCTAAAAACATTGCTCTAATAATTGCCCCTTTGGCTGTGTTAAAAGATCATTTGCGACCTATTGCATTTTAGAGATACTTAGTCTTGATACAAACAATTATTTCTTTTTCAAAAACTCCGTTTTCAAGACAATTGTCTTTTTCCCTATTCGACACTCTACAGCATTATCATCTCCTGTTAGACGGATTCCCTTAATAACCGTTCCACGTTTTAAGTTTAGCGAAGCCCCTTTAACCTTCAAATCTTTAATAGGCATCACAGCATCTCCATCTCTCAAAACATTTCCATTGCTATCTCTTACATTTGCCTCATCATCCAGTTCATCAGCCGATTCTTGCTGTTTTTTACCTTGATTTTTATAATCATAATCGTAGTTGTAATCATAATCGTAGTCATAATCAAACTCTTCTTCGTTCTTATTTTTTCCCATTTTGCTTCTATTCTTTTTTAGTCTAAGTATTTTTTGAACGATTACTTATTATAATACTCCGTAAGCAGCTCCTTTGTGCTACTACGTTGTTTCAACCTAGCAATATTATTACCTATTATCAATTGTTTTGTCTAATAATTGGAATCATTCTTGGACTGCTAAAGATACTCTTATTCTAGCATAGAATTATCTTTTCTTCACTTTATTTTTGCGCTGCTTTCTCTCCTAAGCTTCTTTCTAAGACCTCTTCTAATGGAAGCTGCTTGGCTTTGCTTTCCACCCAAGCGACATAATTAAAGTGTTGCAGCAATTCTAATTCTTCTTTAGGTGCACTAGCAATATACTCTTCTAACTTAACCAAATACTTTTGAAATACTTTTGCCAGTTCTTCTTTTGAAACAACTTTCATCCCAGCTTTTAGCAAATTTAAGATAATACGCTCTACACCATACAAATCTTTCTTGCCCAACAAATTTCGGTACACAGAACGCAAGGTATATGGTAGCAACAATACTTCATCCTGTTCATACAAACAGATAAGTTTTAGTAGCAAAATAGCCGTTCTAAAAATAGGAATTCTCTGGATTTTCTCCAATTTTTCAATAGCAACCAACGCCTTATCATAAGCCCCTTTTACAACGTAAATATGAGCAGAATAGTGCAACAACAAATGTGCTTGTACATACATATTAGTTACATGTTCATTCTGAGCAACAAACTCTTCTGCTAGTTCTGCATACTCCAACCCTTTTTCATAATTTAACTGTCCAATACTAGTCTTTAGCAAGGCATTGTATTTAATGCTCGTCAACAAAACATGAACCGTAGACGCTTTGTTTTCTTTAATACACGCATCTATTTTTTCAATAACAAATGGTATATCTTCCCAATTCTCTGTCTCTATGGCATCTATAATAAAATTATTAATAGTAGTAATGTATGAAAATGGTGTTTGCTTTTCTAGCAAAGGGTATTCCTCATGCAATTCCATGCATTTTTTCATTTCATAAAATCCCTTTAGATAAGCTCCTTGTTGTCCGTATAATAGATTTTTTAAAGACAAGAAAGACCACTTTGCCATTGGACTTTTAGCCAAATCCAAAGAACAAAAGATATCTTTATTTAAAATGACTTCATTGCCATCCTTCATTCTAAGATAACGCCCTTTATTCATTTTGTTGCTCATAACATCTACGCGAATCTTATTGTAAAACAGTAGATTGCTAGCGACATCTATTGCCCATTGATTATTTTCTTCATAATTAATCGGCTCACTTTCCAAGACACGATGATGTACAATATGCCCCATCCTCATTTCCCAATCCGCAATAAAAGGAAGCAGTGTTGGATAACTTCCCTCGTAGACCAAATATTTTGTTTTCATCAACAGTTTATAGGCATCTTCATAAATTCCTTTTTTATAAAGCAAAAAAATCTGTTGTAGGTTATTTAAAATTTCAAACTCAGCATCTTGTTGATAGTAATTTTGTAGGACTCGGAGGATGTAGTTGTACAAGTAATTTTTGACGCGACTCCACTGTTTGACAATTGTCGTGTTTTTTAGTTTTTTCTTTAATTTTTCTTCGTCATATACTTCCTGTTTTTCGATTGCATTCAACAGTTTAGCATGGTTGCTTTTTGTTTCTCCTGATTTGTTTATGAATTGTTTTAAATATCTTTTTTCGCTGGTACTTAGAGAGTTTATGAGTTCTAATAAATTGCTTTTGGGTGTAATTGACATGGCAACTAATCTTTTAAAAATCAATTATTTATTTCAATTCTAATTCAATTAGGGATGTAAAGAAACAATAAATATTGGTTATATAAAATATCAAATCAATTATATTTTTGTAGATAAGAAATGGGGTTATCAACAATATACATATAATAGTACTTTCTCTATTATAATAACGTAACGAACTCTTTTTTTGTCTAAAAATTCCATTATTTTATTTTTTAATTAAAACCTGATAAATATGAAATTTAATTTTTTAATTGCATTCTTTAGTGCTTGCTTTTTGACAATTGGTAGTGTATCTGCTCAAGTTGAAATCGATTTTTCTTTTAAGATTTGGAGAAACTCTGTCACTCCTGCTAACTACCTAGGTACATTTAACGGCTCAACAGATAATGCTACTCAAATTATTACTACCAGTCCAATCACTCAACAAGTTTGTCCTGGAGACCAATTAATTATACAACAATTTTGTTACAAAAATGGCAGTCAACATAATTTCGATGGTAGTGTTCCTGGTTCAAAAGGGCAAATTTCTATTGGCGGCAGCAATACATTTGGGGCTTCTGTAACACTAATTGCAGATATCTGCCCTTCTGGTGGCGGATCAGGTTGCTCTACCTCACCAGTACACTTTCCTACATGGTCTTGGGGATCATCCATTACTATAACAGTTCCTCCTGTAAACTACACCACTCCTTATTTGGTATTTTCTTCTAGTATTATCGGAAATAGTGTTCACCCATACAACTGTGGAATTCGTACGGCTTTTGTTCCACTTAATTTAGCACCAAGTACATCTGTAGCTGATCAAACTATTTGCCCTGGCGATGCCGTTACAATTCCTACGGCTAGTGGTTTTACCTATAGCAATTGGAGTCCTAGCAATCCCAATATAACTGCTCCAACAGTAACCACAAACTATACTGTAGACATCACACATACAACAGGTTGTACAACAACAGATGCTTTCACGATTAGAGTTAGTAATCCTGATGTAGAGTTATCTATGCCCAACCAATTGTGTTACAACCAAAGTACTCAGTTCACGCAAAATGATTACGATGCACTGTATGGCAATTCTACAACTCCTTTATCACTGACAGTCAACGGTGCTGTTATATTTGATGCCAATGCTAATGTGTTTAATTTCCCTTATCTTCTAGATGGTCCTACAACAGGTGCAGGAACCTACACATTTGAATATACCTACTCTAAAAATGGTCTTACCTGTACCAAGACTTATGAGATGATTATTCATCCAGAAATTGTCCTAAATATGCAAAGTGCTTATGCATTCTGTAATAGCAATTTCCAACCCATCTTTGCTACCTCTGGTGGTATTGTAGGACAACCTGGCATTACCTACATCTGGACACAATTTGGCGTTCCATTTTCTGTAGGAACAGGACCTTACTTTACGCCTTCATCTTATGGGACCTACACAGTAAGAGCTTATGATGAGTTTGGCTGTGAAGTTAGACACACGTTTACAGTATACGATCCAGGAGTTGGCATCAAGCACCCTGCTAATATTACCTACTGTTCTTTAACAGAGCGTGGCCCTAGTTACGTTGGTTGGCATAGCGATCCATTTGGACCAATTCGCTATAGCTTCGACTGGACTTATACGGACGAAAACGGAACAACCGTTTCTATTGCCAACTCAGGTCCAGGCTATCAAGTTCCTTACCTTGGACCAGGTACCTACACAGCTGTTGTGAATGCCAATGGATGTACAGAAACCATTAGCATCACCGTAACTGACTTATTGCAAGTTTACAACAACCACGGTAATGCAGCCTTTAGCTTTACGCCTTTGTTTGGAAATCAGGTTTCTTGCCAACCCAATGTTAGCATGTCTGGAGTCAATGATATATGGACAGTTGTTGATGAATTTGGAACTACCATTTCTACGGCTCCTTATGGTTCTGGTATTCGCTTCTCTTATACAACTGGGGTTGAATATACAGTTACATTAAGAAGAGAGTCTCCTAGTCACTGTCAAGTGTTTGTTAATCAATTTACTTGGTTGGACAACTTTAGAAAAGTAAGACGTGAGCAGGTTTCTAACGATAACAACAGCTTGAATTTTGAACCAACAAGTGTTGAAACCTTCCCCAATCCAACAACAGGCTTGGTTAATGTTCAGCTAAAAAATGCTGAAACTTCGGAAACGAGCATTCAAGTTCTCAATACATTGGGGCAAATTGTAATAGAAAAACAAGTTCAAGATACGAATACCATCGAAATTGACTTGAGTAAAGAAATCAGTGGTATGTATATCCTTCACATTGTTAACGGAAGTACTCAATTGACAGAAAAAATTATCAAAGAATAATTCCTCTCCAAGAACAAAAACTCATGAAATGTGGAATTTGCCCCAAGTAGCTTTCGCTACTTGGGGCTTTTTTGTACTTTTACTAATACAAAATAGAACATTAAATATTTTTAAATAGGCAAAGTAATACATGAAGAAATTGGCATTTTTTGATTCTGGGTTGGGTGGCTTAACGGTATTGCACGAAGCTTTAAAGCAAATGCCAAACGAGCAGTATATCTATTTTGCAGATTCTGATAATGCGCCTTATGGCATTCAGTCTACTGCTGCGATCAAAACCTTGGTATTTGATGCCGTTGAATTTTTAATGCAACAAGATCTTAAAGCTTTAGTTTTGGCCTGCAATACGGCCACTAGTGTTGTTGTCAAGGATTTGCGCCAACAATATACCATTCCAATCATAGGCATGGAACCAGCTGTCAAACCTGCCATCGAATTGGCCAAACATAAAAAAACACTGATTTGTGCAACAAAAAAAACCTTGGCAGAAAACAAACTTCAGTTGCTCATCGAAAATCTAAATGCTACCGACAAGGTCAAACGTCTTTCACTTCAAGGTTTGGTCACTTTTGCCGAAAACTTTAATTTTAATGGCATTGAGGTTGTTCACTACCTCAACCATTCTTTTCAAAACATCAACTGGGAAGAGTTTGACTCCATTGTATTAGGTTGCACTCATTTTATCTATTTCAAACCAATCATCCAAACGCTTATTCCTTCGCACATTCGTATATTGGATGGCAATGAAGGCACCATCAACCATTTGCGCAGTAAAATTTCTTTAGCCACCACGATGACTACTTTTCCTATAGAGTTTTTTACATCCAAAAAAGCAATGCCAGCTTCACATTTTGCTCCTTGTTTTGACTTACTCAATCAATAACTTATGAAAGTTTTTTTAACAACTCTCCTATTTCTTTTTTTTAGCCTAGAAATAGCAGCTCAATTACCTTTTGAATTGCTCACGACACCTGAAAAAACAGCTTTTGAGAAAACATCTACCTCTGAGGAAGTGGTTGCCTTTGTTGAAGCCATTCAAAAAAGAAGCGATCAAGTCCATACAGAAGTTTTGCTGATAAGCGATAGCGGTCGGTCAGTTCCATTGGTCGTCATGGCTAATCCTGCTGTTAGGACACCAGAAGAAGCAAAAGCCTCTGGAAAACCAATTATCTATTTTCAAGGTAATATTCATGGTGGAGAGGTAGAAGGCAAGGAAGCATTGATGATTTTAATGAGAGAAATCTTATTCGGTGACAAAGCCTATTTGCTCAATAATCAAATTGTTATTTTTGTTCCTAATTATAATCCAGATGGCAATAACAAACTTTCTTCTGAACATCGAAAATCTCAAGAGCATTGTCCTCATCTAGCGGGAAGCCGGCGTAGTGGTGGGGATTGGGATTTGAATCGAGATGGAATAAAAATGGACGCGGTAGAAACCAAAGGATTGATGAAAAATTTAATTCTAAAATGGGACCCTGATGTTTTTGTCGATATGCACACAACCAATGGGGTTTGGCATGGCAATGAACTAACCTATGCGCATAGTTATCATTACGCAGGTCATCCTGCTACCTCTGATTATACTAAGGATGTCATGTTGCCTAAAATCAAAAAAAATGTCCTAGATAAATACGATTTGCATTTTGATATCTATGGCGGTTATTCATTGGCGGAAGGTTGGCCTCCTAAAAAATTCTACACCTATAATCACCACCCTCGTTATCTGGTCAATCAGTTCGGTTTGCGTAACAAAATGGCCATTCTTAGTGAAACATTTGCACATGACAAATTTTATCATCGTATTAATTCTGCTCATAAGTTTGCCTTAGAAATACTTGAATATACTAGTTTGCATGGACGACAAATTATGACCATTAATAAAAAAAGCGCCACTGAAACCATCCATAAAATAAAAACCCAAGCAGGTACTTACAAAAATGGCGTTCGTTTTAAGATGGTACCAACAACAAAGCCGTTTCAGTTGAGAACTTATGAATACCTTCCTTATACCGATAGTACAGGAAAAACAAAATACGCACGTACTGCTAATAGAATTGATGTTCCTAATGTTACCAATTATAGCGCTTTTGAAGCCACTGTTACTTCTACTGTTCCTAGAGGTTATATTCTCCCTGCCGAATTAAAAAACATTGTAGAGCATTTGCGAGCACATGGTATCGTAGTAGAAGAACTGACACAAAAAACTAGCTTTTCTGGTGAAGTTTTTACGATTGAACAATTAGATGTAAATAAAAAACCTTTTGAACGACATAATATGGTCACTTTAAAAGGAAACTTTGCGCCTGCGAATAAATCGTTCCCAAAAGGTTCTTATAAAGTTGACCTTGCTCAACCTTTGGCCAACTTAATTTTTTACTTATTAGAGCCTCAATCTGACGATGGTTTGGTTACTTGGAATTTCTTTGACAAAGTGCTTTACCAACTTGGCGTAAATAATCAACCGATAGAGTATCCTGTTTTCAAATATTGGTAATCTACAATCCTCCAAGAAGTGTCCCCCTTTGCCTTGCACAAAAACTTTAGTAATTGTTTTCCACCTAAAAACTAAAATATAACACATGATTAACTTACCACAAAAAATCCAAGAGAATTTATTGCCCAATCAAATTCCTAATATTACCAATTGGTGGGATGAATTAAGTTTGGAAGAACAGCAAATTATATCCGTTCTATATAATGAAACAGACTTGGAAGAAGGTGTTTCAATAGAGCTTTGTGGGGAATTTATAGACGAAGAGGATGATTTTGAAAATGAGTTTTGGACGATTGGTGGTTTGTACCAATACTTGGTTAATCATGAGATTTATTTAAAAGACTTTTCCATTCATGTTGGAGGAGTTTGTTCTGCGCATCAACAAGCTATAACAGTAGGTCAAAAGGGAATAATTCCAGCTCACTTTCATTGTCCTCTTCAAAACAAAGCTTGTCCAATGCTACAACTTTTAAAGTTTTCACCTAATCAATCTTTCAAACTATCCGCAAAGCTAACCAAACATATAGTCTAATAGTTCTTGCGTTGTAAACACAAATTGCTATTCTCTGTTACAATAGTTCGTTGAAACCACGAAGTAGCAGCGCAGCTAACTACTACTGTTAAAAAAGTTGATCTATTTAACGTTACAACACGATTACTTCTTTTTTAGGCAAGATACTTGTACCTAATTAAGCGGTATATCCTCATTATAAATAGACTATTTTAGTAAAAAACCTAATAACAACAGTCATCTCCACTGCGACTAGATGGATGCTGCTTGTTTTTTGGGGGAATAATTACTTCTATACATTCTTTTTTTTGTAAATTTACTGGAATAACTTGTCCTATGTTACCATCTTATAACTCCCTATAAATGAATCACTATAAAGTCTGTATCATTCTTTTTTGTTGCCTATACAATGTTATTGGTACAGCACAAACTTTGTCCAAATCATTAGACTTGCTGTTTGACAAAGGCAAATTGTTGTATGAACAACAAAAGTATGCAGAGGCCACAGAAACATTTAATCAGTTAATTGATAAAGGTGTCGCACAAAAGAACAATCATTTACTTACAAAGATTTATTACAAGTTAGGAGTCTTTTACGACAACAAAAAAAATCACAATAAGTCATTAGATTGTTTATTTAAGGGGACTAATATTATTAAAAATAAATTGAATCGAACTCGATCCAATATTATTATTTCGGGCATTGACTCTAACGAAAAAAAACACTCCTATCCTCCACAAGAAGCTGAAATAATTGCCAACTTATACAATAGAATTGGTGGTGTTTATTTTAATCAAGAAGCGTATATCAAAGCCGAAAAATACTGGGAGATTGCTCGTGAAATTGCAGAAAACAATCAACAAATTAAGCCTCTTTCTAGTATTCTAAACAATTTGGGAGAGATAAAGCGGCTTCAAGGAGATTGGCAAAATGCCTTGCCTTTTTACAAAAAAGCACTTGACATAAAAATGTCTATCCAAGATTCGTTGGGAATGATTATCAATCTATCTAATATTGGAGCAATCTATACTCTATTAAATCAGAATGATTCTGCTAAATTATTTTACGATCAAAGTTATCACATAGCGCAAATAACAAACAATCCTAAAATGCTTATGTTGTGCTACACCAACTATGCTAGTTATAACAAATCAAAAAATAAGGTACATGAAGCTGCTCTATGGAGCAAAAAAAACATAACTATCGCTCAAGATTTAGGGGATTTAAATACCTTACTAGCCACCTATAAGCAATTAACAGAAATATATGAGCACCAGAATATTTTAGATTCCTGTTTGTTGTTCCAAAAAAAATGGATTACCCTAAGTAAAGTTATTAATCAACAGCAAAATGAAAAACTTGCTTTGGAGATTGAAGCAGAGTTTTTGATCAATGAGAAAGAAAATGAATTGGCTTACCTCAAAGATAAGAGTCGAGTAGAACAGCAAAACAATCAGCTCAAAGATTATTTTCAATGGGCTTCTATTCTTAGCTTATTTAGTGTGTTAATTTTCACCTTGATGATTCTCAGATTGAGGAATAAGAAAAATAAAGTGCTTGCTGATAGTTTAGCCCAAATCAATGAGAAAAACAAAGAAAAGGATTTATTACTCAAAGAAATCCATCACCGTGTTAAGAATAACCTTCAAGTAATTACGAGCCTACTCAGTCTTCAAAGCCATAGTATTGTTGACCCTACCACCAAAGAGCTTTTTAGTCAAAGTCAACATAGAATTAATTCTATGGCAATGATTCATGAAATGCTGTATCAATCTAACGATTTGTCTAAAATTAATTATAAAAGTTACTTAGATCAATTGGTAGAAAAACTGGTATCCTCCTTTAAAGGCATCAACCATCAAGTAAAAATAGATCTTGATGTTCCTGAATTGTTTCTAAACATAGACACGGCTATTCCCTTAGGATTGTTAATTACAGAAATCATTACCAATGCTCTTAAATACGGAATGCCAGATGCTCAAACAGGTCAATTAACTCTAAAAATGCAAATTTTAGATGCTCCTAACTTTCTATTGGAAATTGGTGATAATGGTCCAGGTTATACAGGGGATTTTAATTCTCAAAAGCAAAAATCTTTGGGGCTTCGTCTAATTCAGCAATTAGCGATACAATTAAATGGAAGCATTCAAAAAGATATGGAAAAGTCTGGAACATACTACATTCTTCGATTTCAAGAAATTGATACCATCTCTTAAAATCTTTCCAAACAACGAGTTCCGCAACTCCAAGAAGACCATTTTCTAAATGCTTGAATTGATCTGTCAACGCTTGTATCATTAGGCAAAAACCACCTTATTAAGTCTTAAATGCTTGAAAAATAGCTGATTTTATCAAAAAAACAAAACATAAACGTTATATTTAATAATACTCCGTTAGTTCGTTCGCTTTGTCACTTGCTGCGCTGCTACCACTTGGTCTCAATGGAGTAATGATTTAACTAATCATCAAATATTATAACTATTTATTCAAGTAATATTCCCAAAGTTCCTACGCTAAAAAGAGCTGTTTTGATGGCATGGTTCCTTTAGGACACTTACTTATTATATCGACCTATCTTCTTCTTATGACGTATTTAGAACTAGCTTATAGAGTACTAGAGGAGACCCAACGTTTGTTATGGGTAGATGATATATGGCGTATTGCTAAAGAAAAGGGTTACATTAAAGAACTAGAGCAACATTATGAAAACGAAGAAGATAATATCAATTTTTTGGATAATGTTTTGTATAAAAAAGTTGGTCAAAACAAACTGCGACTTTTAGAAGAAAAAGGGCTGTATTACTTAGTTGACGTCAATAACTTAGCTGCTCAAATTGAAACGGCTTTATATGGCTCCAGCATTAGTAGTTATCAAGAAATTCTCACTCACAAAAAAGTAAAGCATTTTAGTCCATCTACTCGAGGGTTTGATGGCATGGTTTTGTTCTTTCTTCTAGCCGTTGGCTTTCCTGTTAGTCTGTATATTAGTACTAGCTTTTATGATGGTTCCTATTTAGATCCTATTTTTATTGGCGGAACAGTTGCTTTAATGATTTGTTTTGCCATAATTGTTTTGGTGTATTTGCAATTAACCAACTGTGATTTTTATATTCATCCAGATAAAATTGAAATTTACAGAACTTTTTTTCCAAAAAATAAAGTTGTTTCAATTTTAATAAAAGACTTGGTCAAGATTGAGGCATGGGGATTGGGAACCGAAAGCCAAATTAATAGTGATTTTAAAAGTTTGGTATTTACCTATCAAAATAATGGAACAACCTATGTCAAAAAGATTCGATGCCATGGTTACATCAATCCTAGTGCGTCTTACGATCCTTTTTCTATTGTCATTCGAAATTTTGAAAGCTTTGCTACTTTAAGAGTATTTTTACAAGAAATTTGCGCCATTCAAAATATCCCCTATCAAGAAAAATAAGGCTGGCTTTCCCTGAATGCTTACAATTAGATAGACATTATTTTTATCCTGCAATTACTTTTACTCTCTTCCTTTGCAAAAACATAAAATCCTGTTAATTTTAGGAAAGGGAAAAATAACATTATTCAGCAAAATTTCAATCAATGAAAATAAAATTTGTCTTTTTAATGCACCTGTTTAGCTTTCAAATCTTATGTGCTCAAAATATGGCTGGACGATGGGAAGGTTATTTGGATCATAGTGAAGGGGCTTCTTCTAAGGATGGTTATAAGGAATATTGGGAACGAGGCGTATGGAAAGAAGGTACCAATACGCATAATGTGCAATTAACATTGGTTTTCGACAAGAAAAAAAACCGTTATACAGGCGAATACTACATAGAAGAAGCTTCTAAAAAAACACATTTTGCTCGTTTTGCAGTTCGTGCAACAGCAAGCAACAAAGGAATTAATTACAAAGCTGATGCTAAAATATTTGAAACTAAAAACAGTCGAAATCGTGGATTTTGTTTTAGTGAGGCTCAGTTAACTTGGTCGGAAGATAAAAAATACGAATACTTACAAGGAGTTTGGACAAGTTGGGATGATAAAAAGAAAACATGTGCCCCTGCACATATTTGGGTACGCCGAAAGAAAAGATTTAGTAGTCCTCCTGTACCCGTTCTTGCTACCGTAGAAAAAATAGATACGGTGGTAGAAATGAATATTGTTGCTACCAAGACAACAACTAGTACTTCTCCCAAGGAACCTTTAGTCGCTAAACCTGCTTATAGTAATAGAAAGCAGATTGTGAAAGAAACCATTCATGTTCCTAAAGATTCTATATGGGTTCAAGTTTGGGACTCTAATCGAGAAGATGGTGATATTATTTCTCTAGAATTTAATGGTCAAATTCTCCTCAAAGAGCATACACTAACACGTAATAAAAAAGGATTTCGAGTGCCATTATTGCCTGGTGTCAATACACTAACTTTGATTGCTCACAACTTAGGAGAAATTCCTCCCAATACCGCAGCGATAGAAGTAGAACGGAAAGAGGGGCATAAATTGATTGTTCTAGAATCGGATATGGATACTAGTGAGTCCATTCAAATTATAAAAGAATAACATCAACTTGCTACTTCCAATTGCTACACAGTTAATTATTCACACTACTCTCTAGAAAATAAAAACTGATAATCAATCAAACGTAAGTTTTTTTATAGCTTACAAGTATTCTAATAATGACAGTTGGCTAGGTTGCTGCTGCTAAATAAATAAAATGATTTTAAACGCTTTAAAATAATAGCAAATGACTACAATGGAAGTAATCGAGGAAATGGATATCCTAATCAAATTATTGGATGAAACAACAACCTCGACAGGACATGTTGGTATTGCACTTCAAGCAATGGCAGTAGCCAAAGAATATGCAACAGCCAAGGATAGTGCTGCTGGAAATCAAATGTACAACGATCCTTTCTACAACTACTTTCAGCAAGCATCAGGTGATTTGCATGCTCAATATCCATTGAGAAAAATGGCACTACTTGAAGCTCTGAAGGCATACAAACGTTATTTATCACCTAGACGAGCTTCTAATGATTAAAGTCCTTTTTGTTTGTAGTAAAAATAAGTGGCGAAGTCGAACGGCTGAGACTATTTTTAAAAATAGAAATGGTCTCCATGTTCGTTCTGCGGGCACGGAACGCTCTGCGCAGGTGCGTCTAACTCAAAAAATGATTGAATGGGCGGAGGTGATATTTGTCATGGAAAACAAACACAAATCTAAGATCCAACAACGCTTTCGAGCAGCTTTGCAGAATCAAGATATTGTCGTTTTAGATATTCCTGATCTTTATCCTTATATGGATGAAGAATTGATTCAGTTGCTCGAAGATTCTATAAATTATTACTTTGAGGATGTTTGAGGTTTACTGTGTTATAAGTTGAGGTAAGTAATCGTTCAGAAAAAATTCTATAAACCACGAAGTAGCAGCGCAGCTAAACAACCTTCTTTTTGCACTACTCTTCATCGGAAAAATTTGCTTTAGCTCGCTACCACGCAGTAGCACCGCAGGTAAAGCCGCACTTTTCCTCTTCGACTAGCACTAAAAATAAGACTATTTTTTGACTATAATTTTTTATGCCCACTTACTATTTTTTGATACAATTCTCCAGTCCATGCATTCTTCCAACCTTTTTTGTGTTCTTCAAAAACCCATCGCTCAAGATAGGAACTAGGTGTATCAAAATTAGAATTCCAAGAAACGTCCATAACTTGCTCTACAGTTCTAGAATCCTCCTCAAATGTGTTCCAATCTTCTATTCGTTTTCCATCATTTTGATAAAATCGCCCCGAAAAATTGTATTGTTGTAAACTAATCCCTTCTTCTTTGGAATAAACAGGCGCTTCCAAAACATAGCGAATGGTACTGTCGCTGTAGCTTTTTATAATTTCACCATGTGCATAAATTTCTTCTGAGTCTTTGGTTCTCAACAAAATCATAAATTCTGCATTGGATAGCAACACAATCTGTACCCTCTCGTCCTCTGCCCCACAAGTTGCACAGATAAAAGAAGTATGTTTTTGCTTCATGCGCTCGTTCCAAGACATTTGATTCGCCCAGTCCGATAGCTCCTCCTTTCTTGAGGTATACTCTAATTCGACACTTTCGTCCCACAATGGTTCCTGCTGAGACACTTCATATAGATTCTTTTCTTGCAATTTCTTAGCTTGGAGCTTATTTTGTAGAAAAATAAAATAACCTACCCCCAAGACCAAAATAGATCCGTAGTATAGTGTTTTAGCAGACATAGAGAAGTGATAAGATAGAATAACAAGCCTTACATAACAACTACTAACATTTCTAATTATCAGTAGTTATAACATTGCTATAAAACATAATAGACAACATATTTTTAATAACGTAGGTCTTGGGACAAATGACATAAAATGCAGCTACCTTATTATTCTATTAACACAATTTAGCAGTTGTTTAGTATTGATGTGACGGGTAAGGTTCCTTTAGCAGCACGGACGAGGCTGTGTATGCTTTATAAAACCAACAAGAGTTGCAAAAATCCTGCGATCATTCCCAATATAGCCCCTGTTAAGATTAGCTTCCACTCATCTTCCTGAAAAACGGGGCGCAAGAAATCAACAAACTCATCTGGCGGAAGGTTTGTCATACGAGTATACATTGTTTCTTCAATATCTAATGCTTGTTTGGCATAATCAAACACCACATGAATTTGTTCTGGAGCTGCCTCTATAAAACGATTTACAGCAATCATTTTTATTTCATCATAGGTGTCTGTTCCAGATGTAAACTTGATCAAAGAGCTGTTAAATCCCGCTGTTTTGTCAATTCCTTCTTTAGAATGCTTTTCAATGATTTTAATCAGCTTATCAGCACCTTTGCCTTTGAACATTTGTGTAAACACATTGTCCATAGTCATGACATTTTCTGAGACCAACCGAGCATAGCCTCTAGAAACTTCTTTCTGTCGTTTGATAAACAAGCCTTGTATTTTGAAACCTAAAATTTTGATGGGATTAGTTGGCGAAAAAATCATTTTCAATGCTAATACGTTGGTTAGGTAGCCCACCAACAAGCCACCGACTGGTAGTTGCCAATTTGCTCTCCAATAAAGCCATAAAATAGCTTGAAATACACCAAATATAAAACCGAAAACAAAACCAGAACGCTCAATAAAAGTAAATTCTTTGTCGCCTACTTCCAAAAAGATTCGATTGAGCAAGTCTTTGTTATTGGTCAAATGATTAACGGCCATTGCTTTGAGATCAAAAACATCAGTAATATTGACCTTTACCTCCTCCATAATCTCCTCAATAACGCTTGGTATTTCTTCGGCAGCACGAGCATAGATTTTCTCTTTTTGGGCATTGGGCAACAACTTCCACATCGGTACGTGCTTCGTCATGACTTCATTGGTAACCTCTCTAGCAAGTCGCAAAATGCTTGGCTCCATTTCTTTGGCAACAATTGCAGGACTGATTCGAGCAAATTGATCTTCTACATCAATTAGTTTTGTCGTAATCATGTCTGTTGCCTTACTAGCCATACTTTCTGCTTTGGAGGGAATAATTCCCTGCCAACCAATTGGAGGAAACCCAGACCAACCAATCGCTTTTATACCTTGTATTTTAAAACCAATAAACTCCAGAGGATAAAAGGTCATTTTTAGGGCTAGGACATTCGTTCCCCATCCTATTATCGCAGAAATAAAAGGTAAGCTTATGATACTCCAATCTAAATTATTGCTAATGGACTCCCACACTGGCTATTGATGTTAAAAAGGGTAGATATTTATTATTCGTAATTCGTTGGTTAGCTGCGCTGCTACTGCGTGGTAGCTCTATCACCACCTATTGCATTATTTAAGTTGTTTCTTGTTGTTCCCCTTGTACCAAATGAATCAGTTCAACAATTGCCATAGCAATATTCTCACGAACTTCTCGAACACTTGCATCCATCATATAACAAGGAGCCGTCACTATTTTGTTGGTATGGTCAACAATCACCTCTTCAACCGTTGCCATTGTTGCCAACGCTCCTATCTCATTTAAGCCATTGCTAATTCCCTCTATATCGTAAGGAGAAGAAGCTTCGGTTGTTCCAACTGTTAGACTAGCATTGATATCTTCTCCTTGCAATGCCTTAGCAATTACAGTAGGTCCCATGCACAATCCAGCTACAGGTTTTCCTGCTTTTACCATATTCAAAATGAGACGCTTTACATCTGCATGAATAGCTCCTTCTGGTCCAGCAATTGCCCATTGGTTCAAATTTTTTGCAGCGCCAAAGCCTCCTGGAATTACCAACGCATCAAAGTCATCAATCGTCGCATTTGCCAAATCACTAACAGCGCCACGAGCGATGCGTGCTGATTCTATCAAAACATTTCGTTTTTCTGGTAGTTCTTCTCCTGTCAAATGATTAACGACATGATGTTGTTCCTCATTAGGAGCAATACAAACTGCTTCTGCCCCACATTCGTCAATAGCAAGTAATGTAAAAACGGCTTCTTGAATTTCAGAACCATCATATACGCCACTTCCTGCTAATAAGACACCTATTTTCATTTTTTTTTATTTTCTATTAAAGTCATTACTCCGTTGAAAAATCGTATTAGTTTATTGCAAGATGTTTTTTTATGTTTTTCGTAGAAAACTAAAAAAGCAACGGAGTATTATTAAAGTAGTAGTTCGTTGATTTTTAACACTAGGGAGTAGTTTACACTTCTGTCCTTCTTTTCTTGGTCAAAAATTTCTAACAACACTCCATTCAATTGAATGAGAACCTATACAATTCATCAAAAAACAATATAAAATTTCTACACACAAGTTACAAAATTTATTGTTTCTAAAGCATAGTTCAGAAAAAATGATCTATCTAAAGAGGTTATTTCTTAAAAACGAAGTTGATAGTATAAATTCGGAAGAAAACCAAATTGCTTTGCTCGCTCAATCATCTCTGTTGAAGGATTGTATTTGACTTGCAAATCATTTTTAAAATTAGCCACATTCAAAATCTCAATATAAATATGATGCGAAATACGCTTTTTGCGATGGTTAAAACGAGCACCAAGTCTCAAATCTAAACGTTTGTAGATCCCCAAGCGTTCGGAATAGGCTTGATCCATTAATAAAACCTCTTCTCCTGCTGCTCTAGATGCCTCCAAATCAATCGGCGTATAGGGCAAACCTCCATGAACATTAAATCGAACATCTGTATAGAGCACATTTCGTTTTTTCTTCCCTATTTTAAATTCTTTTCCAACAACGATATTCGCAATGTATTGCACATCAAACGCACTGCTACGCCAAATTTGGTCACTTCCTTTATACAATGCTCGTTGATAAGCTCCTGAGAGCACACCATAATAGCCTTGGCTAAAAAATTTCTCGATGGACAACTCTGCACCATATCCAAAACCTTCACCTGTACTCTCCCATCCTACCAATTCAGGATACAACGAGAATGCTCCATGGTTAGCCAAAGAAATACTACTTGGTGTTTTTAATACAGGGATATTGGTATTGTATAAAGCGTAGATATTCGCTCTTAATCCCCAGTATTTAGCTAAATAAGCATCATAAGATAATACCAAATGATGGCTTCTTGTGGCTCCCAACTCCCGATTACTTTCATCATAACTACCATCTGACTGTTTTTGAACAAAAAACGACATCGTAAACGACTGAATTTTACTATGCCAACCATATCCCAAGCTAAGTTTGTGACGGGCAGCAATATACCAATTGAGGGCTACTCTAGGCTCTATGGCCCAAGAGTTCTTATTGAGTGTCCAATACATACCTTGTACACCTAATGTGATGACAAAGCGGGGCGAAAACTTATACCTTGCTTGAAAAAAGCCACTGGCTAACAATTGAATGTCATTCGCACGAGAATGCGTTTCGTCTCGTTGCAACCAGCGATCCCAAATAGAAATAAAGTGCAGATAAGCGTGAATTCCTGTCCTAAAAGTAAATTTGGGTGTAATTTTTTTATTAAGCACACTAGACAAACCAATTCGCTGGCGAAAATTCTTAACCGAAAAATAAGGCACGATACTATCTGGATAAATTGTATCTCTCTGAGACCTATAATCTTCTAACAAATAAGATAGTGTTGTCTTTATGTACGTTTGTTTGTCTAAAAACTTTTGATGTTTTACCCCCAACAAGCCAAAGTTAGCATTAATATAAAGATCAACTCCCTGCTCTGAAAAAATATCACTAGTATCTATTCCTTCATTTAACAGAGCAACATCTGAAAGCCCTCCGATTCCAAAAAATGAAAATTTCCCCATTTTTTTGGTCGGAATTTCTACTTTAAAATTCAAATCATAATAATGTGGCGCAGCATTAGTACCTATATCTATACCTGCTAATTGAATCAAATCAAAAATACCCGTTCGAGCACCAACCACATAAGAAGCTCCCCCTTTCTTAAAAGGTCCTTCCGCCATTACATCAAAACCAAAAGAACTAAGTTGCAGTTGAAATTCATGTTGTGTATTATTTCCTTTTCTCAAATTAACATCAAAAACCCCAGAATAGACATTAGCATATTGTGCCGCCAAAGCTCCATTTACAAAATCTGAATTATCCAATAGGTTCGTATTGATTAAGGGAAAGATTCCCCCTGTATTTCCCATCGTAGCAAAATGATGCGGGTTTTCGACAGGTACTCCTTCTATCATCCACTGCATCCCATAAGGGCTATTTCCTCTTGATACAATGAAGTTTTGCGAATCATCTATATTAAACATACCAGGAAAATTAGTGATCATACGAGCAGGGTCATTAAAACCTCCCACATACTTCGATACCTCTTCAACATTAAAAGCTCTAGCACTAATCGGGTTCATTTCGTCTATAGTTTCCATTTTTTCATTGCGAAACCGCCCCTTATCCTTAATCGTACTTCGATCTGCTTCTATGGTAATAAAACTTTCGGCTTCTTCATCCATCAGAATAGTAACCACCGTTTGTTTTCCACTTACGACCAATTCTTCTTGTATTGTTTCGTAATAACCTTGATACTCAACCCGAATACGTTGCCGTCCTACTGGAATTCCTTCTAAGTCGAATGCTCCATTTTCATCAGAAATTGCGGTTATTCTAGGCGAATGATTTAAGAGTTCGACAAAAGCACCTTTGATACCATTTTCTGTCGTTCGATCAACTACATAACCTCTAATAACTTGTTGTTTTATGGTAATGTTTTGAGCATAAATTTGTCCCCCAAAGCACCAACAAACGATAAAAACTAAAGTGTAAATGTTTCTCATTTCATCTCTCATTATCTAATTATTATAATATAGGTTTCATCATTCAGTAGACCGCTTAACCAAACTAGATGGCACAACTTAGTTTACTAGTTTATGAAATAAGTCGCAGACTACTACATCATTAATAACAATAGCGCAAATCCATTCAATTTTTCAATTATTCAACGAATCAAACTATTCATTTATAAGTAAGTGGGAATATTCTCATAGCACTTTATTCAATAGAATTAAGCCCTAAATTCATAGCCTATTTTATAATGGGACAATTGTAGGTGAAATATTTTTTTTAAAATTTAGTAGCATCACAGCTGACTGTTGTTAATTATAGGTAAAACGATAAGCAATAACGACCGTTCCTTACAAAAATGCACCTTAATTCGCTAATTTAAAACTGTATGCGGTAAAAAAGGTTAGGAAGCAATCCAAATTGTTCGCCTTGTACTATTTTTTGTTGCTCGGCATCGTATCGAACTTGCCGTGCATTCTGAAACAAACCAACATTGATAAAATCAATGAAGAAATAATGGGAAATTTTCTTTTTACGGGGGTTAAATCGAGCACCTATTTTTATATCAATTCGAGTATAAGACTCATTTCTTACAGCATATGAATTTTCGTAGTCTCGAACTTCTTTTCCTTGTGCAATTGATTCTTCTAATAAAATTGGGATATAGGGTGTACCTCCTCTGTGGTTGAATCGAAGGTCTAAAGTGATTGCGTTTCTTTTTTGTTTCCCAATTTTAAACTCCTTTCCTGCTAAAACTTGCAATACATATTGAACATCAAAGGCAGTATTTCGCCAAACACCATCACTTCCCCTATAACGGGAACGAAAATAAGCCCCAGAAATTATCCCATGATACCCTTTACTAAAAAATTTCTCTATAGATAATTCTGTTCCTGCGTTAAAAGCTATTCCATCGTCTATCAAATCTACTCTTTGTGGTGTTTCATAGACACCATGATTGATTAAGGAAAAGCTACTTGAAGTCTGACTAATGGGAATGTTAGTATTATACTGACCATACACATTTGCTTTTAAGGCCCATTGTTGTGCCAAATATAAATTGTAAGACAGTACCAAATGATGACTTCGAATAAAGCCTAAATCTCGATTGCTTGTATTGTAAGCATTTTGTCCCACTCCTTCTGGCTCAACGTAAAAGGAAACCGAAAAAGGTTGAATTTTACTATGCCATCCATATCCTAAACTCAATTGATGCCGTTTTCCCAGATACCAATTCAGCGCTATGCGAGGCTCTACAGCCCAAGAACGGTTGTTTAAACTAAAATATTGAGCATGAACTCCTGCATTAATAACAAATCTTGGGGAAACTTTATATTGGACTTGCGCAAAACCGCCTAAATGAAACAAAATATCTTCCGAATCGTATACTAATCGCCCTTTTATCAAGTCATTATCCTTAATATCAAACAAAAATAAGTAGCCATAGCCACCTGTCCTAAATGTTAATTGTGTGTTGAGTTTTGTATTAAACGTGCTACTTAGACCTCCTCTGTGTCGCATTACTCTAGCAGTATAATAAGGAATTTTTGCTCCTCCCCCCCCTTGATCTAATGAATCTTTATTAGACGTATAATTTTCAAACAAATAAGAAGCTGTTGTCTTTAAATAACTTTTTTCTTTGATAAATTTCTTATGTGAAATGCCAACCAACCCCAATTGAGTTTCGGTATAAATATCAACATTTTCTTTGGCAAAAATATCATTAGGATCATATTTATTAGCTAAAAATGCCACATCTGCAAGACCACCGATTCCAAAGATAGAAAAACTTCCTGCTGATTTAGTTGGGACATCAATTTTGAAGTTTAAATCTCCATATCCAGGACTAGAGCTACTCCCAGTATCAAAGCCCAATAACTTGATCAATTGCAAAACCGAATAGCGGCAACTAATCATAAAAGATGCCCCTCCCTTCTTGAAAGGTCCCTCCACAAAAACTTCCGCTCCCAACAAACTCAATTCTCCTGTAAACTCAAATCGTTGGTTGTTCCCTTTTCGCATATTAATATCAAAAACTCCCGAAAAAGCATTGCCGTATTCTGCCGAAAAAGCACCGTTTAAAAAGTCAGAGTCTGCCAATAAATTCGTATTCAAAACAGGAAAAATTGCTCCCGAATTACCTATGCGCCCTAGATGATGCGGGTTGTCCATAGGGACTCCTTCTACTTGCCAATGAATTCCAAAAGGGCTATTTCCTCTTGACACAATGTAGTTTTGAGGGTCGTCGATATTATACATACCTGGAAAATTGGCAATCAATCGAGCAGGATCTTCCAAACCTCCAGGATAACGTGTAACTTCCTCTATTTCAAACTTTCGATAACTTACAGTAATCATTTTGTTGCTTGGTTCCAAGCGACTATTTCGGAGTCTTCGTTTATCTTCTTTTTTGTTTTTTCTTTTGGAGGTAATGGTAGCGACTGCCTTGTATTCTTCTTCCAAATCTATGTCTAAGACAACTTCTTTTCCTGCGTCAACTAAAATAGAAACAATATTCTCATAAAAACCTTCGTGTTCTATTCTTATTCGTTGACGCCCGACAGGAATGTCTTGCATTTCAAAACTGCCATCAGCATTTGAGATTGCTGTTATTCGTGGCGAGTGGTTTAGCAATTCAACCAATGCTCCTTCTATAGGCACATTAGAAAATTTATCTAATATAAAACCTCTTACTAGTTGACCTTTATTGTTGTCTTGGCTGTTCGCGCTTGTACTACAATAAACTATAAAAAATAGTAGCACTCCCAAAAATAAGTATCTATGCATTGGTGGGGATATTTTGATGATAGAGGGATGACGTACTATATAATATACAAAATTATTAATATAAAACCTTTTAAGTAGGACTCGATTTCAATTTTAAGGATTTTTTTTACATTCTTTAACAATTTTTTAGAGGTTTCTTTATTCTTTTTTTTTGGGAAATAAGCATTCAAAGTCAAGAATTGAGCTCTGATATATTATTTTCTTTTTAGAGAAAGGCTATTTTTTGTGCTTTGTTTAATTTTTTATTCTATTCATATTTGTAATATGGAAAAGAGACAATACGGGCATATTGAATCAATTCCTACTACTCTCTAGGCATTTTTTATATAATTCTTGCGATATACATATTGCTACATCACATTGATTATCAGAAAATAAAAAATGCCACTCTCAATCTTGTTATAACTCAACCGAAAAGGCTTTTTTACTAACAATAAAAGCTTACTTGGTTATGCGATACCTAATACTCCTAAGTCTACTCCTTATTGGCAGTAGCACATCATGGGCACAAACTAGCCTACTTGGCAAAGTGATTGACGAAGACACAGAGGAAACACTTCCTTATGCTACCCTTGCCCTCATGCAAGACGACAATCAAATTGCCGTTACAACCACTGATTTTGATGGTAATTATAATTTTTCTAATATTGATGGTGGCACTTACAATATCATTATTGCTTTTACAGGTTATCCTTCCAAAACAATTAAAGGAATTAAGATTTCTACCAACGAGACAAAGCAATTTGACATTTTGATTAGTTCTATTGTTAAAGGTCCAGAGACAACAATATATGATACCAAAATCATTGATGCAGGAAAAAATATAGGCGGTGCTACACGAGATGCCAGTTTCATCCAAAACAATCCTGATAGAGGTATTGGTAGTGCTATTCTTAGTACTGCTACGGTCAATGCCTTGGAACCAGGAGAAGCGGTTAGTTCGGGTGGCAGTCGAACAACTAGTAATTTGGTTCTAGTCAATGGTGTTCCTGTGTTAAACGGTAGTGCTCCCATTGCAGATCTAGAAGTAGAGGAAATTCAGATTATGACAAGTGGTATTCCCGCTCAATATGGAAATGCAACAGGTTCTATTACGAATATTATAACCAAAGGACCATCTAATCGCTTTAGCGGAGGAGTTCAACTTGAAAGTTCTCAGTTTTTAGACAATTTTGGCGAGAATACAGTCAATGGCTTTTTCTCTGGACCAATTATTGCCAAGCCTATTTTAACCGCATTAGGCGATACTGTCAAACGAGGAGAAAAAGTTGTCAAATCTACCATTTTGGGATATCGTTTTTCTGGTTCCTATTTTACCACAAAAGATCCTCGCCCATCGGCTTTGAGTACCTTAAAACTCAAAGATGAAAAGCGAAAAGAAATCTTAGCCAATCCTTTGATTGCTAATCCTAATGGCGCTGGGTCTGTGTATGCCACTGATTTTTTGACAGAAGATGATTTTGAAAAAACAAATGTTCGCTCCAATGCTCGTTCTTCTTATGCACAGTATTCAGGAACCATAGAATATAAGCCTTCTCAAGAATTCTTTCTTACAATTGGTTCAGAAGGTATTTTTAATTGGGGAAAAACAGCTTCCATTGGCAATCAACTCCTAAACTATGAATTTAATCCTGATAGAAAATCAAATAACCTTGGTTTTAATGCCCGTTTTAGGCATGTCGTAAACTCTACGATTCCAGATTATTCAGATGAAGAACAAGATGAAAAAAGTTTGCAACCTGCCTTTCAAAACCTTAGTTATGAATTAACAGCGAGTTACAATCAAACCAACTTTGAATCGCAAGATGCTCGTTATGGGAATCGCTTTTGGGAATATGGTTATGTTGGGAAATTCTACGAAAGTAGACGTCCTGTTATTGGAGTCGTAGACTCTCTGGCTATTTATAATTCTCAAGGAGAGATTATTGCTTACAAAGCTCAAACGGGGCACGCTTCTTTCTTTAATGCGTTTGATAAATACGAACCGAATTGGGACATTAATCCAGGTCTGGCTGCCTATAATAATTTGATTCCTCAACCAGACCCTCTGAATTCAGATGTACCAACTAATCTCAATCAGATGGAGGTTATCAATGGTTTGAATACAGGAAGTCGCAACAGTATTTACGGTTTGTATAATGCTCCTCACCAAACAGGCGCTGGATTTAGCAAAAGCAATCAATCGCAAATACGTGGAAACGCTCAAGTCAATTTTGACTTGGTTACCAATCAACGTTCAGGTAACCCTATTCGTCATCAATTGCAATTAGGGGGAACGTTTGAGCAACGCATCGAGCGTAGCTACAACATCAATCCATTTGCATTATGGCGTTTTGCTTATCAAACTACCAATGCACATATTTCTAATGCAACCGATCGCTCTCGCCCTACTGGTGAAAGTTATTACGACCCTTTTACACAACGCAATTATCAATTGTATGAAAGTTTAATCAGAAAAGATGCCGAAGGGAATGAAACTGCCATGACTGAATTTGGAAAAAATTTGAGAGAAGCACTGGGATATGACAAAAGAGATTGGATATCTGTCCACGAATTAACACCAGATCAAATGCAATTGGAATGGTTTGAACCGTCAACGCTTATTACAGGTAGTCAAGGAATTATCAATTATTATGGTTATGACTATAAAGGAAACCCACTGGGAGCCAATGTTCAATTTAATGATTTCTTTACGGCAACGGATGCCAATGGCATCAAAACACGTCCAGTTGCTCCTCACAAGCCGATTTATTTGGCAGGATACATTCAAGATAAATTTGTTTACAAAGACATCATCTGCAATTTTGGGGTTCGCTTCGATAGTTATGATGCCAATACCAGTGTTTTGAAAGACCCTTACAGTATCACAGGTTATGAAACAGCAGCGGAATTTGAAAGTAGCTCTTCTTTGTACGATGCGGGAAAAACATCGGAGTACAACAGACCTAGTAATATTGGTGATAACTTCGCCGTTTATGTCAATCAAAATACTAAAGATGCTAATGTTGTTGGTTATCGAGATGGCAACCAATGGTACAATGCACAAGGTCTCCCTGTTAATTCAGCAAGCGAGTTAGGAGCTAACTTTATTCCTGCTTTAAAAGGATTTGGTACTTCAGAGATAGATCCTCAAGGTCAAAACTATGATCCCAACAAAGCATTTGTAGATTATAAACCTACTGTCATCGTAATGCCTCGTATTTCTATTTCTTTCCCAATTTCTAATGAATCTAATTTCTATGCTAATTACGATATTTTATCTCAACGTCCGCCTGTAGGTGCTTATGCTTCTGCATTGGATTATTACAACTTTAGAGAAATAACAAATGGAGGAGGCATTATCAGCAACCCTAATTTGAAACCAGAACGCACTATTAACTACGAAGTCGGTTTTCAACAAGCATTAACAAGGTTTTCTAAAGTAAAAGTGTCTATGGTATACAAAGAGGAGCGTGATTTGATTCAAGTACAACAATATACCAATGCTTATCCTAATACTTATTCTACGTTTGGAAACGATGATTTTTCTACCACCAAAGCATTTAAGTTAGAATACGAAACGCTACGCCACAAAAACCTTAGAATTATTGCCAACTATGCCTTGCAATTTTCGGAGGGAACAGGTTCTAATCCAGTATCTTCTACAGGAGTAGCAGCCGAAGAATTAAAATATGTATTTGCCTTGGATTTTGATCAACGTCATACTTTTTACGCCAATATTGATTACCGCTTCGAAAGTGGCGATAAATATTTTGGTCCTAAAATTGGCAACTTTGAATTATTTGGAAACACAGGTTTGAGTGTTAGTGTTAATGCCAACTCTGGACGTCCTTATACTAGAAAAAGAATTCCTGGAGATGTTGGAAATAGTTTCTCTGACAGAATTACAGAAGGTAGTATCAATGGAGCAAGAACTCCTTGGAATTTCCGCTTGGGCATGAAGTTAGATCGCAGCTTTGTTATTGGAAAAAATTCAAAAAATCCACTTTACTTAAACGTTTATCTACGTATTACCAACTTGCTGAACACCCAAAATGTACACGCTGTTTATCCAGTTACGGGTTCTCCTTATGACGACGGATTTTTGACAACAGCCAATAGCTCTGGACCTGGTTTTGCTGCTTCTCAACCAGATTCTTACGAGATGTTATACAATTTGCGCATGAACAACCCTCTCAATATTTCTCGTCCTCGTAGAATTTTCTTGGGAGTAAGTTTTTCATTTTAATAACAAACAATAGTTATTAGCTACGCTACTACTGCGTGGTTCCAACAAACTATTGACAAAAAAACTAAACCTTAAAGCCTTATATCTATCATAGATTTGTATTGTTATAAAGGTATGGAGTTTGCTAAGTAATTCTACTTCTGCAAACTCCATTTTTTTAGTATAAAAAATGGCTATTCGCTATCTTTTAGTAATTAGATACACTGCTACTTGGCTATTGATTACTTCTTTGCTACTGCGTGGTTTCAACGAACTATTGGTCTATTCAACCACAAAACAATTCCCAAAACATTTACCAAAATAATTCCTATCATTATAATTACAATAATAATATCTCGAACTGTTTTTCCTATTGGGTCAATAAAATGATACTTGTGTAACATTAAAAAACTAAATGCTTCCAAGCGTTTTGAAGCAGAAATAGTTGCCGCCAATTTGCCAGAAGAAGTTTCTACATACACACTATGTTGCTGCTTGGTATCGTATTGAATTTTAGTAACAGGCAAACGCTTGTTGATAAAACCATATTCTCCACCAAATGCTTGAATAGGAGTTACAGAGACAATTTTTTTAGCAGGCAATTGTGTGTATTGATTCGCTAGGTAAATAGCGTAACGTTCCTCCCCTTTTCCTAAATGTTCTAAAGTAGTCGTTTTAAAATAACTGGTTTCTGTTGCTTTTTCCATCCAATCTACTTGAAAATAGTTGACTTGGTCTATCGATACAATAGAAATATTTTTTACCAAACGATCCCCTATTTTACGAACCAAAGCAGGCAGCTGCTTTACCTCTGTAGAAGAAAAAACAGGTGCTTTTTCAGAAATAACTTGTGCAGTATTTGCTTTAGCCAACGCGTGATAACCACCACTAAAAGCAAACCCCAGTGTTGAAATAGCCACCATTAAACCAATGCGACGGTGCCATTTTCGGTTCTTAGCTTCGACAGCATGAGTAGGAAATACTCGTTTCCATAAAAAACCATAGATGACCAAACCACTAAAAGCCACCCCAAAAGCCATGATCATAAATAAAAGCATTAAGAAAAGCTTTAGTTTTGGCATCCCTTGCAAAAAATTCCAATTGTGGAGATAACTAAAAATAGCAATGCAAATTTTTCTTGTTCGGTTGTTCATTGTTCCCAGCCTAGAACTATTCGTTTCTACATAAACATCCATACCATCCGAACGATCAAAAGAAACCTTATAAACTGGCAATAGTCGATTGATAAATTTATACTCGAAGGTAAACTGGTTTAGCTTTGTTAAGCTGGCAATTGGATGCTGCTCATCGCCTAAAAAGTAACGCGCTAGATATTCCGCATAACGTTGGTCTCCATTGTTTAACAATGTGTTATTCTTAACATTAATATACTCTGTTTCTTTTCCCTCTCTGATAATTTGATAATAGGTTTCTTTCTCAAAGTGCACCAATCTAAAATTACTAAATGATGTGATACCATGTTGCTCCAAAGCTTCTCCCAAAGCAATGCTAGTTGTGTCCAAAGCAACTGGTTGGGGCACAACAAAGCGTTGAGCAGGTTTTATTTTAAATAAATGCGCCATCATTGGATGCGTCAAACCACTAATGCACCATCCCAATACAGGTATAGAAACAAGCAACCCAATACGATGATGCCATTGATATATTTTTTTAAACATGATTTTGATCGTATAATCATCCGTCTTTCCTCAACCTTTAAGACATTCTAATCTAAGACAGACGATTGCTTTTAAATAGGCTTTCAAAAAGCCACTAGTTCACAAAAAATGGACTGCCTGTTGTAGGTTATTTTGTATAAACAGTAACCTGAATAACAAACATAAAGACACAACAGAACAGTCCCAACTTCAAATTATTGCTTCTTATACATACCCGCAACAAAGTTATATCCAACCCCCACATTCAGATGGATAGGGTTTCCTACCGTTAGTCTTTCTCCCCACCTAGACAAACTAGCATTGGGGGAATACAGTTGATTGGTAAAATTCATTACGTTGCACCATAGTTCAAATCCTTTGATCGTATAGCCTACACGACCATTAAAAACTAAAAATCCAGGGTAAGTTTTAGTATTCGCAGCGTCCATATAATATTGGTTCATGTGCATCATTTCGAGGCTAATACGGAACCCTTTGATAAATCGTGGTTTGTAAGTTATTTCTGCATTCAATAGCCAAGTAGGCGCTTGTGCCATTCTATTTCCAGTATAGTCGTTTCCACTTTCTTTATAATCTATAAAAACATGAGCAGCATTAGATCCAGTCACTCGAATCGAAAGATCTTTGATAGGACTAAAATAAACTCCATACTCTACCCCCATATGCCTAGTTTGTCCTGCATTTTGATTAATAGACGCACCATTGTCTTGACGAACAGAGATAATTTCATTAAATCCATCCATCAAATAGAGGCTCAAATCCAAATGTAGTTTTCCTTTTAGCAAATTGATCCAACTTCCCAATTCAAAATTATTATAAGTAGCAGGTTTTAAAACAGGAACACTTACTCCTCTGTACAACTCTCCAATTTGAGGCGGTACAAAACCTTGACTAAAATTAGCATATACACCAGATGTTTTGGCAATTTTATAGGTAACGCCAACTTTTGGGGTTAATGCCCAGAATTGATCTACATTATCTGGAGCACCTGAAAATGCCGTAGTAGGAAGATGATTATTATAATTATAAATAAAAGCATCGTAACGAGCAGCAGCTACTAATTTAAAATTTCTAAAAGGTGTCATTTCTAATTGAACGTAACCTGCAGGATTTACCAATCCCACTTCATAATTGGTCAGCATAGAATCTACTTCATTAACATAATCGGTATAAACCCCTTCATCATTTTTAACAATAGAAATATAATTTGCTTGGTAAGTATTGGGACTTACATCTATAGAAGCACCTACGGTCAGTGCTGTTTGCCAAAAATCAAACTCTTGACGATGTTGTACCAACGCTCCAAAACTTTTATAGCTATTGTTATTGCTTTCTCCATGTGCCAAATTTTTATTTCCTGTTGGATTTCCCCAAGGCGACCAATCGTCTTTAACCCGATACGAGGGGATTTGTCGAATGGAATTGTCTCTAAAAAAGATAGTCGCACTCGTCTTGGCTTGATCTGTCCAATAACGTTTGTATTGAACTTTGGAACGCAATGCCCAAACAGCACGATTGGTAAAAGTATGAAGCGAACTGTATTCTCGACTATAAAAACGTGCACTATCCAAGCTGCCTGTCATATCCGATTTATAGTCAATCATAGTGACATCAGCCGATAAAAAATCTTTTTCAGAAACCTTATACGTCCCTTTAAAAGTCATTCCCAGTTTATCTAAATCACTGTGCGCTCTAAATCCGTTTCTTCGATTGGCGTAATATCCAGAAAAAGCAAGCCCCAATTTACCAATAGTAGTAGCGGTCTTCAAGTCTACTCGTTTGTATCCTAAGGTGTTTCCTTGCAATCGGATACTTGCTGTAGGAATAGAAGTTGGGCGTAAAGTAATAAAATTAACGGCTCCTCCTATTGCCTCACTTCCATACAAAGAAGAAGAAGGTCCCCTAATGACTTCTATTTGTCGGATGTTGGCTTGGTTCATTTCTAACAAGGCATTATGATTAAAAACACCTGTTGGGCGAATGGGTAAGCCATCCTCTAAATACAAAAACAAGCTTTTGTAAGACAACGGTTGGCGAATGGACATACTGTGTTGCTCATTTCCCAAATCTACCATAAAAACACCAGGTGTTTTGTTGAGTAGTTGATCCAAAGAAGTAGCTCTAGTGTCATCAATCGTCGTTGCCGTTACAGCCGCAATCGCTGCGGGGGCTTCTGCCCGATCTTGTTGATTTCGACTAGCAGAAACAACAACCTTACTTAACTCGGCTATGCTTGGTTCTAATCGTATTATAGGTGGCAATTCGCTTATTGTTAATTCTTGTATTTCGTAACCAATAAAGGAAATCTTTACTATATCAGAAGCCGTTGCCGTTAGCGCAAATTCTCCATTTGTATTGGTTATAGAACCTGTCGTTTTTGATTCAATCCACAAATTCACTCCAACCAAAGGTTCTTGGGTTTGTCCATCTACAACTTTTCCTGTAACAGTTGTAGTTTGAGCGATAATTAACTGAGGGGTTATAATGGCCATAAAAGCCATTAGACAAATAATAGTTGCTTTTTTCATAATACAATTTTTATAGAAAAATTTTTAGGTATAAAAGGACATAAGAATCCTGTACTTAGATATTTCGTTAAATACTAAGTAGCTAAGTAATCGTTCAAAAAAAATAACAAGCACCACGCAGTAGCAGCGTAGCTAAAACAGCCTTCCTTTTTCTTCTTTGATTAACAAAAAAATAATCCCATTTTTTGTTCTTATTTTTTCTGACCTTTTACTTATTCTAGTGATAAAGTATCCTTTGAGCGCTCAAAGAACACAGGACTAAGTGCATTTTGTGTCGTTTAGATCAACTGAGTAAACATTCTGAATTTCGTATACCCAAAAGCTCTAGTACTCTCCTATCATCATGCCCATGGCTTGACTTGCTTAATTTGCATTAGGTTGAGCTTAGACAATAAAAACCTTAGCCTATATGCATATCAAAATATGACATTTAAGCTGGATATAATGCTACCATTAATTGATTAGCATTTAGTCTAGAGATCTAGTACATAGACCTATCTTATTTTTAATATTAAATTTAGTGCTGATTCTATTGGAAAGGAAGACATCATGAGTTCATTGGTATTGTTCACCCAAACTAATGACACCTCATACTTATACCTCTTGGTTTTACTAACAACGATACAAATCTCTTAAACAAACTATTAAGCAACCACTTACACTAGGCAAGGGTGTCCCCTTAACCTAATAATATTAGATTCAAAAATAGAAATAGACTTACGTAATTGTCTCAAAAGTTTCCGTACAAAAGACCTATTCTTACGATACGGCATGACAACTCACTTAATAACAATCTATTAATAGTTCAAAGACGATCTGTATAGACATTCGCAATCCATTGAATATTGACATTAGGACATATAACAATTGAGCCCTTTATTCATCAACTAGATCAATATAAGTTGAATAGCAACCATCACATAAAGCAATAGTAGTTAAGCCCTAGGAGGCTCAAAATCAGCAAATACAGGCATATAATGGTAGTTAAAAGCATACTCAAAAAGAGCTCTTTTATCAAAGAAGAATTGCCTGCTAAGGATTGGTTTTAAACAATGAAAGGTAACCTGCTCATAAAATAACACAGGTGGTTTAATCTCTTCTAAGCTAGGTAAAAATGGCTGAGGTTCTTGTGTTTTTCGCTCTTTAGAAATTCTCAAAACTTTCTTAAGATGACATTTACCATCACACTCTAATTCTGGTTTTGCCCGATTTTCACAAAGCTGAACAGCAATATAATCTTTGTTAAGGACATAATAAGTATAAATCAATCCTTGATAGAAAGATTGAATACTGATTAATAAAACCCACAATATGGCTAATGCTCTTAACATGGTAGAAATGATTATAAGGCAAATATAGAAAATATTTGTGATTAGAGCCCTTCTTAAACTTTTTTTATTGCTCAACACACCAAAAATAACATTTGCAACATCTGCTACAATAAGAGGTGTTCTGTACAAAAGAAAAAGTTCTGATGCAAAAATGTTTTTTAGGAAGTTTATGCTATTAGGTTCGAAAAAAAAATTAACTTTGGAACCAATAATATTTCTACAATTTTTATTAATTCAATCAATAGATTTTGTTCTATGAACTTTCCAGAAAATTTAAAATACACAAAAGACCACGAATGGGTTCGTGTAGAAGGAGATGAAGCTTATATTGGTATTACTGATTTTGCTCAAGGTGAATTGGGTGATATTGTTTACATTGACATCGATAGTGAGGGAGAAACCCTAGATCAAGAAGAGGTTTTTGGTAGTGTAGAAGCTGTAAAAACTGTTTCTGATTTATTCATGCCAGTATCTGGTACCATCTTAGAGTTCAATACACAACTAGAAGATGAATCAGAATTAGTCAATTCAGATCCTTATGGTGAAGGTTGGATGATAAAAATTAAGCTCTCAGACCCTGCTCAATTGGATGAGTTGATGGATGCTGCAGCTTACAAAGATAGTGTTAGTGCCTAATTGGACAAACATTAAGTATTTTATACCAGCAATTGCTTGGGCTGTCTTGATATGGTCGTTGTCAACGACTTCTAATCTACCACACATTCCTTGGAATTTTTTGTCTCCAGATAAAGTGGGGCATTTGATCTTTTATGCCATCTTAACGCTTCTATTAATTTTCGGAGTAGCTCGCAGCCTTTCTTGGAAGCGAAAAGGAGCAAAATCTTGGATTGTATTTTGCATGATCCTTGCAGGAACATATGGGATTAGCTTAGAATTTGTGCAAGCAACTATTCCAGGTCGTTCTTTTGACTATGCTGATATGCTTGCCAATTTTGTTGGAACATTGGTAGGTGCTTTTGTTTATTATAAAAGTGCATACAATAAATACTTTAAAATATAACTTGCTGTACAACTATTATTACTAATAATGGTTTGATAACAGAAATTAATTTTTTAGAACATTCGTTCGGGCAAAGATTTTAGTTATATTTGTCTGAAGGTTTATACACTAAATTTTTTAGAAATTTATTTTTTAATTAAAACGCATATTTTATGTTAATCAACGGACTGCAATTAGGTGGTGTTTTGCTGTACGCAGGTCCAGAGATAACAGGTGGTCAATTGGCTTTGAGCTTGATAGGTATTGCCGTATTAGTATATGGTATGATTCTCGGCTACAAATTCTACCTGAATAAAAAATCTCAGGAACTTTTAAGCAAAAACAGTGATAGCCCTGAAAGCAAATCTGCTTTGGTTCGGAAATATCAAGAGGTAGATGTTTTCAAGCAAACACGTACGATTACCTATGGTAGCCGTGTTATTGCTTTGTTGGCAATTTATCTAATCATCAACTGGACAAATGTTACCATTACTCAGTTGTTGACTTTTGATGATATTCCTGACATCGAAGAGATTATGACGGAACCACCAAATACACCACCTCAACCACCACCACCA
>NZ_JHBV01000006.1 GCF_000724545.1 Aureispira sp. CCB-QB1 | reverse complement strand
CACCAGTACCATTCACACATCCACAAGGACCACCTTGGCCGCCACCGCCGCCACCGCCGCCACCGCCAGATCCACCAGATCCAGACATACCAGTAGCACCTTGAGCACCTACAGTATAACGACAAGCAACTTGCAAACCAGGAGCACCATCTGCACCAGCACAACCCACAACTCCAGCAATACCAGGAGTACCAGGTTGACCAACATTCGGTGTACCATTATTAAAGGCAAGACCATCTCCTAAGGTATTTCTACCTCCTCCTAGTCCTCCAGAAGCAGCAGAACCTAGACCAGATCCTGTTGCAGAACAACCAGCAGGTGGGCTTAATGGAGTTCCTCCACGTCCAGATGAACCACCAGCAGCACCATCATCGGCATTACCACCTCGTCCACCACCACCACCGGCGCCACCATCGACAACACCAGCAGAAGCACTTGCTCCATCTGCTCCAACACCAAGTCCATTTCCAAGATCGGCATTACGACCACCGCCACCACCAAAGATCACGGCAAACGATCCACAACTATTTCCTCCAAAACCACCATTTCCTCCTTGGATATTATCACTTTGACCATTGGGTAGACCATCTTGTCCATTCGTACCAGGTTGGCCATCGGTTCCAGAACAACCTGTTGTTCCATTCGTACCATTGGTCGCATTTCCTGGTTCTATATTAACACGTGTAATATTATAATTAGATGCATTGTTCATAAAGATACCATAGGTAGAGGTTCCTGGAACAACAGCATCATCTGTTGTAATTGTTAAATCTTGTAAGCGGAAGTAACTAGAGCCAAAGACTTCTACAGCTGTTAGATGTCGATCTGCATTTAGAACACCTCCAGCATTGTTCCTTGTTCTATTAATAGTCGTCGCTCCAACTTCTGACGTTTTCAACCAAGCTTGGCTTTCAATAAAACCACCTTCAACTGTTAGGTTACTAGTTATATTTAAAGCAGTATCTATATTATAGGTACCTGTTGCTAGTTTGATAACAGAATTATTACAAGCGGCACGTCTCAAAGCTTCTTGAATATTTACTGGATCAAATTGAGAACCAGACGCAGATGAGCTACCAGATGTAGAAACATAAATATTTCGACAAGCTGGCTCCGCTACAGAATCCCCAACTGTTATGGTAATAATCTCAGAAGAGCTACATCCTGTAAAAGGATTAGCCACTTCAACATTCCATTGATATGTACCAGGTGCATTGGGTATTGTAACTGGTGCCGTCGCTGTTGGACCAGTTACCGTATTGGGTACTGTTGCCGTTCCTAAAGGTGGCAACTCTGTAAACGTAAAGTTCATAGAGGGAGCATCCGTTGTTGCTGTCAATACTAAAGGAGCACCTCCACAAGCATTGATATTGTTAGGTGCTACAGCCAATGCCGGATCATCCTCTACCGTAACCGTTACTTGATCTGTTGATGTACAACCATCATTATATGTTAAAACAACAGAGTACGTTGTTGTAGATGGAGGACAAGCTACAGGATTTGGAATATTAGGGTCGGATAATCCTATTGTAGGTGACCAAGAGTAGCTAACTCCATTAGGAGAAGTTGTCGTAGCCGATAAAGGTGTACAGTCGCCCAAACAAATGCTTGCATCTGGACCAGCATCTACAGGGTCGTTAGGATTTGAGATTACATTTATCGTATATGTAAATGTGTTGGAACCGACCAAAGGACAAGCATCATCTTGTATGGTTACTGTAAATGTATGTGTCCCGATATCAAATACTGTTGGCGTCCAACAGAATGTACCTGTAATCTGATTTCCAGAAGGAACTCCTGGACCAGAAACAGTAAACGTACTAGTAGGTATTGATTGGTCATAAGACATAGATAAAACATCTCCTGGATTTGGAGGATCTGACCCAACAATATCAAAGCACAATTGAGAACCAAAACAAGTTGATGTAGTAAAGTTAACACTTCCTTGACCAGAGTTATTCACTCCTGATAAGATTGGATTGGCATTATTACAGTTCAATACTTCAAATTGAATGTCTCGCATTGTTGATCCAATCAAGATACCATTTCGATACTCTTCGACCAAAACGCACAAAACACCTACGTGTAAAGACGTTGGTGTAAAAGCAATCGCTCCTGTCTGTGCATCAATGGTAACGGGGTCAGAAGGACCAAAAGGAGCCGTTCCAGAAAAACCAGGTTGATATGGAACTGGGTCATTTGCATTTTCCAAACAAGGCACTAAAGAGTAGTTTAATGAATCGCCATCGTAATCAATTGCTCCGTGGTTATAAAATACTTGTTGTCCAATACAAGTATAAGCCGCTGGAGGATTTAAGAAAATAGGCGAGTTATTACACGTTGCCGCATTGTTAAAAATATTCCGTGTCTCAGCATACATTGCTGGGCTACCTACCAAAGTAGTAATGGAATTGTTTCGACAACACAATCGCCATGAAAATACGATATTAGAACAATCAAAAGGTATTGTAATGGTTGCCGTATAGGTGTGTTTTTCTACACCAAAGGATCCATTACCACCACCACAAGAAGATTGTTGCGTGCTACAGTTTGGGGTAATATCCTCTATACTCTGACGAGAGGAGCTCACCGATCCTGTACACGGGTTCCCCGTACTAATGCGAGTACCAGTATAACTTATGGTCTGATTATTAGGCAAACCGATACCATTACAATCCCGGTAGATGTTTAATGTCAGTGCATATCGCATCCCACCAGTAGTAGGACCCAGACAAACATAGGAAACATCTACCCCTTTTGCGTGGGTAGCATTTGCTTCTTGTGTCCCTAACAAGAAAATGCCTAACATCAGAAAGACGTTAAGCAACGGGACAAGTAATTGTTTACAACGTAACATAGGGTATGACTGTTTTGCGTGTAAGTATAAAATTTTTAACATATTTACTTTTCTACTCTGTGAATCATTCGGATAAAGTACGAGTTTTCTCCCAATGATGTATAGATAGTTTTTACAAAAGTTTAACTACTGGACATAATAGAATCCAAATATAAAGATAACGCACTCCAAAAATGATTTGTTGCCTTAAGGATTCTAGAAACTTGCTTTTTTTTTGCTTTTACTAATAAAAAGGGACTCTTGAGACTTTGTCGGATATTTTTTTGTTGCTCAAAGTTTTCCTCTTTTTAGAATTGAAATCTTAACATTCCTTTAATACCAACTGTTAAGATAGTATTTATATTGGTTTAAATAAAAACTTATACGGGAATAAAAATAAATTGAGGAGCAGGCTTCTCTAATAGAAAAATACAAAAGCTATTTTTTTTCTCTTTGTATAATTTTCTAAACTCATCAATCTTCTCTAAAGAAACAACTTTTTTCATTGCCAACTCTTCTAAGGTGGTTGCATTAAATGACAACTTCTCTCCTTCCACAATAGGAAGACCAATATTTACAGTTGTAAAAGAAGGAAAGGCTACCAAGATTGGGTAATTGGAAACATTTTCATCTTGAATTGTTTTAATGGTTTGGAGGAACCATTCTTTATCTTTTTTGATTGCTACTTCTAGTGCTCCTAAAATTTCTGAATCTTGCTCCAAGGTTTTCACAATTGTCTGATTATTTTTAAGAAGATTAATATCCATGCAAAAGTAAGATTTACTATTGAGAAAATAAAGTTTTTGATTTTTCTATCTTAGTTATTTTGGATATAGTTTTATGTAGTGTACTTTTGGAGCCTTTAAAAGCAGTTTTTATGTTGTGTTTCTTCAAGTCTTTTTTATTACACTATATATTATAGTATAATAATTCAAAATGTTTTGAATCAAACACCATTCATTTATAAACAGAATCATACTATAAATAATAATATACCATGAAACCAAAGTTAGTACGTGGGACTAGGGACTTTTCTTCTGAGGTAGTCAATAAGAGAAATTACATTTTTTCAACATTGAGAAAAGTTTTTACAAAATATGGCTTCAATCCTCTAGAAACTCCCGCTATGGAAGAGTTGAGCACCTTAACAGGGAAATACGGGGACGAGGGCGATCAGCTTTTGTTTAAGATTTTAAATAATGGCGATTATTTGGCAAAGGCAGATACGGACGCATTAGCCAATAAAGATTCAAAAGGGCTAACTGCTTCTATCTCAAAAAGAGCTTTGCGCTATGATTTAACAGTTCCATTTGCACGGTATGTTGTTTCAAATCAGAATAACATTTCTTTTCCTTTCAAACGTTATCAAATTCAACCCGTTTGGCGAGCAGATAAGCCAAATAGAGGACGCTACAGAGAATTTTATCAATGCGATGTCGATGTTATTGGTTCGGATTCTTTGTTGTACGAAGCAGAATTGTGTCAGATTTACGATGAAGCATTTGCCCAACTAAACTTAGGTGTTGTTATTCGTTTGAACAATCGAAAAATCTTAGATGGCTTGGCTCAATATGCAGGCTATCCTGAACTGTTTGCAAAGATTACCGTAGCTATTGATAAATTAGATAAAATAGGTTGGGATGGTGTCGAGCAAGAATTGAGTCGCATGGGAATCGATCAAGCAGGTTTTGAAAAGGTAAAGCAAGTTATCAATGCGCCTAATATAGCTACCCTAAAAACTTTGTTTGAAGGGATCGAAATAGGGTTAAAAGGTATTGAAGAATTGGAAACTGTTTTAGACTTTTTGGAAGGTTATAACTTTAGCAACCAACTGAAGGTTGACTTTGCTCTAGCTCGTGGATTAAGCTATTATACGGGCTGTATTTATGAAGTGGAGGTAGATACATCTATTGAAAGCCAGAAGAATATCAAAATGGGAAGCATCGGTGGCGGTGGTCGCTATGCAGACTTAACAGGTATCTTTGGACTAAAAGATATGTCGGGTGTCGGTGTTTCATTTGGAGCAGCTAGAATTTATGATGTCATGGAGGAATTGAATTTATTTGACACTGTTGAATTCAATACTAGCAAAGTATTATTTTTAGCAATGGACAAGGATGCCTTGAAGTATGGTTTTAAAGCACTTCAAAAAGTTCGTGCCGCTGGTATTTCTTCAACCATTTATCCTAAAGCTTGGAAGTTTCAAAAGTTGATGAAATATGCTGATAAAGTAAAGGTTCCTTATGTTATTATCGTTGGCGATAAAGAAATGGAAAGCGGACAACTAGGTTTCAAAAATATGCAAACTGGAGAACAACAAGCGTTGAGTATTGAAGATATTATCAAAATACTGAGCTAATCTATAGATTATTTATAAAAACAGGGCAATTTGAACTTTCAAATTGCCCTGTTACTCTTTATGGATTGGTCTGTTTAAATATGGCGTTCTGCATGATAAGAAGAACGAACCATAGGTCCTGACTCTACATAATCAAAGCCTTTGGATAGACCAATTTCTTTGTACTCTGCAAACAAATCAGGATGAACATAATCTGCAATATCAATATGACGTTTGGTTGGCTGCAAATATTGTCCTATTGTAAGCACATCGCAACCATGGGCTACTAAATCATCCATGATTTTCATCATTTCTTCTTTGGTTTCACCCAATCCTACCATAACACCCGATTTGGTTCGTTTGCCGTATTCTTTAGTTCGTTTAATTTGTTCTAAACTACGTTGATACTTTGCTTGAGGACGCACTTTTCTATAAAGGCTTTCGACCGTTTCCATATTGTGTGATACGACTTCTTGTCCAGCACTAATCATCAATTCCAAAGCATCCCATTTTCCACGCACATCAGGAATCAATGTTTCGATGGTAGTAGTAGGCGAATACTCTTTGACCAATCGAACGGTATCAAACCATATTTGTGCTCCTTTATCTTTGAGCTCATCTCTATTCACAGAAGTAATTACAGCGTGTTTAACTCCCATTAATTGTATGGCTTCTGCCACACGTTGCGGTTCGTCAGTATCCAATTCTGGCGGACGCCCAGTAGCTACTGCACAAAAAGAACAAGAGCGGGTACATACATTTCCTAGAATCATAAACGTAGCCGTTCCTTCTCCCCAACATTCTCCCATATTAGGACAATGACCACTTTGACAAATGGTGTGTAGCTTGTATTCGTCTACTAATTTTCGAACTCGCTTGTAGTTCTCACCCATTGGCAATTTTACTCTTAACCAATCTGGTTTTTTCTTACGTTCAGCTTTAGGCTGTACGATTGGAAGCTCTATTAACATAATTTATGTTTGGTTAGTACTTCGTAGATTTTTTGTTTTGCTATCGCAAACCTCAAAAGCATCTCTGTCTCAATTTGATTATCTGTGTTTTAATATTTTGAATATCTAAACGTTACCTTGTTAATGATCAAATTAATAGAATTGTCTTACGAAGTATTGTTTGGTTACAATAGTTTGTCAAAATCAAACTATTCTTTTCATTAAGTTCATTATGAATCTATTGGAAAACGATTTTATTTGCATATTGCTTACCAACGATGTCCTAAATGTATATTGATATACAAATTTACGAATACTGGAGTATTTTTTTCAAAAATCATAATAGGAATTTCTTCAAAATAAAAATCAGCAGCAATTCCAATTTCAATATCTTTTAACACATTGTCAAATGCTCCCCAGTCGATCAACAAGCCAGCCTTAACAAAAAAACCTGGCACTAAGTCTAATTCATCCCACCCATAAGCTGCTCCCGAAGGACCATCTACTTCTTGAGGGTTTAAAAACTTGAGCAAGTTCGCTTCACTATACTTTTCAGGAACTATGTTTGGACGACCTCCATTATCTCTGTAAATTAAATCTAAATAATAAGGTCGAACCATTCCTAATGAAAATCCTCCCGAGTAAGTAAAACCAAGAGAGACAAGCCTTCTATTTCTAGCAGACAAATAATATTTTTCACCATAACCTACTCTTGAGAAAAACAAGTTATTTTTTTTGCCGTAAATAAATGCCTTGGGCGCACCTCCTACGATTGATAACCCATCATACGTTTGACGACGTTCTTTGGTGTGTTTTATTTCCCCAAAATCCACAAAAAAAGACAAGGTTCTAAATGGACTTTGAATTAAACTATAGGCTACATTAACTTGAAAGCCTCTTGTATTAATTCCTCCTCCTACAAATAACTCGTTATGAACAGGAAGTTCTTCTTCAGAAAACTTGGACGACCTTTTGGATTGCCCCCAACATGAAGCCACACCCATTACCAATATTAATATGTATATGTATTTATTCATAAGCAAGTATTTTATCATTTTGGGATAGACGAGGTATACCGTAAAGGTATCAACAAAAAAATCTCCCAAATGTTTTATAGCATAGTAAATTTACGATTTTTAGACTGTATTGTCAAATTTAGCATTTTGGAGACTTTTTTCACCTCGGCACAATAATTTTAACAAAGTCAACAAGCCAACAACAACCAATTAAAAACCAATCAAATACACTTAAATAGAATGGTCATAGCATCTAAAAAAAGGAGATTAAAAACTTTTTCTTAAAAAGAAATATGTACCTTTACCCCGCTAAAAAAGAAAGTTACCCCAATAAATTATAGCCTACTTTCAAAGAATTTTATAACAGTAAACTTTATACCTTCCTCTGTAGAGGTTAGATTTTCCATATAAAGTAATAACACAAAAGTAAAAGCTATGAAAAGTTTTACTTGTACTATTTTTCTTCTATTTACAACCATTTTCACTTCTTCTATTTTCGCTCAAAATACGGGTACTATTACAGGAATTGTAGCCGACTCGCTAACTCAAGAATCGCTACTGGGTGTTAATGTCCGTGCAGGGACATTTGCGGGAACAAGTGATTATATTGATGGAAAGTACACTTTAGAACTCCCAGAGGGAGAACATACCATACAATTTAGCTATTTGGGCTATGCAACCAAAAGCCAAATGGTAACTATTGAAGCTGGCAAAACGGTTGTCATGAACATTTATCTTGGCGAAGAAGCGACTATGCTAGAAACAGCTACTGTAACGACTAGTAAATTTGCTAAATCATTAGGTGAAGTAACGGTCTCATTAAGTGTGGTTTCACCTGACCTAATTGAAAACACCAATGCCAATGCCGTTAATCAGGTATTAGACAAGGTTCCTGGGGTCAATACAATGGGAGATCAGGTAACCATTCGTGGCGGTTCAGGTTTTGCACAAGGTACTGGAAGTCGTGTTCTTATATTAATGGACGACTTGCCCGTCATGCAAGCAGATGCAGGGCTTCCTAACTGGGGAGATTTGCCGACTGAAAACATTGCTCAGATGGAAGTACTAAAAGGAGCGGCATCTGCACTCTACGGCTCTTCTGCTATGAATGGTGTTATCAATATTCGCACAGCTTATCCTTTGAACAAACCATTGACTAAAGTAAGTATTTTTGGAACTGTTTATGGCGATCCTGCCGATCCTGCTAACAAGTGGTGGACGGCTAAAAATATGCCTTTTGAGACAGGCTTGCAATTCGCACATCGTAGGAAAATTGGAAAATTTGATATCGTATTAGGTTCTAATCTAGCTTATAACCAACATTATATGCGTTCATATCAACAAGTAGATGCCAATACAATTGATTCTATGCCAGGTTATAATAACCGTGCAAGAATCACACTAAATACTAGATATCGCCATTCTGAGAATTTAATTTTCACGTTGAATACAAATATCAACATGGGCAGTCAAAGTGTGTTCTTATTTCACAACCGTGTAGATCCCAACTTAGGGCTTTACGAAACAGATTTTGATCCTGCTCCCCGTGGACAAAACTTTAGAATGACAATTGACCCTGCGGTTACTTATTACGATAAGCTTAGCAATCGCCATCGTTTTCAGTTCCGTTATTTTTATATTGATAATAACAACGAAGGAGGACAAAGCAATAGCTCCAATACATTATATGGAGAATATCAATTCCAAAGAAAGTTTGAAGCATTGGATGGTCTAGAATTGGCTGCTGGTGTTGTAGCAAGTTCGGTGATGTCAACTTCTGAAGTTTATGGAAATGAAAGTTATACACACAATAATTTTGCTGCTTATCTACAATTAGACAAAAAATTCTTTAAGCGCTTAAACCTTTCATTTGGTGCTCGTTACGAGATAAACACAACCGCTTACCCTGATTCGATTCACTATTCGTTAAGCTTGTTTGGCAACCCTCTCCCCAATGGAGATAAACATATTGCTTTGCGTGATACGATAGAACATAGACCTGTGTTCCGTTTTGGAGCTAGTTATCAATTAGGAGAAGCCACCTTCTTCCGTGCTTCTTGGGGACAAGGTTATCGTTTCCCTACTGTATTGGAAAAATTCATTTCTACAACCGCAGGAGGTATTACTGTTGCTCCCAACCCAGGATTGGTCTCAGAAACTGGTTGGAGTGCAGAAATTGGTGTCAAACAAGGATTTAAGATTGGCAAATGGCAAGGATTTTTGGATATTGCAGGTTTCTGGTCGGAATATGAAAACATGATGGAATTTCAAGCTTCTCGTGAAATCAACTCACAATACTTTAATTTACCAATTGCTTTTCAAGTTCAAAACATTGGCAATACTCGTATCACAGGAATCGACGTTAGTTTAACAGGTCAAGGTAATTTAGGCGACTTCAAAGTAGCCTTACTAGCTGGATATACCTTGTTAAATCCTCAGTATAAAAACTTCCAAGACAGTATTGTTCAAGCAGATATTAAGGAGTTCTCAACATCTGAAGAAAATATTTTAAAATATAGAAACAGACATACTATAAAGTTTGATGGGCAAGTCACTTACAAAGGAATTTCAGCAGGAGTAACAGTGCAATACCTTTCTTTTATGGAAGCAATTGACAAGTTCTTAGCAGGTAGTGACGACCCTAAAACCAACCCTTCTACACAAAATCCTTATACCAAAATATACTACTTTAGACAAAAACACAACAATGGTTCTTTTGTTTTAAATGCAAGGTTAGCTTATCAAATTGCAAAGTTTGTCAAGGTTTCTTTCTTGATGAATAACGTGCTTAACAATGAGTACGCTATCCAACCAGGAAAAGTAGAAGCACCTAGAAACTTTAGTCTAAGAGCTGACTTTACATTTTAAGCAATTACAATCATACTACTATGAGAGGATTTGAAAACTAACACGTCAATAGTTCGTTAAAAATCTATTAGAATGTTCGTTTTTAAATCCTCTATTTACATTAGCTATCTACAATCCTCTAACAGTGAGTATCGGGCAACGTTTTCTCAAATTCTATTGGCAAGCACAAACAAAATATACGATTCATTCACCTTTTGTATTTTCGTTGATTGAAGAAGTCATTGAAGACAACCGAAGGTATTATGACTTTAGTGCATTAGAACGTCTTAGAATCGTTTCGGAAAGAAACACAACGACCTTAAACGTCACGGATTTAGGCGCTGGTTCTCGGGTAAACAATACAGCATCTAGAAGTATCGCTAGCATTGTAAAAAGTGCCGTTTCTCCCCAATGGCAATGCGAATTTCTCTTCCGCCTTGTACATTATTTGCAACCTAAAAATCGACTAGAATTAGGCACTTCTTTAGGCATTAGCAGCTTGTATCAATACATCCCTCTACGAAAAGCACCTTTTTATACCTTGGAAGGCTGCCCCAATATCGCTCAAGTAGCTGCATCTAATTTCAAGAAACTGAAAGCCACTCAAATCCAACAGCTTGTTGGTGACTTTAACCATACCTTACCACAGGCTTTAGAAAAAATGCAGCGCTTGGATTATGTTTTTATAGATGGCAACCATCAAATGAAACCTACCCTATCTTATTTTGAGACTTGCCTAAAATACAGCCATCAAGATACGGTTTTTGTCTTGGACGACATCTATTGGTCAGAAGAAATGCAACTGGCTTGGGAAACGATCAAAGCACACCCTAGTGTCACCTTAAGTATTGATCTTTTTTTTGTTGGATTAATCTTTTTAAGAGCAGAACAAAAAGAAGTCCAACACTTTAAGATTGTTCCTGCTAAATACAAGCCTTGGAAAATGGGCTTCTTTGCCCCTTCTCACCACTAACGTCTTTGCCTTAACGCTTGCAAGCTCCACCATCCCAAAAAACCAAGAAAAGCAATTGGAATGACAAACCACCAAATATAAGTTACTGGCTCGCTAACTTCGATAGCTTGATAGTTGCCAATTACAATATAACCAGCCCAATATGCAGGGTGTGCCTCTAGTCCTTTTGCGTTTTTTAAATACTTTAACTTAGCACGACGCAAAGCAACATCTTTATCAATCTTTTGTTTTAGGTTTTCATAAAAATAATCCATAATAATAGGACCATAAAGATCACTTTGTTCCCACAAAGACAAAACGACAGAAGGGCTTCCTGCATAGATAAAACTCCGCCCCAAGCTCACAATCCCTTCTCCTCTTTGGTAAGGTCCATAACCTGTTTGGCAGTTACTCAATACCACCATCGAGGCATTTAAATTGAGTTGCTTAATTTCGTTTGTTGTTAATTGGTTGTCCTCTTCTTCGTGCCCGTCTTCTGAAAAAATTAAGCTAGAGTATTCTGGAAAATCAGGGTCAATCATACCATAAAGTCCCAAATGTAAGATGCCGTAACTACTAGCATATTCTTTAAAATAATATTCGGTTGCGTAACGATTAAGATAAAAATCTCCAGCATATTTTTCAGATAAAGAATCTATTTCAGCTTCCACACCTTCTCGAACCTTCAATGAAGCTCTTAAACGCTGTAATTTTTGAGTTCTAATAGGCATTAGTTCTTCGTTTGCATAAGTCGCACCGATTCCTAATATTTCGTTGTTAATTGGTTCTCTAACTCTACTTCCTTCGTTTAACCATAGCGTACTCGAATAGTTATAAGCAATTTGTTTTTGTTTTAACAAATAAGCCAAAGAGGGAAAATTAACCTCATGAACCTTTTCTACAGGGATATCTGTTAAGAGCGTTTCAAAAGGAATATAACTTAGCAAGCCATCGGGAATAATAACCACACGTTTACTTTTATTCAATAATTCGTGGTGCATCAATTTATAATACAACTCATATGCCGTCATGCAAAAATCCTTGTATCCTCCCGACTGTACGTGTTGTTTCAATTTACTATGCGTAAAATGTTTGTAATATTTCAGAATGGTAGGCTTGTACGTTCTCCAAAAAATTCTACGAATGGCTAGCGTGTCTTTTTGGATAATAAATTGATAAATTGCCTCCTTACCTTCTAAATATTGCACCAACGTTGTTGAATCATTCAAAGCCTGTTGCACACTATCCAATCTTGCTATCTGCGTGTTGTATTTGAACTGGTAGTATTTAGTATGATTTTCTTGAAGGTTTTGTTTTATAAGCGTCAAACTAACTTGCAGCGCTGCCATTTGCTGCTGATACCAATCCAATACCGTAGCTTTTTCTTGGAAAACTTGTGCCTCCCAATAACGTTTTTGGTACCATAACATCCGCTGTTGCAATGTAGATACTTTCTGAAGGACTGTAGCAGGGACATTACCAAATTGTCCCGCATCAGGCTCATTCATCATCATTTGTAGCAGCACAGCTTTACATTCTTCTGCCAACTGAAAGGCTTCTTTTACATATACTTGCTCTTGTTTTCTTTTATGTAATAACTCACAAACTTCAATAAACTGTTCATAAACAACTACCGTCATATCCGAAAAATTCAACGGCAAGTTCCTTTCTGCTTTCAAGATTCTAAATACTTCTAAAGTGTATTGAGCATGATCATATATTTCTACTAAAGAAACACTATATTTTGACCGTTCGTACAATACCAACATTACATTGATTTTTTGAGTCAAGATTTGTATAGCCTGCTCTTTTGAAAAAAGACTATTAATAGCTGGAAAACCTTTCTTTTTTCCTTCATTACTTAATGCCCATAAGGCACTCATATACGACCTTTGGGCTTGATCGTATTTTTTTTGAATTTGATAACAATCTCCCAAATTCAACCAACGAGTAGCTGTTTCAGGGCTTTGGGCTTGAAACCCCTTGCCCCCACCTACAGCCCGTTGGAATGCCATTTCTGCTTCGTTATAATTCTTTTTTGCTAAGTGGACCTTTCCTTTAGTAGACCATTTTTCCCACTTCTTGTAATCTGTTTTTACCTCTTCCATTTTTTCAAGGTAAACTTGAGCGCTATCCAATTGTTTTTCTTCCAAAAATTCCAAGGCCATCATATTACAAGCATCAAGGTAGATATCACTTGACTCTATTGCTCCTTTTGTGCTTCCCAATTGTACTAGTGAGAAAACTTTTCTTAGATAAAGTACCGTTTCAAGAGGTCGATTTTTTAAGTTGAAATAACAACTAGCTAACTGAAACCATAGCTTAGCCTGCTCTCTTTGATAAATAGAACGCTCTGCCATAAAGTTAATGGCTTCTACATAATAATCTTTCGCTCGATTATAATTCGCTTGCTGATAATAAATATCGCCCAATTGCTTATAAATAAAAGCTGTTTGCACAGAATCTATTGGTGATTGCTGCAAAGTCTCCTCTAACATTTTTTTAGCTGCTAACAAAGCATTTTCAAAATCGCCTGTAGCCATGCCTACAACTATTTTAGCATCATACAACTGGGCTGAATCAGCTTGATTTTCTATCAATTGCGCTGCTTTTTTCAGATAATCTGTTGCAGCTCTCAAATCCTTTGGATAAGTCGTTGCATCCTTTGCCCATATCTTGTAAGCATAAATTAACGCATCTTTATTTTGGGGCACGTTTTCCAACAAATTCAAATAATAATAAGCAGAATCGATGGACTTGTCTACCGTCATAAAACTTTCCAAATACCACTGTGTTTTGTAAGCATATATCCACGCTTTTGAGGTTTGGATTTGGTTTAAATAAGTCCATTTTTGATCCGCAGATAATGTAGTTGCATTTAAAACCAATTCGAGGAATTTTTGTCCTGCCAACTCTAAAGCAACGATATCATTTTCTTTTTCTAAAACGTCTATCAATAAATTTTGATAATAAATCAAACTATCTAAATTCTCTCCCCTTTTGAGCGACTCTATACGTTTCTCTAAAGTATTTTTGTCTGATGGAAGCTGAAAACTCATCAAGAGTATCCCTGATACCAATGACATAAAAACAGATAAAATAAGAATAAAATAGTGCGTTCGCATATAGTATAAATTGGTGGTCTCTTGTTTTTGATTGAAGCATTTTCTACTCTACACAGCAGTTTTTAAAAATCCAATAAAGCCCGCTTTTTTTAAAAGAAAAAAGATTTTTGAAACTGAATTTTTAAATTAACAAATGCTTATATTGCAAAAATAAAAAAAAGACTCTACATTCTTATTTACTAGAAAATCTTTACCCTATATTTAGGAGTTTAATACTTCATCCCTTTCTTTTTTTTCTTTACTAAAAAAGTAAAAATAGTGGTATAATGGGGTTTAGAATATACCCAACTTTCAAAATTGATTGAATACTATGTCTACCAATAAAAGCAATTCCAACGATTCCTCCAATACGAAAGTAGAACAGAATGCAACCAACGCGCTGTCTAACAAGGATAAATTGATTCTTTTTGTTGAAAAGAATAAAACGCCTATTTTAGGTTTTTCATCAATAGTAGTCTTGTTGATTCTTGTTGTTGTTCTTTATTATAGCTTTGCCAACAAAGGTATGGATGAATTTGCAGACGATTTTTGTAACTGTGCTGCCGTTGATGGCAGTGACTTTTATGCGTATAGCAAGGATGGTTTTGGTTATCGTAGTGATTTGGTAGGTTGCTTTGCCGAAGATTTCCGCCAATATGGAAAACGTTATAACAAGGCAACAAAAAAAGCTTTGCTACTTGAATTTCAAAAAGAAGTGGTCAAAAAGTGCCCTGAGAAACTAGCAGGTGTGTTTGAATATAAATAAACCTCTCCTATTGGTTTTGGCTCCTAAAAACCTCCAACAAAACGAGACAGATAAACTTTGGCTAATCGCATAATGATTGTTTACAGTCGCTTATTGTCATACAACACAATAAGTTGACATACTATTGACTATTTCAATAGTTCGCTGATTTTTTTTATTAATTTAATAATCAATGACTTGTTTTTTCTTATTACATTTTATGAAGTTGCTTAAAATTAAGTAATAATTAAGCTTGCTAATAGGCTTGTACTAATAGCACAAAAGCAAAAGAACATGACTAGAGCAAGAAGTTAATCAACGAACTACTATATTTATAACATAAAGATAATGTACTCTGATTCAGAACACAAAGCGTTGTATGAACGCTCCAAAAAATTACTAGCTAATCCTGTTGCTTCAGCAGAGATGAATGCTGCTCAACAAATTAATGAACTTTGTGAAGTTATCAATTATCACGAATGGCGTTACTATGTTTTAGACCAACCCATATTGAGTGATTTTGAATACGATAGCCTTTTTAAGAAATTAGAAGCTTTAGAGGACTTATTTCCCAATTTATTGCGTACGGATTCCCCTACACAACGTGTCTCCAACGATTTGACAGAGCACTTTGAAACGGTTCAGCACCTAACTCCTATGCTATCACTTGAAAATTCATACAATGCCGAGGACTTAAATAATTTTGACGAACGCATCAAAAAGATGATTGGTGCAGATGTACCAACTACTGGAATTGAGTATTGTGTAGAACCAAAGTTTGATGGAGGAACCATTGTTTTGGTTTACGAAAATGACCACTTGGTTCGCGCTGCTACTCGTGGTAATGGTGCCCAAGGAGACGACATTACGCCCAATGCCAAGGCTATTCGAACCATTCCTCTAAAAGCAAATTTTTCAAAATATGGCATTCAAAAAGTAGAACTTCGAGGCGAAGTACTCATTCGCAAAGATTTATTTGAACAGGTAAATGAAAATCGTTTCAAAGAAGGTAAACAACTTTTTGCCAATCCTAGAAATGCAGCAACAGGTGGCTTACGCTTAAAAGATCCCAAACAGGTTAATGAAAGAGCTTTGGACGCTTTTATTTATCAAATGGGATTTGCGACAAACATAGACGGAGATGACGTTTTGAATCAATTTGAAGATCACAACCAGCAAATCGAAATCTTATCTAATTTAGGTTTTAAAGTACCTAAAATAAATGTAGAACGTGCGGTTTGCCAAGATATTGAAGCGGTAAATGCGTATTGTGAACAATGGCAAATAAATAGAGAAGCATATCCTTTTGAGATTGATGGAATGGTTGTCAAGGTCAATCGCCTAGATTTGCAAGAATTATGCGGTTATACTAGCCACCATCCTCGTTGGGCTATTGCTTTTAAATTTAAAGCAAAACAAGCAACAACAAAGCTACTGGACATTGATTACCAAGTAGGTCGAACTGGAGCCGTTACCCCTGTTGCCCGCTTAGAAACCGTTGACTTAGCTGGTGCTAAAATTTCGAATGTATCGTTGCACAATGCTGATTTTATCAAAGAAAAAGACATTCGAATTGGCGATACGGTTCTTGTTGAACGAGCGGGCGATGTTATTCCTTACATTGTCAAAACATTAGCCGACCTTAGAGATGGTTCCGAAAAACCAGTTGTCTACCCTACCAATTGTCCCGTTTGTAGTTCTGTCTTGGAGCGTCCAGAAGGGGAAGCGGTATGGCGCTGTGTCAACCCTAGTTGTGAAGCACAAATTGTAGGTCGTATGATTCATTTTGTCTCCAAAAACGCAATGAATATTGACGGTTTTGGAGAAGCTTATATTGAGCGTTTTTACAAAGAAGGGATGCTGCACTCTTTAGCTGATATTTATCGTTTAGATTATAAAAGAATTGCCTTTTTCGAAGGCTTTGGAGAACGATCGGCAGAGAAGTTGCAAATCGCTATAGAAAAAACTAAAAATAATCCTGCACACCGCTTGCTTTATGCCTTGGGGATTCGCCATATTGGTAGAACCAACTCTAAAATATTAATTGCAGAGGTAGAAAAGATTCAAGATTTAGCCAATTGGTCTTTGGAACAACTTTGCGAATTGCGAGACATTGGTCCTATCGTCGCACAACAGGTGTTGGATGTGTTTAGTTTGCCAGAAACCATTGAGCTTCTAAACGAATTTGAAGCACTTGGTGTTAACGTATATCGCTTGGAATCTGAACAGAAAAAAGAGGTCGCTTCTGATGCTCCTTTGGCAGGAAAAACGGTTGTTTTCACAGGAACATTAACTCAAATTAAACGCGATGAAGCCAAAGAGTTGGTAGCTAATGCTGGCGGGAAAGCTGTTGGCAGTGTTAGTTCTAAATTAAGCTACTTGGTGGTCGGAGAAAAAGCAGGTTCAAAGTTGACCAAAGCTCAACAGTTGGGTATTACAATATTAACAGAACAAGAATTCTTGACGCTTATCGGGCATTAATAGATTTTTATGCTTATAATATTCTCTGGCAGTTGTGCTCACTCAGATTGCCAGAGAATTCAATTACCCCCAATTACAAAACATTAGTAGTTCGTTGAAACATCACAAATGCAACATAAAAAATGCCAATTCTAGAATCACATAGACAACTTGTTAATGACGCTATTTTAAGTTTAGGAATTAAACCAGAAATTTGTCAACAAGATAGCAATCCCAATTTATGGAAATTACATCGAGGAACAGCTCAAATTATTATTGTAGCTCAAGAGTCAACCACCCATTTAGAGGACAAAGTGGCAACTATTTCGATGATGTCTCCCATTTTGCAAATCCCTCAAGACTTTAAACAAACAACTGCCTTACAGCAATTTATTTTAGAATCCAATCATCAATTAATTACAGAGTCTTTTAGTATTTCAAATCGATGGTTGATTCTAAGTACCACCTACTATTTGGATGATATGCGCCGCCAAGAAGTTATACAAATGTTAGATACATTAAGCTTCCATGCTCAATCTTTTATACGTATCATAGACGAAAAATTTGGCATCAACCAAAGCACTTAATAGATTGATAGTAAAACATTTCGATGAGGAACAGCTTTTAATGTCATATTTTTAGTTATCTTTGAAGATTTAACACTCCATTGATTTGCTGCACTGCTACTGTGTGGTTTCAACGGAATAATGAAGATGGTAGTCCGCTACTTATTCAATCATTTGCTAAAAAGTAATACGTCTAGTATACTGACAATAATGTCTAATGATAAAGATTAGTCCATCAAAATGAAAAAGTATCTCTCATTTTATAATAGTAACTTATCTTTAAACGAACAGTTTTTAAAGCAGGCTTTGTTAGCCGTCACCTTCATTTCTTTCTATTGTTCAGTCTTGTATGGCTACTTATTGTCTACCAGTTCCAATGCTTTTATTAATTCTCTAATTAGTTCTATTGTCTTTTCCAGCTTACTGTTAGCATCTCCTAACGGTTACAAAATAAAAGCATCTATAGAAACTATTTTTAGGTTTTATGCCTTAATTGCTTTGTCCTTAAACTGGTGTTTTACCAATGGACTGCAAGGAGGTACAGGCTATTTTTTTCTATTGCTAATTAGTTTTTATGCCATTACAAGCCCCGAAAAATATTATACGCGATATATATTACTCCTGCTTCTAGATGTGTTCTTTCTATTGTATGTAGAGTATAATTACCCACACTATATTCAATCTAACTTGTCTGATGTAGGCGTTTTTTGGGCATCTACCTGTAACTTATTAATCTGTTTTGCTATTACAGCATTAGCACTAATCCTAGTAAAAATAGAATACAATAAGGAATCTAGAAACGCTATCGAAAAACAAAATCGGTTGATTGCAGCAAACAATGCTCGATCTCGATTTTTAGCCAACATTAGTCATGAAATTAGAACGCCATTGAATGGTGTTATGGGAATGGCTTCTTTGTTAGAAGCCTCAGAACCCAATTCCGAACAAAAAGAATATGTTCAAACGATCAAAGTTAGCAGCAAGAGATTGCTAAAAATTATTAATGAAATCTTAGATTACTCCAAAGCGGAAGCTGGAAAAACCGAGCTTAGAATCGAGCCTTTTTCTTTGACGGAATGTATTGAAGATGCCATTAATATTACGACTCCAAAAGTAATGGAGAAAGGACTCAAACTCACCTATTACATCGAAAAAAATATTCCCAATATCCTTTCAGGAGATGGAGGTAAAATCCAACAAGTATTGGTTAACTTAATTGGCAATGCTACTAAATTTACAGAAAAAGGAACCATCCATATTAGCGTACAAAGGATTAATAAAATTGACCAAAAAGTAATCTTAGAATTTAGTGTACAAGATACAGGTATTGGCATCCCAAAAGAAAGTTTGGACAATCTATTTGAAGCCTTCACACAAGTAGATGACTCTAGAACAAGACTACAAAGCGGAACGGGGTTAGGCTTGGCTATTTCAAAACATTTTGTAGAGTTAATGGGGGGAAATATTTGGGTAAAAAGTATTGAAAAGAAAGGTTCTATTTTTTACTTTTCAATTCAACTTGATGTCCTTCAAAAGCAATCTAGGTTAAGCACATTTACACAACCTACTACTATTGATAATCAAATTGCAAAAAAAACAGCCTTGGACATCTTGTTGGTGGAAGATGACAAAATTAATAGGCTCTTGGCCGTTCGTATTTTGCAAAAAATGGGCTATCAACCCGATACCGCTACCAATGGACAAGAAGCCATTGAAATTCTAAAAAAACATGCTTATAATTTAGTTTTGATGGATATTCAAATGCCTGTTTTAGATGGTCTAGAAGCTACTCAAATTATCAGAAAAGAGCTGGCCCATCAACCAACGATAATTGCGATGACAGCTAATGCCATGTTAGAAGACAAACGACTCTGTGAAGCTGCTGGTATGGATGACTTTTTGGCTAAGCCAATTGATGTAAAAATGTTGGAACAAATGCTGTTAAAATGGCGCAAAAATGGTTAAGTCCTCTGTAAAGTAAATTGCTGTCACGTTTACAAACCATTTTGTTAGTTGCGAAGGAGCTCACAGTTTGATAGCAGCATTATCAAAACGAAAACAAGCAAAACGGATCAAAGGCTCGCTTAAAAATTTTCTATTAACATTCCTACTTTTTTATTTTTGCTTACTTAACAAGCTCATTTTACAACAAATCACCCCTTAGTTGGTTACTATAAATGGTATCGTCAAAGTTCCTCGCCTCCAAAGACCTGTTTTCATTTTTTTACCTTGATTGTAAATAAAACTGGAATCATTTTATGGTATAGTTTCTTTTGTCCAAGTACCTATTTTTTTGCTCTAGCTCAATATTATTTGTTACCTTTGAACGTCAATAAACACCATTTTGATCGTTTTTCACCTTGTTTTTTTGCTTCTTTTTGAGGAGCAACTCTATGCATTGTTATTGACGCCAACAGAGCTTCAATACTATCTATTATATATCATCTTCAAAATTTCTAAAGAAAGAAAATTAATATGAAAATAAAAGCGACTAGCATCAATAATCTTACAGACGCACGTTATTTTGCAGCGTGGAATGTCGAGTGGCTTGGCTTTTCCCTAGAAATGGGAAATGCAAACTATACCCGCCCTCAAGATGTTAAAGAAATTAAAGATTGGTTGGTTGGTCCCAAAATAGTCGGCGAATTTGGCTTGGATCAAAAATTGACAGACATACTCGCCTCTGTTGAATTACTACAATTGGATGCTGTGCAACTAAGCATGTACACAGATTATACGATTGCCAAAAACCTTCGTGATGTAACGGTGATAAAAGAGTGGGTTTTGGACGATTTAAAGAATATGAACACCTTTGCAGAACAATGTGATACTGCTGCTCAACACGTTGATTATTTTTACTTAGATTTAGAAAAAAATGGCATCAGTTGGACTGATCTAAAAGCCAATCGAATTGCCTTGGCAACCTTGCAAGAGTTATGCATGGAATACGCTATACTAGTTAGTCTGGTTTGTCCTCCTGCTCAAATGCAAGAATACTTAGAAACCATCAAACCACATGGCATTAGTTTGCAAGGAGGGGAAGAAGAAAAAGTAGGTGTAAAATCGTTTGATGATCTAGACGACATTTTTGAAACATTAGAAGACTTGGGTTATATCAACCAAGGCTAGTTGTCTACAAAAGGCTTGCTAGCACGCCCACTAAATTAGCGAACTTCTATAATTTTAATACAAAACAATCATTATGAGTACTTGGTTTGCAACTTGGTTTGATTCCAGTTATTATCACTTATTATACCAACATCGTGACGATAAGGAAGCTCAATTTTTCATGGATAATTTGGTTCAACATCTAGCCGTTCCTCAACAAGCAAAAATACTGGATTTAGCTTGTGGTAAAGGTCGGCATTCAATCTATTTAGCAGACAAAGGATTTGATGTGGTTGGGGTTGATTTATCCTCAGAAAGTATTGAGCATGCTCAACAATTTGAACACAAACACTTGCATTTTGCAACGCATGATATGCGGATGCCATTGACTGTTGGTCCCTTTGATTATATTTTTAATCTTTTTACAAGTTTTGGGTATTTTCCTACAGAAGAGGAACACCTTCAAACACTACAAGAGATGAAAAAGGGGCTAAAAGTCCCAAATGGTAGACTTGTTATTGACTTTTTTAATGCGCATAAAGTCATTCAGCAACTTGTTCTAACAGAAGAAAAAACGCTTTCTGGTATTACATTTAAAATTAATAGAAGTGTAGAAAATGGATACATATTAAAAGACATTCGCTTTGAAGACAATGGCGAGAAGTTCTACTTCCAAGAAAAAGTCCGTGCCTTTACCCTAGAGGACTTTAAACGCCTTTTTGAGCAAGTAGGATTGGAATTGGTAACAACTTTTGGGGGCTTCGATTTGTCTGGTTACGATCCTGTCCATTCAGAACGTTTAATTTTAGTTGTAAAGTCATGCTAGAATTATTATTACAATGGGATGAAAAACTCTTTCTTCTGATTAATACACAATGGTACAATGCGTGCTTAGATACTGTACTTGTTTATTGGCGTACCAAGACGACATGGATTCCACTTTATATTCTATTACTCTTGGTCATTGGTAAAGACAGAGGTTGGAAGACAATTTGGGTCTTAATCGTCCTCGGGCTCACCATTGCCTTAGCCGATCATATTAGCAGCGAATGGATCAAAAAAGCAGTAGAACGAGTGCGCCCTTGTAATAATACTCAGCTCTCTGATGTTCGAACATTAGTTGCTTGTGGGAGTGGGTTTAGTTTTACTTCTTCGCATGCCACCAATCATTTTGCAGTGACGATGCAACTTTTTTTAATTTTTAGAATGACATGGAAAAAGAGCTATTTTATAGCTTTGTTTCTTTGGGCTGCATTAGTAGCTTATGGTCAAGTCTACGTTGGGGTGCACTATCCTTTGGATGTCATAACAGGTAGTTTTTTAGGCTGTTTTTTAGCTTGGTTTGTTTACCAAATTAGTGCTTGGCTCGGAATTATTCGAAAAATTTGGAGTTAATTATATGAGTTGGCGTTTTTTCTTGTCCTTCAAAAAAATCTTGCCTTCTCGACAATACAACTCTATTCGTGATCATGTCTATTCTTTTACCCTACATTTTGCCATCAAAAATAAAATGTATCAATGAAATATGTTCTTCTAACAGGAATACTCCTTACTATTGGCCTCATTGCTTTTTTCGGGATAAAATGGATTCGCGTTTTAACAGCATCCAATTACAATCAGATGCTAGAAGCGTTGTACAGCAAAACGGTTCCTTTTGTTTATCCCAATCAAACAGCACAACTCAGTTCCTATGTTGTTTTAGATACCCGCGCTGCCGAAGAGTTTGCAATCAGCAGTTTGCCCAATGCTATTTGGGTCGGCTACCCTACTATGAACAAACAAGTTATTGACACCTTATCCAAAAATCAAGCAATTTTGGTATATTGTTCTGTCGGGTATCGTAGTGAGCGTATTGGTGAACAATTGTTAGAAATGGGGTTTACTAATGTATACAATCTGTATGGGGGAATTTTTGAATGGGTCAACCAAGGACATCCTGTTGTTAATACTAATAATCAATTGATAGATAGCATTCATGGATATGCTCCTTCTTGGGGCAAATGGATACAGTCGGAGATGACAATAGTTTATTAAAACAATTGACTATTGTGCAAAAGTTATTATAGTATAAAACGCTCCCCATACTTTGTGTAAACTACGTAGTAACAGTGTCGTTAACTAAAAGCAAAGCCCCCACATTCTAAATCGTATAAGTTTAAACATCACAACAGTTAGCTGCGCTAACTACTAAACATCATATACATGAATAAAAAAGGTTTGTTAATGATTTTTGCTAAAAATCCTATTTTAGGTACTGCAAAAACGCGCTTAGCAGCATCGGTTGGCGATAAAAAAGCATTAGAAATTTATCAATTTTTATTGCAACATACCGCTCATTTAACGGCTGCGGCAAATGGAGATAAACGTGTCTTTTATTCTAACCACATCGCGTCTGATGATGCTTTCTCTGATAAGCAATTTTCCAAAACGCTTCAAGAAAAAGGAGATTTAGGAAAAAAGATGCAAGCAGGATTTGAAGTTGCCTTTGCGGATAATTACGAACGTGTGCTTATTATTGGTAGCGATTGCTACGAATTGACAACAGAGATTATCAATCAAGCCTTTGAAGCACTTTTAAACCACGATTTTGTTATTGGACCTGCCAAAGATGGAGGATATTACTTATTGGGTATGCGCCGTTTAGAACCTGCTATTTTTCAAAACAAGGCATGGAGTACAGAAGGCTTGTATCAAGCAACCATAAACGATTTTAATACCTTAAACTATAGTTTCGTAGAGTTGCCCTTATTAAGTGATGTGGACTACTTAGAAGATTTACCTCAAGAGGTGCGTCACAAATTTGGGGTTTAAAATCATTCCCTTTCTCGTTTTAGACACCCAACTCCTTTTTTAGTCCCAGTTACATAAATTCTTAGTTTATTTTGTATCTTAAATACGACATTACTTCACATAATACTCCGTTGCTTTTTTAGTTTTTCTACGAACCCGCAGGCTCACGAAGTAAAACCGTAAAAAAGCAACGGAGTAATGTTCACAAGAACCACACAGTATCAATACTATACTCAAACCATCTTTTAATTACTACAATTCTATACAAAATGGCAATACGTTTTAGACCCGACAACGACAATAATGGAGGTAATAACAGTAACCGAGGCGGTGGAGGTGGCGGCCGAAATAATAGTGCAATTATCATGGCTATTATTATGTTTGCTTTTCGATATCCTAAATTTGCAGTTCCTATTATTATCATTGGTGCCATTGCCTTTTTTATAATGGGTCCTGGCATTTCTACACCTACCAATGATAACAACTCGCAAGATATTTACAGAATGGGTTGTGAAATTAGTCAAGAGAAATACAACGAATCAAAAGTTTTTGCAGCACTTTCTTCTTCTTCTAGCAAATATAGTCTCCCTGCCAAAGTCTCCTTGCGAGAATATGCTCCTAGACCACTCAATCAAGGGAGCCAAGGTTCTTGTGTGGGTTGGGCTAGTGCCTATGCTGCTAGAACGATCTTAGAAGCAGCAAGTACGGGTGCCAATCCCAATACCATTGCTTATAGCCCTTCTTTTTTGTACAACCAAATTGGCATTAGAGGCTGTCAAGGCGCCTATACTGGTGAAGCCTTGGAACATATGAAACAAAAAGGTTTGTTGGAGTTTTCTAAATTTCCTTATAATGAAAATAGTTGTAGCCAACAGCCCTCACAAGCACAATTGCAAGAAGCTCTGCAACATAGAATTCGAGGATACAATCGTTTGACTAAAACAGGGCGCAACTACGATGTTGACTTAGAAGCTGTCAAACAAAATATTGCACAAGGAGCGCCTGTGATTATTGCTGCTAAAGTTCCCTATTCTTTTCAAGATATGATGGGCAAGAAAGTATGGAAACCTAGAGCCTCCGAAAAACGTAATGTCAACAATTTGGGAGGACATGCCATGTGTCTAATTGGTTATGATGATAACAAAAAACAATTTGAAATTCAGAATAGTTGGGGAACAGAATGGGGCGATAGAGGTTTTGTTTTTGTAGATTATGATGATTTTAAAATCTTCTGTAGAGAAGCTTATGGGGTGTTTCCTCACCAAAAAGCAACAACTTCCTCTTCCACAGACTTTGCCATTGAATGCGGCTTGTATGATGTTGCTAGAGGCACTACTCTTGATTTAAAAAATGTTCGAGATAATCTCTTTGAAACAACAAGTCCTATCAAAATTGGTACAGAGCTAAAAATTGAAATCACCAACTCCTTAGAATGTTTCACCTACGTTTTTAGCAAGGAAGCGGACAGTGGCAATCGTCAAGGCAAAGCCTTAAAAATCTTTCCTCCTTCCGACCAATATTCTTCGTATATGGGAATTGTAGGGACACGCCTTTTCCCTCGAAATGGGAAGTTTTTTGCAGACGATGAGGGTACTCGTGACTTTATGGCAATTGTCTATTCTAAAAATGAATTAAATCCTGACCAAATTCAACAAAGAATCGACCAAGCAGGCAACAATAATTTTTATGATAATGTAATGGCTGCTGTTGGTAATCGGGCATTTCAGAATTTAAATTACACCAATAAATCGGGCAAATTAATTGCTTTTAAACAAAGTGCTACAGCCAAACAAGACGTTGCCGTTGTTGTGATTGCTTTGGACAAAAATTAGCAAAACGACTCAACACACTTAGGCTAAGACTTCAAGCATATAGCTTCGTAGAGTTTTATTTGCCACAAAGCTAAAGAGAAGTATCTTAAATCGAACCACAAATTAGTACCCAAGCTGGTTTTCAGCTTATTTTCAAGTACTAATTTGTGGTTTTTTATTATCTTTTGAGTACTTAGCCAAGTCATTTTTTTATACAACAAATCACCATTATGACATTTAAAAACAAAGTAATTTGGATCACGGGAGCTTCTTCTGGCATTGGAGAAGCATTGGCTTATGCCTTGGCAAAACAAGGTGCTGTTCTAATTTTGTCCAGTAGAAAAACAGCTGTATTAAAGCAGGTTCAACAAACTTGCCAAAAAACTTGCCAAGAGGTATATGTACAAACCTTAGACTTAGAACAGCATGACAAAATTCCTAGTATCGTACAGAAAGTAATCCAAGAGAGAGGTCCCATTGACATCTTAATCAATAATGGAGGAATTTCTCAGCGTTCGCTAGCTCAAGATACTATTTTTGAAGTAGACAAACGCTTGATGGACATTAATTACCTTGGCACCATTGCCTTAACCAAAGCCCTCCTACCCCATTTCTTAAAACGACAAAAAGGGCATTTTGTAACGGTCACTAGTCTTACTGGAGTTTTTGGAACCCCCTACCGTTCCGCTTATGCTGCCACCAAACACGCCTTGCACGGTTTTTTTGATTCTTTAAGAGCTGAACTGGTAAACAATTCCATAGATGTAACCTTAATCAGCCCTGGCTTTATCAAAACCAATGTCTCTATCAATGCTTTTGTTGGAGATGGTCAAGCTCAAGGTAGCATGGATAATCGACAAAGTAACGGCATACAGGTGGATGTCTTTGCCCAAAAGATGCTGCAAGCAATAGCGAAAAAAAAGAAGGAAGTTTACATCGGCAAAAAAGAAGTTATCATGGTCTATATCAAGCGTTTTATACCTTGGTTATACTACAAAATGATTGCACGTGTAGCCGTTCGATAATTTACTTTTTTAATTTTCTTTTAGGGGGAAGAAGTTCGTTTGCCGACTTGTTGATGTAGGAAGCTTCAATATTTTAATGTAAAAATCTAAATACAACACAAAATCATGGCAAGCGCAGTAGATATATTAAATCAAATTGTAAAAGATGGAAGTAACAGAGGCTTAATACATCATCATACAGAAGATGAAAATTTAGATGGTCAAGTAGTCACTATTAATGGCAATTCCTTAGTCAATTTTGGTTCTTGCAGCTATCTGGGTTTAGAAACTCACCCCATGCTCAAAGAAGGCGTTATTGATGCCGTCACCAAATATGGCACTCAATTCTCTTCCTCCAGAACTTATCTTTCTTTAGGATTATATCATGAGTTAGAACATTCTTTAAATACTATTTTTGAAAAACCAACTATTGTTACAGCTAGCACTACTCTAGGACACCTAGCTACTTTACCTGTTATTGTTGGTGACAACGATGCTATCATCTTAGACTTGCAAGTCCATTCGAGCATTCAAATGGCAACACAACTACTTAAAGCTCGAAAAGTTCCCGTTTACATTATTCGCCACAACTGCATGGAATCTTTAGAAAAAAAGATTCAGCACTTAAATAACAAGCACGACAAAATATGGTATTTCGCAGATGGGGTCTACTCAATGTATGGAGACTTTGCTCCTTTTCAAGCCTTAGAAGCCTTGATGGATCAATACAAAAAGTTTCACTTGTATATTGATGATGCCCACGGAATGAGCTGGACGGGCAAGAATGGTGTGGGCGTTGTCCGCAGCCATATGAAGCATCATGATAAAATGGTTTTAGCGGTATCTCTCAACAAATCATTTGGTGCAGCAGGTGGATGTATGGTGTTTCCCAATGCGGAAATGGAAGAGAAGGTTCGTAACTGCGGCTCTACCTATATTTTTTGCGGTCCCATACAACCTCCAATGTTGGGAGCCGCATGTGCTTCGATCAAATTCCATATGTCCCAAGCCTTAGAAGAACGGCAGGCAGAATTAAGAGAATTAATTGATTATACCAATACTCGACTTAATGAGTTATCCTTACCTCAATTCATGCAAACAGATAGCCCTCTGTTTTTTATTCCCGCTGGCTTACCCGCTATTACCTATGATATTGTCAGCAAAATGAAAGACGATGGTTTTTACTTAAATTCTGCAGCTTTTCCAGCAGTACCAATGAAAAAAAGTGGCGTCCGTTTTATGATTAATAATAATTTAAGCAAGCAAGACATCAATAATATGTTGGAAGCATTGCAAGTAAATTATCTGCATGCACTAATAGATGCAGGTAGTAGTTGTGCCTATGTTAGCAAAGTATTTGACATCCCAAGCTTTAATATCAGTATTAACGGTTCCCAAGATTCTGAAAAAGAAAGCAGGACTAGTTTACAAATTGAAATAAAAGATTCCATCAATAAGGTTCATAAAAAAGAATGGGATCAACTATTTATCAATAATGGCAATTTAAACTATGATAATTTAAAACTGGTAGAACAATGTTTTCAAGGCAATTCAGCACCTGAAAATAACTGGAAATTCCAGTATGTAACCATCAAAGACTCACAAGGTACTATTGTTTTAAAAACATTCTTTACCACTGCCCTAGTCAAAGATGATATGTTTTCTCCTGCTTCTGTTTCTGCCAAAGTTGAGTTGATGCGCCAAGAAGATCCTTATGTCCTTAGCTCTAAAAATGTCATGACAGGTTCTATGATTACAAAAGGAGAGCATGTTTATATTAATCGAGAACACAATAACTGGAAGGAAGCTCTAGCTTTATTGGTAAAAGCAATGCAAGAGACCATGGAACAAGTAGGCGCTACTAAGTTGATGTTGCGAGACTTTGTAGGGTACGAAGACAAAGAACTAGAACAAGTATTTTTAGAATTGGGATTAATCAACTACAACCTCCTAGACAATTGTATTGTAGAGTCTTTAGCTTGGAATGATCGAGCAACTTATTTGGCTCTACTAGGTCAAAAGTATCGCTATAATGTCCGAAAAGAAATCTTGCAGTTTGAAGATAGATTTATAGTGCGTACCAATAAGCCTCAATCGGAATCAGAAATAGATGCTTGTTATCAACTTTATTCGGCTGTATTTGAGAAAGCTTTAGAACTGAATGTATTCAAGTTACCCAAGCATTATTTTAAAGCTATGTGCGCCAATAACAACTACGATGTTATTCAACTCTACCTAAAACCAGAATTTGTAGAAGGCGCAACATCACCTGTTTTGGTTGGAATTTTATTTAGCGAAATCAATGGAAGTACCTACAATGCTATGCTAGTAGGATTAGATTACAATTATGTCAAAACTTATAATACCTACAAACAAATTTTATTTCAATCATTAGAAAGAGCCCAACAAGTAGGATGTGAAGTCCTAGACTTAGCCTATACAGCAGAGTTAACAAAAAAGAAATTAGGAGCTAAGTTGCAACAGGTACGCGCTTTTGTACAATCGACAGAACATTTTAACCATCAAATATTAGATGCGATGCTACAATAATTGACCAGTAGTTTTCTGTCTCAAAAGAATTATTTTTATTCGCTTTCATTGTTAAAAAACATCCAATAGTCCGCTATTTTTATTTTACGTTGATAGCCAATAAAACTAGAATAGTTTATTACACGGTTTAGTTTTGACCGCTTATTAAAAAAGTGTTGCCCAAGTTTAAAGGCGGCACTTTTTTTGTTTTTCATAAAAATACATTGTTTTAACAACTAATAATCAAGAATTTAAATATCCAAAAAGACTAATATAGAGTCTTATCAAACGTTTAATTAACTTTTGTAATTGCATTATTGATCAATTTAGCTTATATTATAAGGTTTGAAGTGACGACTACATAAAAGTGCATCTATTGTCGTCAATTCATATCGTAACAATCTCAAAAAACATCGTTTGTTGAACCCAAAAACAACAAACAAAAAACTATCATCAAATGCAGACACTTCATCACTCCTTCTGTGCTCTACTACTAACATTAGGGCTTTCTTTTAGCTTTCAAATATCTCATGCTCAAAGTACTTGGAAAGTTGCCAAAGAAAAAAATGGCGTTAAAATAGAAACTCGTTTTATTGATGGTTGGAGCATTAAAGAATACCGAGCAACCGTTTATATTAAGACAACCTTAGAAAAAGCGGTAGAAGCCTATAGAGACCCCGTACAACGAAAGGCGTTTATGGCAAGAAGTATAGAAGTATCCAACCTAAAGGAAAATTCAAAAACAGACATTATTACCTATAACTTGGGTAATGCTCCTTGGCCCGTTGCAGATCGAGATAATATCACACATTCTGTTTTTACCAAAACGGGCAATCAGGTAAAAGTAACCATGAAATCATTGCCTGATTATATCCCTAAAAAAGATGGTATTGTACGCGTCCCTCGTTCCAAAGGCTATTGGTTATTTATAGATCAAGGCAACGGCATTATTAAAGTAGTTCAACAATCTGTTGCTGACTTAGGTGGTTCTGTTCCCGACTGGTTGGTTAATTCCACTATTGTAGAAGGACCATACGATGTTTTATTAGCCTTAAAACGTATGTTAGAGTAAACTAAAAATGCCTGCTAAAAATTAGCAGGCATTTTTATATCAAATTATTGGGTAGCAAATCTATTATCCGAATAGAAGTACTACTTATAATAGGTTGATTATTTTTTTAGAATATACAAGATATCCTCTATTTTATCTTTTAAATTTTTTCGTTCAACAATAAAATCTAAGAATCCTCTTTCCATCAAGAACTCAGCACGCTGAAATCCTTTTGGTAATTCTTTTAACTTCAATGTTTCTTTAACAATACGAGGTCCTGCAAAGGCAATCAAAGCACCAGGCTCCGAGAAGTTAAAATCGCCCAACATAGCAAAAGAGGCAGAAACTCCTCCTGTTGTCGGATCCGTCAAGAAAGATAAATAAGGCACTTGTGCTTCTGCTAGTTGCGTCAACTTAGCTGAAATTTTAGCCATTTGCATCAAAGAAAAAGCAGATTCCATCATACGAGCACCACCAGATTTAGAAATGATCATAAATGGTGTTTTGTGTTCAATACAGTAATCTATTGCTTTAGATACTTTTTCCCCCATTACAGACCCCATCGAACCTCCAATAAAACCAAAGTCCATTGCTGCTATGACCAAGTCCATTTTTTGAACCTTTCCTTTTGCCACACGCATTGCAGAATCTAAGTCCGTTTTCTTGCGAGCAGAATCTAAGCGCTCTTGATAAGGTTTTAAATCTGTAAACTCTAAGAAATCATACGCGATAATGTCGCTGTACATTTCTGTATATTTGCTCTTATCAAAAATAATCTCAAAATATTCTTGAGAACCGATGCGCTCATGCTGATTACAAGATGGGCATACGTACAAGTTCTCTACTAAATCCTTAACGGTTGAAGTGGTCTTACAGGCATTACATTGGTGCCAAATCCCATCGGGAGTTTCCTTCTTTTGAGAAGTGGAAGTCGTTATACTATCTTTATCACGTTTATACCATCCCATATTTTGGTGTCTTTTATGTGTGTTAAGAAATTCCGTAACAAAATTACAAAATTGTAGCTATTGCACTAATATATTGCTTTGTTTTTGAAACTTGATTTTCAGAATCAATTTTAAACGATTCATTTTCAAGAAATAAAAAAATTAAAACAATTCCTTTAGTAGCAACTTTGCCTAATTTTTAAGCTTTGACTACTTTTCCATACAAATCATATTCGGTTGCATCAATGATTTCAATCGTTGCAAAATCCCCAATACGAACATAGTTTCCTTCAGTTTTAACCAGTACCTCATTGTCTACTTCTGGAGAGTCATATTCTGTACGACCAACAAAAAACTCTCCCTCTACTCGATCAAACAAAACGTTGAAAGTTTTTCCAATCTTTGCCAAATTATTCTCCCAAGAAATATCTGCTTGTACTTCCATAATTTTAGAAGCACGAGCAGCTTTGACCTCTGCTGGTATATCATCCTCTACATCATACGCCAATGTATTTTCTTCATGAGAATATTGAAATACGCCAACTCGTTCAAATTTCATCTCTCGTACAAAATCTACCATATCTTCAAATTCCTCCTCCGTCTCTCCTGGATAACCTACCAAAAGTGTCGTTCTAAAAGCAATGCCTGGCACACGTTTGCGGGCTTCTTCAATAAGCTTCATGGTCTCTTCTTTCGTTATTTGACGACGCATCCGTTTTAATACGGCATTATTAGCGTGTTGCAAAGGCATATCTATATAATTACACACCTTTGGCAACTCCTTGATGGCATCAAAAACATCTAATGGGAATTTACTAGGATAAGCATAGTGCAACCGAATCCATTCAATGCCTTCTACATCATTCAAAGCACGCAATAAATCCGCAAGTTTTCGTTCTTTATAAATATCCAACCCATAATAAGTCAATTCTTGTGCGATTAACATCAACTCTTTGACGCCTTGTTTTGCTAAGTTCTTGGCTTCTGTCACCAAGTCTTCGATAGATTTAGAAATATGCTTTCCTCTCATCAAAGGAATAGCACAAAAGGAACAAGTACGATTGCACCCTTCGGATATTTTTAAATAGGCATAATGCGGGGGTGTCATTAATAGGCGTTCTCCTACTAAATCGTGCTTATAATCTGCTTCTAATTTTTCTAATAAAGCAGGTAATTCTAAGGTTCCAAAATAAGCATCTACCTCTGGAATTTCTTCTTCCAAATTATCTTTATAACGTTGAGATAAACAGCCTGTCACATACAACTTATCAATCTCGCCTCGCGCACGCACATCCGCATATTGAAGGATGGTATTGACAGATTCTTCTTTAGCCAAATCAATAAATCCGCAAGTATTCACAATAACAATATTCGCATCCGCATCGTTGCTATCATGCACTACCTCAAATTCATTGGCTTGCAATTGACTCATCATAACCTCAGAATCCACCATATTTTTGGAACATCCCAAAGTAATAACATTTACCTTATCTTCTTTATGACTTCTTGTTTTCATTTTCTTTTGTTTTTAAGCAGCACAAAGATACTATAGGAAGTCTTAGAAATACATTTTTTTTCTAAAAAATTCTATCTGCTGAACTTTTTAGCCCAAAATTCAATTATTAGAGTAGATTTTATACCAATTATTTGGTAAATTTTATTTTTATATTCTATATTCGTGCCCAACAAGGGGGGTTAGCTCAGTTGGCTAGAGCGTTTGACTGGCAGTCAAAAGGTCGTCGGTTCGATTCCGATACTCTCCACTACTTTTATAATATTCTCAAAGTCAATGACTTATGAAAACAATATGACAACCTTCCTGTCATATTTATAAAAAGCCTAATTATAATCATGCTGTTTTTAGTTTGGTGATAACCTCTTCCACTATCATCACTAAAAAAGGACAATCAATGGGTTTGTTTTATTAATTCAAAAAACAGATTCCAATGGATGAAAAATTTGTTAAACCTCGTTTGTATGATGCGGATGGGGATTTGACCAAGCAATGGTTTGTCTATTATTATAAAAATGGTAGGCGTATTAGGAGTTCTAAAGGCATAAACAAACATGCCACTACTCTAAAAAGGAAACAAGCTGCAAAGCTGCTCATCAATGAAATACTAACAAGGGAAAAGCTAACCTACAGAAGTAAAACTCGTAGGATCGTGGATGCGTACCTGGAACAAAAGAAAAATACATGGAGACCCAAAACATACATGGGGCACAAAAGCATAATAAAAAGCTTTTTCTTTTGGTTGGGCTTTGATGAGCTGAATAATGAAAATGTACGTCGTTTCTTTCTTCATATTATGGAGGAAAAGAGCCGTACTACTTACAAGAACTATAAACAAGTTATCAAACAAATACTGGGAGAAGCTTTGCGTTTGTCCAAATTGGAAATGGATGATTTGTTTGATGGTATTCCCTCACTCAAAACCAATCCAACCCCGCCCAATGTTTATTCCTTGAGCAATATAAAACGCTTAAAAAATGCCATTCGGGAGGAACACCCCGTTTTGTGGTTGGTTTGCCAATTGCAATACTATTGTTTTATTCGACCCAATGAAATACGATTTTTGAAAGTGGGGGATGTAGATCTGGACGAATGCAAAATAATTGTGCATGCCTCGATCAGTAAGAACAATAAAACTAGATATCCCGTAATTCCTCCCGCTTTTGTACAAGAATTAGAAATAGCAATACAGGGCAAACACTTGGGAGAATACCTTTGTCCTTCTGTATTTGGGAATAAGAAACAAGCGGGGGTCAATTACTATGCAAATATGCACCGTAAGTTTTTGGAAAGGGTGGGTTTGCCTACTACTAGATATAAGCTGTACGGATGGAAACCGACTGGGATGCTCCAAGCTAAAAAAAACGGAGCAAGTATGAAGTATCTGAAGGAACAAGCTGGACATGCTTCTATTGACCAAACCGATAGTTATATGCGTGCTGTGGGGTGGAGAGACGACGACAATAGTGCTGCTTTGGTTCCTGAATTATAAATAAACTAAATTCTTAGTTATAGTAAAATAAGCATAAAAAAAGCCTATCCAAAGGAATAGGCTTTCTAGTGCGATTGAGTGGCTGCAGTTTATTTTCTGCCCTTCTTTTTGCGTAGTTTGTTGGCTTTGGCGTTTGCCTTAGCTCTTGTTTTTGATGCGGTTCCCTGTTGTTTTCCTCCAACATTGACTACATATTTACCCTTGCCTTTCTTGGCTACTGTGATTCGTTTCATATTGAATTTGATGTTTAAAAAAGTCCTCAAAATTTTGGTCGTTGACACCTTCGCCCATGGGCGAGACCTCTATACGCTTAAACTTTTGTTTTTGACGTATCAAAAATGCAATCAAAATTAAGTAAGGAATAAGGAGCACGACTGTTGTAGTTATAAAAAATGCCAACATATTAAGGTGTTTTTTGTGTGATTTGCACTGTCTGAGCGGTTGTATTTTTAGCACCAAAGTAGTTCTTTGTCAAAGAGCCAATGGATAGAATTAAACCTATAGAATACAACAGCACAGCGGTGTTAATTTTCTTTTTCATCGCTTTGTTTTTGCTTGAGTAGTGTATTAATTTGTGTGATGTGTGCTTTTATAGGTGCTAGTTCTTCTCTGAAATCGTCCAGAGCTGTTTGTATTTGTTTTCTAGCTTCCAAAGTATATTCTTCGTCTTTCAAAGCTTGCATACTTTTATCAAAGGCTTTTTTTTCTTGGTAATAGTGGATCATCACCCACCATCCAGCAACTAAAGCCGTCAACAAAAACACGAAGTGCAAAACTTCAAACGCTATGTCTATGTAAATGCTCATGAGCTTAGTTGTGTTAAGGTTTGTTGCAATCGTCCACTTATCCGACCCGTGCCCGCTGCTACAACCGAATCAAACCATATAGAAGCCAATCCCTCGAATCTCAAAGGAATGACCAACTTTTCGGAAAGCAAAGGATTAGCGGTTGCCGTGATTGGAGAATCAAAAAAATTAGTGACAATCCCATCTTTAAAAATATAGCCATTGATATCCAAAAGGTCGGAACCACCGCCACTTTTAGCACCATTGAAGATATAAGCATATATTTTTAAAACAGAATCGGCAGGAACATGGAAAATTAGTTGTTTTGTGGTGCCAATTCTTGCAGGGATTTGCGCTTGTAGTTTGGTCAAGTCCGTTTCACCACTCGGCAAAACATCAATAGTCCCTACATTGGTTCGTTGGGTTCCAGCTTGGTGCACGGTAACACGGTTGACCCCTCCCAACCATTGTTTGGTCGTGGGGACAAAATCTTCACCATTTAAGTCGATGATCTCTTCTTGTAACAATCCCAAAGGGCTAAGCCCTACTATTTTGACCTTTTGACAACCATCGCCGTTCAAAGTATCTAAAGGGCTTGAAGATTTTACTCGCAAAGTATCTGCCGTTAGCATAGGAAAATAAGCACCGCCAAAGCTCGCAATGACTTGGGGTGTTGTAGTAATGTTGGCGTTTTGTCCAAACTTTGAAAAAGCAGTAATCCCCGTTCTTTTGCCGTCGATGATTTCATCGAAATAATCATCGGTACGGGTAGGCAATGCCTTTGCATCTTGAGCCAAAGGTGCATCCAAAGCAACCAATTGATTATTGAGTGATTCTGCTTGAGGATTGATAAAAAATTCCTCAAACAAAATTTTGTACAATTCCTGTACGCTTGTCGGTTTGGGAAGTGCGCCACTTTTCCCGATTAAACGATCTACTTTGTTCCAAGGGAATGTATAAGCATCCGAACCGTTTTGTCTAGCTATTGTTATACGGTCATTGTCTACGATGGAAGCCCCCGAATCATGAAAAAACGCCTTGATAACAACCTCTTGTCCGTCTGCGTTTACTCCTAATAATAGGGTATTTCCTGATGAAAGGTATTCTATTTTTCTTACGTACATAATTTATAACTGACTGATGATTGGATAAAGGTTTGTACCTGGGCAAGAAGTCTGCCCATGGTCACGATGACCAGAAACGGGAAGATTTTTATTTAATTGCGCTCTTAAGTGGGCGACCAATTGCTTTAAGCTTTTGATTTGTGCTGCCGTTGGTTGTTCGTTCATAAAGTTGCCACTCAACGAAATACCGATACTTTCTGTATTTTTTCCCGCTGCGTGATAGCTTACAGTTTCCAAAGAATTGCCCTGTATAATATCGCCGTTTTTCTCGATCACAAAGTGATATCCAATTCCAGGCCATCCATTAGACTGAACATGATAACGGGCGTAATCTTCTGCGGTCTGCCCCGTGGCAGCACTATGGTGCAAAATGATTTTATTAATCTTTGACAAATCTCTCGTACTGTATTGTTGGGTAGAAGAACGCATCAAGGTATTTATTTTGTCATAAATCTTGATAGGCTCTTTTAGGATCTCCTTTTGTTCCTCTTCCTTTTTTCTTTTTCTAAAAAACAAAAAAGCAAGGATCAACGCTGTTAGTGCAACCAAACCAATTAATATTTTTGTGTAAATATTCATTTTCAACGATTAATATACCAAGCAATAAAAAGCACCAACAAACAAAACAGGACCAATAAAACCCAATAATAAGTTGGTTTGTCTCGTACTACTTTTTGCTGCAGCTCCGAACTATCAAAAGAAGGACAAACCACGCTTGTACCATCGTACAACTCACAAGTTTGAGTAATACTATCATAAAAACCAATGTATTGAGAACCTTCCAACAAGTTCCCATGCTTGTCTATCCATCTAAGTTCGTTGCTCATCTAACTATTATTTAAGAGACCGTCCATTTTTGCCCCTTTGGGGTCTTCTACAATTCTTTGGTATTTGCTGTAGACTTCGTCTTTCTCTCTACCTCTCAACACCAAATAAACCACCGCACCAAAAAGGACGATGATAAAAACTATTAGTACATTATTGCTCATATTTATAATGCTTTTAATTTATCATACAGAGTTTGTCCCGTTGTTCTTGAAAAACACCAAATCCAAACTTTATCCATTTGCTGCACGACAGTAATACCATAAGTATTTCGGTATGTGTCCGCAAAGTTTTGCAATTGCGTATTATCAAATGTTAGGGCTTCACTAATTAAATCGCAACGGTATAAATCATGATAAGCCTCGAAACCATCTCTAAACCGCTTGACAAAATTATCCATGTCGCTTTGACTTGTTACAGGAGGATTCCCATTGGTATTACTATTATTAGTATTGGTGTTCCCTCCTTTACTAGTAGAGCCTTGAGCGGTCGAATTAAATAGTATCAAAACACCATAAACAGACAATCCAATCAAGACAAGGACAAAAAAGATTATTAGTGCTATGGTTGTATTTTTGCTCATAAGACTATTTTCTAAAAATGAATAAAAGCACCAACAGAATGACAACAAGAACCCCAATGATAATAATATCGGTGTTACCTTCTGGACGGTACTTTCCTGGTTGGAAGAACTTTTGGAGGTCGCCCCCTGTTCGGATGATATCTTGTTCTTTACCATAGGTAAAGAAATTGCTAAAGAATCCTAAAATTCCCCCCGTATCGCCACCACCACCGCCAACGGTGCCGCCTGTTCCTGTATCGGGTGGGGAAGATGCCCCCGCTGAACCTAAATTGGACATTATTGGTATCTTTTGATGATGATATAAATAATAATAACTAGCAAAATAGATATGAGAATCTGTGAGACTTTAATATCTCGACCAAAAAGAGAGATAACGCCCCCTGGTACATATCCTGGACAAGTGATTCCATATAATTTGTAAGCCGTTGCGGGATTCTTGCAGACAAAGTCCTCTAGCTTTTGCATGCCTGTATTTTCATTGCAAGCCAATACACAACTGTTATAAAAAGTACCTCCATAGGCATCTCGGTGCGGAGCGCACACCCTAGCGATACAGTTCTTTGTATCTTGGCATTCCGTTACCCAACCGCATTGGCTCTCTTCGTCGTAATAGCCTTGACGTAATTTGTCAAAGGCGTGGGTACTATTAAATAACTCGCTTAACATATCAATCTATTTTAAGACATTGGCTGCATGGTCGAACCGCTGTAGTTCGTGAGGGTATTGCTAGAATCGGCATTATCTGAATTAGTAGGCGAGTCAGTATGACCGCTACAACCCGAACAACTACATTTTTTTGTGCTTGCTGCTTCTCTAGCTCTTTTGTTCTCCATATAATTGAGACCAGCAAGAACCACCAAAATTCCAGAAATAACCAAAGACAAAATGGCTAATGTTTTACCGTCCATTTTTTTTGTATTAAAAGTGTTTGAAAAAAAAAGGCATAAGGTATAAATGTTCTATCCTTATGCCTTTTGATTATTTATTTAAAGCCGTTGAATGCTTGTGTCTAGTTACAAGTTTTTGGCGGGTCTGCTACGATCAGCAAAACTCTAGCGTCTACGTCCACATTATCTTTGATGACCTGCCCTGTACCTGTGTTGCTGTTACTGTAGGTAAAATCATAGCGGATTTTGTCCTCTGCTTTTACATAAGTCACCAAGTTTTCGTAATAGTCCAACGTGTCATACTCTTTTTTGTCTTTGAATACGCCATTGACGTACACTTCAACAACCAGTTTTTGATCCGTTGCCGCTTGATCGCCTTTGAAGGCAAGCAATTGCAAGCCCAAAACAGCTTTAAAACTGTTTTTTTGAACAGCATAAGTTTGTACTTTCAAGGCTTTGACCTCTTTAGATGTAACGGAATCAATAGCAGGAGACCCCATTTTGTATAGACTGATTACGTCAGCCGTACGAGCTGCGTTTTTATCGGTATAAGCTCCCATAAGGAATAGATATTTAAAAAATTTACAATATTGTTTCTTCTAACTAATTCTTGAATACAAAACCAAAAATTAGCAACGCCAACACCATCGCTATAAACAAAGAAAAGGCAAGCATTGCGCTTTGGTACGGTTCGATGTTTACATCCACACGGATCGGGATGGTCGGTATTTCGATTTGGTTGGTACTTGGATTCATAGTTCCTCTTTTTTATGCCGTGGTGGCTGGTGCTGTAGGCGCATTGTTTTGGGCTTTCACCCAATCATCATACTCCTTTTGCTTGCGGTCGGCTTCAATCATTTTGTGTCCCCACATATTGCCTAAGTAGACGGCTACTGTGATGATAAACAAAAGGAAAAAGCCTGTTTTAAAATCTATGCTCATTCTAGTAGATTTTTTTTAAGCGTTTATAGAATTAAGTGCTTCGAGCACCTTTTTTTGTTTGTAACATGCTGAATTGATAGTATTTGACTCAGCATCAGTACAAGGATGAGGCACGCCCAATGTCGAGCCTAAAAATTCCCCCGCAACAATTGCCCGAAGGGTGGGGTCTTCTTTATCTCCAAAATCCCTTGTATAAATATTGTTGACTACTCTCAACTCATTTTTATTCAATGCCAATAATTGGTCAGCTGTACTCATAAAATAGCTATGTTGGTAATTTACGCCCTTCAAACTGACATTGATACCCTTAGCAATAGAATAGTATCGACTTTCGTCGATTGCCCCACTAGGCAAACGGTCGACTTTCCCATCGCCTTCTACTAGCTTGAGCTTACCACGCTGAAACCACCCCAAACGAATGCCTAACAGGATAATTCCCAGTACAAGGATTCCCAAACCAATCGCTATATATGTTAGTGCTTTATTGCTCATTAGTTGAAAATTTCACTAAATGAAAACCCCTTGATCAAAAAGAAAATCAAAAGAAAGATCATTAAGTAGACGAGTAGTGTTGTTGTATTTACTTTCATAATTAGCCAATAATATTATGTAATCCATTCGCAATAACCCTCATCTAACATCTGTTGATGTGCTAACTCCCAGTTATTACCGTTGCGTTGCCACCACCATGTTTTCTTCTCTCGCCAAATAATATCGGTAATTGGGGTACATCCTCCTGGTTGACCGTCAATTCGACCACCACCGCCACTATCGCCAGTATTGTTTGAAGTATTGTTGTTCGTTCCTGAATTAGCTGAAGGCTTGGAAGTCATCAACAAGTACAACACCACCAACACAATAGCGATAAGCCACCAATATTTTTTTAAGAACTCCATGTCGTTGGATTATTTATTAAACTGATCCTTAGAATTAAGGGGCAAAGCTGGATTACACTCATTGTCTACAATTCTAAGTTGGTATTCAGCATGAACAGCCAAACCATGATTGAGGTCAGTATATTTACCCTCTGCAACTTGTTGGTTAATTTTTGCCACCCAGTCAGCATCGGACTGAATAGCCGCCATTTTAGCCGCCATTTTTTGTTCCCATTGTTGTTTTGTGTTGTTGCACACAAATTTCGGTTTTGAATCCTTACGGAAAACAAACCAGTACAACAGAAATGCGCCGATGATTAAGGCAAACACCCACCAATATTTTTTTAAGAATGTCATCTTATTTCTTCTTTAAGGTTATGTAAAGGATCACCATTAACACAACGAACATCAAGCCCATGCCTACATACAAAAGAGTATTGTTGCGTTGTGTGTGTGGGGCTGGATAGTAGGTTGGTTGTACATTGCCTGTAAACAAGTTCGACCACGAACCAAGGGCAGAACCCAAAGAACCTACTGTGTTGTTCCAACCGCTCCAATAATTTGGATCAGACCATGGGATATTTCCCCCTGTATTGGTTTGGGTCGTTCCCCCACATGGTTGCCCTGTTTGGTCGTCATAGCAATTCACGCCACTAGTACAAGGCGCACTCCCCCCATATTCTAAACAAGCCATATTTACAAAATTTCTTTTTCAAAAAAATACAAGGACAAAAAATGTCCTTGCATTATATTATCTTTTAGCCGTTCATTACAGCATTGCTCAAGTGCATACGCAGCACCATTGTTGTCTGAGCTTCCATTTGGAATTTCATCAACATTTTGCGAGTAATGCCAAACGGTGCTTTGACCAAAATTCGGTTGGCTTGTTGTTGGTACGGGTCTTTGGCAATAGATGGGTTAATTTGGTTCACGGCTTGCGTGTTCAAGCTGAAACGCAAATCTGTGAAGAATTGCCAAGGATTGTCTAATTGCAAATTAGAACCTTGGATGACCTCTACTTGCGTATGATCAACACAGTATTGTTCCCCACTTGCCAAGTCGTTCAACAGGGCATCATAAGAGGTATTTTGTGCAGAAATTAAAACCCCATCTTGGTTTTGGATGCCTTCTTTTAGCTCAAACGTTTGAGAGGCATCAAACAAAACGGCTTCTTTGCGCTCGTCTGTTGTATTTTGGATCGCCAAAATTAGCCACAAATCACGCCCCGCCGTTCCTGTTGTATTCGATTGAGCACAAGGAAGGACAGCAGTCGTTTTTTTTGTGATAGGCGTATTTGCATTGTAAATCATGCTTTTTCTTTTTTGTCGTCAATAAATGCGATTATGCGATAATTGTATGACTGTAAAGATGCAACGATAAACAACACAAAATCAATAGACTTACGATTTTTGAAGGGTTATGTTTTTGTAAGTGGGTTTTTAAACATAAAAAAAACCTCCAAACTATAGTTTGAAGGTTTTTCTATTTTTTTGGTTTAGGCATTGACTATAATGCCCCTCATAATATCCAATTGGTATCGGATGTTGGAAAGCTTCTGATCGCTAAAACTCACATCATTATTATCCACAAAATAAAGGATGGACATTTCACTCAACAAATTGAGCATTTCGACCCGTCTTGCTTTGATTAAGCCTAGATTTAGCTTTAATTCGTCTTTTTTTGCGGCTTTTACCGACTTTGTTTGCTTTAAATTTTCCATGGTACTGCGTTTAAAGAAAAGGCAACTCTTTGCCACGCAGTACCAGTGCACCTACCTATGGATAACCAGAGGAAGGCGACAAAGAGAGCCTTTATATTATTATAATTTTTTTTCATTGGAAGGATGTATCCATAAAAAAAACAAGTAAAATGCAATGGTACTGCATTACAATAATATAGTTTTAAACTGATATATGCAAGTTTTAAACTATATTATTTTGCTTTGGTAATCTTAGATACTTCCTCCATTTTATAGACAAAGATAGAACCATCGCTAGTTTCTATTTTTATAGTCTCTCCTATTATTTGTTCTATAATGGTACACTTAATGATAGAACCATTTTTTAAGTAGACAACGTCGGGCATTTTAGGAGTTTGATCGTTGTTCTTTTCTCTTATCCGTTGCGGCAAAGGCTTTTTTTCCGTTGTTTCCTTAGGACTATTTTTGCCCCCTCTTTCTTGTCCCCAAGAATTAATCGCTAAAGAAACAATCAAAAATACTAGGAAACATAATACAGCAACCCCCAATAGAACTACAAAAAATATGGCTAGAGGCGCAAAAAGAAATAATCCAAGAGCAGCAAGAAAAAAGACAAAAGCAACAATCATCAGAGGCAAACTAGCCCATGATTTACGATCTTGAGTTATTTTAGGCTTCTTAAAAGTGGTTTTGAATTTAATTTGCTGTTTCTTTTTGCCCTTCCTTTTTTGTTTTTTAGCTCTTTTCTGTATTGGATTTTGAGATTTTGTTGTTGCTATAATATTTGTATGCTCAACCTTAAAAAAACTATTGCTTGGCGTGCTAAATGATAGTAGTAGCACAGTAATAAGGATAAATGCTTTTTTCATTTTAAATATGTTTGAGGTTTATAATGTCTTAAAGATAGAAAAAACAACGATATAAAAAAAAGGAGCATGCACACACCTGCATACTCCTATTAAAACCCTCAAATCATGGCTATTCTTCAGCTAAATACAGATAAAGAATTTTTTAAAAAGGTACATCATCAATTAAATCGTCCTTTTTTATTTTCACTTTTGAAACTTTCTTTTTTTTCTTCTTTTGGACTAATTCTTTAGCCTTTGAAACTTTGCTTTCGCAATCGCTCCCAGTAATATTGCAGTACAAATCTAATTTGTTATCTCTTGGTGTATACTTATTTACCAATTTGTATTCCTCTTTTTCAATTCCTTTTTTGCTATGTCTTGGCATTAGTTTGACTGAAAAGGTATAGGATTTCTTACCTAATTTTTGTCTGTAAGAAATGCGTCTCAATTGCCTTGTATCTTTCCAGTTTTGAAAATGTCTTGAAATAGTCTTGTACAAATCAGAAGCACTCGAACCAATATAAACCAGTTTTCCATTTTCATAAATAAAGTACACCCCTTTTTTATATCTATATTCAGTTAGATTTGTTATTCCATTCTTACCATTTCTAGGTATTTTTTTATATACAGGCTTGCGTTTTTCCATTATTTATAAAGTTATATATTGACAAATTCCTCTAGGCTTTCGTTTCAATTGCGCCTTGTTCTTTTGATACAAAGCATTGACTTTGTTTTGAGCTTCAATGAACTTGATGGCGTTTTCATTATCCAAGTCATTTTCTTGTAGCTTCATGCCACATTTGAATATCCAAGCATACCCCACATACGCCCAAACTTGTTTGGGAATGTGCTTGGGAGAATGGCTGATAAAAAATAGATCTAGCCCATTGTGTCTATGATCGTTGCAAATCAACTTAAGCCCAGGCGTTTGTTCCCAATCGGAACGCATGTACATTTTGCAATCGTCAAAAATGACGATACAGTTTTTTAAGTGGTTAAAAATCTCAAGTAATGGAAAGCATTTGTCTTTACTACTGTAGTGCTTCACATAGACAATTTTTCTCCATCCTGTTTTAAAATTCAGGTCCTTAGCGGTTGGTGCAATTTCTTTGCAATGATCCCAACTGCTTCCACTTCCTGAATGTGTAATGACCAGAACCTTATTATTACCCATTTTAGCCAACTTTTGGGCGACTTGGTTGGCTTTCCAACTTTTGCCCGTTCCAGTCGTCCCCGTGAACGTACATACTTTTGTATCTCGTCCTTTTACGGGTTGTTTTGGCTTCTTTTTAGGTAATGTCATGTTACTTTGCTTTTTTGCTAAATGGCTTCAATTGTACTTCCTTAGTAGGTGTATTGTTTGCTGCTTGTGGGTGGGGTGTTGGCTGATTTTTGAGCGCATCTTCTTGCGCTTTTTTCTTTTTATCTTCTTTGGCCATCGTAAATAATGCGCCTGTACTTGCAATAATCCCCACTAGTAGCATTAATTCGGGTAAGTGTTGAAAGGCAGATAATTTATACTTTTTGGCAACTACCCGTCCAGCTTCCAAAGTCGCTTTGTGCTTAGGGTCTGACCAATCTTTGTAAAAAATATACTTGTCGGTGTTCTCGATCCCATAGCCCGCAAACATGGATAAGCCCATGGCTCTAGTCTGATCTAGGAAAGACATAGCGATTTTAAAATATTGCTCGTCCTCTTCCGATGTCTCACTTATTTTGGGCGGTTCCTCCCCTTCTTTGTCCATTTCTTCTTCCTCCTCCTCTACTTCGAAACCTTCTCTTGGTTGGTCGGCGTTGGCAAAAAACGAAGGTTCGTAGTCGGTATCTTCTACTACTTCCTCTACAATGATTTCTTTTTCTTCCTCAAGTGTTGCGATGTTTGTATCTTTTTCCATGTTTAAAGGTCTTTTGCCATTTCATCCAATGGGATGTTGTCAACTAATCTTTTGAAATAGTCGTCTATTTCAATAATTTCTAAAGGCTTCGTGATTTCTGGAACATCCGTTCCTTTTTTGAATTTTAGCGCAAAAACCATAATACCCAAATTATTAGAAAAGCAAACTAAGGACAAGGAAATGGCTTGATAACCTCCTTCCTCAAAAACTTCTTTATGCTTTTCTTTTTGAGCATTTAAAAAGTCTTTCATGCCTTCTTTAATACTTGGCATGTTCGAGGAAAGAATTTTTTTTAGCCCCTCTTTTCCTCCGACCGCAGGAATAAGCATTCTCATAATTGGTCGCATTTGATTCATTTTACTTTCGAGTTCTTGGCTCATGCTGCTGTTTTGATTTTGTAATAAAGAACAATGTATTTTTTATTGGGATGCTGCCTTCTGTCTATCGAACAGAAGCCAATGGCTTCCCACTCCCACAAACAAGCCCGAACCCTATTTCGAAGCGTTTTTTTATACTCCTTATTGGGTTTGGACTCCATTTGAAGGATAAAGCAATCCAAAATTTGAGACAATGTCACTTCTTTTTGTTCGTCAGAACTCAAAAGTTTCAAACTTTGGAATACTTGAATTTTAAATTTCAAACCGTATACACTCATCGCATTTATTGAGTTTATTTGTTTCAAAAATAACTCAAAAGTTTTAAAAACACAAGCTTTTACTTGTTTTAATAGTGCAAAAGGTTTAATTTTGATAAAACAAAGTTTTAAACAATAAAACATCAAAGCCAATGTTTGAGGAAATTATCAAAGCTTACGATAGCAAAAAATGTATCAAAATAGCCGTCAAAAAGCAAGGGGGCTTTTTTAGCAACACGAAGCACTATAATGTAAAGGTATACACCACCACCCCCCGACAAGAAGTACCCCAAGAGGAAGCAGATTTGAAGCGAATAAGCAAACTTGTTTTGAACAAGGATTGGAACAAAATAGACGGGAATAAAGAAGGGTACACCCACCGAACCAACTTAAAAGAATATCCTGGTCTAATTATCTTAATCAAAGAAATTCAAAAAGATGAACAGTAACACTCCCCCTCCAACGGCTGACGAACTTAAAAACTTATATAATTTTTTGTTTTGGAAGGATGACCAAAAGCAAGATACCGCTCAAGTCTCAATCATGATATGGAAAGAGAAAGAAAGTAAATTTGGAAAAGGCAGAGTGGGCTTTTATCTCCCTCCTACTCTTGTAGGTTTACAAACAAAGGTTCCTAACCTTATCAAAGCTTTTGCCACCAAAGTGGATTTGGAAATAACAGTCCTTTGCAATGGCGTTCAAACTATCCCTATTCGTGAACTCACTTTGAGTGAAACACCGCCCATTATAAACGAGCTGTTTACTATCGCAATTTCTCAAGCATCAGGAGAAATCCAAGAAGATGTCGGGGACATTGTAGGCTACGTCCAAAAACAATTCAAAAACGAAGATGAACCAAACTATTACCGTGTAACCCAAACAGGGGAATACCATACAGTCCACAAAGGGTTTGAAAAGAATAACAGAATATCGTGGAAAGAATGGGACTTAAACAGCCCCAAAACCAAATCAGTAATCAAACAATTTAAAGAAGAGTTTGCAAACGGTAGTTTACAAACTATTTCTCCTAATGTCTAAATAAATGTACATCATGACAACCACAGAACAAGTTAAAAAAGCCCTAGAGGAAGCTGGAATTAAAATTATCAATCCTAATAAAAAGTTCGAGGAAGTAAACCAAACGGCAGAGATTGAAATAGAATACTTATACGCTTTCCTGATAGATCAGCAAATTTCAATCTCTCTATTAGAATTAAGCCATACCATAAAGGAACTATTTAACGAAAATGGTATAGGAGGCGGTCGAGGTTCTTGGAAGTATACCATCGTTTTAGAAAAAGGTTTTGAAAGTTTCCAAGCTATAAGACTTTATCTAAACGCTGCTTTTTTGGGGTATGCTCCTAATGACTTAACAGGGGTAAAAGCAAAAAAACAAAGACAAACAGAGCAATTGGAACAAGTGGATAAGCTATTTGGCTATATTTCAAACTTGGGCGGTTGTTTAAAAGAGTTTTTAAAACAACAATAATCCCTCCCCTTTCTTCCTTAAAAATATTTCAATAATCAAACAAAACAAACAACAAATGTTCTTAGTAGTAAAAAAAGAAGATAAAGCCTTGGGCGGTCGATTGACCAAAGATGAAAAGCATATCATTGTAGCCACCATAGAGGACGGCTTAACAATGATTGAAAAAATTGAAGCCAATTTGGACGATATTGGCGATCTGATCGAGAAGGCAAGCGATGTTTTTTTTCAAATCAAAAATTTCTTTGATGATCTGCTCAACCGCTTGCCGTCTCGAATCAAAGATAATGGGAAAATTTACCGTCTAAATGAGTTGCCAGCTCCTGGGCGAGCTTTGGACATTGTCTGCTACAGAAATGAAGCCAACGGCAACGAAATTCTATTCAAAACAGAAGGGCACAACAGATCAAAAGCAAGAAACGAAATGTTTGCTTTGCTTCAAGAAGAAAACTTTATTTTTTAATAAGTTGAGTTCGTATAAATTTAAAAGCCACTATCGTTTGATAGTGGCTTTTTTTTATACATCAACTAATACAAATTCATAAACCCAAACAAGGGGATTACTATCATAGCCCTGTGCATGCCATTGTAAAACACCTATATCAATATTTGACTGAATGCCAGACATCAGCAACTCTAAAATTTTATTTTTCATTATCATCATTTAATTGGTCGATAAAATCTTGTGTCAACTCGCCGTCCTCTTCTGAATCATATTCTACATCTTCACTCATAAAGTCCTCTCTGTTAAAAATCCAAACCCGTTGCGCTGATTTAGATATTTTAATAATCTTATAGGCTCCATCTGAAACCCCATCAAAATTTTGATTGGTGGGTATTTTCTTTAAGATGTACGACCGTTTTACAGCCGTTTTCCCTTTAGAATTGGTATACCTCACTAGAGATAATCTAGTACCGCATATTTCATCCATCCAGTTTCTAGTTTTCCCAGGCATCAATTCTTCGATAATGTCTTTGGTAGAAAGCATCAAATTGGCTTCATTAGGAAAGTCGATGAAGTAATCTTCTAGTTTGTTTCTTAGTTCTTGCACGTCTGAATGTTCATTGACACGAACCACGTCTTTTAAGGTATCTGTTTTGATCAATTCAGGATCAAACCACATACGTCCCTTTTTTGGGGTCGATAGTTTGCGGTGTTTCAGAAAGTGGACAAAGGCGGGAATTTCTTCCAACATTTTTTCCATTAATTCGGGGTCTTTCTCTTTAGGATTTGGAACACGAATGATCCAGAAGCGTTCGTCATTCTCAGTCGCATGAATCATGCGTAAGTTATTGGAATTGAAAATTAGCTTTACATAGGTGTGTAATTCATAAGCGGACATTCCCTTGGGATTGCAAAGGATTGGAGCCTCTGCAGTTGATATCGCCTTCACCCTTTCAGCATCTTTCTTTCGCTCCAACAAGGTTTCATCACAAACCGCCAACAACTTATCCGCAAAACGATCCAAACCAAATTCACTTTTTAAGTCATCATTATTGATAAAAACAACATTGTTTTTAAATATTTGACTTAGGAGCTCCCCAAACTTAGATTTACCCGTCGCATTTTCGGGCGAGTACAAACAGATAACAGGCAGTTTCTGCATGGGCTTTGTCAAAAGAAGCTGGATATAATCCAAGCCCATTTCGTACTGATCCCCAAAAATATGTTTTACAAATCCATTTATTACATCAAAGCTCCCCTCCTTGGGTGTCCACTCAAAAGGAAAGTACTTGTTGTAATAAACACCGCTCCCCCTTTTGACTTCAAATTCATAATTAAAATGATCAGGAATATTACAAAACCCCTTGTAATGCTTGTCTTTCATAAAGTCAACAAAATTACGTTGGTACAAATCCTGTAAGGTGCTTTTTTTGACTCTGTTTAGCTTCTTGATAGATTGTTCCTTCCCATCTTTAGAAGGGATAGGCATTTCTATCAATTCGAAGAAGTCGTCCCCTATCCATCGTACACGCTCTAAGTATTCGGGTTGTAGTAGCTTTATTGTATCGGTTGCCGTTACATAAATGTATCGATTCCCCGAAAACATAAATTCTTTTTGTTCTATGCTTTCTACATGCTTGTAGTAAAACCTTTCAACGTCATGCAATGCAAAATATTCGTGCATTCTAGCCGTGTTCGTGGTTATATCTATCAATTTCGTAAAAACCCTGTTTTGGTCCTCTAAGTTAAGCAGTTCCCCCACTACTCTTTTTAATTGCTTGGAGTTCTGCTGTTCAGCCCACAACAACAAATCATCTAAGCCTTTAGGATTACCTTTTAGGCTTTTTGTTTTGATGGTTGAAAAATAGATTTTCTTATGGCTTTTGACTTCCTTTTGTATCAATTCTGCAATTTTTTTTGCATAATTGAAAAAGTTTTTAGGTCGTTGGTCGATATTCTGCTGAAGTTCTAACGCCTTGGTACTGATTTCTACACAGTCACCATCCCAAAGCACCACTATATTTTTGACCTTACAAGTTTTGATCAAATCAATAATATCTTTGTGCAATTTCGGGTTTCCTTTCGGGCTGTTCTTATCTCTAAAATGAGAAATAGAGGAAAGCCCCACCACATACAGACCGCCACTAGTATATCCTTTAAAAGCTTTTTTTGCCCCCTCTGTAATAAAAAGGGTATCAATTGCCTTTTTCTCTCTGTAAGCCCGCTTTATATTTTCGGGAAAGAAAGGATAAGTCCCCGAATCATAGGGAATTTTATATTTTCCCTTTGCACCAGGACGGGCATATCTTATCAATTCGTAATTTAATAGCTTCGTTTTTTCCTCGTCTCCGTTTATGTCTTTCTTTTCGTATTTTATGTAGTTCCCATCCAACGCCGTTACTAGTATATGTATATTCCCTGTCTGCGTATCACAACTAAAAACAGGGACTTGTTGTTCTTCCTCTCCTTCTAGTACAGTTGTCAATATCCTTTCTTCATCCGCTCCCATTTCGGTCATCGTATCGTTAAAAAACTCCATGGCCACACTCAACGACCAAGCCGAGATTTTTTGCAAATACTCCTCTTTTTGAGCCTTATCTATTTTAAAGCCGTGCAGCTTGATAAAGCTTGTTGCTAAATCGAGATACTTGGCTTCTATTTCTCTAGGTACAGCGTGTAATATGCCCCTGTTGTGCGCCTTTTCCCACTCAATAATCAAAGAGCGAATTAGGGCATAAAATTGCCCTAATTGGTCTTTTTTGTTGTATTGGTAGATATTATTATTATTGGCGTATTCTATTAATAATTCTTTAGTCATGGTGCTTTTATTTACATTCCACAAAATCCACTATTACAGCCTTCTGATTCAAAAACATTTAGTGTGAAATTCAATTTTTTAATTTTGGTATAGGAAATATCCTTTTTCCAAGTTCCTTTCCCTTTTCCTTCTTGATCGGCAAACCATTGAAATTTATTAGGGTGTTCGATGCTTTGTTGTTTGAGTAGAGCTGCAGACCGATGAAAACAACCAACGCAATTATTAAGAGGGGCAAATCTTACGGGCTTATCCTTCCAAAAGTTTTGTATATCAACTTTATCCACTCCATCTTCTATCAAAGGGAATAAAGGCTTTCTCCATGCTACACTAACCCATTTATTCAGTCCTTTATGTCTCCCCTTTTTATGTTTTTCAAATGTCATTTCATAAACACTCAAGCCGTTTTTATTAGTGCTATTAAGCATTGTTTTCGCTCTTGAAGCCTCGTTGATCCTATAACCTATATTCATTTTTATAGGCTTTGCTTTGAACTTTTCGAACCACCAATGAGCAATTGGGTCTATCTTTAACCAAGTGGTACAATAACGGCGGTGTAAAGAAGGCAACCAACCGCCTTTTGTATCGACTACATCTTCAAAAGTAATCCCACTAACCCAGTCAATACGCTTGCCTAAATACTGTTCTAAATCGAACATGGTATGTATAATTGTATCGTCTTCCAATGTTCCTATAAAGGGCTTTTGGATTCTATCTTCTACTCTTTGGGCTAATACTCTATCTTTGAATAAGCATTCTTTGTCAGACGTTCGCACCAAAGCGAATACTAGTGCATCACTGTAGTAATTGGCTGCTATATATGCGGAGGTTTGCCCCCGCTAACGCTTGTAACTATTTTCATTAGAACTTAAATTTAGCTTGCTTATTATCAAAAGCTGTTGGGTAATTGCTATAAAGAGCTTCAACTGTCTTTTTTTTCATTCCTTGCATGGAGATCATAGGGGTGAAATTCATCCATTTAGCATTCATGTTTTCGCATGCAATGACCTGCCCCTTTCTAGATAATATGAACTTTTTAAGCTCAGAGTAATTTATTTTGTTGTGCTTATATTTGTGACCTCCTTCTTGATAAGGGGCATCAATAAACCAAGTAGCTTCTAAATTTGAAATATCTTTGTAATCAGAATGAAATACTTTCCAATGCCGAATTTTATGTAAATTATTAATTACATTTTTTTTATTATATTCAAACCGTTCTGATCCTCTTGTGGATACTTGGCTGCGCGCATAAGCTGCACCTTGATTACACAAATAACCAAACAGATAATATTGACCTGGGCAGTCAAAATCCTCTATTTTAAATCTGCTACCTGCAGGAAGATTAGGGAGTTTTCTTATATCTTTTGCAGGTGCCGCTATAAGATAATTCCACAAATCAACAATTACTTTATAAGCATCCACAAGGATTATATTATTTTCAAAGAATCTTAATGAGTATCTTGCGCTTCCTGCAAAAGGTTCTATAATCGTATCAAATTTAGGCTTGGGGTAAAGTTGTACGACCTTACCCTTCGATCCATAATAACTGAACATAAAAGTTTTTTTAGCATTATTTAAAAAGTATTAAAAACATTAAATCGCTCATCCTTACTCATATCAATATCAAGGACATTGGAAGTAAATATCAAAGCGCAATCAGGCGCAAACATTTCCATTAATCGGACGATCTCCAATATTTGTTCTTCGCTGTCTACCTCATCAAAAAGAACTTTTTTGAGATAGGGCAACTCTTTGTATTTGCCTAGAAAAATACTGTTGATATTAACGCCCATTATAGTTGTAAACTTGGAGGGCGTTAGATCGAGAATACTTTGTGCTAGTTTTGTTTTTCCCGAACATTTGGGACCTTGTATAAAAAGATGTTTTGTTGCCATGAGTTCTATTTTTAAGAGTTTGCAATCATTTGAACAATTGCTCCAACCGCCAAAAGAAGCAGCCAAAGAATCGTTTTATATTCGAAGTTTTTTGTCTCGTTGTTCATTTCGTTTAGTTTTTTAGTTCTTCAGGAATTAAATCAAACATTCTTTTGCTTCTTGCTTTATCTTCTGTTGGTACAGTTTCATGTTTAGCATAAAATGCTACTGTTTTGAATAAGTAGTCCCTAGACGTTTCGAACAAATCTGAATCTTTTCGGGACCAATAGAAATAATCCAACAAGCCCAAACTTTCTAATTTTTCCATCTCTTTGGCTGCTCGTTCTTCTCCTTCTCTAATTCTGTGAGCATTTGCCTTTTTGTAATCGGATGCAAATTTTTCTTTTTGTGCCCAATGTTGAGTATTGGTTTGCCCTGACAATCGTTCTAGGTGGTGCACCATTCGTCCAGAATTGTTATACTCTTTTAGCAATTTGCGCCAGTGGTCGGCTTCCTTTTTTGAATCGACAACGATAGGGTATTGCCGATAGCTCAAGTCAAAAACATGATGAAATAATCTTCTTAATTTTGCCGTATTCTCTCGATGCTTGATTCGTGCTTGTTTTTGTTTCTTCCATTCCTGTTGTAACCAAACCCAAATCATTAAGAAAAAAAGGAACAACAAGCCCCAAGAATGAGGATTTGTGTTTTCTGCACTTAAAAAACAGGGAATCAACCAAATAGGAAACACACTTTTGACTTTTTTTGTGTTTTGCCTGTCTTTTTTGAGTTTTTCGATGTGTTTTTCGGAAAGGATTTTTTTGTACTTATGCACAGATGATCGGCTGACCTTATCTTGCTTTTCTATTTCGGTAGGGGTTTTCCCTTCTACCAAAGCAATTTTTACTTTTAGTACTTTGGCAGCATCATATTTTAAAGACGCTGCTTTGAGCTGTTCTTGTTCGGTCAGCTCAATAGGCTCTATATAATCCCGTTGTACCCACTCAGAAGCATTCGGCTCTGTTGGTACAAAAACCACCTTCCTTTCGTCGGGCAACTGGAAGACCTTGTCTTGCTTTTTTGGTACTTTTTCCATAACTTTACGTTGGTTTTAGAAATAAAAGTCCCGTGCCACGTCGTAAAATGGTATTTACGGGGCTTTTATCTTTTTTGAATAAAATATATGTGAAGTAGTGCCCTATTCGGGCGGTGTGTTATTCGCTTTTAGACTCCATAAAAGTCTCTTCAAAAATTAAATTCTCCATTTCTAGGAGCGTAATATTTTCCTTTCCAAATCCTATCGTATTAATAAGAACGCTTGCACGTATGCCTGTCCGTTCTGCAATCTCTTTGGCTAGTATCAACGTGCCTATTTTTCTAGGATTCTTTTTTAGATGCGTCAGTTTAGTTTTTGATATACCTAACAACTCATGCAAATTACCCCTTTCTAGTTTAGAATGGACGAAGAATGTTTTTAAATCTGCGATGAGGCTTTCTTGTAGTCTCAATTCTAATTCTTTGACTTCATCTTCTGTATTTAACTTTTGCATAGGTCTATTGATTATTATTAATAAAATAAAAAAACGTAGGACAATGCTTTTAGAGCGAGGGACTTGCCCTACGTGCAAATAAGGGAGAAAAATTATTTCATAAAAGAGGAACGAACTGCGCAATCTTTAGCCTCCAATAATTTCCGAATACAAGCAAATGTTTCGGGATTTCTTGGCAGCTCATCACTAATATAATCAGCTAATTCTGTAAATCTCTTTGATACTTCTTGCTTATCTTTTGGGAGATGTTGATAAGAAAAAAACTGTCTCAAGGGTAAATCGTTTTCTTTTTGAATCGATTTATGTAAATCTCCTGAAAGCCCCCTAACTATACAATTTGATACTAGTTCAGAAACAGTTACCCCTAAATCACTAGCTCTCTTTAGTAGATTCACTTTCAATGACGGGTCTATCTTAGCAGATACAGTAGCTGACAGACTCACTTTTTTATCAGACATAATTAAAAATTTGTTAGTAAAAAAATAGTAGGGGAGCGGGGAATCGAACCCCACAAAGGACAGTAGAAAACTACATAAAGACCATCCTACCTTTTCCCCCAGTTACGGCAAAAAGCTCCTTCCCAAGCCATTGCCGTATATATAGAAAACTTAAAGCCTAATTATAGATCATGGTGTTTTTAGCCAAAAAATGACAAACTAAGGGATTACCCTTTAAACTTTTACACTTAAAAAGCGTACTTTTATGACTTAAAACCACACTTTCAAAACCTAAAGTAAGACTTTAGAGCCTTAAAGTGCAACCTTGTTATACAAAACTAAATCTTTTGATTGTAAAAAACAAACTTTTTGAAGTAAAAAACTGATTATTTTACGCATTTTATTTTTAAAACACCTCCAAATGTCTATAAACCAACGACTTAAGATTTTTGTAAAAAACATTAATTCTAATCCAACAGCAATAGGAACTAAAATTGGAGTTTCCCAAACCTCTTTATTAAAAGCTATAAAAGGAGAGACTTTGCCAAGTTCTAAAATTTTAGTCCCACTAAAAGAGAATTATCCAAACTTAAATATGAATTGGCTCTTAATAGGTCAAGGCGATATGTTACTGGATGAAACGGGAGATTTAGAAGAACGCATCCGACAAAGAGATAAGATGATACAAATACTAGAAGCATCTGTCAAAGACTTAAGAGATACCGTTCAACTTCAAAAAAAGAACCTAGCTGAAAAGGACAAACAAATTAAGAAGTTAAAAGAATTAACCGCTTAGCAAGTACTAGAAGCACGAAAGGGGACCAGATAGATTAAATCATTTATAAAACCCTACTATTGTGCAAAATAATAGAATAGAAAAATTCCTGTTAGAACAGGAGATCAAGCAGCTAAAAGAAAAAGTAAAAGATTTGGAGTATGTCATCGAGCTGTACAGAAACAAACAGGAGCATTCCAAAGAGCTAAACGAGCAATTAAAAGCCCGTTTGGATTATTTAGAAAGCTTCTTGGGGAATGAGCCTAATAATATTAAACCCCTCAAGGCAATAAAGGGAGGAATGTACATTGATGTCACAAACAAAGAGTTATTGGATGGAATATAAATACAAAAAGCTGTTTTGCGCTGTATTTTTTCGAGCCTCCCCGTTTTAGTGTCACATTTGTAACATTGTAACATTTAACACTTTTTTATACTGTAAATCAATACTTTAAAAATGTGACATGGGGCGTTACACCCCTGTTACACCCTGTAACATTTGTAACATTTAGGCTCCAAAAATGTAACACTGTGTAACACCCTGTAACGCTTCCTGTCACATCGTTTTTTTTGTCTGTAATCCTTTATTTATCGTAGTTTAAATATTACAATTTAAAATATGTGACAAATGTTACAGCAAAACAGGTTTTGAAAAACACACTATATATATACTTTAAAAAAATGTCACTAAAATAGCTTTTTAATACAAAACCATTGGTTTCCCTTATGACATCTACATAGACTTATAGTGTCAAATCTAATATGTTATAGTATGATTATCTTTTCATTATAAAAGGTGTGATATATCCGATACTCTCCACCTATATCTTTTAAGGCGTAAGTAATTGAAAAACAATTATTTACGCCTTTTGCTATTTATACACCTCTCATAACTCTAATAAAATTTTGGATTCAATTCCAAGCATTGATTTTATTTAGAATTACAATTTTAAAAACAGCCTAAAAAGTGACAAACAAAAAATTTCATTTTTATTTTTTTAAAACTTTACAAGAAAAGAAACATAAAAAGTGTACTTCTGTGATTTTTTCGCATAAAAACTAATAACCAACACCCTACAAAGCACAGTTCTAGCAAAATAAAAGTGTGACGCCTGTGCAAACTGTGTCGAACCTTCCCCTTTAGAATAGTATTTACACATTCCCAATCGTGATTTTAAAATACATTTTGTGACACAACAAAACCAAATCAAATATTGATATAAAATTAATTGAAGGATTAAAGATAGCTTTAGAGCTAAAAAAACATGAAGCAAGAAAAAAAACAATCTTAGACTACAGTAGCTTATTAGAGCGCTTTACAAAATACTGGGAAGAATTGGGGAATATAGACAGTCATTTAGAAGATTTTACCAAATTGGATGCCTTGCAATATTTAGACTATGTCCTGCTAAAAAAGAAGGTTGCCCCCATTACCCGAAACAATTACCTAATTAACATGAAGTCTCTTTTTTATGTTTTAGTAGATCGTGGGTATATCAACAACAACCCATTTGTAGGCATCAAAAGGCTAAAAGTTCCCCAAAAGAAAAGACGGGTTTTCAGTTCTGCTGAAACGGGTATTATTTGCAATTTTCTAAAAGACAAAGATAACGGGCTTTTATTGGCTATTTCGCTTTGTTATTATTGTGCTTTGCGCCCTGCTGAATTAAGACGGCTTAAAATCGAAGATATAGACGTCAAAACGGGTATGATTACCCTAAGCGGAGAAAGCACCAAAAACAAGAACCTCGCTCGTATTACAATGCCTAATCATTTGATTGATTTTTTGAAAGAAGTAAGAATTACTAAATATCCTTTAGAGTATTTTGTTTTTGGCAAAGACTTACTGCCTGCTCCCGCTCGATGTGGTGTGAATACCATTTGCAACAAACATAGAATAGTCTTAAAACAATTGGCGACATACAATCTTTTGACGGATATAGAAAATAAATCCTTTTATAGTTGGAAAGATACTGCCGCCCGTGATATGATCGAGGAAGGGGTCAATGCTGCGGCTTTGATGAAACATTTTAGGCATTCGTCGTTGGAGACTACGCAACGATACTTGGAGAGTTTTGGAGTTAAAAACGATAGGATACGAGAACTTAAGAGTAAGATATTTTAGTTATATTTCATATTAATATTACCTTCTTAATAAACAAAAGAAAAAACTTTGATTGAATTCGTAACAAAACTGTATGAAACTTTTTTTGATAAATCAAGAACATGGAATAGTAGGTTATCTTCATTCATTTTTATTGTTAGCACTTTAATTTTTATAGATGTTGCATTAAAAGTCACTAATTAAACTCAAAAAAATGAAACATATAAAGAAAAGATTCTTATTACAAATGGATTCTAAGGCTTTCTTCAAAGAAAATGAAGCTAACACTAAAGTATTGAATTTAGGAGAAAATCTCCCAAAGGAGATAAGTAGAAAAAGAGATGAGATTATTACTTTTTTAAAAACAACTGAAGACATTGTAATTGCAGGTTGTTTACATAGGTTTCAAGGAAAAAATTTAATACTTCCAATACCTGATCCTACACTTATTTATTTTCATAGTGCTCAATCATATATTAAGGGAATCAAAGAAGCAAGGAAAAAACTTATTGAAAAAATCAATTTTAGCACATTTTTAAATGAAACTGCCATTAATGAAATTTATGACTATTATGGCAAAACAAGTGGATTTACAATATTTCTTTTTACTTCAATAGAGTCATTTATAAATCAGATGCTACCTGATAATTATATTTATAAAGTTTCATCGAAAAAAAGAACAGAACTTTATAACAAACAACAAATTCAGGTCTCATTAGACTTTAAAACAAAGATTTCAAAAGTACTCGAAGATATTACAGGAAAAAATTTCTTTAAGAACTCTACATCAGCTAATAGTATGATTTGGAATTTAAAAGAGTTTAGAGATGATATAATTCATACAAAACAGGAGGATAATAATATGCTAAGGTATGAGGGGCTAATAAAAAAGTCATTAAATTTCAAATATGACAAAGCATTAATATCTGTTGCTTCCTTTATGAATTTTTACAAAAAAGACTACATTGTAGAATGTAACTGTGGTGGAGATTTTTAGATTATAGTATAACTTAATAGAAATAATTGTTATGAAAGTATGATTAATGGAGTTTGATTTAGAAAAAAGACATTTTCGATTTTAAAAAGAAATCGAACTCATGTCAATACCAACTCAAAATGATAAAATCATTTTAAATATAGATGGTATTGGGTATATTTTTAAAGTATATGATGTCCATTATATGGCAAACGGAGGTATCGATATTAATTTAATTAAATTGTCAACTACAACAGAATTTAAATCTTCTAAATTCCCTGATATAAAATAGTATAAACACCTAACATTCCAAACCTAGAACCATGACAGAACATAGCGACTAGCGCAGTGGTAGTTTTTTATAACTACTGGCGTGGTTCTAGTCTGTTGGCTTCTGCGGAGGAACACCTTACCTCTTTATGCTTCATTCATAACTTTGAACAAAGGGTGCTCCTTCTAAATAAGGTTTCTTTTCGTCATCTAAACCAATTCCAAAAAAGACATTTGCTCTTGTGTTTAATGAAAAACAAGTATCGTATTGGTTAACTTTTACACAAATGTCAAAAGTTTCATTTAAAACAAGATTAGAATTTACATAAGAATGATATGAATTTGAAATTTCTATATTCTTATCTGATTTAAAAAATTTTATATAAGCAAATGTATCCTCACCACCTTCCGTTTTTAATTTCACTTTATCAAAAATCTTTTTTCCATTAACTTCACAGGTTATTTCATCATTACTAAACCCTTGCAAAAAACGTATTTGCCATTTTGGAGGTTCATTCCTTTTTGTCTTTACTGGATTATTAATAGTTCTCATACAAGAAAAAAAACAAAAAGTGACAACAATTAGGACTGTATATTTCATATCGTTTAGTTTTATAATGGTCCTCTAATTTGTATTACACTCATGATATTTTTAGTTTGACCTCCAAAAATAAACGAGCTTGTATTAATCCTAAATAAAGGTCTATCAGTTAAGTATGTTTGCGGTGCACCCTATCCTTAGGACCAGTTTAAGCTGATTTGTAATGAATATTCTGTAGATATTTTTCTTGCAAATCGCCCTCATAAAAAAGAGGGGTGTTTTTGGAAGAAAAATATCGGTTGCTTGGCAAATGATGGTCTATGCCAGCATGTCTACGTTCAAAATTATAGTATTGGAAGTACTTCTCCAAACCTAGATAAAGTGCTTTTCCATCTTTGTACTCATAAATATAAGCATTTTCATATTTAACCGACCACCAGAACCGCTCAATAAATACATTATCTATACAACGACCTTTCCCATCCATGCTCAAAACACGAGAAAAGCGATAATCCTAATGCTCGAAATGGCAAGACAAAAAAGACAATAAAAACCAGCTATGGGGCACAAGAAATAGAAGTTCCTAGAGATAGAGCAGGGAGTTTTGAGCCTATTATAGTGCCTAAACGCTCACAGTATAGCAAAGGAATAGAAGAACTCGTGATTTCTTTATATGCGAAAGGAATGAGTAATACAGACATTGCTAGCCTGCTCTAAGAACTATATGATTTCAGCATATAGAGTACGACTATATCTAAAATAACAGACAAAGTAACGAAGGATCGAGTTAGCTGGCAAAATCGCCCCTTGAAATCTACTTATTTAATTGTGTGGATGGATGGAATCGTCTTCAAGGTTAGAGAGAGTTCTAAGGTGGTTAAGAAAACGATGTATATAGCCTTGGGGCTTCGCTTAGATGGTCATAAAGAGGTTTTAGGTCTATGGTTAGGAGAAAATGAAAGTGCTGCCTATTGGTTAAATATATTAACAGATATGAAGACTAGAGGTTTAGAAGATATTTTAATTACCTCTACAGATAACTTAAAAGGCTTTACTCAAGCAATTGCAGAAGTTTTTCCTCAAGCGAATAAGCAAATATGTGTGGTGCACCAAATCCGAAATTGTGCAAAGTTTGTAGTTTGAAAGGAACGTAAAGCCTTTTGTAAGGATATGAAATTCATCTATACGGCTCCAAATATTGAAGCAGCTGCTTTGGCATTAGAGGATTTGGACAAAAATTGGGGCAATAAATATCCTTATGCCGTTCAATCCTGGCGGTCAAACTGGGAGAATTTGACAACATTTTTTGAGTTTCCTGCCGAAATTAGAAGAATTATCTATACGACAAATATTGTGGAGAATTTGAATGGAAAAATCAGAAAATACACCAAGAATAAAATGTCATTTCCTACAGAAGATGCCTTAAAAAAATCCATCTATTTATCTATTAGGGAAATTACAAAAAAATGGACAATACCCATCAGAGATTGGGGCATTATCCTTAATCAGTTCTTTATTCTCTTTGAAGATAGAATTAAATTGTAACTTTATTCAAAGCGTTAAGCCTCCTGTTTGGACTTACACACTTAAAGGGGCACTGTCCTTCTGCGGAAGCTTCGTCTATCTGTGTATATTCTTCGATGTCCTCCCCTGCCAACAAACGATTGGCGTACAAGTGCATTTTTTCAGATAGGTATTTGTAAAAAATAAAGCCTAAGATATAGTCTCTAAATTCATCCGCATTCATTTTCCCTCTTAGGGTATTGGCAATATTCCAAAGCTGTTGCTCCAGCTGTTTTTTGTGTTCTTCTGACATTATTTGTGTTTAATCCTTACAATCTTCAATTCAATGCTATCTTGAGAAAACTACTAAATAAAGTCATATTACACGAAACTTTATACAAAAAAGTTTCAAACTTCCTTTAAAAATAAATCGTAGTATTTGGCAACAAGCTCTTTATTCGTTCCTGTTCTGCTTTAGAGATGGGGTTGTCCGACAAGTGTAATTCAATCAAGTTTTTCAAATTTTTAATTTCTTCTGGTAGTGTTTTCAATTGGTTATGACTTAGCCTCAAATCTTCTAATTTTGTTAGCTCACCAATAAAAGCTCCAATTTCTTCTAATTGATTGTTATATAAATACAATGTGTGCAACTTTTTTAGTTTCCCTATACTCGATGGTAGGTTTTTTAATTGATTTTCACTAAGGTATAATTGATCTAGTTTTCTTAGGTTTCCAATGCTTTCAGGTAGTTGTGTTAAATTGCTGTTTCTCTGAATAATCAAACTTGTCAATTTTGTCAATTGTCCCAAACTACTGGGTAAGCTTTCAAAAGCACCATGAGAAAGATCCAACAATTCTAATTGCTTCAGTGCTCCGATTCTATATGGAATCGAATCCAGCCCTTCTATTCCCAAGCGCCAGCTTTTTAGCTTTTTCTCCACCAACAAAGCATCTAGTACCGTCTCCAATACTCCTTGCTGAGGATGTGTCTCAGGAAAGGCGAAGGAGTTAAAATTACTCAACCACAAAGCCGTCAATTTTTTATACGAAGGCAACATTTGAATCAGTAAATCTGTTAAATGCCTGCTTTCAAAATTATAATGCACCGATAAATCATGGGGACTAATGCGTTTCATCAAAGCCTTATCAAATATGGAATCTGTTTTTCCATATACCCCAGTTCCCCAATAAACAGCTACTGGTGTTGTAAAATTAAGGTATTCTAAGGCAGATGTATCCAAGCTAAACGACTCCGAATAACTTAAGGACAAACTGCTAATTTTTTTAGAGGACAACTGTTTTAATAATTCCAATTCTTCTGCTTGCCCTTTAATTCTTAAACTTATTGTCCGATGATGCTTCAAATCCTCTTTGTCTTTTTCTGATAATTTGAATTCGCCTACCGCTCCGCCTTCGTAAGTAGAAATCATAGGAATATTACAAGCGACCAAACTTATCAATAAACAAAAAACGAATGTATATTTCATGATGCTCTATTTGAGAAATAGTCTTGAGAATATCTCAAGACTATTTCTGAATTTAGTTATTAAAATAGTAGTTAGCCATGATGCTGCTACGATGTGGTACTCTCGAAGTAATGTAAAAATAAGCCTTAATTATTTTTAATCATTTATTAATTACTTAACATTAAATTTACATTGAATTTACAATAAAACAATATATTCGCATCTAACATTAACCAATTGTAAATTTTTTACTATCTTAATTGATATTCTCAATGGTTATTTAATAATCTCTTATTTACTCAAAAATTTAAGCTTATATTATGGCAAAAACAGATAAAAAAGGCACTGCAAAAAGCGATGCTAAAAAGAAAGAAAAGAAGAAAGAGTTAAAAAAAGGAAGCAAGAAAATTAGCAAAAAGCAAGCCGCTAAAAAGAAGGACAAAAAGAAAAAAGCTAAGAAAAAATTAGCTCAAAAATCGGCTAAAGTGAACGCTAAAAAGAAAAGCACTAAAAAAGGAAAAAATAAGAAGAAAAAGAAAGCTAAGAAAAAGTAATCTTTTTTTTTTAAAAATAGAAACTCGCCTCAATTTGAGAGCGAGTTTTTTCGTTGTTACAAATCTTTTCGACTTAATTTGGTAGCTTATTCAGTTCATCCAACAAAGCAGGGCGTTGGGGATAAGTCATGCGCAAATAACCAATCAGTTCCGCCGCCTTAGCTGCCGCTCCTAATTTTTGAATTCTACGAATATTTTGACAGAGAACTTGATAGCTTCCTCTCCCTACATTATATTGGGAATAATCCACAATTTCTTGTTCATACAAAGCTACTAGGTCCTTGGGATATACCTTTTTCAAGTAAGGCTCATACCGCTTTAATAAATCAAAGCTACGCTCCGTTTTTAATAGTTCTAACAAACTTGCCCAGCGTTTTTCTTCTATATAGATATATTCCAAGCATTCTCTTTTATACCAACTACGCAAAGACATTACGTCAGTAATTAAGTTTTCTACAAAAACCGACCAATCATCCACAGAAATGTTTTGTTTTAATAATTGATAAGATTCCTCTTGAGAGCTAGCACGATCTAAGAAGAAATATCGAGCATAGGTTATGATTGCCTCCCTATCCTCTTGAGCTTGCGCTGTCTTCAAAAGCCATTTCCTCCATCCGTTTGCTAAGCCTGGTTTACTACGTTCGTCTTGCTCAATGCCATTTTTTGCCAACTCAATCACCCGTTGATAATCTTCTTGCCCAAAAGCCTTTTCCAAAGCTATTGTTCTTAATCTAGAATTTTGTATATGTTGTTCCAAGTAAGCATTGGCTTGTTCAACGCCCTCTATTTTTTCAATTAACTCATATTTGATTTTTTGAATCATCTCCAAATGATAATCTTTATAATTCTTTTTATCAATGACCAACATCAATTGCTCTGCCTCTTTTGCACTTTCAAATAATTCAGCAGCAAACTCTAACACATCCCAATGCCAGTCCCATCCCCAGAATTTTTCCTTATCAAACGCTTTCAAGCTATAATCAAAAAATGCCTTCCGTGTTTTTTGGGGCAATCTTACTTTGCTAAGCTCCCTCAAAAGATCGGATGCCATATAAACAAGATTTCCAATACCTCCATCGCTATCATCCGCAAAATTCAATGCCGCTATCATCTCTTCCAAAACAGCTTTTCCTATCAAAAAAGCATTGTAAAAATGCTGTTGTTCCAGTTGCTCATGTCCTTTGTTCAAAATTTGCACAATTGGCTTATGAACACTTCTAACCGCTCTCCAATCAATAAAGCCTGCTCTATCTTTGGCGGCGGTTAAAATTACCTTGATTTGCTTTTTATAAAAAGACGCAGACAATTGATCCTTTTGGAGAACAAAAGACAGCTCTAACAAACGCCTAAAATGGCTGTCCTCCAGTGCTCGTTTTAAGACAAATGCCTTTAAATCATCCTCAGACACTTCTTTCAATAAATGCTCTATTTTTTCTTGGGCGGTCTTTCTCTTTTTTTTGGGCTTTTTGGGTTTCTCTTTTGAAATTTCGGGGCTTGGCTTCTCTATCTCCTCCTCGATTACCTCCAGTCCTTTCATTTCCTTCAGATAAGACAACGTCGCTACAATATGCTTGCAAATTGGTCCCATATCATAAGGACAATCACAAGTATAATCTATAATTTCGTCTCCAACCAATTCAACGGTTACTTTATAATTATAAGAACCTGCAACAACGGCCTCAAAGGTGTCTGTCGTTAATTCTGTTACTTCTATTATATTTCCATTCTCATAATAATTCCTTCCTCTCTGCAAAATAACAGCATCAATTTGAGATTCAAATCCTTGTATTTCTTGTGGTGTTTTCATTTTTTCATAATAAGAAATAAACAAAATTTCACACTCGTACAACATCTCTGCAACAAGCGTTCTAATTATTTTTTAAATTATGCAAGAAGCTATTCTGTACTATTTATTTCATGAACTTCGTTTGTTTCACTGCTAAAGCCATTGAAGAACCCTATCTCACGCATCCTCCTCCATTTCCAAAATCAACAAATATTCCTGCTTTGCTTGATCCAAGACTTGTACAATATCACTACGTTGCTGGATGATCCCTGCGACCAAATCACTTTTGTTGTAGAACTTTGAAAATAACGTCCATTGATCGTTAGTATTTTGTACATCTTGCCAATATGCCAAGGTAAAAAAGCCCGTCAAAGGCAACGACAAAGCGTATACAAAAGTAAGCCATTCTATGCCCATATATTTTTGTATCCCCCAAACTTGTAGGGTATAAAAAAGAGGAAATGTAAGAATCCCTATAAACATCATAATGGGCGCAATGTATTCTTCATCTTTGGTTATTAGATAAGCACACCTAGAGGGCAAGGTATAGGGTAAATAGTTGTTGATGAGTCCATATAACCAAACTGGAAATCCCAATATTAGATACATACTATGCTTTAAACCTGCAACTAAAAAAGATCGCCGCTCATGACTATGCTCAAATAAATCATCATTTAAACACAACTGATTTAGATTGTGAAAATAGCTTTCTAGTTTATTTTTTAATTGGGCAACACGATTGGCATCTGTTTCTTTGAAATAACGCAGTGCTTCCTCCATTCCTTTGGTTGCTTGAAAATTAGCTTCAGCATTTTTCTTATCCCAACCAAACTTTTCTAACAATCGCCCTTTGTAGACATCTTCAATCTGTTCTAGCAAATTATCTTCCTCTGCATCTTGCGTTGTAATAATCTGTTCGTGCAATTGATTTTTAATTTTTTGAGTTAAAGCAGCAGCAGCAGCTCGTTCGTCTTTGTTATAAAGTTCTTTCCAAGCACGCACATCAATAGGCTCCTTGATGGTCAAATACAAATCGCTTCGAAAAAGCCGTGGATTAGAATAGTTGAGTCCAATGGTTACTATTTTTACCCCTAAATTAAACTCCTTTGCAGCTTCGGCCCCCAATGCAATTCTTGCTGCACCTGTTTTTATTTTGTGCAATTGCCGCCCATGTTTACTTACTCCTTCTGGAAAAATCAAAATGGTATCGCCCGCTGCCAACCGTTCAAAACATTTAGAAAATAAAAAACTGGTATCTACTTGACCATCTGGGCTATCTTGTGCCCGCTGTACAGGTATTGCCCGCATGTTCGTCAATAGCCATTTATTAAAAGCAGTGTTAAACAAAGAAGCTTTGACCAAAAAACGAGGTTTTTGATGCAAAAAGCTGCCAATAACAGAAGCATCCATAAAAGTACTGGGGTGATTGGCTGCAACAATCATGGGTCCCTCTTTAGGTAGAACGTCTAAATTGGTAACCGTTATCTTTCGAAAAAAAATGCGAATGGCGATTCGAACAATAAAGCGAAACAGAGAGGTTATCATTGGAGTAATTTGGAGGTTAAAAATAACAATAGTTAGAGGTGTGCTAGCGGTTCCACGAAGTACTACTCAGTAATGAATTTATAGAAAAAATTACTTTATATGAAAATTTGTCTTAATCTTTTCTAAAGAAGTTCTAGTTATCCAAATAATCCAGCAAGGTTGCAGATAAAAAAGTATAATTTAGGGTTATGGGAAGAGCAAAAACCGCCATAAATAAAACAAAACTCCTCTCAGTAATTTTTGCGATAAAAAAATATTACTTAATCGTTTTTTATAGTTGCAGCTTGACTACAAAACATCTAAAAACAAAAAATGCAATTTACTGATAAACAGTAAATTGCATTTTAATATTTTTTTTTACAAATTAAGTGTCGGGGTTGCAGGATTCGAACCTGCGGCCCCCTGCTCCCAAAGCAGGTGCGCTAACCGGACTGCGCCAAACCCCGATATTATTATGTTTCATCTTTATTAATAAAAAAGACAAACAGTATATAAAACTAAATTGTTGAAAAAAAATGCGTAAATTCTTGACCTAAGAATCTACGCATAAAGTCGGGGTTGCAGGATTCGAACCTGCGGCCCCCTGCTCCCAAAGCAGGTGCGCTAACCGGACTGCGCCAAACCCCGATAATCAATTTAGTTTTTTGAACTAAAAAGCAGTTCAAAAGTGGCGGAGAGAGCGGGATTCGAACCCGCGGTACCCCGTTAAGAGTACGTCAGTTTAGCAAACTGGTGGTTTCAGCCACTCACCCATCCCTCCAAGTGCGATGCAAATATAGTTCGAATATTTAGAATTCAAAAATTTTCAAGAAAAAAAAATCACTTTTTCTTCAAAAAGATTTATCCTTGTAATTCTATTTTTTCATAGTCCTTTAATTAGCAAGCAATAGTAATAACCAGATGCTCAAAAAAAAAGTTCAACAACTCGCAAAAAAATATTTAAACCAACACATTTCTATCCGTAGACACCTACACCAATATCCAGAATTGTCGTTCAAAGAACACCAAACTTGTCAATTTGTAAAAGAAAAATTAGAAGCTTGGGGAATTGAAACTCAAATTATGGCAACAACAGGGGTCATTGGTATCATCAAAGGCAAAAACCCAAGTTCCAAAACACTTGCGTTAAGAGCCGACATGGATGCCCTTCCGATTCAAGAAATAAATGCTGTTAATTACAAATCTCAGCACGATGGCATCATGCATGCCTGTGGGCATGATGTTCATACAACCTGTTTGTTGGGAGCTGCTCAGATTTTGCAAGAACTAAAAGAAGAATGGGAAGGCACCATTAAGCTAATTTTTCAACCTGGCGAGGAACAATTACCTGGAGGAGCTTCTGTTTTGATTAAAGAAGGAGTCCTGCACAATCCTTCTCCTACTGCTATCTTAGGACAACACGTAGAACCACTTTTAGAGGTTGGAAAGATTGGGGTCAAAGCAGGTTTGTTTATGGCTTCTGCCGACGAAATCCACGTTACTATCAGAGGCAAAGGCGGGCATGGAGCTCGACCGCATCAATGTGTGGATACCATTCTAATGGCAGCTCAATTAATTGTCCAACTACAACAACTCGTCAGTCGAAATGCAGACCCATTAATGCCTACGGTATTGACTTTTGGCAAAATTTTCTCTGAAGGTGGTGCTACCAACATTATTCCTGACGAAGTAAAGATTTTAGGCACCTTACGAACGTTTGATGAAACTTGGAGAGCAGCAGCTCACGAGCGATTGAGAAAGTCTGCTCAATTGATTTGTGAAAGTATGGGGGGAACTTGTAATTTTGAAATCTTAAAAGGTTACCCTTTCCTAAAAAACAATGAACACTTAACGCAGCTTACTCGTCAGCAAATGGAGGCTTATTTAGGTGCTGAGAATGTCATTGACTTGCCCGCAAGAATGGGAGGTGAAGACTTTGCGTTTTACTCGCAGCAAATTCCAGCCTGTTTTTATCGCTTAGGTGTTCAGAATCCTAATGGCACAGGCTTGCACACACCCAATTTTGATATTGATGAACGTTCTTTGGAAGTTGGTGTTGGGCTTATGGCTTGGTTAGCGACACAACATAAAACCTAAGTTATAACAAATAGAACTATCTACCCAAAAAGAAAAGCTCTTTTAGAATTGTAGCTAACGATACTACTATTCTAAAAAAGCTTTTTATATTTTTATAATCGAAGTATTAGCGATTATTCGTTATTGGACAGATATTTTTTGGACAGACCTCCCCTCTTTTGTTGCTATAATCAAAAAATAGATACCTGCAGCAACTGTTGGAGTATGTATTTTCAGATTAGAAATTCCTTCAGAAACCTGTCGTACTTCCTTGGAGAGAATTGCTCCCCAACTAGTGCACCATTGAACTTCTATACTTTGAGGCATTGAATTGTTTATTCGCAACTCCATCAAATTAGACGCCCGAACTGGATTAGGAAAAGGTTCTACCGATAGTACAGAAGCAGTTGATGGTATTGGAGAAGTTGAAAGCATGACTGTATCGTTGCAATTCAAATTCCAATCTTGAACAATTTTTCTGACCAAAGTTCCCGAAGGGGTTAAGTCATTTGATGACCAATTCCCTAATGTACTAGCTCCATTAACCAAAGCAGAAGCCCCCTCTACCTTGTCATTCACAGCCCAGTTACAATGACTCAAATGATTGTTACAAAGAAAATTCATCCAATCTGCAGTTGAGACCGAATCTACGGCTCCATTGCCATTGGCACTAACTGTCCCCCACTCTGTTACCATCAAAGCAATCCCATTATTCAATGCTGCTGTTGCCTTATTTCGAAGCCATTGTCCGTGTGTCGCAGCATAAAAGTGTAAGGTGTAAGCGATGTTTGTATAACCAGTTATGGGATTCATAGCCGCCACGTCTACATCTTGCGACCAAGTAGGTGTTCCTACAATAATTAAATTTGTACTATCAATTGCTCTTATTGCTGCAATGACTGCATTTGCGTAAGGTTTGATTACATTATCCCAAGATACTTGTAGTGGTTCGTTATAAATTTCATAAATAACGTTATCATATTGCCCATACAAAGTTGCCATTTCTTCAAAAAATTCAATTGCCTCTGTTTGATAATTTTCAGCATGATGTGAATGCCAATCAATGATTACATACACCCCTTCATTAATAGCTGCATTCACAACCGTTTTTACCTTTGCTTTGTTACTAGTAGAATCGCTAATATAACCTCCACTATCCTCTACTCCCATTGCCGCTCGGACAATTTCAATATTCCAATCATCCTTTAGCCAATTAACTGTTGAAGCATTATAAAATGCCTCTCCCCCCCAATTATTATTGCTCCAAAATAGACTTGCTCCTGCAAAGCTAACCGCTTGACCATGCTGATTGACAATTTGAGATCCAACAACAGACAATGCTCCATGATATTGCACGGCTGTTTGTGCCGAAGAGTGAAATGCAAAAAGTGATACGATAAGTAAAAGTAAAGCCGTTCTCATTTTAAAATAGTTTTAATGTGATTTCAATTAATAATACAACCTATGTAAAATAGAGGCTACTTAATATATTATTGAGTATTACTATACAATGAGGACTTTAAATATAATTAAAATTGACATAAAAGTACTGTTTGCTTTCTTTTATTCTTGTTGTCTTGGTCTAAATAAAAAGAGTGAATAGATTAAATTAACCTACTCACCCCTTCCATTACTATTCTTGAGTTTTAATGCGCTATAAATAAGCGTTTATAAATAAAAAGCATCAATGTTGAACTACTTTTAGAAAGAAGATACTACATTAAGTTGAACACCATTAAATGCAGGTTGATAACGGCAAACACCTCCTGTACAAACAATCCCTTCTACTTGACGCTTGTAGCCTAACTCAAATTTGTTGCTCTTGTGTGTATAGTTAGCTCCAAATTCATAAAACACTTCTATATTATCATATTTCTTCGGTACCGTGTTAATCATAGCAGATGCCCAAAATGAGAAATCTTTTACATTAAATTCAAACAAAGCGAACGCCCAAGAACCATAATCTTCTTCTGTATGCATATAAGACAATTCCACACGCAAAGATTTACGTTTTTTCATGCGCATTCTAAATTCTGCATAAGGTACATAAGTAGTAACAATTGGGACACCTGGCTTTTGTTCGTAACGCTCTTGGTTATACTGTTGAAACTGGAAGCCAGTAATTAGTTTCATTTTCTTATTTAGCTTAATCAAACCATTTAAGTTCACCTCACGATACAACAAGTAAGCTTCATCTCCCGTTTTGCCCTCAATCGGTTCCAAAGTATATATGTTGGATAAATTTAGATTCAAGGTCAATTTCTTAGGAATTGGAACAACAGTAACATCCAATTGCCCTGCTTGTTCTCCCACATCTTGTGTCGCAGCATTGTAACGAGAAGAAAGGCGGTAAGTATTTTGGCGAGCCATTGGAGGCAAGAAAGCAATTAAACCACGGTTCAAAGTTTGTAGCGGCGAAGTACGGAAAATAAAATGATCCGTACGTTTGTATTGCCCTAAAATAGAGAATCCTTTCATGGAGTAAGATAAGGTAGTAAAAATATTAGTACCGTCCTTATTTTCTAAAATCCCCTTGGGGTTCAATGCATTTACGGCCTCTGCTGTTTTGTAAGCTCCTTCTATGTACCAACTAAAACCTTTCCAAGTCAAATTATTGTACACTGAAAAAGCATATGTCGTATACTTAGGTACAAAAACATCCTCTGATGCATACGAGCTAATATCTGTTGCAATTTGATTCATGCTAGCATCGTCCAATGTACGACGAACTGCGCCTGCCCCAGGTGTTAAAATCACTTGGTTATCTTCTTTTCCGATTGGAATATAGCCATCTATAGCAGCTCCAGCTATAATAGGTTGATAATTCTCAAATAAGTTAAGTTGTTTTTCTACTTTCTTTTGCTGCCCAACAAATGCCTTGGCTTGCCAATTATCATTAATTTTATAGATCAAACGGGCACCTACCAAGGCGTTGTCAATCGGCAAATAACGCTCGTTGTAAGCTCTAAAGATGGTTCCATTACCAATTTGGTCATAAAAATACCCTGCTGTAATGTCCAAACCAAAGATTTCTTTTCGAATATGCCAACGCCCCAAACCCAACGCAGAATACGAATCCAGTGGATCGATTAGGTTAGAATTATAGTAAGCATCAAATCGAATTCCAATATCAAACCCCATAACATTATAATTTAATGTAAGCCAGTTATTGGTTCCGAATTTTTGTCGATCATATTGTGGTGTATTGGCTGCACCAATAATAGAATCTCTTATAAAAAAACTGTTCTGAGTTTCAAAATCACCTGTTAGTGTTCCAAATTTATTTTGATTACCATCATTTTGAGCATTAACCTTGTTTATAAAAAAACAAAGCATTAATAGCCCCATTTGAATCATTCTAAGCCTCATAATTTGAAATTTTTGCATTTTGGTACTATACCTCTTCAGATACCAGTGTTGGCACCAAGAGATTAGTTTGGTAAAGGATAATACGGTTAATATTGGTTGTTATTAGGTTATTTTTCATTTTACAAAATCCATTATTTCTTTGTCAATTGGATTTTAAAACTATTTCTCAAAACTTAGTAGTCCTTTAATTGTACTAATGACAATTTTGATAAACACAACGAAGCATCTGATATTTTTTTGATGGATTATTGTGGAGTGGTTCTTGGCTTCTCGATATGTTATGTAGACAACATGGTATTTTTTTTAGTCCAAAATTTAAAAAGATAATATGGATGATAGATTTCCATCTAGCGAGATACAAGGTAAGTGATTTTCTTATCTCTTTTGCAAAAATAGGCATAAGGAATCAAGCTTTTCTAAAAATTACATACTTAAAAATAAAACTTGTGCAATTCAAAATATGAAGATATTTTCATTCTTCAATAACTAAAGAACAAAGAATTTAATTTTATTTCTTAACTTGGCACAGCAATTGAATTAAGAGCTACTGTTATTAATTCATAAATACTCTTACTACAAACAATATCTTAAATTATGAAATTTTCAAAATTCTTACTAGCTAGCTTACTATTGTTATTAGTTGCTTCAACTTCTACCTTTGCTCAAAAAAGTTTGCCTGCATCTTTAACGATGGAAACTATGAGTGGTCAGAAAGTTAAATTAAAAGATTATGTTGCTAAAAAAGGAAAGATTACAGTCGTTAATTTCTGGGCTACATGGTGCAAGCCTTGTAAAGAAGAATTAGATAATATTAATAATGACTATTTGGAAGCTTGGAAAGATGATTATGATATTGAATTTATTGCTGTAAGTATGGACAACTCACGTACTAAGCCTAAAGTAAAAGGTGTTGTAGATACTAAAGGTTGGGAATATGATATTCTTTGTAATCCTGATAACAGCGCTTATCAAGCTCTAGGATTCAATTCTTGTCCTTATACGTTATTATTGGACGAAAATGGACATATTGTATACATGCACACAGGATACAAGCCTGGCGATGAAGAAGAGTTAGAAGAGCAAATTGCCAAAATAGCAGAATAACCCTTGCTTTTTTAAGCAGTTATTTTATAGTTTAATACTCCGTTGATTAGCTTCGCTGCTACTGCGTGGTACTTCGTGAGCGCTGTGCTTTTAGTTAGCTTTGTTACTCCCTACGGTCGTGAGCTCGCATAGCTCGGTTCACTGGTACTTCGTGATTTCAACGCAGTAATGATAGTTTAAACCATTAAGAAACAAATGATTTCTTAATGGTTTTTTGTTTTTTCCCTCTCAGCACTTACTATCCCTTCTTTACCATTTTGAAAAAATAAGATTATTTGAACCTAGTATAGGTCCTCATTCTCATCTTTTTGTACTTTTTTTCAATTTATTTCCATAATCATTGAACAGGAAATTAGATCTACGGTTAAAATAATATTAACAGTTGTTTAGAAAATTTGCCAAATTGTTTTTTCCTTGCTTAGCCTAGTTTTTGGGGAGGGGCGTCGCTATTGTTCGTTGATTAGCTTCATGACTTTAGTCCAAAAGGAATTCAAAAATTTTACTGCCATTTTCGATATCTTATTTGTTCTTCTTTACTTAAAATTTTTTGTTTAGAAACAGCGATTTTTGAAAATCTAAAGACTGTGAAACAATAATAGTTTGCTCACTATCCGTCGATGGCACTTATCATGCTTTAAAGATATTCTTTGGGCAATTTCATCTATTGCAAGTGTACTAAATCTGATTGATTGATAACTTTTTGGATTTCCAATACACCTTTAGAGCAATACAAAAAATAAGTGTTCATAAAATGACTAACAAACTATTGAAACTAAGTAATCGTTCATAAAAATTTATAGGCAAAATAGAATTCTTTTTGCACTGTTCTTCATCAAAAAATCTCGTTTTAGCCCGCTAAAACTTCAATTTTTTTCTTTGAACAGCACTAAAAACAATTACATTTTTAACTATACTTTTTTCTGTCCACTTACTTATATTAATTTAAACAAGTGCAAATAAGAACGATACAATGCCTACGATAACACAGCTAGAATATATTGTTGCGGTTGACCGAGAGCGCCACTTTGGGCTTGCTGCGAAAAAATGTTTCGTTACACAACCTACCTTAAGTGCCCAAATAAAAAAGGCTGAAGAATTATTGGGGGTTTTAATATTTGACCGTAGTAAACAACCCATCCTTCCTACCGATATTGGAGAAAAAATTATTCAACAAGCACGAGTTGTACTAAGAGAACATCAGCGACTAGAGCAAATTATTGCTGATTTTCAAAATGACATTTCGGGACAATTACGTATTGGTGTATTGCCTACGATTGCTCCTTATTTACTCCCCTTTTTTGTTGGAAATTTTACTAGAAAATATCCCAAGATCAACTTATTAATAAAAGAACGAACAAGTAAACAGATTATAGAAGACTTGCAAAATGATTTATTGGATGTTGGTCTAATGATTACGCCACTCAAAGAAGATGCGATCAAAGAACGACCACTATTTTATGAAGAAATTCAGTTGTATGTTCATCCAGAACATCATTTTTCTAAAAATGGACGCATCGCTCCTAGCCTATTAAACAAAGGAAATATGTGGATGCTCAGCCAAGGGCATTGTTTTAGGAATCAAGTTGTCAATTTGTGTGCGTTGCAACAACAAGGAGGTTTTAATAACAACTTACCTTTTCAGTACGAAGGTGGTTCTTTAGAAGCTCTGCAACGCTTGGTTGATAAAGAAGGCGGCTTTACACTTTTGCCTGAACTCGCCACTCTTAACAGTGGTCAAAATGTGCGATCGCTTCAAGCCCCTGTTCCTCTTAGAGAAGTTAGCTTGGTTTACATTCGTAATTATGCTAAGATAAAGCTCTTAGAACTTTTGGAACAACAAATTATTGCAACCATTCCAACCCATATGTTATCAAAAAACAGAGGTCAAATAATCGACTGGAAATAAAGCTAATACACAATCTATTCAGCACAAATTAAACAACGAAATAAAAACACTCCAAATATTTCTTAAAAGTCGAATCGTACGCTTAAGCATATTTTAAAATAAGTTTCACAATTTATTCTATTCTTTGAATTGCGAATTCTAAATTTCGTATAGTATATTTGTCCTTCAAATTGGTATTGAAATTGCTGCAACAAATTCAAACTATCTCATTTATTTCCATTACTTCGTTAAATAATTCTATTTGTTGGATTATCAATAGAGCGGCAAGCCTTATTTCACAATACACAAAACTCTAATAATCAAACCAAAAGATCTTTTTTATTATTAAAACAAACGAAGTAGTTTTATCTGTAATCTTATCGAATGCTTTCATTAAAAAATATCCGTAAATCGTATACCATTGGTCAAAACTCTATTGAGGTTCTCAAAGGAATTGATTTATTTATTGATCAAGGTGAATTTGTCTCTATCATGGGGTCTTCGGGTTCTGGCAAATCTACGTTGTTAAACATAATGGGTATTTTAGATGATTATACAATTGGAGAATACCATTTAGATGGTATTTTAATAAAAAATCTTTCTCAAAAACAGGCAGCTTTGTATAGAAACCAACTTATTGGTTTTGTCTTTCAATCATTTAATTTATTGCCGTTTAAGACAGCTGCCGAAAACGTTGCCTTGCCGCTTTACTATCAAAAAGTTCCTCGAAAAGAACGCCATAAAAAAGCTATTGAATTTTTAGATAAAGTTGGTTTAAAAGAATGGGCAGACCATCATCCTAATGAAATGTCTGGAGGACAAAAACAACGTGTTGCTATCGCGCGAGCTTTGATTTCTAAACCCAAAATTATTTTAGCCGATGAACCAACAGGAGCCTTAGATACAACAACCTCTTATGACGTCATGGATTTATTCAAAACCTTCAATGATGAAGGTAAAACTTTACTATTGGTTACCCATGAAGAAGATATTGCAGCAAAAACCAAACGCACCATTCGTCTCAAAGATGGTTTAATTATTAGCCAATAATTAATAGGTCTCTTTTTTTTGAGAAAAAAAATACTTAAAACCCTACAAAACAACACTTTAAAAACAACAAAACTATGCTTTTTATCTGATAAATGTATTTTTTTGTTGTTGTTCTATTCTAAAAGATCTTCTATATTTATTAGAAGAAAGGGTTACCTATCAAAAATTGCTCTCATCAATAGTGTAACCTTTTCTAAAAATTAACATTAAGTATAATAACATAATAACCTAACTTATTAGCTACAATCATACTTTGTGAATGTGATGCAGTCAATAAGTTGACGAATGATAAAAATAGTACAAAAATTATTTATTAGCTTTCTTGTTAATACACCACAAAACTCAAAAAATATAGAGATACCGATAATTCATCTCAGGGATGTTAGGTATCTTTTTTTATGCCTTATAACATCCTTCTCCTTCTATTAATTCTTGTTTAATTATAATTATTAAATTCCGTGACTAACTGTATCAATTGGAGCTTTAGGGCGCCAAAAACAACTCTTGGTTTTCAGAAAACAAATAAAAAAAGCAAGTAACAATACTTACTGCTATAAGTATTGCACTTGCTCTCAATTCGTTGGTAGTAAGAAAATAACCATTATATTGGCTCATGAAAAACTCTTTTATATAGGTTGATATACTTATCCAACTTGATATAATATACAATTTTCAGGGCTTTTATGTTGCACTTTTGCTTATTTTTTGAGAAAACCTGCAAAAGTACATTCACCAGTTAACTTATTCAATTAATTCTATATTCAAACATAATTGGACAAGGGGCAAACTAAAGGAAATTGCTTTAATTCTATATCCTAGAGATCGAAACAGTTGCTCATCGAACACCTAAGTAAAGGTTTATTAGAAAGTATTTCTCCAGATATATTACCTAAAGGAAAGATTGACTTTGTTAGTTATGCAACATCTGACGTTTCATTACGTTTATTGAGATTAGTAGTCCGTTGCTTTTTTACTTTTTTACCAAAAAGACAAAAAAGCAAATTTATATTAATTTGATAATCAAAATTTTAACACAAAACGCAACAAAGGCACAACTTGCTGATTATCAACTGCGCAGCACTCATGAAGTACCACGAAGTAGCAGCGCAGCTAAACTAATAAAGTTTTCCAACGACCACGTAGTAGCAGCGCAGCTAACTATTGTGAGATCTGAACAACTATATATAGAAAAAGTTATCACCTTAATGTTTTCTCCTCTTTGGCAACTAACTAGTCTACTTGTCCCCTATTAGGCTATCAACAAGCTATACAAGCTTTAAAATATTGGGTCGAAAAAGATACTACCTCCTTTTTTAAAGAAGTAAAAGCATTACTCCCCTACTTAGATCGTCAAAGTAATTTATTACAATTTTGTATATTAGAAATGTTTGTTCCTCACATTCGCCAACTTTCTAATATTGCAACTAAGCAAAAACTTTTAAATCATTTATCCAATTATTATATTAACCATTTAGAACTCGATTTTTCTACTTTAAATCATCATTCTCAACTAAAACTTGAAACTGTTTATAATAGTTAAGTAGCTGTCTAGCAACAATCAAGACAAAAAGACTGTTAGACTTTAAAATAGAGTTTTTAAATTTCCAATTATTATGAAAAAGGGATTCTTTATGTTTTCTATTTGTTTATTATCATTCTTTACGAGCAATGGCAATACTTCTAATGAAGAGTTGGGGCCTCAAATAAGTAAAGACTTCGATTTAGCCTCCTTCCATGGCATCTCTTTAAAAAGCTCTTTTGATGTTTCTGTTGAATATGGTCAACAACAAAAGGTGACCATAACTGGTTCTGAAGAGTTCTTTAAAAATCTAGAGGTTACCGTCAAAAAAGGAGTTCTATTTTTAGGAATGAAAAAAGGTAATTACCCTAAGTTAAACCTTAAAGCAAAAATTATCATTCCGCAACTAAAGTTTGGAGAAGTAGTTGGCTCTGGAGATTTAACCATTTCTAGCTTTTCGAACCTTGAGAACTTAAAATTACAAATCAGTGGCTCAGGAGATATTAAAACGTCTCAAGAAGTCTATATCAAAAATGATTTGGAAGCAAGAATTGTAGGTAGTGGAGACATCAAAGTCATCGGTAGTGCTGCACATTCTAATATTTATCTAACAGGATCTGGCAAATGCCAACTCTCTCAATTAAAAACAAACACGAACAGCACACAAATTACGGGTTCTGGAAGTGCTAAAGTTAATGCCACAAAAAAAATCGAAGTACATTTATCTGGAAGTGGTAGTTTGTACTATAAAGGTGCCCCCTCTATTCAACAAAGTATTACAGGATCTGGCAAACTTAAGTCTTATTCTTAGACAAACAGCCTATTTTTTGCTGTTAGATAAGTTCTAACAGCAAAAATAGCTTTTACAATAGACATTATCACGAATTGGTTTTATGAGAAATTGGAAAATGCTATTTTTTAGCCGTACAAATTAATTCGTGATGAACTGTGTATATATGCAAACAAAAAAGTGATTAATTTACATTAAATTTTAAATAATACTGGTTATCAAAAGG
>NZ_JHBV01000005.1 GCF_000724545.1 Aureispira sp. CCB-QB1 | reverse complement strand
GCATTGGATTTATTCAAATTGTATCCAAACCCAACAGAAGGGCGTGTATTTGTTAACTTAGTGTTGGCAGAAACAACAGATGTACAATTGAGTATCATGAGTATTACAGGTCAAGTATTACAATCCTTTGAGCCCCAAGAAAGTTTGGAGCAAAACTACGAGATTGATATGACGGATTATCCTTCAGGAGTGTACTTAGCAAGATTTGTGATAGACAACAAGGTTATTACAGAAAAGATTATAGTGGAATAATTGGTGGTAAGTAATCGTTCATAAAAATTTATAGGCAAAATAGAATTCTTTTTGCACTGTTCTTCATCAAAAAATCTCGTTTTAGCCCGCTAAAACTTCAATTTTTTTCTTTGAACAGCACTAAAAACAATTACATTTTTAACTATACTTTTTTCTGTCCACTTACTTACAACCAAACACTAGATCAAAATAAATTAAAATGGGAGATGTCTTTTGGGCATCTCCTTTTTTTGTATTTTTACATAGTTGTTTTAGTACGCTTTAAGGATTTGTTTAAACGTAATTATCATATAAGAGATCAAAATAAAGGGAAAATGATACAAACTAAAGATTTACAATTTCAATACAATTCTCAACAGAAATTTCAATTTCCTGATATGCATTGTGAGCAAGGGTCTCATTGGTTGGTGTTGGGAGAGTCTGGATGTGGAAAAACGACTTTATTACACTTGTTAGGTGGTTTGCGCAAGCCAACAAGTGGTGAGATTATGGTGCAAAACCAAGATATTTCAAAACTAAGCGGGGAGGCTTTGGATCGATTTAGAGGACAAAATATTGGCGTGATTTTTCAGCAATCGCATTTGATTAAAGCCTTAACCGTAGAAGATAATTTATTAACTGCCCAATATTTGGCAGGAGCAAAACAGGATAAAAATAAAATTAAAAATATCCTGTCAAAGCTCAATTTGGAAACAAAACTGCAAGCCAAGCCTCAAAATTTGAGCTTAGGAGAACAGCAGCGAGTAGCCATTGCTAGAGCGTTAATTAATGACCCTGTTTTAATATTGGCAGATGAACCTACATCTAGTTTGGATGATAAAAATTGTAGGGAGGTGGTTAAACTGTTATTGGAGCAAAGTCAAAATTTTAATGCTACCTTGTTGATCGTAACACATGATGGACGTTTGAAAGAATTGTTCAACAACCAAATTTTGTTAGAAGCAACTAAGGTAGCGGGGTAGATGGTCAATTTTGAACATATAGATTATCTTAAAACTGGAAATCAACGACAACGCTTGGCTTATCAGGAGTTAGAAGAATTGGGGATGATGGAAGCTCTAAAAGAATTTCAGCCCATTTTGGTAGGAACAATCCCCATTGAAATTGATTTGCCAACAAGTGATCTAGATATTATTTGTACTTGTGTGGACCATGTTGCATTTGCACAAAAAATAAAACAGTTGTATCAAGTACGTCAAAATTTTACCATTAAAACTAAAATGATTAATGAAATTCAATCTACTGTCGCTAATTTTTTGGGGACACATTTTGAAGTAGAAATATTTGGTCAAAAAAGACCTACCCAAAAACAAGATGCTTATCGCCACTTATTAGTAGAGCATCGACTTTTAGAGGCTAATGGAGATGCTTTTAGAAAGGAAATTATTCGATTGAAATCAGAAGGTATGAAAACAGAACCTGCTTTTGCTAAGGTATTGCAATTGTCAGGAAATCCTTATCAAGCATTGTTAGAATTGGATTTAAGTCAATAACAATAGTACGATTTTAGTTGTTATGTTTTGTGGATTGTTACTAAGGCTGTTGATTATAATAAATGGAATGTCATATGTGTACTTTAACTTACATCCCAACCTCAGAAAATACATTTATTTGGACTCAAAATAGGGACGAATCCCCTTTGCGCACCTCTCCAGGTTTGATTTATGCTCCTAGTAGCACATGGGTTTATCCTCAAGAACCGCAAAGTGGAGGAACTTGGATTAGTATTACTACTCAAGGAAGGGTTGTTAGTTTGTTGAATGGTGCTTTTGAACAAAACAAATATGTACCGTCTATCAAGAGTCGTGGTATCATGGTTCTAGATTTTTTAACTTATAGCTCTTTGGCTACATTTGTGAAAAACTATGATTTCAAAGACATAGAACCGTTTACAATGGTTGTTCACGAGCACAATGCACTCTGGGAGTTTAGGTGGGACAAATCTCAAAAGTATTTAAACAAGTTGGATGCATTAACACCTCATATTTGGTCGTCATCTACGATGTATCCTCAAAAAATTAAGAATTTGCGCCGAACTTGGTTTGAAGATTACCTGCAAAAACATACTGATCCTACCCGAAGTAATATTCTAGATTTTCATAATAATGCAGGTACTGGCGATCTCAAAAATGATTTGGTGATGGATCGAGGTATTGTTAAAACCGTAAGTATTACTAGTATAGAGAAGCAGCAAAAGGAATTGGATATGGTGTATTATGATTTAATTAATGGAGGAATGTCTAAGGCTACCCTCAAAATGACCTAATACTCCTTATACTTTATTTACTTTTACTCCGATAATTTTTTCTAGAGATTCTTTAAATCGTTTTACATCACTTTGTCTAATGGTCATTAGCAAGGTAGTTTTTTCCTCGTAGGTTGCATTTAGAATTGTAAATGCTTCGTTTTTGATGTAATTCATTACATCGCTTGTGGCGACATAGTCAAAGACAACATGGAACTGGTCTTCTACAATTTTCTCAACAATTTGAGCTTGTTCAAAAGCATCTCTAGTAGATTCCTTATATGCTCTTTTTAGCCCAGAAGTACCTAGTTTCGTTCCTCCAAAATAACGCACAACAACCGATAGAACATTGGATAACCCAAAGCTATCAATTTGCCCCAAAATAGGTCGTCCAGCGGTTCCTGAAGGTTCTCCATCATCATTAGCTCTAAACCGTTTGCCATCAAGACCAATTCGATAAGCATAACAATGATGCCGAGCTTTGAAGTGCTCTTTTTTGACTTCTTCCAAACAAGTTTTGACCTCATCTTCTGAATAAACAGGGAAGGTATAAGCAATAAATTTACTGCCTTTTTCCTTGTATTCTCCAATACTCGGCTTTTCTATGGTAAAATAAGTGTCTTTCATAATAAAAATGGTTCGGGAAATACTACTCTACAAAAATATCTGCGGTTGGTGCTTTGATCAACCCTACTTGTACTGCTGTATCAAACAAATACTCAATCGCTGCTTTCCCTTTAGAACCCAAATCAATAGAAAAGTCATTGACGTATAAATCAATGTGTTGTCGGATAACGTTTAAATCCATTTCTTGAGCATGTTGACGAATATAAGGCTCTGATTTTGTAGGATGTTGGAAGGCGTATTCAATACTCCTACGCAAGACTCGATTAATTTTTTGCTGTAATTTTAGAGGTAGCTGACGTTGTACGACAATGCCACCGAGAGGAATTGGGAGTTGTGTGGTTTGTTCCCACCATTCGCCCAAATCAACCAACTTAACCAAGCCTTTATCTTGATAGGTAAAACGATTTTCATGAATAATTAGCCCTGCATCTACCTGTCCATTAATAACCTGCTGTTCTATATTCGAAAATAGCGTTTCTTGCTTATTCTTTGCTTGAGGAAAGGCTAAGCTTAATAAGAAATTAGCAGTTGTATATTTGCCAGGAATAGCTATTTTCTTGTGTGATAAATCATCCTTAGAGATCGAAGTTTTGGCGATAAGCAAAGGACCGCAGTTATTACCTAAAGCGGAGCCACTAGTTAGTAAAGCATAAGAGTCAATGAGATAAGCATAAGCATGATAACTCAATTTAGTAATATTCAATTCGTTGGCAAATGCCTTTTGATTGAGTTGTTCGACATCTCCCAGTTGCACCTCAAATTCCAGCCCTTCTGTATCAATTCGTTGATGGATCATCGCATCAAAAATGAATGTATCGTTAGGACAAGGAGAGTAACCAAGTGTTAGTTTCATTTGTATTGTAAATTAGTGGCTTACCTACTGTGGAATAGGAGATTGAATAATTTTTTGAGCAATGTTTAACACCTCTTTAGCTGCTTCTTGATCATTTTCTCCAACTTCTACCGTTTTCCCTTCTTGCAAAGTTGTTACTAAAACACTATTCTTGAATAAATATTGATAATCATCCTTGCTTACAATTACAACCTTATCGGAAAGCCAATAAACATCTGTAGCACTCCCTGTTAAGTAAATGATTGTTGTTTTTAGAGGAGTTGTTTTTTCTTCTTCCTTATAATAGGTAGTTGATTCTGCTACAAAATCTGCGACACCATCTCTAGTGGCATAATTAGAGATGGTTCCATCTTCTAATTGCGTTTCAACTAAATACATGGACTCTAGCGATTCTTTAATTTGGGCATTTAGAATACTTGCTTCGTCAGGTTGATGTTCTGCTCGATTATCGACTGGAATTCTCTTTGGGAAAGCACTTTGAGATGGATCAGAACTACAGGCAATGGTTATTGCGAAAAGTAAAAAAAATAAACAATTGTATTTCATAGCAAATGTGTCAAATCATTACTCTGTGAGAAAGTGGTATTTAATTAGCTTTGTTGCTACTGCATGGTAATCAGGCAGTGTTGTGCAGTTGGTTATTGAATATAGTTTTTTGTTTTCTATCAAAGAAAATCCACAGAGTATTATCAAATAATAAAAAGTAGTGATTGGAAATAAGGTTAAAAATTAGACTATTTCCTATTGTTTGATTAGAGCATTAGAAAAAGTAGCCGCTTGTCCAGAATGCTCCAATGTTAGGGTATAAAAATAGAGCCCACTTGTTAAGTGTTTGGCATCCAAATCGACTTCATATAAACCAGGCGTTTGTGTTCCATTATCCCAAGTTTCTATTACTTGCCCTAAATGATTGTAAACCGTTAAGATAACATTTTGAGGACGATTAAGTTCATAACGAATGGTTGTCGTTTGCTGGAATGGATTCGGATAGTTGCCAAAAAACTCTAAGCCCATTTTTTCTGCTTTGGTGATTGAATTAGGAGGAGAACAGGTAGTGGCACAATACCCACAACGCTGTGGCAAGGTACAGTCCATGACAAATGGATTTACCTTATTGCCTTGAAAAGGAGCGATGCGAGAAGTACGATCCCACTCCATGCTATCTACAGGGTCGGCTAAGTGCCACTCACATAGTTTTGCTTTTTGTTGGTGAAAATAGTTAGGGTCGGCAGCATTTGCCTCTGATTGGTACATGGTATAATAATAAAACATGGCTCTAGCGGCATCCCCTTTATGATCATCTCTAGGCTCAAATAAAATATTGTTTTGTTGCTTGCTATGCAATGGCAATACATTGGCAGGAGGGGGACTCGTTAACGTATTGGCTTCAAAATACCATTTGTCAATATTATTGGGTGCAATTTCTCCCAAAGGAATAGAGCCACGCCCATTGTTGGCAGCTGCACGAGTGGGATAAATATGGTGCAAATCGCTTCGCCCTGCATTATTAACCGTCTTGCTTTGAGGATAAGTATGTTCTGCGTTAATACTAATGCTGCTGTTGTTATCCAACATAACAGAAATGGGATTGGTAGCATTAGAGGGCAAATAACGTTTAAGTCCTGTATAAACACAAGTTACGGTGTCATTGATAGCATCTATGTATTTATACATATTATTTCTTGCCGTGCTGTAAGATGGCAAATTGGAAGGTTTATAGTTGAGACGTAAATTAGTAGTTAAAGTCGTACCTGATTGACCTAATAAAATATCTTGATGGCTGTATTGTGCTGCTAATTCATTTACAAAACAAAAACTAGCAAGGACGAAAAAGTATAATTTATGCATTTGTTATAATTACAAACTATTGATTAATGAAAAAACGCTAAGAAGGGAATAATCAGTATTGCGTTGTATATTAAATAATTATTGTTGTTTTAAAAGCGAACTTTTAATAGTTGCTATCTTAATGGGTTTATTTCTAGGGACTTAGTTGGGTGTTAAAGGGGAATAATAGGGCATGAGCAGCTTTGAGTGTTCATAAGTTTTGGATTTCTTTTTAGAAAGACCTGTTGTTTGTGTTATGGCTTCAATCGCAACCCTTTGGAGAGGATTTATATATTTGTCTTTTAAAGCCATCGTTGTCTATTTAAGAATTAGGTGCAAATATAACGATTTTTTGGCGGACTAATGTTAAATGCACGGTTTTTAATCCTGTTGTTGACCGTGATCGTAGCAGCATAGCCAACTATTGTTATAACTGATGAATTGAACTTATTGTCTAGGCAATGCGTTTACAAAACATTATACAGCAGAACAAATAATGACTTTTATTTCTAACAAAATTTAGTGCTTACTAAATTTGTAGAATAGACCATCCAAAAGATGAAAGGATTATGTCAAAACTAACACTCAAAGAATTAGAGAATTTATCAAGATTACTATTGAGCCCTGATGATGCGAGTGTAGAGTTGGGGCTAGAACTACTTAAAAATAATAGAGATGCAATTCCAATGTTGCGTCGTGAATTGATCTTAATCTGGCAACTACATGAGGAATCCAAATTTCGAAGCAGGTTGCACAAAATCTTGTTGTCTAAGTATTCAGATAAGCAAATGGCAAGTTGGGCGAAAGGGTTTGCTATTTTTATAGAATTGCCTTCTATTTACCGTTACAATCTAAGAGTTCAAGAGCTAATTAAAGCCCATGAAAATATTCGGAAGGATTATCAGCAATTGGTAGAGCGAAATCCAACATATAGTTTGATGTACTATGCCGTAGCTTATAAATTGCATCGTCGGTTTGACAAACATTTAGATACAGCAGAGCAGTATTATAGAATTGCATTAAGCGCAAATCCAAGGCACGAAAATGCCTTGTTTTATTTAGCATTTTTGTTAGACAAACAAGATCAAGGCTACGAGGAAGCATTAAAACTCTATCTTCAAGTAGAACGTATCAATCCGCTAGCTTCAGCAACACTCAATAATATAGGTCTGATTTATGATCATACGTATCAGTTTGATTTGGCTTATGAGTACTACAGCAAAGCGTTGAAAATCCACCCCAATAGAACGGTCTATATTCGGAACCTAGCTACTTTATGCACTAGAAGAATGGAGGGGGCTGCTTATAAAAAACAAGCCAAAGAATTGTTACTTCAATTATTAGATTTAGAACCTAATGTATGTTCTAACTGGAATAGCTGGGCAGATTATTTGTGGAATGTGGAAGGTAATTACGATGGAGCAGAGGAGGCCTATAAGAAGGGCTTAGAGTTAGAACCTGAAAATGTTTGGCTAATGGGAAACTTAGGAGAATTGTATATTGATGTGAGAAAAGAGTATGATAAAGGATTAAAATTATATGAAAAGGCATTGGAAATAAAAATGTCTCCTTATCGGTTGGTAACAATGGTTACCATATTAGTACAGCATTATCAAAATTATGCAACAGCAAAACAATATTACAAGGAATTAGTCAAATTATCACCTCCCAACCAAATTATTCGAGATCGTTTTCTTCGAGACGATCAATGGAACGCTTTTGAGAGGGCAGAACGAAACTTGTTGGATCATTTGGGGTAAATTTTATGGTGTGTTTGGTCAATACTTCGTGGAAAAATCGTATTAGTTGAGCTGCGCTGCTACTTCGTGAGCGCTACGCTTTTAGTTAGCTACGCTGCTACTACGTGGTATTGCATGAGTGCTTCGCAGTTGATTATCAGTCTTTTAATATAAAGAACGGCGAGGTGTATTTTGTTGATAATCAGTTTGGTATGATTTACTGCGTGAGCGCTTTGCTTTTAGTTAGCTGCGCTGCTGCTGCATGGTTTCAACGGAGTAATGATAATTACAACTGTATCATTAAAAAAAACGTTTATGATGAATACCAATACTTTAGGAGGCATTTCCCTTCTTATTTTAATTATTACTTTTTGTAGTTGTAGAAAAACATGTAATGATGTCGAGCAATTAGATATTAATTGCCATTATTCTACGGAGTATAAGCCAGTGTGTGGTTGTAATGGGAAAACATATACAAATTCAGGACATGCAGAATGCTACGGGATTGAAACGTATACAGAAGGGGCTTGTTTATAGTACAATGGAAGTTGTATAGATGACAAAAGTGAGCTAGAATGGGAGGTTCTAATAATTAGAAAATCAGGCTTCATGGAGCTTTCTATGAGACCTGATTTTCTATTATATATTGGCAAGAGGAGGTGTTTATCTGGCAATGAGTAACGTTTTATTTAACAGCAAGTTTGTCCCCTTGATTTGTAGATGATAAATACCTTGGGGGAGTTCTTGTGTTTGCCATTTTACCAAGGCATTCGTTGTGGAATTCTTTAAGACGCGACTTTCAATCAAGTGACCATCTATGTGGTAGAGGTTTAAGTAAATAGTTCCAGAAGAAATATGGCTCAATTTTAAAGTGAAATTATGACTGGCAGGATTAGGAAAAATAGATGCTGTACTCGTTTGGAGCCAATGATTTTGTCTTAAATTAGAAACAATGCTATGTTCTACGGCTCCAATATCAGGTGTAGTGCGGGTATTACCCAAAATATCATCAGAAGGGGCTTGATTAGAATTAGCGGCATCAATGGCGGGACTCCCCGCCGAAGGAGTGCCGTAATTATCAACCAACCGCTCAAAAGCACCACGAATAGTAGTAGAGCCATCGTTAAATTGATTGGTGTTTGAATTGAAATACGGTAGAACTAAATTATTTTGCCCTCCTAATAGAGGGTTCATCAATATTGCATTAGCGTCATCAGTATGGTTGATCAAATCGTTAGCATTGCTAGGAATCGAGTTGTTAGCATTCCAAAATAGATTGTTATTCAGAACAAAAAAATCTGTTTCTGTTAAAGGACAATCAGAAAAGTCATTCATACTCCCTGTTGGATCGGACCAAATATTGTTGTACAAATAAATGCTGTCATTATTAGGGTTGCTACCTTCGGTGTTAAATCGAAAGGCAAAGGCATTGCCAGGCATATCTCCAACAATGGTATTGTTTCTAAACGTAATGTTTCGACCACCTTTTATTCCAAAAGGAGCTCGCATCGTGTTGCTACTATTTCCCAATAGTAAGTTGTTTTCAATCATCATATCAAATCCCTCATGGTAAGGATTGCCATCTTCTCCGATTAAAACAAAATTGTGTCCAGCACTCCCTTCGTAATTGAGAAATACATTTCTACGAATAGTAACATTTCGAGAGCCAGTATACAAATCGTTGCTCCCATTGCTATCTTTGATGACAATATAACTACTTGTATTATTAGCATTTTGACGACCACTACTAGCGAAGTCATTCATAAAAATATTATCTTGAATGATTAAATTTTCGACACTATTCCCATCTATATGTTCATCACTCCCTGTTTGATTGAAAAATAGATTGCCTTGAATGGTAATGTTATAACAACTATTGTTGATCTTTGCAATATCATTATTATAACTATCGTGCAAGATGCAATTTTGGTACGTAATGTCGTGAACAGCACCAGTTCCTGCGCCATCAATGTGAACCACTAATGCAGCAGCACCAGGACCATCATGGGCAACATCCAACCCATCAAAGGTTATGCCGTTACAGCCACTAGAATGTGCATAAACGGTCATGACTGTGCCGCTATGTCGAAGTTTTGCTTCATAAGGAATTTGAGACTTTACTAATACGCCATGTGGAAAACTGCCTCGAATACGAACACGACCGTTGTATGTGCCTGGTAAAACCCAAATTGTACTACTGTCTGCCGCATTGTCTAAGGCGTGGGTAATGGTTGCCCAAGGACTATTGATAGTGCCGCTACCTGTAGCGTCATTACCTGTCGTGGAGACGTAATAATCGGATTGTGCATAAGAAATGCTAATAGAAAGCCATAAAATGGAAAGAAATAAGTAACTATTTTTCATAATTTGTAATGTGTGGGGATGGGATAATTAAATTGAGTGTTATAGTAGTAGTTCGTTGATAAGCTTTGTTGCTCCCTGAGATCGTGAGCTCGCGCAGCTCGGTTTACTGTTACTGTGTGGTTTCAACGCCCATGTAGTAGCAGCGCAGCTAACTATTGTTATAGGGTAGGGGGAACAATAGTTAACTACTGTAAAACAATAATACTAAATTTCTTAATGACTTTAAACTATTTTACTAGTTTCACAATCAAGAGTTGACAAAAGCATACTGTAGAGCATAAGTTATTTTATTTGTCTACCAATCAAAAACAAATAAGCAGGTTTAAGAACGCTATTTTGAATTATCCTACGATTAATCTTATTTTGGGGAATAGATTAAAATGCTAAGAGGCATGGAATAACTTTTACTGAAATGTAACTTATAAAAAGAAAGAAATTGAGCAAAGAGTCTATAGATTTGAATCCTGATTTTAAAGCTTGTTTGCACGAAATGGAGCGAACACAGAATTGTTTGTTTATTACAGGAAAAGCAGGAACAGGAAAATCGACCTTACTAAAATATTGGAGAGCACATACTCGCAAAAAAGTAGTGGTTTTAGCTCCTACAGGAATCGCAGCACTTAATGTAGAAGGACAAACCATTCATTCCTTTTTCGGATTCCCACCTCGTCCCTTAAAAAAAGAAGAAATCAAAGTCCGACGCAATCGCCGAATGTTCCAAGCTCTGAATACCATTGTAATAGACGAAATTTCAATGGTTCGAGCAGATATGATAGAACAAATTGACTTCTTTTTGCGGGTAAATCGAGGAAATCCAGCGCCTTTTGGTGGGGTTCAAATGATCTTTTTTGGGGATTTGTTCCAATTACCGCCTGTCATCGCGTCGAGAGAAGAAAAAATACTGTTCCAACAACAGTACGAAAGCCCTTATTTCTTTTCTGCGGAGGTGTTTCAGGAGTTAGAAATTAATATGATAGAATTGAGAGAGGTGTATCGTCAAGATAACTTGCGTTTTATACGCCTCTTGGATGCTATTCGGTTGCGCCGTATTGATGAGGACGAATTTAATGACCTGAATGAGCGGTATCAAGAAACTTTAGAAGATGAAGATTTTTATGTCATCCTATCGGCTCGAAATGCAGAAGTAGACAAGATTAACAAGCAAAAATTAGAGGAGTTAGGAACGGAAACATTTTCGTATTTGGCGAAAATCACAGGTTCTGTATCCGTATTGCCCGCAGAAACACCTCTAAACTTAAAAGTAGGTGCTCAAGTGATGTTTCTAAAAAATGACCCTAAAAAGCGCTATGTTAATGGAACAGTAGGAATGGTACATGACTTGACCGCAAATTCTATAAAAGTAATGATACTTAAACCGAATGGAACCGTAGGATATATTGATGTAGAACCTTTTGAATGGGATGTCGTACGCCACAAATTGAACGATAAAAACGAGATTGAGACGGAAAATATTGGTACGTTTACTCAATATCCGCTTCGATTGGCTTGGGCTATGACCATTCACAAGAGCCAAGGCAAAACTTTTGACCGAGTAATTATTGATATGGGCAAAGGAGCCTTTGAATATGGTCAAACGTATGTTGCCTTGAGCCGTTGCAGAACATTAGAAGGAATTGTGTTGCGTCGTCCATTGCGCCCACAAGATATTTTTGTTGATGAGCGAGTGGTAGATTTTTATCAGCAACATTTTTAGTTTGGACGTAGCTTTACAACCAAAGTACAGATAATCGTGATGATAACACCAATCAGAAATACGGTTGCAAACATAACAAAAGCTTGAAACCAAGGACTTAAAAAGTAACTAGGCATGGTTGCCATTTGTGCTTGCATTTGTTGCCACTGCGTAGAATCCATATTGGCTTGTGTCCATTGCATAAAATCATCTCCCATATAATGAAAAAATAGCGCACTATATAAGTACATAAATGTTGCTGCAACGGTAGAAATACCGATTCCAAGACTCCATATTTCTTTAAGAGAGAGGGGCTGTTTAGAATGTTGCTGTTGATAATATCGTATGCTAAGTGGAATGGTTGATAAAGCTACTAAAATAGATAAATAACCAACAATTTCGCTACTAGAATAATCTAGTAAGTCCGAAAATAAAAACCAGTTGATGGTACTAAATGTTGTTATTGTAATTCCTGCTCGACAGCCATATCGAAAGATAGTCTTTTTCATGATAAGTAGTTAACTTAGTAGTTCGTTGATTTTTTACTTTTTTACCAAAAAGACAAAAAAGCACATTTATATTAGTTTGATAATTAAAACTTTAACACAAAACACAGCAAAGGCGTAACTTGCTAATTATCAAACTAATAAAGTTTTTCAACGAACTATTGTAACTATTATTGGGGATTAACGGTGCGACTTCCTAGCCATGCAAACAATAGGTAACTTGGCAAGTTAATTAGGACAAACCATATGGGATGTGGAATCATCATTAGATTAGAAATCCCTGCTAAGGTTAACAAAGTACCAACGATTAAACCAAGTTTTGTTGTGCGTGTTGGATCTATCTTTGCTGCTAAAAAACCTCCACCAAAAGCGGCTAACATATAACCTACTAATACGATAATTAAAGAACCTGTAGGAGCCATTGCCATGAGTGCTTCTAATTGAGGGCGGTTGGCAGGATCTGAAAAATCAATATTTTTGAATTGATCTGGAATAGGATAGAGGATATGCCCTAGCATTTGGCTCAATATAATAATTAAAAAAGCAAAAGATAGCCCTAAAATAACCGCTAATACTGGTTTTAATTTTTCTTTCATAATCGAAGTTTTTTAGTAATTGTTAATGCAAATTGAATTTTTTGAACAACCCAAACATCGGAGATTATTTAGAAAAAATACTAGTACTTAAGGACGATTTGCGACTGAAATAGCAAAATCATACTTTAGTACCATTGATTTTAGAGTCCTCAGGGTAGTTTTAGATGATTTTCAGCGACCGACTAATTTGAACAGCTTGTGTTCTTCTTTTGGCATCTAACTTAGAAAGAATTTTGGAAACATGTGTTTTGACCGTACTTTCTGAAATAAAAAGCTGTTGAGCAATTTCGTTATTGGATAGACCATCTGCGATGAGTAATAATATCTCGTACTCTCTTTTGCTTAATCCTGTTTCCTTTAGTTTAGCTTGATCAATTTCCTTAGGAATTTGAGTGCTATTAGGAATTGGTGTCCCCGTTGGATTGTAAATATTTTTTTTGGTAAAAAAACGACTTAAAGCAATTCCAATGCCTATAAACAAAAGACCAATGCAAACAATATAAAACTCTAGGTGGGAGGGTTGGTGCCACAAAGAATACTTGCTCACTTGAAAGAGGAGTAACAAAGCAATGGTTAAGCTGCCAAATAGTAGAATGGTTCGTTTCATGCCTAAATTTAAGGAATCAGTTACAATAAAAAAAACTCTGCTACCCATTTAAAGAGCAGCAGAGTTTATATAAAATAATCCACGAACAATGTTAGAGGATTATGAAAATCAAGGTAATAATTAAGTCAATGCCCATTCCCAAGCCAAGGTTTTTAGTCCCTTTAGTAAACGGGAGGAAGGTCTAGGAACGAAATAAATTGGAATTTTTAATTCACCAACATTCAAAATACCTCTAGAGGTAATAACCGTACGTCCTTGATCTGTAACTTCCTCTTCTTCAAGATTGCTTAGATAATTATTCTTTTGCAAGGTTTCTACCATAGGAACTGAGAAGGAAACAATTTTTTTAGGCTTTAATAACTGAATGAAAGCTTCAAAAATTGGCAAACTCAATTCAATATCTTTTTTAGAGAGTTGTTTGTCATCCAAAGAACGGAAAGGAGACAAATATCCCTCTGAAAGTCTTTCTTGAGGGAAGTAAGTTTTGAAGAACGTTTTGGTGCTTCCTTGCGGCTTGAAAGGATGTTTGGAGATTAATTTTTGACCACGATATCCTTTGTTTAAAGCCGCTTCTGGGTTGAAATGCAACAACAAGACAGAGTCTGGCATTGGAGCAGAAGGAGCAATTTCATATCTCCATTTTGCATTTTTCTGCTTCGCAATATTTTTGATATGGCTTTTGTTAAATGCTTTTTGAACATCAGGCAACAAAGCTTCGAAAGGTTCGTTCTTCGCATTATAAGTAGATTGAACATTTTTTCTACCCTTTTTAGGTTCTTGAACGACCTTAACTCTTTTAATACCTTTTTTAGGTTCATTTTTAGGAGCAGGAGCCTCTTTAGCAACCTCCGAAGCAACTTCTTGTGCTTTATTGGCTACTTCTTGTTCTGCAAATGTTAGTTCCTTTACTTCTTCTCGAACAGGAGGTCGGTTCGCCTCATCTTCAGGGTCTAGCAATTCTAAATCAACTTGTCGTTTAAATTTATTAGCGCCCAAGACACTAACCCAAACATTATCTCCCATTCGATAAGTAATTGAAGGAGACTTGATTTGGAAATGATGTTCATCAGGGCTAAAGTCATCAAACATTTTCTCGTAGCGAATCATCCCTTCACAGAAATTGGCTTTGATGCTAACATAAATACCATGGTCTGTAATTCCAGAAATAGTTCCTTCAAACTTTTCGCCTACATGATTTTCTAAGAATTCCGCCTGTTTGTATTTTACAGACTCTCGTTCTGCTTCCATAGCATCGCGCTCTTTTTTAGAAATATGTTTGCATAACTCTTCTAATTTCTGTGCGTTCATTCGCTTGTTGTTGTCACTCAAATAGTCGAACAAAATACGGTGTCCTAGCACATCTGCATAGCGTCGAATAGGAGACGTGAAATGCGAGTAAGTTGCAAAACCAAGACCATAATGCCCAATATTGTTGGTCGAGTAGACCGCTTTAGCCATAGTGCGAATGGCTAGTTGTTGCAAAATATCCGCTTCTGGTTTTCCTTCCGCTTCTTTCAGCATTTTTCCAAAAGCTTTTTTTACTTGTTCGGGAGATTCAATCTTCATCTTGTAGCCCATCTGAGCTGCAAAATCAGTGAAGTTATGAACTCGCTCCATATCTGGTTCGTCGTGAATACGATAAACCATAGGCCATTGAATGCCTGTTTTTTCGTGCAAGCCATCCATTAGTGCTCCAACCCGTCTATTAGCCAATAACATAAAGTCTTCGACCAACATATGGGCATCTTTTCTAGTTTTTAGGTATACTTCAAGCGGAACACCATTTTCATCTAGTTTGAAGCGAACTTCAGGCGATTCAAAGTTGATCGCTCCTTTTTTGAAACGTTGTGCTCGTAATTTATACGCCAAGCCATTGAGTAGTTGCAATTCTTGAGCGTAGTCCCCTTCACCAGATTCTATGCGTTCTTGCGCTTCCTCATAAGTAAAACGACGATCAGAATAAATAGCGGTTTTACCAAACCATTCATTAATAATACTACCTTGCTTATTCATTTCAAAAACCGCAGAGAAGGTTAATTTTTCCTCATTGGGTCGTAACGAACAAACACCATTGGATAGTTTCTCAGGCAACATAGGTAGTACGCGATCCACTAAATAAACAGAAGTTGTTCTTCTTGCAGCTTCTTTGTCTAACTCAGAACCAGGCAAGACATAATGCCCTACATCGGCAATATGAATTCCAATTTCGTAATTACCATTCTCTAATAATTCAATAGACAAAGCATCATCAAAGTCTTTGGCTGTCGCAGGGTCAATTGTAAATGTGGTAATGGCACGCATATCTCTACGCTTATCAATTTCACTTTGCTTGACTTCGGTATCAATAGCAGCGTTTTCTTTGAGTACTTCTGGAGGAAAAGTTAGATTAAACCCTTTTTGAATTAAGATCGATTTCATCTCAATATCATTTCCTCCTTCTGTTCCAAAGTAAGTCGTCACCTTTCCTTCTGGATTATTCTTGTTGTCTGTTGCCCATTTTACAATCGTTACAACTACTTTTGCACCATCTTCTGCTTCCTTGGGGACATATTTTAGTGGAACAAAAATATCGGTTTGCATATTAGGGTTATCAGGAATAACAAAAGCAAATTTATCAGACAAGGATAAGGTACCGATAAAGTTTTCAGATTTGCGTTCAAGGACTTGAATGACTTGTCCCTCTGGTTTGTCCTTTCGAGCCATATACCACGATACTTCTACAGTATCGCCATTGAGAGCCCCCATTAATTTATGGGCAGGAACAAAAATATCTTGCTCTAAATCTTCACTGATAATATAAGCAGAGCCGCTACGAGTCGCATCTACTCTACCAATAGTCGTTTGAGCATTGTTTCGTTTATCTTTCTTCGCTGTTTTAGCGGCTTTATTCCATTTGTATTTACCACGACTGGCTTTTTCAATTTTTCCCTTCTCGACCAATTTATCTAAGGTGTGTTGAACGGAATCTTTAGAATTTGAAATTCTTAATTTACCAATAATGCCTTTGGCATCAAATCGTGAAGTGATCTGTTTGCTAAACAAATCAATTATTTTTTTCTCTAAAAGGTGTACAGGTAAGTTTTTTCCTTTTTTATTAGAGCCTTTCTTTTTTTTTGTCATTAATTTTTATTTCTGGTTGGGCTAATAAGGATATTTTGTATAAAGTATTGGATATTTATATACTTATAGATTGTTTTCTAAACTTGAAAAACAACTTTAATCCATAGAATCTCTATTGGTTAGGTAGAAAACTAGGATTATCCTTATGTAGTTTTTATAGTGTTTTTGTATAAATATTTTTAAGTAATTGTAAATATAAGACCAACGATTAAATGCAAGATATTAAGGGTTGGTTATTAAATCGGAACAATTTCTCCATCTCCTGTCAATTGTAAAGAAGTATGGAGGTGATTGTCATCGGAAGATACTGGAGCGGTATTTCCCTCAGCGTCTAAACGCCCTTCTGCACAACTAAACAACCAAGTAGGGCTGATTGTGCAAACCATTTGATACAACCCATCTTGTTCGTATTTAGTTCCCGCGATCTTCTTTTTATCAATTAAAATTCCATTTTTAGAAAAAGTAGTTAGATAATAAGTAGATCCTTCGATGCCTGCTTCCCAAAAAACAATAGCAAAAAAGCCTGGTGTATCAGGGATCGAAAAACAAGGCATATATTCGGTGTATTCATCAATAACCGCATCTTTATCCAACACAAAATTAAACATCCAAGTTGCTGAAAGTGGATCACATTTTTGGCTGATTAAACGTTGTGTATCAGAGGTGATTGTATAGGGCAATTCTACCAATGGGAAAAATTGTATGAAATTTTCAAATGTAATTCGATTGGCTTTTTTTTCAGGAATAATTCTGACTTTATCTTCTTTAAAAACCTTCGTATCTTCTGTAACATCATGTTGATGATGTTCATGGTTGCAATTAGGACCACAATTGTGGTCGGGTTGATGGTGATTACCGTCGTCTTTATGATATACTTTGATTGGTTTCATTTTATGTTTTTATATTTAGTATTTTAAGAGTCTATCTTAAGTTCCCTAAGTATTTCGACAGGCTCTACTACAGGAGAAATAGACTAAAGCAGTCCTCCTATGAATCAGGTACAAATTTCTGCTTTTTTTTATAGAAAAACTACTGTTCGCGTATATTTTCGACCTTTATTTCTTTTTCATCTAAATAGATAAACACTTTTTTCTTGCGCCAAGTTGCGTGAACGATGCGACCATTTTTTAAAGTTTTATGCCATTGGTTTTGTTTTTTGTTTTTGGATATTCCAAAGTAGTTGTTAATAGTCTGTTCCGCTGCTGCTTTATCTTGATGCAAGATATTGATTTCGACCAATGCTTTGTTGCCTGTTTTTTCAAAAAGATAATAAACGGAAGTATAACTAGACGTTTCTAAGTCTTCGGTATAAATTTCCCTAGGAGTTTCTTGCACAGAGTTAACAATATAAGCCTTTTTTCTAAGGCGAAGCACGGCACTTTGAGGCATTCCTAATTCAACATTTTTGATAATATCTGGCAAGTACTGTTCTTTTTGCATTGTGTTGTTTTTGTTGCTAGTACAGGCAGTGAATAAAGTTATTATAATTAGGATTAAAATATTGGTCGTTAAGTTCGTATTCATAAGTTGTGCTAAGTATATGTATGGTATATGATTCGTGTGTTTCAAACTAATATGATTTAAGTAATCGTTCATAAAAATTTATAGGCAAAATAGAATTCTTTTTGCACTGTTCTTCATCAAAAAATCTCGTTTTAGCCCGCTAAAACTTCAATTTTTTTCTTTGAACAGCACTAAAAACAATTACATTTTTAACTATACTTTTTTCTGTCCACTTACTTACTTTGTGAGATTGCTTTGTTTAGTTTGTTGTGCTGCTACTGCTTGGTTTTCAGTCGAGTAATGTCAAGAAGGTAATTAGAAAAATAGAGCTATTTTATGATTTGGTAGCATGCTGCAACACATAAGTTGCTTGCCTAAAAAACAATAAAACTGGTTTGCTAGTAACTTCTATGAGTTCCAATCCCAACTCCTCGAAAGTAGCTCTCCACTCGCTATCAGACTTGTTTTGATAAGTCATACTAGAATGCCCTAAATTGACTAAGGTATCCATTGCATAGGTCATATATTGTTGTATTTTATTACTATAAATATCTTCAATAATAACAATTTTTTTAGCAATGCGAGCTGTTTCTTTTAATACCAAAACGGGGTCAGGCGTATGATGTAAAACAGTCAACAACAGTGCTGTGTCAAAGGTTTGTTCTTGAAAAGGCATGGAAATGCCATCGTATACAACTACATGGACGCTTGGAATAATTGACAAATCAGCTACATCCAAAGGAGTACAAGAAAAACCTTTTTGACGTAAAGTGTGTGTAATCATTCCATTACCACAACCTATATCTAGATTTTCTTCCTGTTGGTTTAAATGAGGAAGAACAGTTTTTAATTTGTTGTGGATCCATTTTTTTCCTAGACTACTAGCATAAAACTTGCCAACAAGATCAAACTTTCGGATAATTTGGAGCAGCATATTAAATGTTTAAAGAATAAAAAATAGTCCGCTAAAAAATGTGTCAATTAGCGGACTACTGTCAAAAATATGGGGCATTTATCATTAGTACAACTTAAGTAATCGTTCAAATAAAATAAGAACAAAAAATGGGATTATTTTTTCTGACCTCTTACTTATGAGAACAATTTTACACAAAATAGGCTAGGGGTAAAAAAGATTCATGTATTAAGATTGTCAAATTATACTGTTTTAGATGGTTGCTTGTCTAGATTATAAAACCAATTCTTATTTTGCTATTTGTTCTAGTCGTTTTTTCAAATAATCCTGTGTGTAGTAATTTCCTTTAAAAATAACTCCTTCAATTTTGTTGGTATTCTTGATGTCTTCCAAAGGGTTGGCATTTAATAAAACCATATCTGATTGACAACCGACTTTTATAGTACCCCAATTTTTTTCCTCACCAAAAACTTTAGATAAGTTATAACAGGTGGTTTTTAGAATGTCATAATTAGAAACATCTGCATTGGCATAATGTTGCATTTCCGCATGCACATCGAATCCGGGAATACCATAAATACCAGAAGCATCAGCACCCAAAAGTAATTGACCACCTTGTCGATAAATAAAACCTAGGTACATCAAACGACTCTTAAAGCGTTGTGCAGAAATGGTACGTTCTTTTTGACGCCCTTCTTTACTAGTTTCAACCTCGTGTTCTGAAATTTGTTTTTCCCATTTCTCAATCCAAGATGAAGGAACATACTTTGTGCCTGGTCTTTTTCTTAAATCGGTAGGAGGTATTTGTCCTGTATAATACCAGCCAAACGTTGGACAGTGATAAACATTGCCAGCAAGACTAGCGTCCACCGCATGTTGAATCTCTTCCATTGTTGTCAATGTAAAAAAGCCTCCTAAATGCTCAATGCTTTGAAAAACGCCGCTATTGCTAACATTAAAAATGTTGATATTCGAAGGGCAATGTCCTGCAAGGGGCAATTGATGTTTTTTAGAGGCACCAACGAGATAATCAAAAGTAGTTGGATCTTTGACACTCATTATTTTGACAAAATCATAGCCAGATTGTTTATATTGAGCTAGTAAATTTTCAGCCATTCTAGGGCTAAGGCTATCACTACGGCTGATAACAGGGGTTGAGAGATATAGCCTTGGGGTAAATGGAGCGTTCTTGTCAATGTCTAAATGCCAAGCTTCTCCTCGCATAGAACGAAGTGTGGTAACGCCATTCATGATATTCATTAGAAAAACTCGTTCTAGGTTTTCCTCTTCGGGCAAATGAACGTGTGCATCTGAAAAAGATGGGACTAAAAATTTGTTACGACCATCTATACGACCTAAACTATAGGTACTTGTATCTTGGTCGGTATGCTTTCTTATTTGTATAATAACGCCATCTTCAAGAATAACATCTTGATGTTCCAAAACTTTGTTAATGTGCATTGGAATGACGGTGACATCTTCTATTAATAATAACAGTCGTTGCGAAGAAGTTGTTTTTTGTGCGTATGTATTGTACATCAAAAATAGGAGAAAGAGTACGGTTGGAATTTGTTTCATTGGATGTTTTTTTTGATAATAAAAATGTTGCTTAATTGGAATCTTTTAACGATTTAAGTAGACTACAAAAATTACTGATTTGGGCACGACGTAAAACAATGGTTATTGGAGGTGCTTGAGGCAAGTATGTCATCAAAATTTGTATTGAGATCGATTCCTTACTATCCAAATATAAGAATAACTAAATTTTTAGTTATAAATAAAGTAGCTTTATTAAAAATTTAAGTTAGGTGTTAATAAAAGTTAATGATTTAAAGTACATTAGTCTGCTTAAATCACGAAGTAGCACCGTAGACAATCAGCCGACTATTAAAAATAAAAACATGTTATCAAACGCATTAAAAGGGAAACGAATTTTAGACTTTAGTTTGTTGCTACCTGGTCCCTTGGCAACAGATTTATTGGCAAAAATGGGGGCAGAAGTTATCAAAATAGAACATCCCTCTAAGTTGGATGAAACACGTCATTATCCCCCCTTTAAAAATGGAGAGGCTCTGTTGTATACGATGTTGAATGCTACAAAGAAATCTATTATCATTGATTACCGATCTAAAGAGCATCGACCCCAAATTTTGCAAATGGTTCGAGAAGCAGATATCTTGGTGGAACAATTTCGACCAGAGGTGATGCAGCGTTGGGGCTTGGCTTACGAAGATTTGAAAAAGGTAAACCCTAATTTGATTTATATTTCGTTGACTGGATACGGTCAAAAAGGTCCTTATGCGTTGAAAGCGGGGCATGATTTGAATTATTTGGCATGTACAGGAGTTCTAGATTTAATTAGAGATGAACGAGGAAAGCCTGTTATTCCTGGTGTACAAATTGCAGATGTTGCAGGCGGTTCATATATGTTAGTAACCGCTTGCCTAGCAGCACTTGTAGAAGGTAAGGGACAATATATAGATATCGCTATGCTAGATGGTGTCGCTCCTTTGTTAACCTTTCCGTATGCGCAGTTATTAGGCGGAGTCAATCCCCAAGAAATACGTTTGTTAAATGGAGGTCTAGTTAATTACAATGTGTATCCATGTAAGGGAGGGCAGTGGGTTGCTTTGGGGGCATTAGAAGTCCGTTTCTGGAATCGCTTTTGTTTGGCAGTTGAAAAACCCGATTGGCAACGAGAGCACTTTGGGGAATTATCAACTTCTGTTTTTGCTTATGACTTGGTAGAAGCCTTATTTTTGACCAAAACTAGGGAAGAATGGGCTGATTGGGCAGCTGAAAAGGATGTTTGTTTGTCGCCTGTTTTGACTTTAGAAGAAGTACCCAAAGATGCTCAAATAAAAGCAAGAGCGTATTATAACACACCAGACAGCATACAATTACCTTGGCTTTGATGGGGGGCAATTGTGAAATTAAAAAAGGTTGAATGTTCGGCATTAAGTAAGAGGTCAGAAAAAATAATCTCATTTTTTGTTATTATTTTTTGAACGATTACTTATTATAAAAACCTTCCATTCAACCCTCAGGTTTGGTCGTGTGACTATTTTGATGGCATTCTTACCAACCCATATCTTCTAAGATAGCATCAGTATCACCCGATTCGGCGGCATTAATCATTTTATTTGTCGTATTTAATAATAAAGTAGCAGGTTCAATCAAAGCAAACAAGTTATCATCAAGTTTTACAATATTAGCTAGTTTGTATTCTGCTCTACTATTTTTGGCGTAAATGTTAATGTTTTTAGTATTCAAATTGGTTGCATCAATATACACATCACCATTGGAGTCGGTTACACCAGAACCTGTCCATCCAGAGAGCGTACTCACTTCTACACGCATATTGGTCAATGGAGTAGAACCTTCCATAAATCTTAAATGCATTTGCCCAGACATTCTTTTGCTGGAGCTACTGCGATTATTATTGGAAATAGAAGAAGAGGTTGTTGAATGACTCGAACTGCTCGAATAGCTTGAATTGTTGCTATTGTTGTTACTATAGGTTTCTGTTTTTGTTTCAGTCTTAGCATCTAATGCCGCAATTCTTCTTCTATGATCCTCTAGTTGGGCGTTGCTTTTAGCTTCTTGCTCACGTTTGAATTTTTCTAAATTCGCAGCAGATTGTTCTGCTAATTCTTGAGCGGTAGGTCCAGTAGAACCAACAGTGCCTAATAGCATTTTGGTAACATACTTACCTTTCTTGTTTTTCTTAATTTTGTACGTTACCTCATAAATATCATTATTCAATAAAATGCTTTTATCGAATGTAGCGCCATTTTCCATTGTTATCGCAACTTTTCCAACAATAGGGAAACCAAAGGTAACCCTACTAGCATAATTTGGATTTACGTATTGTCCCAATGCTCGTACTTGAAAACACTCGCCCTCTTCTGAGAAAATTGTAATTTTGACAGGTTGCCCTCCCAAGGGAGCAACGTGTGGCGCGCAATTGTTTTTAGCCGCAGGTCTAGGCGTAGGCGTAGGCGTAGGAGTTGGAGTTGGTGTGTTGGATGCCGTTTCTACTGTTTGAACTGTTTGAGTCGTCGTGGTCGTTGTTGTTGAAGTAACAGCGGGAGTCGATACAGGTGCTGTATGATAAATAGATACAACTGTTTTGGGTTGTGCTGTCAAGGTATAGCTAGTAATAACATCTGTCCAATCTAACTGAAGAGAAGAGCTATTGCTCTCAAAGTCGCCATTGATGTTGAATTTTTTGCCGTTTTGAAGCACCAAACGCTTTTTATTTCCCACCTTGGCATCAATAGATTGTTGCTCGGCATCTGTTGCCTTTAATTCAGTAGGATCAATTGTCACAAACTCTTTTTTGCCCCCCTTATACTGACCATTCATCGCAAAACTAAAACGTCCTTTTTTGTTATTCACCTTTTTGATTTCGACTTCTAGTTGTTTGGAATCAATTGCTTTACCAGCTTCTAAAGAGCGAGCTGCGACTTCTACAGGAGTACCACCAGAAGCGTAGAACAAGCCTTCTAGGGCAACTTGGAATTGCTCGACCATATAATTCATGTTGCCATCAATTCGTATTGTATGAGAAATCTTTTCATCAGGAGGAATAATTTTAATAGTGCCTTTCTTTGGGTAATAAGTTCCAATATTTTCATAAATAAAACCTACTTTGCTCAAATCAAAAGCTTGGTAATACTCGGTGTTGTTATAAATGGTTAATCTAAATTTGCAATAATCCTCTTTAGAGATAATATTATCAATGTCAATGGTATAATCTTGATGTTGTATACTAGGAGGATTGATGTATTCAAATTCTCGTTGTGCAGTTAATTGTGCGGTATAGCAACAAAGGAATAAGAGTAGAAATAGGATATTTTTCATTGAATTAACGCTTTGTAAAGGATGTTCAAATCCAAAGTTGTTAAGAAATAAAGTCCTTTGGCTGTTAAATAAAAATCATGAAGTATGTTATCAAAGGACACAAAATGATAGATGTCTACTAAAGAAACAAAAACTATTCTATTGGATTTCAAATTCAAAAAACAAGTAATTTATATTAGCCTGAATCGCGTCGCTTTTTGTTAGTTTAAGAAATTGTTTTTGTTTTAAGGTATTGTAAATTAGGGGTTTAGGTGTTTTTGGGGTGAGCTCACAATTTTTGTAGCAAACTTATGGTTGTTTGTATTCAATGATAACAGGCATGATTTGTTGATCGGTTGCAATTCCTTGAACTTGGATGCCATTTTTTTGATAGACTAAGTTTTTAGAAGGAATCAAATCCGTTCCAATAACGGTATATATTCGTTGAACGACATCCAAATACTCCTCTATGCTATTCATTTCATCAATAAGCTGCTCGATTCTTAATTGCTTTTTTGAGAATAAAACAACAATATGATTTTTTCCGTCCTTACCTTTTAGTTCGTCTACTTTTAGACGTTCTAAATTAGAGGGAACAATAAATTCAGCTGTTGTTTCTCCTTTAAAAAATACTTTGTCTCCTTTTTTGGGGTATTGCAAATAAATGCCTCTTTCTGCATCGCCTTCAATGACATAAATATAGCCTTTTTGATTGTTGACAACAGCAATGTTGTAGGTGGTATTGGTTGGATAAAGTTCTTTTTCGTTGATATACATATTCCCATTGCGAACCACAGGCATTTCAGTTCCTTGCATAAAGACCGAAACTTGCCCACTCAAACCTTTTTCGGCTGCTAAAACTTTTAATTGACGTTTGGAGTATTGACTTTTAGGAAAGGTTAAGTAATTTCTTAGATTGATGGCAGCATAAAGCATTTTTTGATATTGTTGCTCTGTAAAATGATCGCAGCAATACAAACGAGGATTATCAGACATTAAGTTTTTGGTATCTGGCTTATAAAAACGTTTTCTGCCCGATTGATCTTGTTTTTTTCCAATATACCCACAACGATCATCAACAGAACTTAAATCCAAACCAGGATCAGCTGGCGTGTCGCAAATCAAGTCTCCTTCGGTTGCACAGTTTTCGCCATTCACCCACTCTTGCGTTTCAGATACATTGAGTCCAGAAGTAGAGAACAATGTAAAATAGTGTCCCATTTGACGAGCGAGCGAAACACCATCTGATAAACATTCGTTGGCTAGGAATATACGATCCGTATTTTTTTCTAAATCCTCAGGATAATATGTATAACCACAGAATTTTAGGGGACCGTCTGAAATACTTCCAACAATATACAAGTTGATGACATTTTTAGAATCGTTACTGCCACAAAGAGCATTTTCATCTTCCTTGTTAAAGTCAAAATACTTGTCATTTGAGATATAGTTAAAGTCACCCAATGGAACAAATTGGACATAAATTTGCACAAAGTATTTGTTGAGTTTGGCAAAGGCTTCTTTAATCTCTTCGATACTGGCAGAATTGGAGGTCGTACTTTTGACAATATGTACTTTAACTGGAATTTCCATCATACTCAAAGAAGCAGGCTTTTCAAATTCTTTGAGAGCTTCCTGATGGCTCATCAAAAATGTTAATTGCTCGTCATTAATGGTTGTTCCTGATATTTGTTTTCCTTTTAGTATTTTTTGATCTTGAGCATGACTAAAATTAGTGAAAAGTAGTAATAAATAGACTACAATAAAAGGTAGAGAAAAGAATGATTTTGTAATAAAAGGTAAATAAGGTACTTGTAATTTCATAGTTAGATTGTATATATTATGTTTTGTAGTTGACTCAACTGAAACGTGTATGACTTCTAAATAAAGTTAAGCAAAAACCAAAAATGATTCCAAATCAAAATAAAACAACCTGTCTATTTTAACCATATAAAAGAATGGTTAAAACGGACAGGCTGGGAAGTATAAGTGGGGGTATTTTATCAGATTATAACGAAGGTAGTGTGATTTCCGTTTGAAAATTATCTTCGGTAAGTTCAAGCACTTCGGCTTCGGTGTTTTTATTGGTGATCGTAAATTTGGCATCGCTACCATCTGTATTAACTTCTAAAGTGCCTTCGATTTTATATTTAGGAGTCCAATGATCTTTCCATGTGATGGCCAAGTCAATCGTATGACGCTCTCCATCTTTTTGAGCATTCAAAACAGTAGCCTTGGGTTTTGCAAAGTTGTCGCTATAAACCATACGAATAGCAGGATAGATAATGGCTGTTGCAAAATCACTAGGACGATCCCCATCTCGAGTATGGTTTTTGTATTTAATCACATCAACATCTGTGTCGGCAGTGCCACCTCCACCACCACTACGATGGTTACGGTTAGAGGAAGAACGATGAGTGCGCTTTTTCTTTTCGGGTTCTTCTTCAACATAAATAGCTTCCTCCTCATCACCCCAGTTGACATCCGAAACCAAGGTGTTAGAATCAACTTGCGTCGAATCTGTAGCATCCGTTGTATCCGAAGAACTATATTTCTTTTTACAACTTACAATCAATAAAACGGTAGATAATATTAATAGGTATCTTATCATAATAAATTAATTTAGTTTAACATCCACAGGTAAATTGCTCTGTGTTGAATGGGGGAGATTGCTTCTACGAAAAGCATATCCCTAGAAAAATAGAGCGAATCGGGCAAATTGCAAAATTTTGAGCCTTATATTAATGATTATATCAAGCGAATCGTAAAGGTTCAATATGCTATTGTTTATTGATTTACTCTTGGTATAGGCTAAACAGTTCTTACTAAGAGTGTTTAACCAGTCGTTTGGGCTGAATTGGTTTTGGTTGCCTTTAATTCTTTGTGCTGTATGCTTTTGTTGGGATGCAATAAGCGCAAATAAATAGATGATTCTAATTTAGGATAGAACTAACTTCATCTGTTTTCAAAAAAATATTACCTTTATTACACAATTTTAACATGAAGTAGTCCAATATTAACTTTTATACTTCTACTCACATGTTAAATTGATAGAACTTCATACTTCTCTTTTAAGTAAAAACGCACAATGAGACTTATAGTTACTTTTTTGTTCATTATTTTGAGTATAACTGCCATCTTTGCTCAAAATCCAACCGATAGCAATACTGTTCAGCAAGTAGATACTTTAAACAACGTTGATAGCAATTCAATTGTTCAAGCTGATCCCGAACCAACACGACCTGTTATAGATACCTTAGGGCTTTTGGATTTTGATTTACAGTTTGAAGCCAATCAGTTAACCATTATAGCTAAGAACGTTTACCGACAGTCAACCATTCCGAATCAGTTTGCCTCAACAATAGAACTCGGTGGGTCGACAAAAGTTGTTCTATTTGAAAAGGGCGTTGCTCATTTGGATTATGAGGCTTCCTATGCAGGAGAATTAGTATCTGTACGCTCAAAATACAGAGCTTGCAAAGTTAAAAATTGTGCAGATTGTGATCCATTAACTCATCCCAAAGAAGACGAAATTATTTGTCTAGACAACCAGCACACACAGTTAGTGCACGTGCAAAAATATAAAAATGGAGGCTTGCGTATTCAAGCCATTCCCTTGTGGTGGTCAATTATACCGCCACTAGTAGCCATCTTTTTAGCTTTGATTTTCCGCCAAGTATTATTGGCTTTATTTATGGGGATTTTGGCAGGAGCTTGGGTCATTGGAGGGATGCAACTAACACCCTATGGTTTGCTTAAAAGCTTCTTTAGTGTTATTGACCATTATATTATTGGAGCCTTGAATAATTCGAGCCATTTGTCCGTCATTGTATTTTCAATTATGATAGGAGGAGTGGTTGCTATTATTTCTAGAAATGGAGGAATGGCAGGTGTGGTAAAAAAGCTGGCACCTTTGGCGAAGGGCCCTAAAAGCACTCAATTTGTCGCTTGGTTGTTGGGAGTTGCTATCTTTTTCGACGATTATGCCAATAGCTTAATTGTCGGAAATACGATTCGTCCATTGACCGATAAGTACAAAATATCGAGAGAAAAATTAGCTTATATTGTCGATAGTACTGCCGCACCTATATCTGCGGTTGCTTTTATAACCACTTGGATTGGAGCAGAGTTGAACTATATCAGTGATGCAATGCCCTTGTTGTCTGGCTTGGAGAATCCTCCATCTGCGTACTCTATGTTTTTGAGTTCGTTGCCTTATTCGTTTTATTCGTTTTTTACATTGATTTTTATTCTAATCATTATTTTTACAGGAAGAGATTATGGAGGAATGTATAAAGCGGAGTGCCGCGCAAGAACAACTGGTCGTGTGTTTGATACTGAGGGAGAAGCATTAAGTGACGATGATATGGAAGAGTTAGAACCTGTGGAAGGAGCGCCACATCGTTGGATAAACGGATTCTTACCAATTTTAATGGTCGTGTTCGGAACTTTGATGGGGTTGATTGATACAGGGATGCAGGCTTCGTATAGTGCATTAGTAGAAAATGGAGTACAGGTAGCGCACAATGGATGGGGGGAAGTTTGGTCAAAAATGCAACTGCTGGAATCTTCAGGAGAGGCAGGTTTTGTTCGAAAAATGGGTATCTTAATAGGAAACTCTGACTCTTATGCCGCATTGCTTTGGGCGTCTATGTCGGCTATTGTCTTAGCATTGATTTTGACAGTAGCTCAGGGTATTATGAAACTTTCGGACGCTATTGAAACGGTTGTCGCTGGGTTCAAAACAATGATGCCAGCCTTGTTGATTTTGATTTTAGCATGGGCTTTGGCAACGACAACAGAAGAGTTATCTACCGCAGAATTTTTAACGACTACCTTGGGAGATAGTTTGAGTCCTTATATGGTTCCTGTTGTTGTGTTTATTTTGGCTGCTGTCATCGCTTTTTCAACAGGGTCAAGTTGGAGTACCATGGCTATTTTATACCCAATCGCTATTCCTCTTTGTTGGAGTATCAGCCAAAACGCAGGTTTGCCACTAGAAACGGCAATGGAGTTGCTGTATAATGTCATTGCAGTGGTTTTAGCTGCTTCTGTATTGGGCGACCATTGTTCTCCTATTTCGGATACAACCATCCTTAGCTCGCTGGCATCGAATTGTAACCATATAGATCACGTCAAAACGCAACTTCCTTATGCGTTGACAGTAGGAAGTATTAGTATTACAATGACCTATGTTTCTACGGCATTTGGTATTCCTTTTATCATCAGCTTTGTTGTTGGAATAGCCTTGATGTTTGGAGCTGTCATGCTATTTGGGAAAGAAGTCCCTAGTTCCAATTTAGAAACAATGGCAGAAAAATAACGATTACAATGAATGGATTGCTTTTAGTTATACTGATGTTTTATTCTTTGTTAAGTCTTGGGCAAGAAATAGAGCAGGCTTATCATGATAATGGACAACTTAAAGAAGAGGGAAAGGTTATTGATAATCAGCGTGAAGGGGTATGGACATTTTATCATCCGAATGGAGAAATTAGTGGCAAGGGAAATTATAAGCATAATGAGCCTGATGGCAAATGGTTATTTTATTATGATAACAAGGAAGTAGAGTTGGAAGGGTATTGGTCGAATGGGCAGCGAGAAGGTGATTTTAAATATTATTATGAAAGTGGAAAACTGCTTTCTGAAGGAAAATTTATAAATGATGCGCAAGAAGGTACTTGGAAGTATTATCACGAGCATGGACAACTGGGGAAAGAAGGTAGTTTTGAGCAAGGGGTAAAGCATGGTTCTTGGAAAACTTACTTTGGGCATGGGCAATTAAGAACAACCGAAAATTATTCGAGAGGACAATTATCTGGTGCTTGTTCTGTTTTTTATAAAAATGGAACTTTACAAGCCAGTCGATTTTTTCGAGCCGTTGCAGATGTTATTGTTAGCCCTGATTTGAATAAAGATTTGAAAGATAAATCCTATTATTGGATTGTTGAAGAAATTGATATAGAAGAAAACCGAAAAGATAAAACGTGGAAGTTGTATTATGCCAATGGGGCTTTGGAGGCAGTACAGAATTATAAAGATGGCTTAAAAGATGGCGTTTGGAGTTCTTATTACGAATTTGGAACGTTAAAAATGTCCAAGACCTATGAAAAAGGTATAGAAACAGGAGAGGTTATTTTTTACTATCCTACTGGAAAACTAAGGTCAAAAGGCTATTTGATAGATGGACTGAAAGAAAAAACTTGGACAAGTTATTATGAGAATGGCAAGGTATTGAGCGAAGAGTACTTTCTAAAGGATAAGAAAAATGGCACTTGCTCTTATTATAAAGAAAATGGTGACTTAAAAGGTACTTATCAATACAAAGAAGATAAATTATTAAAATAATATATTGCGTATACGATAGTTTGTTATTCTATTGGAAATCAATAGGGTATTAATAATTGAAACTTATGCAGTATTAGCAAAATAAGCATTAAACTAGAATGAATCAAAATATAAACACCAATACATTACCACCTTTTGCTTGTACACACAGTCCTAATTTGCCAGAGTTATTGATGCAACTCAACTGCACCATCGTAGTAAGTACTTATCAAGCAGGAAAAGTAGTCTTAGTTAGTGCTACGAATCGCAATCAATTGGTGCAGTTGCCTCGAACGTTTAAACGTGCAATGGGGATAGCCGTAAAGGACAATAAAATGGCAATAGCCACTGAAAATGAGGTGATTATTTTGGCGAATTCAAAGCGACTAGCAGAGACATATCCCGCCAAACCAAATACATATGATGCGTTGTACTTGCCTAGAGCAACGTATTATACAGGGCATTTGGATATGCATGATTTGCATTATGGAAAGGATGCTTTGTGGGGGGTGAATACTTCGTTCTCTTGTCTTTGTAAGATAGACTCGGATTATAGCTTTCGTCCTGTCTGGAAGCCTCATTTCATTGATAAATTAGCTTCAGAAGATCGCTGTCATTTAAATGGCTTAGCAATGCAAGATGGAGAACCTATCTACATTTCTGCCCTAGGTACGGGAAATACACTTCAGAGTTGGCGAGATAATATTATTGGTGGTGGAGTTTTGATGGATGTGGCCAGCAATGAAATTATTGCGAGCGGTTTGGCAATGCCACATGCGCCCCGCTTATACGATGGAAAACTTTATGTTTTATTATCAGCAAAGGAGCAGTTGGTTTGTGTAGACCCCGCAACTGGAAAATATGATGTAGTGACTCAAGTGCCAGGCTTTGTTCGAGGGATGACTAAATATGGAGAATATCTATTTATAGGAACCTCTAAACTGCGAAAAAAATCTTCTACTTTTAAGCACTTGAAAATTTCAAAGGAATCTGATGCGGCAGGAATTAAAGTTGTTCATTTGCCTTCGGGAAAGGTAGTAGCAAACTTAAATTGGTTGTCTAGTGTTGATGAAATTTACGATGTGCAAATTTTGCCGAATGCGAGTCGTCCGAATATTATCAATACTTATACTGACGCACACCAAAGAGCCTTAATGTTGCCCGATACGACTTATTGGTCTAAGTCAACACCTCCCCAAAAATAAGCGTTGAGGGAAAGATTCTGAAATGGTCAATAAAAAAATGTATGCCAATGAAAATCGAAACAGCCTTAGGGCTGTTTTTTATTTTGTCAAATTCATCTCCTCAAAAAGGGCATTACTCTTTGGAAACGAGACTTGTAATACAATCAACTATTTCTATAGCTTATTATTCATGTTATAAGAAGTATTTATCATAAAATTTTAAATTTTTAAAAACAAAACAAATAAAAAACTAGTATTTTATTTTTTAAATACATATATTGTGAAAAAAATAAAAACACAAGAATAAAAAATACCAATACTTTTTGAAAGCAGAATAATCAACTGTCTATAAAAAAGTAGTACTGTACTGATTTTATAAATACTATCAAACTCTTTTTCCTCTTTAAAGAGTATTTTCAATGTAAGTTGAATTTTTAGCACACAATTGTTACCGAAATGAAAACGGTCACTTTTAGACAATCTAAAAATGTCGTGAACGGCTTTTTTGATAAGAAATTTTATGTCCTAAAGTGCCTGAAAATTAACTAATTAAGTTTTGAGTAATTATCCTCTGGGTTTGGCAGAGTAGGATACTATTTTTTATCCATTCGCTTTATTGAAAAATCACATTAGAGCTGTTACAATTTCTATACAAGAGTTGTAATATAGCCTTAGGTGTGCCCCTTTTATTGGTTTGTATTTTAATCAATACCCTTTAATTCACTAGAATTAAAGCAGGCTATTGACGTCCTATTATAATGAATTAACTATTTATCTATCTATAAATTGTAAGTGTTTAGTCTAAGAACACCATTAACCTAATTTATTTTAATAACACATTTAACACACACTATTATGAAAGGGATTACATTAGTAAAGCTTTTTACTATTCTCGCAGTTTTACCATTATTACTTTTTTCTTGTAACAAAGATGCACCTCAACAAGTCCAAAACGTAGCAGCAGCAGAAGTAGTTACGCCTGTTAGTAATGAGGGAAAAATAATACCTAATCAATACATTGTTATTTTGAAAGATGCAGCTGTTGCGCCAGCAATATCTTATGCCAATGGACCTTTTACAGATAGAGCTGCTAAAAGCCAATTTATGAAGGAAAAATCAACGATAGTCATTGATCAGTTGAATCGTTTTTTAATTGACCAAGAAATTGATCCTACCAAAGTTCTGGCATACTATACGGCAGTAATGTCTGGGTTTGCTATTCAATTGACAGAAGCTGAGTATGAAAAATTGTCCAAAAATAACAAGGTAGCTTCTTTAGAACATGACCGTGAAGAATCTTTGCCAGATTTTAAAATTGAGAGCATAGACAACAGCGGAGCAAGAGCACAAACAACGCCTTGTGGGATTACTAGAGCAGGGGGAGCTGCGAATGCTGGAACTGCTCGATGGATTTGGATTGTAGATACTGGTATTGATTTAGACCACCCTGATTTGAATGTTCAAACATCTTATTCGGCAACATTTGCGGGAGGAACTGCAAATGATTGTAATGGGCACGGAACACATGTAGCAGGAACCGCTGCTGCTCGAAATAATTCTATCGGTGTTGTGGGAGTTGCTGCTAACGCGCCTGTTGTTGCCGTAAAAGTATTTAGTTGTAGCGGAAGTGGTTCTACTAGTGGAATTCTTAGTGGGTTAAACCATGTGGCTAGCAACGACTTGGCAGGAGATGTTGTGAATATGTCTTTGGGGGGCTACTATGGAAATGGTTGTTCTACAGGCTCTTCTTATAGAACCATCTTAAATAGCTTGAGTAATGCTGGCACTCGCGTTGCTTCTGCGGCAGGAAATAGTAGTGCTCATGCAAAATACTATCAACCAGCTTGTGTTAATGCACCAAATGTATTGACGGTTGCTTCCATGACTTGCTCTAGAAACTGGTCTTCCTTCTCCAATTACGGAAGAGGACCATGCGATTTTATTGCAACAGGTAGTAGTGTTTATTCCACTTATTTGAATGGAGGGTACGCAACATTGAGTGGTACATCTATGGCAACACCACACGTAGCAGGTATTATGCAAGTACGCAATGCGTTGCCAAGGAGCTCTGGATCGGTTTCTAACCGTGGAGCATCTTATCCCATTGCTGTTCGATAGATAGACAATTTAGACTAAATACTTACTTATGGATTATGCTTAGCTTTTTAATGTTTGACAATCAATTTGTTATTTTTTAGACTTGATGAGTGTTTTGATTGACAATCTATAATGTAGTGCCTTTGAAGAACCACCAATGATAAGGCTAAACAGAAACAAGCTACTAATCCATAACCACACTATAATAGCATAATTAAAAATGGCTGCTTCTTATTAAATTGTTAGAAGTGGTCATTTTTTTTGATAAAAAAGGCGAGGGATAACATCTATTAATTCATTGGTATTGAATAAAAAAATGATGAAGTATAGGAAAAAAGTCGTTAATTTTTTGTAAATTTATAGAATGAAAGGTAAACACTTTTCTACATGAATAATTAAACTATCACACTACACAAAATTCATTTTAGTCATGAAAGATTTTCCATTACCACGTTAAGTTAAAAAAGAGAAAATGTCCTATTTCTCGATCAATAAACACAAAAGCTATTTTGATACGATATCAAAATAGCTTTTTCTTTTTTAGGGAAATAGTGGATGGGTTAGTTGAGAATGGGAGTAGGAATTTGAGCAATAATACTATAGGTGCCACCTTGTTCTTCTAATACGTTTTTCCAAAGCTCCTTATTATCACCAAATACGTAGTCAATATGCCCATTTACTGTCATCCAAGATAATATTTTTTGTTCTTCTCTTAGTTGTCCTGCTGACCAACCAGAATATCCAACAAAGAAACGAATGTCTTTAGGTTGTATTTTCCCCATTTCAATAAACGATTTGAGTTGATCAAAATCACCTCCCCAATAAACGCCTGAAAGTACTTTGATACTATTAGGCAGTAAATCACCCTTAGTATGCAAATAATGAATGGTGTCAGTTTGGACAGGACCGCCATAGTATACTTCAGATTCAAATTCAGGGAAGCTTGAAATTAAGTCATTGATATTCATTTCAATTGGTTTGTTTAAAATAAAACCAAAAGAACCATCCTGTTGGTGATCGCACAATAAAATGACACCTCTTTTGAAGTTAGGATCCATCAAAAAAGGTTCTGCCACCAATAGTTGTCCAGATTTCAATTCTTCCTCTTTATTTCTGCTCAATGTTTTCTTAGTTTTAATGATTCGAATAAGGCAATCTGCAAATTGTTGCTGTATAGGCTTTGTTGATAAATAAAAATTAGATACAGAATTGCTAAGTTGCCCCAAAGCGAAGTTAGTAAAAAAAAAGCGTTCTTTGACAAATCGTTCCTACGTTTGTTAGAACAAGTGATGATTTTCAAAGAGTCTTTCCAAGATACAAGTACCGCTCAGTTGTAAGACACATTTCTAAGTTTTTTGTAACCTTTTAGGGACACAGCATTATTATAAATGTATAAATGATGAGCTAAATACTTCTTTAGCTATTGCTTTGGTCAAACTATCTTGTAGGGAGATGGTTTGACTTTTTTGCAAACAACCACTTTGTCTAATAATAGGTCAAACTGATGTGATTTTTTCACAAAGTAGTGCTATTAAAACAATAAAAATAGAACTGTGTTCAGTCTTAGGTGCTAAAAAAGATTCTGAATAGAGGATTTAAAGCTATTTTTTTGATGAAATGTGACTCCAATAATCAAAAAATAGTATCTTCATTATGAATTAAAAGTGAATCCCCATTTTTTGCTGCAAAGGTTTATATAAGAGTTGGTTATAGCAAGAAATAAATAAAAATTGGAACGGATGAAAAAAGAATATTTAGCACATTTTTTTCTCATATTAGAGTCTTTGTTATATGCAGGTAGCTATACTGTTGCCAATGATGCCGCTGCGTACATTTCTCCATTTGAACTAACTTTGTTGCGTGCCATTTTTGCCGCTTTGATTTTTGGAACAGTTCAATTTATTAGTGTTCGAGAAAAAGTAGATGGAAAAGACTTGCTGTTGTTGGCTGTTTGTTCATTATTTGGAATTACAATTAGTAATGTTTTGTTTTTTGGAGGTTTGGCATTAACTACTCCAATCAATGCATCACTACTGACATTAACTTCCCCTTTATTTTTGATACTATTCGCCATTATTGCTAGGGGAGAGATAGAGGTGGGAAAATTAGTAGGCGTTTTTATTGCTTCGATTGGTGGTGTTTTTTTGATTTGGGGCGATACAGGGTTGGTCAATGATGCTAAGAATCCATTATTAGGAAATATGATGGTTGGAGCTAGTGCTGGGGCATATGCTATTTATTTGACACTGATTCGTCCTTTGTTGCTCAAATATCATCCCCTAACAATTTTAAGGTGGTTGTTTACATTTGGTATGGTCTACCTGTTTCCTGTATGGGGATGGGGCTTGACCAGTATCGAATGGAGCGAATTTAATACGAATGTTTGGATTGCGTTAGGGTTTATTTTGATTTGTATTACATTTATTACCTTTTTGTTAAATACATTTGCGCTCAAAGTTTTGGATGCTTCTATTGTAAGCACCTATATTTATACCACTCCTCTTTTTACAGCTTTAATAGGGATTTTGCTGGATGGGAATAGTTCCTCTTTGAGTTTACTTATAGCAGGTATACTTATTTTATTGGGTGGATACTTGGTGTCACAAACCAATGGGGTGTTTGAGGATGCAGTGGTAGAAGAAGAAGATTTGGAAGTGAAACCTACGTTATAAAAAGAAAAAAAATAGAATTATTTTAACACAGCGGTAACATAAGTTGGTAGAGTTGCATTAAGAGCTACCAAACACAAGAAATATTCCTAGCACTTAGGTGCTAAAAGTTCCTAGGTTACCCATATAATCATAGCTAAAAATACAAACAAATAAACTAAACCTAAAGATAAGCTACTCAATTTGAGTAGCTTTTATTTTTTTATCAAAATTTGACAATAAAACACTTTTTGGGTCTCACTTTTAGCTATTCCAATGCCAGTTAGATTAAAATCCCCTTCAATATTGTTGCGATGGCTGCTGCTATCCAACCAACTATTGACAATTGATGGCGCATTTTCTTGACCAGATGCCACATTTTCGGCTACACTAGAGCCATGTAGCTTACTCAATAGTTGCTTGGCACGATCTTCAAAACCTTGGTGTCCAAAAGGTATTTTTCCTGAAGCCATAGCTTGTGCGTGTTGTGTGGCAATAGCTTGTATATGTGGATTGATTTGCAATGGGGGAAGATATTGTCCTGATCGATGTTTATTAATCAGTTTTAAGATAGCGTAGTTTAAATTAACATCTGTGGTTCCTTCTTGAGAAGGTTCTAAGGTGTCTAAATTAGTTACAGGAGCTTTGATAAAAAGCTGTGTGAAAATATTTTCATTTTGAGAATTTTTAACAATAGAAATACCTGTTAAATTGAAGTCTCCTTCAATATTATTGCGATGTCCAGAGCTATTTAGCCAACCGTCTACAACTTCTTTAGCACTCCGTTGTCCCATTGCTACATTCTCGGCAGCAGCCGAACCATTCAACACTTGAACTAGTGTATTGGCACGTTCAGAAAATCCCTCATGACCAAAGGGAATGTTTTCTTTTGCTATGTTGGTAGAGTGTTGAAAACTAGAATTTTGTATAGAGGGATGAATGCTGAGTGGAGTGAGGTTTAGGCTTGCTCTGTGTTGGTTGATTAATTCTAAAATTTCTAATTCTAAATCGGAAATATTGGTCATATTAAATGGTTTTTTATCGGATTTTGATTTCTTTTTGTAGAAAAAGGTAAAAAAATAGGATAAGGGACAACGAGATTGTGGCAAATATACGTTATTATTAGTATAAACAAATTAACACACTCAAACAAATAAAGACACTCCATGAAAATAAAAGGAACTGTAACACATCAGAATTTATCGGGTGGTTTTTGGGGAATTATAGATGAGAATGGCAATAAGTGGAAACCGCAAGAAATGCCTAAAGCATTGCAAAAAGATGGCTTAAAGGTAGTGGTAGAAGCAAAAAAAGTAGCTGGAGGTATTTCAATTTTTATGTGGGGAACTACTATAAAAATTTTGGAGTTTAATATAATGTAAAAAGTGCAACCGCTTTTATGGATTGCTTCGTTAAAAAATCAACGAAGTATTATTTATGACTATGTTCAAACAACTGTAAGAACTACAAAAAAGGTAACCTTTTGATAAAAAGGGCATTAATTAAAGAAATAGATAACACAATAGGATGAGTATGCTCACATTAATTATATTTTTGGCTTCTTTTGTTTCTTTGGCTTTTTGGTTTCTGTTTAAAGAAAACAATGAGATACGAGGAATTTTTGGAAAGCTATTCTTAAGTTCGTTTGGACTTTATTTGGGAATGGCGTTGCTAATGCCAGGAGTTGTTTCTTGGTCAACACTTGCGATCAACATTATCTTTCTGTTTGGAGCAGGCTTTTTTCTAAATACTTTTAGTAGCAGCAAGATTATTTTTATTCCTATGTTGATTTTAATGACCATAGGATACTATTGTGGTGTAAGAGGAATTGATTGGTTCCCATTTGCCGAGTCAGATGCTTTGGAACAGACAACATCAACTTCTACTAATATAGATGGTTTAGACCCTGACAATGAGTTGTTGGTAGAAGTTAGTAATGGTCATCAATTGTCCGAATTACAAACTATTATTGATCAATATCAGCTAAAGCTAGAGCCTGCTTTTGCTCTTAAAGATGGCGCAAGCACAGACTTGGACGATTATTATGCAGTTAATATCCCCACCAATCAAATTGCACATTACGATGCGATTGTTGCTACGTTTAAAGCGAGTAATTTAATTGATCATATTGAAGCGAATGAAGTGTTATCGTTGGATCCTTCAGAAAGTATAGCTAAAGATGTGCCGGCTCGCAAGAAAAAGAAATATACAGCAAATGATCCAGATGTAGAAAAAGTTTGGGGACATGAAGCCATGGATGTAGAGGCATTGTATGAATTATTGGCAACGCAAAAAATACAACCTAAGAAAAAAGCAAAAATTGCAATCATTGATACAGGGGTAGACGCAAAACACGAAGATTTAAACAGCAGCTTTGTATCTATTTCGACCGATCATAATACGGATCCTCATGGACACGGAACGCATTGTGCAGGGATTGCAGCGGCTGTTTCTAACAATGGTATAGGAATCGCTTCGTTTGCACCAACAGGCGATTTTGTAGAGGTAACTAGTGTAAAAGTATTTGGCAAATATGGCAATACAACACAACGAACAATCATTAATGGAATGTTATTGGCGGCGGATAATGGGGCAGATGTTTTGTCAATGTCTCTTGGCGGACCTGCTACAGCGCAATCTCAAAGAGCATACAAACAGGCTGTCAAGTATGCGAACAAAAAGGGAGGTATTGTAGTAGTGGCTGCTGGAAATGAAAATATAGATGCCAGAAAACGAGCACCTGCTTCTGTCGATGGAGTGATTACAGTAGCAGCATTAGCACCAGATTTGGATAAAGCAGTATTCAGCAATGATGTTAGCGGTCTAAAAATGGGAATCGCAGCTCCAGGAGTAGATATTTACTCTACTATTCCAAATAATAAATACGAATATTTTAATGGAACTTCTATGGCGACTCCCTATGTGGCGGGGTTGTTGGGGCTTATGAAATCTATTCAACCTAAGTTAACAACCGAAGAAGCCTATAAAATATTGAAACAAACAGGTCTAGAGACTCGTAATACTAAAGTTACAGGTGCGTTAATTCATCCTGCAAATGCCGTTAAAAGTTTGTTAAAGAAATAGTGTTTTTGGCAATATTTTTGCTGTATTATTGGTAATGATTAATAAGAAATTATGAAAGACACATTTATATATAACATCATCTTAACTTCCTTTGTAGCAATTTTGCTAACTGGATGTGCCAATGATGCTGCACCAGTTGCTGCTAATGATGACGATAGCGCTATTGTTAACAATGAAAACTTAGCACTGAATACTACTTCTTCAACAACTGCTATAGACGAAGAAATGACGATTTCTGTGCCAATTCAAGAACACGAAATTCGTTTGATTCGTGCCAAAAATGAACAAAAAGAAGCCAAATTGTCCGACGCTAATGTCAAAGAATTAGAATCTTGGTGGGATAGTTTGCCTAAACCTGTTCAATCTCAGATTAAATCAAACGAAATAGATATTGAAGTGGTATCTAATATTCGTACAAACGATAAAAAGGATATTAACCCTCAATTAAATGACTCACAAATAGAAAATACAGGTGAAGCTTTAGAACAAATTATTGGTTCTGAAACAGAAATGAAATATACTGTTAGTACAACCCTGATTGATGGTCAAAAAAATCCACAAGAAGGAGAACATGCAACCAATATTCGTTTGGTAAAACAAGTTCCTGTAAAATTGCAAGAGTTTACAGCAGATATTTTTCTAAGAGAAAAAAATGTTACCAATGACAATATCAAAACATTGCAATATTGGTGGACAAATCTACCACAAGATGTCCAAAACAAAATAAAAAGAAGAGAAATTATCTTAGACGTTGTTTGTCATACGGTGGAGGAGATTGATGGAAAGGCAGACTTGGTAGCAGCAGAAGACTTTTCGGCTATCATGGGTGATGTTTTGAATCGTTTGGTAGGAGTATACAAAGCTGGTTCTAAAGAGTATTCCTTGGCTCAAATTAAAACCTCTGTACAACTAGAAAAAGCAAACGCTAAAAATTTGAAATTTCCTGCTAAGGAGTATGTGAAAATTTCATTGCGTAAAAATAAAGCGTTCTTGCCCAATTCTCTATAGATGTTCTTCATGAATGAATATTGTAGGCAAGACTTTAATAACAGATTGAATGACTCTCAAGAAATTGTTTCTTGAGAGTTTTTTGTTTTAAGTTAAACTATAATCGAACTCCGATTCCCAGTTCAAATTGTTGCCAAGGCATTGCTCGGTTACTAACAACTTGATAATCTTCTCCAAATAAGTTATTGATTTGTAAGTAAAGATTTGCAGAAGTGTTTTTAAAACTAAAACGTTGATTCAAGCGCAGATACCCAACGTGGAATAGAGGTAATATTTCTGTATTAGCATTATCAATATACCGCAAGGACGTTACGCTATGCTGATACAACAAACTGGTTTGACGGTATTGAACTTGTAGTCGTATATTGGCATTGTGTGCTGGGGTATAAATAAGCTGTTTGCCAATGGTAGATTGTTCGGAGCCTTTGGTGCGAGTGCTTTGTGTAAATGCGTAATTAGCGGCCGCTTTGAATTGCCATTGTTTCCAATGAAATTTTCCTTGCACATTTAATTCCATTCCTCGTGCCCAAACTTGTTCAACGTTACTTGGTCGCCACAAGCCCGCTGTATTGGGAGACCATAAAATCCAATCGTTTACCAAATTACAAAATCCAGTTATCGTTGTTTCAATATGAAACTGTTTGAACCAAAATGGTAGACAAAGCCCCAATTCACTATTCCAACTATATTCAGGTTTTAGGTTGCTATTTCCTAATGTGTTCCAATATAAGTCATTAAACGTGGGCAAACGGTAGTTATGGGATAAGTGTAAGTTTAGTCGGAACTTTTTGTAAAAATTCCAGGTGCCTCCTAAGGATGCTGCTGGTGTAATTAGATTGTTATTGACCAACTCTTCTCTTATAGAAAACGTGCCTGCCCATTTCTTTTGGGCGCTTGTAAACTTATACGCACCAAAAAGCGCAAGTCGGTGTTGTTGTGGATCTTGAGTATAGCCTCCAGAACTGGCTTTAAAAAAGCTGTAGTTCAAGCCAAAATTGAAGTGGTGTAAATTGTTTAAATACCATTTATTTTCAATTTCAGAAATAGAACTTAATATCTTACTCAAGGAGTTAACAGCATCACTTTGAAAATGCAGGGATTCTAAGAATAGGGCGGATCGAGCTTTCCAAACTTGCGTATCAAAATAGGTTTTCCAATGAGCAACCAATCGCAATGCTTCATCTTTTTGAAAATCATTACTACTGCTCAATAATAAAGGGGGAGGAATTTGACGTTTGCTGTCTTGATACCACGCTTTGATTCCCAATTGATGCTTCTTAAACTTGACATTGTGCTCTTGCAAAATCCCCCATTGTTGCAAACGAGCGTTGGTTTGCTCTTTGATAGGCTTAGGAAAACCAAAGGCATTAATATCTTTAAATAGATAATTGTTTTTAGCATTATGATAAAAAGAACGAATACTGCCCGAATACCAATGATTGCTGTAACTTAAGTTGAATTGTTGACCAATATCCTCAAAAGAACCTCCGTGCAAATTCCCTTCAAAATGCCAGCCTCTACCAAATTTTGAATTGGTTCCAAGGTGCAAGGCGCCTCCAATAGAACTATTGCCAAATAAGGCAGATTCGCCACCATACTGAATGTCTACATAGTCTACAAAAACAGCAGGAAGTAAGGAAATATCAGCTTGACCCAACATGGGGCTTTGGATGTTAAAGCCTTCCCATAAAACAGCGGTATGGCTAGCACCACCACCTCGTCCAGATAGGCTGCTAATACCACTTGGGCCATAGTTTTTGACAAAAAAAGTACTCTCTAATTGAAGTACTTGCGCTAAATTTCGACTACTATAAGTACTTAAAACTTCTTTGCCTAAGTGTTTGGTATTGTGTCCTAGCCCAAAGTCGGGCAAGCGACTTTTTTCAAGAATAATCGTATCACTATGATCGGTTAAGATGGTACTGTCTTGTTGTGCCATAATAGGAGTACTCAAGAAAAGTAAACACCATAAAATTAAATAGAATTGCATCCCTGTTGTTTTTGTATGTGCAAAACTAGGGATTTTATAAACAGTTTTAGGATACTGATGGGCTAATTTTTGACTTTTTTACAAATTCTATAGAAGCGTTTTTATGTCGGCAATCTATTCAGGAATCATCAAGGTGTAATCACGATAGGACATACCGCCCCAGATTCCCAAACCACCTTTAATGTTGGACTCAATACGAGTGTAGGTGCCAAAAGGTCCTTGAGAACCTGAATTATACTCTAGTGTTTGCCAAAATCGGAAGTGGGCATAATCAATGTTTGCCGCACGAAAAGTAACCGTATCGCCCCGCCAAAAATAACCAAAAGTATCAAAGTCAAAATCTCCAAAAGGATCTTGCCCACGAATAACTCCAAAGCTAAATTCTTGCCCATCAAAGATATTATCGTCACTCACCGACCCGTTGGTGCCTCGTGTACTAGAAGGGTAAAAAGGTTCGTTATTTCGTTTGGAAAAACCTCTATAATAATTGGGACCAACTGGATCTTTGAAATGAGCAGCTACTTCTACTAACGAATCATTGGCTGGATAGCTAGGATGGTTGATATAGGTCAGAGAATCTACGATAACAGCGTAAGGAATGGTTGTCGTAGCGGTGACAGTATTAAAATCATCTGTTTTAATTTCTAAATCATAACTTCCTCCTTCTTTTACATCGACTCCCAAGCCAACAATCCCCAATAAATCGGTATAGACACAAATATCAAATCCTGTAGAGTCAAAGTTGTTGGGTATTCCGATAGCTTGAAGGATTGCATCTCGAAGAAAGGGGGGGAGTGCCTGAAGATCGCTTACGCATAGTTCTTGTAATTGCACTTTGTTATTGCCATCCGAAATGCTAACTTCTGCATCATGGACAAAAATATCAGTTAAAATATCACTGCCAATCGTTGAGGAATATTCAATGCTTTTGGTTAGAATGACATAAGGCGGTAATGCTCCTGGACCTACACTAATATAACCTTCTACAACAAGCTCTGGACCGTCGTAGGTAGTTTCAGGGATGAATTCTTTTTCGCAAGCCGTTGATAAAATGAATAGCAAAAAAAGACTAAGAATAGGTATGATTTTCATGAATGCTGTTTGGTGATACTCTGTAAAAAAAACTTGTATTAAAATTAATACTTTTAAACCAACATTGTTCACACTAAACTGTTAATTAATCGTTTTTATTAGCAGCTAGCAAAGTACTAGAACGTGAAATAAAATATAAGGGCATACAAAATCCAATGTAGAAATAGCAAACTGTAATATAGCTTTCTATTAGAATGTTGAAAATAATACGCAATAATTAAGCACAGAGTGCCATACCAACCCAGCAATGTCCCTAACCTTATGAAAATATTTAGGTTAATAGGAATACTTTGGTACGTGTCGTACATGAAAGTGCCACCTATGATGATTACCCAACATAAAATAGGAATAAGTACGGCTTTTGAAATGGATTGGTGAAATAGTTCGTACAAACGTCCCTGCAAATAGTAATTGGAAAAAATAACCAAGCCTTCTAGGACAAAAAGTAATAGGACAGGTCTGATTGGAAATTTTATTGTATCTTGAAATTGGTTTAATAGGCTAAATAAACCAAACGTTTCAAATATTGTCGTATAGATAACAATACTGAAAATTAAGAGTATAAAATAAATGAAAAAAGTAATTCCTAGTTGCCTAAAACTAGGAGGTGTGTTGAGATTCGTAGAGCTTAGATGTTCGTCGAGTTGTTCCATTGTTTTGGTCGATTTCTTAGATGAGATGCAAAGGACAATTGTATCTTTATTGAAATATGAAAGAGTGGTTGATTATTATATCTATGTTATAGTAGTTCGTTGATTAGTTCGCTACGCTCATGAGGGCGCAAGCTTAGTTTTTTACTTTTTTACCAAAAAGATAAAAAAGCACATTTATATTAGTTTGATAATCAAAATTTTAACACAAAACGCAACAAAGACGCAACTTGCTGATTATCAAACTAATAAAGTTTTTCAACGAACTATTGATGTTAAGAACAGAACGATTATTACTTTTTATTGTTAATAATAATGTTTTAAGGGGTATTATTATACCTATGCAATAATACGAATAAAACCTATAAGCATAACATGTAATTTCAAACTTTGAACAACTAGAAAACGGTCAATAATGAAAAAAATAAATAAGACAGAAGCAGAATGGAAAAATCAACTTTCTGACTTAGAGTATAACGTATTGAGACAAGCTGGCACTGAACGAGCTTTTACAGGAGCGTATTATAATCATGAAGAAGAAGGGACGTATTTGTGTAATGCTTGCAAAACACCTTTGTTTGATTCTACCAATAAGTATCATTCAGGATGTGGCTGGCCTTCTTTTTGGGGAGAGTTAGAAACGGCGAACATTACGCAACGAGCAGATAATAGCCATGGTATGCGACGAGTGGAGTTGGTTTGTTCTACCTGTGAAAGTCATTTGGGGCATATTTTCAACGATGGTCCTCCACCAACAGGCGTGCGTTATTGTATCAATTCTGTATCTTTGGATTTTGTGCCTAAAAAATAATACCATGCAACGAGTCATAGACATTCAAAATGTCAAAAAAAGTTACCAAATGGGGGAGCAAGTTGTGCATGCGCTTCGAGGGGTAACATTGAATATTAAACGCAACGAATATGTAGCTTTGATGGGACCATCAGGATCAGGTAAATCAACCTTGATGAATATGTTAGGTTGTTTAGACACTCCTTCTGCGGGTACTTATCTGTTGAACAATCAAAATGTATCTACTTTGGTAGATGATGAATTAGCAGAGATTCGAAACAAAGAGATTGGTTTTGTCTTTCAGACCTTTAATTTAATCCCAAGATTGTCTTCTTTAGAAAATGTAGCTTTGCCTTTGGTTTACTCTGGTATGAAAAAATCAGATCGTTTGGCGAAAGCTCAAGCGGTATTAGAATCGGTAGGACTAGGAGATCGAGTGCATCACAAACCTAATGAATTGTCTGGTGGACAGCGACAACGAGTGGCAGTAGCTAGAGCTTTGGTCAATAATCCATCAATTATTCTAGCAGATGAGCCAACAGGAAATTTAGACTCAAAAACCTCTATTGAAATAATGGCTTTGTTTGAAGAAATTCATAACAATGGAAATACCGTTATTTTGGTAACACACGAACCTGATATTGCCGAACATGCTCATCGGATTATTCGTTTGAAAGATGGTGAAATTGAAAGTGATATTTTGAACCAAGAAATTATTAGTGCTATTAAAAAGTAGCTATATTGTTTTAGCCAAACTTCTAAAACCTTTATATACAATTAACAAACATCCATGAATAGCTTATTTTTGCAATTGAGTAACGAGCCTGCTTTGCACGAAGCACCGTTAACCTATCTAATATTGGCCATTACAATTTATACCTCTTATCGGTATATGGAAGACTCCGACGAAAAACGTCGCATGTTGTTTAATGCGTATGCCATTGATAAATACAATCAGTGGTATCGTTTTTTTAGTCATGGACTCATTCACAAGGATTGGGTGCATCTAGGACTCAATAGTTTTGTGCTGTATATGTTTGGAGGACAATTGGAAATGGATTTGAAGAGTACAAGATATTTTGGTCCATTGATGGGACCAATTTTATACCTTACACTATATCTCACGGGATTAGCCATGTCGTCTGTCTATTCATTTTACAAACATAGATATAGTTCTTCTTATAACGCTCTAGGAGCTTCAGGAGCCGTTTCTAGTGTTGTGTTTGCTACTATTTTATTGAGTCCATTAGGAGGAATTGGAATCATTTTTATACCAATAAGAATTCCTGCTTTTATATTTGGTGGCTTGTATTTGGCTTATTCGGCTTACAAAAGTAAGCAAGGTAACGACAACATTGGGCATGATGCGCACTATTGGGGATCGGTATGGGGATTTGTTTTTTTATTGATATTTCAACCCAAATTGTTATTGGATTTTATAGATCAAATAAAACTTTATCTTAGTACGATATTTTAATCAAAAAATACCTCTTGAGCCATTTTAAAAGTATTGCAATGGGCATCGACAATATGTGCTAATTTGGGAGAATAGCCACCTCCCATACTAACGGCGACAGGAATGTTGGCTGCTTTGCAATATTCAAAAACGAGCTGATCTCGTATTTTACACCCTTCAATGCTCAAGCTCAAACGACCTAATTTGTCAGAAGCTAAGACATCAACACCAGACAAATAAAACACCAAATCAGGTTGAACTTCTTCTAATAACCGAGGAATGTAAGCACGAACCAAGTCTAGGTAAGGCTCGTCTTTCAGACCATCTTCGAGTGGAATATCTAAGTCTGAGTTTTCTTTTTGGAGCGGATAATTTTTAGCGCCATGCATAGAAAAAGTAAATACTCTTGGCTCTTGTTCAAAAATCTTGGCAGTACCATTACCTTGGTGAACATCTAGATCAATAATCAAAATTTGTTGTGCCAATTGATTGTCTAGGAGATAATTAGAAGCAATCGCAAAGTCGTTTAATACACAGAAACCTTCGCCTCTATCACGAAAAGAGTGGTGCGTGCCTCCCGCAACATTCATCGCAACACCATATTGTTTTGCATACAACGCACAGTCGATGGTTCCTTGCGCAATCACTCGACCTCGATCAATCAAACTTTTGCGAATAGGAAAACCAATTTTTCGGGCAGCTTTAGGGCTAATACTGAGTTCCTTTAAGCTTTGCCAATAGGCTTTGTCGTGCGTGCGCAAAATCCAAGTTTCTTCTAAGGGTTGGGGCTCAAAAAAATGCTCTTGCTCTATAATGCCTTGATGTAATAATTGGGCTGGAATGAGTTCGTATTTAGACATCGGAAAACGATGTCCTTCGGGAAGAGTGTATTTATAAATAGAAGAAAAGGCAATTTTAAGCATTGATTTTGAAGGATTTTTACAGAGAAAAAACGGATAAATAGTTTTTTTGTTCTTATCTTTTTAGGATTATTTTCTTTTTATGGAAATAAAATTTCTAAAAATTGCATAACTCTAGTAAATAGAAAAACATGACAAAATGTATATTGTTCATCATTTGTCTCTTTTTTTGGGGAAATAATATTTGTGCGCAAAGTGAATTGGATGATGAACCAGTTTGGGAGCTGGAAAAGCTTCCTGAAGATAGAGTTTTTAAGAATGGTTTTTGGGTAGATTTGGGGGTAGGAATGTCTTTGGTTTATGAAGAACGCTCCATTGCTTTTAAGTCTCACTCTATAAAAACAGAACCGGCTAGTTGGAAGAGTGCTCATGCTTTTAGTGGACGATTTGGAAATAAATGGTATTATACTGGACATACACGTTATCAATTAGGATTTCAAGCGACATGGTTGGGCGCAGGAGTTGATGTTGCCAATGGTGGTTGGTACGTCGATATTGGAGCAGCTGGATTTTGTAGTTTATTTAGAACGGGAGAGAAAAGCGGTGTAGAAGTGAATCTGAATCTTGGTCCAAGTATTTATACCACTGATCTATCTTATTGGGGAGCACAAGCCAATATGGAATTAAAGTATCGTGTAGGTTATCTTTCTTTGGGAACAATGTTTCGATATTTTACGGGGGGACATGAAGGAAGAACACAGCCATCTATTGTTAATTTTTTACTGCTATTGGGAGTAAAATTTTAATAAAAATAGGCTTCTAACTTAGCTAAATTTTAGCAAAGAATGCTACCTAACCCTCCAAATAATCGAAACAAATGCCAAATACTCGTTTAGTAATTCTTAGATTACATTCCTTTTCTATTTCTCTTTTAAATATCTTACCTTAGACGCATTCTTAGTTTTAGACGATTGTAGCAGCATGAGGAAATTATTGCATTTACTGTTATTGCTCTTGATAACGTTTGGTGTTTATGGACAAAAATCAGATACCTTATATCATTTTTTTAAAGGTTCTGTAAACAAAGAATATTCCATTACTATGGAATTAAAACAGTCGGGTGTAAACGTGACAGGAGCTTATTTTTATGATAAATACCGCAAGAGTGTAGCTATAGAGGGGGAGTTGAGAGAGGGAAATACAATCGTATTGAGAGAAGTAGATCGAATCGACAATCAAAATCCTTCTATTTTTGTCGGAACTTATAGTGCCGATTGGCAAACGATAGATGGAACTTGGGAAAATATCCTCAAAAATCGTCGTTATACCTTTGATCTAACAGCAATTGAGGCACCTATCGGACAATTAATTCCTTATCGTTTTGACAACATTCGACGCTTTCAAGAGTTTTTGAATTATTTTGATTTGGAACCAGCCTTGCCTTTTGTGGTACACGAAGGAATTCAACAGAAAGGATTTCGTTGGAAGAACGGAACTAAAAAATCTGCTAAAGAGGATTATAAAAAAATAATTCCTTATCGTTTGGCAAAGCGTTACATTATGAATCCTATCCAACTAAAACCAGAAGGGAGTTTTAATTATTTGGCTATAAAACCACAAAATTATAAGCCCCACGAGATGCACTATACGGCTTTATGTTGTGTTTACAGAATGTCTACCTATGTTGGGCTTTTAGTCAATTTTGAAGAAGATACAGGATGGGATCATTACGATGTTACCTTTCTATTGACATATGATTATGCAGGACATTTGTTGGATGCTTGTAAGGTTGGAAAAAATCTTGATTTGGAATACAATGGACAGCAGTGGCGAGAAAAAATGACCAGTCATTTTTTGGTTGATTCTACGATAGAAATGCGTTCAAGTCGTTCTGTAATTGAATATGGAACGGATCTTACAGAACAAGAGTATTACAAAAAAGGAAATGAGAAACAACGAATTTACTATATTTTACAGCCTAGTGGACGATTTATTCGGCAAGAGGTAGCGCTTAAGAAAGGAAAGTAAACACTGAAAATAGCTTGTTGAGAGATGGAAGATGAATTACTGGATAACGGGATTGCAGAGGTCAAACCAAAATTCAACTATCCTTTTTATTTGTTTGTAGTTGGCTTTTTAAATATTGCATTGACTATTGTTTTGTATACTAGTACTACTTCACTAGTAAGCAGTAGAAATGACCTTATGCGTGTTTTAACTTCAGAGAGTTATATTGCTTTTATACAAGCAGGTACTTGGGTGTTGTTGCTATTAATACTAGATAGCGCACAAGCTTTTCTTAAGGTTAAAACGAAAGCGGAATGGATACAGTGGGTTGGTAATATCGTCGTATGGTGGCTATCAAGTTTTGTGGTAATTTTTTTTGTTACTCTATTAATACTTATTCCTCGAATTATTTTTTTAGGCGCAGTATTTTTAATAGGCAGCTTATTAATTACTAATTTTGAAATTGAAGGAATCGCATTAAGCGCTCTTTATTTATTGTTTACTATAGTTGTAACGACAGGTTGGCTGTGTTATTATAGCAAAAATCAGCGAACAGAATCTTAATCAATGAACTATCTTTTTTGTATAATTTTATTACTAGGAACTCAGTGGAGTGTTGGGCAATCTTCTTCTCTAATCAAGGAGCTTAAAGAACAGGCCTTGAATAAGGAGGTAGATCGAGTGAAGCGGATTGCTGCTTATAATCAGTTGACCACTATTTATTATAATAGAGATGTTAAACGTGCCAAGCGCTATTGCGAAGAAGCCTACCAGTTGGCACAAAAGGATTCCCTTTCAATAGGGATGGGAAATGTACTGAATGATCAAGGTTTGTTGAGTTTTGGTTTTGGTCAATATGAGCTGGCGATCAAGAAGGTAACGGAAGCCATTCAAATCGCTGATTATTTGAATCGTCCAATTTTGAAGGCAATGGCTTACGCAAGGTTGAGTTTAATTTACAGCGTTAAAGGTTATGCTTACAAAGCCATTGAGTATAGCATTAAGTCCATTAATATAGCAAAACAAGTAAGCAATAAAAAAAGCTTGGCATTGGGCTATTACCATATCGGTAAGTCCTATGCCAACTTGCAAGATACGAACAAAGCCGTACTCTATTATAACAAGGCTTCTACTTATCTGGGAAAAGAAAAAGATAAAAATTTAGCTGCTTTGATTTATACAGAGCAAGGGCTAATTTATATGCAAAAGGATGCTTGGACACAAGCCAATGACTTGATGAAGGCAGGGTTGGAACTAAGCAAGAAGATGTCGAATACTAGAGGTGTTGCTTATGGAAATTATGCTTTAGGCTTATTGTCCAATTCTGAACAATTCAACGATCAAGCCATTGCTTATTTCAAAAAAGCAGAGGAAGGCTATACAGAACTGAATGATGTTATTGGTATTGCGCAAGTATTGCAAGGAATGGCAAAAGTAGAATTGGATCGGGGGCAATACAAAAAGGCAGAAGGGTATTTGTTAAAAGCAATGCCGATTGCTCGAAATGCAAGGGCAATGGTATTGACCAAAGATGTTTATCAAAGCTTGTCAGATGTTTATAGAGGTAGTGGACGACACAAAGAAGCCATGGATTACTATAGAAAATATCATGTTGTAAAAGATTCTATTTTTAATCAAGACAAGAACAGAGAAATAGCAGAAATTCAAATCAAACATAAGACGAGGGAGTTGGAACGAGAAAATGCAGAGTTGGAAGAAAAGAATGAATTGATTGTCAAGTTAAATGAAGAGAGTCGTCGAAATCAAGAGTTAGAGAACACGCAAAATCGTTATATCATTGTAGCATTGATTAGTGGTTTGCTACTTATTATAACCATTGGTTTGTTGGTGTTTCGACAAGACAAATTAAAAACACAGATACGAGAAACAGAATTAGAACAACGGGCATTGCGTTCGCAAATGAACCCTCACTTTATGTTCAATTCTTTGAACTCTATCCAAAGTTTGATTGCAACAGACAACAATGCAGAAGCGAGTATTTATTTGGCTAAATTTTCTCGCTTGATGCGCCGCATTTTGCAAAACTCTAGACAGGCTTATATCCCATTGCGTCAGGAAATTGAATTTCTAGACAACTATATTGAGTTGGAACAACGTCGTTTTAAAGAAGCCTTCGATTATGAGCTAGATGAGGAAGGAATTGAAGATGCTCATTTTGTGATGATTCCACCATTGGTCATTCAGCCTTTTATTGAGAATGCAATTATCCATGGCTTATTGCGTAAGTCCGAAAAAGGAACTTTGTTGATTAAGTTTGAAGATTATAATAATACTATGATCAAATGCACCATCAAAGACAATGGCATCGGCAGAGTGGCTGCTGCGGCTTTTAAAACGGAAGAAGGGCAGGAGTCTTTGGGGATTAAGATTACAGAACAACGCTTGCGTTATTTAACGATAAAAGAAAAGATAACAGGTCCTTTTATAAAAGTACTTGATTTAAAAGATGCAGAAGGAAACGCAACAGGAACACAGGTTGAGTTGTTGTTGCCAATCAAATTTAAAGCTTAATAAAACAACATGATTGACACGGTAATTATAGATGATGAGCAAGCAGCTCAAATAACGCTGATGAAATTTTTGCAAATGCATTGTCCTGACGTTAATGTAGTAGGGACAGCAGACGGCGTAGAAGAGGGACTAAAATTAATTGCTAGCAAAAAGGTAGATTTGGTGTTTTTAGACATCAAAATGAATGATGGAACAGGTTTTGACTTGCTCAAACGTTTGCCAAAAATTAATTTTAATTTGGTGTTTACAACAGCTTATGATGAATATGCCCTCAAGGCTTTTAAATATTCTGCTATTGACTATTTGCTGAAACCAATTGATCCTTTGGAGTTAATTGATGCCGTAGGCAAGGTGCAACAGTCGAGTAATGAAAATTCTGCACAGAGCGTCGATAGTATGTTTGAATTGTATAAGGAAAACAAGTTTGATAAAATTGCGATTCCTTCTGTAGATGAATTTCATTTTGTGCGCATTTCTGAAATTATTCGTTGTGAGGCAAGTAGTAATTATACCATTATTTATCTAGCTACTGGCAAAAAAATTGTCGCTCCCAAAACTTTGAAAGAGTTTGAGGAACTATTGGCTTCCGAAGGTTTTTTTAGAGTACACCAATCGCACTTAATTAATCTTAGTCATATTCAACAGTTTATGAAAACGAAGAATAAAATTAGAATGGGGGATGGCTCAGAAGTAGAAGTGTCTAGGCGTAAAAAAACGTTGTTTATGGAGTTAATTAATATGCGGAAGCTATAAGTCAGGAAGCAGAATTTGTTTAAATTATATTTTGCATTGGATTTTGATTGAGCTAAACTCAAAAGACAGACAAAATGTTTACGAATCATTTTGAGTGCTTGCTTAAACAGTTGTTTTCGTCGTTGCTTTTAAGTCGTAAGTCGTATATCTCTTTGTTTATAGAAGATGAATATGAGTTACGACTTATTTTTTTAACAAAAAAAATTATCTTAGGATTATATTGATCTAGTAGTTTTATTAGAACAACGCCGACTGCTTAGGTCATTTTGTTGAGTATTAAAATATTAATAAATAGTATGAAATATAATTTAATTTTTACATTGTTGATTGCTCTTTGGAGTAATGCTATTCAGGCTCAATCGAAGGGAGAAATTAGAAAAGTAATAGATAATTTTTTTGTTGCCATGGAGGCTAAAGACACGACAGCATTAGATCAATTGATGCACGATCAATGCGTGCTTTTTACAACACTAACTCAAAACGGCACTCCCAAAATTCAAGCGGTGCCTAAAGCTTCTTTTTTGACATTTATGAAGCGTGTAATTGCCAAAAAATACGTTTATGATGAGCGTTTATGGAACTATGATATTAGTCAAGATGATAATTTGGCAATTGTATGGACTGAATATACGATGTTTACAGGGGCAACGAATCAGTTGAGTCATTGTGGAGTCAATGTATTTACCTTAGGGAAATCTGAAAAAGGAACTTGGCTAATTACAAACATCACAGATACGCGTCGAAAAGAAAATTGTATCAGAGAAGAAACGGTTGTGGAGAACAAGGGGATGGTTGAGAACGTCTTGAACCATTGGCACGAAGCTTCAGCGACAGCGGATGCCGATGCTTTCTTTGGAGCAATGACAGAAGATGGCATTTACTTAGGGACAGATGCCTCGGAACGTTGGTTGAGAGACGAATTGAGAGAGTGGTCGAAGTTTGCCTTTGAGCGCGATACTGCTTGGGCATTTACTGCTTCTAAGCGTGAAATTTATTTTAGTAACAATCAAAAAACAGCTTGGTTTGAGGAAATGCTCGATACTCAAATGGGAACTTGTCGTGGATCAGGGGTTTTGGTAAAAAAAGATGGTGTTTGGAAAATCAAACATTATGATTTAGCTATCATGGTGCCCAATGACTTGGTAAAAGATTTCAAAAAGCTAGTTGCTATGGGAGGTTTACCAAAATCTAAAAAAGAACAACGTGCGGCTCGAAGAAAAAAGAAAAAATAAACAGGTCTTAGAGGGTATCCTATCTTATAGTGCTATTCTTTTAAAAAAGCTATTAATTACTCCGTGGAACCACGCAGTAGCACCGCAGGTAACTAAACTTGCCGAGTAGGCTTGTGCTAATAGCACAAAAGCCCAAGGTCATGAGCGAACCGAGCATAGCGAGCTCACGACCGAAGGTGTAACAAAGCAAACTAATTAACGGAGGATTAATATCTTAATAGAATTGAAAAAACAGGTAAGAAAACATTTGTGGTATTCCTTTTGTATAATAAGAATTAAAGCAATAAGATCTGAAACTATTCGTGAATTAGAGCGTTGCTTAGATGGAAAAGCATAATCACCTACTTACTAATCTTTTAAAAATACAATACAATGAAATCAGTATTAAAACTTTTTACATTTAGCCTCTTATTGGTCGCCATATCAGCACCAACATTTGCACAGAAAAAGAAATCGAAAACAGTTGATGAGGCACATGTAAAATATACAATTACTGCCGAAGGTGGAATGGCAGCGGCATTAACTGGATCTACTATAGATCTGTTTTTTACTCCTAATAATGCCAAAGTTGTTGGAGATGTAATGAGCGGAATGATAAAAATAGATGGTCGTTTTGACAATAAGGATAAAAAAGGTTTGTTGTTGATGGATATGATGGGACAAAAGAAGTTTATGGAAATGAACAACGAGTCTATGGAAAAAACGGCTGAAGAATCTAAAAACGTCAACCAAAAGCCACCACAGGTAGAGTATACCAAAACGTATAAAAAAATTGCAGGGTATAAATGCCAAGAGGCTAAAATGACCGTAGAAGGTTCACCCAATCCTGTTATTGTGTATATCACAGAAAAAATTAAACCAGGCAATCTGGGGGATATGGATATGATGAAGTTTTCTGGCTTGAAAGGTTTTCCTTTGGCATGGGAAGTGGAAGCAGAAGGAATGAAGTTTAAGATTGAAGCAGTTAATATTTCCTTGGATAAATTATCTAAAAAAATCTTCAATACGAAGGTTCCTGAAGGTTACACTAAAATGACAGAAGAAGATCTCAAAAATATGGGTGGAACGTTAGGTCTGTAAGATGGGGCATTCTTAGTAGCACTAATTTTTGGTGTTTTGTTATCAAATTTAATGGTTGGTTGTTTGCAATGACAGTACTATTGTAAATGACTGATGATAATGTTCTTAAATAAATTCCTAATTATTAATCCGCTTCTTTTAGTAATCAATAGTTCGTTGAAACCACGCAGTAGCAGCGAAGCTAAACTTTATTAGTTTATTGCATGAGTGCTTCGCAGTTGATGATCAGTAAGTTGTGCATTCGTTGCGTTTTGTGTTAAAATTTTGATTATCAAACTAATATAAATTTGCTTTTTTGTCTTTTTGGTAAAAAAGTAAAAAATCAACGAACTACTAAGTAATAGTAAAATTAGTTAACACAAGGTGCTTTTAATGTTTTGCTGGCAACTAAAAAGAAGTGGACTATTTATCTAATAAAAAATTTATGCGTCTTTTAGTATTGACATTTACAATTATGGTATTGGCTGTTTCTGCACAGGCTCAATCTGCACTTACGGATGGTTATATTAGTTACTCTATTAGTGTTGATAGTGATGAACCTGCCGCAGCATTTTTAACGATGGGTTCTTCGTTGCAAGTAGCTTTCAAAGGTCAGAAAACCAAGGCAGTTGCAAAAGTAGCAGGAGGCACCAACACCGTTAGTTTAGTAGTAGATCATAAGGCAGAAAAAGGATTGTCTTTAATGGATGTCTTAGGGCAAAAAAAAGCACTTCAACTAGAAAAAAATAAGTTGGCAGAAGCTAAAGCGGATATGGAAAAGGCGGCTAAAAACCCTATGCGTCATACAGAAGACACTAAAACGATTGCAGGTTATACTTGTCAGAAAGTCTTGATGAAGGATAAAGAATCTGGTGCCAACATTATTCTGTATATTACCGATAAGATTACACCTAAAGGAGACCCTTTTGCAACTTATCTAGTAGATGAAATAAAAGGATTTCCACTTGGGATTATTGTGCGTCATGAAGGTACAACAGTTCGTGTTATGGCTGATAAAGTTAGTTCTAGAACGCCAAGTGATGGGGCTTTTTCTTTAAGTATACCAGAGGGCTATGAGTTGACAACAGTAGATGGTTTGGAAAAAGCTGCTAAGCAAGAAATAGAAAAGAATCGTTAAGAAATTAATAAAATAGCTTACTTTTCTAACTTTTTGTGCTTCGATGCAGTATATTATAATAATGCCCCTAACAATAAATTTTTGCCTACTAAACAAAACAGATACATATGAAACAAAGAATGAACTTCCTATTAGCACTGATTATTGGTTTGGGGATTATTACATCTGCAAGTGCACAAAAGAAGAAGCCTGCCAATTTTGATGAAGGTATTATCAAATACAAAATTGAGGTAGAGGGTATGCCCGAAGCGGCTCAATTTGCCAATAGTTCTCTTATTAATTTATACCTAAAAGGAAAAGACTCTAAAATGGATATTTCCATTATGGGAGGAATGGCAAGTTTTCAATTGATTAATAATATGACAGAAAATCTGTTTACCTTGTTGATGGATGTCCCTACTTTTTATGAAAAAACGGCTGTATCTATTGATGAAGACAGTGATTTTCTAAAAGAATTGAAAGAAGCTGGCGGCAGAAATCAAGCACCAACAAAAGATGTAGAGGTAAAGTACTTTAAAAACAAAAAACAAAAGATAGCAAAGTACCCTTGTTACAAGGCAGAGTTAGAGATGGGGGATGGAAGCAGTGACAAACTGATTGTTTATTTAACTGAAAAGTTACGCCCTACCGCCCTTTCGCAAGTAGAAAAAACATTGGGAGTGATGCAAGGATTTCCTCTAGGGTTTGAGATGCGAGTAGAGGGAATGCTCATTAAGATTACCGCTATTGATGTTATCAAAGAAAATTTAGACGAGGATGCTTTTATTGTTCCTGAGTCATATAGTAAAAAGACAATGGATGAATTTAAGGAGGAGATAGAGCATAAAATGGGAACAGGAAATGGTGGAATAGGATTGTAATCAAAAATGAATATTTCTTAATAGTAGAAGGAGGACATTTCAAGTGTGAGGTGTCCTCCTTCGATTTTTAGCATTACTTCGTATTAAAATCGTAGGTACCTACCAAGCGCCCTTTGTTATACAACTCAATTCTATAGGTTCCTGCTCGAAACGGCGTATTGGGATAAGCGTACCATTCTATACAAAGATTTTTGACAGAAGGATTGTACTCAAATATTTTGCTGGTAGTGTAACTAATGGTTGCCGTTTCTTCAAATAAGGTAAGCTTGCCCGAACCTCTATTGGGGTCACTAACAACAGCACCAGAGGGATCAATTAAGCGCAAATAAAAGCGGTTGGCTCCAGGTTCGCAGACTTCGTTTTTGACAATATCAAAACAAACCTCTATAAACTCCGTACGTTTGGCAGAATTGATGCCACGTCGGTCACCATTATTTTTTAAGCGCAAGCCCTTGGCATGTACATTGTTGGTTTGTAGAACAGAAGCCGTATTTATTTTTTTGTTGAGTTCTTCGTTGGTATCTTGTAGGTTTTTTCCTTCTTCGGCGAGTCGTTTGCGTTCTTCCAACTCTTTAGCGTACTGTTTGTCTAACAATTCTTTTTCTTTTTTGAGACGGCGATTTTCAGCTCGTAATTCATTCAAATCAAGGGTCTGTTCATCGACATAAACACGCATATTTTCGAGTTCTAAATCTAGATTTTTTAATTTTAATTGAATTTTTCGGCGAGCAGCTTTATCTTTTTGAGCTTGTTCTATCAAGCGCTTTATTTTGGAATACTGACTTTCTAGCTCCGCCTCTTTTCGAGCAATTTGAGCATACAATTCTTCATTTTCTTGTTTGTATCTAGCCAGTTCAACTTTTAATTCATTGTATAAACTATCCGATTGATGTGCAGCTTGTTCTAGCGTAATAATTTTTTCTTCTGCTACATTTTTGGTAGACACAAAGTAATACCCCACTGCAAAAACGACCAATAAAAGTAGGGTAACAATAATTATAATCTGATTATTTTTTTTCTTAGGGAGTGTCTCTTTGGGGGTAGAATCGTTTACCTCTAAAGGATTGTTATTGGCATCAGTCATTGTGGATGGATTATGATTAGATTGTTATGAGTCGTAAAACATTACTGCGTGGTATCAACGGAGTATTAAGTAAATAGACTACTAGAATAATAGAAAACTAAATTTAAGCAATCTGCCCAAACAAGCACAAGAAAATAAATGATTTTATTGGAATGAACATAAGTTTTAAAAAATATTAGCGTATTTTTATAAGTACTGAAACAAAAAAAACGAATACCACCATATTCAATGTAGTATGCTCTTAAGTTGCATAACAAAGGGAACCATCCTTAAAATAAAAAATTATGAACCATTTAAAGAAAATTTTATTGGTATGCCTTTTTCTAAATATTATGGCGAATGTGCATGCACAAGTAGAACTTATTTTTGGAGATACTTTGGTCAATGAAAAAGCAATTGCAACCTATCCAATGGCAGATGGTTCTTTTTGGGTAGTTGGGTTTACCAATACTGGAACGAATGGTGGGGCAGATGTTACCTTGATAAGGGTTGATTCTTTGGGAAATACGATGGTTCCAATTCGCTATTTTGGAGGATCTGAAAATGATTACCCTAATAATATGATTTATAAGGGAGGTAAGTTAATTATTGCAGGAGAAACGCATAATATCTTGACGAGTGATATAGATGGTTTTATATTAATTGTGGATACTCTAGGCATCTTTGAATCTTTTGAGACCTATGGACAAACAGGACAAACCGAACAGTTTTTTGATATCAAGGCTACGCAGGATGGAGGTTTTGTTGTTTCTGGTTTTGCGTCTCTGCCCAATCGAATTGGCAATGATTTTTTGATTTCAAAGTTTGATAATAAAAACTATTTTGATTGGATGCAGGTGCACGACTTGGGAGGAAATGATATTGGAATGGTTGCGATAGAAAAACCTCAGGGTGGATACCTCTTGGTCGGCGATCAATTGCAACCTGCTGGTAATTATAATGTGGCTATTGTTGGTTGTGATGCATCGGGGAATATGCTCTGGGATACAGTGGTAGCCAATCCTTATAATGGCGGTTGCAAGCAAGCTCTAATTTATGATAACCAGTTAATTATAGTAGGAGAAATGGGGACGGCAACTTCGACCGCTTTCGATCCTTATTTGATTCGTGCAGATTTGCAAGGGAATGTCCTTTGGCAAGGAACGATACCCAAAACAAATAATGGAGATGCTATTTTTGATTTAGTAGTAAAATCTCTTAATGAAATTTTTGTAACAGGATATATGTACAACAACGCTATACAAGGCACCGATTTATTTGTTATGGAAATTGATTCAATCGGAGGAATTAAAAACGAACGCTATTATGGCGGGACTTCTTTTGATATGGGAATTGATATTCAAGTAAGGAACGATGGACGATTTATTATATCTGGTTTTACGAATCGACAAGCAAGTGATCAGTATTATATTATTTACGATTCATTCAGCCCTAATACAGCCATTTCAACATTACCGTTGTTACAGAATGAACTATTAGTATACCCCAACCCTTCTAATGATTATATTTATCTATCCTCTACAATTCATTTTCAACAAGTTGAGATTGTAGATAAATTAGGGCGAGTTTCACGACCTGTTATCAAACAGAATACAATAGATATTCGTCATCTAGAAACAGGACAATATTGGATTGTACTCAAAGATAAGGAAGGAAAGATTATTGATATGAAGTCGATTGCAAAGCAGTAAAAGGCAGAGTTATAGAGTGACCTGTACATTAAAAAACATGGAAGAAATCAAACCGTTGTCCATGAAAAACAACGTCCTTTCCTTGAATATAATGCCCTATTGTTTCTAAAACAGGTGTTTTCCATTCTGTTTCTTTGGTTTCATAATAACGACTTTTGTCACCTCTTCCAATGGTAAACACTTGTACCGTTTGTCCACCAACAGTATAACGGCGGATGGTTTGTGGGCTCCAGAGTCGGAAAAAATCCACTTGAAATTCTTTTTCGACATTATCAAAATCAGTAAACTTAATCTTAGTCTGATTTTCTACTTTTAACAATGTTTTTTCAGCAAAAGGCACAAGACAGGATTTGTCTTCGTAGCCTTCCTCATTAGAAGAAGCATAAAACTTGACCTGTTGAGTGTCAATGCGCAGTTCCATAAAAGTACAACTTCTATCATGGTGACAATAGCCTACATTTTCCAAGACAGCTGCTTCAAACATAGGCAAAACACGGGCGGCTTCATAAGCTTTCTGAAAATAGGGAAGTAAGGCTTCTTCATAATCTGAATCTAAAATATCTATAACGCCTAGATCTGTATTCAAAACCATTTCGCCCATTTGATAGGTAAAAACTTTTAGCGTTCCCTTCCAACGAACTTCAATAGCTGGGGTATTCTCAAAAGGGCGTCCTCCACCCATTTGCATCATTTGATTGCTTGGATTGGATAAATAGCGATCCAATTCTACTTCTAATAAAATAAGTTGTCCTGCTGTACTCCCTAAGGGAAACAAACTATATTGATAAGCGGCACTACAGGCAATGACATAAGGTGCCAGAACAAAAATAAACAGGATACTGTAAATATATTTCATAAATTTTATACTTTCTTAGAGTTGCTCCTTGGTAGGGAAGCAATTGGTGTTGCTGTTGCTTCAATTCAAGAACAAAAGTACAGGATAGTTGGCAAAAAATAGGTGCTTCTGCAATTTTAGTGCATCTTTTAAGGTAAAAATACAAGGTATTTAACCAAAAAAGTAGATATTTGAAAAGCCAAAAAATCAAGTACAAAACTACTTTACCTAAAAATAAAAAACTACTACTAGTAATGAGTGCAGATAAAATTTTGGTAATCGGCTCAGAAGGGCAGATTGGCACCGTGTTAAGTCATGCTCTAAGAGATACTTATGGAATTGCAAATGTAATCACATCAGACATCAACCCACCAAGAACAAGTGTTATTGGTCATTTTGAAAAGTTGAATATTTTGGATGGAGAACGTTTGTTAGCCATTGTAAAAAAACATAAGATTACCCAAATATACCATCTTGCTGCATTGCTCTCAGCCAAAGGAGAGCAAAATCCTCGCCAGACTTGGGATGTGAACATGAATGGTTTGTTTAATGTGCTGGAAGTTGCCCGTCAAGAAAATTTAGACAAAGTCTATTTTCCTAGCTCTATTGCTGTTTTTGGAGGACAAACGCCTAAAAAGGCAACGCCACAGTTTACGGTGTTGCAACCAGAAACAATGTATGGAATCACCAAAGAAGTGGGGGAGCACTTAGCGCAGTATTATTTCAAGAAATTTAATTTAGATGTTCGCTCGTTACGTTATCCAGGGTTGATTAGTTATCAGTCATTGCCTGGCGGAGGAACAACAGATTATGCCGTTGATATTTTTCACAAAGCCGTAGCTGGTGAACCCTACGAGTGTTTTTTGGAGCGGGATACTTATCTTCCAATGATGTATATGCCTGATGCCATTCGTGCAACAATAGAGTTGATGAATGCTCCGTTAGAGAAAATCTCGATGCATTATGGTTATAATGTACGTGCTATGAGCTTTTCGGCAGAAGAACTAGCCGCGGAAATAACAAAGCATATCCCTGATTTCAAGATTACGTACAAACCTGATTTCCGTCAGCAAATTGCGGAGTCCTGGGTCGAAAATATGGATGATACCTATGCTCGCAACGATTGGGGATGGCAAGAACAATATGATTTGCCTGCGATGGTGGAAGATATGATTGTTAATCTAAAGCGAATCAAAGCGCAAGGTTCTTCTGAGTACGATGAGAGAATGTTTTTGTAGCATTGGTTGGCAACAGAAAACAGGAGATTTTAATCTAATAGCTCGTTTAATGAGCAATTGTTTGTTGCTTGTTTGGTGATAATGTCTATTGCTAACAAGAAGCTATTTAAATTATCAAAAAAATACACACTATGTTTAAGAATGTTCAAGATGCTCTAGCAGCAGAAATACAAGATATAAAAGACGCTGGACTTTACAAGGAGGAACGTGTCATTACAACACCTCAAGCCGCAGATATTAAAACGAACACAGGAGCAGAAGTAATTAACTTTTGTGCCAACAATTATTTGGGCTTGTCTTCTCATCCTGCTGTCATTGAAGCTGCCAAAGAAGCTATTGATACGCATGGATATGGTATGTCTTCGGTGCGTTTTATTTGTGGAACGCAAGATATTCACAAAGAGTTGGAGCAAAAAATTGCTGACTTTTTGGGTATGGAGGATTCTATTCTTTATGCCGCTGCTTTTGATGCCAACGGAGGTGTCTTCGAACCGATTCTGAATAAAGAAGATGCTATTATTTCAGATGAGTTAAACCATGCTTCTATTATTGATGGAATTCGCTTGTGTAAAGCAGCTCGTTATCGCTACAAACACAATAATATGGATGATTTAGAGGAGCAGTTGAAAGCCGCACAAGGCGCACGCCGTCGTCTTATTGTTACGGATGGTTCGTTTTCTATGGATGGTACGATTGCACAGTTGGACAAAATTTGTGATTTGGCAGATCAGTACGATGCTATGGTTATGATTGACGAATGTCATTCTACTGGCTTTTTGGGAAAGACAGGGCGTGGGGTTCACGAGTATAGAGATGTTATGGGACGAGTAGATATTATTACGGGTACCTTAGGAAAGGCTTTAGGAGGCGCATCGGGTGGATTTACGGCCGCTCGAAAGGAAATTGTAGAAATGTTACGCCAACGTTCTCGCCCATATTTATTCTCTAATACGGTAGCACCTTCTATTGTGGGGGCCTCAATCAAGGTATTGGATATTCTGACAGAAAGCACAGCGTTGAGGGATAAACTAGAAGAGAACACGGCTTATTTCCGTCAGGAAATGACAGCTGCTGGTTTTGATATCATTCCTGGTGATCATCCAATTGTTCCAATTATGTTGTATGATGCTGTTTTGTCACAGCAAATGGCTGATAAATTATTGGAGGAAGGAATTTATGTTATTGGATTTTATTATCCTGTCGTACCTAAAGGAAAGGCAAGAATTCGAGTGCAGATTTCAGCAGGACACGATCGCCATCATTTAGAAAAAGCAGTGGCGGCATTCACGAAAGTAGGTAAAGAATTAGGCGTGATTAAATAACGCTTATTGATTCCGATGAAATATATTAAGGTGGTTAAAAGCTTCTAGCTTTTAGCCACTTTTGGTATATGGATGTTATATTGATGACAACATTATGTACCCCTCTTTTTCTGTAGCAAAAGCAGGCAATAGTTATGCATCGAAAAATTTTCATAACTATTGAAGGCATTTTCTAAGTAAACACGGTATTCAGCTTGACTCATCGTCGCCACTTGATGAATAAAGTCTACAAAATCACTCGGTTGATCTGCTATAAAACCATTGTATCCATGTTTGACGTATCTGCTATTTTCTCCTACATTACTTGCAATAGTAAGCACTCCACAAGAAAGATATTGTTTGGCTTTAAAAGCAGATTTGGCAATATTAAAAGGATGCTTCACAAGCGGAGAAAGACCAATGTCAAATTGACAAATTTTAGGATACAACCAAGCATCATCTTCCCAGTTTAAATTTAATGGAATGTCTAGCTCGATATTCTTAGATTGCTCAAAAAATCTAACTATTTGGGGAACATCACTAGCTTTTTTAACTCCAATAATAGATAATTTTAAAGGGTGTTTTATTTGTAGAATTTGCGGAAAAAGAATGTGAAAAAGACTGGTCTTGTGAGAGAAATTTTGAGATATGTTATTGCCATCTCCTACATCTCCAACCCAGCCAATGTGTATTTTTTTATTTTTCGAAACTTTTTTGGAGGTATGTCTGTAGACAGGGGAAGTCGCTATATAAACATTTGGATTGAATTGGAGGCAGTAGTTTTTTAGAGCAAGGCTTCCAACTTGAATTTTTTCACAATGTTGGAGAAAAAAGTGAAGTGATTTAGTGTCTTGACGTAAATATTCAGCATCGTCTAAGTCGTAGAGTGTCTGCTTATTTTTAAGCAAAACAAGCAATTTTAATGCATTGGCATAAAGACGATTGGAGCAAATCTTTTGTATGACAATGAGTGCATTTTTTTTACGAAAGAATAAAATTTTAAAATAAATTTTAGCAAAGGCATACAACCCTTTGAGAGACCGACTAGGTGTGACAAAATCAAAGGTTATGTTATGCTTTTCTTGGGCGTATTCAAGTGGCATCTTGCCTCTATATCTAGTACTTGGACAAGTTAAATTATAAGGAGCAAACCAATAGACATGGGTGATTTTTGACATAAAATTTTAGGGTGTTAAGGTTTGGTAACTAAGGGTGTATCGTGCGTTTGAATTGAAGGTTGAGAAAAAAAACGTTATCAATAGATTTACTTAATCATCAATTCAATTTCCTCAATCAAAGAAATCAAATCTCTATCTGGCTCTTGGTTGACAAACTCATTGGCAGCTTCAAATGGATCAACAGGGTAGGCTTTTTGAGAGTTGGTAGGAGAGATAGCAAAGACGACATAATGACCATATTGGGGAGAATTTTCATTCAAATTAACGCCCCAATGCCCTTCGTATTTTTGAATCAAATACTCTCCAATTAAGTACCCAATTCGCACAGAAATCCATACCCTTGTTTCTGCATCAACAGGTTCTGATTGCATAAATTCGGCTACCGTACCAACAAAAAGCGTCATGGCTTCTGAGTTAAGTAAGATAGAAGAAGGATCATGGTGTTCTAAACGCTCTGCAAAATCAATGATAACAGGGTAGCTTTCTTTAGCAAATTGTTCTAAATTATCTCTTCGTTCTTGAATGATGTCTTTATTCATTACTTATAGTTTCTTACTGAAGTTATTCTTTCCGATACATTATGTCACTTCTAAGGACATATTTAGCGTGGCTCAAGATGGGCATGCCCTCATGTTTTTGTTCGTGCATAAAACAAAGAGCAGAACCTATTTGAGGTTGGACGCTAATATCATCAAATTTTGTTGCTCCTCCAAGAAAGTCATCGTTTAAGTAAACCATAAATGTAATCCGACTTTCTTCCCATTCATTTCGTTGAAAACGCCCATCAATATGTCGTTTAAAGCGTTGTCCTTTTTCGTAGCGATAGAAGCGAAAACGCTCATTTAGTCCGACAGCATTCCAACCATCTATCTGATGAGGACAAAAAGGAGCCAACTTTTCCCAAAGCTCTTTTGCCAACTGTTGATCTTCATAAATCAAGCGATAATTATTGCGTATCCCCTTCATCATTTTAGAACCTGAAGATAGGCTAACTTCTGCCTCTTCAAAGCCTCTAGTTTCACTAAAAAAAATTAAATCTTCACAAGCCTTAGGGGACAAAAAGCGATCTATAATCCATATCTTGTCACTCAATTGTTTGTAGTTCATTGTAGCAAAATTTTAATTGTAAGCTCCTTTCGCTTTAATCGCCTGTTCTATATGCGCTAAATGATGGTCACAGTGCCAAGCATAAATACCAATATTTTCTTTTAAAGAAAAACGTCGATCATGTTCAGGGTGAATGAATTCTCGTTCTAAATCTTGAGTAGATAATGCTTTTAGAAGAAAAACCCATTTTTGATGCAAACCTTTTAGTAACAATAGAGCAGAAGAGAGGTCATTGTCCAAAGAATCAGGTAACTCTGCCCATCTATTTTCCCAATAAGGGCGAATGTTAGGGTTTGTTTCCGTCAATGCTAATTTGAAACGAATGATGCTATTCATATGGCTATCAGCACAATGATGTACGACCTGTTTGATACTCCAACCTTCGGGGCGATATTTCCAATTTCGTTGCTCAATACTTAAATTTTTGACCAATACTTCAAGCCGATTTGGAAAGGCTTCTATACTCGTAATCCAGTGTGTTATGGTAGTGGCGTCTATTTGAATAGGAGGGGAGAATTCACCAATAGGAAATTTAAGTTTTTCTAAATTCTGCATTTTTTGAATGTTTGCTTTTTTTAGTTTGGTTTAGATTTTTTTTATGGGTTTCTCAGTTACATAAGGTTGTTTTTTAAGTGCATCCCATGCTTCTTTAGAGATTATTTTTTCTAACTGATAATGGAGTTGAAGACCATTGTCCATCTCGCGCTGATAATCAACCAATCCAATCCCTTTGCAGTACAAGGACAGTTGATGAAAATCAGAAGTGCGGACACTTTTATTGGCTTTTATGCTATGTCGATAAGAGTCTTTGAACAAAATACTTGGATAGGTTTTTTTTTGAAAAATATAATCAGCACCAGTACCAACATATTCGCGCATTTTTCGGATACTTTCTTCTCCAAAAGGGCTGCTGTATCGAGCCGACCATTTTATTTTTTCCTTATTCGTTTGTTGCCAACGAAAAATATCTTTGTGTATAGGACGAGTTGGCGTAAGAATACCCGTGATATAAATCGTATAGCGACTTAATTCGGTGCCCTGTGCTGTGATTTTTTCTTCACCAGCATCTACCTCATAAAAAGCTTGGTCAAATGTATTGGTAATGACTAGTGTATCTCCGTCTACTATTTTTGTTTCCATTAGGCAGTAAAAAATATCATTAGGATTGTCTAAATTGACATATTTGTAGACAATGGGCTCAAAAAAATTCTGATAAGGAAAGTAGTATGCTTTGAGATTGATTGTTGTTTGTGCCGATAAGGAAAAGGTTACTAAACTACTAAAAAAGGATATAAGAAAATAAAATTTTAATTTCATAGTAGACGGTATGATAGGAGTTAAATATCTTATAATCTAAGATGACAATAGTTTGTTGAAAGAAAAAACTTTATTGGCTTGATAGTTAATGAGTTGTGACTTTAGTGTATTTTGTGTTATGACTTTGATTATCAATGTAATATGAATGTACTTTTTTGTCTTTTTGGTGAAAAAGTAAACAACTAAGCAATATCGATCTCATGACCGCAGGGAACTAGCCTTGCGCTCTCATGAGCGTAGCGAATAATAATCAACGACCACGAAGTAGCAGTGCAGCTAACTACTAAGATAAGGTATTCTTATTATAAAGCCATGATTTGAATGGAAAAACAAATGAACAGCAGGTGTAGGGGGAACTAATCTTACTGTTAAAATTTATACCCAGAGCAATTAAATTCGTATTTTTAAGTGTTTTTACGACTGTGCAGTAGCAGCATAGGGCTACCGCAAGATCGTATATTTTGTAATTGCTTATCTTATTTAGGACACATCCATGTAAATTAAAAACACATGACGATATTAAGAACTATACTGTGGACGATCTGCTTAATGGGGAGTGTTGTCGTCTGCACAAATGCTCAAGACACATTGACATATGCATTTTTTGGACATCCTTATCAAGGAGATCCTGATGGGAAAAAAGTAGATTTTCGCTTGGAGGCTATGGACATGAGCCAGTTCGATGGTATCTGGTTGGGGGGAGATGTAGGGTCTGAAGCAGCCTTGAAGTATACTAACTTGCAATATTTAGATAGCCTGTTTGACTTAGATAATCCGATGACACATTGGGCATTGGGAAATCATGATACACGAAATGGGAATCTAGAATGGATTGAAGAATTTACAGAACGCCCAAGTTTTTATGCTTATAGTGCGAATGGCTTAACGGTTGTTGTTTTAGATGGAAATATCACACCTTTGGATTGTGAAAAATTAAATGCTCAATATAATTTGGTGAAATCTGTTTGTGACACAATACAGTCAGGTCATTTGGTGTTTTTGATACATCACGGTATTGCTATAGATGTACCAGGAGTATCGAATCCTATTACTTATGCTCATAATGAGGCTCAAAATTGGATGGCACATTGTTATCATGATTCGTCTAGTTATACCAAATCTATCTATCCTTTAATGGTTAATGCCAAACAAAGAGGAGTGAATGTTTTTCACATCATGGGAGACACGGGGTCTTGGTACAAATCATTCCACGAAACTTCGGTTGATGGAGTTGAATACTTAGCCGCAGGATTGGGAAATGGATATAGATTACAAACTGGTCAAACGATTTATGCAGCCGATGTTGCTATTATTTTTAAGCATGTTTTGGCAAACAATCAATTGACTTGGTCTTTTGTTGAAATAAATGATTTATAAAAATTAGTTAATAATAATCTTGCCCTGATAGCCTTTGTCGTTCACTTCAATCCTATAGACATAAACTCCTTGAGCCAAGCGATTGTTAAAATAAATGGTTTGAGAATTGCCTTGGAACATTTCTTCTTGAATCAGCCTTCCTGAAATATCGTAGAGTTTGAATTTGATGGTTGTATTTTGATTTTTTGTTTTGGTATCAATATTAATATATGTTTGAGTTGGATTAGGGAACAGGATAGGGGCAATATTTTCGATGGTGTTATCTTGATTGAGTGCTTTGAGGATACGACCATCAGTGGTCGATATATTCACAAAATATAAATCCTCATCTTGATTAGAATGGCTTTTGGAAGTGCCTAAAATACCAATGGAATTATCTGCCAAATATGCTCCCGCATTTCCGTAGTCACTATTTTCTCCGCCTAAAGTTGTTGACCAGATTTCTTGACCATTCGCATTTAATTTTAAGACAAAAATATCTGGCTTTTCATCTACTGAAAAACTACTACTCGTTCCTGTAACCAGTAATTCTCCATTGGCATTAATATCAATATCATTGCCATATTCGTAGCCATCTCCACCAAAGTTTTTCCGCCAAATCAAATCGCCGTTACTATCTATTTTATAAATAATGACATCAAAACTCCCATTGGTTTGTTCTATGCTAGAACCTACAATATAAAAATGACCCGTACCATCTGAAATAATTTTTCTAGCAAAGTCATGTTTAACACCGCCAAAAGGTTTTCTCCAAATTTCGTTGCCTAAAGCATCTGTTTTAATGACTAAAATATTAGACGCTGAAGAACCAAAATATTCAGAAGAGTTGGCTATTTTTCCAATAAAAGAACTCGTTGTGGCTAAAATGAGAAGAGAACCATCATTAGCTTCGACAACATCCATACCTATGTCTTTAGCAGAGTCCCTTGTTACTGTGTCATAAAATTTTTGCCAAAGCAAAATACCGTTTTGATCCGTTTTAGCTAAGAAAATAGCCCCTAAATCGCCTTGTGCTCTATTAATACCTGTCATTAAATATCCTCCATCTTGTGTTTCTTTGACACTGTATACATAATCGTTGTGATAGTCACCAAAATAAGCAATCCAAATTAATTGACTGGAAGTATTGTATTTAGCCAAAACGACCGTACTACGTCCTCCAGGAGCGTCCCATGAATGCCCTGTTACAAGATAATGTCCGTCAGAAGTTGCCGTAATGTCCCCTGCTACATCAAAGTGAATATCTCCCCATTCAGAGTGGTAACTATCTTCCCATGCTTCGTTAACTTTTACAACAAAAATATCGTCACTTCCCATTCCAAAGCTTCGAGTTGTACCAGCAAGAAAAAATTGTTGATCAATTTGACAAAAAGCAACCCCTTTGTCATTTTTAGAACCACCATAATATTGGGCACTTATTGATGTTAAAGTACAAGAGAAGATGCAAAGGAAAATTAGTAATTTTGGCATAAAGAGAAATGGGTTTAAGTTAATTGTAAATCAATGAAATAATTGTTGGTCGTAAATGAGAATAAAGGCTGTTGAAAATCCAAAAATATTCAATAAAAATGGTTCCTCCCAAAATATTGAGAAGAACCATCGTTTTTTAACAACCTGTACAACATTCCATTAGAGATTCATGGGAACTTCCATGACCAAAACTTTGGCATCTGAACTAGCTTCTAGGTTGAATTTTTCTATATCCCAAATCCCATAGCCATCACGACGTTCTAATTGTTGACCATCGACTTTAACATTGCCTTCCAGAACAAAGATATAGACACCATTTCCTTCTTTTTGATCGAATAGCTATCTTTTTTGCCTTTTTCAAATTTTCCCATATGAAACCAAGCATCTTGGTATATCCAAACACCTTGATCGTCTTTGTTGGGGGACAATACTTGGTAGAACTTGTTTTTTTCTTCGATTGCCCGAATAGAAATTTGATCATACCGAGGCTCAACATTCTTAACTTTTGGAAAGACCCATATTTGCAAAAATTTGACTTCTTTATCTTTATTTTTATTCATTTCACTATGAAAAATTCCAGTTCCTGCACTCATTACTTGTACATCGCCTTCTCTAATGACAGAAACTGTTCCAATACTGTCCTGATGTTCCAAGTCGCCTTCTAATGGAATAGAGATAATTTCCATATTGTCATGTGGGTGCTTTCCAAAACCTCTATTGGCTGCTACTCGATCGTCGTTTAGGACTCTCAAAACACCAAAATTCATTCGGTTGGGGTTGTAATAATTCGCAAAACTAAAGCTGTGGTAACTATTCAACCATCCATGATCAGCTTTTCCTCTACTATCGGCTTTATGCAATACTGTGTTCATCGTTTTATCTTGTTTATTGGGTAAATGATTAAATCCAACTTGATTCAGTAATCTATTATAAGTGGATTTTTTGTTTGATTCAGCTTTGATACTAGCAGGCGAAAAAATGGTTGCCCAACTGGTTAACAAAGCCCCTTTTATAAAGTTTTTTCGATTCATATTCGTTTGTTTTTGTAACTACAAATATCGAGTAAAACAGTCAATTAGGGAATATGAAAAAACGGATAAAACTTATGAAAAAGCGATGAACAATTATTGCTCAATACTGTTGTTATTAGTAGTAGGATAATCTATTAGATTATAACAAAAAGCCATTTTGGGGTTGTAGTGGCGCAGGAATATTCGTATCGTCAAGCATCTCTCTCAAATCAATCTCAATTCCTCTAGCAATAGAAGTAATCGGAACATCGTTGTACGTTCCTTCAAAAGGGTTTTCGGAATAATCGCCAATCTTTTCCATCAGAAAATAAACCCAAATAAGTAAAGCTGAAATTAGCGGACAAAAGAAAATTGTCCAACCTGCTGGTTCCATAAAAATATCCAACATAGCAAAGGGCAACAAGGCACAAAAGACCATGGTTAGCCATAGTGCCGTAGAGGCATATTGTCTAGGAAAGGGAAAGTTTTTGATGCGCTCAGATTTTCCTTGATCATCATATAGTTTTGTAATCAACTCATGAAACTCCACATGTCTAAAATCATTAAAATAGCCTAAATCCTTTAGTTCTTGTAGTCGTTTGGATTGTCGTATCAATATTTGAGTAGCAATATTGGATTTTGTTTTGTAATAATCCACTTCATCTTGTTGAATGTATTGCAACAACTCTGTGTCTAATTGTTGGTAATAATTTTCGCAGACAGTAGGATTATAAAGTCCTTTGATACGTTCTTGTGTATGCTCCCATTCCTTGCTTAAACGAAGTTGATAACGAAGTGCTGTCATCCAAGCAATATGCCGATAAAGTAGTTCTTTTTGGATTGTTTCGCGACCATCTCCTTGAACAAATGCCATTGTAGCAGCGCCAAAAGAGCGACTGTGATTGACTATAGCACCCCATATTTTTCGAGCTTCCCAAGTGCGATCATAAGAACTGTTATTTTTGAACCCCAAATAAAAAGCCACTGCAATACCAATAACACTGACAGGTTGCCAAGGCAAAGAAAATTTAATTTTTAATACAATGGGAATGGCACAGATTGCGGTCGCATAGACTAATCCATATAAAAAAGGTTTTTTGGACCAATTGGCGGTCATTTTAAAACTATAATTTCGTTTGGCGTACATAGTGTTATATTGTTTTAGTTATGGATAAAATGAGTTGTTGATAGCATCACGACTTTTTGAATTGAGAGGGAGATAAGCCCGTGTTTTTTTTGAAAAAAGCACTAAAATTAGCAGGTTCAGAAAACCCTAATTGGTAAGCGATCTCTTTGGAACTCAAATCAGAAAAGTACAACAATCGTTTGGCAGCAATGGTTATCCTAGCTTGGATATAATTTTTAGCAGTTTTTCCAATCAAGGATTTAATGGTTCTATTGAGGTGATCTGGTGTAATGTTTAAAGCACGGGCATAGTCAGAAGTAGAATGCCATGTCAAATAATTACTTTCGACCAACTGCTTGAATTTTTTTAAGATAGAATTACTGGCTTCCAATTGTTGAGGGTTGTCAGTAGGCAAGGTGCAAATTTGATTGCAGGTAATTAAAAATAGTTTCAACAAAGCCCCTGTTGCTGCTGTTTTGTATTTGTGGGTATTGTCTTGGCAAGCGATCATTTCGTTGCAATAATAAGCTAATTTGTCAAATTGCTGTATATTTAAATCTAAAGGTGGATTTTGGTTATAATTATTAAAAAGATTAAGATCATCAATAAAAGAAAGAGGAATGTTGTTTTGTATCAAAAACTCTACGGAAAAGACCATCGAATACCCTATAGAAACTTGTTCTTCTATGAGTTGATGTACTTGCCCTGGCGTGATGAAGTAAACTTGTAAATCACTGAGTGGATAGGATTCAAAATCAATAAAATGTTTTCCTTTTGCCTGTTTTATGAGCAAGGCTGTATAGTAATTATGTCGATGTGGGGCATCTGGTTTCCCTTTTCTTTGCGTGTAAATGGCTTCCATTCTAGAAATACCAAAACTTAGCTTGGCATTGGAGGCATTGATATGCTGATAGGTTTTTATATTGTCCATTTGTAAGAAATTTGCGGTTAAGTGTACCAATATAACAAATTTGGAAAGCAAACAAGAGACTCCTAATTTTTGGTAATGTCTAATAAATTTACGCTTGTTTTTACTTTTATTCTGTTAATGTAATTACATTAGTTGCACCACTTCGTCAAATAATTATCTTGCTTTTTGTGGAGTGGTCTTTTAGTGAAAAAAATATTGGAGTAAGTACGATCTGTTACTGGCAATTTTTAATGAAGTATTGCTAGTATTAGTAGTTAGCTACGCTGCTACTTTGTGGTCGTTGATTACTTCGTGAGCGCTGCGCTTTTAGTTAGTTCGCTAGGTTCATGACCTTGGGCCTTTGTGCTAGTAGTGTAGCAAGTAACAAAGCGAACGACCACGAAGTAGCATTACTAAGTAACTACTATTAAAAATAATAAATAAATAATAAAATGACCATAAAAGAACGTTTGAAAGCACTGCGTGTTGCTATGAAATCAGAAGGTGTTGATGCCTTAATTATCCCTGCTAATGATCCTCATCAAAGCGAATATGTGGCAGAACATTGGAAAGTACGAACTTATTTTTCAGGATTTACAGGGTCAGCAGGACTGTTAGTTGTTTTGGCGGACTATGCTGCTTTATGGACCGATTCCAGATACTTTTTGCAAGCAGAATCAGAACTGGAAGGGACAGGAATTACCTTGCACAAACAAAAAGTACAGCATGCACCAGAACACGTTGAATGGCTGTGTAATACATTGCCTGAAAGGGCAACAATAGGGGTAGAAGCAAGTTTGTTTTCTGTACAACAAATTGCTTATTTAAAATCTCATTGTAGTCTTAAAGATATTGTCATTAAAGATGTCGAACGGATTAGTAGTAAAGTTTGGGAAAACCGTCCCCCTTTGCCTGACACAATTGCATACGATTATGATGTTTTCTACAATGGTAAGTCTAGGGAAGAAAAGTTGTCGCAAGTTCGTGCGGAGATGAAAAAAAGAAAAGTAGAGCATTATTTTATTAGTGGTTTGGATGAAATCGCTTGGTTGTTGAACATTCGAGCATGGGATATTGATCATACTCCTGTCGTGCTCTCTTATTTATTGGTGAGTGAAGAAAAGGCAACCTTGTTTATTAGAGATTATAAAGTGCCTGAAGAGTTAAAACGTAAATTAAAAGCATCAGGAGTATCCCTCAAGGATTACCATGCTGTAGGTACTGCTTTGAGTGTATTACCAGCAAAAGATACCATTTTTGTAGACAAAAATAACTTTAGCTGGTCTTTTGAGCCTTCTCTCAAAGCGGATTTGATAAAGGGGACTTCGATTATTATGCCGATAATGGCGATTAAGAATGAGACAGAAATAACTCATTTTAGATCGGTAATGGTTAAAGACGGAATTGCTTTAACTCATTTTTTCAACTGGTTAGAAAAAACAGTTGAAAATCGAGATTTAAAAGAAACAGAAGTAGCGGATAAGCTAATTTACTTCAGAAGCCAACAAGATTTATACAAAGGCGAGAGCTTTCCGCCAATTGTAGGGTATCAATCCAATGGAGCTATTGTGCATTATCGTGCCGAAGAAAAAACTTGCGCTACCATCAAAAATGAAGGAATGCTCTTGATTGATAGTGGTGGGCAATATTTGGATGGAACAACAGATATTACAAGAACCATCTGTTTTGGAACACCGACTGCGCAACAAAAAACACACTATACCTTAGTTTTGAAAGGTAATATTGCCTTGCAAACGGCTCATTTTCCTAAAGGTACAACTGGGGTTCAACTGGATGTACTGGCTAGAATGAATCTTTGGAATGCAGGTCTGAACTATGGACATGGAACGGGGCATGGAGTTGGTTTCTTTTTGAGAGTCCATGAGCCCCCTCAAGGGTTTGCAGAAAGTACGACAACCTTGAGAGGTTCCTCTCCTTTAAAAGCGGGAACTGTATCTTCTAATGAGCCAGGTTTTTACAAAACAGGTGCATATGGTATTCGAATTGAAAACTTAATGCTTTGTATACCTTCTCCAATTAATAAAGATTTCTTGGCATTTGATGCCATTACCTTGTTTCCAATCGAAACGGAATTGATTGATTTATCTTTGATGTCAAAAGAAGAAATTGCATGGTTGAATCAGTATCATCAACGTGTGTATGCAGCTTTGTCGCCTTCGTTGGAAGGAGAGGAGAAAGCTTGGTTGTGGAATAAATGCCAAGCTGTTGGTGTAGAGTAAAAGGAAGATAACCAAAAGTTTAGTTGAAGATTTAAACTATGGGTATTCATATTCATAGTTTAAATCTTCAACTGAATCTAAAAAGTGCGAAGCGCATCTGATTCAAAAATTTGAAACCCTACTTTATTAGAATTCATAATTGCGATCATAGCTTTGGCAACTTGCTTGCCCTCAATACCCTTGTATTTGTTTGGTACAGCAAAAGCAAATGCTGTCATAAATAATTTACCTACCAATTCTCCCATTCTCAACTCATCGCGAGCCCCCATTAACAAAGATGGTCGCAAGATATAACACGCTTCATAACTTAATTTTTGAAGGGCTGCCTCTGTTTCGCCTTTTATTCTATTGTAAAAAATACTAGAATCTTTATCTGCTCCCATAGAAGAAACAACGGCTATTTTTTTAGTGCCATTAGCTAGGGCAATTTTAGCAGTTTCTACGATATAATCATAATCTACTTTTCTGAAAGCAGCTTGAGAGCCCGCTTTTTTGATTGTCGTTCCCAAGCAGCAAAATAACTCATCTCCGATGGCCAAGTCCGCATTAGGCCAGTTAAAATCATAGCGAGTTTGAGTTAGCTTTTCATGCTTTATTTCCAATGGTGTTCGAACCAATGCCGTGATCTTTTCGTAGCGTTCGTCTTGTAATAATTGTTGAACCAAGCGTTTACCGACCAAGCCAGAAGCGCCAATAATTAAAGCTGTTTTTTTTGTCATTGATTAGTATTATTGTATTAGTACTTCGTGGATTTTTTATTTTTTGCAAAAAAATAAAAAAGCATCTTTACATTAGTTTTGATTATTAGCTCTTTAAGGAAGTAAGCAGTACTAGTACAACCTATTTGTAATCAAACTGATACGGTTTTTCCAAGAAGTAATGATAATATGTTTATTCTAATTAAATAGGAGCGATAAAAAACATTTGTTGAAGGTGTTTCCAAAGGTCGATTTCTTGATATTTTTGAGCTTGTTCTTTGGTACGTTGATACCTAGAACGACTATCTTTTAAGCGACTGTATTCTTCTTTTAGGCGTTCCAAACCAATGGTATATTTAGCTCGATTTTTTTGATAAGCAGCAATACGCTTAAAATCAGCGGTATTAGCTTGATAGATAGTTTGAATAGCCTCCTTACTTCTATTAGCTCTAGTTTGAGCTTCCTCTAACAAAGCATCAAACCGAGTTTGGTATCGTTCATGAATTTCGGTTTCTTCTATTTTTCTAGCCTCAAAAAGTTGCTCCAAAAAAGCTTTTTGTTGCGCATATTTTTCTTTTAATACGGCAATCTGAGGAGTGTTTTTTTCTCGTAATTTTTTAAGCACAACCGAAGCTTCTTTTTGTATCGATTGTTTGCGTTTGGCAGTTTCTTGTTGCACTTTTTTGAGTTCATCCATAAGTTTTTTCTTGTACCCCTGAAATTTATCTTCGTAATGTTGATGAATCTGCTCTTTTAGTGTTTTACTCAATTCAACTTCTCCCAATTTGACCGCCATCCACCATTCCAGTAGTTCGTGGATTTGATAATATTTGAGTGGAGCAATCGAGACTTTTTTATCATCTTCTAGGGTAACAATCCCTGGAGCTTGTATGTTTTTGATTTGATGGATATCTTGAATGTTGTGCTGATTTAAAAAATGTTTGATTTCATCTTTAAACAAGCTAATTTTGGTGGCAATATTATTGGGAACGTTGGCAAAATCTTTCTGAATTTGACGTTTCATTTTAATCAAAGTCTTCTTTTCTTCTTGTTTTTTAGCTTGCAAGCTTGTTTTTCGATATTGTCCAATTTTTTGTTGTACAGAACGTTCCAAATTTCGAAGTCTACGTTGATCTTTTTCAACAACTTGGTCGTATTCGAGTTGCGTTGCCTTTAATTCCTTGCCCAACGTTTTTTGCAAATCTTCCATACTTTCTTGTAATGCAAAATCAATCGCTGATAATTCTGCATCTAAGGATGTTGCTGCGGCAAAATCAGAATTGGTATGTAGAGCACGATTGTATTTCTTTTTTAGGGCAGTGTATTCAAAAGTCTCGGATTGAATTAAGTCTTTAGCCAATTTATCTTGTCGTTCCAAATCTTCTTGTAGTTGCTTAAATTCATGAGCGATAGATTGTTGAATGGAATAATGTTGGTTTTGAGATGCATTGGGGAAAAATTTAGAATGCTCTTGATTCAACCGCTTCCAAAATTGTTCTAAATGTTCTTTGATCCCTTCAAATATCTGTTGCTGTTTTTGAGCAAATTTTAGACTTTCTGATAAAGATATCTTTAGCAAGTAGGCTTCTCGATTGTTTTGACGACTAAAAAAACTAAACAAAAGGATTGTCATCGAACTAACAACTGTAATTAGTACCACCAAATAACCAACAGGCAAGTTGTTATTAAAAAAAATATTCGAAAGACCATAGGTCAGTCCTAATGCTAAAATGGCAGCGTTGATTCGCCGAAGAGGAAGCATAAAGGTTGCATCAGATTTCTTTGTGGGAAATGAAGTTATCAGCGAATTGTTTGTAGGCCTCTTTAATTCCTGAATAAAAGCATCAGGTGAAATACTAGCTTGGTATACCGCCTCTAATAACGTTTGGTTTTCTGGTAATTGAATTAATTTTGATGGTAGAACTCTGAAACGCTGAATGTCCAAGTGTTGCATAATTGCAGAACACCAAGCATGTGCTGTTGGTCGCAATTCTGGTTGTTTACTACCAGTTACAAAAGCTTGTAGAAACAAATCTTGGAATTCTTGGCTCAAGTGATAAAAGGATTCATGCGGAGGCGGAATACTTTTTTTATAAGAACTGATCTCAGGATTAAAAACAAAAAGATGGTGTTCTATCTTTTTGGCTAGGGTCGTAGCATTATCATAAGGAGACCGAAAAGAACCAGCAAAGGGATGGATGCCCATGAGTAGTTTGTAAAAAATGACTGCCATACTAAAACGATCCCAAGCTTGTTGTTGTGTTGGGTCGTGCGCATTGTTTTTGTTGTAATATTCGGGTGGAGTATATTCGGGCGTAGCCACTGGAGCATCAAACAACTTCTGACCATTTTCAACAACCTCTACCGAATCCAAATCAACCAAAGAAATTAAACCATCTAAGGTAATGATAATATTATCTGGTTTTAAGTCTACTAAAATATAGCGTTTGGAAGCATGAATTTGATGAATTGCTGTAGCGAGATTATAACAAACTTTTAATCTCAATTCTAGTGCATTGTCTGCTTTGTTATGAAACCGATACCAAGTATTGGCTAATTTTTTAGGCAAGTTAGAGGTACATAAAATTTCTAATTTTTCTCCTTCAACCAAAGGCATGACAAAACCAAGAAAGTTGCCAGCAGCATCTCTGATACTATCTTGTACCCAAACAATAGCATTTTGTCCTTTATCTTTGGGAGGGTATTCCAATAAGTAATCAATTTTAGCTTCTCTTGTAGGGCTAAGTTTATTGGGATGGTAAATTTTAACAACAGAATTGGAAAAGGAGCGAGGAGCAATAATGCGATATAGATGCCCTTCTCCTCCACTAGCAAATGGCTTGTGAGAAAGCATCAGTTTTTCTTTACTCTTCTTGGTATAAACACTAAGACTCATTGAGGTATATTGGGTATTGACAAATTTAAGAGTTTTACCATACGGACAAATTGCAGGATAGCAAAACTCTAGACAACTAATTTAACGAATAAATTGCAGTTTGCCCAATCATTAGTACCATAAATCTCTTTGTTAGAATACTTATTGGGGTAAGTAAAAATGCTCTTGTTCTAAATAATTGGCTTTGGGTTTTTGGGCATCTTCAGGAGATGATTGTTTCTTTTTGGGTTGAATACCTAATTTCTCCATATTAGACAAGCTAATGCCTTGCGAGTTGGGCTTGTCTCTAATTTGCTCCTGAATTCTATAAACAGCAACATTGACATTCTTTTCTTTGCGTACCAAATCGTATTGAATGTGCAAGTCGTAGTGTCGTGCCAAAAAATTAGCATACCAATTTAAGAATGAGGCATTATAACGGTGAATTAGATAAATATTGGTATCCAATGGCGCTTCTGTATGAATGTTTTTAATGCCAAAGGCTTCCAATTGCTTGTAGTGATTGGGGGAGTTCGCAAAATGTCCCAAATCAAGCATATTAAAATTTAAAAATAGCGAATCATTGGTTGCTTGATAAGGAGTCATTGTAGATTGCATATAGTAATCGCCACCTCCAATATAAAGTTGATCGGCTTGAGCATTTAAACTATCCAATGCCGCTGACCAATACATCTTGTTAAAAGCTGTTTTACTACTCTCTAGTGTGACCATTTTTAGATTTGATAAAACCATGAAACTGATAAAAATCAAACTAAACAACTTGGTTTTTCGCTGCAATTCTTTGTCGTAGGTAATGAACAAACCTGATAAGGCAATCAAATAGAATGCCATTGGGTAGCTGACTCTAGAGGGTAGATGTTTGAATAAAAACAGTGCGCACAATAAAGCAAAAATCATTAGAATACTGGTGCCTAACGATAGATAAATCCAACGATTGCCCTTGATGAATAACAAACAAAGTCCTGCCAATAGAAAACCATAAAAAACATAGTCTTGAATGGGAGACCCTATAAAAAATTGCCACAGTCGGTCTTCTAAGTGTTCTTGAGGATACGGACAGTTTTGAAAGGTTTCTTGAAGTGCTTTAAACTGCTGAACGCCGTAAACAGTTGAGTCAGCAAAGAACCAATGTTTAAAAAGCATTAAATCCTCGTATTCCCAACCTACTTTATAGAAATAATCGTCTGCTGTAGAAGGACTCCATTCGTATTGAGGTTTGTGATAATCTAAAATATCGTGAGCAGATAAGGAGTGTTTGTATTCATTATAAGCCTCCCAAGCAGGATCTTGATTTTGAATCCAATAATGTCCCTGTTCGACTACCCAAGCTCCAACAAGCATTAATGTGCAAATAAGTAGGTTGGCGATGCGCTTTTCTTTTTGTTGAAAAATAGCATACAACAATAGGGGAAGGCTTAGAACTACAATCAGTTGAAATGAGTTCCAACGAATCATTTCTACCAATAAGAGCATCCCAAAACTCAAAGAAAACCACAGCTTTTGCCGTTTATCTTTGGGGTTTGAAATGGCTGTAAATAACAAAAATACAGCACCTGTCCCTAAGACTAGGGCAGAAGAGGTGAATTGGAGTTCTTGCAATAAGGCTGTTTCGCCCAGTAAAAAGCAAGCTACAAAAATAGCTACTCTATAATAACTTGGTTTTAGTATTAAGATACTATATAGTATAGCAGACATTCCTAGTAAATGGGCAACAGTTAGGTAGAGACCATACCACGGTAAGCTAGGAAAGTAAATATATAGGTTAGAAAGTAAGTGCCCCAAAAAAATATGAGACCAACGCAGATTAGCCGATGATTCTTGTATAATCCCAGTTCCTGCCAAAACCATTTGCATCTCGACATCATCGGTTGTTCCAAATCGAGTATAGAAAATACTTAGGAAAACGACAAAAAGCACCAAGTTGATGAATAAACTACTTAAGAAAGGCTGTTTTTTTATAAGTTGGCGCATAAAATAGAATGAGACTTGCTATTAATTCCTTGATGTATATTACTTTACTTCGTGGATTTTTTTACTTTTTGCAAAAAACGAAAAAAACTACGAAGTATAATATTAAAGTCAGTAAAGTTACTAGACTACAAATATAGAAATTTATTTGAATAGGACTAATGGCAAGTTCGAATCGTCTAATAGAAACTAATTTTTAGGAGATAGGTCGCACAAAATCTGCACCTCTACTCGTCTATTTTTTGCATTCCCCTTAGGAAATAAAGGTTGAGTGCCTCCTAATGCATGTGTTTTTATTCTGGAAGTAGAAATACTTCGTTGAATAAACCAATCTTTTAATTTATCAACACGCTGTTGAGATAGATCTAGATTTCGTTGAGGAGTACCAAAAATATCTGTATGACCATACAGTTCAATTTGGCTATTGGGATACGCTAGGAGATAGGTGCGCAAGATTGACAACGTTCTTTCAGCTTTGATAATATTTTGAAATTTGATAGAATTGTCTTGGAATACTATCTCACTAAGTTCTAACTTTTTGTTGCACTTTATATCGTTCATTGAAACTAAGGCAGAAGGTAAAACGGGTTGATCTTGAGGAGGATTATCAGAGGTCAACTTAAAGTCATTGCTAACATCAGAAGTTTCCTTTTTTTCCTGCATAGAAGGAGCGGTTTTTTCGGGAGCAACAGGGAAAAGTTGAATATCAAAAAAATTCCAGTGTCCTTTCGAATATTTGCTATTAGGACCTTCTAGTAGATCGACTATTTTTAATTCGTTTGGAAGTCTAGGAAAGTGTACTTGGCAAGTAAATACTTCTTTCGGTCTACCTTCTAAGGGCAACTCAATTTGCACTTTATCTTTAGGAGACTTAATGCGTTCCTTGATTTCTACGCCATTCCGTTTAACCGTACTAATTTCTAACAGGTCAAATATTTGACCACTTTCAGGGTCTTTGAGGCACCATGAATTAACCGTATTAGGAGGCATAAAAATAACAGACTTAGTCCATTCTTTGGTGCCTCTTTCGAAGACAAACTTCAAATCTAATACCGTACGTCTCTCAAAGAAGCTAATTTTTGAGATAAAGTAATTTTTTTGCCATTTGGTATAGGTTGGCTGAGATTCAACACGAATTGGATGATTGGATTTTTGGGGTTGAGCCCAAAGACTACAAGAAAGGCTTAAAAATGTTAGTGATAGAAAAAGCTTCATAAACTGTTTTTTAGTGATTAGTCAACTGTTTATTCACCACAAATAATACACCAATTCAATGAGATTTTTGAGGTATGTTTATGCTGCGCCAAGCCCCAATTCTTGCAAGAGTGTTTCACCAATCGATTTTAACCAAGGCTGATCAATAGTTTCTGTTCCCGCTTTTTCTACTTCTGCAATCCATGCAGTAATTTCTTTTTTTGCAATTTCCTTGTTGAAATTAAATGTGATACGCTTGGTAAGATAAGTATACAGCTTTCTTAAGAATTTGATAAAATTGAAGTTACGAAGTTTTTTCTCGTCCGAATACGTATTTCTTCTTTGTATAAAACGATAGTGTTTTTCTAAATAGCCTAAGATATCACGAATTTCAATTTTATCGTGAACAAATGCTTCAAATAAGGCTTTTATCTCAATATTGTTGCGTTGTACAATAAAGTGCAAACGATGTTCTTTGTTGGGAAGTTCTTGATTTGAAAATGATTTTAGAACCGCTTCCCATTGCTTATGTAAGAAGAAATTATAAGCTTTGGATAGCATAGAAATAAAAGAATCGTATCCTTCATGGATGTATTGGGTATAATCAGAACCAATAGATTCTAACAAACTAGAATCTTTGTAGTAAAAGGCTAAGTAGAGCATATTGATAAAATCTTCAAAATACATCAAGCCATCATCTTGAACCAACCACAAATTGGTAAAGCCCATTTTGTAAACCTTATAGACTTCGTAAACTGTCAGATTTGTTTTTGTTTCTTCGTGTACTCTGTAATAGTCTATAATACCCATCAAGAATGTGAAAATACGTTCTTTGTCTTCTTTTGGCAAATTAAAAGAATACTTATCAATGATCGTCAATACGTGTTCTAGGTCTTCTTTTTGGAAAGGAGCCAAGGCAAACTTGTACACTCGAGCATAGATACTCAATATGTGATTATCATTATTATGATTGTATTGAGTAAGATCGGGTAGTTCTTTTAATTCTTGAAGCAAGAATCGTTCGTGTGCCAATGCAATCCCCCTGTTGGCTTTTTCTATCAGCAATCTTAATTTACTAATCCAATAAGAGGTGTCTAAGTTGTTCTCGCTAAAACTCAAATAAATGGAAGCAGATTCTTTGCTTGTATTGGTGTGTGGATGAGAATATAGGTTTTTGTAGAATTGAGCATATTGATGATAAACTTCAGGAGGAAGAGGTTTGTCTGCATTTTCACTAATTCGTTCTCGAATTTCTTCGTGTAAAATTTTAATATATTCTACTTCTTCTCTGTTACATAACGCTTTTTGCAATAAGAGTTCTTGTACTAGTTCATCTTTTTTTAATTCTGAAGTAATTAAGTGGTTTTTGATGTCAGAAATCAGCTCGCCATACAAAGGAGTCAACTTTTTAGAGCTAGACAACTTCAGCATTTTTACAAGTTTGGTTGAATTGATTTCATCAGTAGATTGAAGGCTCTCCAAGTAGGCAAATAACTTCTCATGTCGCTCTGCACTTTTCGTCGTTTTTCCGCACTTTATTTTCTTAATAAAAGTCCCCCTATCATTGTCTGATAAAGCTTTTATTAAAAAAAAAGCAACTTTTTTCTTTTCCATTTTTGGGGACGTTTTAAAAGGTTAAAAATGGTTATAAAAAATTGATTTGTAATGAGTTGTGTCAATTAAGGGCGAGCCCCAGTTTTTTTAAAAAGGGGGAAATGAGCCATTTTTTGTCCTAGTTATTGGACAAAAGGCACTCTATATTTGTGTCAACAACCAAGCAAATAAGGGGACTTATTTAAAGTTGGTTAATAAGGACAAAAGGTTCTAAAGCATACATAACAAAAGGGACAATATGTTCTAATTCTTCAGGACCAAATCTTGTTAAACTAAGCAGTTTTGAGTCGTCTATTACTCATGCGCTAGCCTTTTATCAAGTGGAAATATATTTCTTATTGATATAATAGCCATAAATCTACGACTATAAATTGTAAAAAGCAAATTAACACTTCATTTTTTTAGATATAAAAATATAAAACTTACAGGGAACATGAATATTTCAAAATTTTTTATCGCCGTACTTACTTCTATTACTTTTTCATTCAACGCAGCTGCTACTTTGCCTACAATTATTGATAACGATATAACCGTAGAAGCCAAGAAAGTAGAAGGCGGTCCAAGAACCGTAATCCAAGCAATGACCGAGGTTGTAGTTTTGCAACCAACAACTAATAACTTATACATCACTATCCTTAACTCAGATGGACAACTTATGGCTAAAGCGACTACTAGTGCACAAGAAGTTACTTTTTCTACAGAAGAGTGGAATGCAGGAACTTACAAGATCGAAACTACTGACGACTCTCAAGAATATCAAGAGTTTTACATAAACGTTGAGTAATCAAATATATACACAACACCAATCAATCAATCAATCAATTTTTAATAAACACACAACTAAATACAGACAGACATGAACTTATTCAAAATATATATCGCGCTACTTTTTACTATTTCTTTCTCTTTTAATGCCAATTCAACGACAAATGTTTTCCCTGATTATACGATGGCAAAAGTAGAAGGTGGACCAAGAACCGTAATTCAAGCAATGACTGGAGCAGAAGAAAATGTTACAGTATTGCAGCCAACAGCAACCAATTTATACGTCACTATCAAAGACTCAAATGGAGATACAGCGATAGAAGCAGAAACGCAAGAAGAAAATACAATGATTTCGATACAAAGCTTAGAGCCAGGTGACTATGTAGTAGAGACAGTAGACGACTATGGTGACTATCAAGAGTTTTCGATTGCTGTAGAATAATCGCTTTGTACCAACTAGAACCACTGCACAAATCAATCATTTATTAACAACAACAAATACCTATATCATATGAAGACGCTAATGTTTCTTATCGCCATATTCGTTTGTACTACTTTTTCTTTGAATGCATCTAGTACAACAACAATAGAACCTGTAGTTAACCTTTTGGTTGTTACCCCCAAAGTAGATGGAGGTCCAAGAACTGTAATTCAAGCAATGACTGATATTACGGTAACACAACCAACAAGTACCAATCTATATATTACCATCAAAAACTCTAGTGGCGATGCCGTCATAGAAGCAGAGACTCAAAGTGAACAGACTGTGATTTCAATAGAGGAATTAGAATCTGGCAGCTATACTGTAGAGACAGTAGATGATTATAATGATTATCAAGAATTCTCTATAACAATTAATTAATAGCTAAACTCTGAAACCCACCCCATACCCCTATTTACTTCACAGACTGACAGATTATTATTATGAATATGCCAAAGTTTTTTATCACGATATTAATTTTTATTACATTTACATTAGGCGTCGTTGCTGAAGCTTCGAAGACAACAACAACTTTCTTAGTCGAAGTGGCTAAGGTAGAGGGTGGACCGAGAACTGTAATTCAAGCAATGACAGATATTGTCGTTCATCAGCCAACAGCTACTAACTTATATATAACTATAGTAGATTCAAACGGAAATGTTGTTATAAAAACTGCAACCCAAGAAAAAAAGACCGTAATCTCGGCAGCGGGACTTAGTAAAGGAACGTATATAGTAGAGACTGTGGATGACCATGGAGATTATCAAGAGTTCCCCATAACTATTGATTGATAAAACTTACCCTGTGACTTGTTTATTATATTAGAACCCCCCAATCTATTTTCTAAATAATAAAGAACAATTGAAACATGAATTTATCAAATTTTTTTGTTGCTACATCAGCAGCTGTTATGCTGCTGCTAAATATTACGGGAATTGTTGATGTGCGCCACGCATCTATTAAGGTTCCTAATACGGTTGTAATTCCAAAAGTAGATGGAGGACCAAGAACTGTAATTCAAGCAATGACCGAAATTGTGGTCAACCAACCAACAGCTACTAATTTGTCTATTAAAGTGATAGATTCGACGGGTGTTGTTGTAATAGAAGAGACAACACAAAGTTTACAAACTAGAATCTCAACGACTGGATTAAAACCAGGAACATATACTGTAGAGACAATTGATGACTATGACGACCTTCAAGTGTTTACCATAGTTATATAAAGATAAGTGCCTGATTTAAACAATAAATATCTTTAAGAGTTCAGGCATTGACTTAAGTAAGTTGTTCTCAGTAAGTAACAACAAACTCATGTATTAATTTTATACTAGTGTGTTACTTATTATTGCTTACTTATCTAAAAATGAAGTGTTAAGGCAAGGGAGATAGTAACTAGATGAAGCTATATTCTTTGCCTTTTTTGTTAATTATGAATACAATGAGGAGTGAGTAAGTGGAGCAAGAAAAATAGATTTTTTAGAGGAAGAGCTTTGGGGAAGATAAAGACTGTACAATCAAAATTAAATCGCTAAGAATCCAACTGAGTTTTTGGAATTTCTTCAAATTCGTTTTGCTTAAAAGTGCCAAAATGCTTTGGTTAGACTTTCAAATAAAGCGTAATCGAGACTTTTTATTGTAAAATGTTATTTTAAAATAGAGGCAAATTCTAAGATTCGCTATTATGAATGTCTCTTTTTTGTCTTTTGAGAAAAAAAAGTAAGTTTTTTTTGAGAAAAAAAATGGGTATTTTTTGGGGAAATTTTATTTCATGTAAAGTGTTGTTTTGTAATTGGTTATGGAGGTTTTTGTGTTTAAAAATGGCGAAAAAAACGGGAAAAGTTTACACTTCTGTTTTGGCATACTATAAAAATGTGGTCTATATTTGTATTAACAACTAAAGCAAATAAGGGGATTTGATAAAGTTGTATAATAAGATACAAACTATCCATACAGTTTAAGGGACGAAACTAGGATAGAAAAAATCTTGTTAAGCTAGCAGTTGGAAACTATCGTCTAGGTTTTTACTGCTAGCCTTTTTTCTTTTTATATATAATAATAGAATGTAACTATAAAGTTATAATATTATTATAAATAATAATAAAATAATGCAGCTTTTTTGTTAAAAAGCTAACAGAAAATCTTTGTGCAATTGTCTAAAGGCTGTTGTATAATGATGATTACCTTTCTCTGCTGTTCGGATAATTAAAGACTTCTTCTCTGTAAGAGTATCGTAAAGAACAAGTTCGAGCAAGAGACGATTACTCATTTTTCCTTCTCTAGGGATGACTTCAGTACATCTCTTTATGTAAAATTTTTTTTGCAGTGCTAACTGCATAAATTCCTTTCCTTCGTCAATAGGCAAAATAACAGAAAAATTTCCCTTAGGATGTAAAAGGGAAAAAACACTGTCTAACAAAGTATCGAATGTTAGAGTATCTGTACTTCTTGCTTGTCGTCTAGCGGCATCTTTGATCAAAGCACCCGATTCTATTTTAAAATAAGGTGGATTAGATATAATGCTCTCAAAAAGTGGTATCAAAGGTTTTTGACTATAATCCTGTATAGATTGATGTAAAATCCTAAGTCGATTTTTCCAAGGACTATTTTCAATATTAGAACTAGCTTGTTCAAATGCAGCTCGATCTATTTCTAAAGCATGAATAAGAGCTTTTGCATTTCTTTGTGCCGACATCAGCGCTAGTACACCCGTTCCTGTTCCTATGTCTAAAATAGAAGATGCTTGAAGCATATCCGCCCAAGCACCTAATAGTACGCCATCTGTGCCAATTTTCATAGCACACTTATCTTGTTGTACAGTAAATTGTTTAAATCGAAATGTTGACATCTATTATTCCTTACTCCTTAAAAACCCAAATCTAAATCATCATCATCATCCAAATCAAGATCTAAGCTGTCATCGTCGTCTAAATCCAAGTCATCGTCTAAGTCAAGATCTAAGCTGTCGTCATCGTCTAAATCTAAGTCATCGTCTAAGTCAAGATTTAGACTGTCATCTTCCTCTTCTGAATCACTTTCGTCTAAGTCTAAGTTATCGTTCTCATCCAAATCCAAATCTAAGTCGTCCCCTAGGTCAAAGTCTAAGTCGTCACTAGCAGGAGCTTCCGCTGCTTTCTCTTCCTCGGTATCGTCCTCTAAATCCAGATCTAAATCATCGTCTAAATCCAAATCATCTAAGTCTAAGTCATCTAAATCATCTCCAAAGTTGATATTCAAATCGTCAAAATCGTCTCCATCATCATCTAGATCCAAATCATCTAAATCCAGATCATCGTCTAGATCTAAGTCTAAGTCTAAATCATCGTCCTCATCCAAATCAAGGTCTAAATCATCCAAGTCCAAGTCATCCAAATCTAGATCGTCATCTAAGTCCAAGTCTAAATCCAAATCATCATCATCTAGATCAAGGTCTAAATCAAGATCCAGATCTAAGTCATCGTCTAAATCAAGATCATCTAAATCCAAATCCAAATCGTCTAAGTCAAGGTCTAAATCATCAATATCTAGATCTAAATCGCCTAAGTCCTCGTCATCAGCACCGATGCCAGCTGCACCAGCGGCTTTGTATACCAAGACATCCAATTCGTTTGCTTTAAAGACGCCATAATGCAGGATACTACCTTCAAACCACATACAAGTCGGGTCGCCCATTCCAAAACCTTTGGTTTGCATACGACGATCAATAGATTCAAAAGCTGCATTTTCCTCATCTCCAATTAACCGCATAACGGTCATTTCTACTTTAGACACCTTATGTCGGACTAAATCTCCAATTTCCATATTTTAATTGAGTTATTCTTTTGTTGATTAGAGTAGGTTATCCAATTATATTGAATGAACCATCATTAGGTAAGTAATTTAGATATTCTTAGCTCACTGGTCGACCATCTAAGTAAACGACCGTAGCAGCTTTAAAAGATTCTTTTTTTGTTCGAATATTTTCTTCATTAATTACTTGTTGCCATTCACAAGCAATATCACCAGGTCCAAAACCTTTCATGAGTGCAAGTTTTTCACGAGAGCCTTCATTTTCTTGGTAAACATAAGTGATAACCATGTCGGGACCACCTGATTTTAGACGAACTACTTCTCCTATTTCTGGCATAATATAAAACTGTATTAAAGTGAATATATTGTTGGGGTATCAACTCCCAACTTATTTTAGAACCAAATTTTTTGGAACCCTACAATATATAAAAATATGTTGTAGATGTATAGCTTCTCTAAGAGATTTTTAGTGAACTATTTTTGTGAGTAATGAGGTTTCTCTAGCTTTGTAATAATTCCTTGGTAGAGAAGTATAGATGATCAAAAGATGAAAGCCACCCCTAACGACTAGAGATGGCTTTCATGATATAGACATTACTTATAAAAAAGGCACCACACATCAAAAAAGGAGCACCTTATAATAATAAGCTTGTTTATTGAACGCTTGCTGTATTTTTAGGTGCAGCAGCCATGATTTCTTCATTAGCTTGTGCTTTGTATTGCTCAAAGTTTTGAACAAAACCAAGTGCTAATTCTTGAGCTTTAGCGTCATAAGCTTCTTTATCTTCCCATGTGTTTCTTGGATTAAGTACTTCATCAGGAACATTAGGACAAGTCATTGGCATGCTCAACCCAAATACAGGCAATGTAGAAAATTCAACATTATCTAAATCTCCATTTAGTGCTGCTGCGATCATAGCACGAGTATACTTTAGTTGCATACGGCTACCAACGCCATAAGAACCACCAGACCATCCCGTGTTAACTAGCCACACATTAACATTGTGTTCTTTCATTTTCTTACCTAACATTTCAGCGTATTGTGTAGGGTGTAACGGTAAGAATGGAGCTCCAAAACAAGCAGAGAATACGGTCACAGGTTCTGTAATTCCAGCTTCTGTTCCTGCAACTTTAGCTGTGTAACCAGAGATAAAGTGGTACATAGCTTGACCAGGAGTTAATTTAGAAAGCGGAGGCAATACACCGAAGGCATCGCAAGTCAAAAAGAAAATATTTTTAGGAATACCTCCACGAGATGGCTCTAAAGCATTATCGATGTGATAAATAGGGTAGGATACACGCGTATTTTGTGTAATCTCCGTATTTTCATAATCTGGTGTTCTTGTTCCTTCGTGGAATTTGATGTTTTCCAAGATTGCACCAAATTTGATAGCATTGAAAATTTCAGGCTCTTTTTCTGCTGAAAGATCTATTGTTTTGGCATAACAACCACCCTCGAAGTTGAAGACACCTGTATCCGACCAACCATGTTCATCATCGCCAATAAGATTGCGTTTAGGATCAGCAGATAGCGTTGTTTTCCCTGTACCAGACAACCCAAAGAAAACTGCTGTATCTCCATTTTCTCCTACATTAGAAGAACAGTGCATTGATAATACATTTCTGTTGTGAGGTAGAACATAATTCAAAACAGAGAAAATACCTTTCTTGATTTCTCCTGTATAACCAGTTCCCCCAATCAAAATTACCTTGCGTGAGAAATTAACAATTGCAAAGTTGTGTTGGCGAGTGCCATCTTCCTCAGCAACAGCCATAAATTCAGGAGCACACAAAATTGTCCATTCTGGAGCTGCATTTTTAATTTCCTCTTCTGTTGGACGCATAAACATGTTGCAAGCAAACATGGCAGACCATGGTTTTTGAGCAACCAAACGAAGCGTCAAGCGATAGTTTTCATCTGCACAAACGTAAGCATCACGTACATAAACCTCTTTGTTTTCTAAGTAAGCGGTTACTTTATTATATAAAGCATCGAATTTATCAGAATCGAAAGGCATGTTGATATCATTCCAATCAACTGTATTTTCGGTGACAGCGTCTTTTACAATGAAGCGATCTTTGGGTGAACGCCCAGTAAACTCTCCTGTTTTGATCACAAGTGCACCAGAATCGGCCAAGACACCTTCCCCCATAGCGATGGTGCGTTCTACTAGATTAGGAACAGGTAAGTTCCAGTAAGCGGTTACATTCTTCAGACCAAGCGTAGTTAAATCTGCGTTGGGATTTTTAAGACCTACGTTCTTCATTAGTCGTGTTTTTTTTTGTGATAGACCTTGTAGTTATTATGATTAAGATAATAAAAACCTCTTTTGAAATCGGTAGTTTATTTTCTTAAGCATAATTTCGTAAAGCTACAAAGTAATCTAAATTTAAAAATAAAGTTTTTCTTTTTTCTGAAGCTTTTAAGAGCATGGTCTGTTGTTTCTAAATAGCATCCTCTTAAAAAAAACTTCTCTGTATATTAATTATGCTCAATGATTAATACACAAAATTTTAGTTAGGTGTTCTTTATAAAATAATACGCTGATTTTAAGTGCTATTTGTATTTTTAAAGCGGCTTAAAAGCAGCATTATCTGTAAATTTACAAAAGTTTAAAGACTAGAAGTGAATTAATACCTAAAAAACTTCACTATCTTAACGAATGAATCTCTTAAATGAAGTATATGAGTAGCCAAACATTTTAATTTTTATTAAAAAAGCCAAGCATAAAATCAAGGCATTCCCAAAAGTTGCTTGTTGTTGCTACTGCACCAATAAACGATAGTACTGCATGTTGTTTGACGTTATACGAATACGTTATTATCGTTTTAGAAACAAAAAAGCAGCACACGTGGCTACGTATCCTGCTCTTGTAAAAATCATTTTTAGTTGACGTCCAATTCGATTTTATTGGTCTCCAAACGTCCTGGATATACCTTCAAAGCTGCTTCCAAACAATCCATTGCCGTGTTCAAATCGTCAGAATTTAATACATAAGCGATGCGAGCTTCTTGTACACCCAATCCATCTGTATTGTAAAACCCTGCTCCAGGAGCCATCATAATTGTTTTGCCATTGTGTTCAAACTCTTCTAAAAGCCATTGGCAGAATTTATCACAATTATCGACAGGGAATTTAACAAAAGCATAAAACGCACCTTTAGGATTAGGACAAACAACACCCTCCATTGCTTGTAAGCGATTGATGACGGTTTGTCGACGGTGGTCGTATTCTTTGGTTAGGTCTCCAAAATAACTTTGAGGGGTATCTATCAAGCCTTCTGCTAGAATTTGAGCCAAAGTAGAAGGGCTCAAGCGCGCTTGCGCTAATTTCATAGCTTCTACCATAAACGACTCATTTTTTGAAAGAACAACACCCATTCGAGCACCACAAGCACTATAACGTTTCGATATTGAGTCGATAACAATAGCATGGTTTTCCATGTTTTCTAATGCCAAAATAGAAGTATGCTTTTGTCCTTCGTAGCAAAAATCGCGATACACTTCATCTGCAATCAAAAACAAATCGTGTTTTTTTACGATGGTTCTTAGTTTTTCCAATTCTTCAACAGAATACAAATAACCTGTAGGATTGCTAGGGTTACAAATTAAAATGGCTTTGGTTTTTGGACTAATTTTCTTTTCAAAATCCTCCATTGCTGGCAATGCAAAACCATCCTTGATGTGTGCGGTAATTGGAACAATAGTGATATCTAAACTTTTTGCAAAACCATTGTAATTCGCATAAAAAGGTTCAGGAACAATAACTTCGTCTCCTGCATCTGCACAAGCAAGCATAGCAAATAACAATGCTTCAGACCCACCGTTGGTTACAATCATTTGTTCTGTATCAACAGCAACTCCGTATCGACTATAAAACTCAACAAGCTTTTCTCTATAAGAGATAAGACCAGCTGAATGTGAATAGGCAATGACTCCCAAGTCAGCTTCTTGTAGAGCATTCACGCCCGTTTGAGGAGTTATAATATCTGGTTGACCAATGTTAAGATGAAATACCTCTACGCCTCTTTTTTTTGCCGCTTCGGCATATGGAACCAATCGGCGAATAGGAGAAGAAGGAGTATTCGCTACTCTGTTTGATGTTGTTGGCATAATCCAAAAAACTTTTTTATGTAGAATAGTTTATTTTCTAATTAAAATACAAATGTACAAAAGGGTTTTTATTATTGTGAATTAAAAAAGAGAATTATCAATAAAACTGTACGTTTCACTTTAAGAGGTGTCTAAAATAACCGCTAAAGTACTCTCAGTAATGCCTTGTTCTAAATGCTTAACTCGTTTGTGTTCATATACTATGGTGGAACTCATTTGCAATACTTTTGAATAATCTATTAGGGAGAATAGGCAGATTATAATTAATAAAGACCTAAAAAAGAATACTTTGAAAAAAAGTTGACTTTTTGATATTGAAGCAAAGAGCTATTATTTTTTGCCAACAAATATATTTTAAAACTTGCTTTGAGTTGATTTTTAAAAGTTTATTTTATTATTGGAAATGCTAGTTGAAATTTATTATATTTATAATAAATCTATATTATTAAAAGCGCATGCAGACGACTATCTCTAAATGCTTTGTTCTTGAAGATTATTTTTTATTTTGAGTTTTTGTGATTTTTGGTCACTACTTTTTTATGGGTAGTTTGTCTTGTTGTGGCAATGGTGATTGTTCTGAGATTAATTTTGGTTGGATAAACTACGGTATAGATATTATGTATTCGGTAACCCCTTTAGAAATTAGAAGGAAGTTGTTTCTTTAGGTTTGTATGAGAAATGTATGTTATGATAGAATTGAACTCTATTCTAAAGTCTTTAGATGATATCGTGTTTTTGATCGATTCAAAATTAATATTTAAAAAATATTGGGTTGCAGATGAGCGTTCGCTGTGGATTCCTCCAGATGAATTTTTAGGTAGAGCAATTGATGAGATTTTTCCAGATGGTCTAAAAATAGATGTTGTTGCTAAAATAAAAGCTGTTTTTGAAACCAAAGAAAACAATCAAATTATATACAGTTCGCCAGACCAAAACAGCAAGCGATGGTATCGAGTTCGCCTGAATCTAATAGATGATAAAGACAAATATGGGGGACAATATATGCTTTTGATTGTAGGAGACTGTACGCAAGAGGTAGAGCTAAAGTCTCAAAAGCGTGTTTTTGAAGGAATTGTTTCTCAGAACTGGGATTCCATCAAGTTTTTAGATTTGGATGGTGTCATACAATATATCAATCCAGCAACCAATCGTTTGTATGGTTATGATGAAAATGAATTGATTGGTCGACATGTTTCTATTTTGAACAATCAAGAAATACACCAAACCGATGCAATTAGCAAAATTGTGCAAGCAACAGGTTTTTGGTCGGGCGAATTGGTCAAAGTCAAAAAAGACAAAAGCTTGTTTAATGCTTTCTTGTCTGTACAGTTGATTCGGGATAGTATGGGGGTTCCAACTGGATATGTATCACATAGTAAGGACATTTCAAAGGAAAAAGAAACCAAAGAAAAGCTAAAGCAAATTATTGGTGAGAAAGAGGTATTGCTCAAAGATTTGAGTGTCTTTGAAAACATTGTTTCTCAAAATTGGGATGCCATTACATTTGCTAATTTAGAAGGAATTGTACAGTATATAAACCCTGCTGCCAATCGATTGTATGGTTATGAAGGAGATGAATTGATTGGGAAAAGTGTGGATGTATTTAATAGCCAAGAAAGCCATACAACAGGAGCCGTTATTCAAGCCATTCTTGATACAGGAATGTGGGCAGGAGAAATTCGTCAATTGCGGAAAGATGGAACTACCTTTGAAGCCTTTTTGTCTGTACAGTTAATTAAGGATAATGCAGGAACACCAATTGGTTATGCTTCACACAGCAAGGATATTACCAATGAAAAAGAAACAGCTCAAAAACTTAAAACAATTATCAAGGAACGTGAGACGCTTCTAAAAGAAATTCATCACAGAGTTAAGAACAACTTACAAGTTATTACGAGTCTTCTGAGTTTGCAAGCCAATACCATCAATGAAGAGGCAACCAAAGTGCTTTTTCAGCAGAGTCAATATCGGATCAATACGATGGCTATGATTCATGAAACCTTGTATCAGTCTGAAGATTTTCTTACCATAGGTTATGCTCAATACATGGAAGCTTTGATGCACTATTTGATTTTGTCAATGAAAGGTGCGAATCATAGTATTGAGTGGATTATAGAAGCCAACAACATAAAGCTAAATATTGATACAGCTATACCTCTTGGGTTGTTGATTAATGAAATTATTACCAATGCACTCAAGTATGGTTTAAAAGGAGATCAAAAAGGGGCTATTTATATTCGTCTAGAAGCCTTAGAGCGCCCCAATTATGTGCTGTATATAGGCGATAATGGAAAGGGGTTTTCTAGAGATGTAAATTTCAAAACAACCAACTCTTTAGGGCTTAAATTAATCCATAATTTAGCCAAACAACTTAGAGGCGAAATTAAACGAAATTTGACTCAAAAAGGGACACATTATGAAATGAATTTTCAAGAAATTAACTAGGGTTATTACTTAATAGTTAGACCATTAGGTTAACATGGTTTTTAGATTTTTTTTGGCTTATTGTTGGTCAAATTATTGATAAAAAACCTTCATAATAGGGGCGTGATGCAGCAAAAATTAAGATTTAAAATTGCTTTTTTTATTTTAAAAAAAAGGTATTTATTTTACTTGTGTACCCCCAAACTTAGAAAACCTTTTTGAAAGCTAAGAACAAGTTTGGGTATCCCCACTTAAATTTATAGGGATAAGTTGTAGAATGCGATATTTTTTATTTATATTTAAAATGAATGAGCTTGTATATGTAGTTATTATTTGATAAACATATATTTTATATATTTAGTCCTACTTAAATTAATAACTAAAACATTTTTATTGTACAAAATACAAGGCAATTATATTCCCACTTAATTAAATGTAGAGCACTAGTCAATTAAAGACTTTTTATAATTCATTGTGATATTATAAAGTCTTTCTTTGTGTATTTAAATAATATATTATATATTTGTATGTAATAGTGCGACTGGTATAGTCTATTCTAAAAGAACGGGGGTTCTCTTTTACATGGTGAAACTTAGGACATTTCATCATATTGAATAGATTTACCAGTTGCTTTTCTTCTATCATAACTATGGAAAACACACTATTAGAGGAAATTGGAGGAAAATCGGTATTAGTAGAGGTTGTTGATCGTTGGTATGAACGTATCCTAAACGACACCGAATTACTTCCGTTTTTTGAGGCAATAAATATTGATTGGCTAAAAGAAAAAATTGTCAATTTTTTAGAAGTTTTGTTGGTAGAAGAGACTTATAAAATGGGGGAGCAAATCCAGCGAGCCCATGCTCACCTAGAAATTCAAGTTTCTCACTTTAACGCTTTTATAGGTCATTTGGATATGGCACTGGATGCATCTAATATAGATAGTAATCTAGTTGAAAATATTATAGATTTGGTATTAGAAGCCAAAGAGGATGTCCTATCTTCACATAAAATAGATAACATTAATCAAGTCGATGAAAATCAAATCCAAAATATGATGTCTGGAAACGAAAATAATTACACAACTTTACTACAACAAACGATTGATAGTTCTTTTGGGAGAGTCGAGTTTGACAGAGATGGAACAATATTAGATGTCAATACTAATTTTGCCTCTATAATGAGGTATGATGATCCTAGCGAGATAGTAGGTAGACATCATTCAGTTTTTGTTGAAACAGAATATAAATCGTCTGATGAATACGAACAGTTTTGGATAGATTTGGCAAATGGAATTGCACAACACGGTGTTTTTCAGCGAAAAACAAAAGATGGTGATGTTGTTTGGGTGCAAGCTTCTTATACGCCATTATTAAGTAGAGATGGTTCTGTTATTCGGATTATCAAAATTGCAACCGATATCACAGAGGAACGTGAAGAAGCCTTAAAAGCTGCGAATCTAAAAACAGCTATAGATGGTTCTTTTGCTCGAATTGAATTTGATCCTTATGGAAAAATATTAGATATCAATGCTAATTTCTTACATCTCTTTGGGTATGATGATAGTGATAATTTGATAGGAGAGCATCATCAAGTGTTTTTGGAACAGCGCTATGCTGATTCTGAAAATTACAAGCGCTTTTGGGAAGAATTAAGAGCAGGGGAAAGTCAAAGTGCTGATTTTAAGAGGTTTAAAAAGAGTGGAGAACCCTTGTGGATTCAAGCAATCTATGCTCCTGTTAAAGGTAAAAGAGGGGAGGTTGAAAAAGTAGTTAAAATAGCTACCGATATAACTCCTCAGAAGCAATTTTTGCATGAAATTAATAAGGTTATTGTATCGGCGGGAGAAGAAGGAAAATTAGATGCTCGACTGGATGCAAGTAAAGCAACTGGCGATTGGAAAGAACTGGCAAGTTCTGTTAACTTATTGTTAGAGTCGGTGGCTATGCCTATTATGGAAATTGGCGATATTGTAGGGGCGCTTGCCAAAGGAGATTTGACAGAACGTTTCGATTCTTTTATAGAAGGTGATATCAAAAATTTAGGAGATGAACTAAACGTTGCGATTGATAGTATCAATGTTTTGATGGGGCAAATTTCTCAAATAGGAAACCTAGTAGCTGCTTCAGCTGAGGAAATGTTAGTGAAAGGGGAGGAAATGAAGAATACGACTCAAGAAGTAGCTTCCGCCACTCAACAAATGGCAGAAGGAGCCCAACAGCAGGCACAACAAACAGACGAAGCAAGCAAAATGATGGACAATGTGCTAAAATCTGTTGATACTATGGCTAAGAAAGCTGGATTAATTAACCAATCTGCTTTAGAAGGACAGAAAAACTCTTCGGAAGGTTTGTCTACGATTAAGCTAGTGGCTAATAGTATGAACGAAATTCAAGACTCTGCGGTCAGTACGTCTGATTCTATCGAAATATTGTCTGAACGTTCAGAAGAAATCGCTAGTGCTTTGAGTGTTATCACCGATATTGCTGCTCAAACGAACTTATTGGCATTAAATGCAGCCATCGAAGCGGCTCGTGCTGGTGATGCTGGACGTGGTTTTGCCGTGGTAGCGGAAGAAATTAGAAAATTGGCAGAAGGTTCGAAAAAATCAGCTGTGGATATTGAAAAAGTGATTCGCGAAATTCAAAAAGATATTAGTGTTGCTTCGAAAGCAATCGATAGCATGGAGCTAAATGTAAAGAGTGGAATGCAAGCTTCGAAAGAAGCCCAATCAGTATTTGAAAGTATAGAAAAAGCAAGTCACGAAACATTGGACTTGTCCAAAGAAATTGTGGAAGCTACCGAAGGTCAAAAAGATTCTATTCATGCTACCGCTAAAAATATAGAAAAAATTGTTGTTGTAGCAGAAGAAACAGCTTCTGGAACAGAGCAAGTTGCTAGCTCTAGTAAAGTACTAAGTCAAGGTATGAATGAAGTAACTGCTACTAGCGAAGACTTAGCTAATGTAGCAAATCAACTTCAAGAAAGCATTTCTAAGTTTAAATTGCAATAATCTTTTTTCCTCTTGGATTAAAAATAGAATAGATGTCTGACAAAACAGAATATACTATAGATGATGTGAAGCGGGAGGCAGAAAATCATCAAAAAGCCAAAGAACAGTCGGAGTTAATGCAGTTGATTATTTTTAAATTGGCTGGAGAAGAATATGGGCTTCCGATAGACCAAATTAAAGAGGTGGTTTTGACTCCTCGTGTGGCTAAAATGCCTCAAACACCTCCTTATATCAAGGGCGTTGCCAATATTCGTGGCAATATCATCGCCATTATGGATTTGGAACAAAAATTTGGCTTGGGAGATGGCTTGGAGGCTAAGGAAGCTCAAAATTATACGTTGGTCGTCGAGAACGAGGCTTTCAAAGTGGGAATTCTAGTCAAGGAAGTGCCCAATACGTTGACGATTGAAGTTGATGATATTGATAAAGCTTCTACTTTGATTCAGTATTCTTCTTTAGATGCAAGTTGTTTGGTTGGTGTTGTTAATGTAGGAGATCGAATGATTATTTTGATTGATATGGTTAAGTTGATTGAGGCAGAAGGTGTTAAAACTTCTTATTAATACGTATAAAAATTAAATTGCTAATGATATTATAATGATAGTAGTTAGCTGCGCTGCTACTGCGTGAGTGCAGCTAACTATTGATAATAAGCTCTGTTACCTAATTTTTTTACTCCAAATATGTCCTAAAATGATAGAATACAAAACAAGAGCCATGACGTTTATTTTGAGAGAAGATGATATTGTAGAGTTGGTAAATAATCAGGATTGGAAAGAGTCAGATACGCTAGAAATAGCAGTAGAAAACATGATGATGGTAAAAAAGGCTATTGATGGAAAGTCTCGAGGTTTTTTGGTGAATGTGCCCAATAGATATGTATCGAAAGAGCTACTCCATTATTATCAAAATGTAGAGGTTGGAGATGTTGCAAGAGCATTGATACTGAATTCATTTGCTGCAAAAATAGTAGGCAATTTATACTTTAAATTATCAGGAGGGAAGCCTAATGAAACAGGACGAATAGTTCCCACAAAACTCTTTAATAATAGAAAGCAAGCCATAGAGTGGTTATTAGATGAAATAGAAAAATGTGGAGAAGGGCTTATTCAACAAAATGAAAAACAATAGAGCTAAGTAAGTGGGCAGAAAAAATATAGCTAAAAAATAGGCTTATTTTTAGTGCTAATCGAAGAGGAACAGTGCAGCTTTACCTGCGGTGCTACTTCGTGGTAGCGGGCTAAAGCAAGATGTTTCGATGAAGAGTAGCGCAAAAAGAAGGTTGTTTTTTATATAGTTTTTTCTGAACGATTACTTAGTTGTTATTATCATAGTTTGTTGGTTAGCAAAGCTGTGTTGCTGTTTGTGCCACAAGTGATTAGAAGAAAATAGTAAACTTTTAATAAAAAAAACATAAAAAATCATCTTATATTGATAATTGAAATCATGCTATTTGCAATAAAATCATGTTGAATTGAGAATGTATAATTTGATTATTGAAAAATAATAAAAAACAAAATGGGTAAACGAGTTTTAATTGTAGACGACTCCCTGTATATGCGGACGATGATTAATTCTGCTTTGACAGCAGCTGGGTACGAAGTTGTGGGACAGGCTGCCAATGGAGAATCGGCAATTGATATGGCTTTGGATTTACTTCCAGATTTAATCACTTTGGATAATATCTTGCCAGATATGATTGGTACAGATATTTTGAGAGTATTAAAAGAAGATGAAAATATTCCATCTAAAGTCATTATGATTAGTGCTGTGGGGCAAGATTCTGTAATACAAGAGGGGATGAGTTTGGGGGCTGCTGCTTATATCGTTAAGCCTTTTACGACAGAGAGTTTGCTAGAGGTTATTGATAAAGAAATGCAAGAATAAATTCAAGCATCGTGAACGAGAAAAAACAGATTAGGGTGCTGGTGGCAGATGATTCTGCTCTAATGCGTATCCTAATCAACGATATTATTAATACTGATCCTGACATTCATGTTATTGGACAAGCTAATAACGGCAAAACAGCTTATTTGTTGACGCAAAAATTAAAGCCTGATGTGGTTTTAATGGACGTCAATATGGGAGAGTACGATGGTATTTATGGTGTTGTTGAAATTATGGAGCATTGTCCTACACCTATTATTATTTTATCTTCTATTGGTAATGTTGATATGAATCCTATTCTGCAAGGTCTAGAATTAGGAGCTATTGATTACCTAAATAAACCCGCTAAGAATCGGGTTAATATGGATGAAGTAAAACAGGATTTAATAGAGAAAATAAAGGTGGCGAGTACGGTTGATTTGGAAGAGGTGCGGGACGAGCCTACACCAGTAAACATTCACGAGCATTCGTTCGATAGCAAAGCTTCTTATGACTGTATTGTTTTAGGCGCTTCGACTGGAGGACCTCGATCTTTAGAAAAAATACTGACGCAACTGCCTAAGAATTTGACAATTCCAGTTGTTATTGCACAGCATATGCCTGCTAATTTTGTTCCAGCATTTGCAGATCGTTTGAATCAATTGACGCCTTTAAATGTTCGAGTGGCAGAGCAAAAAGAAGTGTTGGAGGCTGGAAATGTTTATCTGGCACCAGGAGATGTAAATTTGACCGTAGAACGAAGAGGAAAAAAGTACGTTTTTGGAAAAACAGAGCAAGAATTTTTGGCTTATAACAATCCGTCTGTTGATGGTTTGATGCTTTCTGTAGCAAAAGCTTATCAAGAAAGAGCAATAGGGGTAGTATTGACAGGGATGGGAAAAGATGGCGCGATTGGCTTGAAAGCAATGAAAGATGCTGGAAGTTATACAATTGCGCAGAGTGAGGCATCATGTATTGTTTATGGAATGCCCAAAGCTGCGGTTCAAAATCAAGCTGTAAAGCAAGTGGTGCACTTGGATGAAATTGCTGCCTTTTTGGTCAGTTGCTTGGCATAAAATAATAACATATCGTTTCGAAAGAATCGTGTTGCTCTCAAAGAGAGACTTTTAGTGTATCAAAAAACAAAAGATTAGTTAATTATTAACAATGGCAAAAGAAGAGGAATATAAGGAAATGTTTCTGGCAGAAGCCGAGGAGAGTTATGAAGAACTCAATCGACTATTTACGGAATTGGAAAAAAATAACCAAAACCGATCTGCTATTGACGCCATTTTTAGAATAACACATACGCTCAAAGGCAATGCCATGGGGATGGGGTTTGATGCGATTGCTGAGTTGAGCCATGTAATGGAGGATATTTTTAATGAGGTGAAGTTGGGACGCATGAGCTTAGATTCTATGTTGTTTCAATCTTTGTTTAGAGCCAACGATGTCTTGGGTGAATTAATTCAAGCTGTAAAAACAGGTGCTACTGTTCGTTATAAAGGAATTCGTACCAAATTACAGGTTGCCCTGCGAAAGGCAAAGGCGTATTACGAGACTCAAAATGAATCCACAACCGTTCAAACGACAGAAAATAAAGAAGAGAGTAATACAGAAGAGCAGACAAATACAGAGAATAGTACGGCAGTAATAGGAGCAACAGAAGAGGGAGAAGGTGATGATGAGGATGAATCCGATGAGTTGGAACAGACAGGACATAAAATCATTCTATCGGATATGGTCCAGGTGCCTGTTCGAAAATTGGATGAGTTGCTAAATATTGTCGGGGAGTTGATTATTGAGAAGGATACTTTAATTGCTCAACGGCTGGAGGAAAAAGGGATCAATAGTGATTTGGCACGCTTACACCGCTTGACATCTGATTTGCAATATAGTGTCATGGATGTTCGCTTGGTGCAAGTTGGGTTCTTGTTTAATAAGTTTCATCGAGTATTGAGGGATGCAGCGGTTATTGAAAACAAAAAAGCAGATTTGGTGCTGGAAGGAACAGAGAGTGAGATTGACCGTAATGTGTTAAAAACAATGAGCGATTCCTTGGTGCATTTGGTTCGAAATTCTGTTGGACATGGTATAGAACCACCAGAGGAGCGACTCAAATTGGGAAAGCCTGAACGAGGTGTGGTGACATTGAGGGCTAGAAATGAAAAGGATACAGTTTATATTGAAATTAGTGACGATGGATACGGGATTAATGTAGATAAAATTAAACAGAAGGCGATAAAAAAAGGCTTGATTCCAAAAGAATACGCTCCAATTATTTCCAAAGAGGAAATTTTACTGTGCTTATTTGAGCCTGGGTTTTCAAATGCCGAAGTAGTTACGGAGATCTCTGGACGTGGGGTAGGATTGGATGTGGTTAGAATGGCAGTAGAATCTATAGGTGGAAAAATTTCGATTGAAACGGAATTGGGCAAAGGGACTACGTTTATACTAGGTTTGCCTTCTTCTATGGCTGTAAAGGCAGCGTTGTTGTTTCAGTTGAACCAACAAGAATTTGCGATTGCTTTGGCTTATACAGAAGCAGTTATTTCGATGCCTAAAAACGAAATACATAAGATTAATACAGGTTTGATTTCTACTTATTTGGGCAAGACAATATCGATTGTCTTTTTGCAAGATTTGTTTGAAATGGAAACCATGAAGGAAATAGAAGAGAAAGGAAGTTTGTACAAACGCTTTGATGAAATAGAGGGAAATCCAAACTTGGATATCGTCATTGTTAGCTACAATCATCGAATGGTTGGGCTAGTGGTAGATAAGTTGATGCAACAGAAAGAAATTGTAGAGAAAAAATTGCCTCCACCTATTGACAAAGTTGCTCTATTTAGTGGAGTGACAATACTAGGAACAGGGAGAATGTGTTTGGTACTAGATATTGTTAGTATTCTTTCACATTTATTTAGAGAAAAACGAATTGGTACCAACATCGCAGCATTAGGATAAAAAGACAAGACAACAAAATAATATGGAAGTTTTTAACAACGCAGAAATGCAAACTGCTGAAGCTATTATTAACCAAGGATTGAGTAGTGCCGCAGAGACACTTTCTTTCTTTATGAAAGAACCCATCGTCGTTGAGCAGATTGGAGTGAACAACTTAGGAATTGCAGATAAAACGCCTTTAAAATTAAGGTGTACTGGAAATGCTTATTTGTTGACAACAGAGGTGGTTGGAGAATTAGAGGGATTTTGTTGTTTGGTATTTACAGAAGAGGAAGCAGAGATGTTACAAAAGGCTGCTTTGCCTCCTGAAGTAATTAAAGATCCCGTGCTATTTGAATCTATGAAAGATGCTATCTTGTTAGAGGTTGATAATATCATTGCAGCAGCGGTTATTACTCAGTTTGCTAATTTACTGAAACGAAAAATGCACGGTTCGGTACCTCAATTGAGTCATATTGATCCAAGTACTTTTGAAGTATTTATACAGAGACGCTTGAACAACCAATCTCATGTGATCAATTTTAAAACCAATTTTTCGGCTAAAGGTAAGTCGTTTAGTCCTATGTTTTTATGGTTTATGAATGAGCCTTTTATCAATGATATCAAACAACTTAGTGCTCAAGGACAATAGATTTATTTCGGGAGTGCTTTACTTTTAGTTAGCTGCGTGGTTTCAAGGGAGTAATGAATTACAATAGTTCGTTGAAACCACGCAGTAGCAGCGCAGCTAACTAAAAGCGCAGCGCTCACGAAGTAAACTTTATTAGTTTACTTCGTGAGTGCTGCGCAGTTGATAATCAACAAGTTGTGGATTTGTTGCGTTTTGTGTTAAAGTTTTGATTATTAAGCTAATATAAATGTACTTTTTTATCTTTTTTTGGTGAAAAAGTAAACAACTAAGCGATAGCCGAGTAGGCTTGTGCTAGTAGCACAAAAGCCCAAGGTCACGACCGCAGGGAGCTACCACGAAGTAGCACCGTAGGTAATCAACGAACTACTAGAATTAAATACAATAGAATTATAAGAGAATTGCAGATTTGATATGGCAGAACACCCTAAACGACTACAGATAACCGATGAGGAATTAAATGCTTTTACAACAGCAGTAAAAACTCGTTTTGGATTAGATTTTACGAGTTACGAGCAAAAGTCACTAAAAAGAGGACTTGTTCGATTAATTGCTAAAAAAGACTTAGATTCTATGTTGGGTTTATGGGGGCAAATGCTAAGAGACAAGTCCTTAATAGTAAGTTATATAGATGAGTTGCTGGTTAATTTGACAGAGTTTTTTAGAAACTACGATTTGTGGCAAAAATTGAAAACAGATGTCCTCAAAAAAATTGGCTATCAAGATGAACTAACTATCTGGCATGCGGGTTGTTCGACAGGAGAGGAGATTTATACTATGGCGATTGTTTTAAAAGAGCACTTTATGTTGCACAAGTCAAAAGTACTGGCAACAGATTTGAGTGCTAAAGCACTTGCCCAAGCAATAGAAGGCAGCTATAGCAATATCATTTGGAACAAATGTGCCAAATCTTATGCTTTATACAATCCAAAAGGGGATGTAGAACGTTATTTTTCTAAAGAGGAGCGTAGTTTTCGAGTTGTGAATCAACTAAAAAAACATATTAGATTTCAGCGGCATAACCTAGTACAGGACGAAATGCAAGAAACTTTTAAAATTATTTTTTGTAGAAATGTAATGCTATATTTTGATAGTGTTTTAAAAATGAAGGTGTTAAAGCTTTTTTATGATGCATTAGATGATGATGGGTTTTTTATAATAGGTTATTATGACATGCTTCCATATCAATCTAAAGAAATGTTTACCTTATATTGTGCAGCAACTAGAATTTATAGGAAGAATTTGAATTATAAAAATAATACTTAATACTTAAGAAATGGATATTGTAAGTACAACGAAAGACGATATGTTGATTTTAGATTTTATCGGTCAACTAGATACAGGAACAGCCCCCAAAGCAGAGATAGAAGTAAACAAGTATTTGGAAAATAATCAAAAAATTATTTTTAATCTTGAACAAACGGCTTTTGTGAGTAGTGCAGGCTTGCGTGTTTTTTTGGGTACAGCCAAAAAGTTAAAAGCATCGGGTGGGTTGTTTAGAATTTGTAATGCGAATAACGTTGTCCAAGAAATTTTGGACATTTCAGGGTTTAGTCAAATTTTGGATGTAAAGAAAACGTTGGACGAAGCCGTGACTAATTTTAACTAAAACGGTGTTTTGGTAAATCATTATAACAATCAAGTCCTGACAATATAAATTGAATGATGGGAAAAGAAGCAAATAAATCTGATGAGGTAAACAATATCTTGGCTCAAAAAGAGCAGGAAATTGTGCTACTGAAGGAAGAAAAGGTTCGAATGGAAGCGGAACTAAATCTAGCCAAAGACATTCAACTGAATATGGTGCCAATGAGCCACCCTGATTTTGGAGGACGAAAAGATTTTGAACTGTATGCAAAACTAATCTCGGCAAGAGAGGTTGGGGGCGATTTTTATGACTATTATTTGTTAGATGATACTCACTTAGGAATTGTAGTAGGAGATGTGTCAGGAAAAGGAGTAGCTGCTGGGTTTATGATGGCTGTTGGCAAGGCTTTGTTAAAGTCTAGAGCAGCAACAGATTTTTCTACTGCAAGTATTATGAGTCATGTGAACCAAGAAATGGCGACCAATAACCCTAATTACATGTTTACGACTGTTTTTATGGGAATTATTGACTTAGCAAAAAAAGAAATGGTGTATACAAATGCAGGGCACAACCCTACTTTTATTCGCCAAAAAGAAGGCAACTTGATAAAGTTGTCCACCTTGCATGGTCCTGTAGTGGCTGCAATGGAAGATATAACGTATGGAGAATCAACCATCTCCTTGTCGGTGGGAGATGTGATTTTTGCGTATACCGATGGAATTACCGAAGCACATAACAGTGCTTTAGAATTGTTTTCAGAAACTCGGCTGTGCCAATCCTTAGAGCGACCTTTCAAAAATGTAAAGGATACAGTAGAGCGATTGGTCATGGATATATTACTATTCGAACGAGGAGAAGAACAATTTGACGATATAACCGCTTTGTGTGTTGAAATAAAAGAATAAACAATGGGGGAGATACATTCAAAAAAAATTATTATTAAAAACACCATAGAGGAAGTGCAACGTGCAATTAGTGCGTTTGAAACTTTTGCGATACAGTATGATATTCCTGAAACAATTATGATAAAGGTAAATATTGTGTTAGACGAACTGTTATCCAATATAGTTAAGTACAGCTTTCCCGATGATGACGAACACGAGATTGATATTTCAATAGAGCTGTTCACAACTGGAAAATTAATTATTCAATTGACCGATGCAGGAATACCTTTTAATCCTTTTGATACACCTGAACCAGATCTATCTATCCCCCTAGAAGATCGTGAAGTAGGTGGCTTGGGTATTCTTTTGGTGAAGAAATTGATGGATGAATACAGTTATAAGAGACAGGTGAATTTAAACATCACCTCAATGATTAAAAACAATTGTTAGAAAATAAATAAGGATGCTCAACAATAGAAAAAGTTCCCGTTCTATTGGTTGTAGTGTACAAAAGACTAGGCTATTTAAATAGCAAAGGATAAAATAAATGACAAAGAAGTTAGGAACAATACAACAATATTTTAAAGAAGATGTCACTGCGGCCTTTGGTTTAGCATTGGTCGTTCTACCTATTGCGCTCGGCATTGCTGTCGCATCTGGAGTGCCACCAATGGCAGGCGTTCTATCTGCTGTTGTAGGGGGCATTGTTGCAACTTTCTTCCGTGGGAGCCATATTACAATTAATGGACCTTCGGCGGGATTAATTGCAGTGATGTTGTCTGGCGGAATAGCACTAGGCGATGGGGAATCTTTGATTGGATTTCAATCTCTATTAGGGGCAACTATTGTTGCAGGTATAGGGCAATTGTTGTTCGGAATGTTTCGATTAGGTGAACGAGGAGATATTATTCCAACCGCAGCAATTAACGGAATGCTGGCGGCTGTAGGATTTACAATTATTGTTACTCAGGTTCATTTGGTATTTGGTGTCTCGCTAGAAAGTGAGAGTGCTTATGAGAGCTTTTCTATGATCAAAGAGAGTTTTTGGAAGTTGAACCCAATTATCTTAATCATTAGCCTTGTTGCAGCCATTACACTATTTGTGCACAAGCAGATGAGTATAAAAATGATGCAAAGGGTACCAACACCGATTTGGATCGTTTTATTTACAATTCCAATTGTTTACTATTTTAACTTTTTTGAGACGCATTATGTACCGTTTTTTAACACGGCTTACCCTGTAGGGCCAACGTATTTGGTCGATATTCCATTAGATATAAAACAGTACCTCGTCTTTCCTAGTTTTGCAAAAATTGACCAATGGGAGTTTTGGTCGGTTGCTTTGAGTATTTTAGCTGTTTCAGCTATTGAAACTTTGGCAAGTGCTAGAGCAGTCGATAAATTAGATCCTTTGGAACGCAACACGAATTTGAATAAAGAGTTGATTGCAACAGGATTAAGTTCTATTGCTGCTGGATGTATCGGTGGTTTGCCCGTTATTACGGCAATTCCTGTTTATAATGGAGCAAAGACAAAATGGTCCAATCTTTACTATGGAATTATACTAGCACTGTTTGTTCTAATTTGTGCTCCAATTATTCGTTGGATTCCTTTAGCAGCATTGGCGGTATTATTGATTTATACAGGATACAAATTGGCAACACCCAAACTTTGGGTGGATACTTATAGAAAAGGAGACGATCAATTTTTGATTTTCTTTACTACTTTTTTTGCCACCTTAGTCTATGGATTATTGGCAGGTTTGTTTATCGGAATTGTGACAACAGTATTTAATCACTATGCCAAGTCAAACTTAAAACTTAAGAAATTTATAGATTACCTAACGCAACCTTCTATTCAAACAACACGTACTGAAAATACACACGAACTTTATGTTAAACTAGAGGGAATTGTGAATTTTGTCAATATTCCCAAATTGAAAAAAGTATTGAAGGTCAGTGCCAAAACGGAAAAGCATATCATTGTAGATATGTCTCATGCTCGTCTGATAGATTATACTGTGTTAGAGTATTTGCACGATGATGCCCCCCGCTATGATTTGCCTGATAATATTAATTTCGAATTGGTTGGTCTAGGAGCACACGATGCTTATTCCCGTCATCCTAATGCAACTAGAATACTACCTAGTGATAAAAAACCACAGTTAAACCAACGTCAAATAGCCTTAAAGACATTGTCAGAAGAAAATAATGGAGAATTTTGGCCTGAGGTTCGTTGGGATTTTCAACAATTAAAAGACTTTGAATTTTTTAAAAGCAGAACTATAGAATATACCTTTAATACAGCGAAAGGAAACTATAAGATGTTTTTTGAATGGCAGACTTGTGATATTACCTTTGAGGAAGGAGGCGTTTTCTCTAACCAAGAACGTTATACAAGTGTGTCTATTTTACACCTCCCATTTAATGCTCCCAAGTTTGTATTGCAACGAGAAGCACTTTTAGATAAAATTGGCGTGAAATTAGCCTTAAGAGAAGAAGATATTAATATGGAAGAGTATCCTGATTTCTCAGAAAAGTTTTTGCTAGAAGGTGCAGACCCCGCAGCCATACGCAAATTTTTTAACCAACCATTGGTTGAATATTTGAATAGCAACCCATATTATCATATGGAATGCAATGGTACTATGTTGTTGATTTTTAAGGAAATGCGTTTTGCTACTCCTTCAGCAATGACTCGGATGCATACATTTAGTAACGAATTGGCAGAGATATTGCTAGAAAGTTGGAAAGCACAGCCATTAGATTTAGAAGCAATGCTGTAATCCATTGCTGAGTCTTTTGAGTGCTTGGGACTTGAGCAAGACAAAATACCTACTTTTTCTTAGTAGGATGATTTTTGAGCTGCTTGAGTAGTAATATCTTGAACAATAACATCTCTTGCCCCTGAGAGAGATATATTTATTTATGAATAAAAAATAGCATTATGAATCATTATCGACTAAGTCAAAAAAACAGTTTTTCTAATCGTTATCAATTAGGGAAAGTACAATTTTGGGTTTTGGGTTTAGTTGCGCTCTTTTGCTTAGGAGCAACAACAACTTCTTATGGGCAAAAAAGAAAACGAAACAAAAAGCATATTTTGCCTTATTTAAAAGACATTAAATCCGCCGAAGAAATTTCGGAAATTTATAACAAATTTGATCGTTTAAAATACCAAGTTATTGGACATTTTAGCAATAGAGACCAAGTAGCAGCAGGTACAACAACAGAACCGCAACAAGAGTTTATTGTGATGCCTATTCTGAAAGATCGACCAGGAGAATTTTGGGTATATTTGGAGTTTTTCTCTCCAAAATTAATAGATGCTCCAATGGATCAACGGGTAGAGCAGTATGTTCAAGTAACACGAGATTCCTTTAGAATGGAGGTATACTATCTCAAAAACCCTAAGAAATATGTCAATGCATGGAAACACGCCAAGTTCCCTGACTTGAATATCAAAAAAGATTTGGTTAGAGGAGATGGCTGTGATTTGATTATTGCACACCAAGAAGACAAGCCTGGTACATTTAAGACCGTACCACCAAAAGAAATTAATTGTGAGATGTTGACAGCTGAAGGTCCTGCACGTTATGTTGATCTAGAATTTGAATTAAGCGATTCTAAATACCTCATGTGGTTCCACTTCTATAACTCTAGCAAAGAGCATTTGAAAAAAAGCGCTAAAAATGGCTTAGAATTTAAACGTTTGAAAGAAGATGAAATGGGGCATCTGTTAACAGAAAACTAAGAGTTTATCTTTGCCTAAAATGCTCCATCAATATTACTTTGATGGAGCATTTTTAATTGGGGTAGGTAAAGGAAGTTTATAATAGTCTAGCTAAATACTTTCCTATTTTTTTGCCAGCTTCTTTGTAAGCCTGACCCACTCTAATTTTAGAGAAAATTTCATCATAACTATAAATAAACCGAGGGCTTTGTGCTGCTACTTTTAAGACAGCAACTTCCTTATTAGTAGCCGTTTCAACAATTTTAATGGTAGTATGAATTTGTGCTCTTTTTCTTATAATTAGAGCATTAAATCCTAAATCTACATAATCGGTATTAACGACCATGGTGTACTTTGTCTCATCGGTATTGTCCAAGAATTGAAGTTGAGTTTTTGCGGTACGTTTGGTAAGCCAATGCAAAAATTCTGGTTGAAAGTGACAGAACCTGTCATTAATCCATGCTTTGTGCCAAATTTTTCCCCTGCCCAATTTCATATTGTCGTATCGATTTACTTTTTGTAATACGTAGTTCTCTTCAGAGCCAAATTTTCCAACAGACATATTGTTATACGTAAAACGAACACCAATGGTGCTTTGGTCACTCAATAAAGCTTTTAGATCTCCCTTTTTTACATAGACTTGCGCTTTGACATTGTGAAAAGAAAATAAACTTATAGATAGGAGCATTAAAAATATTGCGTTTTTCATTTTTTGTAGTTTAAATTTTTTGGTGATAGAAACTATTGGTTGTCAAAAAAATTAATAGTTTGCTAGTTTGTACAATGCGCATTTTAAAACAAGCTCTTGGTAATTTGATTTAGAAAACGGGATGATTTTAAAATAGGATGGGAAAGAAATTGTTAAGAAAAATCTAAATAAAAAACCTCATCAACTTTATAGCTGATGAGGCAAGTATCTATATCTGTTTGTAATTAGAGCCTAAATTTTAAACAGGCTCTTAAACTTACTCCACAGGTTTTTCTTCTGTTTTAGGAGCTTCTTCTTCCTCTTCATCATCTGAAGAAAAAATGCCATAGGCAATAAGTCCTCCAATTACAACGATAAAAAGTAATTTACCTCCGATAGAGTGCCAAAAAGATAGGGATGGCGATTCTGGTAAGGTAATATCAGCCTCCTTTGCAAGAACGTCCAATTCTTCTTTTGTCATCATCACATAACTATCGTCCTCACCTGTATAGCCACACCAACGAATGTCATAATTCCAAACAGGAATAAAGAGAATAGTCACTTGTTTGTAAATACAACCTGCATCAACATAAGTACCATCGTCCATCTGAAATTGTTCTGTGTCAGGAAAGTCTTGGACTTTAGCCATTGCTTCTCCTCCAAAGCTAAAGAATCCACCCCCTCTACGGGCTTCTGCGGATTGAGAGTTTAAAAGAGAAAATGCTAAAATTAGTAAAGTGATTGAAAATAGTTTAGACATAATTAAAGTGTTTAGAGTTTAAAAAGTGAATTAATTAGGTAAACATTAAACTGATACGATTTACTTCGTGAGCTCGGTTCGCTGCTACTGTGTGGTTTCAACAGAATAATGTTAAATGGTTGTACTATTTATCGTAATGATTGGCACAAAAAAGTATGGAATTATACGGATTGTTGATTTGATATAGTTTAAAAATAGGGTGTTGTATTATAGCACTTAGCTGCGCTACTACTTCGTGGTTTGTTGATAATCAAGTTGATATAATTTTTTTTACGAAGTAATGGTATTAAGAGGTTAGGTTTTATTATATTTTTAATAAACTATAAACCACAACAATATACTCTTTATAAAAGAAAATGTTTCAAATAGTCTGAATAGTTCTGATTTTTTTTGATTTTAGAGGCGAAATAAGACCAATCTGCTTGCAATTCATTGAGTTGAGGTCAAAAAATGCTAAAACGTTAAGAAAAAAACTAGATGAAGGAACTTGTATTGATGGATCATGATGGTGGTATAGATGATTTATTGTCTGTCTTACTCTTACTAACAATGCCTAATATTGAACTAATTGGGATTACTGTAACTCCAGCAGATTGCTTTTTGGAGCCGGCCATAGAGTCTACCTACAAGTTGTTGCAAATGACTCAAAAAGAACACATCCCTATTGGTAGAGGAACGTTTAATGGAGTCAATGCTTTTCCTAGTGAATGGAGGGCTAGACCAGAGATTGTTAATTCATTGCCTATGCTAATCAATTTACCTCCCTCACCAGATCCTTATAGTTTACCAACGGCAGTTGATTTGATGATTGCGAGTTTAGAGGCAGCAGAAGCACCTGTTAAAATTATTATGACAGGTCCTTGTTCCAATCTTGTTTTGGCAATAGCGCAAAAACCTAGCATAGCAACAAAAATTAAAGAAGTTATTTGGATGGGGGGAGCGTTTAGAACGTCTGGAAATGTTCAAACCTACCAACACAATGGCACTGCCGAGTGGAATGTTTATTGGGATCCCATTCACGCACAAAAGCTTTTTGAATTAGAATTACCATTGATTTTAATTCCGCTGGATGTTACCAATCATGTTCCTGTTGACAAGGCTTTTTTATCCAAGTTGGCGAAACAAGCTAAGTATGAACTTTCCAACTTGGCGGCACAATTTTGGGCCTTGACAGTCGATAATATCCCAAGTTATCACTATATTTATTATATGTGGGATATTCTAGCAACAAGTTATGTTGCCTTAGAGCATTATTTTGTAGTAGAAGACGTTCAAGCAGAAGTTGTGGTTCGCCCTCCTAATGCAGGGCAGACATTGTTGAGCAATTCTCCCAATAGTAGACGAGTGAAAATTGCTGTAGATGTTGATAAAGAAGTGTTTTATAAATACCTTTTTACTCAATTTAAAGCAGACTTCTTGGCAACTCCCTAAACTAGATTTTAGTGTTTTTTAGTCCAAAGGCAGGAACAAAGTGATGGGGTAACGATGAATTATAAGAGATAGAAAAGCACTTAGTAAAGTAATCTGAGTACTCAGACATCAAGAAATTAAAAAAATAAAGATGAATCCTAAAATAAAAAAAGGTAGTGCCGACACAGCCAAAGTCATCTACAATTGGAATGGGAAAAAGCTAATTATTGGAAACGCTCCGTATGGAGAAGTAGCGTATAATTTTGACGGTGCTGCCATTCGAGAAGGGAATTCGCAGTTCAATAAAGTATTGTACAATTGGGATGGAACAAATCTGCGTGTTGGCAACCAGAAATCGGGCGATATTATTTACAACTTTCACAACAATAAATTAGTAGAAGGTAGTTCGCCCTCTAATAATGTCATTTGCAACTGGCCCAATGGTTTGTTGAGGATGGGCGAGGAAGTAGAAGGCGATATTTTGTACAATTGGGATGGCGATATTCCTGCCCCTATTTTGATGATTGTTTTGATGGAGGAAGGTATTATTGATCGCCATTTATAAGTGATCAATACTTGTCTTTAGCTTCCTCAAAAAATAGTAGTACAACGCATTGACACAACGTAGCAATTTTTAATCTTTTAGAGCATCCACAGCTTCTCCAATCCCACGAATGGTCAGAGGAAACATTTTTTGCTCAGTGAATTCTTGAAGCATTTGAATAGAGCGAGTCCATTGCCATTCGTTTTGAGGCAACGGATTTAACCAGACCAAGTTTTTGAATTTTTGTTTAAAACGATCGAGCCATACAATTCCTGCTTCTTCATTATAATGTTCTACACTGCCATGCTTCATCATAATTTCATAAGGAGACATAGCCGCATCACCTACAAAAATGACTTTGTAGTCACTATTATATTTGTTGAGAACATCATAGGTAGAAATGTATTCTCCCCAACGCCGAGTACTATCTTTCCATAGCATTTCGTAAACACAATTATGAAAATAATAGAATTCTAGATTTTTGAATTCATATTTAGCCGCCGAAAAAAGCTGCGAACAAAGTTCAATATGGTCATCCATAGAGCCTCCAATATCTAGCAACAGCAAAACTTTAACCGTATTTTTCTTTTTGGGCAACATTTTTAGCTCCAGCATTCCCGCATTTTCAGAAGTTTTTTTGATGGTTTGTTGCAGGTCTAATTCTTCCTCTGTTCCCTCACGGGTAATTTTGCGCAAGCGTTTTAATGCCAGTTTCATATTTCGAGTCTCTAACTCTACATCGTCTTTGAGATTTTCAAAATTGCGTTTGTCCCAAACTTTGACCGCACGACGATGCCTAGATTCGTGTTGACCAATACGAATGCCTTCTGGGTTATAACCATAAGCCCCAAAAGGAGAAGTACCACCAGTACCTATCCATTTGTTTCCTCCTTGGTGTCGTTCGTTTTGTTCTTTGAAAAGCTCTTGGATGCGCTCAAGCAATTTTTGGAGTCCACCCATGGTTTTGATTTTGTCCATTTCTTCTTGGGAGAACAATCGTTCTCCGTTTTGCGTAAGCCAGTTTTCAGGGATTTCGAATAACGCTTCATCTGTAATTGTTTCAATACCTTTAAAATATAATCCAAATAGTCGATCAAAATCGTCTAAATGCTTTTCATTTTTAACAAGAGAAATGCGGCACAAGTAATAAAACTCGTCAACACTTTTTTTTATAACACCTTTATTGAGGGCTTCTAATAAGGACAAGTACTCCACCAAACTAACAGGAATGCCTTGATGTTTTAGGAGTAAGAAAAAATCTAAAAACATCTTAATTTTTTTGCAAATGTTTTAACAATGCCAAGTCTTGTTCATTTTTAATGATAGCCCCAACCAATGGAATACGACCTTGTTGTTGTGCTTCTTTTAAACCATCTGCATTAATGTTGCCAACCATTAACAACTTAATCCAATCCAATAACTCACTCGTAGACGGTTTCTTTTTTAAACCTCGGATGTTTCGGATGGCATAGAATTGCTCCATTGCTTCGTGAACCAAACGCTGTTCCAAATTGGGATAGTGTACCTCAATGATTTGACTCAAAGTAGCTCGATCAGGAAAGGAGATATAATGGAAAAAACAACGTCTTAAAAAAGCATCTGGCAGTTCTTTTTCGTTATTTGATGAGATAATAACAATTGGGCGATGCTTGGCTTTAATGGTCTTGTTGAGTTCATAGCAGAAGAACTCCATTTTATCCAACTCTAGTAGTAAGTCGTTGGGGAACTCAATATCCGCCTTGTCGATTTCGTCAATTAATAAAACAACTCGCTCGTCTGCTTCAAAAGCCTCCCATAGTTTTCCTTTGATAATGTAGTTGGAAATGTCATGTACTTTTTCGTCTCCCAATTGAGAATCCCTCAACCTAGACACGGCATCATAGTCGTACAAACCTTGTTGTGCTTTGGTAGTCGATTTGATGTGCCAAGTAAAGAGTTGTTTATTCAATCCTTTAGCAATTTCGTGTGCCAATAATGTTTTTCCTGTTCCTGGTTCTCCTTTAATTAATAACGGTTTCTCCATAGCAATGGAAGCATTAACGGCTAATTGCAAATCTTTGGAGGCTATATAATGGTCAGTTCCTGTAAATTTCATGTGAATGGATGACTAGTTGTTAAATAGAAAACACGAAGATAGTATTTTAGTTTTAAAAGGAGTCTTGATAAGGACTAATCTTGTTCTACATTACCTTCCATTTGTATCCATAATTGAGGGTAGTTTTTAGCATTACTATGAATCATGACACTAGAATTAAATTCGCTATCATCAATAGGACGCCACTTGAGGCAGATTTTAGTTTGTTCATTAGGTTTGAGTATCTTTTTTTTGATTTTAATTGTCGTACAATGGCAGCCCTCTTCCAATTTAGAAATTACCAAATCTTGATCGCCTGTGTTTATTAAAATCAAGGTTCTTTTAGTGATTTTTTTCGCTTTGAGAATACCAAAGTCTAGCAGGGTGTATCCCTCGTCATTAATAGCCATTTCAGCCAACTCTATATTTTGAGCAAGCGTGTACTGGAAGGAAAAGAGCAAAGAACAAAGTAAAAGTAATTTCATTGATTCAATAATTCGTTGAAGCGATGTAGTAGCAATTATGATTGATCGGCTAAAAATAATCAAGATTTAGGAATTTGTTTGAGTGGTCTTGTGCGTAGGCAAGCAACCATGTACTAATTGTTCGTCAAAACGTTCTGGAAATTCCTCTACACCTGGAAAACCTAAGCGAATGTCACGACCTGAATAGGGGATATGATTGGTGCCAAAGATATAATCCCAACAACTCAATGTCAATCCAAAATTGACCCCATAGGGCTTGTCTGCTGGCAAGTCGTAAGCGTGGTGCCAAATGTGCATTTCGGGACTGTTAAAAATATATTTGATAACAGGACTAAGGATAAATCCGAGACCTGCCGAAATACCTACAATTAGAAGAATGCCCAAGCCTGTTGCTTCAAAAGCAAAAAAAGCAGCAAAGAGTCCTATAAGGGTGCCAAAACCAATGCCTTTGACCCATTCAGGAAACTTAGCATTAGCGTGGTTGTAATGTCCTACAATGAGTGTGAAAATATGAATGATAAAAAAATCATTTAAGCCAATACCTATCAAAGCTAAGGGAAGATATTCTAGTGTTTTGTAAACAACATTTTCCATCCAGTGATAGCGCAAGTGGGCGGCAAAACCCATTTGTTCCACTGAATGATGAACTTTGTGAAACTCCCATAAAAAAGAACTTCTATGCAAAAGTCGATGGACCCACCATTGAACAAAATCACGGACAAAAAAGCCTAAGACCAAATGAGCCCAAATAGGCATGGCTTGGACTTCTATTGCTACTAAATTATTAATACCAATAGCTGCCAATGCATCGGTAAATAAATTAACGACAACATCAGATGCTGCATGAAAAATAATTAAAGAAAAAATAAAGAAGTTGAAAAACATATAGAAGGCATCTAACCAAAAATCCTTTCTGAATTTAGGCTGATTTTTGCGCCAAGGTGTCAGCAATTCTAACCCAAAAAAAACGAGCGATATTAGGATTAAAAGATAAAAGTAGTTTTGCCACAAAGGTTTATAGTCATAACTTAGTGTTATTTCACTGACTAAAAAATGGTAGTAACTAGCATAGGCTTCTTTAAGTATTTGTAAATAGTCACTCATGGTATTGGTGTTAATATGATCAAACACATCATTAGACAAAAAATGATGCTTAAAAGTAACGAAAATAAGTTAAAGAATTTGTCATTTTTCAATCATAGTAAGTAAGAGGTCAGAAAAAATAAGAACAAACAATAGGATTATTTTTTTGAACGATTACTTACTTCTTCTAATTGAAATTAATAAGGCTCTACTATCGACATATAAAAAACTCATACCTCTTTTGCGATCGGTAATGTTTGGTCATAACTCCATTCTATCCAAGAGCCATCATAGTTAGCAACATTAGGAAAGCCTAACAGTTTGTATAATACAAAAGTAGTATGTGCCGATCGAACACCAGATTGGCAGTAAACGATAATTTTTTTATGCTTTGAGATATGTTTAAACAGTTTTGCTAAGTCTTTGTTGCTTTTAAAGCAATATTTGTTTTCGTAAGCAATCGTATGGGTATAATTGAGGTGTATGGCTTGAGGAATATGCCCTGCTCGAAAAGCATTTTTCTTTATTATTTTGCCAATAAATTCTTCTGTAGTACGACAGTCAAGGATGAGCGTATTGGTATCCGTTAAAGCATGAAGAAGATCTTGCTTAGTTGCTTTTAAGTGGGGTTGTTCGCTAGACGAAAAATGGAATACCTGAGGAATAGGAGAGGTTGAAGCTTGGGAGACAAACATTTTGGAAGCATTTTGAATGCCTCCATTTAACAAATAACTATTGAGGTGTCCATAAGTGGTCAATATCCACCACAAACGAGCAGCATCTACATTGCCATTATCATCATAAAGAACGATTTTACTATCTGCTGTCGCTCCCAATGTTCCCATAAGTGCCTCTACATCTTCTTTTTCTAGCATCATTCCTTTGTACGGGTAATGAACACTTTCAATATCGGGTCTCCAGAGTTGCACGGCACCTTTAATGTGTCCTTTTTGATATAAACTATCTGGTCGTACATCTATAATAACAACAGATGTCGTTGTATCTTTTTGCCATGTAGCAAGTTGTTGATAGTTGATGATATTTTGATTTAGGGAATAAGTTGTTTCTACTACTGTTGTACTATCTGTGATAGGGATGGGCAGCTCTGTTGCTGTCTTTTTTTCGGTAGGAGAAGTACAAGAGAACAGAACAGCAATCCATGCCACCACCAAACAACATTTATAATTAAATTTGGTCATTGGTATTAATTTTAGTAGTTCGTTGATTAGTTCGCTACGCTCATGAGGGCGCAAGCTTAGTTTTTTACTTTTTTAGCTCGCTGCGCTCGTGAGATCGCAAGCTTAGTTACCAAAAAGATAAAAAAGCACATTTATATTAGTTTAGCTTCGCTGCTACTTCGTGGTACTTCATGAGTGCTGCGCAGTTGATAATCAAAATTTTAACATAAAACGCAATAAAGGTGCAACTTGCTGATTATCAATCTAATAAAGTTTAGCTGCGCTGCTACTGCGTGGTTTCAACGAACTATTGTAATTTGTGTGTGATCAAAATTTGTACTTCGTGAAATAAATTAGTATGCTTTTCACGAAGCATTGCAAAATATTACTTCATCAGAAAACTAACTAACAAGGAAATGCATAGAGGGGCAAGACCTTGAAGCTAGAGCAGGTAATATTAATTCATTAGACAATCAACTCTGTATGAGTTCACTTGAATCGGGGGAGCATGGATCGAGAAGTTGAGCCGTTATTAAAATCTTTTTAATAACATCATTCTCCGTTGATTTTTCAATGGAGTATTAACATTATCAAGATAGGATAATATATTTGGATAAAATACAATAAGAATAACTTTAAGTATATCGTAACATATTTTTTATAATCATTCGAAATAGCCTAATTTGTGAATTTCAAATAAACGAAAGGATGATTTTCAAAAAGCTCTGGGAAGAATGTGTTAAAGCGGCATATATTCGTATTAAAATTTAAACAAGAAGCCGCTCCTATTTTGATTCCTTATTGAATATTGTATATTTGTTAAGAGCCAAAATTTTTGTTGGTTTTAAGGAACTTTTTAGATAGTATTGCTATTGTATATGATAATAATACTATTAAGTGAAAGTTTTGAAAAAAATCCAATCAGTTTCTAATCAGAAGTTGATCCAATCTATACAAGAAAATTAAATAAGAATGAGTTACTTTCAAGGAGAAACCCCTGACAATTACGAGCAAAAATGTCTGTGTACTTTAGTTCTAGATACTTCTGGATCTATGAGTGGTGCAGCGATTCGAGAGCTAAATCGAGGCTTACAAGAATTTTATGCAGCGATAGAAGAAGATCTGATTGCCGCCAATCGTTTAGAGGTTGGAATTATTACATTTGGTAGTAGTATTAAAACAATCCAAGATCCTGCGTTGATTGATAATTTTGATATGCCAACGCTAACAGTAGCAGGGACTACTCGTTTGGTAGATGCTGTTCGGGAAGCGATGCGTAAAACAGAACAACGCAAGCAGTGGTATAAAGAAACAGGGCAGCCATATTATCGACCGATTATTGTTTTGATTACGGATGGCGAACCAGACAGAGATCAGGATGTAAAAGGTTTGTCTAGTGAAATTCAAAGTGCTGTAGATTCCAAAAAGTTTACTTTTTGGGGACTAGGGGTAAAAGGATTTAATCAACATGTATTGAATGAGATTTGTCCGAATTCTGCCCCAGCAATTCCATTAGCTGGATATAAATTTGCAGAATTCTTCAAGTGGTTGAGTAATAGTATTGGAATTATTACCAAATCTAAAGAAGGAGATAGCATTGAGTTGCCACCAGTAAGTGACTGGGCTCAAATGAAATTCTAGGGAACGCCTAAAAAAATAGAAACAATTGGATAGTGAAGCCCTGTCGCATCATTATCCTTTTGGTTTTTGCATTAGTTTGTTCTTGATAAGTAGTTAGCAACGCTGCCAACTACTACTTGATACTGATTGAAAACAAACTGTTAACAACAAAAAAATGTCTAGCAATAATAAGAATACAAATTGGGTTGTCGCTTATGCTTCTGTAATTGGAAATGGGCATGTTTTGATGAATTTGCCTTGTCAAGACAGTTGTGCCCATCAACGAATCAACGAAACGTGGGGAGTAGCTGTCGTTGCAGATGGTGCAGGATCTGCTAAGCATTCAGATATAGGATCGGATTTTGTAGCCCGAAATATGGCGCATTGTCTGGAAGAAATTGTTCAAAGAAATGGTTGGGATAGCGCAGAGAAAATGCCTTCTGAAGAAGTTTGGAGAGTAGAAGCATTAAAAGGATTGCAAATCGTTCGGCAACGTTTGGAACAATTTGCTACTGCCAAGGCTTATAAAATACCAGATTTGGCATGTACTGTATTGGCTGTTTTGTATGCTCCTTTTGGCATTTTAACCACGCATATTGGAGATGGTCGAGCTGCTTATTCGGTCGAGCCAGGCAAATGGGAAGCATTGATAGAGCCGTTTAGGGGAAGCGAGGTGAATGAGACTGTTTTTATCACCTCTAATATCTGGACAACAGACGGTGTGGATTTATACATCGAAACGGGAGTTATTAAGAACGATATTCGAGCCTTTGCGTTGTTGAGCGATGGTTGTGAAAATGGCTCTTTTGAAGTCAATGTTTGGGACGAAGAAAAACAGAAGTACCACGACCCCAACCGTCCATACAATAAGTTTTTTGAACCGAACTTAAATGGAATGTTACAGCTTAAAAAAGAGCGAAAATCACAGGAAGAAATTAATGCTATTTGGGGGGGCTTTCTAAAAGATGGCAGCAAGCAATTTAAGCACGAAACAGATGATAAAACAATGATTTTAGGTGTTTATGCGCCTATAGTCGAAAAAAACATTCAACCCAAAAAAGAAGAAAATCTCTAGCATTGAGTGACTAATTTCCCATTAAAACTTATCAACTCCTAACGTGCCAAAACAACTGTACATAAAATCCATCAATCAAGCGGTTATCATAGAAGATAATCCATTTGCTTCAGGAGGAGAGGGAGAGTTGTTTAAAATCTTGCAACCGTTGGAGTTGAGCAATTGTGTAGCCAAAGTTTTTCATTTGAATAAACGAGATGCACAAAAAGAAGCGAAAATTGAGTACTTATTAGAGAACCCTCCCTTTTTTGAAGGTGCTTTAAACGAACAGCCGATTGTTTGGGTCAAGCACATGTTGTATGATGCCCAAGGCGATTTTGCAGGGTTTGTTATGCCGAAGGCAACAGGAGAGAAGTTGGAAATTTTGACATCTCCTAAATTACCCAAACATTTAGGGAAAGAATGGAAACGCTTTAAGTTAGGAGGTGATGAAGCCTTACGTTTGCGCTTAAAAGTTTGTTATAATTTGGCGGTAGCGTTAAGGATGGTGCATGCAACGGGAAAATATGTTTTGGTAGATTTAAAGCCAGACAATATTTTGATTAAAAGCAACGGAGTTGTTTCTATTGTAGACACTGACTCTATAGAAGTAGTGGAAAATGGTATGACTCTTTTCCCTGCTACTGTTGCGACCCCAGAATACACCCCTAATGAATATTACACAGGAACAAAGCCAGGAAAAGTTTTGATAGATCCTTCTTGGGATAATTTTAGTTTGGCTGTAATTTATTACCGCTTGTTGTTTGGGGTGCATCCTTATGCGGCAACCTCCAAAGCTCCTTATGATAATGTAAATGCTTTGGGGGATAAAATTAAGCATGGGTTGTTTGTGCATGATCCTAAATTGTCACAACAATTTACCGTTGTGCCGCCGCCTCATCGGCGATTTGCCAAGATTGATCGGGATTTAAGAAAACTATTTATGGGCGCTTTTGTCAGTGGTTATGAAAATCCCAAATTGCGACCAACTGCCGAGGAATGGGGGCAAACTTTAGCCAATAATCCTTTGTTACTTACCAATCGACCACTACCTTCTAAAACATTGGAATTAAATAAAATCAATGAAAATAATTGGTTCGTAATGGCTTTAGAAAAGGCTCTAAAGGAGCAAAATTTATTAGCTCCATCCCAAAAGCAATCCACAGTTGCAGCACCTCAAATGACCTATTCTTTTGAAGCCGTTTGGAAAGAGGCGATGGAGAATTATAAGAAGGTAGGTCGAGTAATTGGACAGGTTTTTAAATATACCTTTCAGGTTTTGGCAGTAGTATTTGCTTTGTTTCTGATTGTTACCGTCTTAACAGGTGGCCCTTTGAGTGATATTGGATATGCAATTATGTCGGTTGGTAGTATTTTTGGCTTTATTTTAGGGCTAATTTTGGATATAGGCGGGTCGGGCTTGTTATTTTTGTTGTTGTTACTTCCATTTTTAGTAGCCAGTTTTCCAAAATTTTCGTCTGTTTTAAAAGATAGAACACAACAAACTCGAAAAAATCTAATTGGCAAGTTATCGTTTACAGAGGGGCAAAAACAGAGAAGCTTAGAAGAATTGCAATATACGTTGTACAATCAGCGTTCAAAAATTAAGCAACGTTTAAGAGAAATTCGCAACGAATTAATTGTTTGGTCGAAGGTTAAAGTAGACAAAGAAAAAGACTTTTTTCGAAAAAACACGGCAACTATTCTTGCTTCTAATCGGGATATTTCTTCTCAACTGAACGAAGAAAAAAAGGCTATTCAAGCACAAGACAAAAAAGCCAAATTATTGATGGAGGAAGAAGCTGCTGCCTTGAAACAGGCTCGACTAGATTATACCAAAATCTTAGAAAACCATCCTGTTTATGCTACATTGCAAGGCAAATCAGCTGCTCAAAAAATAGCTTTCCTAAACCAGCAATTAAATGCTCAACAACTCCTCAATGGTCCCAATCAACTGAATGCCCCTAAGCATTCCCTCGACATCCCTACAACGATTCAAGAGTTGAAGGCATTAGAGATAGAATTGAATGAAAAATTGAAAGAGATCAAAACAACCTTTGATAAGAAACACGCTGATTTATTGGGCAATGCGAACGAATACAAAATTCGAATAGAGGACTTGGTAAAAGAGTCGGTTGATACCATGCGTGAACGAACTAAGATAGATGCTAACTTAATGGATACTAGCTTTAGAAAACTCCTCAAAAGTATTCAAAAACTAGAAATTGAAATTCAGGATAAAGAAGATGAGTTGACGGAAATTAACCAAGAGATTAAAGTCTTAAAACAGGAACTTAAAACATATAAATGATATACCCATTTTGTAGGGGTTATATGGAACACACTAACTACATCTAATCATTTCCCTCATATACGCTACCTTTTCATCATGTAATCCTCTAAAAAAAGGGGGGGGCTCGTTGAAAATTATTAAAAAATCAACGGAGTATTAACAATTTTAACACAAAACCAAAGACTTGTATATTGTCATTTATTGATAAATTGTAATTCAAGATATAGGGAACTTTCTAAAAAAATGCTATCTTAAAGTTTACTTCAAAGTGTGCTTAGTGTTGTCTTTTAAAGATAAAACGGATAGATACACACAATCCAAATTTTCCCTTTGTTGTTGATGAATAGAAAATACTTCCATATCGTTTTTGTCTATTTATTTCTTTTGAATTGCTTATCGTCTAAAGTTTTGGCAACACATATGGTCGGTGGAGAAATAAATTATCGTTGCCTAGGAAATGATCAATATGAAATTATGGTTACCGTATTTCGAGATTGTGATACAGGGGTTCCATGGTTTGATAATCCTGCTTCGATAGGTGTATTTGACATCAACGACTCTTTAATTTATGATTTACGATTACAGTTAAGAAACAATGATACTTTGGATTTGAATTTAACAGATCCCTGTTTGGTAGCCCCACCCAATGTTTGCATTCACACGACAACATATTTAGACACGATTACCCTACCTTTTCGAGTTGGTGGTTATCAAATTGTTTACCAGCGTTGTTGCCGAAATCAAGATATTGTCAATATTGTAGCACCAACGTCGACAGGAGCCACCTATTCCTCTTATGTATCAGAAGAAGCCTTGTTAACGTGTAATAGTAGCGCTCGATTCATAGAATGGCCTCCAGTGTATATTTGTGCAGGAGTACCAATTGTGTATAACCATTCTGCTTTTGATCCCGATGGAGATTCTATTGTCTATGAACTGTGTACCCCTTTTACAGGAGCTACGCCAAGTCAGTCAATGCCACAGCCTCCCAATAATCCACCGTATAATCCAGTTATTTGGCAGCCTCCTTACAGTGTCAACAATATGTTGGGAGGACCAGATTCTTTAAAAATAGACCCTTCGACAGGATTATTGACTGGAACACCAGATGTATTAGGCGTTTTTGTGGTTGGTGTTTGTGCCAGCGAATATAGAAATGGTGTTTTAATATCTACTACTCGGCGTGACTTTCAATATGTCGTAGGTGTATGTGGACGTTTGGTATCCTCAGCATTTTTTGCACCAGATATTCAATGTGATAATTCTTTGGTTGTTAATTTTCAAAACAACAGTGCTTCTTTAGGGACAGGCTTTGTTTGGTCGTTTGGGGACAACAATGCAACTTCTACTTTTTCTAATCCCGCTTATATTTATCCAGATACTGGACGATATACGGTTACTTTGATTGCTGATCCTGGAACTTTGTGTGCCGATACCTCTACCCAAGAAATTTATTTGCAATACGAATCTATTGATGCTGATTTTGATATAACAACAGCTAATTGTACAGATTCCTTCTTTTTGGATATTACTGATCTAACAATTGATAGCATCAGCAGTATTGTGAAATGGGATTGGGATTTTGGAAATGGCGATACCGACACTATTCCTTATCCTTCGACCGTTTATGATACGTCAGGGACCTATATTATTAACTTGAATGTTTTGGCTGCCAATGGCTGTACAGCGAGCTATGCAGATACCATAACGCTTGATTTGCCAGTTGTTTTTAGTGCCGATACGGTAGGAATTTGTGATGGGAACAGTTCTGTTGTTTTAAATCCAGGGGGCAACCCCAATCACGTCTATCAATGGTCACCAGCAGCAGGCTTGAGTAGTACAACCGTAGCGAGTCCTATTGCTAGTCCATCGGGACCAACGACTTATTTTGTTACCGTTACAGTACCCAATGGCATAGATACTTGTGTCTTGGAACGTAGCATTACGGTTGTCTTACCTCCTCGGATTACACTAGATGTGATTCGAGATACGATTACCTGCCAAGATTCTATTTCAATTGTGGCAGTTAGTAATAATGCTCAAATAATTGAATGGACGACAGACCCTGCATTTAATACGATTTTATTTACAGGAGATAGTATTCGAATTCCTGTTACAACGGTGACACGGATTTTAGTACGTGCCACTGATTTTGCAGGCTGTTCTATTATTGATACGGTTGATATTATCAAAAGGAATACCCCGATTACAGTAGATTGGGCATATAGTTTGTTAACTTGCGATTCTGCTTTTACCGTACAATTTGTTGATCAAACAACAGATTTGTCAGGAGGGAGTCTTGCCAGTTGGTCGTGGGATTTTGGAGATTCTAATGGGAGTGCCCAGCAAAACCCTGTACATAACTATCAACAGTCAGGAAGTTATATTGTTGCATTAGATGTTGTGACAATAGATGGTTGTATTGGACGTTTTGAGGATGTTGTTAATGTAACAATTCCTCAGTTAACCAATGGCGATACGGTTGGGATTTGTCAAGGCAATAGTTCTGTGCAACTGAACCCCAATGGAGATGCTAGTTTGCAGTATCTATGGTCACCAGCGGCAACACTGAGTAGTGCCACAGCTGTTAGTCCTGTTGCAACACCCGTTATCCCAACAACTTATACCGTAACTATTACAGCGATAAATGGCAGCGATACCTGTGTCAATATAGAACAAGTACATGTTAACTTTCCGCCCCCTGTAACCGTAACCGTTCCACCGTTGACCGTATATTGTGGAAATACAGTTGATTTAGTAGCTTCTAGTCCTACAGCAATTTTTTATGAATGGGCAGGTGACCCTAGTTTTGGTACAATTATAGGCACAGGAAATCCTTATACGGCAACACCAACGACATTTCCTTATGCAGGATATTACGTTCGAGCAACAGATCCTTATGGATGCACGGCAACAGCATTTGCTCTAGTAGAACAAAATCAAGTTCCTGTCAATGTGAATTTTGCTTATCAATCCTTGGGCTGTTCAGATACCATTGCCTTGCAATTTACAGACCTGACAGCAGACACAATCGTGAGTCCGATTGTGAGTTGGTTATGGACAACTTCAGATGGTCAGAGCTCTACGCAACAACATCCAACATTTGTCTTTACACAAAGTCAATTGACAACTGTTCGTCTTGAGGTTACCTTAGCAAATGGTTGTAGTGGAAGCTTGGAAGATACATTGACCTTAAATATTGCTTCTTTGACAACCGACTCTACGGTCGTTTTGTGCAATGGCGATTCTACCTTAGTTCTTAATCCGGGAGGCAATCCTAACTTAGATTACCAATGGTCGCCTGCGGCATTCTTGTCCAGTACGAGCGACGCTTCGCCAATAGCAAGTGTTCCTAGTACCCCTTTTACCTATACGGTAAGTGTCACAGGCTATAGTTCAATAGATACCTGTTTTGCAATTCATGATGTGACCGTCATTCAAGCGCCACCAATTAACATAACGGTTCCAAAAGATACCGTAGTTTGTGGAAGTGTGTTTAATGTGATGGCGACAATTGATAATGCTACTCAGGTAGATTGGTCTTTTTCGCCTACCTTTAATCCGATAGCACTTTCAAACACCACCAATTTTTTTGTGGGCTTGCCCAATCCACCATTTAACTTATTGATCTATGTTCGAGCTACGGATCAATATGGGTGCACTGTAGAAGATACCGCTAAAATATATCGGCGAAACATACCAATTCCAACAAGTTTTATAACACAAATAAATGATTGTGACGATACCTTAGACGTTTCGTTTATTAATACAACTACTTTTCCTGCAGGAACTCAATTGCAAGGTTATGTTTGGAATTTTGGAAATGGATCAACAGCCTATACAACGAATGGCTTGGCTCAGTATCCTTCTAGTGGAACGCACATTGTTCGCTTAACGGCAACAGCAACCAACGGTTGTACAGGAACGTTTGTTGATACCTTAAATTATAATTTGCCTATTATCAACTCCAGCGATAGTATTGGTTTGTGTAATGTAGATTCCGTACAGTTGAACATTGGAGGAAATCCGAATTTGATTTATCAATGGGCTCCCGCAACAAGTTTGAATAATCCTACCATACCGAGTCCGATTGCTCGCCCCACAACGACAACTGCCTATACAGTAACGGTAACAGGAATTAACGATTTAGATACTTGTGTGTTGACTCATACTGTTGTTGTTGGTGTCGATAGTTTTATTTTTGATGTAATGGGAGATACTGTTTTGTGTTTGAATCAGGTGGAATTGAGTGTCAATGCTCCTAGTGCTACTGTTGTTGAATGGGCGTTGGATCGAAATTTTAATGCAATTATAGGAGCAGGAGCGACATTGGTGACAAATATAAATGATGCTAGGTGGTTCTATGTGCGAGGAGAAAATGGTTTTGGTTGTGAGGCGTTCGACTCTGTCTTTGTTAATTATAGAGGAAACGATATTCCCATTGACTTTAGCATGACGCCTGTAAATTGTGGCGATTCATTGGTCGTTCAATTTCAAGACATATCTGGAGACACACTTATTACTAATTGGAATTGGAATTTAGGGAATGGGCAAACATCTACGGTGCAAAATCCTATCGCAACTTATTTTATAGATTCTACTTATAACATTGATTTACAAATTCAAATAATAGGAAACTGTACAGGACGAATAAGCAAACAATTGACCGCACAAATTCCTGTTTTAGATGTTCCTAATAATAGTGTGGCGACATGTGGGAATGATTCTATTGTGCTGAATATTCAAACAAAACCTAATTTGACCTATGTTTGGTCGCCAAGTGCAGGACTGTCCGATTCTACAGTTGCTAATCCTACGGTTTTGCCAACAACAAATACGACTTATACTGTTCGAGTGTATGGGTACTCCAATTTTGGTGGGGTATTGGATACTTGTTGGCAAGAAGATTCTATTTTTGTAGCACTTCAACCTGCCCCTACCGTTCAAATTCAGGGTGATACCATATCTTGTGATACTAGTATTAATTTAGTAGCAAGCAGTTCTCAAATGATAAATTATGCTTGGTCAACAAGTAGAAATTTTCAGACTATTGTAGACAACGATGCTTTATTGACCGCAAGTTTGGTTGATGTATACAATAGTTTTTATGTGCAAGTACAGGATAGTTTTGGGTGCCGTGGTGTAGATTCTATTGTTGTTAGTCGTAGGGCGGTTGCTTTAGATTTGGATTCGATATATGCCAATTGTGGTGCAGATTCTCTTGCTTTGCAAGTGTTGAGTCATAATTTGGGGGATACATTAACCTATATTTGGACACCCAACAATATAATTCTTGCGGGACAAGGAACGGATAGTGTGCTTGTTGAAAGCAATACCGCAACTAGTTTGAAGGTGGTAGGGACGAATCAGTTCGGTTGTATAGATTCTGCGGAAACAACAATTCATATCGTATCTCCTTTGGGATTAAGTGTGCCTTTGGACACAATCTTATGCCAACCCAATATTACCTTAACTGCCAATGCTAGCCGAACGGCACAATATACTTGGGCTGATGATGCTACTTTTAACAACATTCTATCGCAAAATCCAAATTTGCAGACCAACGTTGTGAACAATCAACACGTTTACTATGTACAGGTAGAAGATACATTAGGATGTGTGCGTATGGATTCTGTACAAGTAGAATATTATCCTGTGGAGGTATTGTTGGATTCCGCAGCATTAATTTGTGAAACGGTACCAGTACAGCTTACAGTGATCAATTTAAATTTAAATGATAGTTTGACCTATCAATGGACACCTACTGGCACGATTGTTTCGGGACAAGGAACAGATAGTATTTGGGTGGCTCCAACTAGTACGACCAGTTATTTTGTTGCCGCTCAAAATCAGTACGGCTGTATTACTACTGCTCAAACTATAGTTAATGTTGCATCAAGCAACCCTGCACTTTCTATTATTGCAAATCAGGACACCATACCCTCAGGAAGCGCAGTGCAGTTACTAGCAACACAACAAGCAGGATATACGTATAGTTGGAATAGCCATCCTACGTTGAGTGGAGATACTATTTTTAATCCAATTGCAACACCAGAAGAAACAACAACGTATTATTTGACGGTAACAGATGCTTTAGGATGTCGGACAAAAGATTCTATAATTATCCATGTTGCTTTGCCAATTTGTGAGGAACCTAATATATTTGTTCCAAATGCTTTTTCACCAGATGGCGATGGTTATAATGATGTTATTTATGTCGAAGGAAATATAATTACGGAGATACGTTTTATGATATATAATCGTTGGGGGGAACAAGTTTTTGAGTCCACGGATAAAAATAGGGGGTGGAATGGCAAGTTTAAAGGAAAAGATTGTCCGCCAGATGTATACGGGTATTATATGCGGTGTCGATGTTTGGATGGTAATGAATTGATAAAAAAAGGAAATATAACTTTATTGAGATAATATATTTGTTTGCTGAAAAATCGTATTAGATTAATAATCAGCTCTATAAAACTTCAACATAAATTATTAGCAAAAAGTAACCATTTAATTTTATAAAACAAAATAAGCCTGAATCAGTTTTAACATGAGAAGAAACGTAAGTCATTTATTTTTAGTTGTTGTATTACTTACATTAACCAATGTCTTAAAGGCACAATGTACAGAAGAGGCAATCAATATGCCTACTAATTGGGAATCTAATGCTGGATTGGAAGAACCTAAAACATTGGTCTTAGAAACGACAGGAATTAAAGAGTTAAAATTATTACTATACACCCGTCGAGGAACAAAAATTTTTGAATCTAGTTCTTCTGTCTTGGGAGCTTCTAACGAAACAATAAAAATGTTAGATACAGGTTGGGATGGAACTAAACTGGGAAAAACCTTAAGAGCAGGTTTGTATGTTTATACCATAGAAGCGCAATGTGTAGATAAAAGCATAATTCACAAAACAGGTCAAATTGTTCTGACTGTAAAGTCATAAGAATGAATTTGTTGAGTGTAAACAGAACATTCGATGAAAAGAAAGGCTGAAAGAGGCTCTTTAGTTCGTCTGAATAATAACAGTCAATACTACAGTTGGTGCGATAGGAAAAGTGTATCTATATCTATTTGTTGAAACTGTTGATAAAAACTATAACATGATGAAGCACATTTATTTATTTATTTTGGCAATTCTCATCGGTCCATCTTTATCTGCACAAGATATTCATTGGTCTCAATTTGAGTATGCCCCGTTGAATCTTAATGCCGCACACACGGGTTTGTTTAATGGAGATTATCGTTTAGTGGGAAATTACAGAAGCCAATGGTTTGATGTGCCTGTAAGTTACCGAACAGTTTCTTTAACCTTTGATGCACATTTGTTGCCTTATCAATTGGAGAATGATGTATGGGGAGTTGGACTCACTTTTAACCACGATCAAGCAGGGGATGGACAATTGAGTTTGTTAAATGTCATGCTGTCAACCGCTTATACCAAACGAATTACAAAGCATTTTTTCATTGGTGCAGGGGTACAGTTAGGGTACAACAACCGTCGTTATAATCTACAAAAGCTAACATTCAACGATCAATTTAACGGCGATGTTTACGATCCTAATTTGGTTTCGTATGATCAAACTAAATTTGCAGGAAAAACAAACATCAACTATTTTGATATTAATGCGGGGTTAAACTTTCGATATCAATCTAGTAACCGAATGTGGGTAAACTTAGGTGGAGGCGTTTTTCACTTGACTCGACCCAATATGTCTTTCCTCGGAGTAGATGGCATTTTATTGCCAATTCGTTGGAATGTTATGGCTAATGCTTCCATTCAGGTATCTCAGCGTATTGATATTATGCCAAGTGTTATTTTTCAACGCCAACTTAATTATCAAGAAATTGTATATGGAGCAAGTTTGCGTTATCACTTTAATGTAAATCCTGGACGAGAAACGTCAGGTGAAATAGGTATCATGCACCGTTGGGACGATGCGATCATTGCGCGAATTGGGTTTGCTTACCAGCAATGGCATGTCGGGCTAAGTTATGATATCAATGTATCAGGATTTGAAGCTGCTACTAGAAATAACGGTGGCTATGAATTATCTGTTGTATATATTTGGAGTAAAGTACCTTCATTGGGATCAGTCAAAACCTGTCCAATTTTTTAGAAAAATTAAACTCAGAACGTTAAGAGAATTTTACATGGAAAATCGCTCAAATTTATTCGCATCCCTATCTTGTTTGACAGTTGTATGTTTATTACTATTACCCTTTGTTTCTCTACAAGCACAAAATCTAAAAGCGTATGAGAAAGCCGCAGATGATGCTTTTGCTAAGAAAGAATATTATAATGCAATGCATTATTATGATATTGTTTTGAGATCAAAAAAAACACCAGGTGTTTATTACAAATATGCAGAGGCTTGTCGATTGTCTTATGCCTATGATGTGGCAGAAGAAGCCTACAAAAAGGTAATTGATAGCAAGGATAAAAGCCGTTATCCAATGGTAGAGTATTACTATGGGGTAACACTCAAGCACAATGCAAAATACTCTGAGGCAAAACGGGCTTTTAAATACTTTTTAGATCGTTATAAAAAAGATAACTTTTATAAAGCTAAAGCAGAACAGGAAATGAAATCTTGTGACTTTGCCAAAAAGCTTGTTCAACAACCAATTCCTGAAAGTGAGTTGGAGTTTACGCATCTTAGTGAGCATGTTAATACCAAGTATTCTGATTTTGGAGCACACGAAATAGATAGCGTGTTGTATTATTCTTCGTTGCGATTTGATCGAAAAAGAGAAAAAGGTGAGAAGAAAGACAAGGATTTGAATAAGCCTCTCATTTCTAAAATACTGACTACACCTGATCACACAAAAGAGAAAGGAAAAGAACAAAAAGATTTAAACTTGCCTTCAGAACATTCTGCTAATTCAGCTTTGAGTCACGATGGCAACTACCTTTATTTTACGAGATGCTCTGGCAAACGTTCTGATAGTTTGCGTTGTGAAATTTATAGAAGTGAAAAATTAGCAGATGGAAAATGGTCTGCACCAGAACGGCTACCGAATCCAATTAATTCAAACAGTTCAACAACAACACATCCTAATTTGGCTTGGGATCAAACGACGCAATCCGAATGGCTGTATTTTTCTTCTGATAGAGCTGGTGGGCAAGGAGGAATGGATATTTGGCGGGTTGAGTTAAAAGATGATTTATCGAGTTCTGAACCTTATAATTTAGGTGCTGTGGTTAACTCTATAGATGCAGAAGTAACACCTTATTTTAGTACCAAAGAAAATCGCCTTTATTTTGCTTCTCGTTGGCATTTAGGTTTGGGTGGTTATGATATTTTTTCTAGTGATTATAACTCTAATAATGAGTGGTCAGTTCCTGTTAATCTTGGAATTCCTTATAATTCGGCAGCAAACGATTTGTACTATGTTCGCAATGCCAATGATACAACAGGATACATTGCCAGTAATCGAGATGGCTCACGCTCCTTAACAAAAGAAGCTTGTTGTAATGATATTTATCACTATGCTTATTTAAAAGCTTCTCCACCAGATACGATTCCTGATATTGTTAAAGTGGATACTCCAAAAGTAGATACACCAGATGTTGTGATTGTACCGCCTCCAGTAGATACACCAGATGTAGTCACTGTGCCTGTTGATACGCCTGATATTGTAGAAGTACCCGTTGAAGTTCCTCCTGTGTCAGAACCTACACCAGATGTGGTACAAGAATTGGATGACTTATTACCTCTGAGTTTGTATTTTCACAATGACGAACCAGACTCTAATGTTACAGTAAAATTTACCAATACTCCTTATGAAGAGAGTTATGCTTATTATACTAGTTTGATAGAGGAGTATAAAAGAGAGTATAGCCAGCAATTTGGTCCAGAGCGTGCCGCAGCGGAACAAGGAGTTGTACAGCAATTTTTTGATGATAAGGTTCGAGGCGAGTATAATCGTACGCAAGAATTCTTTGACCGCTTGTTAGAGGTGTTAGAAAAAGGAGCGAAGTTAAAGCTTTATATAAGGGGGTATACAAGCCCTAAAGCAGAAAAAAAATACAATATAGCATTGGCAAACCGTCGTGTTTCTAGTTTGCGAAATTTTATGATGGGTTATAAAAATGGTGCTTTTAAAAAATATGTTAACCAAAAGGATCTTATTATAAAAGAAGCTATGTTAGGAGAATCACTTGTACCTAAAGGAGTTAGTGATGATCATAAAGATCCTGCCAATTCTATTTATAGTGTAGCAGCGTCTCAAGAACGAAAAGCAGAAATCTCGGTATTGGTTCGGCAGTAAAAATTATTGTTAGATAATTGTAAAAAAATAACAGTCCATTGCAACTTCTTGCAATGGACTGTTGTCGTGTTAGTGTATAGGGGATTTAGAATTTTATTTTGTAAAGCCTCTAAATCGTATTCGTTTTTTTGAGAATATGGGAGTTAAACAACAAATTATTATGAGTTTTGTATGAATATATGAAATAGTATTCATGTAAAGTTAGCTTTAATTTGGTCAGAAAATAAAAAACGGCTACTTTTACAAAGTCACCAAAATCAATAAAAAAACTCAGATTTTAAATCTGAAATTTTAATCATTTTAATCATATTTTATTACAGCAAATTTTTACCCCTTCAGTCTATAAACGACTGTATCAAAACGTTTAATCATGAAATACATTTTCAGTTTACTTTTGTTGTTGAGTTTTTCTTATGCAGCATCAAGTCAGTGTACTTATGTGATTGATTTGCAAGATTCTTTTGGTGATGGGTGGAATGGTGCAAGCTTAGATGTGGACATTAATGGTACCTTCTTTGCTAATTACACCTTGCCCAACGGTTCTTCAAGTCAAGTCACTTTTAATGCTAACAATTTAGATGTGGTCACTTTCACCTACAATTCGGGGACGTTTGATGGTGAGGTTACCTATCAAATTTCGAGTAGTGGTGCACAATTGTTTGCAGATGGCCCCAACCCATTTGTAGGTCTTGCTTTCACACATCAGTGTGGTGGTTGCGACCCTGCTGGAAACCTGACAACGACCAATATCACAGCGACAACCGTAGATGTTGGATGGACACCCGCAGGAGGAAATCCTACCAATTGGATTATTGAGTATGGCTTGACTGGCTTCTCGCCAGGTACAGGAACCTCGATTACTACTGCAACCAATCCGTTGCCTTTAACAGGTCTTACACCAGGTTCTACTTATGATTTTTATGTATCTAGTATCTGTAGTTCAGGAGATACAAGTTTACAGACAGGACCTGCAACTTTTTCTACATTATGTTTGCCTGTTACTGTTTTTCCATTCTGGGAAGGATTTAATTCTAATTCACCAACACAAAATTGTTGGACAGTAATTGATAACAATGGAGATGGTGATGAATGGGATATGGATTACACCTTTAATCCTTTTGAGGGAGATGAGTGTGCTATAATCAGAACAGATTTTAATAATGGTAATAATGATGATTATTTAATATCTCCACAAATTACTTTGACAGGTGGAGAAAGGTTAAGATTTAAACATCGTTGTAACTCTACTTTCGAACCGAATGATTTTAGAGTTTTAGTATCAACAACTGGAATTGCACCAGCTGATTTTACCAATGTTATTTTAGTAGATACTTCCTCTGCTACTGCTTACGAAGAAGTTGTGCTTGATTTATCGGCATTTACTGGAAATGCTTTTATTGCATTCCATATTCCTAACGGAGGTTTGGATGGCTGGATTTTGTACATTGACGATGTTATGATCGAACATCCTACCATTAATGATGCTGGTGTGAGCGCATTGGTTCAACCTATTATTCCTCATTCAGGAGGTTTTACGCCTGTAGAAGTAGAGGTAACAAACTTTGGTCTTGATCCTTTGAATTCCTTTACCGTAGAGTGGGAAATAGCAGGTGTTGCACAGCCTTCTGTAGCTTACACAGGAGCTTCTATTGCACCAGGAGACAATGCTAATGTATTATTGGCAAATTTAAACTTGCCTTCTTCTGCATTAGATTTGAAGTTTTGGACAACCATGCCGAATGGTCAGATTGATGAGGCGTTTACAAATGATACCTTAGATCTTGATCTTTGCCCTGGATTATCGGGAACATATTCTGTTGGACATCCAACATCTGATTTTCCTACTATAACAGATGCTATGAGTGCATTGATGAATTGTGGAGTAGGAGGTCCTGTTACTATGGAATTCCAACCAGGAACGTATACTGGTCCATGGACTATTAATAAAATTCCAGGAACAAGTGCCGCCAACACGGTAACGTTTGATGGATTAGATGCTTCTAGTGCTATCTTGACACACGATGGATTAGGGTTTAATAGAGCAGCAACTCTTCTTTTGGATGGAGCAGAGTATTTCACAATGAAAAACTTTACTATTGAGAATACTGGTGCCAATGCTGCATACGGTGTTTTGTTGACCAACAATGCTCAATACAATACAATAGAAGAAAATAATATCTATGTATCTACAAATGCTGGGTTGACAAATGTAGTGGCTGTTTTGGCTTCTGCTAGTTACTCTAGTAGTACAGGTGTCTCAACAGAAGGAAATAATGCTAACTGGAATACCATCCAAAATAATGATATTGCTGGAGGGGTTGCAGGAATTATCCTAGAAGGAGGAGAGCGTGATTCGCTGAACATCGGAAATAAAATTATTGGAAATAGAATTCACGATGCGGAAGATTATGGAATTTATGTAGATGAGCAAGATAGTCTTGTTGTGAATGGAAACAAAGTATACGATATCACAGGTAGTGGTAGCGATGCAATGATGTTGTTTGATATTTCTAATTATGAGGTGATGGGAAATGAAGTAACCTCTAATGATTATGGTATTGCTATTTTTGGTGGTTTTAACGATCCTTGTAGAAATGGAGTTATTGTCAACAATATGGTAGAGTCAAATGACGAGGCACTTTACCTTAGAGATGCTCGATTGATACAAGTTTATCACAATAATTTGTCTGGTAATCGTACGTTCTTTTTGGATAATCATATCAATATTGATATACGTAATAATATCATGGTTACTTCTTCAGGAGAGTGTTTCTTTACATTTGACCCTGTAAGTTTAGCAGCAATGGACCATAATATGTATTATATCAGTGGTTCTGGAAATGCTGTTCGATTTGGTACCAATACCTATACTACCTTAGCAGATTGGCAAGCGGCACCATTGGGGTATGATGCTAATAGTGTTTCAGGAAACCCTGGTTTTGTAAATGGATTACACGTAACGAGTGCTTTGCCTGTTGATGCAGCCGACCCTGCATTGTCTTTCCCTGTTACTGTAGATTTTGATGGTGAAATGCGCCCAATGGGACCAACACCAGATATCGGAGCAGATGAGCATATTGTTATTGCTAATGATGCTATGGCGGTAGGTTTATTAGAACCTAAAGGCTGTGGTAGCTTGAGTGCAGATGTTATCATTCAAATTGCAAATTTAGGTTCTAACGACCTTGTTAGTACACCAATTACTGTAAATGTATCAGGAGCAGCAACGGCAACTTTTAGTTTTACACAACCACTAATTGTATCAGGAACGACAGCTCAAATAAATGTAGGAGCATTAAATACTAACGCAGGAGGTACATTTAACTTTGAAATTATTGTATCCTCTTCTGTAGATAGCAACCCAACAAACGATACATTGCTAGTTTCAACAACTATTTTACCAAGTAATCAAGTTGCCTTGACAATGACTGGAGACAATATCGTTTGTGAGAATAGAAGAGGTGTTGTTGCAGCAACAGCAAGTTATGCACCAGCTACTATTTTATGGTACGATGCTCCAACAGGTGGTAACCTAGTTCATATTGGACCAACCTTTACAACAGCACCATTGGATTCAGCAGTGATGTATTATGCAGCAATACAAGGGTGTAATTCTCCAAGAGCAATGACAACAATTGATGTTGATACGAACGGAATTAACATTGATTTGGGAGCAGATCAAACTATTTGTGGAGGCTCTGCGGCTACCATTACACCAACAATCACGGTTTCAACAGCTACTTCTCTGATTTGGTCAGATGGTTCACAGTCAGCATTTTTGAATCCTACTGTGGCAGGACAATATTGGGCAACTGTAGTGAATGCGAATGGTTGTACAGATACCGATACAATTGATTTAACAGTATCTCCAATTCCAACTATCGCAGAGACAATAACGAATGTATCTTGTGGTGGTGCGGCAGATGGTGCGATTAATTTAGCCGTATCTGGTGGAACAGGTCCTTATACTTACGAGTGGAGTAATACGACAACTGCAGCTAATTTAACGGGTGTTTCTGGAGGAACTTACAATGTAACAGTTACGGATAATGGAACGGCTTCTAACTGTGCTTACGTGACGAGCTTCCAAATAACAGAGCCAGCAGCTTTATCTGTAAATGTGAATACAACGGGTGTGGCTTGTAATGGAAATGACGGTACTGTAGATATTACTGTACAAGGAGGAACACCAAACTATAGTTACAATTGGTCT
>NZ_JHBV01000004.1 GCF_000724545.1 Aureispira sp. CCB-QB1 | reverse complement strand
CTCCTTGTGCATCTACTTCTATGCTACCATCACAACTTCCATGACAAGATGGATTTAGTTGATTGATGATGGCGGCAGTTAATACCGTTGATGGTTCAAAGACCGTAGCACTACCTAAAATGGTACAACCATTAAAGTCAGTTACAGTTACTGTATAAGTTCCTACTGTTAGATTACTTGCTGTAGCAGTTACCTGTCCACCACTTCCAGTTGATGGATCCCATTGATAGCTATATGGGAAGGTTCCGCCAGTAACTAAGGCTGTTACCGAACCATCATTTCCGTTTTTACATTGTACCGAATCTACATCAAATCCTAGTTGTAAAGCCGTTGGCTCTGTAATAATTACGTTTGCTGTTACGGTACAACCATTGGCATCGGTTACGGTAACACTATGTGTATTGGCATCTAATCCTGTTGCCGTTGCAGTATTATCTCCATTACTCCAGTTATAAGTATATGCTCCGACACCACCAGTTAGACTAATGGTTGCTTGTCCATTTGAGCCACCAAAACAACTCACGTTGATGGTAGAGAAATTGATATTACTAAAGCCTGCTGGTTCGTTCACCTGAATACAAGTATCAACCGTACAACCATTCCCATCGGTAACCGTTACACAATGCAACCCTGCTGGTAAACCTGTTGCCGTTGCTGTCGTTTGTGCACTGCTATTCCATGCGTAGCTAAAGCCTCCGACACCACCACTAGCATTGATCGTCGCACTTCCATCAGAAGCTCCGTTACAGCTTGCCGATGTACTTGATACGGTAAAGCTGATGGCAGAAGGTTCTGTAATGGTATAACTCTCTGTGATTGAACATCCATTGGCATCGGATATGGTTACGGTATGCACGCCTGCGGCTTGACCAGGGCTTGTGGCAGAAGCTGTTGCTCCTGTCCCCCAATCGTAGGTATATGCAGGTACTCCTGGAGTACCTCCACCCACTGTTGCAGTTGCAGTACCATCCGTACCACCATGACAGCTTACTGCTGTTGTGCTTATTGTTGCTGTTACTTGACTTGGTTCGCTTATGGTTACACTACTTACATCTGTACAACCATTTGCATCACTTACCGTTACAGTATAAACACCTGTTGCTGCATTCAGTCCTGTTGCCGTTGCAGTCGTTTGTGGAGGTGCTGTTGACCATACAAAACTGTATGCTCCTGTTCCTCCTGCACCTACAGCAGTTGCTGTTCCATCAGAAGCTCCATTACAAAGCGCATCTGTACTTGTAGTGGTAGCTGTTACAGCGGTTGGTTCTGTTATCGTAATTGTAGAATTAGATGTACATCCATTCGCATCGGTAGCTGTTACAGTATAAACACCTACACACAAACCTGTCGCAACAGCAGTTGTCTGACCATCAGACCATACATAAGTATGCGTTCCTGTTCCTCCAGTTGCAGCGGCAGTTAATTCACCATCACAAGCTCCATTACAACTAATAGATGCACCATTATAATTAGAAGAAATACTAGTAGTCACTGTAACTGCAGACGGCTCTGTTATTGTAACAGATTCTGTTCCAGTACAACCATTCGCATCGGTAGCAACTACAGTATAAACACCATCTGCTAAACCTGTTGCAATAGCAGTTGTTTGAGCAGGTACGGTATTCCAAGAATATGTATAACCTCCAGCACCTCCTGTTCCTGTCGCTTCAGCCGAACCATCAGAGACTCCGTTACAAGTTGGGGCTACGATATTACTAATTGTTACGGTTACAGGAGCTGGTTCTGTTAGGGTCACACTAGAAATAGAACTACATCCTAAGCTATCGGTTACGGTTACAGAATAAGCTCCAACACAAAGACCTGTTGCGATTGCTGTATTTTGAGCAGGTACAGTATTCCAAGTAAACGTATAACCACTTACAGATGGTGTTCCCCCACTTCCAGAAGCCGTTGCTTCACCATCACAAGTTCCTCCACAACTAATCGGAGATCCGTTAGGGAAACTAGATGTTACAACAGCATTTGATGCTACGGTAACTGCTGGTTGCGTGATTGTAATACAAGTATCTACTGTACATCCATTGGCATCGGTTACCGTTACACAAATTGGTCCTGCTGATAAACCTACAGCCGTAGCTGTTGTCTGACCGTCAGACCATACATAAGTATGTGTTCCTGTTCCTCCACTTCCTATAGCAGTTGCTTGTCCATCAGAACCATTAAAACAAGTTACATTAGTTTGCGTTGTTGATACACTAACAGAACTAGGTTCGCTAATTGTAACACAAGAACTTACCGTACAAGCATTTACATCTGTCACTGTTACGCAGTGATTTCCTGTAGGCAAACCTAGCGCAGTCGGAGTTGTTTGACCATCAGACCATACATAAGTATAACCACCAAAACTACCAACAGGTGTTGCCGTTGCTTGTCCATCAGGTGGTGCTATTCCATTACAAGATAAATCTGTTCCTGCCAAAGTAACTGTCAAAGGAGTTCCTACCGTTACGGTCATACTATCGACTCCTATACATCCAACATTATCTTCTACTGTCACAATATAAGTTCCAGAAGCATTAACATTGATTGTTTGTGTTGCTGCAGCCCCAGGACTCCATGTATATACAGAGAAACCTGCTCCTGCATCTAAGGTTACAGAATCTCCTGCACATAATGTTGTTGAGCCACTAGCTACTATTGTTGGTGTTGGACCAGGAACTACAGTTATGACCACAGAACCTGTATCTAAACATCCATTATTATCGGTTGTTGTAACGCCTACTGTCATAGTAGTCGAAACAGTTATTGTTTGTGTTGTTTCTGATGTTGACCAAGAATAATTGGCAAAACCTGCCCCTGCATCTAAGGTTACAGATTGCCCTACACAGAAAGTAGTTGGACCACTTGTTCCTATTGTTAAAGGATCTATAGAACCACAACTAGCCGCACAACAAGTAATTGTATCAGGCGCCCCATCTGCACAAGTATTGCCTGACTGGGGATAAATAATCATGGTAACACATTGACCAGAAGACAAACCTGTTACTTCAAATGAATCGACATTAGAAGCTACGATTGGTTGTACTACGCCATCTATTGAAACAACATATCCTGCTGCACCAAATACAGGCACCCAATTAAACGTTACACTATTATTAGTAATTGTTCCACAACTAGTAATTGGAGATGGCAAAGCCGTATCAATCACTACGTTTACAGAAGCAGTATCTCTACATCCAAATAAATTAGTCGCAATCACATTGTACGTTGTATTTACAGATGGGCTTACTGTTGGGCTATCACAAGCAACACAACTAATTGTTGCATTGTTAGGCGACCATTCAAAAGTAGCTGCTGATAAGTCTTGGAAATCTAAACACCAATCTGTTAATGTCAATGCAGGAGTTCCAACACTCAACCCATTGTTACGATGAACAACCATTAAGGTCCAGTTACCATTTGTCGTTGCACCTAACAAAGGATTGAAACCTGTTGCCCCTGCTTGAGGGAAGTAGCTTACACCAGGTGTAATTGGTGGTCCAAAAGGTAAACTTGTAATTGGTGTATTTCCTGCTGCGATAGAGAAAGTTGATGATGGGAATACAGTATTAAATCCACCATTGTTAAAGGTTAATTGAACTGTTTCTCCACTTGGCGCAATTAAATATGCTTGGATGTGTGCTAATACATTTGTTCCAGAGTTGGTTGTCAAACCAAAACAAGTACTTAAAGAAGCTAATAACGCTCCATTTACATTTACTGGAGCAACTCCAGTCACGTTCAATGTAAATCGAGTTGTATCTTCTGGTTGAATGCTTGTTGGTCCTGTATATGGGAAATTATTAGCTCCAGGTCCAGCAGCAACAGCAGCGCCTATTTGTGCTGCGTTTCCATTACACAAAATAATATCAGAAGTAGGTTGAATTACGGCAGGGTAAGGAGTCGTAATTTCTACTGTATCTGTCACTTGAGGACACAAACCATCATTATAAGTTAAGACGTACGTTTGTGCTGTCAACAAAATTACTTCTGGGTTCGGAATATTAACATTATTAATATTAACATTCGGCGACCACAAATATGTCTGTGCTGGCGGAGGCGTACCATTATAAGATACATTTACTCCTAACTGTATCGTATCCAGTTCATTTGGACACATAAAATATTGACTTGCAGTTGTCTCAAAGTTATTCAACTCCATGACATCTATAATAAAACTATCTCGAGCAGAACAAGTCCCGCCTACTACATTATAATATATAATATGTGACCCTACGGAAGTATTCGAGATATCTATAACTCCTGAAATTGAATTGATAGCTACATTTGCATCTGAGCTAAATGTTCCTCCTGGAGTTCCTGTAATGGTTGGTGTTGGATCTGGTCCTTGACGGCACCAAAGAGGTTGTGCATAACTAAATGTAGGATCTGGTACATCAACAATCGTAATCTGAATAGAGTCAGATGGACATATAGAAACAGAGTCCAGTGTATATACAATATCGTATGTTCCTACAGCCGAAGAATCTAAATCAATAATACCTGTAATAGAATCCATCACCAAGCCCACAGGGTTGGTGGGTAAGCCCAGGAAGACCCCTGCGGAGTCTCCAATGACGATAGGAACAGGATCCACATCGTTCCTACAGTATATATTATTGGTATAATTTGCTCCATAAATAACCAAAGCATAACTCAATAATTGTATTGAGGGGACGGGACAAGCATTATCATTTATATTGATCGAGAAAGGATATGTACCAGGTGTTAAATTGATAGAGTTAACTGTAAAGGTCAAAATAACTGAATCAATAACACTGTTATCTACGTTATAACTAACTACAGCACCAGGTATAGCACTGATAATATTACTAGTAACTGTCAAAGAGTCACCATTAGGATCTTCAATGACTAACTCAAAAGAAGCAAAATTACCTCTACATAACTCCAAACTACTTCCATTTATTGTAATTGCAGAACCTTGTACTCCATTAGAGTCAACGGCTGGTGGGTCGTTATTACAATTTGTCTGAATTACAATCTGCACTTCACGTATTGTTGTTGCGATAACAACTCCATTTCTTATCTCTTCTATTTTAATCCCAATCATGGCAACTTGTCCTGTGTTGTCCGCAGGCAAAAATGTCATCTGTCCTGTTGTAGAATCAAACTGAAAAGTTGTTGTAGGAACCAATTGAACAGGGTTGGTTGCAGAAAGTCCTGCCACAAATGGAATGTTAGCAGGAGGATCGTTCTGAGGATGAATTAGAGAAAAAACTAAAGTATCTCCATCTGGATCAAAAGCTCCGTGATTATATTGTACCAAAGAACTATCACAACCATAATGAATTGGTAAGTTTGAAAATTGCACAGAATTATTACATGGAACTACATTGGTATTAATGGTTGTAAATACATTGGTTCCTGCACTACTTGCGTTTTGCAAATTAGTTACGGCAGCTGATCGACAACAGGTACCATAACTAGCTGTCCAAATACATCCTGCGGGTAGCGTTGTGACGCCTCTGTAAACCCACTCTCGAGAGGCTTGCTGCGACCCACCATTACAGACAGATAAAGAAGGACTACATAATAGTTCATCAACAGGACGTCCCCCAAAACCTGCAACAGTATCGAGCGTTAAATTGGCGACTGTTCCTGTGCAAGTTCCATTGTTCGAAAATTCCAATGTAGTGCTTGTAGGTAAACTAATACTGTTGGGGTCACAATCACCATAACAAGTCATTGTAAACTCGTACTGGTTTCCACCTAAACAGGTGTAAGTTATAGAACAGCCTAAGTTGTGACTAGCAAAAGCTGTTGTGTAAGTACCTAAGAGTAGTAAGCTGAATAAACTTACTCGTCCAAGAAGTGTAAGGAGGATTTTCATCTTGAGTAGTGTTGTTTGTATATCGCTAATTTTATAAAAATGATTTTCAATGAATCAAACTATTCGGCCTATAGGGGGCTAATGCTTGATTTATTAATTTGTTGTAAATAAACTGTATAAGAATTCTATATAGAACGTAACAAAACGTTAATTTGTATCTACCTGAACAAAAAAAAATGAAAAAAAAGCTAGATTTTAACACTTTCTTGCTCTAAATCAGAATAATAAACAGGCTTGAATAAGCTTGTTTAAGCCTGTTTTGCTCTAGCTTGAATAATTTGTAAAAAGTCTTCTGATTGAAGGGAAGCCCCTCCTACTAAACCACCATCAACATCTTTTTGGGCGAATAACTCAGCAGCATTAGAAGGTTTGCAACTCCCTCCATAAAGAATAGAACAAGCGTTGGCTAATTCGGCAGTATAGTGTTCAGAAATTTGATGACGAATGAATTGATGCATTTCTTGTGCTTGGGCAGGGCTTGCTGTTTTTCCTGTCCCTATTGCCCAAATAGGCTCATAGGCAATTACTACTTGTTTCATTGCATCTTGTGAGAGGTGAAACAGACTTTCTTTTAGTTGTTTCAAAACAAAGTTTTCTTGTTGATTGGCTTCTCTTTCTTCTAAAGGCTCGCCACAGCAGAAAATCACCTTTACTCCAGCTCTAATAGCAGCATCAACTTTTTTAGCTAAAACTTCATGATCTTCTTGAAAGAATTTTCTACGTTCAGAATGCCCTAAAATAACATAGGTCAGATTCATGGAAGCTAACATTTCTGCTGAAATTTCGCCAGTATAGGCTCCCTTCGGTTCATAGTGACAATTTTGTGCTGCAATATTGACATGAGCAATATCTTTGCTCATACTATTAATGGTATGAAGGTAGGGTGCTGGAGGAGCTAGAACTATTTCTACCTTATTTGACATTTTTTTGGCTTTCGCCAAAATCTCACTAGCTAACGAAAATGCTTCGATGAGATTTTTATTCATTTTCCAATTTCCTGCAACAATTAGTTGGCGATTCATAAATTTTGATTTTAGAAAAATAAAAGTGTTGGGAGATACGTATTCGCGACGAAATTACGCTTTTTTAACAATTATTTTAGCTAAACATCAACTGAAACTCAAAAATTGAAAGAACTATGTATGATTCTAATTGCATCATACGATGAAATTGACTAAGCGACTCTTGTTATACTCTTATGGTAATTTTATCCCCCAAAAACTTAGGTTGTGTATCTAATAAATACAAGTCTAATAAAGCTTTAGGTCGAGCTAAATATTCTCTCCATACGGTTTTAAGAGTAGCTTCTTTCGGGTAGGCTGCATTGTAAGCAACGGCATCGATACCATAGTGTTGGGCAATAAACAAAGCTCTATAATTATGAAACTCTTGTGAAACGATGGTAATGCGTTTTTGTTGGAAGATTTTGTGGCTACGCACGACTGAATCTAGCGTTCTTAATCCTGCAAAATCCATAGTAATACAGGAATCGGGTACTCCTAATTTTATCAAGGCATGGCGCATGTCTCTAGGTTCGTTATAATTCATAGAACTATTGTCTCCACTAACCAAAATATGTTTCACCTTACCTTCAAAAAATAATTCTGCTGCTGCTTTTATTCGATGTGTAAAAAAGGGGTTTTCAACAATACCATTAACACTTCGGCTTGTCCCCAAAACTAAAGCAACATCACTATACCCTACTTTCTGAATATCGTTATAAACGTTGGAATTTACGGCTATAAGTACGACCAAGTTTGCTAATAAAACCATCAAAACACCTACAATACTTCCTAATAAAGTGTATTTTGATAACCTCCCCATTAACACTAATAATGACTGCATGATTTATTCGTTTTTGTGATCGTCTACATATGCATATAACTTACAAGCATAAACAATTGTAAGCAGAATACGGGTAAAATCCCCCTAATCTTTTGTTACAAAGAATTGGTTATTTAGCTTACCCAAGGCATTATTTCAGGCGATACCTTTGATATTCTATACATAATAAACATTAAATTCTAGAGACGGGGGCGATTATCTTTATAGTGCTTAACGCAATATTATATTGTAAGTTACATTTTATATTCCAATTTTAAACAAAACAATCCATCAATTAACGTAATATTATTATTTCCCGTTCAGTTCTAGTTTTAAATTTTTTCGTGCCATTTCTTCATATTTCTCAAAAAAAACAGACGAAAAGTATATTTTCTCACGTGCTAAAAAGTTCTTTAAAACCTTTTTTCTGCCCATTTTGTACAACAGTTTAACATAAGCCGTTTTGTACTCTTGCCATATGGCTTCGCTGTATAATTTATAAGTTAAAGTACTTGCTGCCAAAATTGAGAGATCAAAATCTAAGAAAAAATAAGTGTCCATTTTTTCTATTCTAGGATAATGTCCTTCTGTACTCAAAATAAGTTCCTTAACATACTCTAGGCTAGGCACATCCAAATAGATTTCAAACAATTCTTGCGCCAAATTGGCAGATTGACGTTCATTATCCTTAGCTTTTACAGTATAAATAGCATCGTGGTACCATATTGCCACTTCAAATAATAAAGGCGCTTCTATTTGAGCTTTGTACTGATCCAATAAATTTAAGAAATTTGAAATATGAACTAAATTATGATAATGTCGATGCTCTTCATGGTACAAGTCATACAATTGTTGATAATACTCTTGGGCTTGTACAAAGGGAACACCCAATGCTTGACACAAGCTCAAAAAACGATTTTCTAAAATTGCTTCTTTTTCTTTTGACAATGTCCGTTTCACTAATAAGTCTATCATTCTGATTACTTTATATCATTTTGATTCTTTCGACAAAAGATCTAATTCCATAGATTGATTCCCAAACATAATCTATTTTTATCCGTATATATTTATATAAACACTTAGTTGTGTCGTTGACTTACGGTCTTAGTTACTTACTATACTACATAAACCCACTATGTTCGCCTTGTACCAACTACTCAAACAATAATACACCTATTTTTTAGTTAGGCAATCACTCAGAACAAGAGTCTACTCTATAAGATTTTTTGCTACTGAATTACTTGCTATCGTATTATTAAGAGCTCTTTTTCACTTTAACGACTCTCGGTTATGATGCTTATAATTTTAACATATACTTTCTTAGTATTAAGTCCGCGTTCTTATGCTCAATCTGGTTTTATCACAGGAAAGATTTACAGCCAAGTTACAAAATCAACACTACATAACGCAAAAATAGTCTTAAAGAGAAATAATAAGTATCATAGTAAAACAAAAACTGACCATGTTGGAAATTATTGGTTTGGTCAATTAAGATCAGGAAATTATTCTATTTCAATCTATCATGATGGTTACTGTATCTTGGAAGTTGACAAAATTGCACTGCAACACGATGGAAGCATCGAATTGGATTTAGGTTTAGTCGCACAAGCAACCAACACTAATATTGATGCAACAGCAGATAAAGTTTATCAAGTTTATCAAGCTCCTATTTGTATTGACTTAGAAAAAGCATCAACAGCGCATCAAGACTTTAGAAATGAAATTCGTATTCTCAATGAAGTCTATAACGGCCATGAAATTCGCATTGCTCCTAGTAGAAGAGCACCTAGTCGAGCCGAACAAAATCGACCAACGCATTATCATGAAAGTTTTAAAGGATTGGAAAAAACAAGTGCTGTTTTGCGCTAAAAAAGCAGCGGCATTCTGTAAAATTGCAGCTAACTATTGATAGCATCCATACACACAAAAAGAGGACAAGTAGTTGAAACCACTTGCCCTCTCCTATTATTTATTTTTAACCGTTCGATTATTGGTCTTTAGGATCTTTACCATCTTTCAATTTAGGATCTTGATCAACGGGTTTATATGGCTTGTACTTGCCACTAAGAACCGTTTTATAACGTTCTGGATGCAAGCGGATATCTTGAAGCAATAAATTTAGATTTTCAACTACTTCGTCAATATCTCCTTTAAAGTTTTTGTCATTGAACAACGCAGCGACCAAACCATTTTGATTTTCAAAATCTGTAATTTTCCCAATATTATCAATCATATTATTGGCTTTGCTCAAAGTACCATCTAGCCCATTGACTACTTGATTAATATTGTCCAATGCTTCTTTAGCAGAGGCAATTGTTTTTTCTAAATCGGCATCTTTAACCTGTGTTGTAATGGTATTAATATTTTGCAACATACTAGTAATTTCTCCATTACTATCCTTAATATTTCCTGTAATTTTCTTTAGATTAGATAAGGCTACAGAGATATTTACAGATGAACTAACCAATAGATTATTCACTAAATCCGTCAATACTTTTACATTAGTAACTACCCCTTGTAATTCTTTGAAGGTAGCGTTCAATTGCTTGTTATCATCCATAGACAACTTAGCGACAGCACCTAGTATGGTATCAATTTTACCTAAATAAGGATCCGCCACCTCTAGAATACCATCAACCATACCCGATACATTTCCTTGTAATGTTCCTCCCGACTCTAAACAATCATTGCCACAATCACCTACAAATTTCAAAGAAATTTCTTTGCCTCCCATCAACGAAGGTTGTACAAGGACAGCTCTCGCATCTTTAGGTATTTTGGTACCATCCTGAATATTCATTTCCACAATTACATGAGAGTAATCTGGAGAAGGTTTGATATTTGTTACTGCACCAACTTTATATCCACTAATTGTTACAGGAGCGGCAATGTTTAAACCATCAACAGAAGTAAACACTGCATTCGCAACGATATCTGATGAAAATATATTCTTTCCTTGTAAAAAGTTGTACCCCCAAATTAATAAGACGATAGACACTAAGCCCAGAATACCAATTTTAACTTCGTTACGCACGTTCTTTATGTTTTAATTTTATAATAATTCCTTATGTTTTAATGCAATAAGTTACTTCTTTTTTTTCTTTCTTAATGAAAGATTATTTTGTGGATGTTCTCGAATGTCACGAAGCTTCTGAGAAACATTTTCTATACTATTGTTTAAACTATCTTTGTAATCAGCATCATACAACAGTTTAGGTACCATTCCCGACGCACCTTCTTTGTAAGGAGCAATTTTTAAGTTCAAGCTATCCAATGTATCGTCAGCTTTTGCTATAATAGCCTCTGCCTTTTGGATGTTTTTAGGCAATGCTTCTGCTTGTTCCTTTAAGGTGTACAATATTTTTGTCATGGCCTCAATATCTTCTTCCGTCAAAGAAGATAAGTTATCCAACAAAGAGTCTAACGCCATTGCCATTTCACGAGTTGGTGTTACCGCTGTGGCATCTACCTCTCCCTCTAACAAACCTGCCGTGAGTTCTTTAAAACTCTTAATTGTGCTTGGTAATGTTCTATTCATTCCTCTCATTTTACCTTCGAGCCCATTGGTAGTTTTGCGCAAACTAGCTACTGAATTATAAGCTTTTGTTAGCATCTTATCCATACCATTTGGTCCCATTAGTGTATCGGCTACCTTACCAAACGACTCTAAGATCGGTTTTGCAACTGCTGCCACCTGCATTTTCATATTGTTGACACCACCAATTATAATATCACCATTTTTCAAGCAATCGTCACCATCACAAGCGCCAGTATAGTCAATGGTTACCATTCTACCTCCCAACAAAGAAAGTTCGGTAATATTAGCCCTTGCATCTTGTGGTATTTTGGCAGAAGGTTCAATATCCAAGTCCGCCCACAAAACGTCTCCTACCTTATATATAGCAACGACTCTTCCGTATTCTCGCCCTTTTATATAAACAGGGTTTCCCATCTTTAAAAACTCCAAATCCTTAAATTTAGCTTTAAGAATCAAGTTTCTAGAGAATACATTTTGTCGATTCAGGTAATTAAAGGTAAATAAGGTCGTAAATAAAATAACAAGACCAATAAACCCCACCCTTGCTTCTTTAGATATTTCCAAGTTGATTTTTTTTTGTATTAAGTAAATTCAATAGTCTGCTTTAAAATCGTATTGTATTAATAATCAACTACGCAGCTATCACGAAGTAATATGATACGACACCCCCACGAAGTAGTAGTAAATCTAAAAAATAAAATCCATCGATCTGCTTGTTGGATATTCAAGTACCGTACATTCGGTCAAATTCGACTACCTTTCCTTAAAATGAACCTCAAACTATTGCTGCAAATTTCCGACAATTTACTTTTCTATCTTTAGATAGTAGTTTAGCTGCGTGGCATTTGCTAAGTCCATGAGATCATAGGCTTAGTTTTTCGTTCTGTCACCAAATTTTGCACCAAACCACAAATAGTAAACCAACCATTTCAATTCATCAAGCAACAATTACAAATTAGATTTTTTACTCAAAGAATATTTAGGTCAGTTCTAAACACAGCTACAACATACCAAAGTAAATAAATTCTTTTGAATAAATGAAGCATTTGAGAATAGTTGTACAATTAAAGTGCATCACATTGGCTCTATTATTATTACTGAATAGCTTCTGCCATAGAAATTCTTTGACCATTTCTAAACGCTACAATAAAGGCATCTTTAAATCCATTCTGACGCCAATATTCTTGTTGTTGTGCAGCAGTATTCAAGTCTATATACGTTCCAATCAAAAGTTTATAAGAGTTTCCTACTTTCACACACTCTACCCCCTCGATGGCTGCCCAAGTTCCCGTTTTCACACTTGTTTTTTGTGCTACTGCGGCTAACTGGACTCTAAAAACAGTTTTATTGCTAGTATTATAAACACTTCTAGGCTTGATTGGTTGCAAACTTGTTGGATACATTTCTGTAATCGAAGGCATTTCCTTCACAGGAGGCTCTTCATTGAATGACTGTCTAGGCGCATCAAATATAGCTTCATTAACCAACGGCTTAGAATCAGGAATAACTGTCTTTCGAACAAATTGGTGTTTTTCGGGTGTCTTTTGATAATAATGCTTCTTAGCCAAAGCTGTTGTTGAATAGGTAGGTTGTGTTTTAGTCGTTGAACGTCCTTTCACCATTCGATAATTATAATTCGTTGCCTGTTCTACGGCATATTTGTACTCTTTTAAAGCTCGATACATTGCAGAAGCAGTATACACTTGCCCTTTTTCCGAATTGAGATAACTTTCTTCTATAGTATTTGACAAAAATCCTGTTTCGACCAAAACAGAAGGCATTGTTGCTGCTCTAAGCACCAAAAAACCAGCTTGCTTTACGCCTCTACTTTTGCGTTTAGCAGTATGTATAAATTGTTGCTCTACTTTTTCTGCTAACAACAAACTTTGAGATAAGTAAGCATTCTGATACATACTTAACATAATATGACCTTCAGAAGAGTGTGGATCATAGCCACCATAGTTTTGAGCATAGTCTTTTTCTAACAGAACAGCTTTATTTTCTCTTTTAGCAACATTCAAATTTTCTTCAACTCGATGCAATCCCATCACATACGTTTCCGTTCCTGCAACCGTATTGGTTCTATGCAGCATCGAATTACAATGAATGGAAAAAAACAAATCTGCATGATTATTATTAGCAATGGCAATGCGTTGATGCAGCGGGATAAAACTATCTGTGGTTCTGGTATACAAAACCCGTACGCCAGGCATATACTGCTGTACATATTGCCCCAATCGAAGGGCTAATTTCAAAGCAATATCTTTCTCTTTGACCACGCTTCCCAAAGCACCACTATCTTTCCCTCCATGTCCAGGGTCAATTACTATCGTAAAAACACTATTGGATGGTCTTGATTGATAAGTTGAAGTTTCAGAGAAAAAGGGCAAACAAACAAATAAAAAAATAGCAACAATTGTTGATTTTTCCACAATACTTACAGATTACAAGGTTGCAACACATCAAGCAAAGAAGCCTGTAGTACATCACATACCCCAAGGGATTTGATTAAAAATTAAAACTCGTTGACAAATTTTAGGCTCGTGTGATTTTCGAATAATAATTGGGGCTAAATCACTTAAAGATCGTTAAAAACAGCCAAATATTGCGTTAAAGAAAAAACGAAACAACTAATTTTTTGATAAAAATATCTTTCTTACCAATTGTCTAGCAATTCGATTTGAAAAAAATCAATCTTTCAATCCTTAGACATTGTTAGAAATTGGTTTTGTGAGAAATAAAAATACTGATTTTGAGATTTATTAAAACAAAAAAATAGTACTCCCTGTGAAGCTTTTTCCTTGTAAATAAATTCCCCAAATCCTATTTTTTAACCCTGCAAATTAATTCCTAATAATGTCTCTTAATTCTTTTAGAATAAAAATGAATAATTGTACTTTTGTTCTTTCCTGAAGTTGATAGGTATGGACAAAATAATACTGGGACTTCAACTTCTTAATTCAACAACAAGTGGCATTATTAGTACAAAAATATTACAAACTTCTTTGCTTTCTTACTATTTGTTCAATTTTTTGTTCAAGTTGTGGTTTTCCCTATAATACCCGTCAAGCGAGGGCTGCTAGAAAAACGCAACGATTACAAAAAAAACAAGCTAAAAAGCTTCAAGCACAAGTTGCCAACGACACGCTTGTTGCTGCAAAAAAAGATCGGTTGGCGTCTGCTGATACAGCATCAACCACGACGCCTGTTGTTGCAACCGATTCAATCCCTTCTGTTGATCCTGATACTTCTATTAACCCAACTCTTACGCCTACTGATACCTTCCATTTAGATACGTTAGCCACCGAAGGCATAGATACCTTAAACCAACTAGATTCTACCTTTATTGATAGCACAGACTCTATGACTGTTATCCTTCCAGATTCAAGTATTATAGATAGTTTAGATACCATCCCTACTACTTCTGGGGCAGACGAAAAAGTCATTCGATATTCTCAAGATTCATTGGATTTGCCAGTTCAATACGAATCTGCTGATTCCATGATTTACGACTTAGTTGATCGCAAGGTCTATATGTATAATAATGCTGAGGTGTTTTATGAGCAGTATAACCTAAAAGCTGGTTATATTGAGTTTAACTTTTTAACCAATGTCGCTACAGCGACCTGTCTTTTGGATAGTGCTGGAAATGAAATTCAATGCCCATTTTTTGATGATAAAACGCAACAATTTACGGCTCGGAGAATTGAATTTAACTTCAAGACCAAAAAAGGTAAAATATACGATGCTTCTACACAACAAGGAGATGGTTATTTGGTTTCTAATGCCACCAAGTTTATTAGTAAAGGGGGCGATAGTACAACGGACAATTCGCAAAATATACTCTACAGTCAAGGCTGTTTGTATACAACTTGTGATGCCAAGCATCCTCACTTTGGAATACGTGCTTCTAAAGCCAAAATTATCCCTGGTAAACTGATTGTCGTGGGACCTTCTTTTTTAGAAATTATGGGCTCCCCCACTCCTGTTTTGTTGCCATTTGGATTTTTCCCCATTACCAAAAACAAACGCTCTGGTCTTATTCTAAGTATGGATTTAGATTTTTCACCAACCTTAGGACCTGGGATTCGAGAAATTGGTTTTTATTTGGGATTAAGCGAATACTGGGATTTAAAGGTAACGGGAGATTTTTATATGAGAGGTTCCTTAAGAACTAGAATTAAATCGAACTATAACATTCGTTACAAGGGACAGGGAACGGTGGAACTAGGTTATACCCGCTTACAAATTGACGACAAAGGAACGCCTGGTTATGACTTAACCAATGAATTCAAGGTTAGTTGGACGCATACTCAATCGCCACAAGCTCATCCTAGTCAAAATTTTACAGGAACAATCAATTTTGGTACTTCTGATTATAATAGAAATACATTTAACGATGCTGACAATGTCTTAGCAGCTACCTTTAACTCCAATATATCGTATACCAAACGTTTTCTAGGTACGCCTTTTTCGATATCGGCAAGGCTGTCTCACAGTCAAAATACCCAAACCAATGCCATGACAATTACGTTCCCGCAATTGACATTCAATATGAATCAAATCTTTCCATTTAAACGAAAAAATATTTCAGGAAAGCAACGTTGGTACGAGCGCATTGGATTTAGTTACAATATGAATGGTAGCAATACCATTACAACGACCGACACGGCTCTTTTTCAGCCTGGAGGTCTAGAAGAAGCCATTGAGAATATGAACTATAGCATTACCCATAGTCCTAGACTCAATTTTTCATTCAAGCTATTTAAGGTCATCAACGTTCAGCCCAATGTCAATTATTCTCAACGATGGTTCTTTTATCGCAACCGCCAATTTTTAGACCCTACCCCAGTCGTTAATCCTAGTGATGCCACCGATACGACTTCCTATGGAACAGTTGATAATTATAGAGAATATGGCTTTTTTAGCACCCATAAATTTAGTGCAGGGGTAAATGTAAATACTCAAATTTATGCTACTGGTGAATTTAATTGGGGGGCACTAAAAAGTCTTCGAGCAGTTATTTCTCCAACCGTAGGATTCAACTGGGAACCTAGTTATGAGAACGCCTACGATTATTATTACGATTCGGTGCAAACAGATACTCGCTATCCAGAACAGTTGCGCCGCTACAATTACTTTGCTTTTGCCCCCCCCTCTGGGCGTACTGCTCTATTAACCTATTCTATCGGTACAAGGTTTGAGGCAAAAGTCAAAAAACCACTGCAAGATTCTTTAAATAAAGAACCTTTTAAGAAAATTGTTCTCATTCCTACGGCGACCATTAGTGGTAATTATAACATCGCAGCGGATTCACTGCACCTATCTCCTATTAATTTTAATGTCAATACTACTTTGTTCAAAAAAATTAATATTCGCTTTTCGTCTACTTTTGATCCTTATGCTGCCAATCCAGAAAATAATGCAAGAATCAACACCTTTGAGTATACACTAAGCAAACGACTTGTGCGAGTTACGTCTATGTCATTTAATGCTTCTACAAGTATTACTTCTAAGGATTTGAGAGACATCTTTAGAAAGAAAGGGGTCAAAGAAGACAAGGACAAAAAACAGTTTGAACTGATCAAAAACATTAATATTGGTTACAACTTGATTGTTAACAATAGATATATAGATGGGGTGGATAGTACCGTTGTGACAGCACATCAACTATCATTTTCTGGTTTTATCAACCTATCCAAAGGCTGGGGCATTCGAGTCGGAAACATTGGATATAGTTTTAAAGACGAACGAATTACATTCCCTGACTTTACATTTTCTAGAGATTTACACTGTTGGCAAATGGGTTTGAGTTGGCAACCCGAACGACAAACTTGGAGCTTTTTTATTCGTGTAAAACCTGGTTCCTTAGGCTTCCTTGAAGTACCTGTAGAGCGAGGAGTTTATGATACTTTTTAGGTTATAAATAATCGTTCAAAAAAATCATATAAACCACGAAATAGCACCACAGGTAAAGCTGCATTGTTTCTCTTTAATTAGCACTAAAATAAGTCTATTTTTTAGCTATATGTTTTTCTGCCCACGTACTTATTTTTTATACCAAGCAGCATATGAACTTCTTTCTAAGTTATAATAATAAGTTATATTAGTACTTAGTTGCACCACTACTATATAGTCGTTGCTTTTTTACTTTCTTATTAGCAAGTTATCCTTATCACGATGTCCACTACAAATATTAAAACACCTTTTTTAGCTTTATTACTTTGTCTATGTTTGTCATTTTCGAGCCTAGCACAGACATCTATAGGTCTAGAAGCAGGTTTTAACTTTGCAGGAAATATTCCGAGTCCTCAAAAAACACTATTTCTCAGAAATTTACATCCTGGTATAAATGGTGGGTTATTTGTAGAAAAACATGTTAGCGACAAAATAGCCATTCGTTGGGGAGGTTTTTATGCCATTCGGTTCTTTTTAGGAAATCATCAATCCGATTCCAACTTTGTCAATAACTATAGAGCAATGCATTGTGTGACTGTCCCTGTCCTATGCTCTTTCAAAGCCAGTTCAAAGCTTTCTTTTGATGTTGGAATAGAGTTTATCACTATTGTGCATTCAGACATTCCTTTTTTTAAAACACCTACTTTGCATCTAGGTCCTAGAGCAGCCATCGCTTATCAAATCACCCCTAGTTTTGCTGTACGGCTTTATGGAGTGTATGATTTAATCAAAATCCGCCAAGACAACCATCCTAATAGTACTAATTACAATTATTATAATAGTATAACATTAGGCTTAAATGTCGCTTATACCTTTAAAAGAATCAAAAAACGACGCGTTATTCGAAGTCCTGGGCTTGGGTAAATAAGTATGAAATCACAATTAAATAATCGCCCAGAAAAAAGCCATCTACAAACAATTTGCAGATGGCTTCTATATCTCTAAAACCTCTAAAAAAGGGGTTTATTATTAACGATAAAGTACTTCTTTTACAGCTTTGATTACCTTTTCAGCAGAAGGCAAGAAAGCATCTACTAAAGTTGGCGCATAACACATACTCACATCCAAACTATTGATTCTCGTAACAGGAGCATCCAAATAGTCAAAGGCATGCTTTTGTGTGCGATAAGCAATTTCTGACGATACCCCTGCAAAAGGCCATGATTCATCCAATGCAATCAAGCGATTTGTTTTCTTGACCGACTGAATAATTGCCGCCTCATCTAACGGGCGAATGGTACGCAAATCAATAATTTCTACAGAAATACCTTCTTTTTCTAATTCTTCGGCAGCAGCAACGGCTACTTTTACTAATTTATTAAAACAAGTAATAGTAACATCCGTTCCTTCACGAACAACATTTGCTTTTCCAATAGGAATCAAATACTCTTCTTCTGGAACTTCTCCCATATCTGAATACATCAGTTCGGACTCCATAAAACAAACAGGATCTTCATCTCTAATCGCCGACTTCAACAAACCTTTTGCATCATAAGCGTTAGAAATAGAGATAACTTTTAGACCAGGAACGTTAGCCATCCAACTTTCAAATGTTTGAGAATGTTGTTGTGCCAATTGTCCTGCCGAACCTGTTCCTCCTCTAAATACGATTGGGCATTTAAATTGCCCCGCAGACATAGAGTTTATTTTCGCAGCGTGGTTGACAATTTGATCAAATGCTAACACAGCAAAGTTCCAAGTCATAAATTCTACAATTGGACGGACACCTCCCATGGCTGCTCCTACTCCAATTGCTGCAAAACCTAACTCTGCAATTGGCGTATCGATAATGCGTTTGGGACCAAACTCATCCAACATGCCTTGACTAACTTTGTATGCTCCATTATACTCTGCTACTTCTTCGCCCATCAAAAATACGTTCTCGTCTCTACGCATTTCTTCTGACATTGCCTCTCTCAAGGCTTCGCGCATACGAATTTTTCTCATTGCCATAATCTATGTTTTTATAAGTAGTTCTTTTTTTTGTCTTTTATGTGGGTACATTATTTTTACAGGCTGAAATTACAAAGCCTAGGTGGATTCTACAATTTTATGCTTTGTTTTTTTTAATTCATTCTTTATTTCAAAAAAAAGACCGCTCTAATAAGCAGCCTTTTAATTCTTTTAAGTTCATTGCGTAAGTCAACAACTCTTCAATGGTTTTAATCTCTTACAATAATATCCAATGAAGTTTTACTAGTATTAATTTTTATAATTTCAATATATGGAATATACAGATGGAATGTCCCTTTATCTGTTGTGTATTCTACATCCAATACCTTATCCATAAAGTTAAATTTAAAATCTAGTAACCAATTGATATCAAACTTTTGATGATGTTTTGAGAAATCCAAAGTCGCAATATTCATCTTTGCAAAATCTTTATTGGATTTAACATAAGGTTTTAGTAGTTCTTCACAGGTTTGATTATCAAATTGAGCAAAAAGATTTGTTCCTAAACATAAAAATAAAGGAATTAAGATCAAGTACTTTTTCATGATTGCTTGTTTTAGCGTTTTACAAAAATGGTTTTGATGACAACATCAAGTATTACAGAACTCAAAATACAAATCTTAACGATTTAAAATAAGTTCTAAATCATTTTTCTAACATTCCAATTTTTAATTTTCTATGCATCAACTACGTCCAGCAAAGTAATGCTCAAAAAGTAAAAACGAGTATATTATAATCGATTAATCAACCGTTAGTTTTCAGTTGATGGATGGTAAATTTTTACTTTTTTTTAGAGCATTAGGCTACCTAAAAGTGCTTTTAAAATTTATATTTTTTTAAAAGAAATTGTTTTATACTATATTACAGCAACAATTAAATCTCAAATTTTTCTACGATTCCAATCATCCTATGAAAGTCATTATAATTGATGATGAAGAAAGAGGGCGGCGTGTTTTAAAAAACTTAATCACTACCTTCTTCTCTGATTTGCAAATTGTTGCAGTATGTTCTAACGTACCCGATGCCGTTTTGCAAATTAATAAATTAGAGCCACATGTTGTCTTTTGTGACATCGAAATGCCCCAATATTCAGGGCTAGAATTGCTTTCTTTTTTTAAAGAAGTAAATTTTGAATTGATCTTTGCAACAGCGCATAATGAATACGCCATACAAGCGTTTGAGCTCTCTGCTATTGATTATTTACTCAAGCCTATTGAATTAGAAAAATTAGAAATAGCCGTTGAGAAACTCAGACAAAAAGTTCAAACTTCGACTATGTATGAAAGACTCCAGGCTTTAAAATCTAATTTAACAAAAAATATTATTCACAATATTGCCTTGCCTGTTGCTGAAGGCTTAATTTTTATTGAAACAAAGAAAATTATCTTGATAGAAGCCGATGGCGCTTACACCAAAGTATGGCAAACCAACTCTAAACCAATTTTAATCAGCAAAAGCATTAAGTTTTTTGAAAAACTCACACAAAACCATTTACAATTCTACAAAGTTCATCGCTCCTCTATTGTCAATATCAATCATATAAAAAAATACTTCAAAGGTGAGGGGCAACTCACGTTATCCGAAAATATTAATGCGAAAGTTGCTAGAGAAAAAAAGAAAAGTTTTGAAGAACACATCTCTTATCTAAATCTTTTCTAACGCCTTTCCTATGTCCTAACTTAGTCCCCTTATGAAACAATATTACGTCCGTTTATTCTATATTTTTTGCCTATTTTTCTTTATACAACCGTCTACTTCTAAAGCACAAGATGCCATACTAGATTCTCTCGAAATCGCTTTAGAAACAAGTCCTCATGACACACTTAAATTGGAAATTTTACTTGAATTAAGTACGAAGACGATTCGAAAGGATGCAGAAAAGAGTATTGTCTACATTCTTGAAGGTATTCGACTGGCAAAAGAGTACAAACAATACCATCATTTGATAGGTTTGTGTATCTACTACAGCTATTACCTAACCTCTACCAATACCATTGATTCAGCCCTTACGGTTATTGAAGAAGCTTATAGCTATTTGCCTCATGTGTCCGATAAAAAAAAACACTTAGGTGTTTTAACCGAACATGCCTCATTATTACAAATGAAGGGCGACCTATCTGAGGCCACTCAAAAGTATCTAAATGCTTTAAAAATTGCTAAAGAAAACCAATTGACAGAGATTGTAGCTTCTTGTTATATTGGTCTAAGCGGTCTTTTTTATAGTCAAAAAATGTACGCCAAAGCCATTCAATACAATCAAAAATGTGCGGGTATTTGCGATGACTTACCCTCTTCTAGAACACCTTATTGTTTTGGATTAGTTTATAGTAATTTAGCTACTTTTTTTCTGAAACAAAAGCAAATAGATAGTACGATTTATTATGGATTAAAAGCCATTGAGTTTAAAAAACAAGTGAACAATCTTCACGGCTTGTCTCTTTCTTATAGTGTCGTTGCCAATGCCTACCTCAAGAAAAAAGATACTCTAACAGCCATTCCGTTTTATGAAAAAGCGTTAGAAATAGCTAAGAAGGTAAAAGACATTAAGGTTTTAAGTCAAACACTTACGCTTATAGGAAAAATACATGTTGCTAGGAAAAATGTACTTGAACTGCAAAAAATTGTTGCTGAACTAGATGCCATTGCTCCTAAATTCAAGAACCCCTCCCTTTTGATCAATTATTATCAAGTTAAAAGAAACTTTTTTGAACTAAAAAAAGACTACAAAGGAGCATTGGAACTATTAAAAAACCAATTTAACATGGTAGATAGCCTCCGAAAAGGTAAAAATGCTACCTTGATTGCCTCTCTAGAAACCAAATATAGAACCAATCAGCACAAACTTGAAAAGGAATTAACCCAAAAAGAATTATTACTATCCAACGAAAGGGCTATTCAGAGCAAAAGAAACTTAATGGGAGTGGTTATCTTTACGCTGCTAGTCCTGCTATTATTGCTCTATATCTCATCTCGGCTTAGAATTATTAGGCAACAAAAAATAGCTTTAAATATTGCTTATGAACAACTTGAACGGCAAAAACAAGATGAAGTAGCCTTGCTTAGTTTAAAAGCCCTTCAAGCACAAATGAACCCTCACTTTATCTTCAATGCACTCAATTCCATTCAGGATTTGGTGCTAATGAAAGACATTAAAAACTCAACCATTTATATAGGAAAATTTAGTGCCTTAATCCGAAAAATTCTCTTGTCTTCCAAAGAACAATTCATTTCTTTGAACAACGAATTGGAAATTTTAAGCCTTTATCTTGATCTTGAAAAATTACGTTTTGGCGAACAATTAAATGTCACCTTTAATTGCCTCGTCTCCCTTGAACAACAAACAGAGATTCAAATACCTGCCATGTTTATTCAACCTTATATCGAGAATGCCATCAAACATGGATTGTTTCACAAAAAAGGGTTAAAAAAGCTCTTGGTTGAGTTTCGTATTGAGGGGGATTTTTTGGTTTGTGTAATTGAGGACAATGGAATTGGACAAGAAAAAGCCAATGAAATGAAAGAAAAAACACTGCATCTTCATACAGGTTTTTCAACAGAAGCTATTCAACATAGAATTCAGTTTTTGAATCAAACCATGCAGAAAGAAATTCGGATACAAACAGATGACCTAGGACCAGAACCATCTACAGGAACAAGAATTACCTTATATTTTTCTATTTAGTAAAAACGCCCTATTCTCTTTTCGGATTTTAATTTTTTTTTGCCTTAAAAATACGCACACCATGTTGGAATGTTAAGGAATAGCTATTTTTTATAATTCTAAGGTTTTCACTAAACTCTTTTCTAGCAAAATCATTTTAATTGTAGTAAATTTAAAAACGACACCACAAAGCACCGAACGACTAAGCATCCTATTCTGATAGATAGTCGTATTGATTGATAAATTAGCCTTAACAAACAATGCAAGTTAACTATAAACTCTTCTGCTTCTTTCTATTATTGAGCACATCTCTATTCGCCCAAAAACGAGTTACTATGAGCGGCTACATCAAGGACGCTGTAAGTGGAGAAGATTTAATTTATGCCAACATTTATGACGAGAACAACACCTTGGACGGTGTTACATCTAATGTTTATGGTTTTTACTCTTTATCCCTCAAACCAGGTCAATACACTATCGTAGCAAGTTATATTGGTTATGAGGATAAAAAAATAACCATTAATCTAACGCAAGATACGACGTTTAATATTGAACTATCTAGTGGTGCTGTTTTTGATTCTGTTATTGTTGTAACAGACGAACGTGGAAATACCAATGTGGAAAGCACTCAAATGGGAACTGTAGAATTGGAGATGAGCGAGATAAAAAAACTTCCTGCTTTGATGGGAGAAGTGGATTTGCTAAAAACCATCCAACTATTGCCTGGCGTACAATCTGCTGGAGAAGGAACCGCAGGATTTTTTGTTCGTGGCGGTGGTATTGACCAAAACTTAGTTTTGCTAGATGAAGCAGTTGTCTACAATGCGGGGCATTTGTTAGGTTTTTTCTCTGTTTTTAATTCAGATGCAATTAAAAAAGCAACGCTTATCAAAGGAGGAATGCCTGCCAACTATGGAGGAAGATTATCTTCTGTTCTTGACATCCAAATGAAAGATGGTTATGATGATAAATTTGGTATAGAAGGAGGTATTGGAATTATTTCTTCAAGGTTAACCGTTCAAGGTCCTATTGTTCCTAAAAAAGGCTCATTTATTGTTTCAGGTAGACGCACGTATGCTTTTGATGTTGCCCAACCTTTTATTCAAGGAACCGCTTTTGAGGGAACCAACTATTATTTTTATGATTTGAATATCAAAGCAAAGTACCAAATCACCGACAAAGATCGATTGTTTTTAAGTGGTTATTTTGGACGAGATGTTCTAAATTTAAAAAATCCAGATCGAGGTTTTGTATTTGATATGCCTTATGGAAATGCCACGGCAACCCTACGTTGGAATCATATTTTTGATGACAAACTCTTTATGAACTTTATTTTTGTTTACAACGATTATGATTTTTCTGTATCAGGAGGACAAGAACAATTCTCATTTAAGCTAAATTCTGGCATTAGAGATTTTGGAGGAAAAGTTAGCTTTGACTATTATCCCAATCCTCGCCATCAAATCAAATTTGGGGTAGATTATACTTATCATACATTTACTCCCAATAGAGCAGAGGCTTTTTCTGGGGAAGAAGCTTTTATCATTGATCCAGACCGCAAACGCTCGCATGAAGCAGGGCTTTATATTACAGACAATTGGAAAATTAGTAAAATCTTTAGTGTTAATGTAGGAATGCGTTTCTCTATGTTTCAACAGGTGGGTCCTTATACGGGCAAAGTAGATACTACACGTACGTATGGCATGTTAGAGCCCGTCAAAACCTACTTTGGGGTAGAACCTAGATTTAGTGGCAAAGCAACAGTTTCTCCTTTTTCATCCATTAAAGCAGGAGTAACATTGGGACGGCAATATGTCCATTTGGTTAGCAATTCTACAAGTACACTGCCGACTGATTTGTGGGTGCCTAGTACAGAAAAAGTACGTCCTCAATGGGGGCTTCAATATGCCTTAGGATATTTCCACAACTTCTTAGACAATACTTTTGAGGCTTCTATTGAGGTCTTTTATAAAGATTTATTCAATCAGCTGGATTATGCCGAAGATTATACACCTACGCCAGACACAGACCTAGAAGATCAGTTTATCTCTGGGCGTGGTCGAGCTTATGGTTTAGAGTTGTTTTTGCGCAAACAAAAAGGGCGTTTTACAGGTTGGATATCGTATACGCTTTCTCGTTCTGAGCGCACTTTTGATAATATCCGAGGCAAAACATTTCTAGCAGGCTTTGATCGAACCCATGATTTGTCTGTTGTTTTAAGTTATGATATTTTTGACTGGTTTACAGTTAGTTCTACTTTTGTCTATGGCTCTGGTGCTCCGTACACTCCTATCAAGTCTGTGTATATGGTTAATTTTACCCCAACGTTAGAATATGGATTACGCAACTCCGCTCGTTTGCCAGCTTATCATCGAATGGATTTGAGTTTATCTTTCCGATTAACAAAAAAGCAAAAACCGTTTCAAGCCGATATGGTACTATCTGTTTACAACGTCTACAATCGTCAGAATGTATTTTTCACCTATACCACTCCCGAAACAGATGCCCTTTCGGGACAGGTAGAATTAAAGTCTTATCAAGTTTCTCTATTTCCTGTTATTCCTGCGATTACACTTAATTTCAAATGGAAACAGCCTAAGAAAGGTTATTATAAAGAACAAAGGGCAAATAGACAAGCTAAACGCGCTGCCAAGCAACAAGGTTAAACCAATTACAATTGAACTAGCGTAGTTTTTGTTGATAACTAGGCAAGTCTTTGTGATAATAATAATGATACAAATTATACAACAACATATAATCTAACCCTGGCAGTTCGCTATAAATACCATAGGGATTTCCATTTTTAAAATGTGGATGAATCCATCGGTTAAACGACTTCCATCCATTAGGTGCCGTACAATCTTCTAAACCAAAACAGGGACCATCATAGGGCGCAGCGTTTAAGATCAACTCAAAATCGCTGCGTTTTATTTTTTTGAATAACTTTTGATGAAATAAGACAGATCGAATTAAAGGGTAAATAATAACATCGTGCTTGATGCTCTTTCGTCCTAATGCTTTGTAACTTCTTTTGGGCAATAGGCTCATACTTGCTAATGCTAAAACGACATTGGTGGGATGTTGAAAAGCCAAAGAAAGTTGTAACAAATCATAAATGGGTCTACCTAAAAGCAAAGCGCCTTTTTTGTGGTAATTTTTTTCATATTCTCCTTTGGTCAACTGATTGGCAATGGTACTAATTGGAAAGCTCAATCCAATTGCATTTCCTCCCCATTTATCAGGAATTGGGGTACCATCAGGCATTTTTAGTTTCCAACGGTCTTTCATCATATAACTAACAATTCGATCAACATTAACACGAACTTTCTCGCCAAAAGTTGGCAAATTATGCCGATATCTTTGATTGGGAATTAATTGATCGATCATACAAAATCCAATAAATAGTCCAATCACTTGATCTTGACTAATAAAAGAACCCGATTCTGCCGAAGGCTCGCCACAGCTAATCGCAGAAGACATACAATTGTAGCTCTCATTTTCATTCGAAAAACGCTTATTGGTCGCTGTATTTTTTTTAAAATAAAAATCACCGTCTATATCATCTCGCACAAAAAAACCATCTTTTTTACCAGGCAACCCTAGGACTACTTCTGCCATCGAGTCCAGTCGTTCAAAAGCTTCTAAAGCATACCACAATTCCTGAGCCACAGCATCTGTATTTTGTTTCGCAATTTCTAAGTTCTTATATTCTAATGCCAATATTGCCAAATAAAGTCCATGATAAAGACTTGCATCTCCCCAATGCATTCGCCCTGATCCTTTTGAAAGGTGGCAATCATTGTTTTTGAGATGATGGTTCGTCGCACAATCGGCATCAGGAAACCGCTCAGAAGCTGCCAAGCTCATTCCTCGACCTAAACCAATGTCCAAAAAACCACATTCATTGTTTGTACCAATTAAGCGAGCTCGATAATGCCAATATTTTTCTAAATTTTCATCAACAGTTTGCGCAAAAGAACAATTTATAGCTAAAAAAAATCCAATCATCAATCGAAAGAAGAACATAGAGTTGTTGTTTTAGATTTGAGTTGCGATATGAGGCTGCTACTTATGATTTTTTCTATCCACTTACCAATACATAACTGAATAATATAAGAGCATGTTTAAAAGTAAGCTTTCTTTTTCTGTTTCTAAAAATAAAAAACCACAACTAAAATTTAGCTGTGGTGTGCAACAAATCTAGCTTTCCCCCGAAAGCTATCTCTATCTTTCTATATTGTATAGTAATGCTTGATGATATAACATTTTGTCTTTCTGCATTTACTGTTTAATAACCTGTTTTTGTTGTGTAAATTGATTGCTACGCAACACTACGGTATAACATCCAGTTTGCCAATCGTCTGCTGTTGCAACTTGAATGCGTTCTTGCCCTCCTTGCAATACTTTTTCAGCGGCATACACCTGCTGCCCTAGGGCGTTGTAAACTAGAATAGAAGTTGGTGTCACTTCTGACGAATTGGTATATACCTCTATTGTTAAGGCATCTCCAAAAGGGTTCGGTGCCACACGCATCGTATAAGGTGTTACATCCTCTAGGGATACGACTCTTACGTCCGAATATCTTACCTCCCCTCCTATTTCAACCATTCCTAGACGATAGTAATTTCGTCCTAAATAAGGCACTTCATCTTTCCATGTATAATGATTGGCTTGTCCTTTTGCTTGAGCAGAAGTATGCGCAATTGTTTCAAAATGAACTCCATCAAGGCTACGTTGCAGCTCAAAATGACTCATATTGTATTCATCTTTGGTCTGCCAAGTTAAATCCACACTCTGCGCAACTCGTTTAGCCGAAAAATCCAATAATTTTAAATCCAATAGAATTGCTGTTCCTGTCGTTGTCCCTCCTACTGGCACTACTCCTGTAATTAAACCACCTCCCGAAAAACTATTGATATCATGAATTTCAACATAGTTAGTTCCATTACTAGCAGCTTGATTATCTACAAAATTCGTCAATTCCAAACTATTGTATACACCTTCTGAATGCAAAGATGAAGCAATACTAAATGGTGCGCCATTGGTTTTAAAGAAGTAAACTGGACTTTGAACACCTCCATTGGTTCCCTGCCAAGCTGCCGCCGCCGCATTCATAGCTGTACGCTCTGCTGCTTGGTAATAAAAACGAACCCAAACAGGATCCACAATATTTCCAGACAACACATCTACATTCCAATAACGCCCCATTACAAAACGAGCAAGTTGTTGAGGAATATTTTCTCTTGTATAACAATTGGTTGTCGAGTTGTTTCGTACTTGGATATGCGCTTGTGCTGTAAAATTATTATTCCCTAAATTCATAGGATCATGCGCAATCGCAAATAATAAATCATTAGGATTGGCTGTATTGTAATAATAGGTCCAATCAACGCCCGACTCCGTTACAGTACAGCTCGCATTAGAACTAGTCAACATATTTGTTGGAGCGTATGTGGGCTCTTTCACATTTGCAGTAACCAATGTCCGAGGGCTAGAACAAGAACCTCCGCCTGTTGAGTAATGAATGGTTCCATTAAAATTTCGAACTGCAAATGTTAATCCAAAAGGATACGATTTGCCAACACCCTCATAAATTGTCAAATTGGCATCTGATGCTAAAAAATTGCCCACAGCAGTCCCATCTGTATAAGATGTACCTCCTCCAAAATCATTCGTAATATAAAAAGAGTACGTTTGCCCTGCGGGGATAGTCACCCCAACAGGAATTGGCAAGGATGTAGGTAGATTATTTCCAACAGATGTAATTCCTGTTGCTCCACCAAGCAATGTCCAAGCGCCTGCGTTATTCTCGGAACCTACATGTGTGCCTGCTCTATAATATATTTCATAATTGGCGGTCGTGCCTGCATATAAATTAGCATCAAAGCTATTGATGGTAACCGTATTGGCAGCTGTCAAATCAAACATACAGCCTCGCTGCCCATTGTTGGAGTTGTAAGGAGCAACCAAGTTATTGCTTCCTCCTGCCCCTCCTCCAACAACTTCTTCTACCCAATAGTTAGAAGTTGACGTAACCACAGGATTAAATGTTGCCCCTGTTCCTATAGAAGTGCCACCAGAAGCAACGTTATACCAATCAAGAGTACCGCCCGAAGATGCCGTTGCTGTTAAGGTTGCCGTCATTCCTGGGGCACATAAATTATCCCCCGTAGCAGCAGGGGCGGGAGGTGCTGTTCTTGCATGATTAGGTTGATGCGTATTGACTTGCTGAAGAATGGATAAATCTGTTGCTTGTTGATTGTAGTTTTTTTCTGCTAAATCGTCTATTGTTTGCCCTACTAAATGGGTGCTTATCAAGAAGCTTAAACACACAATGGGGAATGTAAATAAATATTTCATTGGAGTAAATTTGTGTTATTTGAAATAATAAATATTTGGGACGAAAACGGATATTATTTTCATACTCACAAAGTAACAGTACTTCAAACATTCAAAACGGACAATTTTACATTCAAAACGGACAAATGGCTGTTTAAGGCTATTTTGAGCTATTTTAGTCCGTTTTGGAAGCCCATTTTTCCTCCTTTTTATACTCTATAAGTTTTTATGCGACCATATTTCACTCAAATATCATGGCACAAATTTTGACCAACGAAAGCGTATACTTCTACCTTAAGCCAATCATCTAAATAGGCGTTGGTAGACTTAGTACTTTATAAATTAGCATTCATTTAAAACATACTTATCTATCACAACTAGTAGTTTGTTCATAACTTTCAGTTGCAACGACCACGAAGTAGCAGCGCAGCTAACTATTATCAAATCAAAACATTCCATTTAATGAAACAATTATTTTTAGCAATGACTGTGCTATTGTTTGCCAATAGCAGTTTTGCACAACAGGTTTTTAATGTAAAAGACAAAAATGCCATTCAAATTGACATTCCAAATAGCAACTTTTCTATTCAGCAAAGCAAAACCAAAAACATTGTAGTTGATGTAGAAATTAGTGTCAATTACCCCAAAACCGTTATAGAGCAGCTTCAAAAAGTAAATCGCTATCAGTTGACTACAAAATCACAAGAGGGAACCTTTGTTCTTGAAGCTCCTAACTTAAAACAAGGGGTCACAATTGGCGGTAACGCACTAAAGGAAACCATTAAAGTGACCGTAAAAATACCAACTAGCCTTACATCAAAAGGTAATGTCATTTTAAAAGGAGAACAGTTAAAAGCTATCAACCAAACCATTCAAGTCAACGTTCAGTTTGTTTATCCACGTAAGCACGTTGCAGCTACGGCACCTAAAACATCTAGTAAGCTGGGAGCTGTTCAAAATTCTTCTAAAACCAAAGTACCTACTGATACCAAGGAGGTTCAAGCCTTGTACGGAGATATTATCATTGGTAATATGCCTATTGATGATTTTTATGATTAAAACACCTTTTCAGTTATATTGATACCGTAAACTATTCGTCTGTTAAAGCAAAATTCTGTTATCTTTGAAATTTTAATAGCCATCATTTTACCAAAAATCAATCCTCACACAATGAAATATTTATTTTTATTCCTAATCTCTAGTTTTTTAATCACTTCATCTGCTTTCGCGCAACAAGAAAAAATTGGCTTTTTTAGTTCTTCTAAATTAGTTTCTCTTTTTCCTGAAGCAAAGACCATCCAAGCTGAAATCGAAAAGATGAGTACCGAAAAACAAGGTGTCGGCACTGCTTTAGAAAATGAACTCAAAGCTAAAGTTGCCGCATTTGAGAAGGAAAAAGCTGGGATGGCTCAAATTCTGCAAGAAACCAGAGTCGAAGAAATTAGAAATCTTGAAGCAAAAATCCAAAATTACTATGCAACGGCTCGCAAAGAGATTGATGGCAAACGACAAGAATTATTAAAGCCTGTGTTCGAAAAGGTAAATGCTGGTATAAAAAAAGTAGCCGAAAAGCACAAATTTACCGCTATTATAGATTTAGATACAGGGGGACAATTTCTTTTGTACATTGATGAATCTAGAAATATCTTGGACTTGATGAAAACTGAATTGGGTCTCCAATAAAACTACAACTATTCTAAAAAAGCCATGTTTGTTTATATCATCTTAGACGAACATGGCTTTTTTTTGTTTATACCTTAACGTTATCGTTCATCTAATTTCAAGAATAGATGAAAAATCCATCAAAACCTAACCTAACATTATTCAAAATTTAAGTTCATAGTACACTTGGTTTACTTTAACTTAACATTACTTCTGTTTTCTTATTGAGCTTAGGACAATTTGAGTATATTTGCCGTGAAAATATCAATAGTAATATTTTATTACTATCCTTTATAATCTTATCGGTTTTTTAAACAACTCCAATCATACTATTATTTAATCCTAAAAAATAGGTCCATGGAGCTTAAAACCTTTGCCATTTAACTTAACTAATAGCTCAGTTATTCAAACATGAACATAGAACAACTTGTAGAGAACTTCAACAATTCTATTAACATTTATGCATTTTTGCTCAACCTAATTGTTGCAACTATTTTAAGTATATTACTAGGTCAATTTTACATGCGATTTGGTAACGCTGTGGCTAATCGTAAAAAATTTGCTACCAACTTTATTCCTTTGGCATTGACCACTGTACTTATCATCACAATTATCAAAACATCTATTGCCCTTTCGCTGGGATTGGTTGGAGCATTATCTATCGTTCGTTTTAGAGCTGCCATCAAAGATCCAGAAGAGTTAATTTATTTATTTCTAGTGATTGGTATTGGGTTGGCAACAGGAGCTAACTACCCTATTTTGGCTAGTATTGCAGTCTTATTCATTTTGGTTTTATTATTTATTAATTACAAAATTCAAGATCGCAGCCGATACTCTAAAGAAAATATGCTGTATGTTAATATTGCCTCTGAAACAACCAATATTGACGCTTTTGTAAGTGTGTTAAAAGAAAAAATGGATTATGTAGAATTAAAAAGAATGGATCGTATGTCTACTGGAGTAGATATTACATTTATTTGTAAAGCTTCTAGCTTAGAGTCTATTACTGCTATGCAAGAACAAATTATTACTTCTACACCCAATACAACCGTTTCTATTGTTGATCAACCAGACTTAATTGTCTAAACACATCAACATACCTGTGTTGTAAAGTATTTTAGGTTGGCTTACGAATTCATACAGTTATGCGTTTTGAACGAAAATATAGGGTGGAAAACTTATCCATGCCACACATTAGACAGATTATAAAATCGCATCCCGCTTCTTTTTATAAACTGTATCCCAATAGAACCGTTAACAACATTTATTTTGACACTCCTAATATGGTTTGTCTAAATGAAAATTTAATGGGGATTAATGTTCGCAAAAAATACCGTGCCCGTTGGTATGGAGATGATATTAGAACCATCATTGCTCCTAAACTAGAAATAAAATACAAGGAAAATGAGCTGGGAGGTAAAACTACCTTTCCACTTTCTCCTTTTGAATTATCTGGTATCAAAGGATTGCAAAAAGAGGTTAACAACTTGGTTCCGCAACAATTCGCACTACAAGCTACTTTATTAAATTCTTACGAACGCTCGTATTGGGGAACCAAAGATGGTAAATTTAGGATTACAATTGATTCTAATTTGCGATTCCACTCTTTGCTACACTCTCCCAATTTTAAACAGTACTTGCATAGAGATCACGTTGTTATTGTAGAACTCAAGTACGAACGAGAAGATGAAAAAGATTTACGACGTATTACACGTTTCTTGCCATTTCGCTTGTCCAAAAATAGCAAGTACGTCAATGGTATTTTATTAACACAATAAGATAACGTATTACAGTTGTATTACCAGTACTAGTCTGTCAAAAATCGTATTAGATTACGTTGTGAGTGCTTCGCAGTTGATAATCAATACTACAGCCTACAAACACACTAAAACCTAATTATCAACTTAATCTAAGATACTTTTTAGCAAAAAACTAAAAAATTAGCGGACTATTAACCACTATAGCTATGATTATAAAAACAAATTCTGCTAAAAAAAGACAGCAAAAACAAAGCATTCTACTCAGAAAACTAGTCTCTTTATCAATAGTCGTTTTATTGATACTTGGAATAGTAGTGGTTGCTCCTTATGCGTGGAATGCATTTAACAAAAAAGAAATCAAAGGAACCCTTCTAGCAAATGCAGAAAAAAAGGAAGGAGATTTTTTTGTTTTGGATGGGTACAAAGTAGGTGGTGCGGCTGCACAAACTAAGGCAGAAGCATACGAAGGCAGTTATTCTATTGAATTGAGTAAAAACAAAATTACATATGGTTTTTCGACCCAGCTGAATGATGTCTATGTTGGCGATGAAATTACAGTAAAAGTCTGGATGCGTTCTCCTTCTAAACAAGCTGGTCGATTAGTACTAACCAGTCTTGACGGCAAGGCAGTTTATCTTCAAAGTGAGCAATTCGAATTTACAGATCAATGGCAACAAGTAGAAGTGTTTTTGGATGTTACAGAACCATTGCAAGAAAACACACTCAAAATTTACTGTTTTAACTTTAATGAAGATCCTGTCTATTTTGACAACCTTTCGTATTCTAAAAACAGTTCTTATGAAGCGTCTATTGTCAAAAGTTGGCAGCCTGACGATATCCATATTTTTGTCAAAGAAGGAGAATACAACAAACTAAAGCAAAAACGCCATGAAGCCATAGAGCAGGGTATGCTGATTAGTTCTGATGATTCTTGGGTAAAAGGAGCAATCTTTCCCAAAGAGCAAAAGGATGCAAAAATTAGCATCAAAATGCGTTTAAAAGGGGATTGGACAGATCACCTAATGGGAGACAAATGGTCATTTCGGGTGTCCACTCAAACCGATAAATCTTGGAATCGCTTAAAAACATTTTCTCTACAAAACCCTTCTACAAGGGGCTATTTGTTTGAATGGGTTTTGCATGAGTTTTTCAAATATGAGGACATCTTAACCACTCGTTACGACTTTGTCAACATGAAACTCAATCACAAAGATTTGGGGTTGTATGTTTATGAAGAACATTTTTTGAAACAATTGCCTGAATTTTCGAAGAAAAAAGAAGGACCCATTATTCGATTTGTAGAAAGTGGTTTTTGGGAAGCTCAATTACAACAATTCAATTTAGATGCGGATTTGGATGGCGAACTTGTTGTTGGTAGCCCTGATATCAAACCATTTTCAGAAGGAAAAACGTTCAAAACGCCCGTATTGGCAGAACAATACAAAATTGCACAAAAATTACTTTACCAATATCAATACGGTTTAAAGCCAGCAGAGGAAATTTTTGATATAGATTTACTTGCCAAGTATTATGCTATTATGGATATTACGGCAGGCTATCATGGTATTGCATGGCACAACCAACGTTATTACTACAATCCAGTTACAGGAAAACTAGAGCCTGTAGGCTTTGATGGCTTTACAGAAATTGGCTTGGATCACACACCAGAAAAGCCATTTTTGGGCATTGATTTATCTGCCATCAAAGGGAATAAAGAATTGCATCGCAAGTTATTTAGAGACAATGGTTTTTTAAGAAAATACCATCAATATTTAGAAAAATTTGCCGAAGAGACTTACTTAAAGGGATTCACAAAATCTATTGCTACGCCTCTTTATGCTCGTTTAAAAGTCGTTCAACAAGAGAAACCAGATTATACGTTTTCTATTGACTATATGTATAAACGAGCTAGCAATATTTTAAATGCCTTATACCCCAATAGCGCCTCTCTTCAAAGCAAAACAGTAGCTCCAGGGCTAATTGCTGTCTGCAATCGCCATCAAATTCCTATTGAAATAGTAGGTACTATGAGTCAATCAGGAGGTGTTATTAATTACTTGGATACAGCTCAAATTCTTTATACGACTAGATTTAGAGATTTGCCAGACTATAGCGTTCGAATCAAGGTTCCTGACAATGCTAAATTTTTCGTATACCGAGTGCTTGGTCTTGATAAAGACTTTTATGTTAGCATCAATCCTTGGCCTATTCCTGAGGGCTTGAGTCCAGTACAAGAACTAAAAAGTACCTTGAGAGAAAATCATCCAGCTTATGTTTATACACCAGGGCAACCTCACATCATCTTTAACAAGAGTGTTGTCATTGATGAGCCCATTGTTATTCCTGCTGGTCATAACATCACATTTAAGCCTGGTATTAAGATTGATATTGTCAATAGCGCTTTTATCCTCTCCTATTCCCCAGTACAGTTCTTAGGAACAGAGTCAGCTCCTATTGTGGTTAAGTCGAGTGATAAATCTGCTCGTGCTTTTTCTGTCATACAAGCAGGTGGGCAATCTCAGGTTAACCATACGCTATTCTCTAAATTAGGAGCATTCTCTTACAAAGGCTGGAACTTGCCTGGCGCAGTTAATTTTTATGAGTCTAATGTCGATATTTATCACACTACATTTACTCAAAATAGTTGCGAGGATATTTTAAACATTGTGCGCTCTGACTTTGATTTTCAATATAACACGATTAGCAATACTTTTGGAGATGGTTTTGATGCTGATTTTTGTCAAGGAACGGTTGCTCATTGTCATTTTAATAATACAGGAAACGATGCCATTGATTTTTCTACCAGTATTGTCACCATTCGAGATTGTACCATTAAAAAGGCAGGAGATAAAGGAATTTCTATGGGAGAGCAAGGAACAGCACGAGTTATCAATACAACCATAGAAGATGCTGTGATAGGGATTGCCTCCAAAGATTTGTCTAAAACAATTATTAGCAACGTTTCGCTCAAAAACTGCAAAACAGGTTTTTCTGCCTATCAAAAGAAACCTGAGTACGGTCATGGATTTATCCGTGTGCATTCTTATACTAGCGAAAACTTAGGCACTTTGCATAAAATTCTCCCTGGTTCTAAACTTATTCTAATTGACCAAGAAATTTTGGGTGATTAATGTTAGGTTGACTAATACGTACTCAAAAAACGATAATGAAGTGGATTCATTATCGTTTTTTATTTTGCTCTATCCTTCCAGAGATGCTTTAAATGCTTGCTTGAGCCTCTTGTTGGTAAATAAAGTATCTAACAAATAGAAATTCTCTATATCAGAGGTATAATAATAAGCAAACTTCACCCATTCCAATCGAATATACTCCACTTCAAACACACGTGCCAGTTTCAACACTTGCATTGTTTTTAAGCAACGATTTTGCACTGTTTTCATAGCAAAGTCATAACGAGCTTGCTCGGTTTCCAAGCCATTCAATTGATTTTCAATTCTTTTCATTTCCACCTCCGTAATCGATGTATAAGGACAATCATGATCACTTACATTATTCGTAGGGATGTCTTGTACAATTGGTTGGGGAGTCTCTTTATTATCTACATTAAGTTGTTGTTGTTGACGAGGACTAGGCTTAGCATTGGAGTTTTCTAATACAACAACATTCCCTCCAAAATAATTAGAGACATAAATATATTTGTTATCGGCACTAAAACTAGCCCTATAAGGCGTAGCAATTTGAGGATAATTTTTCTTATGAAATGTTTGAATAAAAGTTAGTGCACCTGTATGAGCGTCTCGCTTAAAAATATGAATACCAGAGTCATCTCCACCTGTTAATACATATAGATATCCCCCACTACCATCCAAACAAATATTTTTGATATTTTCCAATTGGTATTTTACAGCCAACTCATAATAAGCATTTTGCAAAACTAGTTTTCCATTTACCCATCTATAATGCATTATGGCACCACGTCCGCCATTAGAATAACTTTCCGTGCCATCCATATAAACATCTTTTCCATCAGGAGAAAAATTCATATATTCCAAATTTGCGGACACCGTATATTGTTTTTGTTTTCTCCCAAAATAATAGTAAGAACCAGGAATAGGATAATCTTCTCTTAAGTCTCCCACAACATACAATTCTCCAGTTTCGTCATTGAATTTCAGTATTGTTCGACCAAAGTAACTATTATCGCCATAATATGCGATAAAAGCATACTCTCCATCTGTACTAAAATAGATTGTCCCATGAGGACTACCTTTCGAATCATGTTGCCTCAGATAAGTTGCCGTACCATCTTGGAAACGAAGTGTCATTAGGGTTTTATTACCCGCTAAAAATAAATAGCGTCCACTTGGTGACAAAGCAATATCCATCGGCTTGTTGATAGATCCTTTTCCGTCAATGGTTTGTTCATATTTTTTATGTAATGATAATTTTCCATTGGAAGGATCTCGTTTGTATATTAATAATACTCCATCTGAAAAATTGGTTGTGATAACAAACCGATTATCCTTCGTCAAAAGTAATTCACTGGAGCTGCCCGATATTTTTAGCTCTTGAATATTTTCTAACAACTTGGTGGTAGGATTTATACGATATACTCCAACGCCTTTCCCATTTCTAAGATAAAAGTATTTTCCATCATCACTAATAACAGAAGCGCTAGGACTACTAATATACTTTGTTGCTTTGATTTTAAATTGAGCAGAACTACTATCTATTGTTCCTATCAGAAATAATATAAAAAAAAATAATCTCATAAATCTTGGTTTTAAAACAAGAAGCGGCGGATACATCTCCAACTGCTTCTATGAATAAATACAGGCTTTCTCATTTTTTGATTTGTTGAACCAAAAAGACCAAAAGCTATCGCACCAAGAAATACAAAAAATAATCCGAGTTGGTCTCCTATAAATTTACAGAAGTTTCATATTTACCCTACCAAGGGCATATTTTTTCAATGTCATTTCCTACCACACTAAAAACCAACTTATTAAAAAACAAATTAGGCAACTCACACAATTCATCATTTAGCTTGCCTATCTACAAAAAAAGGTTCTCAACAAAATGCTGAGAACCTTTTTGAGCGTAAAGTAACGCACTATACATTCAACGTATTAAGCTGGAGTATCAGAATCTGTAGTATCTGGTTTATCTACTTCAATCTTAATCGTTTCTTCTGCTTTTTCTTTAATTTCAATTTTTTCTTCTGCTGGCAACAACCCCATTTCACGTTTTAAATCGTCCAATGCAGCACTTGAAGTGTAAGATGTATCTCCCAAAGCAGCATCAATTTCCTCATCGATTGTTTTGCTTTCAGCAGCCATATCGCCATAAGCATCAGATAAAGCTTCTTGCTCCTCTACTTTTTCTTTCATTTTTTCTAGCATTGATAATGTTCCACTAGAATCGATGTTGGCCAATTGTTTGTTCAATTTACCAGTTGCTTTACTCACTTTATCACGAGCAATTAATGTTTTCAATTCATTTTCCCACTTAGCAACTTGACCTTTCAGCATACGGATTTTATTTTCCATTTTAGCTACCAAACCTTCAAATTTATCTTGATTGGTTTTAGCCACTTGATACAATTTTAGAGATTCCTCTCTACGAGCCATTGCCTCTGCTGCCAAGCGGTTTGCTTCTGCTTCATCTTTTCGACCATCTAAAGCCATTTGAAGCAAAGCTTTTGCTTTTTTCTTATAATCCTCAGCAGCTTCCTTGTGGTTATTTGCCTCTCGCTTAGAGCGGATAGCAGTTGCCTTTACTTCTGCCAAACTTTTTAAGCTTTCGTCCAAATCTTTTTTCAAATCACGAATACCTTGTTTGGTCATAGTAATTGGACGTTCTAATTTATCTACCGCAGAATTTGCTTCTGCTTTTCCTATTCTAAATAATCGTTTGATAAATTCCCACATAATTTATATTAAGAGTTTACTTGTTTACAAATGAATGATTGAGTTCTAAATAAAAAAGCAATTAAGCTACTGGCTCATGCGCAGCCCACCCTAAAAGCTCGTCTGTATTTTCGACCAATGCAATGGTCAACGCATTTAGAGAACCTTCTAACTCATTAGAGTCTAAATTGGCCAACTGCAAAGTATCTCTAAACAAAAGTTTGGTTGCATCTTCATTTAACACAAATGCTCCATGAACAACCTCTCTATTAATTTGAAGTAAGCGTTTGTAAGCTTCTGTTTGGTTAGAATCTAGGTTAATAATATGTTGCTCAATTACTAAAATTTCGCCCTCACAATCTAACATTGTGTTCATTAATCCTTTGCTTTCATCTGTCACCACCAACATGCCATCTTGAGCATTTTCATCTACGATTTCGTGTCCCAAATCTAACAGATAGCCTTTTACTTTTTCAAAGTAGTTCAACATCATAATTTTAATTGGATTTTTGTTTATTTTATTATAATAAATATTAATACTCCGTTGATTTGTTTACGGAGTAATTAAATATCGGACTATTGAATGACAACACTTCGCTAGTAGTTTTATCTACTTTAGAGACACCATTTATTTTATAAAACTGCTAACGTTTTCTTATCGCACGCAAAATGAATGGCTAGTAATTTTGTTGAGAAGTGTTGCAATAAAAGTCTACAAATGTATTTAGATGATTAATTAGGTCCAAACCAATTTTTGTTGTCTCAAAATACATACTCCCGAAATTTACAATTTTTTTATTATTAATAGATAGGATAAGACCTCTTTTTTTATTCCACTATAAAAACTTATTGTTGTGAACTTGTTAATAGGTAATAAAACTGCTAATTTCGCCTTCATAGAACAGTCAACTAACATTTATTTGCTTGGCTTTGTTCCATTGTTTTAATAAAAAGTAGAAAAAAGTATACCTTATTTTGGATAATATAACATTGCATATAGAAGCCTTGATTTTTGCTAGCGATAGCCCTATGTCCTTAAAAGAAATCAAACAGTGCTTGGAATCTGTTTTGGACGAAGAGCTAGACAAAACGGTCTTGCAAAATAAAATTACTGCTTTACAGCAAAAATACATGACCAACAATTTTTCTTTTAGTATCATAGAAATTGCCAATGGATATCAATTTCTAAGCAAACCAGCATTTAACGACACTCTCAGCGTACTCATTCAACAAAGAAGCAACAAAAAGTTGAGTAAATCTGCCTTAGAAACGCTTTCTGTTATCGCTTATCGCCAGCCTATTACTAGAGGAGAAATGGAAAAGATAAGAGGTGTAAACTGTGATTATGCTATCCGAAAATTGCTAGAAAAAGAACTCATTACCATAACAGGTCGTTCTACTGATGTAGGGCGCCCCTTGCTCTATGCTACCAGCGAAAAGTTTATGCAGCACTTTGGTCTTAAGTCCATCAAAGAGCTTCCAAAACTCAAAGAATTTAAACATGAAGACAATGAAATTGGAGATGTTGTTGAGGAATAAATAATCAAAAACAATTATAAAATCATGGCAAAAGAAACTTCTCCTACACGACATTATAGCATTGTTAATGCTATTGTTGTTGGTCTTGTTTGTGGCATACTCGCTTTATTAATTGGCTACCTGATTTACGAAGGCAAGATTAAACATGATTTTGATGTTTTGTTTCCATATGCAGCTGTAGGTGTTATGATTAGCTTACTCAATTTCAAACCATTATCTAAATTGGCACTTATCTTACTGCCTCCTGTTTATGCGTTAAGTGGCTTCGGAATTGTTTTGGGACCTATTTTGATGGCTTATTTAGGTTGGGAAAAAGATAGTGTCAGCGATGCCTTGGCTTTAATCATTGAAAATGTTCCATTTTTTATCGTTGCCTCCATTTTATACAACTGGTATAGCTCCTTAGCTGGCAAGAAAAAATTCCTAGTTTATGCTGCCTTTGCTACAACAACCGTTGTTGTTAGTATGCTTATTTTTGGAGATAAGTATCCTGTATGGATTGTGCAGGGCTGCTACTTAGGTTGGGGGGCTTTCTTATTCAGCTTATTGCACTTGAAACACCCCATTTAAGCGAATTGGTTACAAGCAAGAAGTGCCTCCAGTCCCTTTTAGACACTGAACGCACTTCTTATTTATAATAGAATTTTATTTTACTCTATAGTGTATTCTATTTCCTCAACTTTAGGCTTACGAAAAACAACCGTACCATCAAATACATCTAAGATCGCTTTGCTATTGGGCGTTATATCTCCTAACAACAAGGCGTCAGAAAGCTTGTTTAATACCCTACGTTGAATGACTCTTTTTAGAGGACGAGCTCCAAATTCGGGATGGAAACCTTCTTTTGCCAACCAATCCATTACATGTTCTGTAAAGTCCAATTGAATTCCTTGTTCTACCATCAATTCTCGCAAATGATTCAATTGTAATTTAGTGATGGTCAGAATATCTTTTCTAGACAATGGTCGGAACATGACCACTTCATCAATTCGGTTAAGAAACTCTGGGCGAACAGATTGCTTTAACACTTCAAAAACCATATTTTGAGTTTTTTCAATGTTTTCCTCCTTATTCTCTTCCGTCATTTTTTCAAAATTCTCTTGAATAATATCCGATCCAATGTTGGAAGTCATAATGATAATCGAATTTTTAAAATTGACAACCCGTCCTTTATTATCTGTCAATCGACCATCTTCCAACACCTGCAACAAGATGTTAAACACGTCGGGATGAGCTTTTTCAATTTCATCCAACAAAACAACAGAATAAGGCTTGCGGCGTACGGCTTCTGTCAATTGCCCCCCTTCATCATAACCTACATATCCTGGAGGCGCACCAACTAGACGACTAACAGAGTGTCTTTCTTGATATTCACTCATATCAATACGCGTCATTAGGTTTTCATCATCAAATAGATACTCTGCCAATGCTTTGGCCAACTCCGTTTTTCCGACCCCTGTTGTACCAAGGAAAAGAAACGAACCAATTGGGCGATTCTTATTAGACAATCCTGTGCGGCTTCTGCGAATAGCATAAGCCACAGCCTCTACCGCTTCATCTTGCCCAACGACACGTTGGTGCAGTTCTTTCTCCAAATGAATTAATTTCTCTTTTTCACTTTGCAACATTCTCGTCACAGGGATTCCTGTCCATTTTGCTACAATGGCAGCAATGTCTTCTGCATCTACTTCTTCCTTGACAAGGAGATTGCCTTTTTCTTGCATTTTTTGCATTTGCTCATTCATAGCTCCCAATTGTTGTTCCAATTCAGGAATACGCCCGTATCGAATTTCCGCAGCCTTACCATAATCACTTTCTCGCTCTGCACGACTACCAGCTAGTTTGAGCTCCTCAATTTCCTCCTTCAACTTTTGGACACCCAATACCACTTCTTTTTCAGCTTCCCACTGCGCCTTTATTTGATTACGTTGATCTTCCAAGTTTGCCAATTGCTCATTGATGAGTTTGACTTTTTCCTTATCTTTTTCTCTCTTCATCGCCTCTCGTTCAATTTCCAATTGGCGAATTTTTCGTTCGGCTTCATCCAATTCTTCTGGCATAGAGTTCATTTCTAAACGCAATCTTGCTGCCGCCTCATCAATCAAATCAATCGCCTTATCAGGCAAATGACGATCGGTAATATATCGGTTAGATAACTGAACCGCCGATACAATTGCCCCATCCGTAATATTGATTTTGTGGTACGTTTCGTAACGCTCTTTCAACCCACGAAGAATTGATATAGCATTTTCCTCGCTAGGCTCATCCACCACCACCATTTGGAAACGACGCTCTAGTGCTTTATCTTTCTCAAAATACTTTTGATATTCATCCAAAGTAGTTGCTCCGATAGCTCTCAACTCCCCTCGTGCCAATGCAGGTTTCAAAATATTGGCGGCATCCATAGCCCCCTGAGTTTTACCAGCACCAATTAATGTGTGAATTTCATCAATGAATAAAAAGATATCTCCTTCGGCACTAATTACCTCGTTAACAACGGCTTTAAGCCTTTCTTCAAACTCTCCTTGGTACTTCGCACCAGCAATCAAAGCTCCCATATCCAGTGCATATATTTCTTTGCTGCGCAAATCTTCAGGAACATCACCTTCTACAATTCTATGCGCCAATCCTTCTATAATAGCCGTCTTACCAACTCCAGGTGCCCCAACTAAAATGGGATTATTTTTGGTTCGGCGAGCTAAAATATGCAAAACTCTACGAATTTCTTCATCTCGACCAATGACTGGATCTAGCTTGCCACCCCGAGCTCGTTCATTCAAATTAATCGCATATTTGCCCAAGGCATTATAACTATTTTCAGCACTAGAAGTTGTTACCTTGCTTCCTTTTCTCAAATCTTTGATAGCAGCAATCATACCTTTTTCGGTGACACCATTATCTTTGAGCAATTGAGATACTTGATCTTTAGTTTTTAAAATACTCAGTAAAATATGCTCTATAGAGACATATTCATCTCCAAATTCTTTGAGAAATGAATGCGCTTTTTGAAGCACCTCACTTGCCCCACGAGATAAATACTGGTTCCCACCACTAACTTTTGGATACGATTGTATAACGCTTCCTATTGCTTGCTTAATTAAGTTTAGATTACTCCCTAATTTATTAAAAACATAAGGCGTAACGTTTTCGTCAGTCTCCAAGATTGCTTTCATCAAGTGAGCAGGCTCAATTGCCTGATGTTCATACTCTGTAGCAAGTTGTTGTGCTCGTTGTATAGCTTCCTGAGACTTTATAGTGAATTTTTCTAGATTCATTGTTTTCTAATTTTCATTTTAAAGTTATTGCTTCAAGTATTTTATTAATGTGTTGGCTCTATGTTATTAACATTAAAAATCTTGAGAAGGTTGATCGAAAATTTTTTTCATGAGTATTGATACATTAACCTTCGCCTTAGACTATTCAAGTCGTGTGCCACTCAAAAACAACAGACATTTTGTCACAAAAGCACAAACAAATAATGACATTTTGTCTAAAAAATTACATTTACTGTCTCATGCTACTATATTTCCTAATAAATCCCACTTTCTAGCTAGTCTATAAAACATAGGAGTTAGCTACGCTGCTAACGATTGTAAAACAGCAATAGCCCACTAAATACTTTAGTGAGCTATTGCCATACAAATCGTCCATTGACGATGTCTATTATTATAAAATGATTGCTTTAATCAATTCTTATAGTGCCTGTTCTAAGATAGATAACTTGGTTTTCCCTAATTTAGACGCAGCATAATCCTCTGTTATCTCAAAGGTCTCCACTCCTTCTTGAGAAGGCATTTCAAACATTGCATCCGTCATAATTGCCTCGCATATAGAACGCAACCCTCTTGCTCCTAAACTATATTCTACTGTTTTGTTGACAATCAAGTCCAACGCTTCATCCGAGAACACCAAATCAATGCCTTCCATATCAAACAGTCGCTTATATTGCTTCATCAACGCATTTTTAGGTTCTGTCAAAATTCGACGCAATGCCGATTTATCCAAAGGATCTAAATGTGTCAACACAGGCATACGACCCAACAATTCTGGGATCAAACCAAAAGATTTCAAATCTTGATGAGACACATATTGCAATAGATTCTCTGTATCGACTTCCTCTTCTGCATTACCTCTAAATCCAATTACTTGCGTGTTAATACGCTTTGCAATTTGTTTTTCGATACCAGCAAAAGCTCCTCCACAAATAAACAGAATATTTTTGGTATTTACTTTTACTAATTTTTGTTCGGGGTGTTTGCGTCCCCCTTGTGGCGGTACTAAAATATCGGTTCCTTCCAACATTTTAAGCAAAGCTTGCTGTACTCCTTCTCCAGAAACATCTCTGGTAATCGAAGGATTGTCATTTTTACGAGCAACTTTATCAATTTCGTCAATATACACAATACCTCGTTCTGCTGCGGCAACATCATAGTCACAAGCTTGCAAAAGGCGAGTCAGCATACTCTCTACATCTTCACCAACGTAACCAGCCTCTGTAAATACAGTAGCATCTACAATCGTAAAAGGAACGTTTAATAAACGGGCTATGGTGCGAGCCAACAACGTCTTTCCCGTTCCTGTTCGTCCAACCATTACTACATTTGATTTTTCAATCTCTACATCGTCCTCTTCTTTTTCTTCTATTTGCTGCATAATTCGTTTATAATGATTATAAACAGCAACAGCTAAAATCTTTTTGCTATCGTCCTGACCAATAACATACTCGTCTAAACGCTCTTTAATTTGCATTGGCTTCAGCATCGTAATGTCTTTGCCATCAATAGGATTCACTTGTGCCAAATCTCCATCTTGTTCAAACGGCATAATTTCATCCTCAATGATTGCCTTTGCTTGTTCTACACAAGATTCACAAATATAGGCATCTACACCCGAAATTAAAATTAGTGCTTGGTCTTTGGGCTTGTGACAAAAAGAACATTTTGCTCCTGGCTTCGTCATTCTTAATTGGTTTTATTCTACTTGTAATGATGGACTTACAATTGCACCTTTTTAACAATCTGTCTAATCCATTCTAATTTTCAATTGAGCTGCAAATATACATTTATTCTAAAAAAGAACCAAGTTGAACGAGCAAAACCCATTCAACTTGGTCGTATACTGATCATCTTAAGTTATTTTGGTTCTTTTTTTTACATTTTATATGAAAAATGTAAAAAAAGAGAGCAACAAAGTTTTATTTTTTGCGAGCCAAAACCTCATCGACTAGCCCATAGGCTTTTGCTTCTTCAGAAGTCATCCAGTTGTCACGCTCACAATCTTCTTGAATTTTATCATAAGGTTGTCCAGTGTGATGTGCCAAAATATCGTACAACTCTTTTTGAAGTTTTTTGATCAACTTGTAAGAGATTTCCATATCTGTCACTTGCCCTTGCATTCCACCCAATGGCTGGTGAATCATAACGCGGCTATGTGGCAAACAGCTACGTTTTCCTTCTGCTCCTGCACAAAGCAATACCGCTCCCATAGAAGCAGCCAAACCAGTACAAATAGTTCCAACATCAGGCGTAACGTATTGCATTGTATCATAAATACCTTGACCAGCAATAACAGAACCACCAGGACTATTAACAAAAATTTGAATATCACGCTTAGGATCTGTAGACTCTAAGAACAACAATTGAGCTTGTACAATATTAGCTACGTAATCATTAATTCCTTGTCCCAAGAAAATAATTCTATCCATCATCAAGCGAGAAAATACATCCATAGAGGCTACATTCAACTGACGCTCTTCAATGATATAAGGTGTTAAACCAGTTATGTTAGGCATTCCCATATTCATTGCTTGCTGTGCTGTTTTCTCAGCATATGTATCTACGTGCATTCCCGTCATTCCCATATGCTTAACAGCATACTTTCTAAATTCACTTTTATTAAACATGTTCGTTTTATTTTGGTTTTATTAATTGTATAAGAGTAGGCACAAGGCTGCTCTAATATATACGGTTTTATTTTGGTTTCCTAATTTTTAAAGCTTGTATTTTACATCAATTTTCACCAAGCAAGTGCCTTAAAAAATCATTAGAAAAACCATTTTCATTTTGATAATTTTCCAAAAGAGTTACCAACTCTAAATGCCCTAGTTTTGTCAATCGGTGATTCAAGCAATATGCACCAACTAAGCTCCACAGTCTTCTTTTATCAAACGCAATTTTTAATACTTTCATGCTTCTAATCAATCAAATGCTTGGACATATCTATAAAATCAGGCTTGTCAAAATCAATATCTCTCAACAAGGTAGCCAATTCATTGTATGAGATTGCCAAGTTTTTGGTTTGAAGTACCATAGGTGTTCCTTGTAGTATTGTTTTGAGGCGCTGAAAAGCTCTCTTTATCAATCTTTTTTCTTTTTGAACAACTGCATGAGGATTTTTTAAAAAGATAGCAATTGTCTTCACCAACAACAACCGTTTGGTTTTAATAGAATCTATCTCATCCCAAGTAACACGCCCTAGACTATACCAATGAATATTATCTACGATTCCACTTTTGTCAATAATTAGAGCAGGTCTTTTTCCCGTTAGTTCTTGCCATCCCCTTCGAGCATTGATTAACAATACAATTCCAATTGGTAATGATATGATTGAGATGCTTGCATCCAACCAAAAGGGCCAACTACTGATAATTATTAAGTAAAACAGGTTAATAAAAACTACCAGACCTGAACGCCATTTGCCAAAGTTAACAGTAATTGTTTCCATTTTGTTTATAGTAGTTTAACAACAGTCAATTTTATGCCAGTCTATCTAAAATGCCAATATAGCGCAAAACAGGTAATTCTGGCAGTTACTGATAACATTAGCCCTTTCAAACCACGCAGTAGCAGCGAACCGAGCGATGTGAGCTCACGACCGTAGGGAGCTACCACGAAGTAGCACCACAGATAGCTAACTACTATTATATAGTATAGCGATTTTACTCTCGAAGCAATTTGCGCAAGTAATTTTTAAACGTGATCTGCTCATATTTCTTCATCTCAAATGCCTTGGTCTTATATTCAGGGATTATTTGTTTTAATTCTTTTAAATCCTGCTCTAGTTCTCGATAAGCTTTTTGAACTTTGGGGTGTTTGCTCTTCTTATTATAAGTATGCAATTTAGCTTCCAAATCCTTTATATCTCTAGTAACTTTATCCGCTCTATATTCACAATCTTTGATAATAGACTCATACAAAGCCTTATAATCTTTTAACACCTCTTCCTCTTCTTGTTCATAAGCTGTCTCCAATTCGGTCACATATTCAGTAACCGTTTCATATTGCTCTTGTAGATTGGCAAAGGGCTGTCCCAACACGATCTTTTGAGTTTCAATTTTCACTTTTTCTAACTCACCCCGTTTAAAACGATCTAAGTTTTTTAACTCTATTCGTTTTTTTTCTTCCAAAGCTTTTACCTTTTGTCGGTACTCTTTTTTCAAAAGCGCTTTTTCTTGGTCTAAGATGCTCAACTGATGCTTCGTTTCATCATGCCAATGCTTCAAATTATTTAAAATCAATTTAGAATCTCTAAAATATTTAATATTAAATTTCTGACCATTTTTGAGTGTTATTTCACCTGTCCTAGAATTGATGTTATAAATTTGCAAAATAGAAGATAGCTTAAGTTCTTCAAATTCTTCTTTCAATTCATCCTTAACCCCTTCTGCAACATTTCGTTTGCCTTTCCACAATCGAGACCAATGATTTTCAATAAAAGTATCTTCCCGAATGTCTTGATACAATAATTTTATTTTTGCCTCTTGTTCATTGTACAAAGCCGTTAATTTAGCGCCAATCAAATCACTAATTTTCAACTTCTTATCCTTTACCAAATTATCCACAGCTATTTTTCCTTCTTTCATAAAAGGATGATTCTCTTGAATAGGTTGATCCTTCACCAATTCATCGACTGCCTTTTTGTGCGCATTATGAATAGCGATTCTAATTTTAGCCAAATTATTATAATGTCCATCGTCTACTCGAGCAATGGCACGATGTTCTTTGGCTTTAGAGACATATTTTTCATTTAAATAATGATACTGCTCTAATGCTTTTTGTTCTAATTCCTTTACTTGGGTATCTTTTTCTTTTAAATAAGTTTTTAAACCCTCTATTTTTGTTTTGACCTCTTCTACCAAACGCTCTATCTTAGGAATAACCCAACGCACACTTTTCTTAAATTTTTTCCGACTTTGACGCAATCGCAGATTTTGTCGATAGTATTTACGTTGTACTTGCGCTAAATTCTCCTTGATGCGTTGTGCCTGACGAAAAGCACCATCCGTTTTGAAATTTTTCTTAGTTCGATGCAACAAATAAAAACAAAATAGAAACCCTCCAAAAGGAGTTGTAATAATTGAAATCATTACAATCGCAATCATAAATGCTATCTTTTCTCCTTTTTTAAGGCTCTGCACTTGAAAATCTTTCAATTCATGTTGCTGAGGAGTTCGCACTTTAGGATTGGGCAATCTATTATTTTTATGCAACTCCACTAGTTTCGCTGCTGGTGTTGCATATCCAGGCACATCGATTCTCGAAGAAGGCAAAGGAAATCTTGGTTTGGAAGCATAAAAACCTCCTCCTAAAATATGCCCATAGCGCTTGTAAGCCGTTTCATCGTCCAAAGACAACAAAATAGCAGCGCACCACTCCTCTGCACTAGGACGCATTTCTGGATTCTCATGCCCATCAACAAAACAACGGAAAAACAAGTCTTGCAAGCTTTGATCTAATTTGTAAAAAGCCTTATGTGGAGGTGGAATGATTTTAAACGAAGACTTTTTAGCAGGATGATGGACAAATAAGCCATGCTTAATTTTGTCGTGCAAGGTTGTTAATTGCTCATAAGGTGCGCCAGAACTTGCTGCAAAAGGATGAATCCCAAAAAGCAATTTATATAAAATTACTCCCAACCCAAATCGATCCCATGCTTCTCTTTCTGTGGCATCATAATCCAATAATTTATAATGCTCAGGGGGTGTATATTCTGGCGTGGCGACAGGAGCATCAAACAGACTTTTGCCTGACTCTACTACCTCTACCGAATCGGTATCCACAATAGAAACCAAACCATTCGTTTGAATAACGATGTTATCAGGTTTCATATCTACCAAAACATAGCGTTCTATAGAATGCACTTGATGAATAGCAGCACAGATATTAAAGGATAATTTCAAGCGCATTTCCAAAGCTTTGGGCGATTGTTTAAAGTCAAAACGCTTCCACTCTTGCCGCAATTTTCGAGGTATCTTAGGAGTACAAAGTATTTCTAATTTTTCTCCCTCGGTGTAGGGCATTATAAAACCTACAAACTTTTTTTTATCGTACAAAGCATCTTTAACCCAAATAACCGAATTGTGCGCTCCTGCATTCTCTTTGGATTGTATTGGGGGATAGGTTGCTAAGTAATTAATTTTTTCCTCTCGTATGGACGTTAGTTTGTGTGGATGGTACAGCTTGGCAACATACTTTCTGAATTCTTTGGGCGCTGTTATATTGTATAAATTCCCCTCTCCTCCTCCTGCAAAAGGTTTTGTCGAAAGAGTAATCCAAACACCGCTTTTTTCTAATTTATATCGTTTTGCCACAAAAAAAAGAAATTAATTAATAATGATCGTTTGTTGCATGAGTTAGCGGTCGCTAGGTAATCGTTCAGAATACACATTGTAAAAACAACATTACTCGATAAGGAACCAGCAACTTCTATGTAAAAGCAGCATCCGCATCACCATCTTGAATTACAAAATCTGGAGTTGCCGCCAATTGCTCTCCCAGAACTTTGCCTATAATATAATGTCGCTTGAAAGTTCTTTTCTTAAAAAAGGGAGATTGCTTTTCTTGAATCGCCTTAACCAAAGCAGGATGAAAAACGGTTAACATATCCAACTTGGCTGCCAACATATGCTCATAAACAACGCTTAAAACTTGTTCCTCTGCGCCATTTAGCAAGTAAGCATAAGGTATCTTCATATTTCCACCCCGAATACTTACAATCAAAAAACCAAGCATATTAAAAGCTCGATCATATACCTTTATGTTTAAAAATGTAAAGGAACTATCTGTCGCAGAAAAGTGATACCGTTTGGCGTTGTGATCCTTTAAGTTAGACGATAACAACCAAGGGTTCTTAACCAACCATGTCAAATCGGTTCGACTTCGATTCATTAATTCATTGGCTTTATTTTTTTGAATAAACGCCCAAGCTTCATCATCTATTTCTGATAGATATTCAAACGAAATTCCTTGAGATGTTAAAGTAGTATTTTGATACCACTTTAAACGCAAAGCATTAAACAGATTAAACACACCATCCATACAACTCAAAAAAGGCTTCCATTTGTTCCATTTGTGCTCTTTTTTTGGAAGAAGGTAGGCTAAATTTAGACGAAGATAGCCCCGTACTCCTTGAGGCTTTGCCAAATCTAAGAACTGTTCTGTTCGATTGTACAACCCATGTGCTGCTGGCGTAAACTCTGTCACCAATATCTTGTAATCCCAAGCTTCAAAAACAGTTTGAATTAATTTTTTAGCAATGCCCTTTCCCCTCATGATTGGGTTCACCCACATACAACTCAACCAGCCTACATGTTCTATACCTGTAGAAAAATGCAAATCATCTGCAAAAACGCCCAAGTAAGCGACCATTTCACCTTTCTCATAAATCAAAACCAACACCAAATCATTGGGCTTAACACGAGGATTTCGGATATGCGATAGCGCTCTGTGTTTGCTAATCGCAATATATTTTGCTGCTTTATATTCTGGTGAATCTATATAGCTTTGCAATTGATGTTGTCGAATTTCTCGTATTTCCATAGTTTTTTACCTCCAAATGGTTTGTTCAAATATAAACTATAACTTACAAAAATCAAGTATTTAAATGTTTATTTTAGTTTTTGAAAACCAAAGATGCCCCTTTGAGATATGATTTTCGTGGCAAGTACTTTTTTTTTAGTTTACAACTAAAACTTAGTCTTATTTGCAAGCAATTATTCAAAGAGATTTTTTAACTTTATTTAGCTTATTGATCGATTAATTTTTCTTTAAGTTATTCCCTATTCCATTGAGCTATTGACACTCTGAACATCAATATACTAAGCCTTATTTTTTATTAACCTGCTTTAACAATACTGTTGATAATCAACAGTACACCCCCAAAACACAACTAATCACAAAACAATGATTATCAAATAAATGAAAGACATTTTTTTACTAAAAAATTAAAAATAAGTGGGCGATTATAAGTAATAAGAATACAACTAAATTCATTTTGTAAATAATTTGTTAAAAGACTTGACTTAATATAACTTTTTTGATACATTTGACAAAAATTAAACGCATACTAAAAATATATTCATCACCTAATTAAACACATCATGACATTTTCAAGAAATGCATTTTACTTTAACAAGAAAAAAGTAGTGGATTTTGATATAGAAAAAGGTATCGAAAATCCAGATTTAGCGTATCGTTTTCGTACAGAATATGATGGTCCAGAAGATGAGGTCAAAAATATGCTAACCGCTTTTTTGAATGACCCTAAACTGGGAGAAATAGACAGCTTTGTCATTGGATATTGGGGACCTGAGCACGATGACTCTCCCAAATCTATTCTTCAATTATTGGTTGACAATAAAGATAAATTGCAGCACATCAAAGGCATCTTTACAGGAGACATTACCTATGAAGAAAATGAAGTTTCTTGGATTGAAAACTGTAATCATGGTCCTCTTTTAGCTGCCTTACCTAACTTAGAGTTTTATCAAGTTCGTGGTGGCAACGGCTTGAGTTTTGGAGACATCAATCATCCCAACTTAAAGAAATTAGTCATTCAAACAGGGGGATTAGACAAATCTGTTTATGCTGAGTTATCAAAAGCTAATTTGCCGGCTTTAGAACATTTAGAATTATGGCTAGGTTCTGATTATTATGGCTTTAATGCTACTCCCGAAGAAGTTGCAATTGCTTACCGAGGAGCTGAAGGCAAAACCAACCACCTACCTTCTCTAAAATATCTAGGTCTTAGAAATAGTGAAATTGCGAACGAATTGGCTCAACTCATGAAAGGAGATCCTATTTTAGATCGTATTGAGACATTGGATTTTTCTAGAGGAATAATTGATGATAGAGGTGCAGAAGCATTGGTGGATAATCCTGCTATCAAAAACCTAAAAAAACTAGATTTGCATCACAACTTTATTTCGGATGAATGGGCAGAAAAATTAGAAGATTTGGGAATTAAGGTAGATCTAAAAGAAAGGGAACCTGACGCAGACGAGGACGACCGTTATATTTCTGTATCAGAGTAATTGGATCCATTATACACATGCAATTTACGCTAATCGGGAATCCTGAAAATAGACGTTGTCAATACTTCATAGAGGCAGTAAAATCCCAAGGTTTTACTGCCCCTTTTGTTGTCTCTTATTTAGATGTTTTACAACAAAAGGTAGATTTACATCCTATACTCGCTCAAACCAACTATTTGAGAATTGAATCCCCTGGTGAAAATTGGGCGGTTCACTGTGCTTTTTTAAAGCTAGGTGCCCATCATCCTGATTTAAGAAATGCCGATTCTATTGATTTGGAATCTGTTGATCAATTGCCTTTTGAAAAAGGACGCATACAGTTTTTGAAACAACACCATCTTGGTTTTGTCACTTTTCTAAATCAATTGCAACAAAAAATTGATCTATATCCTACGGTTCAATTAATTAACAGCATTGAAGGCATTCAACTGATGTTTGATAAAACAAGTTGTCACCAACATTTTGTAGAACATAACATTACTGTTGCGCCAGCTTTATACCATATTAAAAATTATGATGATTTGCTTACTCAAATGCGACAACAACAATGGAGAAGCGTGTTTATCAAACCGATTCATGGTTCTTCTGCATCAGGAGTCATTGCCTTTAGAATTAAAGGAAGTAAAGTACAAGCAATTACTTCTGTAGAGCTGGTTCAAAATGCCACTTCTGCCAAATTATTTAATTCACTAAAAATTCGCACCTACAACAACTCTAAAGAAATTGCCTATTTGGTCAATACTTTAGCCAAAGAAGGGATACTCGTTGAACAATGGATTCCCAAAGCATCTGTAGAAGGAGGCACCTTTGATTTAAGAATGGTTGTTATCGGTGGGAAAACCAAACAAGTAGTAGTGCGACAAAGTCAATCTCCTATGACCAATTTACATTTGGGCAATCAGAGAGGCAGCATTCAAGAAGTCAAGCGCATTATTGGCTTCGATAAATGGCAACAAATGAGCCATTTAGCAGAGAAAGCGGTTGCTACTTTACCCAACACAACTTATGCAGGAATGGATGTCATGATTTCTAATACCTTAAAAAAAAGTTATATCTTAGAAGCCAATGCATTTGGAGATTTATTACCCAATGTATTGATCAACAATATGGATACCTACACAAGTACTATAAACTATATAAAAGAAAAAGAGTATGCTTGATGGGATAAGCACAATATACTTTGATCTAGACAATACTTTAATTGATCGAAATGCTGCTTTTTTGGCTTGTATGCAACAGTTTTTTGATGAAAACATGCCCAACTACTATTTCAATAATGAAGCTTTTGAAATAGAAAATGTCGATCAATCTGGATATACACCTCGAGAAGAATTCGTTGAATGGTTCATTCATTATTACCAGCCTCAAGGTTGGGACGAAACAAGTTTTTGGAACTATGTACACGCTAATATCAGTAGTTATGTGCCACCAATAACTCCAGCTTTAAGAGAATTGCTATACAAGTTAAAGCAACAGTATAGAATCGGAATCTTAACCAATGGCTCCATCAGTAATCAAAGCCGAAAAATTCGCAATGCTCAATTAGATTCTATTTTTTCTACAGAAACCATTCACATTGCTCAACAATATCATTTATCTAAACCAGATACACAGTTATTTGAATTAATATTAGAACAATGGAAACTGGAACCGCAACATCTATTATATGTAGGTGATGATCCTATTAATGATATAAAGGGTGCCGCAAAAGTAGGCATCAAAACGGCTTGGGTCAGTCACAAAAGAGAATGGATATACAAGATAAAACCAGATATAACGATAGAGCATATTCTTGAGTTTAATACTCTGTAAACCCAATTAATTATCCGCTAGTTACTACTAAAAAACAGTACACTAACAATCAATTGTACAATACACATAAAGTAATGTGCATTGGCATAAATTTCCAAAGTTTAATCTTAAAATTTTTCCTGCATGCTGCATAATATGAACGAAATTATCACCGACAGTGATCTCGTTTTTATAACTTTAGATACTCTACGCTATGATGTTGCTCAAACGCTTTGGGTACAAGGCAAATTACCTAATTTTTCTAAGTGGCTTTCTCCCAAAGGCTGGGAACAACGGCATACGCCAGGCAGTTTTACTTATGCTGCTCACCATGCCTTTTTTGCTGGTTTTTTACCAACTCCTATTGAAGCTCCTAAGCAACCGCGTCTTTTTGCAACAAGATTTGAAGGTAGCGAAACGGCTGTTGCAGGGACTTGCACCTTTGATGCCCCTAATATTGTTAAAGGACTACAACAAAAAGGATTTAAGACGATTTGCATAGGTGGCGTTGGCTTTTTCAACAAACAAACTCCATTAAGTAATGTTTTTCCAGACTTATTTGAAGAGAGCTATTGGGAAGAATCATTCGGAGTAACCAACAAGGATTCTACGCAAGTTCAATTTGAAAAAGCAGCTGACTTGCTTAACCAGACGGCTAGCCCTGTTTTCTTATTTATTAATATTTCTGCCATTCATCAGCCCAATTGCTTTTATTTGGATGATAACTTGCAAGACACCATTGAAAGTCATGCGGCTGCTTTGGAATATGTAGATAGCCAATTACCAATATTAATGAACGCACTCCATAAACGCCGCCAACAAAGTTTTGTCATTTGTTCTGCGGATCATGGCACTACTTATGGAGAAGACGGCTACACAGGGCATCGAATTGGGCACTCTAACGTTTGGACTGTTCCTTACTTAGAGGTTTTGTTAAAAAAATAATACTTCATTAGACATTATCACCTATATATTCATACCACACAATGGCAAAATTACAATCTATCATAAATGATAATTTTTTTCAAGGTTATGCTTATTCCTACCCTCACAAATCTAGTTATAGACCTTTTGAGAATCCACTTTCTTTAAAGGAGGTTTGGAGTGAAGAAAACAAAGAGCGACTTTTTTTGTATGTGCACGTTCCATTTTGTGAAATGCGTTGTGGTTTTTGCAACTTGTTCACTATTGCCAATCCCAAAGAGACCCACGAAAGTCCTTTTATACAAAGCTTAGAACGCCAAGCTACAGAAGTAAAGGCAGCCTTGGGAGATGCCAATTTTAATCGATTGGCTATTGGTGGGGGCACACCTACCTTTTTGAGTACAACAGACTTAGAGCGTTTGTTTTTTATCCTTGAAGACATCATGGGAGCAGATCTACTTTCTATTCCTAGTTCTGTGGAAATGTCTCCCAAAACTGCCAGTGTCGAAAAATTAGCTTTATTAAAAGAAAAAGGGACTACTAGAGCTAGTATTGGTGTTCAAAGTTTTTTGCTAGAAGAAACAAAAGCATTGGGTCGCCCACAACAAACGGCTGAAGTACAACAAGCACTACAAACCATCAAAGATTCGGGAATACCTGAAATGAATATTGATTTAATTTACGGGATGGCAGGACAAACACTTTCTTCGTGGCAATATTCTCTGGAACAAAGCATTGCTTTTCAGCCTGAGGAAATTTTCTTATACCCTTTATATGTGCGCCCTTTGACAGGTTTAGGACTCAAAGAAAAAGCTTGGAACGATCACCGTTTAAACTTGTATCGTTTTGGTCGGGATTTTTTATTGTCAAAAGGATACGAACAAGTGACCATGCGTATTTTTAGAAATACGAAAGCCCCTACGATGCCCGCTCCTCCTTACAATAGTCCTGAAGATGGCATGGTAGGTTTGGGAGTTGGTGCCCGTTCTTACACCAAAAAGTTACATTATAGCTCGGAATATGCTGTTGGACGAAAAGGGATCAAAAATATTATCCATAATTACAACGAAAAAACAACAGAAGATTTTCAAAAGGTACTTTATGGCACTCGTCTCTCTTTAGAAGAACAACAGCGACGATATGTGATCAAATCCATTTTAGAAGGGCAACACTTAGATTTTGCAGCATACTATCAATTTTTTGGAACCAATGCCTTGGATGATTTGCCAGAGTTACAGGAATTGTATGCGCTTAATTTGGCTCCAAAAGAAAACCATAAACTGCAACTCAACCAAACTGGCTTAGAACTCTCTGATGTCATTGGTCCTTGGCTGTATTCTGATCAAGTTTGTACGATGATGCAAGGATTTGAATTGGCTTAATCTTAAGCAAAAGCCCTACATTTGGTTCTATAATTAAAACGAACGCTGCTTTTTTATCTAAGTAAGTGGGCATAAAAAGTTATAGCAAAAAAATAGCCTTATTTTTATAGATTTTTTTTCTGAACGATTACTTAATATATATTAGACTACTTACTAAACTCTTGCCTTAATTATTATTATTATTATTATTATTATGAATCATTGGTCGATTTTATACCGTGGTCTCCTATCGAGCTGCAACTATGGGTGCACCTACTGCCCATTTGCAAAAACTAAAAACACTAGAGCAGAACTAGCAGATGATGCGCAACGTTTACAAAATTTTGTCCAGTGGGTCAAAGGGCGTTCGGAACAAATAAGCATCTTATTTACTCCTTGGGGAGAAGGTTTGATTCGAAAATATTACCAAGAGGCAATGACCGAACTAAGTCATTTACCACACGTAAAAAAAGTAAGTATTCAAACCAATTTATCTTGTACGACCAATTGGATGGATGCTGTTCATAGAGACTCTTTTGCCTTATGGACGACTTTCCACCCAACTCAAATTAGCCTAGAAAAATTTGTTAACAAATGCAAACAACTAGATGCTTTAAACATTCAATATAGTGTTGGTTTTGTTGCTTTTAAAGAGGATATTGATATTTTGGAACGCTTGAGAGCGAGTATTAACCCTAATCGTTATGTTTGGGCCAATGCCTACAAACGAATTCCTAACTATTATACAGAAGAAGATATTCTTAGAATCGAAAGAACAGACCCACTGTTTCGCTACAATACTATGCATCACCAAAGTTTAGGAAAATCTTGCCAAGCAGGGTACACTTCTTTTACAGTAGATGGAAATGGAGATGTTCGCAGTTGCCATTTTATTGATACTGTCTTAGGAAATATTTATACACATGAAATAAGAGATTGCCTAACTCCTAAATCTTGTATCAATGCAACTTGTGGCTGCCATATTGGTTATGTGCATTTGGATGAGTTGAATCTATATCATACATATGCTGATGGAATTCTTGAACGAATTCCATCAACATATCGAGAGTAAACTATTCTTCAATAGTTAGGTGGGCTGCTACAAAGTTATTCTATTATTAGAACACAACCGAAACCTGTCGTAGTAAGGTTACGACTTCTTTTCGACCACGCACAACTTCAATTCCATACTGGCGACCAATAGGCGTATCTCCTAGTCCAATTTCTTTGAAGTTTGGCAATTCGATCAACCGAGCAGGTAATTTTTCAATCGGATTATTAAACAAGCGTATTTCTCGTAGAGCGATCAAGTCCCCTAACGATTCTGGCAACAACTGAATATTATTTTCATCTAAATCAATATAATTTAAACTTGATAATTGTCCAATATCATCGGGTAATGTGGTAAGGTGATTGTTGTGCAAATACAAGCGTTTTAGGTTGGATAAAGCCGTAATTACCGAAGGTAAATGCTTGAGTTGATTGTTGGACAGATGCAATTTTCTCAATTTTTTAAAGGCACTCACCCAATTCGGCAAATCTGCCAGTTGATTGTTGGACAACCACAAAATTTCGAGTTTGGTCAACTGTTGCAAACTTGAAGGCAAACTTTCCAACTGATTATTCCTAGCATCCAATTCAACCAAATTGCTAAAAGCACCAATTTCTTCAGGTAAATGTGTAAGATTATTATCCGAAATATCTAGTTTTACCAATCGCTGAATTTGACCTATTGAAACTGGGATAGCGGTCAATTGATTGTACTCCAAACTCAATTCCTCTAAGCCTATTAATTGCCCTATAGAATCGGGCAATACCTGAAAACTATTCTTCCGCAATTCTAGTGTTTTTAGAGCCGTCAAGTTCCCGATATTTTGAGGTAATGTTTCTAGAACATTTTCTTGCAAATCTAGATGCTCCAAACGAGTCAAATTACAAATAGAATCGGGCAGTACCTTCAATACATTTCTACTGAGGATTAATGTTTTTAATTGGGTTAAATAACCCATCCAGTCAGGTAAACGACTAAAGCAACGATCTCGCAAATTTAAGGTTTGAACAGGAAGTGTTGCCATAATTTCCTTGTCATTTGCGGTTGGTTGCCAACCAGAAGGTCTGTATAAGTAATAACTCTGAAAAGCATCTACCACAGAAACCAGCGTTGTCAACTTGTTGCTGTTATGAGTCAATGTACTTACCAAATGCAGCAAAGAAGCATAGCGTTTTTTTAAAGTAGCTTTTGCCGCAGGAGTATCTTCCGCAGCCCTCAGAACGCCTTGGATTGTTCTCAAATGCCACGATTGTTCTATAATCATATAAGCATCTTGAACAAAAGCTCGCTGCAAAGCAACATCGCCTTTCATAATTTGAATAGCAATATCTACGTTGTTTTCATCTCCAGATTGAATTAATGCAAATAAGCTTGCTTTCTCTTGTTTAAATTCGTCAGTCAAAATGATTTTTTTTAGTTTTTAATTAGGTCAATACTCTAGGTATTTTTTTTGAATAGAAGCCAATTCATTATAATTGAGAATGATGAACTAGTTTTGCTCTTTTCAAAGCAGTTTATAGAGTATAGGATAAGATATTCTTATACTCTTTTTATGACAATTTGTTCCATTCTGATGACAAAAACCAGACCTCTCCTGTCAAAATAACACAAGCCGAGTCTAACAAACTGCACAAATATGACAGAACGACACAAATATAGACTTGGCACAAGACATGATTATAGTGTGCTATAACTTTTAATCTTATTAATCTAAATAAAACAAAACATTTATTATGAGACCAATTAATGATAGAGTCTTGGTAAAACCTGCAGCAGCAGAAGAAACAACTAAAGGTGGTATCATTATACCAGATACTGCTAAAGAAAAGCCACAACGTGGAACTGTGATAGCTGTTGGACCTGGTAAAGAAGACCGAGCAATGACTGTAAAGGTAAACGATGTTGTACTTTATGGCAAATATGCAGGTCAAGAGGTTTCTCACCAAGGAGAAGATTTCTTGATTATGAAAGAAGATGACATCCTTTTGATTCTAGATTAATGCCTCTCGAATCACTTTATAATTTAACATTCAATTATTTCATTACTTCGTAATAACGTCATCAAATTGCTTATCAGCTAAATTATTAACACCCAAAACTTAAAACTGATAATCCATTTGATATTTATTTTACAATTTTGATTTAAGTTCAAAATTATCAACGAAGTATTATTCTTTAAATAAAAAAACTTCATATAAAAATGGCTAAAAATATTAGCTTCAGCACAGACGCTCGCAACAAATTACAAGAAGGAGTAAATGCTCTTGCAGATGCCGTAAAAGTAACTTTGGGACCTAAAGGTCGTAACGTTGTTCTTCAAAAAAGCTTTGGCGCACCACACATCACTAAAGATGGTGTTTCTGTTGCTAGAGAAATCGAATTGGAGGATCCTATTGCCAACATGGGCGCTCAAATGGTAAAAGAGGTAGCTGCTAAAACTGCTGATTTGGCAGGAGACGGTACGACTACAGCTACTGTTTTGGCTCAAGCTATTGTTAATGCTGGATTAAAAAGTGTTGCTGCGGGTGCCAACCCAATGGATTTGAAACGTGGTATTGACAAAGCTGTCAATAAAGTAATCGAGCACTTAAAAGAAAGTTCTGAGATTATTGGTAGTGATATTGAAAAAATCAAACAAGTAGCTACTATTTCTGCTAATGGTGATGCTGAAATTGGATCATTGATCGCAGAAGCAATGGAAGCTGTAACGATCAACGGTGTTATCACAGTAGAAGAGGCAAAAGGTCGTGAAACTTATGTAGAAAAAGTAATTGGTATGCAATTCGATAGAGGCTATTTGTCTCCTTACTTTGTTACCAATCCTGAGTCTATGGATGTAGAATTTGAAAGTCCATATATCTTGATTCACGATAAAAAAATATCTAACATTCAATCTATTGTTCCTGTTCTTGAAAAAGCACATCAAGCAGGTCGCCCATTGTTGATTATCGCAGAAGATGTAGATAGCCAAGCATTGAGCACATTGGTTGTTAACCGTTTGCGTTTGGGCTTAAAAGTAGCTGCTGTTAAAGCTCCTGGTTTTGGTGATCGTCGCAAAGCAATGCTTCAAGATATTGCTATCCTAACAGGTGGTACTCTAATTGCAGAAGAAACAGGACATAGCCTAGAAGCTGTCGAGTTGGAGCACTTAGGAAGCTGTGAGCGTGTCACAATCGACAAAGACAATACGATTATTGTAAATGGTATTGGTGCAAAAGAAAAAGTAGATTCTCGCATTGCAGAGATTACCAACCAAATTAAAACAACTTCTTCTGATTACGATAAAGAAAAGCTTCAAGAGCGTTTGGCTAAATTGTCAGGTGGTGTTGCTGTTCTTTATGTTGGTGCTTCTACTGAAGTAGAGATGAAAGAAAAGAAGGACCGTGTAGACGATGCATTACATGCTACTCGTGCGGCTGTTGAAGAAGGTATTGTTGCAGGTGGTGGTGTTGCGATGGTTCGTGCCATCAAAACATTGGAAAGCTTTAGTGGTGCTAATGATGATGAAAATACTGGTATCAACATTGTACGTATGTCTCTAGAATTACCACTAAGAACAATCGTTAACAATGCAGGATTAGAAGGTTCTGTTGTTGTCATGAAAGTTCGTGAAGGAGAAGGTTCTTTTGGTTTCAATGCTCGTACAGAAAAATTTGAAGACTTGAAAGAAGCTGGTGTTATTGATCCTACTAAAGTATCTCGTGTAGCGATCGAAAATGCAGGTTCTATTGCTAGCTTGATTTTAACGACAGAGTGTGTTGTTAATGATATCCCTTCTGAAAATGCTGCTCCTGCTGGAATGCCAGGTGGGATGCCAGGTGGAATGCCAGGAATGATGTAAAATTGATTTCTTCGGAAATTCATTCAAAATATGCCCTTTCAGCTCTGCTGAAGGGGCTTTTTTTTGTATTGTGTTGTTCTTTCTAATTAGTCATTATTGTTTTTGCTTGTATATCTCAAAAATTAATTGTAATTTGATTTGATTTTTTCTATCAATGCATATCCCCGTTATGTCCAACTTACTGTTACACACACTATAAAAACCATTATTAATATGAATTTCATTGAGGAACTTGGTCAATTGCAAAAAGATATTGCAAAGTATTTAACCATTCACAACAACCCCCATGACACATCCAAACATGATCCTTATGCCAAAAAGCTAATTGCAGCGAATCCTGTTTTAGAAAAAGCAGCTCCCCCTCCTCCCCGAAAGACAATTAATAACTCGGTAGGTAAAAATGGCAAAAACGAATACAATGATGTTAAACTTGTACAAGAACTATTAGGCATCAAAGCCGATGGACATGCAGGACCTAAAACCAATTTAGCCATACGAAAATTTCAACGTAGCTTAGGTTTCAAAAAAACAGATGGTCGCATTGATCCCAAGGGAATTACTTGGCAAAACTTGAGTAAGAGAATTACTTCTAACCCTTCTGAAGAAACTACAACAGATACTGATTCCAATACAGCTCTAGCATCTAAAGCAACCGAAATTAAAGCTTCAGTTGGTAAAAAAGGAACCAATCAACTGGACGATGTTATCCTCGTTCAACAGTTACTGAAGTTAACACCAGATGGTAAATGTGGTCTTAAAACAATCCGTGCCATCAAAGAATTTCAACAAAGTATTGGTCTCCCAAAACCTGATGGTCGAATTGATCCCAATGGTTTTACTTGGAAAAAGTTAAATGCTCAATCCGTACCACCAGACCAAACAACCTCTGGCTCTGCTAAGTCATTAACAGGCTCTGTTGGAAAGAATGGAGACAACCACGTTAATGATGTGAAATTAGTACAACAATTATTGCACGAAAAAGGAGCTCATCTCGATATTGATGGCGATGCTGGTCCTGGAACTATTGAAGCGATTGAAGCTTTTCAAGCTAAACTAGGTATCGCTAATCCTGATGGTCGAGTTGATCCTAATGGTTTTACTTGGAAAGAATTAAATAAAGTAACTCCTCATGACAATCCTCATGATGAAAAAATGGTTGTTACGACAGGTGATGCTCCACTTCCAGAAGAATTAAGTGTTACCAGTAAAATAAAAAAATCTGTTGGACACAAAGGTACAAACCTTCCAGAAGATGTTCTTCTTGTCAGAAAACTATTGATTAAATTTAATTACAACTTAAAAGAAGATACCACTATAGATATTCCTCTAGTAAGTGCTATCAAACGATTCCAAAAGGAGTTTGTGGGTAGCTCTAAACCTGATGGTCGCATTGATGCCAATGGCAAAACATGGAATACACTATTAGGCATCGGTCGTATCAGAGGAGGTATCTATGATGTTGCTAAAAAATATGGTATTGAGGTAGCGGTTATCTTAGCAATTCAGGCTGTAGAATCTGGGGGGAATGGATTTTTGCCCGATGGACGTCCTAAGATTTTGTTTGAAGGGCATATCTTTTGGCGAGAACTAAAAAAAGCAGGTAAGAATCCTGCTGCTCTCCAAAAAGGCAACGAGAATATCATTTATCCAAAATGGGTAAAAACAAACTATAAATGGAACGAGAGAGAATATGACCGCCTAGAATTGGCTAAGAAAATTGATAAAACGGCTGCTCTAAAATCTACTTCTTGGGGAGAGTTCCAAATCATGGGCTTTAATTATGCTAGTGCTGGCTACTCAAATGTGGAGTCATTTGTAGAAGCAATGTACCAACCTGGCATTAATCAATTGGGTGGTTTAATGGGATTCTTGAAAGATAACAACTTAATCAGACACGTTCAAGGTCCGTCTAAAAATTGGGCTGCTTTAGCTAAAGGTTACAATGGGCCTGCTTATGCCAAAAATAAATACGACATAAAACTAGCCAATGCTTACAAACGTTTTTCTCAAATCGTTTAAATTGCTCTCTTAAAAAATTCAAAGCCTGCCTAAATCTTTAATGATATTAGGCGGGCTTTAGTTAGTAACTAACAAGTCACTAAACTCCTTCTTTCCTTAGTCAATTAGGAACTCTACTTCGTTTCTTCATCTTTAATTACTTCAAATATGCCTTTATTATTTTTACTCTGTATTTTAATTATTTCCTGTAATAACAAGAGTAATACATCTTCCCCTCCTACAGCATTGCCAACAGCAACTAAAACACCTGTCGTTTTGACTATTGATTCATTTGTTTTGGATAATCATAGTATCCTTAGTCAAGCAACAACCGACTTTAATGCGGATGGATTTGAGGATGCTGTTCTTATTTTGAAAAAAAACAAAGAAGAAGAAACATCTGACTATGCCAACAACAAACCAACATTGCGCCCTTTATTACTTTTGGCAGCAGACTCCACGGGTTCCTTCCATCTCATTGCAAGAAATGACAAAGCTGTCTATTGCGTTGACTGTGGAGGGCAAATGGGAGATCCTTTTAGTGCCTTAATAGCACATGAACAATATGTCTCTATACAGCATTATGGAGGTAGTCAAAACCGTTGGGCTAGACACCTTACCTTCAAATATGACCGTGAAAAAAAGCAGTGGTTTCTTTATAAAGATGCGGAAGAAACATTCAATGCCTCAACGCCTGTAGATACGTCAAACTTATCTGATAAAAATTATTTTAATACGCCTTTGGACTCTTTTAATATTTATCAATAAAATTAAGAACAAATTTCTTTAAATGCAGCTTGAATGGTCGGATATTCAAATTGAAATCCTTCGTCTTCTAAACGTTTGGAGACAACTTTTCGACTTTTAAGCACCAACTCCGTTTGAGTTTGTAAAAATACAGCGCCAATCTCCAACAACGTTTTGGGGATAGGAAGTCCCCACGAACGCCCCAGCTGTTGACGCAATTCTTTCATGAAGGACTTGTTTGTTACAGGATTTGGGGCAGCACAATTAATCACTCCATCAATATGCGCTTGTTCAATTAAAAATTCTACCACACGACTAAAATCATATAGATGTACCCAACTAATAAACTGGTTACCACCTCCTTGGGTCCCTCCTAACCAGAACTTGGAAAGATTTATTAAATATTCCATGGCTCCTCCTGGCTCTTTTCCTATAACAATAGCTGTTCGAAGTGCAATTCTTCGCACCGAATCAACTGGTGCTGCTCTAAACTCTTTTTCCCAAGCCTTACAGATATTCATAGAAAAATCGGTTCCAATCGTTCCATTGTACTCATCGTTGGCAGGTGCCTGCCCTCTCGTATCTTCATAAATCGTAGCAGAGCTAGAGTTAATCCATACTTTTGGTTTTGTTTGAGCTTGTGCAATGGCTTCTCCTAAAATTCTTGTAGAATTTATTCGAGAGTCTAAAATCTGTTTTCTGTTAAGCGCATTGTAACGACAATTAACTGTCCGACCAGCCATATTTACAACGGCATCAGCTCCATCTATTACCTTTGTCCAATCTCCCAATGTCTTTCCATCCCATTGTTCAAATTGAATACGTCCTATAGCTGCTTTTTTTTGACGAGAGAGCACACACACGTCCCAACCTTTAGCATCAAAATGTCGTGCTAATTCCAAACCTAAAAAACCAGATCCTCCAGGTATAATTAATTGGGGCATTTGTTAGACTTTATCGTTTACAAAAAAACTACTAATCAACAACTTCAATAGTTGGCTGCGCTGCTACTACAACTTAATAGTCGATTATAAATATTGTGGCAATAAATTTTCGTCATTAATCATCGCCAACAATTTAAGCAGATTTTCACGCGGTTTAATGCCTTGTTTGATCGCCAATTCAATTTCTTGTTTGATCAATTTTTTCTTTCCCTTTTCAAATAACAAACGCACCAAAACATATAGTTTTATCTCATCGTTGAGACAATAATAATGTTTTTTATAAAACTGGATAGCTTTGGAATAATCAGAAAAATTGGCATGCAAACGATAAATCAATTCTACCAAGTTGTTGTGTCTCTGTTCTTGTTCGTATTCTTCTTCTTCTGTCCATTTTTGCTCAATTGGACTATCACTTCGATTAAACCCATTTGTTTGTAACAAATGAGTAGCCACTTCGAGAGCTTTTATGTAGTTTCGTTCTGTTTTGATGCTCTTAACAAACTGAATAATCAAATCAGAATACAACGTATATGTATTTAAGGGATTTTCGATAATTAGAGAAATACCTTTGTTAAGCATCTGTTCGTCGTCTCCTATATTTTGCAGTAATTTTAGAATATTCTTATAAAAAACGACTTGTTTAACTCCGATAGATTGAAAAGCATCGTAAGCAGAAAAATACTCGTAAACACAAGATTCACAAATAATTTGATACAATTGGATCAACAACTCTGCTTGTTTAGGAAAGTTTAACTCTGTTCTATTTTTCTTTGTCAACGCTTTGCCCCAACGCTTTACTTTAGACCGCCATGCTAAACGTTCTTTCCGAACAATTGTTTTATTGGGATATAGGTAATCTTGGTTTCGAACATCAATGATAAATTGATTGATTTGCTGCTCTAATTCTGCGAGAGAGATGGAAACAATAGGTTTCTTGTTTTTTTTACGCCCCGATGTCTCTATATAGTCATCCAAAGCCATCACTTCCTTTTGTGCTTTAGGTATCAGTTTATAAAATTCAATAGACAAATTCAATAATTTATCCTTGGGCATTTTAGATAAAATATCTCTCAATTCTTTTACTTTCATTACCTATGGTTTGAAGAATAATACAAAGAGTTTTGGGGGTAAACACTACAATCTATTCGCATTTAAGATAAACCTAAAAAAGCAAAAAAGGTTTAAAATTTCACCATTTTTTTTTCAATCTTTCTATAAAAATTTGAAGCTCAATATCAAAGTATCTTAACATTTAATTCTAAACATAGCTTTCACAATGCAAGCAGTCCAAAGTTTTGCTCTAAATCCATTTCTTTGGGCTAAAAAAAATAGCAGCACCAATTAATTGATAGTACTGCTATTTTATTCACTTAACCTAAGCTACGCCATGCAACTATTCTTTTATAAACTTTTGAGCTACACGTTCCTTATTATCAAATTCAATAGAAAGTAAGTACAAACCTGCTGGCAGCTGTGCTACTTCATTAATTTCTAGCAATTGATACGACTGTATATCTGCTGTAAAATTATGTAATACATTGCCACTCGCTGCTGTAATTGTGATTTGTGCGGATGTTACTCCGATAGGCAAAGTATTAAATCGAACTTGTAGTTCGTTTTGTACAGGATTTGGATATATAGACACATCCATGTATTCGTCTCTAGTAGAACCCCCTTCAACTGCTTTGATTTGTGAGTAGGTCGTTGTTCCATCAAAGTCTACTTGTCTCAAACGGTAATAAGACACCCCTGTAAAACTATTTTCATCCAAAAGCTGATAATTGGTAACAGAAGTAGTCTGCCCTTTTCCATCTACAAATGTTACAGATTTGAATTCACTTTCAGTCTCTAACATACGTTCGATAAAGAACCCTTGATTATTAATCTCCGTCTCTGTGACCCAATTTAATGCCACCTTATCTGCATTCAGACGTTTTGCCTCAAACTTTGTCAATTCTACGGGTAGATCGGATGTTCCACCAACATTGGCAATCACGAGTTGTGAAAATGAGTTGACATTGTTTGTAGCATTATAGCTTACACTTGCATTCGTTCCTGATGTTGCATTATTGGCACCACCTAGAGTAGCTCCCCAAGTAGCTCCAAAAGCATTATCTGAACGTTTAAACAATTGCAAAGGTGAATTGCCTTGCGGTTCTGCTGCATCAGCCGCAGAAATATAACTCATTCGACCAAATGTTAAATCAATCAAAGGATCAAAAGAGGCATTAGAACCATAGTTATTCACCACAAAATACTCATCATCGACATCTCCTCCAATAGTTTCCCAGCCATGTGGTTTTTCAGTTTCTAATCGAGAAACAACAATCTCTCCATTAGGTGTATTGGCATCAAACTGTATGGTAATATCAGTATTCGGCAAATTGTACACTCCTGGTCCTGGAATAAGAATACGATCAAATGCACCTCCTGCTACTGCTACCTCTGAAGGAACATAAGAGGCTCCTGTCATATTTACAGTTGTACCATCATTTGTTCCTACACCATCTTTTACTCCACCAGCTGTTCCTATAGGGTCATCTGTGTTAAACTGATAATAAGAAACTAATCCAATTTCACTACCTTTTAGGGTTAAATGGCGATTTTCACGAAGTTCTTCTTGCGTACGAGCAACATTCCATATACGTACTTCGTCGATACTTCCTTGATAATTTTCACCAGAAGAAGGCAAAGCAATTGTTCCAATTCTAAGGTTTTGATCGGTTGTATTTAAGTTCGTAGCCGTTGGTACAGCCAAATCTAAGACCCCATCTACATAAAAACGCATGGTTGTTCCATCATAAGTAATGGCAACATGATGCCATGCTCCATCATTAATAACAGTCGTACCATTGTAATCATTAAGTTCTCCTACAAAGCCCAATACATTGCCACGAACCGCCATACTATTTCTTTGATTATTGCTTCTTCTTCCCCAACTAACAATATTCCCCAAACCTAACTGGGTAGTTTTAATCCAAGCCTCTATTGTTCTAGGAGCATTTCCTGTTGGCAAGTTGGTAGCCGTAGCAGAGTGATCTATAAAATTCGTACCATCAAACTCGTACATATTACCACGTACATCTGAAACTAGAATTTCGGACTCCCGTACGACCATAAACTGTCCTGTTAAACTTATTTTTCCAAACGTTACCGAATTATTAGTTACAGTATTTGCAACTGCAATTTTAGTCCATGCTCCACCAGAATTCATAGGGCGATAATACAAACCATATTTTGCAGGATTCAAACTAATAAATGTATTTGGGGCAAAATTAAACGTATAATCTACGACCAAGTTAGAAGTATTATTCGATCGGTTCACCGTCCACATTGGGTTTTGAATCAAATTAGTGGCATTCACCCCTACAATACTATTTGGGATAAACGCTTGATAAGTAACAGTGATCTCTTCTGTTGCAGAATGCTGAAAGAATCTCATGGTAGCATTAGCCGCTACAAAAGTCTGAGTACTTACTCCCGAAGGAACGTTAATCGTTTGGCTATTGGAACTTCTCAAAGCATCGTTTCCAACATTGACATCCGATGCTGCCCAATCTGTAGCTGGATCCATATTCGTTAATGTCCCAGTATTTCCATTCCCTGTTTTATCGGCTAAGGTAGCAGAGCCTACTCCATCATTCATTTGATAATAAGTCAACAAGCCGTTTGCACAAGCATCCAAAGTTAAATGCATATTTTCACGGATTTCATTTGCACTACGTGTCGTTGTCCAGATACGAACTTCATCCAGTTGCCCCGAAAATTCTCTGTCCAAATTATTAGCGTCAAAACCTCTCCCCAATACCATATTAGAGAAGCTCGCAGGCCAGTTCGCATTGACACTATTGACCACCTCTATTCCATTTAGATAAACAATAACTCTACCATTCGTTTGATCTCCAACAATAGCAATGTGGTGCCATTCATCAGGTAAATTACCGCCTAATGGTACAATCGTATATGGATTAAAAGTACCATTACCAGAAACCGAAACATAAAGCAATCCATTGGCAAAATTATTACTAAGCTCTAACCTTACGCCATCATCTGAAGTTCCTGCTCCAGGAAAAGCGGTATGGAATATATTCTCATAATTATTTAGACCATTTGGACGGAACCACGTTTCAATCGTCCAATCTGTAACATTTCCTAAATTACCAATAGCTACATAATCATCAATTCCATCAAAATCTAGCACATCGCCCCGAACAATATCCGCAGGAATAGCTGTGTTGTCCTCTACAACCATAAACTGTCCTGTCAAACTAATATCGTTAAAGGTAACTGATGTTCCACTAACGGTTGATGCTTTTCGTACCAATGTCCAAGCCCCATCACTCCCTGTTGGTCGATTATAAAGATTGAGTTGACAAATATCAACGGTTGTAATTGTTGTAACAGGGAAATTAAATGTTAAGTCCATCGTTTGAGTAGAAAAAGTTGTTGCTTTATCTATCGTCCACATTGGGTTTTGAATGATATTCGATCCCACAATACCTGTTGTTGCATTGGGGGTAAACCTGTGGTAAGTTACGGTAAAATCCTCTGGTACAGAATGTGCTGTAAAATCAATGCTCAAATTAGCTGTAGCAAAATTTTGCGTACTCACACCAGCTCCTACAGCAAGTGTTTGACTGTTAGAAACATTTCCTGCATCATTCCCTATATTAACTCCTGAATTGACCCAATCTGTCGCAGGGTCCATGTTTGTTAATGTACCAGTATTAGAGTTTCCAGAATGATCTGTCAAAGCACTTGAACCTGTTCCATCATTCATTTGATAATAAGCCACCAAGCCCGTTGGACAATCTTCTAAAGTTAGGTGCATATTTTCACGAACTTCTGTTGCCGTACGGGTAGTATTCCATATGCGAACTTCATCCAATAAGACATTGCTAAATCGTCCTAAAATATCTGTACCTATTCTCAAAATTCCATCATTGGTTGCCCCCATACTAGTGGCTGCTGTAAAAACAGAAGCACCATTCATATAAAAAGTCATTAACCCTGTTCCATTGTCATAAGCCCAACAAACATGCGTCCATTCATTGGCAGTAATAGCCGCAGAAGCATTAATGGCAGTTGTTCCATTATAAAAACCCATTGTGTTAGCAGGACTGTTGATGTAGGGTCTGTAGTTGGCATTGTCAGCTATTTCTGTTTTATCCAAAATAGTATGGAATCCAGTAGCTGCATTTCCTTTTATCAATACCCATGCTTCAAACGTAACATCTCCTGTTATGTCCAGAGAAGCATTATCAGCAACGCTCACCAAATCATCGGTACCATCAAAATCTAGTACATCGCCACGAACAAGATCTTTTGTAGGTGGTGTATACGTACCATTAAAAGGACTTCCCATATCTCCTGTTGTCGAAGTCATTACGTTGGGGTCGGCTGTTGCGTTATTATTTTCATAGCCTAATGTTCCCGTTGCAGGATCATTTCCTGTTCGATCTACTCCTGGACTAGCAGCAGATCCCCAGATTCTATTCGTAAAAGTTGGTGCTTCGGTATAATGTGCTGCAATTCCCGTTACATCATCATTTTGATAAGCAACAGACCAAATAACAATATCGTTATTGTCTTTTATAATAATTTCATCCGCACCATTTCCTAAAGTCAAACCGGCTACCTCAATTACATTCGCAGAAGGGCAACCATTCAACCACTGTGCTTCAAAAATTGCTTTATTTCTAGCTAGAATAACATAACCTCCTGCGGGAATAATAAAACTAGTCGTTGTAATAACATCATCGTCTACGCCTTCATCTTCAATTTCCCAATTCTGAATATCAATTGGAGTAGCTCCAAAGTTATGCAGCTCTACCCACTCATCTGTCAAATCATTGGCCAAAGGGTCGGCGATCCATTCTGTAATTGCAACGGATGGTAATATGCCCGTTCCACGTATTGCAAAACTATATGTTCCTTCGTCTGCATCATCATTATTGACAGTAACTGTTGCATTTCGCACCCCACCTGCTGATGGCGTAAATGTTGCTGTAAAAGTAGTTGTAGCCCCTGCTGCCACACTAGCAGGCAATGTAATTCCACCAATTACAAAGTCCCCTGCATTCGCTCCACTTACCACAATACTAGACACATTCAATACCCCCGTTCCTGCTGCATTAGAAATGGTAAATGTTCTTACTGTATTTGCACCAGCATTAACGCTCCCAAAATCGGTATCGTCACCAACACTAGGTGTAATATCTCCATTGACAATAGACAAACCATTTCCTAATATATCTATCTCTGGGTTTGCAACGCCAGTACCTTGAACAGCGTATGCATACGTTCCTTCATCGGCATCATTGTTATTAATCGTTACCGTTGCATTCCGAACGCCAGCTGCTCCAGGCGTAAATGTTAGTGTAAATGTTGTAGTCGCTCCAGCAGCTATATTGGCTGGCAATGTAATACCGCTCACTGCAAAATCGCCTGCATTTGCTCCGCTCAAATTAATACTACTTACATCCAAGGCTGCAGTACCACCTGTGTTTGAAATAGTGAATGTTCGCGCTGTATTTCCTCCGACAGTAACGTTTCCAAAGTCGGTATCGTCGCCAGCACTAGGTGTCACGTCACCATCTACAATAGATAAACCATTTCCTAAGACATCTATTTCTGGTGCCCCCGAAGAAACTGTGCTTTGAACATTTCCTGATAATGTAGTAATTGCGCTTCCACCACAAGAGCCCGCATCTACCCATGTTCCTAATGACAAATCTGGAGGATTAGGAAAAGAAGCAGTTGTATTAGTATATAAAACAGCAGTTGTATAATCTGGTGTATTTATAGGTCCATCATTATCTAGTTGTATTTCCCACCTTGTATTTGCTATAGACCAAATAATCCGAAGTTCACATACACCTGCGGGGCAGCTTTGAGTAAAATCCGCTGGTAATGTTTCAAATGTATTTCTAATAGTCCCTCCATCATTTGTAGTACCATTTTGTGTAAAAGTATAATCCTGAGCCCCTAATAAACTTGCCTCACATCCTCGAAAAATAATCTGTCCACTTCCATAGTTCCAAAAACTACAAAGTAGTAATAGTGTAAATAAAATTTGCTTCATAACATTTAGTTTTAATTTGTGTTAATTTGTTGGTCTATAAGTGTCGTTGCTTAAGAGCTACTTTTAATAAGAATAAGGCGAATAAGGAACATTCCCAAAATGCTTTTTCAGAACAAATCAACAGAAAGGGTTGATGTCTATTAAACAAAAAAAAAGTTGTTCTGTTCAAGTGATATTTAGCTACATTACTACTAAGTAGACCTGTCCTTTAGCTTTTGTGTGACTTAGACAGGGCTACTCAACAAGCTCAATTGGCAAAAGCTTGGCTGGTAAAAACACAAAAAAAGCACCTTATACTACATTGGTTATTAAAGCTTAAAAAACCTATAATTTCAAAAACATCTTATGAACAACCAATGTGGTACTATTTTCATATAAAATAAGATTCAAACTAATGCCATAAACTTTAAGGCAATTCGTAAACATTCTGTACGCTCCAAGCTTCTGCTTTTGCAGCAAATTTTGGTTTTGTTTCTTTCCATATTTCACCAAAAAAATCAGAGTGTCGGTAATTATTCAAATCTTCCTCACTATCCCAATAACTATGAGAAAAAATAACATTGGGCTGGTGAATATCTTGAACAATTTGAAGATAGGTACAGCCTTCAAAATTTCGAATCCGTTCTTTTCGTTCGTCAACAGCTTTTAAAAAACCTTCTACATATTGTTCTTGAAAAGTCATTTTTACAAATCTAATAATCATTATATTTCTTATTTTTTAATTGTTTCGTATCCTTCAACCCATTCTAGGGCTTATAAAAAAGACATAACTCACTCTCTTTAAGTCTAAAGAACGCTAATTTTCATTATAAAAATAATAAAATGATTATAATAAAACTATAAGCTATGTATAAAATAACAACTTAAGCTTATACTTTTTATTTTTGAATATATGTCGAATACCGAGTATTGCCCTGCTTTTATCTATTAGGTGCTAAGTAATCGTTCATAAAAATTTATAGGCAAAATAGAATTCTTTTTGCACTGTTCTTCATCAAAAAATCTCGTTTTAGCCCGCTAAAACTTCAATTTTTTTCTTTGAACAGCACTAAAAACAATTACATTTTTAACTATACTTTTTTCTGTCCACTTACTTATTTTTTTTAACTTTTGAGATGTTAATCCTTGCCATAAAATGGAATGGAACCCATGTGGTACCAAAAAGGAATAGTATAAACAAAAATAACGTGACTATACATCCAACTGGAACAACTTAATTATAACCTATATAACGCGATTACTCAAAGAAATTGAGGGCAAAATTAAATCATCAATAACTTATTATTTATTTAGATTAGACACTTATCCACTTAGGAATAATTTTTGATAGCAAATCAGTGATTTTTTGAACTCAAAAAAAGCTGTAGTGATGCTTTGGCTACACTATGATAGTCCTTTATTACCTGGTTTAGAAACTGTCCTTATTCCATAGAATTGTTGGTATCTTTGAAGCCTGTCCTATTCCTTAAAGGTCTTAAATCAGTTTATGAGTGTGCCTATGAAGCTATTTTTTTGAGTTTTATTAAGTTGAAAATTATACATTTAATTTTGAATTGCTAGTTATTTTTTTGTACTTTCAATACCCCAGTTTTGGGCGCTAAAAGATGTAATAATGCAAAATTCCCCACGCTAGCATGCCAAACATTTTTTCTATATATTTAAGATATAGATTACCTTCTCTTTATGGAGAAAAACAAATAAGAAACTCTTTTCGAGTATGGAAACAGAAAATATAAGCTTGCACGATTCGCTGAAAAAATTCTTTGGTTTTAGCAAATTTAAAGGCACTCAACAGGAAGTTATAGAAAGTATCTTGAGTGGGCACGACACCTTTGTTATAATGCCTACTGGTGGTGGAAAATCATTGTGCTATCAACTTCCAGCATTGATGGTAGAGGGAACAGCGCTTGTTATCTCTCCATTGATTGCGTTAATGAAAAATCAAGTAGATTCTATCCGATCTTTTGCCGATTCAGATTCTATTGCACACTTTTTAAATTCTTCTTTGACACGCACACAAATCAAAGCGGTCAAAAAAGATATTACAGAAGGACGTACCAAATTATTATATGTTGCTCCTGAAACATTAACCAAGGAAGAAAACTTAACTTTCTTTGCCAATACCAATATTTCATTTATCGCTATTGATGAAGCGCATTGTATCTCAGAGTGGGGACATGATTTTCGTCCTGAGTATCGTCGCATTCGTTCGATGATTGAAACCATGGAAAAACAAATTCCTATTATTGCCCTAACAGCTACTGCTACTCCTAAGGTTCGCATGGATATTATCAAAACCCTTAGAATGAGCAATCACAACGAATTTGTCTCTTCTTTTAATCGTGACAATTTATACTACGAAGTCCGCCCGAAAGCAAAAAAAGAAGATGTTCTAAAAAATATTGTTCAATTTGTCAAAAGTATGAATGGCAAATCGGGAATCATTTATGTTCAAAGTAGAAAGGCAACAGAAGAAATTGCTCAACTACTTAATGTCAATGACATTAATGCTGCTCCTTATCACGCTGGTTTAGATGCCAAAGTAAGAAGTGATACGCAAGACGCTTTTTTGATGGAAAAAATTGACGTCATTTGTGCTACCATCGCTTTTGGAATGGGAATTGACAAACCTGATGTTCGATTTGTTGTCCATTATGACATTCCTAAAAGTATTGAAAATTATTATCAAGAAACAGGTCGTGCTGGTCGAGATGGTTTAGAAGGCAAATGCATTGCCTATTATTCGCACAAAGATATTTTGCGACTAGAAAAATTCTTGCGAGACAAACCTGTTTCTGAACGAGAAATGGGTAGTCAGTTGCTATCTGAAATTATAGCCTACTCCGAAACGTCTTCTTGCAGACGTCGATTCTTGTTACATTACTTTGGGGAAGAATATACCGATAGTAGTTGTAGTGAAGAAAAAATGTGTGATAATTGCAAGTATCCTCGCGAAACCATCGAAGCCAAACAAGATGTTCAACTAGCCCTAAGAGTAGTAGAGCAACTTTTAGAAAATTGCCATATCAAAGAGATTGTTGATTTTATCGTTGCTAATAAAACCAAAAATATTTTAGATTTCAAATACGACAAATTATCTCTTTTTGGTACTGGAAAAGATAAAGATGCGCATTATTGGAACTCTATATTGAGACAAGCATTGCTTAATAACTTACTTGTCAAAGATATTGAAACGTATGGCATTATAAAACTAACTCCTGCTGGTCGAACGTTTATAGAACAACCTACCTCTTTCAAAATTGCGTTGAATCATGATTTTATCAAAGAAGCAGAGGAAGAAGAAGCTGCTGCTGCTGAAGCCAATACATCTGTTTTGGACAAAGCATTGTTTAATATCTTGATGGCTGTTCGCAAAAAAGTAGCGCAACAAAAAGATGTACCTCCTTTTGTTGTTTTTCAAGAGCCCTCTATCGAGGAAATGGCGACACGTTACCCTCTTTCTATTGAAGAAATGAAAAATATCTCTGGTGTAAGTGAAGGAAAAGCTCGCCGATACGGTCGTGAGTTTATCAAAGCAATTCAGAAATATGTAGATGACAACGATATTATACGCCCTGTTGATTTTGTCATTAAGTCCGTTGCTAAAAAATCTAAAAACAAAGTCACGATCATTCAAAGTATTGATAAAAAAATTCCTTTTGAGGACATTGCCGAGACGTTGGGCTTGTCTATGGAAGACTTATTGCATGAAATGTATATGATTGTTAATTCTGGAACCAAACTAGATATTAACTATTATACAGAAGAAATGCTCGACGAAGAGATTTTTGAGGATATTATGGATTATTTCATGTCAACGGCCACTTCTGATTCGCTTGACGAAGCATTAAAAGAGCTGGAAGAGGATGACATTTCAATGGAAGAAATTGCTTTGGTTCGTTTGACCTTCTTATCGGAGAAAGCCAATTAATATCTAAGCAAAAATAAATCTATTAGAAGCTGCCAGGAAACGTATCCTGACAGCTTCTTTTTTATAAAACATTAGGGTGCTTTTTTACTCTTTTATCCTCTTAGAGCAAAAAATGCTTACAAAGATTTATCGAACCATCACTTTTCTTGTAGAAGTTATTCAACAATTCGCCATCATCTCTTAATTCGTAGACTCTCTACTTTGATGGTGGTTTCGTAGCTAAATGGATTTGGAAATGTAGTAACTTGATTGCTCCTTACTCCATCAAATTCAATTCCCCAAAAAACAACTACTTTTTCCTTTTCCGTATATTCTGTACATTTTTATTCATAGTATGCCGAACTACGTGTTGAAAGACCAATTCTTTCAATTTTCCTAGTTTTTGTTGGTGCTTGGCATAAAACGCATCGGGTGTATCAAAGCGACCAAAATCTTGGTTGATGCCTTTTTTCTGAATGTAGGTGTGATTTAAATTCCAGTCAATAGGAGGGTTTTGAAACGAATCTGTATAAGCTCCATAACCACAAAAAGTAGTTGAACAATCCCGATTTTGCTCTTGCAAAGCTCCTAAATAGGTTTTATCCAAAATAACGCCTTCCAAAAAATACCAGCTTCCATCGATATACACTTCTACCCAACTATGCAGAATATTTTGTGGGGTTAACCAATACCACAAGCCTTGAACGGCTCCTTTTTGCAAAGCTTTATCAATTGTAAAGCCATGAATTCGATTCGGCACTCCAACACCTCTCAACAAAGCCATTAGCAAGCTTGATTTGGTATTGCATTGCCCATAGCCATCTTTCAGAACTTCAGAGGCTTTAATATCGTCACTGGTATTATACCCAAACAGAATTTCATCTCGCACGTAGTTATAAATAGACTTTACTTTGTTGATCGTATCCAATGCATTCCAATTTTGTTGAGCAATTAATGCTTGTATAGATGGGTGATTATAATCCAAAATACGAGTAGGGCGCAATAACGTATTTTGCATTTGAGGTGTCAGTACAACTGTGTATTTCATTTTTTATTCATTTGTTGCTACTTATTCGCCATATCAACAGAATAGAATTCGTTGGGATATTATCACTATGACAATCGTGTAACTTGTGTTATCAAACTATAATTCTTACACAAATATCCGATGAATAAAAAGAGAAAACATGTACAAAATGGCTATTCTCTATTTGGGTATTTCTTCGCGAAGGGCTGTTTTTAAAAACTTAGGCGAAAAGCCAAAGTTTTGTTTAAATACTTTGGAATAATGGGCACTATCCGCAAAGCCGTATTGATAAGCAGTATCTGTAATACTATGTTTTTGAAGGTAGGCGAATGAATGGCAAATTTTAATCCATAGCTGCGCCCTACGATAAGTAATTCCCAAGACATCTTTGAACAGGTGTAGAAACCTACTCGGAGACAAAAAGTTTTCTTTGGCAATTTCGGCAAGAGGAACGACTCTATTCTTATTCGCTTCGAGATACGATAAAGCACGCTCTATCCGCTCATCTACTAAATGTCGTTGCGTCAAACAAGCACCATTAAATTGCTCTAAACGAATCTTAATTAATTCTATAAATTTTTTAAAATCAATTTGACGGCGAACTAATTGGGACAAAAGTAATTGAACTTCCTCTGCAATAGAGTGTTTTAATAAAATTACGTCATCAGCACTCAATTGAGAAAGAAATTGTCCCATAGAAGTAATTGGACTAAATAAAAGGATTAAATGTCGCCCATTACAAACCAGCTGATGCGTCACGTTACTTTTGACCAATGTACAATCATAAATATGCTTATGCCCATCTGTTGTCATCACTTGTACTGGCATTTCTTCGGCAAAGCTCAATTGAATAGCATAATGCTTATGAAACGCATTGTTGATAAAACGCCCCCAAAACACGCCCCAATTTTGCTCTATGTAAAATTTAGGTTCCTCCTCAAACATCTAGTCGTACAGTTCATCTTTTAAAAACTCCTGAAACCAAAGTCCAGAATCTTTTATCGTTCTCTTTTGAGTATCCCAATCGACATGAACCAACCCAAACCGAGGATCAAAACCTTCTGCCCATTCAAAATTATCCATAATCGTCCACGCAAAATATCCTCTTATATCTACCCCTTCATTTTTAGCCTTTAACACTTGTTCTAGATAGCTCTTATAAAACTCAATTCTACGTGTATCGTGTACCCGCCCATTTTCCAATTTATCGGGCATGGCACAGCCATTTTCTGTAATCATAATAGGAGGAAGATTTTCATAAGCAGCATACTGCTTAATAATTTTGTAAATACCTTCTGGGCAAACCTCCCACCCCATTTCTGTAATCATTTCTGGTGGCACCCCTCTATTTTCTGGCTTTTGCTCAAAGGCCCAAACACAAGGCAGCAAAGCATGCCTAGCAACAAATTGTGTATAGTTTTGTAAGCCTATAAAGTCAAAATCAAATTTCAACTTTTCTAAATCGCCCTCTTGAACATAACGGTGAATTTTATCTAAAAACGGGAAGCGTTCCGTTGGGTAACCCAACCCCAAATGAGGTTCAATGCACAATCTATTAAGGAGAATATCCATTCGATGTGCCGCTTCTACGTGTTTCTTTTTTTGGTTTTTAGGGCTTACATATGCACAAGAAAGCGCTGCTCCAACCTGACCATCCTTTACATTCTCTCGCATAATCCGTCCAGAGGATGCTTGGCACATCAAGGCATGATGAATAGCCTTCAAAAATTTTTGAGGGGCAAAATAACCTGGGGCATGATACATCGCCAAATAGCCTCCTAATGTAAAGCCAATTGGTTCATTCTGTCCAAACCAAGTTTTTACCTTATCCCCATATTCTGTGGTTACTTTTTGAGCGTATTCATCAAACCAATTGATGATATCTCGATTTGCCCAACCTCCTTTGTCTTCTAAAGCTTGGGGCAGATCAAAATGATACATCAACGCCCAAGGCTCAATTCCTTTTTCTAAACAACGATCAATCACTCGATGATAAAAGTCGATTCCTTTTTGATTTACACGTCCGATACCTTCTGGAAATATTCGAGACCAAGAAAATGAAAATCGAAAAACATCAAAATTGAGTGCTTTGATTAGTGCAATATCTTCTTTATAATTATGATAAAAGTTGTACGAAGTATCCGAATTATGTTTGTTTCGTATTTTATGGGGTTTGTTGTGTGTAAAGGTATCCCAAATAGAAGGACCTTTCCCATCCTCGTTCCAAGCGCCTTCTATTTGATAAGCAGAAGCTGCCACTCCCCATTTAAAATCAGGTCCAAAATCTGCTTTGGTAAAACTAGGGGTATTCATTGGCATTCCTAACAAGTCTAAAGGATTAGAGAATAAAGCAGCACTCAAGGCTGTTGAAGACAATTTAAGAAAATTTCTACGATTCATATATAAGGGGATATTACTTCTTTGTTATTGATTGATATGATAATATTTGGGGGCAGTTAGATCCCCGATTGGGGTCTAATAAAATATTGATTTTCTGCCTATAAGAAAAAAATTAGGCGTACTATTTTTTTCTATACAATATATCCATGCAAATGCTATGCCTCATTAACTAGAAATGTAAAAAGCCTTTGTTCTTCGTTCCTCAAATGCCTCCATCTTCCTCTTTGTCAAAAGCATCTAAATCAATTTCGGTGCTATTCCCTGTTGCATAAGGAGAATTATTAGAGTGTCTGCGAAGAAAAATTAAAGAAGATAAAACTCCAAAGATTAAGGTAAACCAAACTAGGAATTCTTTCATTTGCATAAAAATAAAAAAATCATAGGTTCCATGTAGCAAAATGGCACTCACCAAACCAATTACCAAATACAAATTGCCTTTTTCTTCTGAGAATTTTGCCAAACCAACAAAATATCCCATTAGTATCGCAAAAATAGCATGTCCTGGTACGGCGGTGATCATTCTCAACAAACCAATCTGAAAGGCAACTTCTATATTCGCAGCTCGCACAACTACGTAGAGAATATTTTCAAGGGTTGCAAATCCCATACTAATCATCACAGAATAGACAATTCCATCCATGGGTTCGTCAAATTCTTTTTTGGGGAAAATATAATATCGCAAAAAGATATACTTCACAAACTCCTCACTAAAGGCTACTACTGCAAACGTAAAAGTAAAGGTCATAAACGGATCGTTGATAGCATTGTAGATTCCTAAATCTCGCATACCAAACTCTTCCATCTTGATGGCAGGATAAGTACTAAACATCCCAAAAACAAAGCAAATTGTTAGGTATATAATCGGCTCTCTATCGTGTCTATCTCGCCAATAGATATACAATACAATTAATAATCCTGGCAGTATAGATAATAACAACAGTAATGCTTTCATTGATTTCTTGTTTTAGGACAATGTATAGTTTGAGTGCACAATATAAGATTGTGTGTCAGTTATCACTTAGAAACGCCTTAGTACGTTGTTAGCTAATATAAGTAATCGTTCAAAAAAATAACAAGTAAACTATATTTCTTTTTGCACTACTCTTTATCTCTAAAACACAAAAAGAGCCCCATTTAGGGTGCTCTTCGATAAAATTGTTCTTTGACAATTCTTAGAATTTTGTTGGCATTCTAATAAAATCGTCAAAGAACAATTGGTATAAGGTTTACTATTCGGTAGAAATGTTATTCTAATTTAGATATTTTTCGTTGCCCGACTAAAACTTGCCCTTGACGAATTCTAAGAATATAAATACCTTGCTCTAATGGTTGAGTATTTAATGTGAAGATATTCTGTCCTTTATCTACTGTTTGTAGGCTCGTTTGTACAATTTGTCCTAGAGGATTAATCAACTCTACCATTAACGGTTGACTTGTTTCTGAAGACAAACGAATGGTTAAGTTCTCTTCTCTTATTGGATTCGGATAAACCTCTAAAATTTGAGTTGAAGGAAGGTCAACAACTCGGATAGATGATAAGTAAGAACTTCCATCTGTTTCATAAATACGCAACCTGTAGTAATTATAACCTCCTTGTGGTGCTTTGTCTGTTGTTTGATAATGCAACGCATTGCTTGCCAACACTGTTTCTAAAAATTCAAACTCTTGACCATCAGTACTTTTTAATACCTCAAAATAATCTAAGTCTTGAATTGTTCCTACTTCCCATGTTAAATCGACTTGTTTTTGATCGTTAGCAATGGCATCAAAGCTCAATAAATCTATGGGTAATAAAACAGGTTCTCGAACAGTTAAAATAAAATGAGAAAAAGAAGCTACTTCAAACTCTATTGCTAAAACAGCTGCTGTAGAAGTCAATGCTTTTCGGTTGGCTCCTGTCAATGGAATAACCGTATGCGGAACAATAGTTGGTGCACTAGATCCTATCGCCGCATTAATATGTGGCACTGCATCAAATTTCCAAAGTTCCAAATAAGCATCGCTCGGACCAAATGCCATCCCATTAACTCCATGAAACGTTTTGACATACAACGAATCCAACTCTGCCTGAGTAAAATACAAGCGTACTTTAGCTCCCACATTGTTAGAAGGAGTAATTTTCCAATGGCGAGGCAGATAAGGGCGACCAGCATAGTACTGTACCGATGATTCAAAAAATACAGATACATCTACATTTTGTAACGAGTCTGCATCACCAGCATTTAAAGAATCTTGTATGGATAAAATTGGTTTGGCATCAATATCATCGTAAAAATCAACCCATGTTCCTGCATTGGTTAGATAACAACTTGCAGTTCGGTCTACCTCTACTAAAGTATTCGGTACATTTTTGTACACCCAAGCTGTATCTATCGCTGGAGCAGTTCGGTTGTCACAACGATAAGTCGCAATATCAAAGGCATAAAATCCAGAAGCAACGACAGGACGACGAAGGCTAAAGATATAAGGTGTGCTGGGGTCATTGTCATCATCGTTTACTTGAATGGTATCGGCTCCTGTATTGCCTAAGCTATCGTACCAATTGTAACGAATATCATAAAAATCATTTCCTGTAATAGCAACTGTAATATCAACACTATCTTGTCCATCACACACCGTTACAATTGGTGCTTGTGCAGTATGCGTAGAAAATAACAACGAGAAGTTCCAAATACCTGTAGCCGTTCCATTGATATTGTCACTATTGGTTCCTGTATAGAAAAACAGATCATTATCTGCCGTACCTGTATTAGGGTTGATTCCTCGTGTCGCTTCGTTGTCTTTTATTTTTACAAAATCCAAGCACGAATGATCGCCCCACTCCTTGTGGAAATAAGATTTTCGGCTACTTGGATAGGTTTCTATATTAACAAAATTAGTTCCTGAACCATTGGATATAATTCGTCCATGAGGGGCTTTGAGGTGTTGCTCTGTATTTTGATATAAATAATAAAAATGCCCTCCTGCAAACTCGATGCTATCCATCAAATTATCTCCTCTCAAGTAAACAGTCCCTAAAAAATTGAGGTGTTGATAATCTGCATAACTTGTAATATTAGAAATCTCATTAGCTCCCATAAAGTTAACTACCCCATATTGAATTCTATTGGCATCGTAGCTACCACTGTTTCTTACCGTACGCCAAGTTAAAGAGTCGTACCCCATGTACATACGCAAGTTGTAAGCGGTTATATTATTATCATAAAAATTAATCGTACTATTGGCTCCTTTCACATCTATATTGCGGTGGCCATTGGGAATAAACCAAACATTGGTATAACCATTATCAGGATTACGTCCCAAACAGTGCATATTTACAGTAGATGTTCCCAAGTCTAATTCTCGCTCTGATTGTCCATAAGAGTAAAATGCATTATACAAATTAAGCGTGTGATTGTTGGTTCTCAAGGTTCCTTCTTTTAACTCTAAGATACCATGCCAAGCTCGGTGAACATTCTGCAGTGTAAAATCATCTACCAAATCCCAAACACCATTTGTTCCTCTAAACGTAAGATAGCTATTAATCAACGTTGTATTACTTGTTTTAACAATACCTCCACTTCCAATAAACGTTATTTTGCCCGTATAATCATACTGCGTCATTGGTAGATCAATCAATAAACTTTCATTGATAAACAGATTGCCTGTTGGTGCGGTAAAACTACGACTCGCCAATCGAATATCGGCTTTAACCCAAATGGTTTTACAAAATGCAGCTCCTTCTATAAAACAACTATTGCTTGTTCCAGAAAATGATAACGCATCAAAAACAACGGTATCAGCACTAGAAGGGATACAAACACTATCCCCTACCAAACTAGCAGGATTACTGGTCCAATGCCCTGGATCACTCCAATCTCCTTCAAAATTAGCAGGATCACCATAATGTGCCCTCCAATATAGCGTTGTAGCTGTCGGAGAAGTCGTAAAATTAATCGCAGAATTTCCACCTCCATCAACAGAATTCACTGCATTGATAACAGGGTTACCCGAATTGTCCATTCCTTGGATAAAAGCATACTCTACATTGGAACTTCCCACACTCAATGTCATTGGGTTTCCATTAAATGTTCGAATCGTAATCGGTTCTCTACAATCACCAACTGCATTTAATGTTCCCAAGACCTCTATTTTAGAATTTAAACCTGCATTTGCATGCGTAGGAGCATAATAATTAGAACGATATGAATCAAAGACGTATTCTTTGCCTGCCGTTAAATTCATATCACCATTGTATGGTCCATTGGGCTGATCTCCCAATACTCTTATTTGTGTATAATAAGTAGGATTACTATTCCAGTAGTGGAAATTTCCATCCTCCAACATCGTCAAATCACCATGAACAGTCATATGATGCGCCAAACCATATAGTTGGCTATGAAAAACTGTATTTGGAAAATGTGCTGCTGGTTGTGCACCAGTACAATTCCCACAAGAAGATCCATATAGATAGATTCTTCCATCACCATTGGTTACATTGCTACAATTCGAATAATTGTTATTTCCCCAAAAATGAAAGGTAGTTGTCCCTGTATAAGAAACACCATGTTGGTAACCGCCATAATCTCTAAAAGGATAGGCACGGTGGTAAGTCAAATGACATTCCACACTATCAAATTGACGCTGATGAATGTACAACTGTCCTAAATTCATGGTAATGTTGTCGGCATGAATGTAAGAATTAACCAAGCCTTGCAACAATCGAGCTGCCAAGGTATCTACAACATGATAATTGGCATAAGGTTGTAATTGTAATGTAGGGTATACATAGACTCCTTTTGTAATAATACTATCTGGATCAGCCCCCCACAAATTGAAATTACGACCAATACAACGCACACTCATATCTTCATCTAGCTCAAGCGTTCCAAATATATTTAGTGCTTGTGTCGTTTGATTGGTATATAACTGCGGATACATCTGAATTCGATGGTCTATTCCTGACAACCAACGCATATCGTGGCAATAAGCCATCGAATCAATTCTCATCCTATGATTGCCTGATACAGGGAAAGAAGTGCCATCAAAATACACATCATCGGCTGGTGTTGGTAGACATCCTGATGCAACCCAAGTTGTCCCATTCCACTCTTGCCAGTTCAAAATGTTGTGCCAATAATGCGTTGAGGCGGTTGCATTGCTATATTGAAAACGCATTCTTCTAGCCGTGGGGCTATTAATTGTCCAATTCGTATTCCCTCCCCCATCAATACTATTATTAGCAACATAACTTTGACCATTACTCACATCTCCCTCTATTCCATTTAGGATTACTTTATCCAATACCAATGTTTTCCCTGGTGTTTTTTTGATAATTTTCCCAGGTGTGCCTTGCCAACTCATTATCACTGCAAAATCGTCGCAATCTGAATCTACAAAAACATTTTCTACTGTAATTTTAGGTGAGCGATGATTAAAACGATAAAAATGTCCACCATATAGATAAAGATTTTCAATAGTTGCATTTAAGTTGTCATAAAAATAATTGTCATTATGCAAAAATAAATGCTGAATGGTTGGACTGCTACGTCTTAAATAAGTATAGTAACGAACATCTGTTGTTATGGTATCATAATTCACATCACCCAACCAAAGTTGTTGTGCATAGGCTAATTCTTGTGGGTCTTTGACCAAAATATGCGATCCTGTTGCATCAAAGAAACTATAATTGGTTCCTGCTGTATTAAAATTACATATCCATACATAATCTGCATGACCAATTAGTTGAATGTGGGAACCTGCTATATTCAATTGTCGCGCTGAAAAACTAGTACGATAAGCATCAAAGCGATCTAATATCGCATCTTGTCCATTAAAATTTAAATACCCCCTATAAAAGTAGCAAAACCCTCCGTCTATATCTAATCGTCGACTGTAGTGGTATTCTTTGGGATCATCTATGTACAAAAAACTTAACAATCGAAATTCTGTGGTATCACTTCCTTCAAATACCACTTGTTTTACCAGTAATTTGTGCCCATTGGTTTGGATTGTTGCTAATTTATCATGAGAACGAAAACGCAAAGAACCGTTGAAATCAAAATCTAATTTCTCTGTAGATGGCAACTGAAAAATTCCATATACGTCTAGATTGATACTTGAAGGACCTGTCACTCCTAAAGTATTGGTCTGAAAGGCAATTTTCTTAGCCAATGTTGGGATATTTGTATCCCAATAAAATGTACCACAGTTGGCATTGTTGCTTACTGTTATTACAACAGAATCTGATCCAGTTAATGTCGTTGGAAAAGCATCTGCCATGAAATACACACTATTATTAGAAATAGGGACTTGCGATGGAATTGCTCCTGTTAAACTGTCGAGTCTCCATGAGTTCAAATCGGTCCATTCTCCACTACCTTGCACTGTATTGGAACTAGTTCCGACCCAGTAATAATCATGTCCAGGTTGTGCAAAAAGATTAATGGTGGTGTACAAACAAAAAAGAAGTGTAAATAACTTTTTCATACAAAGGGGGATTGTAAAAAATAATTAAAAGACGTCTGATTGACAAACGTGTTAGCTCTATTAATTGATTAATGAGGTGCAAATTTATGCGAAAGTTCAAACAGATGAAGTGTAGTTCTTGCCAAAAAACAACCATTCTTGCCAAAACAAATTTACCTTGTTGAATCTGTTCTATTTTTCGGGCACAAGATAGAGTAGAAATCCCTTGAACACAAGGCTTTAATATTTTTTTTACAATAAAAAAATGTTTCTATCACAAGTCTAAAAACATATTAAAATTGCTCTATTTTATATAGCTTGAAATTATATTTCCCAATTGTTTTGGTGTATATTTGATAAAAGGTTTAGATTCCTTTTTCGCCAAAGAATCAATGCTTTGTTTCAAATCTAAATTGGCTTGTTGTTGAGTTATAAAAAATCCTTTTTGGGCTAATCTTCTTGCCAAATATTCTTGCTCTGTCTGTCCTGGTGTTGGAATTAATAGAACTTTTGAGCAACCTAAGGTCAATAGATCCATGATGGTACTATAACCTGAACGAGCAATAACTATTCTACTCTCTTCAATTGCAATTTGTAAGGCATCCGAATCTAAAAAAGATTGCCATCGAATATTAACAGCCAATTGTTTTTCCTCTACTGATTTGGGTTTTCCTCCAACAATCAAAAACTGATATGGCAATTGAGTGGCTTGTTTTATAACTTTCTCTTCCAAATACGTGCGTTGTGGTTCGGGACCTGATAAAACAACAATTACATCTTGACGGGCAGGGCGTTTTGACATCTTAGACAATCTAGACAATGGTCCCAAATAAGCGATATTTTTTAAACTAGTTTTGTGTGCTAAATCCCCTGCTATATTAGGTTCTAATTCATAATCTGGCACCCAACAAGCATTAAATTTTTGAATGAAAAAATGATTGCACTTTGCTACAAACGCTTCTATATATCGATTGGGAACCTGAATATTAAGTTGATGTGTTATAAAAATAGACTGAATTTTATGGTGATACATTCCATAGCGATTATCAGAAATAATTGTCGTAATTTTATATTCCTTGATAATAGAATTCAACTTTCTACGTTCTAAACGTATTGCTCTTAGAATTTTGGGTACCTGAGGTAAGATGTTTAAAAACATATTGCTCCCCTTGTAGTGAATACCGTAAGTAGGTAATTCAATCGTATTCAAATGGGGATATTGCTGACGAAGAAGGATCAATGCTTCTCCATCAGAAGCTAAAACAACATTGGCGCCTTGTTGTTCTAATTCATCAATAATTGGAATGCAACGAGTGGCATGTCCTAATCCCCAATTCAAAACAGCAACAAGTATATTTTTAGATGTTTCCAAAAGATTTAATTATAATAATAGTTCAATAGCACTTCGTGTAGAGGACAAAGTGGGATACTTTTTGTTGGTAATATTACGAACATTTAGCATTGGGTGCTTGTTAGGGCAGACACAATCATTGATAACAAATAACAAGACACAACAGCTTCGCAATAAAGAGTAACTACTTATCATAACTAGATTAACTCATCATTACAACTGTGTAATTTTACAGCAATCATTTGGATTCTACACCACAAAACCTGCCTTTTTAATAAAAAAAATTTAACTTAGTTGTTCAAAATGTTATTTCATGCAGCTAAGTGTATAAAATTGTAAAGACTATGAAAAATACAAAAAAGCTTTTAGTTCTATTTGTTGCCTTGGTGCTTGTTGTTGGAATGACAGGCTGTAAAGCTGGTTGCGGTTGTCCTCATTGGTAGCCCATCTCCAACACTTCGTTAAAACCATTCCCAGACAAATCAATTAACACAATAAATAAAATAGTTCAAGTATGAAATTAGCTGCAAAGAAAATAGTTGTGGTTTTATTAGCAATCGCCATGGTAGTAGGTATGAGCAGTTGTAGAACCCAGCAAGGATGTCCTAGTAACTTTTCACTAGAAATTAGTAAGTAAGTAACACGACAAGTAATCCATTATTAAAATATAATTTAGGTTCTTACAGGTTCGCAGCACATTCCCTACTTTAGTTTGTTTTAATTTACGAATGTACTTTTTTATCTTTTTGGTAAAAATCAACGAACTAGCAATACTATATAGTATTTGCATGTATTGAATACACTGTGTCCTGTTTAGTAATTACTTAAATTTTTTGTTTACAAGAAAATTGATACCTTTTAGAAATGTCTAAAATATTGGTAACTGGTGGGTGTGGTTATATTGGTAGTCACACCATTATTGATTTAGTAGAAAATGGTTTTGATGTAATTTCTATCGACAACAATGTCCGATCTAATCCTGAAATTTTGGATGTTGTTGCCCAAATTACAGGTAAAACGATTCCTAACTATGCTGTTGACCTTTGCAATTTAGAAGCCATTAAAACGGTCTTCGAATCACATCAAGATATTGTCGGCATCATACATTTTGCAGCATACAAAAGTGTGCCTGAATCGGTTCAAGAACCATTAAAATACTATCAGAACAACCTAAACAGTTTGCTCAATGTATTAACTTGCATTCATCAGTATCAGATTCCTAACTTTATATTCTCTTCTTCTTGTTCTATTTATGGCAACACCTCTGTTCTACCTGTAACGGAAGACACTCCTATGTCAAGAGCAGAAAGTCCTTATGCTAGTACCAAACAAATGGCGGAGAGAATTATTGAAGATTTTTCTGTTGCCAATCCTAACATTAATAGCATCTTATTGCGTTATTTCAACCCTGCGGGTGCCCATCCTAGTGGTTTGATGGGAGAAATTCCTCAAGCGGGAGCCTACAATGTTGTTCCAATTTTGATGGAAGCATTAACAGGAGCTAGAGATCAGTTTACGGTTACAGGCAATGATCACGACACTAGAGATGGTAGCTGCATCCGAGACTATATCCATGTTATGGATGTTGGTAATGCGCATACAAAATCCTTACAATATTTGCTTAACAATAAAAATAATGCTAATTGTGAAGCCTTTAATGTAGGCATAGGGAAAGGTATTTCTGTCTTAGAATTAATTACCGCCTTTGACAAAGCGACTGGGCAAAAATTAGATTACAAAATTGGTCCTCGTAGAGCAGGTGACGTTTCGGCCATCTATTCTGACTACTCAAAAGCAAACAAACTGTTGGGCTGGACGCCAAAATATAATGTTGACGACATCCTGTCTACTGCTTGGCAATGGTTTCAAAATGGATCTACTTTTGTAAAACAATAGCTCTTTTATTACTTTCCACCATTTCATTCTAGCTGGCAAGCACTTGCTTTCCCATTATGGCTAAATTCAACCTTATTGATTGATCAATAAGGTTGAATACTTAAAGACAATAGCTAACAGTGCAATTACTACAAACAATCATCCTTCAATAAAATATCGACTTACTAAAACGATAGGAATAAAATTTGTGTTATTGGCTATGTATTAATGATTATCACGAATGTAATTCTTATTAAGAATAAAACAATTGGTTTGCTATAGCCTTTTTTCCTTTATCTAACCTATCATCAAAAGACGCGTAACCTCTGTTTTGCTTTTTTGATGAAGAAAAAAAGCAGCATAGTTCGCTTCTCATACATTCCGTTCAATCATTGTTATGATAATATCTTAAAATTTAGTCCACCACAAAAATACCAATGAAAACTTTTTTTTGTATCTTTTTGTTTAGTTTTATACTAATGAATACTGGTTTGCAGGCTCAAATCAAACGCAATTTATACACTTATCAAGCTGCTCAAGTCGAATTTTGGTATCCCAATGAGTGGCAAATAGACGAGGAAGATAAAGTAGCAACATTGCAAAATGATGATGGTTCTCTATCAATTACGTTTTCTATCATGGAAGCTGATCAAATAGAAGAAGCCCTAATTGAGTTGGAAGCAATTATTCAGACTCAATTGACACAGCCTAATATTACGACAGAACCCGAAATTATAGAGTTAAATGGGATGATGGGAGTTGTATCTGAATTAGAAGGTAGCATTAATGGTAGTCCAGTCCAATTAGGAGTGTTTATTGTAGATAGTCCACAAAATGTATTATTGGTCTTGGGGATGGGACATGAGCAAACCTTACAAAAAAATAATAAGGTGCTAGACAAAATTATAAAAAGTATTAAACCGATTTAAATAAGAATGGAAGTAGGATTTTTTGTACTGGGCTTGATTGCTATACTAGGGACTTTTTCGTTGTATAGAAATGGTCAAAAAAATAAACTTATTCATGCTGTAATCAATGATTTCCTGGACAAAAAAAATGGTTTATTGGTCGGCGTAGATAGACCCAATAATTCGGGTCCCTTTGAAGACGAGTATTATGACCATCAAGGGGATAATTTATACCAAAACCTAGGCTACCAAAACAATGAAACAGTCTATAGAAAAGTTGCTTACCAGACTAGTGATGGCTCGAACAAACAGGCTTGGGTTCAAATTCGTATTGAAAACTTGAAGGTTACCTATATTGAATGGAAAGAATAGTACTTCGTACAAAATTGGCGTTCCATTGTTTTTAGAGCAATTCATTCCTAGTTTAAGTTTTTAGTTTTAACTTTGTTCTTGAATTATTTTTCATTTATTCAAGGTATAGAAGACCATTCAATAGCTATAAAAATCGATACCTTGTTCTTTATTTATAATACACTTCACTTTGTACAACTTCATTGATCTCCAAGACACTATAGTTGCCTTAGCTACTCCTGCTGGTAGTGGCGCTATTGGAATTGTCCGCCTTTCTGGCAACCAAGCTATCTCAATTACCAATGAAGTCTTTCAAGCTAAAGACTTACAACAAGTTGATTCTCATACGATTCATTTGGGATATATTCGCGATGAACAAAATAAAATCATTGATCAAGCTTTAGTTTCTGTTTTTAAAAACCCACATTCTTACACAAAGGAGGATGTTATAGAGGTTTCTTGTCATGGTTCTCGTTATATTCAGCAACAACTGATTGAACTGTTTATTCGCAAAGGTGCTAGAATGGCTAGAGAAGGGGAATTTACATTGCGTGCTTTTTTGAATGGTCAAATGGACTTGTCTCAAGCTGAAGCTGTGGCTGATTTAATTGCTGCCGAATCTGAATCAGCACACCAATTGGCTTTGTCTCAAATGCGGGGAGGTTTTTCGGATCAAATTAAGGAGCTCCGAAGCGAATTAATTCATTTTGCCTCCATGATAGAACTAGAATTGGATTTTGGTGAGGAAGATGTAGAATTTGCCAATAGAGAAAAACTGCAAGAACTCGTTCAACAAATTGTTCGGATTATCAAGCGCCTTTTAGATTCCTTTCAATTGGGCAATGCCATCAAACATGGCGTCCATACGGTATTGGCTGGTCGCCCCAATGCAGGAAAATCAACGCTTCTAAACGCTCTGCTCAATGAAGAACGAGCCATTGTTTCTGACATTGCGGGAACAACAAGGGATACCATCGAAGAAATACTCAATATTCAAGGGGTTCAATATCGCTTAATTGATACCGCAGGCATTCGAGAAGCAACCGACCAAATAGAGGCTATTGGGGTCGAAAAAACGTTGGAACAGGTTGCCAAATCTGCCATTCTAATTTACGTCTACGACCAAACGACATTAAGCCCTTTAGAGGCACAAGCTGATCTTCAAAAATTGGCGACAGCGGATATGAATATCATTGTTGTTGCCAACAAAGCAGATTTGCATTCTCAAAATCAAGCTCCATCCTCTCTTGAAAAGAACGATACTCTAGAAAAAGTTACACAAAATTTGACGACGCCATACACTACTCTATCGCTTTCTGCCAAGGACAAAACGCAAATTGACCAGCTCAAACAATTGCTTTTTGACTTGGTCGCTTCTGGGCAATTGCAACAGGATAGTAGCATTGTCTCTAATTCTCGCCACTACGAAGCGCTTCAATCTGCTCTACAGTCTTTGGATGCTGTTTTGGAAGGATTGGGAATTGGCATTTCTAACGATTTTTTAGCCATGGACATTCGCCACGCTTTAAATTACTTGGGTGAAATTACTGGCGAAATCTCTACGGATGATTTGTTGGGGAATATTTTTTCTTCTTTTTGTATCGGAAAGTAAAAGCAACCATATACTTCCTGTAAGACACGTTAAAAAGTCCTAGAGAGGTCATTATTTTAGAGAAACATCAAATTTCAATAACACCTATTCCATATCTGGAGTTCCTATCAAAACAGGAGCATCAGTAACCACCACCACCCGTTCTTTACCAAACCACTGCTGAAGTTGTTTTTTTAGCCCATCAGGTAGATCCCTACTAATGCGAATTTCTTTTATTTGCTTCAAATTTTGTATCTCTTTGGGAAGTGTTTGGATAGGATTTTGAACTAACGAAAGGTATTCCAAATTGCTCAATTTTGCAATAGTGGTAGGCAAATTTATCAAGCAATTAAACGATAAATCCAAACGCTTCAAATGCTTTATTTTCTCTATTGAACAAGGCAATTTTTGCAAATAATTTTTCGCCAATACTAGCCCCTTTAATTCCCGCAGTTGAGCAACTTTTACTGGCAATTTTCCTTTCAATTGGTTATCACTCAAATCTAAATACTTCAAATTTTCACTAATAAAAACTTGCTGCGGTATCTTCTCCAAATTATTCTTAGCTAAAGAAATACTTTCCACCCATTCAAATTCTTTTAATGGTAGTTTATTGTCCCATTTTTGATTCGAAAAATCTCTTTTAAGCGAATTTTTAAGCTCTAAAAAATGATCACTCATCCAGCCAGTTCCTTGATTATCATAAAGTTTAGTTTTTGATTCTATCAACTTTTCTCCCAATTGCTCTTTTAGAGCTATAATTGCAGATAAAGACGTTCTATCATCTACTAAAACTCTTTTTAAAGAAGGCATTTTTTCTATTCCTTTCGGCAAACCTAGTATTGGATTTCCTCTCAAATCAAGTTCTTCTAAATGAATTAATTTTGCAATAGAATTTGGCAAGGTCGTCAAATAATTATACGACAAATTCAACTGTTTTAAAATAGCAGCCTCCCCCGCCTCTATCTTTATGTTTGACAAGCGATTCAAACTCAAATCTAGTATTTGTAATTGGGGCAAATAGGTGCTATTAAAAGCAAAATTGGATAGGGAACAATCCTTTAAAGATAATTGGGTTAACTGAGGAAAAATTGTGGTTGTTAGTATAGATTTTTCTTCCTCATTGTGCCACTCCTTTTCTGCATCTATAGAGAGCGTTTTCCCCCTCAAATGAGGTCTATAAAATGTCTGGTATCGGTAAGTATTCGTCGTTAAAAATAATTCTTGAAGTGTTGAACTATTCGACCTCAAAGCCTCCAAACAAGCATCAACAAAATGATCTACTTTATGATTCGTTGACAGACCAAAAGAAGTTAAGCCACTCAAACCAGATAGCGATTCGATATCTTTTGTATTTAAAGTCGTTGCATATAGACGAACCTTTTCTAAGTTTGTTAGCCCCTTCCATGTAGTAGAAATAGGTAAAACGGCTTTGCTTGAACGATGATTTTCAAGATGCAATTCTAAATATCGCAAACGATTTAATTGTTGAATTTCAACTGGCAATTGTGTCGTATAGATGGTTAACTCTTCTAATGTTTTTGTGTTCCACAAAGCAGTAGGGATTGAAGGCAGTTCGGTATAAAAGTACTGGTTAGATGTTAAAGATTCAAAAGGATATTGAACGACCTTCTTTAAGCTTTTTAATGCATTGACATGTTTAGGAAACTGGCTTACTAAGGGCAATTTTAACACTTCAATTTCTGGCAAATCTTGTACAAAATTAGACGCAATCGTATCCAATTGAAAATCTGTTGAGCAGCAAGCAGCACAATCTTCTATAAATAAAAAGTTGCTGATATCAACTACTTTTTGATGCTTATAAGAAGGCATTTTTTCCTTATAATAACAAGCGTTGAACTCCCAAGAACAAGGTTCGTAAGGAATATCTGAGACACAGTCTTGACTATAACCTATTTGTATTATAAACACACTAATAATAGTGATTAGTTGTTTCATATTTTACCTATTAAGAAGGATAATAACATCCTTATCATTGTCACTTCTGCTGCATAAAAATCAAAGTAGTATCATCATAAATCCATTCCAAAAAATCCGTCATCAACAATTGATTAAAAACAATAGGGCTATCAAATAGGTCCTTTCTATTGAGACAATTCTCAAAAGCTTTTTTTGCTGTCAATGACTCCAATATATCCTGAAGACCATCGGTTGCAATTAATATTCTTTGAATAGGATTGGCTTGATAAAACGTCTTAAACTGTAAGCCTAATTGAGATTTCAACAAGTTATAACATAAATAATTGGGCTTATTATTGGTAGACAAATCCACCCAAGTAGTATCGTGCAAAATAACTCCATCTCCCATAGAAAAAAAGGTAACTCCTGCGCTATTCGCAACAAAACCTACTATTGTAAATAGAAAATAGTCCCGAAGAACTTCTTTCCAATCATCTTGCGAATCATCGGCTAGTTGTTGGGCTATTCTAAGCATAAAGGCTTCCAATGCGGTCTGTAGTTGACTTATTTCAAAACTTGGATTCGAAGCATTTTTAAGTAGATAATTGGTAATAAATCTAGCTCCTAATTTTGCCCCTACTTCACTATTCGGTCGAGAGCCACAGCCGTCGCAAACGACTCCTACTGTCAGAGAAGCATTACTTCCCCAACTAAAAGCATCTTGATTGTTGTATAACAATCGTTGATGGCTTTTACCAATGATATGAGCGTCTGTAATGTTGAATGAATCTATATAGCGCATCGTTTTTATGTCTTGTAATGTTATTTTCTTGTGTAGTTGTTGTCCTCCAACAACTATTCTATGGAGCCCTTTGGGGTTTAATTAGTCCATATCTTCTTCATGAATTTTCCAGATATTAGGATAGAATAACTTTTCCTTTATGGGCAATTCATCGTCATCATTTTCATAAATAGACTCATTGTATTGAGACAAACTAAAATCTTTAAGAAAAAGCAAGGCTTCTATTTCTCGACCAAACGCATCAAATCTAAAAATTTCTAAGGATTGAAATTCAAAATTTTTATAATTTTCCACAAAAAATGTATGGCTATTTTTGATTTGAAACAAACTAAAAGGTAAGGTCGCATAATGTGCTTTATGAAAAGAATGAACCTGTTTTATATGGTTAATTTCATGATAAAATACTTTTATCACCTTTCTATTCGACCAACTTTCTGTCACCTTTGTATCCAAAGATGCATCAAAATAGGCTCTAACAAATCTTTTTTCCTGATGTTCTTTGGATAACTCTGTAACATCATTTTGAAAAAATATACTTTTATACTCTTTATAATTTCGGAACAAACTCACTAATGGATAATTAACGATTTAGGCCTTGATTAAATGGTATATTTTGATGCCTAAAATAGGATCTCTTGGTAACGTACTTAGTTTTTTCGGTGTTGTATTTTTGTAATAATGGCGTCCAGTACTTTTTCTGTTACCTGTGTATCGCCATTGCGGTTTATATCATAAGGCTCTAGTAACTTAATTTCATTTTCCTGATTAACCAAAAGTTGCACATCTAGAATATCAACTCCATCTTGCCTTAGAGCTTCTTTTATTTGCTTCAAATAATCTATATTTTTTAAGGTAGCAATAGAATTATTTAATGCTCCGACATATATTTTGCCCTTCTTATCTAAATCATATTCAATCAAATTCTCACACAATAACCCCTCATATCCTAAGTCACTAACACCCACTATTTCATATCCTAATCCATTCAATTCGTCGTCCCCTCCTAGTTGAATTCCAGCCTTACCTTGATTGCCCAAAATTAAGGATGATTGGTTCTTAAAATCAATTTGAAGTCCCACATCTGCATTTTCTTTCTTTATTAACTTAAGCCCTACTATGGGCACCTCTAAACAGTCTGCTAAGTGCTGCTCGCTTTCTGTTAAAGACAATGCATAGTCGCTGATAAACAAACCTTCCAATCCAAGATGAAAGACTCCGTTATTATTGACACGAGCAATTACATCTCTTGTATAAGAAAAATACGAAAATGTAATTGTAAGCTTATTATTTAAAACAATAGAAATAGGCGCATCGTTATAATTGGCAAAAAAATCCTTCGATACATTGTATTTAGCAAATTGAGTGCGACTTTCTTCAAAAGCAGTTTTAGATTTAAAGTGCCTTTGAATATTTGTAATTTTCGCCCCTATCAAAAACTGAAATAATTTTATTCTATTTGATAACTTAAGTTGGGCAAAGTATTTTTCTACTTTCATTATTGTTATTCAGGTTTTAAAGTGTAATGAGATCCAGATTTTGACAGAAAACCAACTCTAGGATGTGCAGCCATTTCTAAGAATTCGTCAAAAGATTCTCGAGAGACCGTATTGCCTAGTAAGTTGAATAAATCATCGGAGGTATAGTTAACATTTTTACTAATATTGGACGTGATAATATTTGTCATAGCGTCTTCTATTGCTGTATTAACAATTTGAATACTAGGGGTTTCAGAACTTGCTTTCACTCCTAAAGGATCTGCTACAACCAATCGACCATCTTTCTGTATTAAAAACTGTAGATCATCTATAAAGAGCTCCTCTTTAGTTATAATGCGTTTGATTTCTTCAAGGCTCTTTATACTTTCTAAATTAAGCAAATGGCTATCTTGTGTACCAAAAGCAGTTGGTTTCCAAGAACCAGCATAACGTTTCATCACCATAGCAGGTTTTCCATTAACCGATGTAATTCCTAGAATTTCTCCGATTGGCATATTATAACCTTTTAAAGTTTCCATATACTGGATTTCTTTAATAATAACACTTGGGTCTGTTTCTTTCAACACACTAATAACACGATCCGTGCCCAGAGCATACGTTATTTTGTCCTGTCCTTCTCCCAAAGCAGAAGGCAAGGTCATATTTTCCAAATCGTCAAAATAGTGCATAGAAGGTAGAGATTCCACCAATTGATTTTTGGTCACAGCAGACTCCAACGCTTCTCTCAAAGCCTTTGTTTCGTCTGGTGTTAGATCGCCAAGACTTTTCTTTAAGCCATTTTTTTTCAACAAATTAAAGAAATCTTCTACTCGAGTAATGCCACTTTTCACAGCATAAACAGCCAAATCTAGCAATTCTTTAGATCCAGGGACTAGTTGCATTTGAGCCATATTGGTAGAGCGAATCTTTTTCCAAAACTCACTCTTATGCTCTGCCCGCTTCAAAATATTAGCCTTTAACTTATCATCTATCCCATCTATTTTGGCTAATTTTGCTTCTAACTCAGACAAAGCCTTGGCGGGATCCGTTTTTGCCAATTCGTTAAACCCTTCAACAGGTGCTTTCAGAGGCTTGAGCAGCTTGGCAACTGCTGCAAAATCCAATCCTACTCCTACCATAGCCAAGATTACCCAAGCAAAACTAGGATCTTTAGACATCAAACCAACATCGTGCGCTGCTTTTTCATCGGCATATTTACCAAATTCTCTAGTGACATCATAAACACTCAAACCAACCCCACCAACTGCTGCCATAACACCAACGGTACCACCACCGCCACTAACCAAGCCCAAACTAATTGCCAGCAAGGCAATACCAATACTAATTAAAGCATCTTTGAGTTTAATATCTCCAATATGATCTTGAATTACCTTATCTTGAATAGAGCCTTTAGAAATGCCCTCTTGCTCGTACATTTTCTTCATCAAGTTATCCAAGGTAAAGACAAATTCCTTGTCCTCTTGCATTTTGGCTTTTGTATTGGCAATATTTTCTCTTTGCTTTTGTATATAAGCCAACAAAAATGCCTTGGTCTCCTCAGGAGATTGTTGGCTTAGTTTTTTTAGATCAAAAGCCGGATCTTTGAGTAAGGGATGGTCTTTCCCAAACCCTTCCATGGTAGCCGTTGCTTCCGCTTTTTGTTGTTTGGATTTATCTCTATAACCTTGAATATTTTTCTCTACTTGCTCACTAGACCTCGTAGTTGTCCCCATTGCCATACTAGCCATAGAAGCATAAGAGGCATTTTTATCAGACTCTGCATATTTCTTTTTGGCACCACTTTGAGCCACCTGATCCCCCAACTTCTTAGCATCTACTGTTGATAAGTAGCGTTGCTCTTCTTTATACAAAAAGTGCTCATATTGTTGCAATAGACCAACTCCTGTAGCTACTGCTTCTTGCTGAAAAGAAGCTAAATATTCCTTTGTTTTATTTTCATAATCGGTTAGATCCTTAAACCCATGCTTTTTAGCAGCATCATTAGCTTTATTATAGAACGTCAAAGAAGCTTGTGCACCACCTCCCATTGCCCCTGCGATAGAGAGCGATTCAAAAGTTTGCATATCACTAAAAATTCCTTCGGTAGCAAATAGCTCATTCTCAATATCCGTCCGTTTCTTTTTGTTTTGACCTCGCTCCTCTTGCTCTTTAACAAATACATCCAAACTTTTTTGCATTTGCTCTATAGAAGTCGCTTTGCCCGTCACTCGGCTAGCATATTCGGCAACCAAAGCATCATTTAAGCCCTCTATTTTTTGAATCAAGGCAATTGCTTTGGGATAATCCTTAGGACTTAAAACGATGCCTCCATTGTCTTCTCCTATTGTAATGAGTTGTTTTGCTTTTTCAGAGAGGTTCATAATTTTCTCTCGTTGCGCCAATACCTCATCCCTATAGACATTCCACAAAGCCTCATCACCAGCTTCTTTCTTAGCCTTGCCCGAAGCCTCTTGAAATCTACGGTTAATTTCTTCTATTAAGGCATCTTTTGTTCCTTTCGGAAGTCCTTCCAATTCTTTGCTTCTATCAGAAGCTCCTTTAACAGCTCCTTTGTCATCTACCTCAACCCCAGCTCCTGTTGTACTCTGTGATCGATAGCGTCGGTATTCTGCGGCGGGAACCGTTACATGATATCGGATCGTTTTGCCCTCTTCTCCTATCGTTGCCGTTGGGTCGACACTGACGCCATTAATTTTCCAACTAGAATTAACTACTTGACCATAAATTTGATTTTCAATCAATATCATCCATTCTTTACCGCTCAGTTTTCCCTTTACGACGACAAGAAAGGTTAGTTCATCATCATTCTTTTGGATAACTTCCTGTTCTTTTTCATCCTTTTTATTCAGCCCTATAGGAGCTTGACCACTTTTTGCCAAACGTTCTAAATCTGGAGCATTATTAACTGGCTCACCATTTTCCATCCCCGTAGGCTTGACCAAACCTTGTTTTTGCTGTACCACATGCCACAATTCCTCACTTAAATACTTTTCTTGTCCTGGAGCTAAGAAAATTTCGTTTCCTCTTGTAAATGCATTCGCATGAAACTTAAAAGGTTCTAAAGAATTGTAATGAATGATAACATCATCCAACAAGACTCCAGATTCTTGTTCTATTTTATTTTTTAATCCTTGAGGAACATTACCTTTGCTTGAAGACTGGTGCTTGCGTAAAGAATCTAAGTCAATCTGCTCGCCTTCAGTTTCTTGAGGATCGGTATTTTCTGAAGAATGTAAAAGACTCTTTAGGTCAATTAACTGCTCTTTGTTTCCTTCTTCTTTTTGAGGGTCGTTTTTTGAAATATCTTTTGTCTTGGGCAAGGCACCGTGCCAAGCTTCATATTTCAGTACAAACAACATTTTTTGAGTTTCTGTGATAAGAGACTTAGAAACTAAGTCATCTAACTCGTCATGCGAACTAGGTGTAAATATCTCAGACTCCCCTACTTGAATAAATTTTGTGTGAACACGAACAGATTCTCCATTATTATTCAACTCTGGTGGCGGTGGATTATTGTTGACGGGATTGGTATCAGTTGGATTGGTATTTGAAGTATCTTGTCTATCGTTGATATTTTGACTAGATTGTTGTTCTTTTATTTGTTCCTCTTCAAAAGCCATAATTTTAGGTTTTTAATAGGGTGATGATGTGACTAACAATTGGTTACAAGTGAACAGCACCCAACAAAAGGACAAGTCTTATATGAATCAAGTCATGTGGTGATATTCGAGCTTAAATATAGACTTTTTTTTCTATAAAAACTATGGATATTTCCTTTTTCTACAACAAAACAAGTTTCCTTAACATTCATTTAATAATTTCTACCCTATCACAAAGCAACCTCCTATAAACAGGCTACTTCAAGCGAAATATCTTTTTTCGAATACAAGAGCAAGGAATAATTTTTCTCATCTCTCCCCCCTTACATTCAGCCAGTTCTATGTTATATGCAAAATACTTCTATTTTATTCTTATTTAGAGGTAACAATTTGCTATTTATAGTCATAAATAACTAAAGTAATCATACCGCACGTCCTTAATCTATTTGCAAAAACTTCCCTAATCTATTTAGGTATAAAAAAGAAAAAATGAAACTTTTAAACATCATTCCCCTTTTGTTTTTTCTGTGTTTTTTTGCAGAAATGCGTGGACAGGCGAGTAATAAGACATCTCAAATAGCGATTTTACCAACAGGAGTTACCAAAATCAGGATCAATGCACCTAGCAATCGTATACAAGTGTTAAAGACAAAAGGAACGCGTATTTCTATTGAAACAGCTATTCGAATTAATGCAGGAACACTGCCATTACTTGATTATCTTATCAAAAGTGGTCGTTATGAATTGGATGTCATTGTAGATGGTCAAACCAATATATTAACATTGTCTCCCCCAAAAAGCAACAAAGTACTTTTGGTCAAGGGAGAAGAATGTCAAGAAGCCGTTACTTACAAAATTCATATTCCCGAAACAGTTGATTATATTGAAACGTTAAATACTAATCAAGAAAATTTCGTTCCACACCAATAAAATAAGACTCTAATTTTCAAGCAACTACATTCAAGCTGCTATATTTTCTCAAATAAAACGATGTATAAATTTGCATTTACAAAATAAAAGTTATACATTTGTACTCACAAAACGCAGAGTGGAGCAGCGGTAGCTCGGCGGGCTCATAACCCGTAGGTCGTAGGTTCGAGTCCTACCTCTGCAACTATTTTAAAGTCTCAAAACTACAATTGGTTTTGAGACTTTTTTGTTTCTTGCTCTTTATTTACTAAAAATTAATATTTTTTTATTCATAAATTTGCATTTACAAAATAAAAGTTATACATTTGTACTCACAAAACGCAGAGTGGAGCAGCGGTAGCTCGGCGGGCTCATAACCCGTAGGTCGTAGGTTCGAGTCCTACCTCTGCAACTATTTTAAAGTCTCAAAACTACAATTGGTTTTGAGACTTTTTTGTTTCTTGCCTCTATAAGCTCAACCCTACCAATAAAAAAACCTTTGCAAGACTATATTCTGCAAAGGCTTTTCAAAACAATATCTTTATATTTATTTTTAGTTTAAATCTCCTCCAAAGTGTCGCTCTTCTAGGATATCTGCTACTTCAGCCACCTCCCACAAAATGTATAAAAACTCCTCTTTCGTCAAAAACTCATGAACAGGGCTAGCTTGCACCACTACAGTTTCACAAGGATTCCCGTCCTTATCTTTATCTGGTACAATTGTAACCGTACTATATACGCCATATCCAGATTCTTTCATCAACTGGTATAAGTTAACATTCGGCGTATATGTTCCTGCCCTACTGGTAAAATACACACAATCTTTCCCTTTTCCTCTACCTGGAACAACCCAAAGCCATACAAACTGATATCTAAAACTACCATCTTGCAACTTCATGGCTATATCAATTCCTAACTTGCCGTCATCTAGTTCTTTTAGCTTGTATTTTTTTGTCTCTGCGTATTCTTTTAACACTTCTTTTAAATCAATCATGGAGCGATTTTTTTTGTGAGATAATTGGTTAATTCTAAATCTATTGGTCAACAAATAAGAATTAAAAACCAATGAAAAAAAAGTAATTCTTATTAATTGATTATCTAAACAAGATACAATTTTTGAATTACACAACAAATAAATAATCGCCTTATTTTATATCCTAAAAATTAAACTAAAAGTTTAGAAAACAGTTGATTTTCTTCAAAGTTAGACGAGACATATAACACAGCATTTTAACTATTCTCCTTCCAACTTTTGAACAAGAGTTCTAGTTAGGACTATTAGCTTTTTGTGGCAATTTTATAAATATATAAAGTCAAGATGAAGATCTTTGCAATATTTTATGACCTATGGCACACGACAAACAACGCTTGGCTCGACAGTATTTATTTTTTAGCTGAATAAGCCCCTGTGTGTCATAAGCTGAATGAGGCTTCATGCCCAAATTCTGCCATTGTGCAACAACCATATTTACTTCTGGCTTCACCAATTGCAGCAACTCCAATGCTCGTTTTTTATATCTATCTTCGCCCTTATAAACACCATAAACAAAAAGAAAAGGGGCAATGGTATTTATTAAAATCAAATCGATTGTTTTGCTGCCCAGTCTTTTCTTACGGTGGCTAGAAGATTCTCCTAATCTATAATGGGTATCCCAATAACCATTCAGTTCCAAATGAAACAATTTTTTGCAGTCTACCACATGTTGTGTGGCTAAAATTTTGGAGAATAAGTGGCTTGATTGATGAATCAGAACCGCAAATTGAGCCAAACGAATCGTTGGAAAATTAGCAGGGCGCATTCTTCCAAATTTCCAACTAGAAGCATTCAAAGCTATTAATTCGTATTTATGCGCTAAGTACTGGTACTCTTTTTCTAGCTTCTGGAGATATTTGTCTTCTACCTCTTCCCCATTCAATTCAAACAAAAAACCTGCTTGTCCGAATAGCAAAGCCTCTAATTGAAACAGATCCTGTTTATGTTTCGCTAGCACCATCAATGGCAGTGATTGCGCCAATGCCTCAAAAGCACTAGTATTTTGCTTCATTCCAAAATTTCGAGCCAAGAATTGATAAAATACGACTTCCCAATTGTACTGCGTTTGTTCTAAACAAGTTATAATTTCTGCTGTTTTATCTTCTAGTCGTTCGACAACCAAACGATCCAACCACATTTTTTTTAAATGAATAGAGACCTCAAAAAATTGCTGTTCGCAAGGTATGCTTTGTTGATTGGTCTTCAGTGCCCAGTAGCGTTTTATGTATTGATTGGGAATTTTATTTTTTAGTATTAACGTAGGAACTGTGGTGCCATCTGCTCTATAAATAGACTGATCGTGCTCATAAACGACATGTAATATGGTATTCTTATAAGCCTTGTCTTTTTGATGCTGGTGCACCAACCAATCGGAGGATTTTTTATGAATTTCTACACTTCCAGCCCATAAAGTTCCTCCTATTCGAATACGAGCATCACTAAAATCAGGTCCCGCATGATCGTTTTGTCTGCCTACCCGAATTAATTCAATCGACTCTCCATCAACCGTCTTAAGATCTTTAAAATCAAACAATTTAAATTGCCAGATATAGTGTAAAAAAGCTTCTGAAAATGGGATTGGGGTAGTCATGCTAATTCGTTTTTATTGGTGAAATAATTTGGAATTAGCTGAAACGGGAAAGTTATTTGGAATGTTTCAATTCTTACATGATAAAATTAAGGCTTAGATATCTTGCTTCGCAAGTTTTTTCAAAATTTCATGCATTTTATAAGTATAATCATCGGTCATAAAATTAGAGGCGACAAAGGTTCTACCAGCTTTTCCCATCCTTTTTCGTTTTTCAGGATATCGAACCATATCTTCCATAGCTGCCAATAACTCTCCTTCCTTTTTGTTATCAAATAATAAACCTCTCTTACCATGCTCTACTAATTCGGGGGTCGCACCACTTCTCACACCGATAATTGGTTTTTCATAAGCCATACCCTCAATAGTAGATCGCCCTAATCCTTCGTATAAAGAAGCTGTAATCACAATATCTGTTTCTCGATAAATTTCTTTTAGATTAGGAAGATACCCTAGCAATTGCACACTATCTTTCAAGTTTAAATATTGTACTAATATTTTAAGGTATAATGTATATAAATACTGACCATCACCTACCACTAAAAGCTTAGTATTCGGGAATTTTTTAATTAATTTTGCAAACGCTTTAATAATTTTAGCTTGTTGCTTAGATGGATGTAACATTCCAACAACTGTAAAAATAACGGTATCATCCTTTGAGCTCTTGACGGTATCTAAAGCATTGAACTGTTCTCTTGAAAAAACCGCATTATAGACTATATTGTAATCAACAATACCATTTTCTTCTAAAACTCTTTGTCCTATTGCCTTTGATATAGCAACAACTAAATCTGTTTTTTTCAAAGCTGTTACAAAAGCTGCTTTATTAGGATAGAATTTATAATTATAATGTAATTCTGCCATTTCTCGAATGTGCCATACATGTGGCAATTCTTCTGTTTTTGCCAACTTAAAACCAATATCAAAGACAGAACTATTACTATAGATACACTGCGCTTGAAATTCTTTGGCAATATGCCTCATTTGTATCAAAGCTTGTTTATTCTTTTGAGCTCTTTTTTTTCTACGAAAAAAACTAGGTCTACCCTCCCTATAAACAAAAGGGTAAAAAGCTACTACTTCGTATGCACAATTAATTTGTTCCAAAACATTGGTAATTTCACCAATTCCTGGTACAATTACTTTTATAGAATAATCCAACTTTGCAAACCCTTCTATCATATTAACTAAAGACCGGTTTGCTCCGTAATATTGTGTATAATGCGTTATAAATAGTATTTTCATTTGGTTGTCTATTAACATTATTAACATTACTCCGTTAAAAAATCGTACTAATTTGATTATCAGCAAGATACACCTTAGCCAATCTTTGTACTAAAAGAGTGATAATCAACGGCGAAGCCCTCGCACGGTACCACGAAGTAGCAGCGAAGCTAAACTAATGCAAGATGCTTTTTACGTTTTTACTTCGTGCGCCTACGGGTTCGTAGAAAAACTAAAAAACCAACAGAGTATTATATTAACTAAGCAGTTAATTTATAGCAATTAACTCCTGCCTTGCATGAACTCATTAATATACTGAATTGCCAATGCACCGCTTTTTCCTTCATTTTCCGTTCCTAAAACAGCGTTATAATAAGCCGCTTTTTTGTAGACCTCCGTATCTTTGGCTTCTATTTCTTTTTTTATTAGTTCCAAAAGGTGTTCATAATCTAAGGCATGACTAGCCAATCCATTTTTGCAATAACGATACATATCTCGTATATCCTCCTCAAAAGGGATAAACTCATAATAAATACTAACAACGTTTAACAGTACGGCTTCTAAATGAATGGACGTATTTCCTGCTATAATCAAATCTTGTTTTTTTAGAAAGTCAAATGCATTTTCTTCTTTCGTAGATCTTAAAACTTTGTTAGGTATATTAAAGCTTGTATCATCAGCAGGATGCGGTCTAAATGTAATTGTGATAGTAGGAAAAGTATTGCTAAGCTCTCTCAAAAAAGTTTCTACGACTACTTGCTCATCCATTTTATTGGAACAAACACCTATGTTTTGTACACGAATCTTAGTATTACGGCAATTGATATAAGAATCAAATTTTGGCATCCCAATAAATTTCACCAAGCCATTAACACGCCCATTCGATTGATATTGGTCTAATGTTGCTTGCCCTTCTAATAAACTTAAATCAAAGTCCAAAGGAGGGAAATAGGGTGTAACGCTCGCATGTTGAATGTAAATAGTTGGTATTTCTAATGTCTTAGCGGCCATAAGAAGTGCCCGAGGAAACGTTGTGTGATCATTAGAAAATACAATATATTCTGGCTTATATTTTTTTAGAAATTGTAAACAAGCCTCGTATTGTCCTACACTTTTAAATATATAATCAACATAATCCCATGCTTTATTGCCATAAGATTTATAAAAGTGCCAAAAAACCCAAGGAGCCTTATATAATCGAAGCCATATTGACCAATGTAACAAAGGAACAATATCTTCTTTTTCTGTCGAATAGCTTTCATACGCTAGATAGACAAAAGAATCATTTTTCTTTTTTAAAACACTTAGTATATCTTTATTATTTTGGCTGATAACCAATAAGCAAGGTTTTCCTACTAGCCTAGAATAATTTCTTTTTTGAGAAAATTTGAACCAATAAATTACTCCTTTAATTGGTAAAAATACAATCCGTCCCAATATATTGAATATTCTTTTGGGCAGTGTTTTAGCAGAAAAAATAACTCGTACATTAGTAGGTGCCACTTCTAAGAAGCCATTAAACCCCAATTGAGTTATAGAATAATAAATATCAATTAGTTTTTTATTTTTCACTAAATTTGAGTTACGGTTAACATTTCTTTCGATTGGTCAACATAAAATTTAATCATTGCCAATAATGGCTCTACCTATTCAACAAAATTTCAGCTATTTCAAAATCAATCTCGTCATCAATATCTATAGAAACATTTTTAGGCATCAAATATTTAATCATTTTCAAATTTTGATATCCTAATTCAAGCAAGGCACTTACTCTTATAATGTAAATTGCTCCATTCAACTCATAAACGGTTGGGCAATCTTGTCTACGTGTAAAAACCCCTTTTTTGGATTTTTCTAAGATCCCTTCTTCATTTTCTTGAAATAAGACATAATAAGGATTAGAATCTGTTTCTTTTACAGACACGATCAAGTTTGTATCCTCGTCTATCAATTTTATAGCCTCTTTTATATGAATCGCTTTTCTTAACGGCGAGGTAGGTTGCAGCAAAACAACAAATTCATAATTGATTCCTCTGCTTTTATAAAAATCCAAGGCATGTAAAATGACACTTTCTGTTGTCGCTGTATCAGACGCAATTTCATCTGGTCTTAAAAAAGGTACTTCCACCCCTATTGATTCCACTACTTGTTTTATTGGTATAGAATCCGTAGATACACATATATCCTCTTTCTTAGCTATCTTTAGTGCCTCTGTTATAGAGTAATAAATCAAAGGTTTCCCTCCAAGGTGCTTTATATTTTTATTAGGTACTCCCTTAGAACCTCCTCTAGCAGGAATCAGATATAATATTTTTGCATTATTCACTAATTTCTTATTTACTTAGTATTATATAATTCAAAGATTACTTCCTTCCATCCTTACTTATGAGTACATCGAAACAAACTCATTAAGACAATCACAAATATAATCAACCTCTAAGGCAGATAAATTGACAGCAGAAGGCAAACTCATCCCAGCTTTAGAAACACGTTCAGAAATATCAAAAGTATTATTTTGAGCATACTCAACGTATGGAGGCATTACATTCAAAGGAAAAAAGATGGGTCTTGTTTCTACTCCTTTTTCATTCAAAAAGTCCATTAAATCTTTTCGTGTAAAAGGAGCTGTTTCATTTATTAAGAAAGTATACAACCAATAAGAGTTCGTAACATTTTCTTTTTCAATAGGAGTTTGGAAGAAATCATACTTAGAAAGAACTTCATTGTATTTTTGAGCCAATGTTTTTTTGGCATTAACAAACTCATCCAATCGCTCAAATTGAGCAACTCCTATCGCTGCTTGTAGGTTTGTTAATCGGTAATTAAACCCAACATAATCGTGCCAGTAGCGTTTTTCTTTACTCATTCCATGATCACGCAAAACAGCTCCTTTATCTGCAATGTCAAAGTTCTTAAACAAAACCATCCCTCCTTCTCCAGTTGTAATGGTTTTGTTGCCATAAAAACTAAACGTTGCCGCATCTCCAAATGCCCCTAGAGGCTTTCCCTCATAAGTAGAGCCCAAGGCCTCTGCACAGTCCTCTACTACCAATAAGTCATGCTTTTCTGCAATTCGCATAATTTCATTCATGTCACAAGCCTGCCCATACAAATGAACGGGCATAATAGCCTTGGTTCTATCGGTAATCAACTCCTCAATTTTACGAGCATCTATGTTCAAAGTATCCGCTTCAATTTCAGCCAATACAGGCGTGGCACCGGTATAAATAATTGCATTGATAGAAGCAGCAAAAGTCATATTAGGCACAATTACCTCATCTCCTTTGCCTATATCCAAAGCGGCTAAAGCTAAGTGCAAAGCTACGGTTCCATTACTTACCGCCAAGGCCTCATAATTTTCATGATATTCTTTAAACAAAGCTTCAAATTTTCGAACATATTTTCCTTGAGAAGAAATCCAGTTCGTTTTGATGCACTCTGTTAAATAAGTCAACTCGTTTCCCTCCAATAATGGAGAGGCAATTGAAATGCGTCGCAATCGATTCAGAGAAGCATAATCAACGACTTCTCCTCTGTCATTCAATAATGGGATAATCTTAATTCTATTATTTAAACATTCCAAAATTTTTGAATTATCAGCATTCGAAGGCAAGGATACAAAATTAGCATTCATTACATTGGTCACAGCTGTCTCTAAATTCACTTCTGAAAGTAAAAATCGACGAACATCGCCATCGGTTAATATACCCAATAACTTATTGGTATCATTATCATCTACGATGAATAAAACTCCAGAGCCTTTATTATCTAAATGGTGAAGGGCTTCTCTTAAATTAGAGTTTTTATTGATGATTAAATCTTTAATTTCCATCTCCTGTCAATAATTTTATTTGTGCTTTAATTTCGAATAGTTCTAAAGACTTAACTTCTAAAACATGCACATAATTTCTAAATTCATCAAAATATTCTAAAAACCAATAATCTTTCGGCAAGGGTAAATTATTATCTTTCGTTCCATCATTATCACTATGGTGAAATGCTTTTATAAATGGCTTAATTTTCTGAAACTCCTGCTTTAGATCCAAACCAAGCGTTTGACAGCTTACTTTTAGGTGCGCGGTATCTAACAACAAGCCCAATCGATCGTGTTCTATCATCTCAAACAACCAATTAATCTCCTCATATTCTGTGCATAGCAGAAAATTCACCTTATTATCATAGTTAAATGGAGCAATTACATTGTTCTCTATGAGAAAATCTATATCTAACTCCTCTGCAAGCACCAATAACTCGTTCACAGAATCCAGAAAATGCTGCTTACTTAACTTTTTATCTAAATTAGCTGGAACTTTTATTTTCTGACCTAATTCTGCTGGATTTGGATCCACACAAAAACCTGCATGAGCAGCAAAGAAGGGAGATGAACTCGATTTTGCCAAATGCAAGCCATTCTTACAATGCTCTATAGACATTCGCCTGATTGTTTCATCTGTACTTGCCAAGTTCAAAACAAAGGGAATTTGGGGTGCAGGAAAGTAATTATGCGGCATTCTTGGAAAACGACAGGCTTTATAGATTAATTCCATGTCTTGACGATATGGCATTCCTGAACTAAATTCCAAGTTAATGGTTTCTTTTTCACAGCACTTAACAACAGCTTCAACAGGTTGTCCTAAAAAAGCTAACGAGCTAACATATATATTAGAATTCATTTATTGTTTCAATCTTTTCATGATAAGAACAGCATTATTGAGCTCTTTAACTTGTTCAAAATTCAATTGATTATACAAGGATACCGCTGCCATATTATCTTTATCTACCGATAAGTAGATTTCGGGCAAATGATGTGTATCTGCATAATTCAGTAAATAATTCATGATTTGTTTTCCAAAACCTTTTCCTGTATACCCCTCTATCATGGCAATTCCCAACCATGTCCGCCCATCTTCATAATCTAAATGGCCATACCCAACGGGCTTGCTGCCAATAAAAGCAAGCAAAGTCAATTGATGATTATCTAGTACATCAATTGAGCGCTTATCAAAGTATCGAAATGTTTTTGCCGAATTACCAGCACTATCAATAAACTCTTGCAATACTGAGCCGTCTGATTTATTGATTTCTTTAATCGATAGTTTTTCTACCATAGAATGCAATTGTAATCAATAGTTTCATCTAATGACAATGACTTAGAGACTTTTTTCCCTATAATTTCATCCAACATATTAATAGGAATGCCTTGCAAAGGTCTTTTAAAACCAATGTGAGCTGGGGTCAATACTTCACCTTCTTTAATATCTTTAATAATAACCATACCTCGCTTCATTCCTAAACTATTATCTAGTTCTATCTTCGAAGGTCTTTTAACTTTGCTCCCCAAAGACAATTCTATATTTCGAATACCATCAACTAAGTCTCGAAACTCCGAAGGTGTCAAAGAACAAGAATGGTCAGGACCGTCCATATTCTTATCTAAGGTAAAATGTTTTTCTACTACTTCTGCCCCCAACGCTACCGAAGCAAAGCAAGCAAAGTTATTGGTTACATGATCAGAATACCCTACTCTGACACCACAAGCATCTCGAATAGATGTCATAGCTAAAATATTAGCATCTTCTATTTTTGAAGGGTAATTGGTTGTACATTGCAACACAATAATGTCCTCATTACCTTCTTCTCGAATTGCCTCTACTGCTTCAAAAACATTGCTCAAGGTTGCCATCCCTGTAGAAACTAACATTGTTTTTTGTTTTTTAGCTACTGCCCTCAAGAAGGGCAGTTCTGTTAATTGCCCTGAAGCTATTTTGTAAGCACCTACATCTAGTTTTTCTAAAAAGTCTAAATCTTCAATATTGTAAGGTGTTGACAAAAAATCAATGTCTACTTCTTCACAATAACGGATAAGCTCTTGGTAAACCTGAAAATCTAATTCTAGCTTTTTGAGCATCTCATATTGGCTTTCAGACTTGTCAGTCACTTCCAGTTGGTACTTCGCTTTTGGAGAAGTTCGAGTAACAATTTGAGAAGCTTTAAATGTCTGAAATTTAACACAATCAGCACCTGCATTTTTTGCCTCTTTTATTAATTTCTTAGCCAAAGCTGGATCTCCATTATGGTTGACACCTACTTCAGCAATAATATACGTTTTGCCATTATTTTTTATCATCATTAATTGGGTGTTTTTTGGTTTTCCTATCCATTTAAAATTAGTGCCTTACGAAATATTTTCAGAATAGATTTGTTCTGCGTTATTAGCGGCAAACGACTTACTCAAAATAATTCATGGTGATATAGCCCCCCTCTTTTAGGTATTGTTCTTTACGCATTAATTTAAGGTCACTCGTCATCATATCTTTTACCAAAGACTGCAAATCATGCTCTGGAATCCATCCTAGTTTTTCATTTGCTTTGGTAGGATCACCAATCAATAAATCAACTTCTGTTGGTCGGAAATATTTAGGATCCACTGCCAACACCTCTTTCCCTATTTCCAATTGATAATCAGGGTCATTACAGGATTTGACATAAGCTTTCTCATCAACACCTTCTCCTTTAAATTCTAACTCAACCCCGACCTCTTGGAAACTCATGCGAACAAAATCTCTTACCGTAGTTGTTTTGCCTGTTGCTATTACCCAATCTTCTGCTTCATCCGCTTGTAGAATCATCCACATCATGCGTACATAATCCTTGGCATGTCCCCAATCTCTCTTAGCATCTAGATTTCCTAAGTAAAGCTTATCTTGCAACCCTAAGGCAATTTTAGAAGTTGCTCTAGTAATTTTTCTAGTTACAAATGTCTCTCCACGAAGGGGAGATTCATGGTTGAAAAGAATGCCATTGCAGGCATACATACCATAAGCTTCTCTATAATTGACGGTAATCCAATAAGCATACATTTTCGCAACAGCATAAGGCGATCTAGGATAAAAAGGAGTTGTTTCTGATTGTGGTACTTCTTGAACTTTTCCATACAATTCAGAAGTTGAAGCTTGATAAATTCTAACTTTCTTTTCCATGCCTAACAACCGTACGGCATCTAAAATTCTCAGTGTTCCTAAACCATCAACATTACCTGTATACTCAGGTGTTTCAAAAGAAACATGTACATGGCTCATTGCGGCTAAATTATAAATCTCGTCTGGTTGAATTTCTTTGATTAAACGAGTAATATTAGTGCTATCTGTCATATCCCCATAATGCAAAAAGAAATTGCGATTATCAATATGAGGGTCTTGATAAAGATGATCAATTCTATCGGTGTTAAAAAGAGACGATCGACGCTTCATGCCGTGCACTTGGTATCCCTTTTTTAATAAAAATTCGCTCAAATAGGCTCCATCCTGCCCCGTTACTCCAGTAATTAATGCTACTTTCATAAAATGTGTTTGTCTGCTTGTTTTTTTTTAGAATTCACTTAAAAACGATATTGCTAAATGCACTGACCAATATTTTCATTTGTCGCAAAGCATTCCTATGATAACTCTATATTGTTTTTTTATGTCAATAATAAACCCTTCTTATAGTCCTCCTTTTCTAATTACTTCAGACAAAATATTACAAGCATTCATTAGTACAAAAAAAACGCAACGATCTACTAGGCATTTAACTTATTTATTCTTTATTACTTTTATTATCCGCCTTTTAAGTCGATAAAGCAATGCTTTTTCTTCTTTCATTTTTTTATCATAATATTTTTTCTGTATATGGTAAAGCTCAGGTGATAAAGTTACCTCTTTAGGTTCTCCTTTTTTGACAACAGCAATAATTTCCATTTCATTATAAGCGTCGCCCTCATATATAGTACTAATTTCAACATTGGCTTTACTTAATACATTCGAAAGTGTATGAATATTAAAGTAAAAAGTATGCACTGTTCTAAAACAATGTTCAACTATTGGATGCTTACCAAAATTTAAACTATTAGGAACAGCAATATAAAGCACCCCATCATCTTTCAACAAACGGCTAATTTTTTGCACAATTTCAATAGGATTTTGAAAATGTTCTAGTACATGACGCATACAAATTAAATCGAAAGTACCATGCTGTTCTTCTTTGAACTCTTCAAGTTCAATATCTTCTCCTAGAATCTCAACTCCCATAGCTTTCAAACTTTTTTGACAATTAGGAGAAGGTTCGATAGCGAAAAAGTTAGCATCTGGAAATTTACCTAACAAATATTGTAAGTTAGCTCCTTCTCCACTGCCTATGTCTAGTATATTTTCTATTTTATTTTCTAAATACCCTCTTTCTTTTAATCGATTAAAAACAGGTTTGTAAAGACTATTTTCTATTAATGTTTTATCCATATTGGGGCGATAATATTTGTCATAATCATTGACATAAAAGTCCCAAAGTTTTTCTTTTGTCCAACGAGGATTTAGGTAACTCAATCCACAGTTTTTACAAATCACAACATTAGCATCTAGACCAAACTGCCCATGGGTACACAACTGATCCTCGTTATAAGTCCCACATACTACACAATTTACTTTTTCAAACTCTTTTCTTTCCATTTTAGTATACATACATTTTAATCGTAGTCAGCTACTATTGCTTGATTTTAGCATCACTTAACAAAACCACATTACATTAATTAAGTAATCGCCCAGAAAAAATTCTATAAACTACAAAGTAGCCCCCAGGTAAAGCCGTACGTTCTGGCTATACTTCTACTACGTGGTCACTTCGCTTGTCAATTAGCACTAAAAATAAAGTTATTTTTTAACTATAATTTTTCATGTCCACTTACTTATCAAAATTTAAATAACCTTGCCCATAAAAAATCATACCCCATCAATCTCTTTTGTAATTCTCCTACAACTTATTGTTTGAGAACTCATCTATTTTTTATCCAATTAGCAATTTTTTGAGATACAACAGCACCTGATTTTTTATGCAAATGATTGCCATCAGTATACGTAAAACTAGTCTTTTCCTTAGTGAAATCCAAATAATCTTCTGACAGAAGGATAGCCTCTTTTAGTTTAGAATCGAACATAGGCATTAGCTCATTTTCAATCTCCAACATCTCTTTAGAAACAGGCAATCGCACCAAAAACACCTTTCCATACTGATTCAAATATTGAATGGTTTTAATTAAGTATTGTAACCTCAAAGTAGAAAATTTATATTTAGGCAGTACTTTATCTCGGTATCTTTTTAGTTTATTTAACGTTCGTTCTTGCACAACTGCTACATCTGTCCTCAAATTCATTTCTAACCAACCATCTTCATGCAAGTACATTTTAGAGTTTCCAAAGGACAGAATTTGATAATACTTGCCTCCAAAATTATGGTATAAATATCCCCAATTAGGCTTCTGATTTACATTAACAGTATTTGCCAATGCCAAATTGATTTCTCTAAAATGAGCAGAATCATTAGGATTTTCTGTTTCAGAACTAATAGCCCAAGGGTCTACAGTAATGATAAAAGTACCGTTTCGTTGGGTAGTATCTAATTTCTTTTTGATGCTATTTAAGTATACATGACCAAAAGGGCTTTGAGCCAAAGTAAACGCATAGTTAAAAAACGGAGCATCTGTCTCTAATATTTCATCAAAAATAGCGGGTTGCAATCCTTGAGCAGCTCTTGAAGTACCTACAATTAGATTAAATTGTTTTGGGGTCGTAAATCTCAAATAAAAAGCATCGGTGTACCCATCTGCTTGATACAAAATAAATACAAATGAAAACCCCGTCAATAGGATAAAAGCTGTTGTTTGTAAAATAAATCGTTTCATATTAGTCTAGAATTGAAAATAAATAAACTCCTGTCGTTGTCCTGAGAACAATAAGACTGTCAATCCTAATACATAGTAAAACAACAATCGCAGGGGTCTTTGCCATTTCAAACCTAATTTTTCTAATGCATAGGCACCTTCTCTCCCTCCCCATTCTATGACTAAAAAGATTAGTACCATAACAATAGTGGTTATAGGTTTGACTTCAGGAATGGTCAACAAAGAGACAGAACACAAACCTGCGATATAACTAAAAGCATGTTCAATACTAGATGCTCTAAAGAAAATCCACGCTAATACAGTTAAAGCAAAGGTAGTCAACATTCCTAAAACCTCTTTTGCCGATGGCAACCATCTCCCTTGAGCAACCATCTCAAGATTATTTCTATTGTTATTGGTTAGTAATAATGGTAAGAAATAAATTGCATTGAGCAATCCCCAAACAATATATGTCCAATTAGCGCCATGCCAAAACCCACTCACTAAAAAAATAATAAACGTATTTCTAACCTTCATCGCTGTTCCTCCTCGACTGCCCCCCAAGGGGATATAAAGATAATCTCGAAACCATGTAGACAGAGAAATATGCCAACGCCGCCAAAACTCTGCTATATCTCTAGAAAAATATGGGAAGGCAAAATTTTTCATTAAATCAAAACCAAACAACCGAGCTGTTCCTATGGCAATATCCGAATAGCCAGAAAAATCACCATAAATTTGAAAGGTAAACAAAATAGCTCCTAAAGCCAAGGTACTTCCTGAATAGTCGCCAGAATTATTGAATATTAAATTAGCTGTCACCGCACAACTATCGGCAATAACTACTTTCTTAAAAAAACCCCACAAAATTTGACGCAAACCATCTACAGCTTTATCATACTCAAACTGACGAGGTTGATAAAACTGTGGCAAAAGTTTGGTAGCTCTTTCGATTGGGCCAGCCACTAACTGAGGAAAAAAGCTGACAAACGCAGTAAATGCAATAAAATCTTTAGTTGGTTCTAGTTTTCTTTTATAAACGTCTATAGAATAACTTAGCGTCTGAAAGGTATAGAAACTAATTCCTACAGGCAAAATAATATCAAGCCGATCAACAGCTAGAGTCTTGCCAAAAAAAGAAAAAGCGGTTACAAAATTGTCTAGGAAAAAGTTATAATATTTAAAAAAGCCCAAAAAGCCCAAATTGACACCTATACTAAGCCACAAATAGAGCTTTCGCTTCCATTCAGAAGCTTCTTCTTTTAGTTGTATGCCAATCGAGTAATCTACTAATGAACTAAAAAGTATTAAGGAAAGAAACCGCCAATCCCACCATCCATAAAAAAAATAGCTTGCAAGGACTATCAACCCATTTTGTATTCTCACATTCTTAATCGACCAATACAATGCAAAAACGGTTGGCAAGAATAGTGCAAAATCTATGGAATTAAACAGCATATATATTTATTTTTTCTCATTTCACTCAAAAAGCATTGCTCAAAAAGAACGATTATCACAAATGGATTTGATGAGAAGCAAGCTGTTTAAATTTATTCTCTTATCAAAAAAGCGAAAACGAGCACCTTCGAAGATACTGTACTTCGATGATGCCAATAAAGGGCTGAAGGCTATAGCGAACCAGACAACTTTATTATTACAGGAACTACGTTTCATGATAATCGTTAATAAAAGACAAGCTTCCTTCAACAACTATTCCCTTATAAGTTTTACATGCATAACCTTTAATAGTTATACAAATTTTCCTACTTAATTTTGATACCTATGCTGCTGTTGGCGATTCTGTTTTCTTAGCTATTACAACTTTTATTACCGTTGCTAAAAGCAACAATAAAATGACAACAGAAGCAATGGTTCCAATAGTAGCTCCTAGCAATACAGATTGGGGCTCATAAATCATTTTGATTTCATGCTTACCTGCTGGAATTTTTAGCCCTCTAAGGATATAGTTTGTCTTGATGAAAGGAGCCACTTTTTCCCCATCTATATACACATTCCAACCTTTGGGATAATACATTTCAGAGAAAACAGCAAATCGATCTTTAGCAGTTTCGGACTGATACACCATTGTATCAGGATGATATGATTTTAAGCTAATCTTATCTCCTGCTTGATAATCGGTTTCTAAACCCTTTACATAATCTGCATATTTTTCTTGTACAACAGCATTCAATGTAGGATTTAGATCATCCAAAGCAGCTAATTCTGCATCGGCATTTTTGACTTGTTGAATATTTTGTACAAACCAAACATTTCCTAAAGCAGTTGGATTATCCATAAATCGGTCAGGACTCACAATGATGTATTTCACATTCATCATGTTCATCAAATTGCTGTGTTGTTTTAGGGCAACATTTCCATTATCCAATTGATAATAATTCCAAAATTCTTGATACAACAAAGGCTTAGCCGCAGAATACCCTCCTAAACTTTTATGAATCCCTGAAGTAGCCGCCGTCTGACTAGGCGCTCCTCTAGAATAATCGACCACCTTATAAATGGACTTATCTTTTAAGATATCACGATCTGATTTTTGAAGTACTTGTTCTTTACTGGCTACTTGATAATTTTTTGCCGTATAACTATTCTCATTCAAATAATCAGAATTTATCATTCCTAAGTCTATAACAGCAACTAAGGCGACTACAATTCCAGCAATTTCTATAGATAATTTTTCTTTCGCATAAGCGTATAAAATGCCTGTTGTTACCAAAATAAACCCAATTGCTCTCAAAACATCTGCTTTTGCCAATGCTGCTCGGTCAGCTTCTAATGCAGCAACCAACTTAGGGCTAATCATTGCCAAACCAGCATCGGTAGGTGCTGATATTGCTCCCATACTTAGATATAGATAAGCCAATACACAAATCCCCAAACCAATCAAACCAGCTAACAAAACATAACCTTCTTTAGATACGGTTTGCTTTATCTTTGGCAACACTTTAGCTGACCAAGTATTAGCATATTCTTCTGCATTAAAACGCACTAATTTCATCAAACCTAACCCTATTGCCAAAATTACGATAGGCTGAGCAACTAAAAGTGTCATCTTGGTATCTCTAAACTTAGAGTACAATGGGAAATAGTAATACATCAAATCATTAAAAGCAGCAAAATGTTTTCCCCATGCTAACAGGATAAAAAATGCAAATGTGCCCACAAAAGCCCATTTCACTGCGCCTTGTAATAGTAATAAAGCTAAGAAAAGCAATAGGCAAGTGACCACACCATAATAGATAGGACCGCCACTCATAGTTTGACTTCCTCGATATTGTCGAGTATACTGATTGATCAATTGATTCATAAATTGATTGGGATCCTTGATGCCATTCTTTCTAGCAGCAGCTATTAACTCTTGTTGTATGGCAGGATTGTTAAAGGCAGCATAAGTCTCTGATTTTGGGTCAGAATAAAATGATTTTCCTTGTGTTCCACCGTGGAAATTTGGAAACATCAAACTAGCAACTTCCATTTTTTCCATACTCAATCCAAAGACATAATCGTAAGGCAAACCGCTCGATGCATTTGGTTTTTCTGCTTTATTTCTTGGATCAGCAACAGGTGCCTCTTTCTTTACAGTCAGCTCTGACTTTCCTCGTGTAGAAGCTTGACCATATTCATAAATAGCCCATAAGCTTCCTAAGTTGGAGGCGACTCCCAACAAAGTTCCCACAAGCATACTTAAAGCAAACTTACCAAAATGAGGAATTTGTTGTTTTTTGATAGCGTCAATTAAAAACAAAAGCCCTATAATTCCTAGTGCGAAATAGGTGTAGTAAGTCATTTGCACGTGATTTCTCATAATGCTATAACTGATGCCTATTGTAAAAAAGGTTGTTCCTAACAACATATTTTTACGGTAAGCACAAATAAATGCTCCTACAATAACTGGGGTAATGGCCAAAACATCCATTTTTCCAGTATGTCCTGCGGCAATATATAACGTATTGGCTGTAAAAAAGCCTAGCATAATAGACAAACACAGACTCAAGACCCAATTGACGCCCACTAGCACAAGACCTATGTATCCGCAAATCATAATTAGAAAAAGCGTCCTAAGTTCGCTTTTTTGCGTAAACACAGTAATCACTTTGCCCACATAAGTTCCAGCATAATTATAATTATTGCTTTTCATCATAGCCGTTGGCATCCCACCAAACATATGGTTCGTCCACCGAATAACAGAGCCTTGCGTTTCTTGATAATCGTTAATTTCTTTCTGTTGATACACTGCCTGAACGTTATCATGTTGTTGCAAAGACATACCATCAAAAGCCACTGGTTTTAAATACAACATTGTTGCTGCAATCAAAACAAAATAGGCTATAAGATGCTTTCCAAATCGAGCTAACAAGCTATTTGTATTTGTTGAAGAACCTCCATTGGATTCCTTTGCTTTTTTAGTATTGTTATTTTTAGCCATTAGATAGGTTGTAATATTGAAAGTGTACTGTTGATTTTTATTGCTCTCCTTCCATCACAAGTTGTAAGCTCTAAAATTAGTTGTATTGGTTCTTTTGTCCAATAAAGCACAAAAACGAAACAAGCATAATTCCATGACTTACAAAGCAATAATTTTTTAAAGCAATGTATTCAAATAGTAGTTCGTTGATTTTTTACTTTTTCACCAAAAAGATAAAAAAACACGTTTATATTAGTTTGATAATTAAGCCTTTAACACAAAACGCAACAAATTCACGACTAATTGATTATCAAACTAATAAAGTTTTTCAACGAACTATTGTTCAAAAAAATAATTTTATAATTATTTCTAATTCCACCCAAAATATAGTTTTTTCGTGTAAAAGTCAAAAAACTCTTTTGTTATGCAATCACACCAAATCAAATTTCCTAAAACCGCTCATTATTACACCTTAGGAACTCCTTCTTCCTCTACGAAGAAGTTTTTTATTGTCTGTCATGGTTATGGTCAGTTGGCCAGCCAAATCATTCATAAATTCAATCAATTAGGAGACGATTGTTTTATCGTTGCCCCCGAAGGATTTTCTCGCTTTTATTGGAACGAAAAGAAGGGCAGCGTAGGAGCTTCTTGGATGACCAAAGCAGATCGTTTGTCTGAAATTGAGGATTATTGTAATTATATAGAACATCTTTATTACAAATACAAAAACCAACTTCCTGAAAACGTAGAGATTAACATTCTGGGCTTTTCGCAAGGAGGGGCAACTGTCGTGCGTTGGATAGAACGCAATCGACCTTTCTTTCATAATCTTATTTTGTGGGGTGCTGCCTTTCCTACGGATTTAAGCTATTTGCCTATGAAAGATTACTTGGCGCAAAAGAAGCTGTATGTTGTCTATGGAAAGGAAGACGAGTATTTAAGTGCCGAAAAAATTCAGATGCATGATATGTTTACTCAACAACAAGGCATTCAATTTGAAATGATTTGGTTCGAAGGCAAACACGTCATAGATCGAACTGTCTTACATGAGTTGGTAGCAAAATTGTAAAGTCGCAGCCATTCAAGTCAAATCACCCTCTAAAAAAACAGTAGGTTGGTTATTAGTATCTTTATTTGTAATTTACAAACATAGAACAACTAACAACCAACCTAATATCTTATATTTTCAAAAAGGCAGCAAAATACTGCTACATTATTTTTAGCGCCTAAACAATGACGGAAATAGTTTATCTAAAACTCCAATCGTATTGATCCATTTCTAGGAGGCATTTTTTAAGCAAATCAATACCATTTCGAATATCGCTTTTATCCGCCATTTCAATAACTTGATGCACATTCCGACAAGGAATAGAAACACATCCTGCGATGGCGCCATTAATTCCTCTACGTTGAATACCAGCCGTATCGGTTCCTCCTCCTGTTAACACTTCAGGTTGCCATTGAATTTTGTAATTATCAGCCGTTTGCTTCATAAAATTAACCATTCTATAGTCGCAAATTGTCGAGCTATCCATGATTTTAATAGCACAGCCCTTACCCAAAGAAGTAATGCGTTCATGTGCTTGTGAACCAGGCACATCAAAAGCAATCGTTACATCAATTCCAAATCCAAAATCAGGATTAACCTGTTGAGCAGCAACATTAGCCCCCCTAATTCCTACTTCTTCTTGTACCGTAAATACGCCGTATACATCGTATGGGACAGGAGTATCTTTTAATTCTCTCAAAGTTTCGTAAAGCATATAAACAGCCAAACGATTGTCCAAAGATTTTGAATTAACACAATTTCCCATTTCTATCAACTCTCGCTCTCTAGTAATTGGATCACCAACACTAACCAACAACTCCACTTCTTCTTGTGTCATTCCTGTATCAATGAAATAATCTTTAATTCCCAATGGCTTACCTCGTTCAGCAGCACTTAACAAGTGAATAGGTTTACACCCCATACAACCTACAATGTCTTTCTTTCCGTGGATAATAACACGTTGAGCGGTCAAAGTTTTGGGATCAAACCCTCCTAAGGTGTGAAAACGAATGAACCCACCTTCTTCTATATGCGTTACAATGAAGCCAATTTCATCCATATGCGCTCCAATCATTACCTTTTTGGCATCTTTCCCCTTCTTCGTTCCCTTTTTCACTGCATATACATTTCCCATTGCGTCGGTAGACACCTCATCCACTAAAGGAGCAATCATTTCCATTATTACAGCTCGCAATCGCTGCTCAAAGCCAGGTGCAGCAGGGATTTTACAAAATTCGCTTAATAAAGCAATATCAATCATTTTATTTTATATTTATTTGGTAATTTGTAGATTGTAGTCTACGTTTACTTCTCTCACTATCCTATAGCATTGTTTTTTTGATATTTTACAAATCTAAATCAACACAAAACAACTGTATCACAAAATAATTTTACACCTAGTTTAACGTACATTCCAGCTAGGTTATTATTAGGTTCTATACAGCTAATCCCAATAGCAATAACACTAATTAGTCAACATCAAAGAAGGTCTTTTTAGTTTCTAAATAAAAAACACAAAAGCATTATTACGTATAAAAACATCCTAATTTTGTTGGCTATCGCAGTGTATCAAAGGCACACGATATAAGAAATGAAAAACCTATGATTACCAATAATGATTATCTATTGTTTTATAAGATTGAGAGCGAGCAAAATAGTCATTTTTAATACAAGAACTGTTGGGCAATCATTTAAGAGTCGAGAAGAATAAAAGTAGGTTTATTATTCAAACAAAAAGATTCTTTTTAAGAAAAACAAATTAAACAAAAAAACGACGCTCCAAAGAATTATAATTCATCTCTTTTGTTTTTATTTTGTTAAAACTAACGATTCTAAACGTTTCAAAAATCACAGGTTTCTGTTTCAATTTTCAATCATTTTAGTAACATCAATCGCCTGTAGCTGCTTTTACACCATCTCCAGTCGTAACTGCTCGTCGAGTAGGATAAGCGAAATCCATATCAACATTGGCTGGATCGTTAAATTGATCTAAGATTTTTTCCCACAAATAGCTTGTCGTATTTCGTCGTCGTTTGGGCTCGCACAAATAACGCATTGTTAACAAAACACCACTAGCTTCGACACTTGTATAAACAATTGGTGTTACCTTATGATAATAAATCAAATACTGTCCAGAAGCTGACTGTAGTTCTTTTCTAGCATGCTCACTGACCTTAGGTGCGTGTTCGTTCAATGTTTCCTGCAATACCTCTTTGCACTTTCTCCAATTGCTTTCGAATGTCACCAAAACCTGAATTTCATTCCAAATGTAATCCAACCCCTCATTGTAATTTGCCAAAGGAGCTTTAAAAATTTTAGAATTAGGAATGTGTATAATCCGACCTGTACTTTGCTCGTCTCCTACCCAATTGCCAACTTCTACAATCGAAAACTGAAACAAGTTGATGTCTACAACATCACCAATTTGATTCTCGACTTGAATCCGATCTCCTACCTTAAATGGCTTTTGTACCAAGATAAAATACCATCCTGCCATGTTGACAATAGGGTCTTGAAAAGCAATTGCTAGACCTGCGGATAGCAACCCCAAATAAGTAGCAAAATCACCAAAGTGATTCGCCCAAACTAAGGCAATACCAATAATTCCAATTACATAAATACCATACGTTGCACTCTTTCGCCAAGTATAACGAACCGCTAAATCGCTCTGTAGTTTCATAATAGAGCGTGTCACAATTCGTTGTATTACCCACAAAAGAATCACCAACACAAAAGTTGTTAAAGCTTTGCTTTCTGTTTCTGTTAGTCCATCAGAAAATCGATGAAACCATTCTATTATCGTATCCATTTTTTAAGCTTAATCACAAGTACAATTGTATTTATTTCCCAAGTCAATTACAGTGATAATAATAGGATCACGCTCACAATCCCCAACAATAACACGCACATGTTGCTGATCTCTAGTTGTCCCCTCATAAGCAATAGATGGGCATTTTCCAGGCTGCGCTGGTCTTGTCTTTTTATAATTAATATGATCTTGATCAATCACTTCTTGAATTTCAAAAGCATCAATTTCTCGGCATCCCATTCGGCAACGAGCGTGTCGTGTAATAACAATTGGCTTTCCTTTAAACTTCAAATCTCTTTCGGTAAATTCTTTGGGCGCAACAGGAACGGAAGGTTCTTCGATCGACTCATTTCTTGATGCGCCATTGGTTCCATGATCATCAGCTGTTTCAGGTGCAGTATTTTTGTTCGCTGTGACCGTAGGATTTTGAGCCACATTACCTTGCTCCAGTCCATATTCACAACTGTTCAACAAAAGTAGTACGATAGTTGCCACCAATATTATTCTAAAATAAGGATGCAACAGATATTTTTTCATTGTCATTATTGATAATTAGTATGTTTCGTTTGTAGTTAATGGCGCTGCTACTACGTGCTACAAAACAATGTTATAAAAAACGCCAATTATTTTTGCCCAAGCATCTCCCAAGGTATTACTTATCAAAGATAACAAGTACTTCCTTGATTTTTTGTTTTTCCAACCAAAAATCCCTAATCCTTTTGTTTTTTATGGAACTACTATCTCGCTATAGAATAATACAATTCTCTATAAATTAAATAAGGCTATTAAGAAAAACCCTTGCTTTTTTGGGTATTTTTTTGTATTATTGCTGTTTGTTTTTCTAGCTAAAATTAATTTAAAATTCTGAAACAGTAACCATGCCATTCAAACACAAAAAGAAAATTCATGAAATTCTAGAGATGGATTTTGAAACTTATGCTAAGTTTCTAAAAAAAGAAATTTTGCGGGCTGCAAAACTCGGTGAATTGGACGCTGTTATTTGTGGCAACCACAAATTTGCTGATGGCAAAGAATCGGCTCTTATTTTAATGGGAGCTTTTGTGGGAGATTTGGCAAACTTTTTTAAAAAGAATAAAGCTCAAGTTGGCTTTGCCAAAGGGAAATGTTTTTTTGAAACAACGGACAGTGGTACCAAAATGCACATTGCAATTAATGCAGGAAAAGGGAAGCCTGACCGAATCTCTAAAGCAGGTAAAAAGTTGTGGGCAAAAGCAGCTATAACACCACATTTTCACGACAAAAAGCTTCCTTTTTTAGATGCCGCTTTAGATCAGGTTAATGTTGGTGAAACGGAGTTGTTAAAATTAGCCGATACAGAAAATAATACGCAAGCCATCAAGTTGGTAAAAAACAATTATCTTAAATCCAGAAAAGTTTTGCAAGATCGTGTTTTGCCCTTGGTTAGTCATAAAGAAACCTTGGATAGTGCTTACACCAATCAACATTTTAAAATTGCCAAAGTTTGCCTAAAAAGTGCCGCAAGTTTTTTGAATAAGTTTGATGAAGTAAATGAAAAAACGCAAACACTGTATCAAAAAGATATTCAAACCGTTCGTTCAGAATATCCAAAACTCAAACGCATTGCAGCTAAAATCAAACAAGCTTTGATGGCTAGTAATGTTGTAGATATTGAGATAGATAATACTGACTCGTCTCAAGAACAAACAGATGATCTCAAAAAATCACTGCACGTACTAGATAAAGAGTTTGAGAAATTAAATTCGCTAAAAATACAAGCAGAAAAAGCATTAAAATATTTAGATTCTTTGTTGTAATCTAAGTCTATTGTAACATAAATTGTCAAAAGTAATCCCTAAATTAGGTTACCATGAATAAGTATAAAATTATTGCTATTTATCAAGAAATGCTTGCCAGCATTCATAAAATCAAAAATAGTGGCCATACCTTATCGGAAGGAGAAGCAATTCAACTGGCTCAATTAGAAACCATCACGACTCAACTCAAACAAAAAGCAGATGCTGCTGGTTTTGGAGAAGAAATGGTGGCTGACTATACGGTTCCTGTTAATTCTGCCGATGATTTATTCCAACTTATTGATACTTCTGCTTGTAGTGCTGATATTCGTCAAGCATTGACAGATGTTGTTGCTAAGAATTATGTAGCCGATGGGTTAAGCCGTAAAAAGTTATGGGACGTCCTTCAAGTTTTTGACAAATACTATGTGGCGAATGTAGATAATGTTTCTGCTGTTACTGTTAATAGTAGAATGCAGGGGGAATGGGAAAAAATATTTGGAAAGGGAAAATATGATCTCAACCTTTTAGCAACCGCTTATCAAAATTCTGCGAAAGAGGCTTTGTTAAAAGAAATAAAAGTCCTTTCTGCTAATGGTTGGAGTACTAAGGCCAATAATTTACACGTTTCTTTTGATAAAATTTTCAAAGGCAAAAAATCATGGCTTGATTCAGCTAATGATATCAAAACAGCTCCTAGCCAACTCAAAATAGATGTTTATGAATTTCCCTTAATTCCAGATCATTTTAATGGAAAATACGTTAATTTTACTGGAGGAAAAGGTCAGATTAGTGGCAAACTTGCCTTAATTGATCCTATTACAATTACCAATCAAGAAAAATTTCTAAATGGTTTTATTGTTGATTTTGAACAGGTTCTAAAAAGCAGTATCAACCTCAAAATGCTTCGCTCCAAAATGCCATCTATGGGCGCTGGTTCTACTACATTATTTAGCAAAGGGCTTACCTTGGATTTGGGGTTTGTATTATTAACGTTAAAAACAGATGTTGCCAAATATAGCTTTACCCCAGGTCTATCAGAGAGTGATGTAACAATAGATGAAAATGGAAATGAAAAGAAAACTGGTACGGTTCAAAAAATAAAAAATCGTTCCAAATTTAATCCTATTTCGATCCGCTTTCAAGGAGCTATCAATTGTGTCAAATTAATGGATAGTCTTGGTAGTGACTTTAATTTCCCTGGTGTTGATTTTGCAGCCTGTAATATTAGTATTAGCATTGGCTTTAATGTTACCATCAATCCTCCTAAAGCTAAGCCTAAAGTAGATGGTAAAAAAACGTCCCCCACACCTGATGATGTGGACAAGCCTTCCTTGGAAAAAGACAATAAGAGACTTCGTCAAATTCAAGAAAAAAATAAAGATTTAGTAAAAAAGGCAGATCAATTAGCAGATGCGGTTGACAAAAAGGATTTAGACCGACTAAAAAAAGCAGCTGGTGAATTCCAAAATACGGCGCAAGAGGCGTATGAACTACTAGAAGATCATAATTGGAAGGATAAATCTATTAAAAATAAGGCCGCTGATTTATTGAATGAAACAGCCGAAAAGGTCTATAAAAAAGTAGCCGGTCCAGTTAGCAAGTTGACCAAAGCACTAAAATATGCGAAGCCTTTGGCTCGGTTAATGCCTGGTGTCAATGCGATCTTGACGGTTATTGAAGTTGGAACTTTTATTTATGACTTTGTAGTTTGGTTCAACAGCATTGATGCCAATACTTGGGAAGATTATTTTATTGCCTTTGGAAGTAGTATGGAGAAAAGTACGTTTGGGCAGTGGTTCAAGCGATTTGATCGGTATATGAAAAGCTAAGTGTATTTATGAGCACAGAGAATTGGCAACCACATACTATTATTACTCTATCGTATCGCCCAATCTGGGATGCATTTCCATTTTATATGGGAGCTCTAGGATTCGGAATGTACATAACATCATGTATATCAATACTCTTAATAAAAGAAATATATTCCTCTGTAGCATTTCTAGATAAACTAATTTGGATAAACATTTACATCACACCCTATGTTTTGCACTTTTGGCTAACCTGTGGATTTTTTCTTTTTATCGGTCTTTTTATTAAAGAGTATATCATAGGGTATCGACAAATTAAATTGGAACTTCGTCAAATTACTTTTTATCCCAAGCAGAAACGCAAACCGCTCAACGTAATAAGATGGGAATCTCCTATACAAAAAATCTTTTTTTCTGAAGAACATAAGGTACCTCATTTAGACAAGATCAACCAAGTATTAATACTCCCTGCCTATATGTATACTGGCTCCATCCCCCAATTTTATAATATTCCTTATAATAAGAAACAAACAACCAACGCATCCAAACTCAAGCATGAAGACTAGACACTGGAATTCAGACATCGAAACATATCAGGACGATAGTTCTTTTAGTATCGTCTGTACCAATAAGCGTACAGGTTGGCTTCTGACATTGGGCTTTTTTTTATTAACTGTAATTTGGATTGCACTCTATTTTAGTCTTAAATTGATTTCATTGAAATATTTTCTTCATGGTGCTTTCTATGCTAATCTTCCCTTCTGTTATCTTCTATACAAAACAATACTTAGTGTCCCCATCGGAACAGACTGTTTTTTATCTCTAACCGACCAAGAACTTACTTATAAATTTTATCATCTAGGTTATACCCAAATTACACATCCCATAAGGGCCATTAATAAAGTTCATTTATCTACTAACAATGATTTTTTGGTCTTTCATCTGTACAATAATCGAGTAACTGAACCTGTCCCAATTACTATTGAATTCCCCAAAGAAGCTGCTCGAATATTAGTAGAAGTCCACACTTTTCTAGAACAACAAGGTGTGCATCTCCCTCCGCCTATTGCCAATCCTTAAAATAAATTGACTTTTTGGAACTTAGTACAGCAAGATAGAGTTTAGATAATCAATGCAAAACGTACACTTCTATTTTAAAACCATTCTATCTTATATAAAGATAGTTATGGCATTTATAGTGTGGTAGTTGTTTTAACCAACACGATATTGTCAAGGAATTACAGGTTATGAAAAAAGAAAAACTTAGAGGAAAAGATTTAGTAGCTATAGGTTACCAAGATACTGCTATTAGAAGTTTGGCAATGTTACTTGTTGGCAAAGGTTATAAGCATACTTCCAAAAAAGAAAAATTGGAGTTGCTTCAACAAGTCGCACAGCAACCCAAGGATTATACGCAACATACTGTCTTAGGACCTGTAGCCATCAAGCTATTGGACGAACAAGCAAAAGTCGAAAACTATGCTTTTTCTGATAAGCCTTTTACTATTTATGGTGCTAATGGAATCGACGAGAGTGCCAAAGAGCAAATGAAACAAGCCATGAGCCTTCCTATTACAGCCGATGGTGCTTTAATGCCAGATGCGCATTATGGTTATGGATTGCCTATTGGTGGCGTTTTGGCTACTAAAGATGCTATTATTCCTTACGGAGTTGGGGTTGATATTGGTTGTCGAATGTGTTTGAGTATCTTTGATGCTCAAGGGAGTTATATCAAGGACAATACCTCTCAGTTAAAAAGAATTATTCAAGACAATTCTAGATTTGGTAAAACTACGTTTGATGACAACAAGAGAAACGATGCTATTTTTGATCGATCTGAATTTAAAGAAATCGGTTTGTTGCGTTCTTTAATTGACAAAGCTTATCAACAAATTGGTTCTTCTGGTGGGGGCAATCATTTTGTGGAATTTGGTTGGGTTGAAATTAAGGAAGCGAATAATGACTTGAATTTGCCAATTGGCAACTATCTAGCCTTGTTGAGCCATTCAGGTTCAAGAGGTTTGGGTGCTAAAATAGCCAATACTTATACCAATATTGCTATGAAAAAACGCAATTTGCCTAAGTCTACGGCTCATTTATCATGGTTGCATATGAATGAACAAGAAGGACAAGAGTATTGGATTGCCATGAATCTGGCTGGTGACTATGCTTCTGCATGCCACCATCATATTCATCGTCGCATTCAAAAAGCATTAGGTATCAAACAATTGCATCAAATTGAAAACCATCATAACTTTGCCTGGAAGGAACAACTAGCAGATGGCTCTGCGGTTTTTGTACATCGGAAAGGAGCTACCCCCGCACACAAAGGCGCTTGGGGTATTATTCCTGGCTCTATGACTGCTCCTGCTTTTATTGTTCGAGGGTTAGGCAATCCGCAATCCATCAACTCGGCTTCTCATGGTGCTGGTCGCGCTTTTTCTAGACGAAAAGCCAAAGAGTCCTTCACTAAAAAAATGCTCCGAGAAGTTTTAAAAAGCAACCAAGTAGAATTAATTGGTGCGAGATTAGATGAAGCCCCTTTCGCTTACAAAGACATTCATACAGTCATGCAAGCACAACAAGAACTAGTAGATATTGTTGCTCCATTTTATCCTAAAATCGTTCGCATGGATTCAGGAAAATAAAACATAACATCATTTTTAGAATTTTGATACATGTCTTTGCGCTGTTCTAGTTTTTTCTATTCCTATTGTTGCAAAATAATCTCCAACCAAAGAAGGCAACTCTTTGCCTTCGTACCAATATTTCACCTGATTATTTGCTGTTATACATTCGATTATACCATTTGGTAGGATCTGTATCTTTTCATATTCAAAACCTAAAATCTCATTTCCTTTAGCATCCATACATCCCCACTTATCGCCCTTCAGCAAAGCCATATACCCTTTATCGTTTATACTAAACCCAACCCCATTGTATATCGGTTCGGATAGTTTTTTCCCATGCTTATCAAGCAAAAAGAACTTAGCATTCTCTTGAAGTCCCAAACAACTCGTTGATGCCAGTATGGGGTTAGAAACGTGATACTCTTTAGGGATAAAATGATAATAATAAGGAGCAGAACTTAAAGCAGGTCTTAAAATTCCCTCTTGGTTGTCAATCTTAGCGGTATAGTTATAAACCAATGCATAGACTTTTTCTTCTTGGAATGCTTGAACTGCTTCCAATAAGGGAGGAAACGCCCAATCATACGAAACTAAATCTAGTAAACCAACCTTTGAACGATATCCTCCCCATCTATTATCACTATTGGCATTAACGGACAGTAAACCATTTGGCACCACGAATAGACTATCAGGAATCTTAGCGGCTTTCATTTCATTTTCCATAAAACCATAATGATCAACAACAAAAGAATCGTTGATAATAAATCCCCATTCCCCATCTTTCAATCCAAAGTAAGTATTATTTATAGTTTGAATAGAATCATAGATTGGCAGAATCCATTTTGTCCCGTTAGCAGATAGCCCTCCCCACTTGTTATTGATCTTTATTAAGGTATTATTATCTGCCAGTTGTTTAAAGTCCAAATCTCCTTTATTGGTCAAAATAGTATCTCCCTCACGATTCATTAATTTAGTTACTCCTCCTTCTGTCTCAAAAACAAATAAATTTTCGTTCAAAATCAATAAATCTCTCCCTTTGAATTCAGAAAAAACACTGTCTTTTTTCATCAACTGATAACGACCTCCATGAAGTACCATGTAAGTAGCTGTATCTAATGTCCAAACCTTATCATACTTTGTTGGCAGTACTTGTTCATTTTGAAAGTTGACAACGCCCCATTTTCCATTGGATTGCACCCCCACTCCATTTTCCAAAACATCTAAACTGTCATAAATACAAGGAAGCATTGTCGCCCCCCAAAAAGACAATGTTCCCCATTTGCCCCCTTTTTGACAAGGGATTGTATTTTTCTTTTCTAACAAAATAGCATCATAGTCAAACAATAAATCCCCTCCCAAAGTGCCTACTGCCCACTTCCCCTCTTTTTGGCACTTAACTAAGGTAATTGGCAACTCCAAACCTTGAGTCGGGTGTTTTTCTTCTGTAATCAAAACCTCCATGGCACTATACACTGGTTCAAGAACGACCACTTTAGAAGAAGCGTTTGCCAAACCATACTTATCATCTTTTTTAAAAATGAAAATATCTTGTACCTGTTTGATTGATTCAAAACCAGTATAGATTGGCATTGAGACCTTCTCTTTTTTATTTTTGCACCCCAATAGAATACAACAAAAAAGTAAAAGCCCCAAACGCCCTATTTTTTGATTACTTTTTAAAACAGTCATCTATTGTCTTTTCGATTTTACTAGAATGTATAATTTGTGTATTATTTGATTTAATACAATCCCTAATTTCAGCCGTTGTCATAAAAATACCGCCATACTTTTTGTACAAACCTTTCTTAATTTCGCTAACAACTTTTATAGATTTACCTTCTCTAAAATCTCTCATCTGAGCATCAAATATTTTGTCAACAGAATCTTCTATTCTATTTAATTGCATTTCTTTCTCTGCTCGGACTGCATCATTCAGCGCCTTTTTAAGAATGTTTAAAGAAATCAATGTAAAGGCAGAAAATGGAGCCATTCCGCTATATAATAGCGTTCCAGCCAAACCTAAATTAAGCATATCACCAAAGCTAGAACTACCATTGCTGTTTAAATAAGCTTTAGCTTTTCTATTAAAGTACTTTCTCCCATGTGAAATCCATTCATCATTGTATAACTTTTCAATTACTTCTTTCACATCTTTATCCCAATCCAACTTTTTTACGAGATCAGCTACAATAGCCACATTTACATTTACCTTACTAGAAGAGGTCAAGGAAGGAATGTCAAAATAGATGACATCCTTATCATCAACTCCTTGCACTTCCAATAAATAAAAGACGCCTTCTATTGGTCCCTCGGTAGAATGATTCAAGAGATTTGTGTCGCTTTTTAATGCCAAATAAGAAGCTGAAGCAATTTCATTTTTAGAATTTCCCTTTTCGACAATACTAATTGTTTTGACCTCAAATTCTGCATTGACTTTAAAATCGTAATGATTTTTGGATGAGGGAGCGGGAGCATTAAGATTGGCAACCGTAATAGTTAAGAACTTGCCTTCTGTAATTTGTCCAAAATCAACCTTAGTCAACAACTTATCATCATAAGAAAGCCCTTTCACAACGACCTTATAGGTATCCGATGGATTTGATCGATCCAATTTAAAATTGACAGACTTTCCCTTTAACAAGTTGAGGTTATCCATCCGTTTCACCTCTTTATTAGAAGAAGAAATAATGGTCAAAGAATGTACTTCTTTCATATACACATTCATATCCAAATGAACTTCTTCGTATTTTTTAGATAAGTTTTCGGCTCTAATTCTCAAAACTACTTGCGTTCCTGCTTTTTTCACAAAAGACTTTTTCCCAAGCATTTTAAAATGATTGTTGTGAATTGTAACGCTATATTCCCCTGAGGAGGCATTGTTTAGTAATAATATTCTTGAATATATGCCTTTTTTAAATTCTACTTCATCACAGGGATGCTGATGATAACCTGTCGATTCTGGTCCTGAAATAGAAAATGTTAATCCTTCTTCATAAGCTGGAATTGTAACTTCTACAAATTGCCGATCAAATTTTTGCTTTTTTTGATGTTTGGTCAATGTTTTTATCAAGCTCTGAATGACATCAAAATAATCTTTCTGCTGTTGGGTGTAATTTGCTTTTTTCTGAAATTCTTTGATGTAGGTTTGGCATTCTACTACAAAAGCTTCTAATTCTTTTTTCATGTATTACGTTGTTTTAGTACTTCGTGGTTTATCTTCTAATACTCTATTACAATAGTTCGTTGAAACCACGCAGTCGCAGCGCAGCGAACTAAAAGCGAACCGAGCGCAGCGAACTCACGACTATAGGGAGTAACAAAGCGCTCGCAAAGTAGTCAACGAACTACTACTATTATTAATACAGTAATCATGAACAGGCAGCTTTATCTATTCATTCCACCAACCATTGCATTTATCAGAGTTGGTAGTAAGTAATCCTTCAGAAAAAATTATATCAGCTACAGAGCTTGTCCTTTTTTCTCTTCGATCAGCTGATTAACGCTAAAAAATAAGGCTATTCTTTAGCTATGCTTTTTCTGTTTACTTATTTTAAAATATCATTTGCTTAATGAGCTGCACTGCTTGTAAGACCAATCTTAAATAGGGGAATATTTAGATTAAGGCATCTTAGGTTCATGAGCACTTTACTTGTAACTTGTTCTATCCATCTATGGATGTAATCAAGCCATTTTTAGTGAGTTTTAAATTTTGACGAAGTAAATTACTAAAGGGTTAATAGAAATCCTTCTCAACAAAATGGTTTTGGAATACCCCCAATTTATTACATTGAGTTAGACGTTCTAGTAAATAAACAAAAAAAACATTAGAAATAAAAGTATTTTTTCCATATTTCTGTTAATTCAATGCATTACTACGTAGTATCATCGGAGTATTATCCAATGAATATTCGCATATTATAAAACATCTAATAAATAGTTTGAAACTTGTTTGGAGCAGCAGACACAAAATGTATACTTTTATCTATATAAAAGTTTTGGTTGCTAAGTAAGTGGGCAGAAAAAAATATAGTCAAAAATGTAATTCTTTTTGCCTATAAATTTTTATGAACGATTACTTATTATTGTCTATTTTAACAAAAAAAGATCTCTCCCACTCTTGGCATCAAAACAAGGACAGCATCACATACTTAATCCAAAAACAAGTCAGCAATAATCGAATCTGAGACAATCTTTCCTTTGGCGGTTAAGGTATAAACCTCACCTCGTTTTGTCATTAATCCTTGGCGCACAAAAATCATTGCTTCTTTCTCAAACCAAGTTCTTGTATTGCCTCCCCATCCCTCCAAATGACGAGCAGACACCCCCCATTTTGTTCTTAGAGCCGTCATAATATACTCATTGAACTGATTTTCTGCTGTCAATACTTCGGTTTCCCAGTAAGTGGTATCATTTTTTAATGCATTAATATATTGTGCATTATTAGCAATATTCCAACGTCGAGTCCTGCCATTAAATGAATGAGCGGCAGGACCAATGCCTAAGTAATGTTTTCCTGTCCAATAATTTGAATTATGTTTTGCATATTTATTGGGCAAGCAGAAGTTAGAAATTTCGTATTGTTCATATCCATTCCTTTCCATTTCACTTAGTAAAATTTCAAATTGTTCTGCCGTATGATCGTCATCTATATTGGCAGCCTTTCCTGTTTTTACAAAATGTGCTAAGGCAGTTTTAGGTTCTACCGTCAATGCATAACAAGAAATATGAGGGATTGATAGCTCAAAAGCCTTGTTTAGATTTGCTTTCCATCGCTCATGACTAGTCGTTGGAGTGCCATAAATTAGATCGATTGTCAAGTTATCAAAACCTGCATCTTGAGCTGCCTGAATACAAGTATAGGCATGGCTTGCATTGTGCGCCCGATTCATAAACGCCAAATCTTCGTCAAAAAAAGATTGTATGCCAATGCTAAAACGATTAATCGGGGTTTTGATTAATGCATTCAGATAAGCAGGTGTCAAGTCATCTGGATTGGCTTCCAAAGTAAGCTCTAAATCATCCTTTAGGGTGTAGTTTTTGGTAATAACATCCCACATTTCAGAAATTTCGGCGGTCGATAACAGAGAAGGGGTCCCCCCTCCCCAGTAAACTGTTTCGACCGTTTGACCTGCCAATTCTTCTTTTCGCGCTTTTAATTCTTTATGAATAGCTTCTAACAAGATATCTTTTTGCTTTAAAGAAGTCGAGAAGTGAAAATTGCAATAGTGACATGCTTGCTTGCAAAATGGAATATGAATATAAATACCTGCCAAGAGTGTTGCTGTTCTAGTTAAAAATTAATTGCAAAGATAGCTTTTTTTGTGCAAAGCGTCTTTTGGTTAATTTTTTTTCAAAAACTTCTCCACTAGGTGTAACTTTTTTAGAATTCTCGTATTAATCAATACAAACAATCGAATTTACAACTGTCTATCAGAACTTTAAATAAGATTGCAATTATTAAACACACCAAAATACATAGCATTTGCATCTAACCATATAGTAACCTTAATACCCAACCCTAAAATCATTGAAAACGAACCCTACCCTTCTTTTCTTCGATATTAGAATATAATATATCCTATTCATTAGTAGTTAGCTACGCTGCTAACTATTGATCCATCTAAACCACCATTATTATGAAAAAGCATTTACTTTTTTCTCTGAGCAGTTTTTTATTTTTATTACTTGCCCTCAACACGAATGCTCAACACGTTTCACAAGCTCCAACTCTAGAAGCTAACCGAACAGACAACAAGCCTACTTACGAACAGTTCAATGACCAATGCATACTTGATAAAGTAGAATATCAAAAAGATCGTACCATTTTTCACTTCCGTTACAAAGCAAGTTCTTATACTTCTATTTGGCTATATTCTCCCGAGGGCGCTCATCCATGGTTTTTAAAAGACAAAATCAATGACAAAGAATATGACCTTATTGGTGTCTATAACGTTCGCCGAAACAATCGATTAAAATATAAAGAGGTTGCCGAAACTGTATATATGAATGCTGATTCTAAAAAAGAAACTACTTACTTTGAGTGTGAAGTACATTTTGAGCGTTTGCCTGAAAGTGTTTCTGAGGTCGATTTAATTGAAGGTAGAGGTATGGAAACCGCTTGGAATCATTTCAATTGTTTTGACATTCAAATCAATCCTTTAAAAGAACAAAAAGAAGCACCTGTTGTTGCACCTCTATTGGTTACAGAACTTTCTTTACCCGTTGAAGCTATTTCTGATGCTATCGAAAAAATAGAACCAGCAATTGTTGCTACCCAAAACGAAACAACAGAAAAACCAGCAAAAAAGGCGACCAAAACATTAGTAGAAGTTGTTGAAAGTTTTGATTGGTCTGTTTTTCCTACCCCTGCAACCGATATCTTAAACATTCAACAAACAGAAGCGCAAGAAGCACAGTTGACTCTATTTAATATAAATGGACAAGTAATTTGGACTGGACGTATGCAAGGTACTTCCAAAACCATTGATGTTAGCGAATTGAGTACAGGTGCTTATTTTTTACAGCACACTGTTGCTGGCACAACCACAGCTCAAAAAGTATTGATCAAATAAGTTCACCTAATTTAGGCAACTGCTGACTATTATAAAAAATATTCTACCCTACTAAACCTCCCATACCCTCATTTTTCAACCCACTCTTAACCTATGATAAGCCTATTTAGCTATGCTAAATGGGCTTTTTTTATGCCGCTCTTTTTCTCCCTCTCTATCTTAACAACTGTTAAATTCCCCTATTGCTCTTTTTTTTGGTATAATTGCTGTTTTGGTAACAAACAGGTTCACGAATGAATCGGAGGGTACAACTATCTATAAATAGCTTTGCAAGCTACAAAGGATGCTTATTTATATGCCTTTCATTCGCTACACCATCTAATCTTATAAATTACAAAATAAACTTCTTAAATTGTTATTATAAAATTCATCCTCTAATTTTGGCTGGTCTTTAGTGATCAATTGGCTGAATTATCGACTAGGATTAAAAATATCAAATAACTATATGAAACAATTATCAATTATTCTAATGGCTGCTTTTTTTTCATCGTTCTTTCCAAAATCAGAAGCGAATATCCCTCTTGCCAATCCCACCCCTCCTAAAGGGTTTGTATCTGTAGATGGAACAGAATTCAAAATAGATGGTAAGCCTTATCGTTTTATTGGAACTAATTTTTGGTACGGGATGCACTTAGGTGTTCCTTCCAAAAGAGAACGCTTGATCAAAGAATTGGATAAATTGCAAGAAATTGGTTGCAATAATCTGCGTATTATGGTTGGTTCGGAAGGTCCTGGAGAAGAAAAATATCGTGTTCAACCTCCTTTGATGATCAAACCTTTTGAATACAACGAAGATATTCTTGAAGGCTTGGATTTTCTGTTAGCAGAAATGGAAAAACGTAATATTTATGGTGTTCTCGTCTTGGGCAATTTCTGGCATTGGTCGGGTGGATTTGCACAGTATTTATCATGGTTAGACAATTCCCCCATTCCATATCCTTCTTTAGACGGAGGCGTTTCTTGGGGTATTTATATGGATTATACTTTCCGTTTTTATTCCAATACACGTGCTAAAAATTGGTTTAAGGCTCACGTCAAAAAAATCGTAGAACGTACCAACACCGTGACGGGCAAACCTTATAAGGATGACCCAACAATAATGGCTTGGCAATTGGCCAATGAACCTAAATGTGGTGTCAAAATTAGTGCTTATAGAAACTGGATTCGTCAAACGACAAAGTTCATTCGCAAAATGGATCCCAATCATTTGATTTCGACAGGAAGCGAAGGCATCATGTCAGAATCTTTATTTGGAAACCGTCGCAAAAACTTCATCAAAAACCATTCTATGGGAATTGATTATTTAACAGCGCATATTTGGATACAAAACTGGGGGTGGTATGATCCTCACAAGGTTCCTACTTTAGAAACTGCTCAAAAGAAAGCCATTGCTTATTTAGATAAGCATATAGAAATTGCCAAAGAAATGAATATGCCTGTGGTTTTGGAAGAATTTGGAATTGCTAGAGATGCAGAGAGTTATGATGCTAGTTCTACGGTTCAACAACGAGATTCTTATTTTAAGTTTATGTTTGAGTATTTAGAAAAAAACATCAATGAAGGTAGTCCTTATCAAGGAATTAATTTCTGGGCTTGGGGAGGAGAAGGTCGCCCTCGTGTGCCTAGGTCTGTTTATGAAGCTGGAGACGATTTAATTGGGGACCCACCTCATGAATATCAAGGTTGGTATTCTGTTTACAATACGGATACAACGACCCACGAACTAATCAAGAGTTTTAACGATAAGTTTCAACTATAATTATTAGACAAACGCTTTCTTAATCCAAGAAAGCGTTTGTTGTTTTAGGTGCCTATAGAGTACCTTTAAGCGTTCTAAAACCTTAAGGGCAATGTACATACCTACAGTCTCTTTTGGAGATTCCCTGACATTTTTAGTATATTGTGCAATAACATTACAATAATACTAAATTAATAATGCTAAAAAAAACAGACATCATACCAATGAAATCAAAGATTAGCTTCATAAAACAACGATTCATTCTATCCCTTCTTGCTATCCTAACTCCTATCCTTGCATTTTGCCAAGAACCCGCCGCTAAAGGCATTGACCAACAAATCGATGAGGCATTTACGCCTTTCTCTAACCTTGTACAGAGTATCATTTTCTTCTCTATTCCTCTAGGCAATAACGTAGGAATTCCAATCGTTTTAATCGTTCTAATCCTTGGTGCTTTGTTTTTTACAATCTACTTTGGTTTTCCTAATATCAAACATTTGCCTCTAGCCATTCGAACAGTTCGTGGTGATTATTATAACCCTGATGCTACTACAGAAGTAATTGTCCCTAATGATAATGTTCGACAAGATATTATTGATGATATGCCCGATACCATTCGAGATGAAAGTGCAGATGGTGAAGTAACGCCTTTTCAAGCTTTAACAGCAGCACTTTCGGCAACCGTAGGACTAGGTAATATTGCTAGTGTAGCTGTTGCATTGAGTGTTGGCGGACCTGGAGCTACCTTTTGGATGATCTTGGCAGGTATCTTAGGGATGTCTTCTAAATTTGCAGAATGTACATTAGGGGTCAAATACAGAGAAATTGATCAAGACGGAACGGTACATGGGGGACCAATGTATTACTTGAAGAAAGGTTTAGAAGAAAAAGGTCTAGGTGCTTTGGGTAAAGTATTTGCTGTTTTCTTTGCCATTATGTGTATTGGTGGTTCTTTTGGTGGTGGAAATATGTTCCAAGCCAATCAAGCTGCTATTCAGTTTTTAAATGTTATTTATGGAGATGCTTCGGCTATTCCTATGAGTGCTAAAACAATTTTTGGATTGATTGTCGCCTTTTTGGTGGGTATTGTAATTATTGGAGGAATCAAAAGAATAGGTCAAGTAACCGAAAAGGTCGTTCCTTTTATGGCTGTATTGTATGTTGGCGCAGCTCTTATTGTGCTATTTATGAATATTGGCTTAATTCCTACTGCTTTTGGATTGATCTTAGAAGGTGCTTTTGCTCCCACTGCTATTGCCGGAGGTATTATTGGAGTTTTGATTCAAGGCTTTCAACGTGCAGCATTCTCTAACGAAGCAGGAGTTGGTTCTGCCGCTATTGCTCACTCTGCTGTTCGTACATCTCATCCAGCATCAGAAGGCATGGTTGCTCTATTAGAGCCGTTTATTGATACTGTTATTATTTGTACAATGACTGCTTTAGTATTAATTATTACCAATATTGAGGGGCAGTTTATGGTTTATGGTCAAAAAGCGGATGGCGTTAGTGCCACTTCTGCTGCGTTCTCATCTTCATTGCCTGGTGCCGAGTACATACTAACCGTTGCGGTTGTATTATTTGCATTTTCAACGATGCTATCTTGGTCTTATTACGGACTACAAGCATGGAAGTTTTTATTTGGGAAAAGCAAAAGAGCAGATATTATTTATAAATTACTATTCTGTACTTTTGTTGTTATTGGTGCCGCTGCTAGTTTAGACTCTGTTATTGGTTTTTCAGATGCCATGATTTTTGCTATGGTATTCCCTAATGTTATTGGACTATTAATTTTGGCTCCTGTTGTAAAAGAAGAAGTTGCTAAATATATAGCATACACCAAAACCTACCAAAAACCAGATTAATACTATAAATTAGATAGAAACTATAAAAAGGCGACCTGATAATATCAGGTCGCCTAATTTTTTGCTTCTCACTTACACCAACACCCCCTTGAAAAGTTGTTGCTAAAATTTAGGATCTACAAAAAGTGGATTACTTCTTAAAGACACTTTACCTTAACAACATCCATCACCATAGAGTCGTAATATTCCTCTCTAAATTTTGTCCCCTCTTCCAAATTTTACTTAATGAGTTTTGGTAAGCAACTTCACTCTTGTAAAAAAGTATCTGCTCAATAAGTCCTTTTTTAGAATCGAGTTTGTAGAAACACGTTAGCCTTTTTTATTCTTCTAAGAAACTCTTTTTCTTTATTGCTGTATCCAAGTACTTATTTTCTATCCTGCTTTCTATAGCTTTTTCACTCAGCTTTGCCTTTAACATCCGTACGCTATGTTAACTAAGTAAAAGTACAGAAAAACTTGTTTATACTTCTAAGCATTATTGACAACCATAATTCAATTTCATTTCTTTTTTGTGTTACAACAATTTTTTAAATTGGCTTTTACTTCAATATATTAAAGGTGTTTTTTATTGTATAAATAAGCATAATTTGGGGTAGTTAACTACCATTTACTAGAAGCAAGCAACGTTCACCCAAAAGTGAGATGAGTGTTGCTCTTATTAGTTAATACTGTTTATCAAAAAAAGTTATCAGTTTCAAAAAATCTTAATCGTCATCTACTGATTAAATATAAGTGCTAATTAATTCTAATAGAATGTATTGGCTTTTACTATAGAATAACCAATTAGCAAGCCACTATTTTAAAAGTCCTTATTTATAGAATTAATTTACTTCAAAGGAGAGTTGGCTAACAAGCAAAGTTTCCTTATTATTGACAAACAAGCTTATATATTTTTTATTGTTACCAACAAAAACAAAAAAAAACCGTTTATAAAATACTGTTTACCACAAAGCTATTGCATCAAACAAAAGAAAATATCATTTATAGTACGTGGTTATGTATTTAAGCAGTAGTTTACAAAACGTTCTACAACAAAAGGGATTAAATCTATGAGAGTATCAACTATTGTAGGAATGGGCAACAATCGAGAAATCGGTCGAGGAAATGATATTCCTTGGTACCTTCCTGCCGACCTTAAATACTTTAAAAAAGTAACGACAGGGCATCCTATTATTATGGGACGAAAGTGCTTTGAATCAATCGGGAAGCCACTCCCCAATAGAACCAATATTATTGTCAGTCGCAATCCTGAATTTTATATCGAGGGTTGTATTCTAGTGCATTCCATTGGTGCTGCTTTGGCGGTAGCACAAGAACGGGAAGCAGAGGAAGCTTTTATCATTGGTGGAGGAGAAATTTACCGTAGAGGTCTGCCTTTATCAACAAAACTTTATTTAACGGAAATTGACATTGAAGTAGAAGATGCCGATGTTTTTTTCCCTGAAATCAATGACCAACATTGGAAAGAAATCAGTAGCATAAGCCATCCTAAAGATGCTAAAAATCCCTATGATTACACCTTCCGTGTATTAGAACGCAAAGAATAAAAAATGATGTTGCCACGCTTTCAAAATATCAAAAGTCCTTTAAATTGGCTGTCAGTTATGACCGACTTGCTGATGTTGGGTCTAACTGTATTTGATTTAGCGTGGTTGATGTTTGACGCTTTGTATAATACCAATATGGTCAAAAAAATAGTAGACCCTATTCTACCTTTTTATGAATCTATTCATGAAGATTTTTACTTTTATGATGGTATCATTGTCAGCATTTTTATTGTCGAATTTTCTGTTCGTTGGCTAATAGCCATACAACAAAAAGTCTATGCTAAGTGGTTCTTTTATCCATTCATTCATTGGTATGATGTCTTAGGTTGTTTCCCGACCAGTTCCTTCCGTATTTTGCGTTTATTTAGAATTATTGGCTTGACATATCGTCTACATCGTTGGCAAGTCATCGACTTGAATAATTATGCGCTGTTTACAACATTGACCTATTATTATAATATTGCTATTGAAGAAATATCAGATCGAGTCGTTATTAAGGTACTTAGTCAAACGAAAAGCGAAATCAATCGAGGACAACCGCTCAATGAAGCTATTTTGAGCCAAGTACTGCAACCCCGCCAAAAAGAAATTGCGGAACTCATTGGGCAAACACTACAAGAAGGAATTCGTGCAAAGTATCCTCAATATCAAAAACTATTAGAAAAATATGTGGTCAAGACGGTTGAAAATACGGTTATCAACAATCCCGAAGTACAACAAATCAAACGAATACCCATCGTTGGTGCTCAAATACAAGAAACGTTAAATACAGCAACCAGCCAAATTGTTTTTGGTGTTGTTGATCAATTAATTACGGACCTAAGTGCTGCTGATAACCAGCCTATGATTACTTTGGTAACAGAAAGTATCTTAGAAGTTTTTTTACAACCGCAAGCTAATAAAAGTACCGAATTGACCAACGAGCTTATTTTGGAAGTGATTGATTTAATTGTCAAACGAGTAAAAGTAAAACAGTGGAAAGCCTTGTAATTCATTGTTTGTGACCAACTAGCTATAAAGACAAAAGACATACGAGCACTTTGTATCAATAGCACGCAAGTATATTACGATTATTGGGATAAGAATAACACAGGTCTGCAACGCATTGGTATTCGCTCTATTGTTGCAGATATTCGTTTTTGGAAAAGGCAAAAAGGGCAATTGCTCAAAGGGCTGGTAGAAGTCGGTACGATCTTATAAAAAAGCTGCTTGAACGGTTGTCCAAACAGCTTCTTTAAGTTCCTAGCTATTAGACATTATCGTACATTAAAACTGTAAACAAAAAAGTGAAAAAAAAGTATAAATACAAGAAAGTAGTGTGAAAAAGGTA
>NZ_JHBV01000003.1 GCF_000724545.1 Aureispira sp. CCB-QB1 | reverse complement strand
CATTTGTCGTTTATACTCCACGAATTTGCTCATCACTTCTCCTGCTTTTTCTTTGTCTAAGGAAGGGTATGATGTTATACTGACCAAGGTAGAGCCTCGATCAGAAGGTGAAGCGTCTAAACTTCCTTGATATACCTTGTCCTTATCTTGTGCTCTGAACTCGTGTTTATTCGATCTTATTTTTCTAAAGGTTACTAACATAGGAAATGCTATTTTTAAGTGTCTATAATTGCTTTATTCAAAAGAAGCCCAATGTCGAAACTTCTCTCTACGAAGTCGCAACACCTGTTTGAGGGGAAAATACAAACGACCTGTTTTAGTATACTTTCTCGCTGTCAACTTCCCTTCGTTGTTGTACTTTCGAATCGTTCTTATCTTCACTCCCAAAAGTTTGGCAGTGGCTTCGCTGTCGATATAATTCTCGTCATAAATTGCTCCTTGCTCAATTTGTTCCTCCAAAAATTGGATGGTTGCTTGTTGCTCTTCTATTTCCTGGTTCGCACGTTCTAATGCTGCTTTCGTGTTTCCCAATTCGATTGTTAAGAATTCGATTTGACCATAACAATCTTCTAATTCCCGTTTTTGTTCCTCGCTCATTGGCCTCCTTTTTAGTCGGTTTCTGGCAATATTTTTTCTACTCTTATCAAGTCTTTGTATTCTTTAGCCGTCAAGGTCTCTTCTCCCGCATCAAATTCTTCCAATAAGAATTTGACCGATACTTGAAGCAGTTCTGCCAACTGCTCTATCATCTTCAATTTCATCTTTCGAGGGTTCATCAAACGAACTGTTGTCATTCGCTGACTGACCTTTAATTGCTTGGGCAATGTGTTAAAATCTGCCGCTGACATATGATTTAACACATATTGGTAAAATGTTTGCTTGTTCGTGTTTGTCTCCATTTTGTTTGGTTTTGGGCAAGGCTCCGCCACTGCTGTCTAAATAAACAGCACCAAGAAGACTTGCTTTAAATAAATTGAAAATGCTCTAGCAAGAGAATTGCTTCTCTAGACCTCGGGACGTAAAGCCGCCTTGGCACCAAGGCACTAGAGCCAATAAGAATTGGTTCGAAAACCATTTGGTTTATTTTTTAGGTCGCTTGAGAGCTGCTATGGATGGTGATTAAAAAGGAAGCTCGCAGCTTGTCCACAAGCTTTCCTTTTCTAGAAACACTCAACTTGACCTATACTTAGCGCTGGACGCTAGAGGTCGCCCCCTAGTTCTTTCTTTTTTCCTCTGAAAAGAAACAATGCCACACAGCACGCCCATCCGTTCATCGGTAACTTTCCCCAAAGTGAACGATTTTTTTTATTTCCTTTTTTGCGATTTTGTCTATTTTTGTCTACATTGGTTGACATAGGGTGACATTCGTTGACATAAAACCAACTATCCCCTATCACTTTTTATCCTACAAAGAATGGTTTATTTCGTTAAGCCTTTTTCTTTGTTAAAACAAATTTAAGTATTTTTATTTATTTTATCAAGCTTTTAATACTTAAAAACAAGTATTTTTATTTGTTTTTATCTTCTATTTTTATAAATGACTGAAAGAGAAAGAATTGAAGAAGTAAGAAAATTTTTAAAACTTAAGAAAAAAGAATTTGCAGAGCTCCTAGGCTATGCCTATTCTCAAAACTATACTAACTATCTAAATGGCAGTAGCAATTTATCTATTAAAATGCTTAGAGCTATTAAAGATCATATACCTAACATAAATGCTGACTGGATTTTGTCTGGTCAAGGCACCATGTTTCTAAATAGTAATACTTCGACCTCTAACAATCAAAAAATAATAAATAGAGATGGTCATATTTCGCATATAGCAAACAATAGCCATAATAATAACAAGATTAATATTCCAGACACACAAGACATTGAGTCTTTAAAAAGAGAAATTAAGAGTTTAAATAAAATAATAAAAAGTCAAGAATCTCAACTAAATGATAAGGATGAGATTATCAAACTTTTAAAAATAAACAGATAAAATAGATAAGGTCTTTTTTCCATTTTGTCTATTTTTATCTACACAGGTTAACATAGGGTGACATTGGTTGACATAAAGTCAACTATCCCTTATCACTTTTTATTCTACAAAGAATGGTTTGTTTCGTTAAGCCTTTTTCTTTGTTAAAACAAATCTAAATCATTTTGACTAAACAACCAAACTTTTTTGACTAAAAACAAACTTTTTTGTTGTTTTGTTTCATTTCTATATTTTAACTTTTACTTCAAATGCTTGAAAACGAGAGAATTGAAAAAATAAGGGAAGCTTTGAATTTAAACAAAAAAAGTTTTGCCGAAGTGTTAGGTTACTCAACACCTCAAAGCTATACCAACTATATTAATAGAAATCGAAGTGTTTCAATCAAAATGCTTAGGGCTTTAACCGCATATAATGACGAGATCAATATTCATTGGATTCTAACTGGAAAAGGAGAAATGTTTATTAATCCTGATGGAAATAGTAGAAATTCATCCACAGATAATATCGAACTACTAAAAAAAGAAATCCAACACCTAAACGAAAAACTGAAAGACAAAGAAGAAATTATTCGATTGATGAAGAATCAGTCTTAGAAGGTGCTTTCTATTCCTTCATAAAATTAAAAATAAGAGCGTGTTTTATTGCGCTTTTTTTTTGCGCTTATACATTCTTATTTTTTTTATAAAATTTACTATTCTATACAAAGAAAATTAATTTAACATATTCACTAATGGCTAAAATAATTAATATAGGGCTCGAAAACTACAGAGTCTTCAAAGAATATACACATTTTGATTTATCTCCAATAACTATACTGACAGGTCCAAATTCATCAGGCAAAAGCTCTTTATTTAAAGCATTATTATTGTTAAAAAATAATACCAATGTTAATTCTTTATGGAAACTAGATTTTTCAGGAAGAGACCATAAACTTGGCACCTTTAAAACAACTAAAAATGATTTTAGTTATAAAGAAGATTTACTTAGGTTCTCTATTAGTTTTGAACTCAATGTTCATGAAAACATAGAGAATAATGAATTCTATAGGATACCTAGGAGATTCATTACCAACAGACCATTCACAACAAGAAGAGGGGTTAAATTCATTCCATTTGAGCAAATTACTAACTCAAAGGAAATCATTACTCTAAACATTGGCTATAAAGAAGATGGAGATAATGGAAAATTAATGGAACTAGTAATGAGCTCTAGTAATGATAATACATGCTTGTCTATATATGTGTCTGATAATCCTGCCAATCCGCATACTTTATTCATTAATTTAAAGGAGGCATACAAGTCACCATTTTTTTCTCATGTTTTATACAGATGGGATATTAATGATAATGAACGACTCAAAAAAAATGACACAATTGATATTGAAATATCCCCTTATATAGAAGACATCAATAGAAAGAAATTTTCTGATGATTTTGCAAAAATTTTAGAGAGTTTTACTCCCCATTTAGAAAAGATACTAGGCAAACAAGAACTAGCAAGGTTTACACTAGATAGATTTTTAAATATAGCACTATCTCCTTTTCTAAGTATACTTGGACATTTTGAATATATTGAAGCATTTAGAGCAAATACAAGGAGAATTTACACGAATGATTCTCAAGGCACTTCTTTTAATGAGTTACTTGTAGATTTTAATTCAGAGAGTATTACTAAAGAAGGTGAAAAATTTATAAATAAATGGCTTAAAACATTCAAAATTGCTGATCGAATTGTGTTTCAAAAAGTTGAAGGTGTCGCCAATGCAGTCTATCTGGAGAAAGGGAATAAGAAAACATTATTAGCTGACTTAGGGTTTGGCATAACTCAATTTTTACCTGTTTTAATGAAAATTGGCATGGAGCAACCTCGATATACAAAGAGAACTAGGGAAAAGCCAATTTCTAAATTAATCTTACTAGAAGAACCTGAAACCAATTTACATCCAAAATTTCAATCTTTTGTAGCAGCAATGATTACTGACGCAATTAATAGGTTTGAAGTTAATTTTATAATTGAAACACATAGTGAATATTTTATAAGAAAACTGCAATTTCTCACAGCAAAAGGTGATATAAAAGATACAGATACAGCTTTGTACTATATACATGATTTAGAAGAAAAACCTAAAAAAAGAGATCAAGTCGAAAGATTGTATATACGAAAAAATGGCGCTTTAGACGGTGAATTTGGGAAAGGCTTTATTGATGAGGCTAATAATTTAATTGGAAAAATTTGGGAAGTCAGATGATAAGAACATACATTGATACAAAACTCATATCTAATATAAAAACTGTTTTACACAGAGGTAATGTTCTATCGAAGGAATTTGATCACTTTAAATCCTTATACAATTTTCTTATTGGGAATAAGAAAAATGAACTTTTCCTTGCAGAAAAAAATATAATAATTAAACCAGATGAATTAGAATCGCTGATGAAAAGAGAAGGAGAGCTCCCTATTTCTCTTAGGGGAATGAAAACTAATGAATATATTATAAATTCTTCTTTTGACTTTAAAGATCAAAAAAAATCTACTGTCCTTGTTTTTATTGAATTAGGTAATGAAGAAATAGAAAACTTAGGTAAAAGAATTGGCTATTTTTTTTCAAATAGCCATTTTTGTGCTCAAAAATGGCAAAAAGTTTCTATAAATAACATATACTCAAAAAGTTTCTCTATCTCATTTAGAAATCATCAAGGTAAAGAATTTGAGTTCAACAGAATTTTAAATAGTTACAGTCTCAATTGTAATTCAATTTTAATTTCTGACAGATATTTAAGAACTTGGACTCGTAGAGACATAATAAAGAATTTAATTCCCTTGTTCAAAGCATTTGCACCAAATAAAGAATGTGAAGAATTTTTTTTAACCATAATTACCTCTGAACAAAATAACACCCATTCTTCACTAACAATGGATGAAATGCACAATTTTATTTACACTGAATTATCTGCTGATTATAACATCAAATTATCTACAATTTGTGTATATGAAGACGATTTTAAGGATCAAGAAAGAATAGATGTACAAAACATTATGCATGATCGACACTTAATGACTAATTATTTACACCTACCTAGCTTACACAGCTTTGATATCAATGGAAGCAATGGAGTGAAAAAAGACTCAGAAATGACAATAAAAAGTTTACTTGAAAGTTCTCATTTTTCTAACTCAGAAAGAAAAAGAAAATCTTACAAAAAACTCCTAGACAAAATTGTAACTAATCCTACTAATTTTAAATTTATTGGAGATTATAAATTGAATTTAATATTTAAAGAAATCTGTACGTAAAAAAAATGAAAATAAATATAGTTTTCCAAAAAATATTTCTTTGTATTTAAATTAAATCTCAAGAAACACTCTTCTTATAGTAAAAAATTGATTTGACTTTTTACCTTTACGAGTTGTATTTTTTACCAAAAATAAAAAGAATTAATGGGAGAAAAAGAGAGTAAGTTTAAGTTCATAGATCTATTTTCAGGTATAGGAGGTTTTCATATTGCCATGCATAATTTAGGAGGAAAATGCGTATTTGCTTCAGAAATGGATATCCATGCACGTGAGACTTATATGCATAATTTTAAGGATATTTCTCCTCAATTATTTGAAGAGGGCTTATTCAACGACGATATCCGAAATGTTACCCCAGAAGATATACCTGACTTTGATATCCTTTGTGCTGGTTTTCCTTGTCAACCATTCAGTCAAGCTGGCTATAAAAGAGGATTCAATGATAACCACAACTCTGAAAGAGGAAATCTATTTTTTAACATTGCTGATATTATTGAAGCCAAACAGCCTAGAGCATTTTTTCTTGAGAATGTTCGAGGTATAGTTAAGCATGATAAGGGGAATACATTTAAAATTATACGTGATACTCTTGAAAAAGAACTAGGATATTCCTTCTATTATAAAGTCGTCAAGGCCTCTGATTATGGTTTACCACAATTAAGACCTAGAGCTTTCATGATTGGTTTTAGAGACGAAAGTTTCATGAAAGGTTTTAACTTTCCTCAAAATATTCCACTTAAATTTAACATGAGTGATGTTTGGGGAGGAGAATGCAGTAGGGAAATTGGCTTTACTTTACGTGTCGGAGGAAGAGGGTCAAACATTACAGATCGTAGGAATTGGGATTCTTATTTAGTTGATGGGGAAGTAAAAAGGCTAACTCCAAAAGAAGGCAAGAAAATGCAAGGCTTTCCAGATTCATTTGAATTTCCTGTAAGTAATACCCAAGCTATTAAACAACTTGGTAATAGTGTTGCTATTGATGCCATTCAAGCTGTTGGCAAACAAATGCTTGAGTATTTAACATTTTTAACAAACTCTAATCCCACTATGAAAAAAACTAAAAATAAAGGAGAATGGACAGAACTACTAGTTTTTGTCAAATTATTAGCAGAGCAAAAATTACATCTATCCAACGCTGAATTAGAACCTATAGAAGATTTTTTTAAAATAAAAAAGGTAACTACACAAAATTTAGATTTAGAATTTTTTATTGTTAATGATACTATCATTAGAATTCATAATAAAGAATCCAAGAAATCTAAGGAGATCAATATATCTGAAATCATTAATTCAGAAACGCTAACCAACTTAGTTCAAGTTGTTAAAAACGGAAAGAGAACTTTTTCTATTCCTGAATTTGAAGTTATTCAAGAGGCATTAGGCTTTAATGTAATAAAAGGTGGAACACGATATCAGAAAGCAGATATTGCACTTGACATAGAACATCAAACTTTTGATAAACAAAATGAAGGTTTTGGTATCAAATCATACTTAGGCAGTAAACCTACATTACTAAACGCTTCTGGAAATACAAACTTTATTTTTGAAATAAAAGGTATTGATCCCAATTTAATTGATGAAATCAACTCTATTGATACTAGAACAAAACTTCTAGATCGAATTCTCTCTATTGAAAATAATGGTGGTAAATTTCACTACTTAGGAGCTGAAAAAGATACCATGGATTACAATTTAAAAATGGTAGATTCGCTCATGCCACAAATTGTAGGTCATATTCTCCTTGCTTTTTATAAAGAGAGAATTTCATCTTTATCCAAGATTATTGATTCTATAGACAAAAAAGGACAATTAAATAATGAAATCGGGTATGGAGATAAAACAAGTTTAATTGTAAAGGTTAAAAAATTACTCGTTGATATTCTGTTAGGCTTTTTTGCTGGCACTAAATGGGATGGAGAATATGAATCCAATGGAACTATTGTCATGAAAAATTCAGGGGATTGTGTTGGTTTTCATATAATTGATGTAAAAAGCTTAAAAGAATACTTATATCAACACATTAAAATGGATACTCCTTCTACAACAAGACATAGGTATGGAAAACTCTATAAAGAAAAAGATGGAAAATTGTACTTCAAGTTGAATATGCAAATGAGATTTTAAAAACTATATGTCACTATGAATCATAAAAAAATATTTGAAATTTGGCTTAGTAAAACTCAATCTCATCTTACTAAGCCTCAAAAATACATTAGTACTATTACCACTATATCAAACCATCTAAAAAGGTTAGATACAGTAAATACTTCTTTATACAAAATTGATAGCTGGTGGTCTGCTAAAAAAGCATATAATTTATATTTTAGCACTCCTGATTTAATTGAAAAAAACAGACGTGGCAACCGAATGTATAGCAGAGCATTTGACTTATATCTTACTTTCCTCAAAGATTTATTTGCGACCGAAAGTACGCTCACTCAATTAACTGAAAATCAAACCTATCCTGAGGTTCAAAATACAGAAAAGGAAGCATTAATTCTTAGTAGAGTTGGACAAGGTTTATTTAGAAAAAAATTAATAGACTTCTGGGGAAAATGTGCTGTTACTGGTGTTACTGATTTTAAATTGCTTATTGCATCACATATAAAACCTTGGAAATATTCTAATGATCAAGAGAGATTAGACAAATATAATGGTCTATTACTAACTCCTAATCTTGATAAAGCATTTGATATTGGCTTGATTTCCTTTCAAAATAATGGAGAAATTATTATCTCTCCATTATTTGAAGATTATGGGACTCTTGGAATTTCTAACAAAATGAAAATCACTTTCTGTAAAAAACATATGTCTTATTTAGAGTATCATAGGGCGTTTATATTCAAAGTGTAACCATAATATGAATACCTTAATTCTATTTTCCATCATAAATGTGCAAGTTGGGGTATATACATTCGGTGGTTTTAGATTTGGGTATTGTTCCAATTGTTATAGAGCCATTCACTTTGCCAATTTATTATTAAATTTAGTCCCTAGTCATTCCACAGCAAATCAAATTATCAAAAAATATACTTAGAAAAAAAGGTTATTGAGCATTTTACCCAATAACCTTTCTCTACTCAATGAACTAACAATCCAAATCATGATAGTTAGTTCCAAGTATTTGACCAGAAGAAGTAACAATAGGATCACCTTGGCATTGACCATTCAAATAAAAGCCTCCTTTGTCCTTGCATTTCCGTTTCCGACAAGCCTCAATAGCAGCTTGTTCCAAAAGATAAGTCTTGGCTTCTTGGTCCTCCTTCCCTAGTGCTGCTCCAACCAATGCGCCAGCTGGTGCCAATACAAAAATAGTCAAGAGCCAATATTTCCATCCTCTTTTAGTTTTCAGTCCATAAGCAAAAATAGCCATCATGGTTAAGCCCCAGCCCAGAGCAGAGGCAGATTCCTTATTCATAGGCATTTAGTTTTAAGTTTTGCATTTATTTGGTTTTAGTGTTCACAAAAAATAACCATCAAAACTAGAATCTATATTCTACAAAACCAAAGCTTATCTAGATATCAAGCCAAATTGCGTACGCAATTTCTTGACTTTCTGCATACTCCTACCAATCCACCCCATTCCAAGGACCATTCACCAACTCACCAGACAAATGCAGATACACCGTTTCAATCTTAGAATGCTATAAAATTGCCTAAAGTTGTACAGCGTAATTGTGTATATTGTGGAATTGCTATCTAAATGACTAATAAATGGACGATATTATAACTAAACTAGATAACTTTGCATTCCATGACGTTCCAGTTGAAAATGTTAGTTTCAATACAGTTAAAACAACAGAATTTTGTGTCAAAGTTGCTTTCTATGACCAAGCTAAAAAAGCCTATAGTTATTGGAATCTTATTTTTACAGAAATTCAAGAATTAAACTCCGATTCTTTAGTTTTGAATTCCGAATCAGATATTGAAATCTATGGCTTTGATTATGAAAAAAAAGAACTCTACAAGTGTAAAATTATTTTCCTACTTGGCTCTTCACAACCAGCTTTAGTAGTTAAAATTCTTTGTAGAGGTCTTGATTTTATTAAACTACCAGACAAAAACAATGAAAAAGGCGCTTAAATTTCTTAACAGTAATTCCTATTAACCTACCAATCCACCCCGTCCAAAGCATCGTTCACCAACTTGCTAGACAAGTGCAAATACACCATCGTTGTCTCAATTTTAGAATGCTGTAGAATTGCCTTTAGAATATGAATTGGCACCTTAGACGCTAAATGCGTGGCAAAAGTATGTCGAGCCACGTGGCTTGTAATTGGTTTCTGGATACCCACTAATTTTGCCAGCTCCTTCAGCGCACGATTAAAGTATTGGTTCGTGTATTTGTGAAAGACTGGTCCACGTTCGTGCATCACCTCATCTTTATACTTCTGAATAATTGCCTCAGGCTTTCGTTCATAGAGTCGATAGAGCGGCAACAACATCTGCTTGGTCGTCTTTTTCGCTACAATATTCAAAGTCATCCCCTCTTTATCCTGGTCGATGTCCTCATATTGGATGGCACAAGTATCCGAAAAGCGCAAGCCCGTATAACAAGAAAACAAAAACATATCCCGTACCAAGTCCAGATGCCTATTTTCTTTCGTAAAGGTCATGGCTTCGAGCTGTGCCACCTCTTCCCTAGATAACACAATCCGCTCAGTAGGCGCTGTTTTTACTTGAAATTTGAGGTAAGGATTTTTGTTCGGCTCCAGTAAGTCCTGGCGAATCGCTAAATTGATGTATTTTTTAACCTGTTTGTGATGCGTATACACCGTATTAATGTGCAGCCCTTTCCCAAATAGAAAAGTATCAAAATCTCGAATCAACCGAAAGCTCAATTCAGAAAATCGAACATCCTTTTGAAAAGCAATCCAATAATTTAAAGCCGTTTGATGTTTTTTCTTGGTTCCTTTCTGCAATCTAGTATCGTGCTCCAGTTCGTACTTCCAAAATTCCGTAAAAGATTTGGAATCCTTGTATTTGAGGTGGTGATTCAACTCCTCTAATGTAATTGCACCGTGTTGGCGTAACCAATCAAAGGCAAATACCTCCAACTCGTTCAGCTGACGTTTTATCTCAGCATTGTATTCTGCGGCTTGAGGATGGTCAATCACTTGATTCAGTCGATTGCTCCAATATCTAGGTTCCACAAAGAGACCTGTAGAAATGTATCTTCGTTTTCGATTCTGGTAGGCTATGATTTGAATGATAGCTGTTCCATCTTTTCTTAACTTCTTGTTTTTACTTCTGTAAACAATTTTAAATTGTATCATTTTCTTACTTTTTAGATGGTTTATTAAGCAGCAAAAACCGTTCTAAAAAGAAGCCAAAACGAGTCCCACAATAGGAACACAAAAACGGGCTGACCTATGTCAGTCACACAAAAAACGGGGTTTAGTCACACAACAGCGCAAAAAAAAAAGAGAAGCAAAAATTAGCTGAAATATCGATAAATGCTAAGTTTTTTGCTTCTCTATGTAGACGTATGGTCGCCCAAGTAGTACCCGGAGCGGGAATCGAACCCGCACTCCCTCAACGGGAACAGGATTTTAAGTCCTGCGTGTCTACCAATTCCACCATCCGGGCGACCTTTCAAATGCACTCTTTTGTTTTAGTGCAGTGCAAATATAAGACGGTTATTTTAATCTTGCAAACTTTATTTCTGTTTTTTTAACTCTTTTTTGAGTGCTTTTTCATAACTCATTCATTATTAAAAAGAAGCAATGTTATTTTTTTTGTCTTTTTTTTTGAAATAATTTTAAAAGACTTTTTTCTTCTTAGACGCTGGCTTTTTTTTCCTATTTTAAACAGAAATTTTTATAATAAGTGCATCAAATTTATTGAAAGATTAATATCTTAAAGAGTAGAATACTATTTTCGTTTACAAACTATATATAATACTAGCTGTCCGAAAAACATTGCATACATGACTGAGAAGATCACCTCCAATATTAGCACCAAAAAAAAACGCACCTATACCCAAGCAGAAATCCAAGCCAACAAGTTCATTTACGACCACTTTGACTCGAATTATGTGCGCCAAATGAACAATGCCTTATTTAAAATAGTCGATGAAGCTTATTTTCGCCCTGTTTATATTGGTTTTGATGAAATGCCTGAGCGTAATAATCCTGCCCATCCAATCATTTTAGCTAGCAACCACTCTGGAATGGCTTTTCCTTGGGATGCAATGGTTTTTGGCTGTGGAATACTGAAGCGTTTTGATTATGACGAGGATAAAATCTTTAGAGCCATTGTAGCGCCAGGGCTATCGGGTATTCCTGCAATGCATCCATTTTTCATGAAAGGATCTTGGAAAATGGCTGGCGGTGTTGATGCAAACTTCTTAAACTTTGAAACAATGATGCAATATCCCAAAGGGCATTTGCTGATTTACCCAGAAGGCGTTCCTGGCATAGGTAAAGGATTTAATAGAAAGTATCAACTGCAACGTTTCGCTACTTCATTTATTCGAATGAGTCTAAAATATAAAACAGATATCTTACCTTACTCTACGGTCAATGCTGAGTATGTCGTGCCCTATGTTTATAGTTTTGATTTTGTCAACCGACAATTCAACAAAATTGGAGTGCCTTTTATGGCATTGGGAGTATTGACTTTGGCCCTAGTATTTCCTTGGGCTTTTTATCTTGCATTTCCTGTCAAAATGCATTTTGTAAAAGGCACACGGATTAGTCCTTACAAATGGACAGATAAAGAATATGAAGATATGACCGAAGCAGAAATTGGAGCTATTAGGGATAGGGTGAAGGAACAAATGCAAAAAGACCTAGATGCTGCGGTAGAAAAATATGGTCACTCCCCTTTTCAAGTAAAGGAGTTAATAAAAGTTATGTGGCAAAAACGTGCTTATTTTCCATATAATCTACCATTTTTTTGGCCTTTGATGTTTCATGAGTTCGAGCGTCAATGGATCAAAGAACGCAAATATGAAACCAAAGAGCCCATTGAAATTGGAACGGGTTGGGGGACTTTTATTCGACTGATTTGGAGAAATCCTATTACTTTGGCTTATTTTATTCCTATTATTGGTTGGTTTATATTAATTGCCTATGGCAACCGAAAATGGAAACAATTAGATGAACTTGGCAAACCTTTACAATAAAATGCAAGCAACCATTCATTACCATCACAAAGATTATCAATTAGATTTGAACACAGGAGTTGATATTTCTTTACCTATACAGAATAATAAAAATGCGGCAAGTGCTTGGTACTGTCCTCCTCCTTCAATACAGCCTGTTATGACGGAACATTTTGTAGGAGCAGTTCGAGAAGGTGGCGCCGTTAATTTTAACGATATTTCCTTTAATCCACATGGCAATGGCACACATACGGAGTGTGTAGGGCATATTTCCAAAGAGTTTTATTCTATTCACAAACTTTTGAAACGTTCCTTTTTTTTCGCACAGGTATTGAGCTGCACACCTGTTAATGTTCAGGATGATCAGATTATAACTCTGCAACAGCTAAAAACATTGCTTGATTGTGAGCAAAAGGTGGAAGCATTAGTCCTTAGAACATTACCAAATTCTGACCACAAAAGATTCACTCAATACACCAATACGAATCCTCCTTTTGTAGAAGCTCAAGCAATGGACTGGTTGTACAATCAAGGCGTTCGACATTTTTTAATTGACACTCCTTCTGTAGACAAGGAAGTTGATGATGGCGTTTTAGCTGCTCATCATGCCTATTGGAACTATCCTGAAAACCCTCGACTAGATGCCACTATTACCGAGTTAATATATGTTCCTAACGAAGTTTCAGACGGTTTCTATTTTTTAAATTTACAAACAGCTGCTTTTGAAAATGATGCGACTCCAAGCAGACCTGTTTTGTATCCAATCAATCAATAACTATGAAAGCTTTACTTTTAGTTGATTTGCAAAATGATTTTGGGAATTTTGGTGTCTTAGAAATTAAAGGAACATCTGAAATTATTGCTATTGCTAATCAAATGATAGACGTTGGTTATTTCGATTGTATTGTTGCGAGCCAGTATGCTCATCCAGCTGATCTTAAAAATTTTGCAGCCAATCATTTTTTTCGCTATCCCAATCAAGTTATTGAAATCAATGGGATCCCTCAACGTCTTTGGGCTATCCACTGCATAGAAGGTAGTTTTGGAGCTGAATTTATGGATAACTTACAAATTAAGGGAGTGCATAAAATTATTCAGCGGTCCATTGATGCTACTCGTGGTAGTTACAGTTGTTTTAATTCTGAAAAAACGGCAATTAATGAGTCCGAACTAGCAATATATCTCCACAAACAGGAAGTTGAAGAAGTATTTATATTGGGCGTTAATACAGAATATGCCATCAAGGATACAGCTTTAGATGCTGCTTCGATGGGTTTTAAAACATTTCTATTGGAAGATGCTTGTCTGGCTGCTAATTTAGATACCCTAGAAGATGGTCGGTTGGCTATTTTGGAGCTACAAAAAGCAGGTATTACATTGTTAGATAGTGATCAATTAATGTTGTAAATCATGCAAATAAAAACACCAACACTTCTAGTAGACAAAAAACGCTGTCTCAAAAACATTCAATTGATGTGGGACAAAGCGCATCAAAATCAAATAGAATTGCGTCCTCATTTCAAGACACATCAATCACACCAAGTTGGTCAGTGGTTTAGGGATTTTGGTGTAAAAAAGATTACGGTTTCTTCTCTTCCTATGGCGGCTTATTTTGCTGAAGATGGATGGAATGACATTACAGTTGCCTTTCCTGCCAATATTTTAGAGATTGATTTAATCAATCATTTAGCGGCTAAAATCAAACTTAACTTACTAGTCCAGTCTTTAGAAACTTTGGCTTTCTTAAAGAAAAACTTAACAAGTCCTATTGGTGTGTTTGTCAAAATAGACTTGGGAACCAAACGAACAGGTATTGAAGCCAATAATTTTGAGTTTTTAGATGCTTTGACCAAAGGAATCGAAGCTTCCAAACAACTTGTTTTTAGTGGATTCTTAGGACATGCTGGACATAGTTATGCTGCAAGAGGTCTTGAAGAGATTAGGGCTGTGCACTATGAAGCGATGGAAAAAATGAGGCTGGTTTACGATTATTATCACAATACTTACCCTAATCTTTCTATTTCTATAGGCGATACTCCCACTTGTAGTCAAATGAACGATTTTAAGTTTGTTACTGAAATTCGACCAGGCAATTTTGTATTTTATGATTTGATGCAACTGCAAATTGGAGCTTGTTCGGTGCAACAAATTGCCGTTGCGCTTGCCTGTCCTATCGTTGCCTTACATCCTGAACGCAACGAAATTATCATCCATGGAGGTGGCGTTCATTTTTCAAAGGAAGTCTATTTAGATAATAATTATGGTTCATGCTATGGATGGATCGTTGAAGACGATGGAAATAGTTGGTCTACTCCTATCTCTGGCACTTATGTTTCTAAATTATCACAAGAACATGGCACTATTTCTTGCAGCGATGCATTCATCAAACAATGTGCTGTTGGGCAAATTGTTAAAATTTTACCTGTACACGCTTGTATGACAGCCAATTTAATGAAACAAATGTTTACAACAGATGGCAGTTTGATGAAGATGATGCCTTTCAATCAAAGTTATTAAATTATAGTAGTTAGCTACGCTGCTACTTCGTGGTTTCAACGAACTATTGCAAATTAGAAACTCACACTTATATAAACATGGGAGACAATCCTTTGCCTCCCATACTTCGACAATTAAATTGCTTGGACAAAATCTAAAAAGACTTTCTTGTGTAGTTCTAAATCTAAATCTGGAGACAAGGCAGCACGAACAATATAATCTTTGTCGCCCTCTTTGGTCGTTCCTTGTGTCGAAGTTGCAGGAATCGTCCAATAACAGCCTTTTAATTGCCCATAACTAACACAAAATTTACTCTCGTGGGGAATCTCTTTGATCATCAAGTGAATCAATTTTAGATTCAATTTTCTTTTGTACAATTCTTTTTCCTCTTCTGTATTTCCCTTAGTAGGCAAATCCAATGAAAATACGGATGGTGTAAATCCTTTTGCTGCTAATTCTTCTGATACGAAATTTATTTTTGCATTGGGCAAATGTTCCTCAATGAATTGTACAAATTCACGCGTATTTTTATACGCATCATGAATTCTTTGTTCCATTGAAGGTAGTTGTTTTGCTAATGTTTCCATTTGGTGATTGGTCGCTGCATTATCACAAAGATTCAAGTGCAATTCAATCTTTTCCATTAGGTATTCTGCTTCTTGATTTGCCACACAATAACCAGCAGTACACAAACCTCCGCTTGGAAATTTTGATCCACTCACATACGATATAGATTGAATCGTCGAAAGGATTTCTCCTTCCCCTAAAAAGTGTACATTAGGACAAAATGTTTGGTCTAAAATAAAGACAGGCTCTACAGCTATTTCTCCTTTCTTGTTCTTTCTTTTTTTGTTTAGCGTTGCTTGTAATTTTAATAGATCAGGCACTTCCACTCTAGGATTGGTTGGAATTTCTGCAATAATATAAGGCACGGCATCTTCCTCGGCAATTTGATCCAAAACCACATCAATGCTTTGAACCATATCTTTTCCACCGTCAACAGGCAAATCCATAACTTCTACATTGTCAATGCAAGCAGCCACTCGTCTTGCTTGATCGTTTGTTCCACCGTAGCAATTAGGAGGAACGATAAATTTGATGGCTTTTCCTGAATGATTTTCTAAGGCGGCATCTATAAGCCCCATCATGATTGCATACTGAGTCGATAGACCACTAGAAGCAACGAGCCCTTTGCCACTTGTTCCTGTAATTTTTCTAATTGAGTTTAGAACTAGTTTTTCATTATTTGCCACATCACTACTTTCTCTATCTTGCAAGGAAACATCCCCTACCATAGCTTTCAGAGCTGCCAAAGAATTGATAGGTGTCATCGCTACGGTCTCTCTTCTTCGTACATGTTGGATATCCGAAACATAATGATCGTTAGCACTTCCATTAACCAATAAAATACTACCTAAACTTCCATTTAACCCAATAAAGAAATCAATATTAGGAGCTAACTCTAAGTTACCAATATGCTCTTGTTCTGAGATAAAAACAGTACTACCTTCAAAGGCTACAATATCTTCCTTTCGTTCTACCTTTTTTAAGTCAAACTGATACCCATAAACATTTTTGATGATTGCTGCATCAAAACAATCAGGCAACTCTCCTGTGTAAACAATTTGAGTATTTTTATTGGTTAATAAGTTTTTTCTTAATACCGCTAAAATGGGAACTGTCTTAGAAGAAAAACTAATAACATTATCAGCCTTCAAACCATTCAAATTAGCAATAGCCCATTCCAAAACACAAGACAATGGATGTCCCAACCGAATATAATCAAATGCTGTTGGCAATACACTCAATGCTGCTTCTTTGGCATTGTTTTCATTAAATAATGCTTCAAATTGCTCTATAAATTGCGTTTTAGCTAATTTTTCTTCATAAATATCCAGCCGATGAGTAGTTAGTTTTAACCAATTGGCGGGCATATTTTCTAAAACATCTTTAATATAATTAAGCATTTTGTTGTCTTCCATAATTTTTTCCCCTTTAGATAGGTTGATGTCGTTAATTTAATTTATTAAAGTAGTCGTTGATTGCTCCTAACCCATAAGCCACGTTATGAGCTTATTCCCCTGTTGCTTAATTAACAAAAGCTAAAAAAGCAGGTTCCGATTCGTTTGATAACAAACTATCGCTGGATTAAGTTGGGCAAATATAGGCATAAAAACAGCTCTCTTCTACTAAAAGAAAGGTTTTTGCATTTAGCTAACATAACAACTTGATTCAATAACTCAGTAAAAAATAAAAGATTAATAATGTCATAGATTCAAATGGTGGTAATTTTTTAAATGAGTAAAATTTATCATTAAATAAACTACACTTTATTAAAACAATGTTCTTGCTGCACCACCTCTACCATCATTCTACAAACATGCTCCAAATCTTCTTTGCACATAGCGTAAGAAGGCATAATGTAAAGCAAATTTCTAAAAGGACGAATCCATACGCCCCGATTGACCAGAAAGGCTTGCGTTTCCTGTACATTGACAGGAACAGTTGTTTCAATGACGCCTATTGCGCCCAAAACACGTACATCCTTTACTAAAGGATATGCTTTTGCCTTTGACAATTCTGTTTTCAGAACAACTTCAATAGAGGTAATGTTCTGTTGCCAATTTGAATGTTGCAATAAATCTAGACTAGCATTCGCAACAGCACAAGCCAAAGGATTCCCCATAAATGTTGGACCATGCATTATTACCCCTGCTTCTCCATTGCAAATTGTATCAGCGACATTTCTAGTACAAATTGTAGCTGCTAATGTCATGTAACCACCTGTCAACGCCTTTCCTACGCATAAAATATCAGGCAAAATATCCGCATGCTCCACCGCGAACAACTTCCCTGTACGCCCAAATCCTGTTGCAATTTCATCTGCAATTAGCAACAAGCCATGCATTGAGCAAAGGCGACGAATCTCTTTTAAATACTGAGGGGCATAAAAACGCATTCCCCCTGCACCTTGGACAATTGGCTCCAATATAAAAGCAGCTGCATTTTTAGCATGTAATTCAAAAAACATTTCGATGTCTTCAATTTCCCCTGCTGCTAAAGTTTCTTCAAAACCACGTTCTGGCGCTTCCATAAAAAAGTGTTGTGGCATAAAATCTCGAAACAAATGATGCATTCCAGATACAGGGTCACAAACAGACATGGCGCCAGAAGTATCTCCATGGTAACCTTTTTTTAAGGTTAAAAACTTGGAGCGATTCTGCTTTCCTAGAGCGTGCTGATATTGTATCGCCATTTTCATAGCCACCTCTACGGAGATAGAACCACTATCGCATAAAAATACTGCTTCCAAGCCCTTGGGTGTCAAGTTAACTAACTTTTTACCCAAATCAATCGCTGGCTGATGCGTCAACCCTCCAAACATCACATGCGCCATTTTTTGAGTTTGATTGACAACCGCTTGATTTAACTTTGGATGATTATAACCATGAATGACAGACCACCAACTTGCCATTCCATCTATCAATGTACGACCGTCTGTCAAATGAATTCTTACTCCTTCCGCTGATTCCACGGGATAAACAGGGAGTGGCTGGGTCAAAGAAGTATAAGGGTGCCACAAATGTTCTTTGTCAAAAGCAATGTCTTCTTCGCTTATTGTTGTATTGATTACTTCCATTCTATTTATAATTTACTAAGCTGTATTCGCTAGCATCAAAAAAAAAACTTACATCTAACTGATAAACAAAACATTACCAAGGCAAGCAATAACCTATCTTTTCAGTTAGAGCTACTTTACTCCTTGCAAAATGCCCTGTTCCAAAAGCAATGGGTCTTCCTTTTTCATCGTAAAGCGTTGATTCTGCAATCCATAAATTCTTAGAGCTGAATTTGACATTTCCGATTGCTTTAAGAACTCCCTGACTAACAGGACGTATAATATTAATATTATAATTTGTAGTCAATACAAATACATCTTTAACAATTGAATTAACAGCAAAAAAAGCAGCATCGTCCAATAGTTTAAAATAAACACTTCCATGCATTGCTCCCAAAGCATGAAAATACTTAGGCGATATTTCTAAGGTAATTGTTGCCTTTTCTTCTTCTATGTGCAATGTTGTAGTTTCATAAAAACTACTGTTAATAGATGCCCCTTCTAGGTACATTCGTTCTAATTTTCGATAGTGCAGTTCATTATCTGTCATAATGTCTTTTTTAATTCTATCCAATAATTCGCACAAGATAAGAAGTTCAAGAAAGGAACAAGCCTATTTATTTCAATTTAATTATATTCACGATGCTTCGTACTTAAAAAAACGTTCTTAACTTTAACTTGTAGTAGTTCGTTGATTAGTTCGCTACGCTCATGAGGGCGCAAGCTTAGTTTTTTACTTTTTTACCAAAAAGATAAAAAAGCACATTTATATTAGTTTGATAATCAAATTTTTAACACAAAACAGAACAGAGATACAACTTATTGATTATCAAACTAATAAAGTTTAGCTTCGCTGCTACTGCGTGGTTTCAACGAACTATTGTAACTTGATTATTAAACATTATTATCTTCCTTTATTCAATTTCCATAAAATACAATGAACAAGTTCTTCTTATCTTTTTTTATAGTCTTCATCATTGGTTGCACAACACCTCAACCCAACTCCTCTAACAATTCTACCACTTACACACAATACGTTAACCCATTTATAGGAACAGGGGGACACGGACATACTTATCCTGGTGCAACACTTCCATTTGGCATGATGCAGCTAAGCCCTGACACTCGCTTGACGGGTTGGGACGGTTGCTCTGGATACCATTATACCGATTCGGTTATCTATGGTTTTAGCCATACACATTTAAGTGGCACGGGGGTTTCTGATTATGGCGATTTATTGTTAATGCCACACAGCCAGACAATCCCTCCGAGTTTAGAATACACAAAGTATAAATCTGCTTTTGAAAAAAATACCGAAAAAGCGTCGGCAGGTTACTATGAGGTAAAGCTCCAAGAAGGAAACATTCAGGTTGCCCTATCTACTACAGCTCGCGCAGGAATGCATCAGTACACTTTTCCAAAAGGCGCCCTACAAAATGTTTTATTAGATTTACAACATAGAGATCAGCTCTTAGCTGCCAGTTTGGAAATAGTAGACGAGCAAACCGTTCGAGGTTTTCGACGCTCTAATGCTTGGGCAACGGATCAGCATTTTTATTTCTATTTACAATTCTCAAAGCCATTCAAAGCACCAGCTTTGCTAAAGAACGATCGAGAAGAAGTGGTTCATGCTCAATTTAATTTTGATAATAACGATCAAGAATTGTTAGTAAAAGTGGGCATTTCTAGTGTTTCTATGGAAGGCGCTCAAAAGAATTTAGAAAAAGAAATTGCGCATTGGGATTTTGAAAAAGTTCGAACGGCTGCTAATCAAGCTTGGGAAAAAGAATTGCAAAAAGTAGCAATAGAAGGAGGTACAGAAGACCAAAAAACAATTTTTTATACAGCGCTTTACCACTCCTTTTTAGCTCCTAATTTATTTATGGATGTCGATGGTAAATATCGTGGTACTGATTTGAAGATACACCAAGCGAAAGACTTTGACAACTATACTATTTTCTCCCTATGGGATACCTTTAGAGGCACCCACCCGCTTTATACAATCTTGCAACGCAAACGAACCACCGATTTTATCAAAACTTTTTTGGCTCAATATCAGCAAGGAGGGCAACTTCCTGTTTGGGAACTAGCGGGTAATTATACTGGTTGTATGATTGGCTATCATTCTGTCTCTGTTATTGCTGATGCTTATGCAAAAGGAATTCAAGATTTCGATACTCAACTTGCTTTAGAAGCCATGCAACACAGTGCTATGAAAGACCATTTAGGCTTATCTTTTTACAAAGGCAAAGGTTTTATAGGTTGTGACGAAGAAGCCGAATCGGTTTCAAAAACATTGGAGTATGCTTATGACGATTGGTGTATTGCCACATTTGCTCAAGCAATTGGAAATGATTCTTTGTACCGATCTTACCTTCAACGTGCACAGGGATACAAAAATTTATACGATCCCAATAGTGGCTTCTTACGAGGTAGGATACATGGAGGGTGGTTTTCTCCTTTTGAGCCAAGTGAAGTCAACTTTAATTATACAGAAGCGAATGGCTGGCAGTATACGCTGTTTGCACCACAAGACATTCAAGGTTTGATTCAATTGATGGGAGGTTCCAATAGTTTTGAAAAAAAGCTAGATCAATTATTCACCACTGAAAGCACATTAGAAGGTAGACATCAAGTAGATATTACAGGGTTGATTGGGCAATATGCCCATGGCAATGAACCGAGTCATCATGTCGCTTATTTGTATAATTACATCCAAAAGCCTTGGAAAACGCAAGAAAGAGTGCATCAAATCATGCAAGAGATGTATCAAAATGCTCCTGATGGTCTTTCTGGTAATGAAGATTGTGGGCAAATGTCTTCTTGGTATAACCTTAGTGCAATGGGCTTTTACTCTGTTACTCCTGGGACCGATTACTATACATTGGGCAGTCCAACCTTTGAAAAAATTCGTTTAAATCTAGAAAACGGAAAACAATTTACCATCAAAGCAAACGGGTTGAACTCTAAAAATATATACGTGCAATCGGTTCAACTCAATGGAAAAGATTATAATCTAGGTTATCTTCAACATGATGTTATTATGAAAGGAGGCGAACTAATTTTTGAAATGGGAAGCCAGCCTAATAAACAATGGGCTGCTTCAAAAGAAGCCATTCCTCCTTCTCAAATTACAGAGGCATTGATTGTTCCTGCACCATATTTGCTAGCAACAGGGAAAACTTTTGTAGATGAAATGCGTGTAGAAATGGGAGCAGCTTGTCAAGATTGTATGATTCACTATACCATAGATGGCAGCCAACCAACCGCTCAAAGTCCTATTTATTCAGAAGGAATTGTTATCAAAGAAACTACTAATTTTCAATTAATTGCTATCAATCCAGAAGGAAAAGAAAGTGCTGTTATTCAAGAAGAAATTATTAAAATCAATGACAACCGTGCCATTACAATCAATAGCCAATACGAAAACCAGTACGCTGCGGGAGGTGACAAGGCATTGATTGATCATTTGCGGGGAGGAGCTAATTTTAGAACAGGTTCTTGGCAAGGCTACCAAAAAGATTTGGATGTTATTGTTGATTTAGGAGAACCAAAATCTATTGCTAGCATTGAAGTGGGATTTTTGCAGGATATTCAATCTTGGATTTTCTATCCTAAAAAAGTAGCGTTTTTCATCTCAAAAGATGGCAAAAACTTCCAAGCAGTGGGAGAGACTTCTAGTGATTTTCCAGATAATAAATACGGTGCTTTTACCGAAAATTTAGTCTTTGATTTGGATAAAAAATCAATGGCTCGTTATGTCAAAGTTTTGGCAACTAATTATGGCGTTTGCCCTGAATGGCATCTTGGTGCAGGAGGAAACACTTGGATCTTTGCCGATGAAATTACGATAAAGTAATTATTATTTTGTATTCGTGGTTCGCTGCTTTTTCATATAAAAAAAACAGCGAACCATTTTATAGAACCTACTCATGATGCATAGAATGATTTATTTTCAACTTTTTAAAAAGCAACAAAACTAAGTCTGAGTAAAACATTATTACAAAAAAGTCAACTTAATGAAAATATTCCCATCACTACTAATTCATCTTTTAGTTCTTATCTGCTCTACGTTTATATTGAGTTGCTCTAATGACAATGACATCCAATCAAAAAAAATACTTCCTCAAAGTGCCATAAAATTTGAAACTGGAAACTATACTCATGGCTCTTTTAAAAGCAAAGAAAGAGGGCATGTTGATTTTAATGTTTACCTACCTCCCAACTGGTCAAAAGACAACACGGAAGAATATGGCTTAATGATCTTGCTTCACGGTCAAGGAGAAGATGAATTTACTTTTTTGGGAGCTCTTCCTGCCTCCAGTCTAAATCACTGGATAAAACAACAATTTATATCAGATAACTTTGTATTAATTGCCGTACGAGGTGGCACAAACACTAATAAAATGCAGTGGTATTCCAACTCCAATGAAGCGATGATAACTAGTTTGGATGCCCAAGAATTGAGACGTTATTGCCATAGGAATTTCCATACTAGCCTAAATCCTTCCAAAATTTCTGTCTTAGGACACTCTAGAGGTGCGACAGGAGCTTTAAACTTTGCGCTTTACTTTCCGAATCAATTCGCCTCTGTTGTCTCTAGTGCATTTGTCAGCGATTATGCGGTGGAACGATTGCAACAGGCTGCCAATCAAAATTTGGAAGTACTTTTACAACGCAAAGTTCCTATTTATATGCTTATTGGTGAAAACGATCAATATGTGTTGAACAACAAGCGAAAAGGAAGTCCTAATATGAGTACCTTTTTTCACTCCAAAGGCATTGAGCATCAATTCAAAGTTGTTCCTAAAAAATCACACCGTTTAGCCGAATTGTGGGAATATCCAACCAATATCAATTGCCTTAAATTTTGCCTCGAATCGTGGCAATCTCAATAGGTATTTACACCAAGTATTGTACAGCTCTTAGGGGTATTTCTTATTTTTATCGTCTAACTAGATAGAACCATTGATTATTCTCTATTAACATCGTTTTGACCAATAATCAATAAGGCTTATCTTTTAAAAATTCTATGGAACAATTTAGAATCGAAAACTAAGAACTCGTCAAAAAAACGTATCTTTGCACCAAGAAATAGGACAGCATTGTGTTATGTGCCTGTAAGAACATGTAATCATTGCTGAAATTTTGAAATCAATCAAGTTTATAATGAGAGAACTGCCAAAAATTACGGATCCAATATTCGTAAAAAAAGAATTGAAAGGAATGGATAAATTTTTTGTCACTAAAATTAGAGATGAAAGAGACTTGCCTTTTATTCATTTAATGCTAAAAATTACATTTATACTAATACCATCTGCTATCCTTTTGTACTCCCCTTTATTGCAAGGCAACTATTGGTGGGCGTGGGCGGCATTTCATCTATTTTTAACTATCGTTGTCTTTTTGGGACCTTACACCTTAATGTTGCACAATACAAGTCATCGACCATTTTTCAAACGAGAAAACGAAGTTTGGAACAAATACATTCCTTGGGTTTTGGGGCCTCTGTTGGGACAATCACCAGAATTGTATTTCATCCATCATATGGGGATGCACCACAATGAGGGCAATATGCCAGAAGACAAAAGCTCTACAATGCCATTTCAAAGAGATAGTTTCTTTGGTTTTTTGCACTATTACTTGCGTTTTTTATTAATAGGAATCATTGAACTAGCACAATACTTCTTTGGCAAAAAAAGAAAAGCACTCGGCATCAAGGCTGCTAGAGCAGAATTTACTTACCTATCCATTTTAGCCTTGCTTTGTATTTTTGTTAATTTGGGAGCTACAATGACTGTTTTTATCATTCCATTGTTAATTATTCGTTTTGCTATGATGTCTGGTAATTGGGGACAACATGCCTTTGTCGATCCCAACGATCCCGACAACGACTATACAAGTAGTATTACTTGCATTAATTCTGGATACAACCAAAAATGCTTCAATGATGGTTACCACATTGGACATCATTTGGTTCCCAATATGCATTGGACAGATATGCCGATTGAATTTCAAGAGAATTTGCAAAAATACTCTGATAATAAATCTTTAATATTTGAAGGACTAGATTTTCAATTAGTTTGGGTGCTACTGATGGTCAAACGATACGATATTTTAGCCAAGCACTTAGTCAACATTAACGGCAATACATTTGCATCTGACGAAGAGGCTATTGCCATTATGAAAGAAAGAACTAGACGTTTCTCAAAAGAAAAGTTGCAATTTTATACTCAATAAGTGAACCTTTCATTTCCTGAATAGTTAAAAAAACGGATTCGTATCAATCGAGTCCGTTTTTTTTTGATCTACACTACATTAGTTGTACCTTTGTTTAGAAATCCATTTATCATTAACCTTAGTAGTTGTCTAATTATCAAACAGCTATACCTGTGAATATCCCACTTCGTAAAATACATTGTGGCTAGCTTTGCTCGATAGCTTGCATTTGGTTAGTAAACTACTCTAATCTTAAACTCGAATTACGATGAAAAAATTTGTCCAATCTCCATTTTTACTAGGTTTGCTCTTTGTTTGCACCCTTCTATTTTCAAGCTTTTCGGTAGAATATTCAAAAGTTGATAGTAGAGACGATAATCCCCCTGTCACCCAAAAGGAAAACCGCCGTAAGCATCGCCTTGAAAAACGCCAAGCTAGACTACAAAAGCGTTTGAAGAAAAGCAAAAACACTGTAAAGCGTCAACGAATTCAGAAAAAAATTCGAGGAATTCAAAAACAGAAAGACGATGGTTTTGGAAGTCCTGCGTTGGGAATTGTTGGAATGGTATTGTCTATCCTTTCCTTCATTTTGTTCGTTGCATTTATCGCTAGCTTGCTTTCAGCTGCTGTTGCTGGAATTGCTATAGGAATTACTTCTTTGGGCTTATTATTAGGTGGTTTAGGACTTGCCATTATAGGCTTGACCATATCTATTATTTCACTAATTTTGAATGCCAAAAACCCTGATAAATTTACCATGAGAGGCTTTGGGCTTGCAGGAATGATTGTCGGTAGTATTATGACAGGTATTTTTATTGTTGCTGCTGTCGTTTTCTTTGCGTTCATGTAAAATAACTTTATCCTCTGGATACCATATAACTTAACTTATCAGGAGCTTGCATTTCTTAGGAATTGCAAGCTTTTTTGTTTTCGTGTTGCAACAAAAAGCCTCTATAAGAAAATCTTACAGAGGCTTTGAACAAAACAGTACTATTCGCTGAATCTTATTTTCCGTCTACTTCTTTAAGCAATACCTTTACAGCTGCTTCAATTTGCTGATCCTGTCCATTGGTTACTTTTGATGGTTCGTTGGCTACTTTCACATCTGGCTCCAACTGCGTATTTTCCATAAAGGAACCATCATTGCCAACCATTCCTACTTGTGGAATACCAAAAACATATCCACCGGGCAAACGTTCCCACCAAACAGCTGTCCCCGTTCCTGGCACAGGCATTCCAACCAGTTTTCCTACACCCAATGCCTTGTAAACATATGGAAATAGATGCGCGTCAGAATAATTTCCTTCCCCCATCAAAACACAAGATGGCTTAGACCATTTAAACATAGGCTCTCTTCCTATATCTTGTCCACGAGGCAAAATTTTCATATATATTTTTCCCCCTAAGAAAGTTGCTAAGTCATCGTGCAACCAACCACCTCCATTAAAGCGAGTATCCACAATAACAGCATCCATGCCAGCATTACGCCCTAAAACTTCTTCGTAAACCGTTTTATAACTTTCTGTATTCATTCCTCTAACATGCACATACCCGATGCGACCGTTCGAAACTCGTTCTGCTGTTTCCCTACAGTTTTCTACCCAACGATCATAACGAATATTAAACTCCGCTCCTCTGCTAATTGGCTTTACCGTTTCTTCCCAACGCTCTCCAGAAGCTGGATCAAATAAAGAAACTAAGGTATAGTTGCCCGCTTTTCTATTTAACATTGGATAAAAATTGGTCTCTGCTAGAATTTCGATACCATCTATTTTTTCTATAATGTGCCCAGCTTCCAATTTAGACGCTTTTTTATCAAAAGGACCTTTATTAATCACTTCTGCCACTTTCAAGCCTTTACCCTTATAGCCTTCATCATAATACAATCCTAAACTAGCTGTTGCATCGACCGTTCTATTATAAGGAGGACGATAGCGACAACCTGTATGAGAAGCATTCAATTCACCTAACAATTCGCTCATCATCTCTGCAAAATCAAAACCATTATTAATATGTGGCAAGAAACGCGCATATTCCTTTTTATAAAAGTCCCAATTAACGCCATGCAAGTCTTTTTTGTAAAACTTTTTAACAACTTGTCTCCAAGCATGCTCAAACAAATAAGCTCGTTCTTCTGCTTCCTTCAAAATCATTTCTCCCCGAATAGTAATCGCTTTTTTCTTCTTTGAAGCTAGTTCAATGCGAGCGATACGCCCTGCATTAACAACAAAAAGATACTTACCATCCTTAGACAATTCCATTCCTCCACCTCTAGCACCTAGCTTCATTAAGATTTTTGTCTCTCTAGTTCTCAAGTTTGTTTCCCACAAATCAAAGCCCTTCTCAAAGCTAGCCATATAATATAGCTTTTCACCATCTTTCGAAACAATAGCATCCATAATAGAAGCAGAATGAATGGTTAGACGTTTTTTTCTATCGTGAATTCCATCAAAATCAATTGTTATTTCCTCCAACTTAATTTCATCATCATCTCCATCCTTATCTTCTTTATCTTTATCTTGGTCTTTTTTATCCTCAGTTTCTTCCTCTGTATCCTTTTTGTCCGTTTTCTTTTTCTTTTTGTCTTCCTTCTCCTTTTCCTTCAACAAAGCATACTCTTCCTTTGTCAAGTTGAAACGATCCCATCCTTCTTCTGTCAAAAACATACCGTAAATATCCGACTGTCCGCCCCAACTAGCTTGCGCCTTCATACCATCTCGTCCTGATCCCCAAATAATCATTTTGCCACCCATTACAAATTTAGGCGCATAATCACCATAACCACTACGAGTCAAGTTAATGACGGATTCTTTCCCATCGGCTTTAATTAAACCAACTTCAGAAATCCATTGTTGAGGCTGTAAAAAGTTCACCAAGAACCATTTTCCATCTGGAGACCAAGAATAAGTTTGGTCGCCATCTGCATAAGAATAGTTCTTATCTGCAGGCATTACCTCTCGAACTGCCTTCGATTCCAAGTTAATTACCTTCAAAGCCGTGCGCTCTTCCAAGAAAGCAACCTCTTTGCCATCAGGAGAAAAAGCAGGTTGAAACGTTTCGTTTTTACTTTCCAAGATAGGCTCTTCTTTAAGAATCGTAGAATTGAAAAAATACGTTTCTTCTTCTCGTCCTAATTTAGTCTGATATAAGTTCCAACTTCCGTTGCGTTCACTCGCATACAAAATAGCACGTCCATCTGGGCTAAAACTGGCTGTACGTTCTCTTTCTGCCGTATTGGTAATTCGCTTTGTCATACCACTTTCAACAGAAGTCACAAATACTTCTCCTCTATTGACAAAAACGATTTCTTTTCCATTTGGAGAGACATCCATTTCTTGTGCAGCACTAATCGCAACTGTTTTTTCCTCATTGTAACGAGCATCTGCAACGATGTTAATCGACACTTTTAATGGTTTGTTGCCATCTCTCAGCAAGTAAATTTCACCATTATAACTAAAACACATTAACCCTTCATTAGAAATCGTTAAGTTACGAACAGGATGATTTTTTAGTTTGGTTACCCTTCTGGTGCTTTTGGGGTCGTCTAATTTAATTGCATGAACATTCATTGTCCCGCTTTCTTCACTTAGGTAAAATAACTCCTTGCCGTCTTTTGAAAAAACAGGGTTTCTATCTTCTCCGATAAAAGAAGTTAATTGAGTATATTTCTTGTCCTCTATAGAATACGTCCACAAATCGCGCGTCACAGAGGAGGTATGATGCTTACGAAACTCATCTTCATAGCCTTTTCTATCGTGATAAGCAATCATTTTTCCATCTTTTGAATATACAGCATCATCAGCCGGGATGGTCAAAATTTGTTGCACTCGCCCTCCTTTTGTTGGAACCTGATACAATTCTGGCATTCGTCCTGAAGGAAACATTCTATTTTGAACATTATCCAAGCGCAACGAACTAAACAACACCCCGCTATCATCATTGGCAAAATCTGTTGGAAAATCATTGGCGGAATGATACGTCAAACGCGTAGGACGACCACCTGTAGCTGGCATGATATAAACATCAAAATTGCCATATCGATTAGAAGCAAAGGCAATTTGCTTACCGTCATTAGACCATACTGGTCGAGAGTCATGCGCATCGTGCAATGTTAAGGCTGTTGCCGTCCCTCCTGTCGAAGGCACCTTGTATAAATCTCCTTTATAACTAAATACAATCTGCTTTCCGTCTGGGGAAATGGCAGCATATCGCATCCACAAAGGAGGTCCATCCTGCGCCCATACTTGATTTATTGCTACGAATAATAATGCCATTAGGCATAATCTCCAATTTGTTATCATTTGAGTAGTATTTTGGTAGTATTAGTGTAATAATACTCCGTTGATTTTTTAGTTTTCCTACGAAAAACGTAAAAAATCATCTTGCATTAGTTTGATTATCAGCCTTTTAGTACAAAAATCAACAAAAGTACATCTTACTGATAATCAAACTAATACGATTTTTCAACGGAGTAATGTGTAATAATAGAAACTTCTAAGTTAAAAAATATCTAGCGATAATTGGATTGAGAAAGGGCTTGTTTCGGATTACATTCAACATTATCAGACGAACGGCTTGTTATAAACGATGAATTAAGAAAAACTAGTGATAAAAGCTTTCTTTAATCCTCTGCAATCATCGGTACTATCAGTAGAAACCACACAGCAAATTTGGTTAACAGAAAGAGAAAAAAACACATTTATAGTAGCTTATTTCATGGAGTTATAAACTCCGCTAGTTTCGCTCCTACTACCTCGCATTTCAAAAGCATTATAAATACTGATAATCAAAAGGTTAATACAAAATAAAATAAAAACATAAGTCGTTAATTCTTAGGCTTATAAAATTTAGCTGTGCTGCTACTACATGGTTTCAGCGAACTATTGTTTCAGACTTTGACAAATAATTGTATTTTTGCAGCAAGTTTTGGCAATAACGTTTCAAATGTTTCAAAAAACAACTGTCTTTATTAGACATTTTGAAGCATTTATAAATTTTATTAAGTGGCCATTAACTTCTAAATTTGCTAACTATTTAACTTACATACAACATGGCATTAAAATGTGGAATTGTTGGACTTCCAAACGTAGGAAAATCAACGCTTTTCAATGCACTTTCTTCTGCTAAAGCCTTAGCAGCTAATTATCCTTTTGCGACCAAAGAACCCAATATTGGTACGATTACAGTACCAGATGAGCGTTTGACAAAATTAGAATCTATTATCAATCCTCAAAAAGTAATTCCTACTACTATTGATATTGTGGATATTGCTGGATTGATTCGTGGTGCTAGTAAAGGGGAAGGACTTGGCAACCAATTTTTAGGTAATATTCGTGAAGTAAATGCTATTGTGCATGTTGTTCGTTGCTTTGAGAATGGTAATATTGTACATGTTGATGGCGATGTAGATCCTGTTAGAGACAAAGAAACGATTGATTTGGAGTTAATTTTCAAAGATATTGAAAGTGTTGAGAAGCAGATTCAAAAACAAAAAAAGATGGCTAAAGGTGGCGATAAAGCGCTACAAAAATTAGTCGTTATCTTAGAAAACTTGTTGAAGCACTTAGAAGATGGCAAACCTGTTCGTAGTTTTGACGATTACGAAACAGAAGAAGCTGAAATTATTATCAAACAATTGCAACTTCTAACTGCAAAACCCATTATCTATGTTTGTAACGTTGATGAAGATTCTGTTATCTCTGGCAACGAACATACTGAAGCTTTTAAAGAAGCTGTAAAAGATGAAAATGCAGAAATCATTCTAGTTAGTGCTGCTATTGAAGCTGATATAGCGGAGTTGGATACTTACGAGGAACGCATGGAATTTTTATCTGATTTAGGCTTGACAGAGCCTGGTGTCAATAAATTGATTCACGCTTGTTATAGTATTCTAAATCTTATCACTTACTTTACTGCTGGAGAAAAAGAAGTACGTGCTTGGACCATTAAAGTTGGAACCAAAGCTCCCGCCGCAGCTGGTGTTATTCACTCTGACTTTGAGCGAGGATTTATCAAATCCAAAACCGTTGGTTTTGATGATTTTATTGCCAACAATGGTTGGAAAGGTGCCCAAGAAACAGGCACTTTGCGTCAAGAGGGCAAAGAATATGTCGTTCAAGATGGCGATTTGTTAGAATTTATGTTTAACGTATAGAATATACTTCGTTTTTTGTAAAAAAAAAGCGTTGAGAGAATCATTTAGAAATCTTTCAACGCTTTTTTATTTTAACAATTATTCCCCCTTAATTTGAGCTATCAAAGCTTCTGTTTCTTTGATGTATTTATTCTCTTTTTTGCTCAGCTCTAACTGTTTATTGGCCACCTCCAAAGCAGCCTCCCGATCTTCTAAGGCTAGTAGAATCAAAGCTTTGGTTTCTAGAGTTGCGATACTTTCTTCTAACAAAATTGCTCGATCTACCCACTCCAAAGCCGCATTCAATTGCGTTTTACTTTTACCATATACATCCAACATATAACGAGCGATTCCATTCAAGCTTTTGGCATCTTTGCAATGCTTTTCATATTTGCGAGCCAAACGATAATCTCTGCGCTCATCTCCACGCTTGCTATAAAAATCAATTCTCGTCTTAAAATACTCTACCCTATCAGGCAAAATTTGTTTTACTTCTTGTAAAAAATCACGAATAACTACTTGACTCGAACCATTTTCAATAATTTCATAACAACGAATGTTAAAAGCGGCATCCAAATAACTATCAACTCTATCAATCCCCAAACTTGTGATAAAATCTGATTTGTTAGCTACGACATAATGATAAGCTCTATGGTTATAGTTATTGATACAATGCTCTAGAACATCAAAATGCTCTGCCTCTTTTAGTGCCTCCATCCCCACCAAATCAATGTATACATCGGCTATATAGGTATAATCTTCTCCAACACGTTTCAATGCTTCGGCATATTTTTTAAGAAAAGCTGGGTTATCTTTTTCCGTTTCAAATTGCTTTTGTAAAGTGTAAATTTGATTTTCAGGCAGTAGAGCTTCTTTGCTTTTAGTAATTAAATCTTCTGCTTTGTAAGCACCAATAATTCGGTGTACCAACTCCCCCTCTGCATCAAAATACAACAAAGTTGGATAAGAAGTCACCCTATATTTTTTCGCAAAATCTACTCCTTCTCCTTTTTCTATATCCAACTTATAACTAATGTAGTTTTCTTTAAAAAACGCACCGACTTCGGCTTTAGAAAAAGTATTGTTATCCATCCACTTACAAGGCTCACACCAAGAGGCGTAGGTATCAACAAAAATTGGTTTATTCGAGTCTTTCGCCTTTGCTTTTACCGACTCCCAGTCTGCTGCTTCAAAATCAATACCTTGAGCATTTATCAACGAGGAAATCATAAACAATGGAGCCGTAAACAGAAAAGTAAGTAAGTAATTTTTCATCATGGATTGCTTTTACAATAGTTCGTTGAAAACCTTATTAGTTTGATAATCAGCAAGTTGCACCTTTGTTTCGTTTCACACTAAAGCTTTGATTATCAAAACTAATATAAATGTGCTTTTTTATTTTTTTGGTAAAAAAGTAAAAAACTAAGCTTGCACCCTCATGAGCGTAGCGAACTAATCAACGAACTACTACTTTTAATAAAGAAGAATAAAGGCACTTTAAAACAACAGATGCATTGTTTTCGTTTCGATAACACTAAAATAAGACCAATTGTTCTAATTCAACGTCATAGAACTGTCATTCTAAAGTTTTTCATCTACGGGCTCCCACAACTCAATCTTGTAACCATCAGGATCCAAAATCCAAGCAAATTTACCATATTCAAAGCTTTGCATTTCTCCTACGATCGTTACGCCTTCCTCTTTTAGACTAGTCAACAAAGCCTCTAAATCATCTACTCTGTAATTAACCATAAATTCCTGTTCAGAAGGATTAAAGTAAGTTGTATCTTCTGGGAAGGCATTCCACACCGTATTTCCTTCTTGTTCAGGATTTTCTTTTTCTAACCACTTAAAAGTTGCCCCATACTGGTCAGACTCTATCCCTAGATGATTTTGATACCAATTTTTGCTTTTTTGAGGGTCTTTTGTTTTAAAAAAAATGCCTCCAATTCCTGTTACCCGTTTCATAGTTATAAAATTTTAAGTTGATAAGTATAAGTAATCGTTCAGAAAAAACTATATAAAAAACAACTTTCTTTTTGCGCTACTCTTCATCGAAACATCTTGCTTTAGCCCGCTAAATCTGCACTTTTTCTCTTTGACTAGCACTAAAAATAAGTCTATTTTTTTAGCTATATTTTTTTCTGCCCACTTACTTAATAGTTGGTGACACTTAAGAAATACAATGCAGATATCTTTTAATTTAAAATACTAGAATCCAGCAGTTTTACAAGTTTAATGCCTTTTAATAATGACTTTTTTATTTTAAACTAAATGAACAATTCTTACTTTATTATGTTTGCAAATAAGTGCCTTTAATAAACCTTTACAATTTACCAAAACCAACAAATTATAATTACAAAATACACATTTCTTTTATTAGCACCTAAGTAAGTGAGCATAAAAAATTATCGGTAAAAGTTATTGAACACGCATCTCATTTATGAGTCAAACAGTAACTTATTATGGTTGCTATATTTTTTTCTAAACATTTACTTATATTCCAGAACTTGTATGCAACCCAATAATCTAAGTACAGAAAAAAAATCCAACGAATTAGGCACCGAGACAATCGACAAATTGATTGCCAAGCAAGGAATTCCAGCTGCAATTGGTTTTTTAGTCATGTCTATCTATTTGATTGTCGATACTATCTTTGTAGGGCATTGGGTTGGTGCCATGGGAATTGGAGCTATCTCAGTTGTCTTACCTGTTACATTTTTAATCGCCTCTATTGGAATGTCGATAGGAATTGGAGGCGCCTCAATCATTTCTAGAGCATTAGGTGCAAACGACAACCAACACGCACAACAAGTCTTTGGCAATCAGATCACATTAAACATGTCTATTGCTACCTTTTTTGTTATCATGGGAATGATTTTCAAAGAAGAGTTATTAATGATCTTTGGTGCCAAAGACGACATCATGCCCTTTGCCAAAGAATACTTCACCATCATACTGCTAGGCATACCTTTTTTGTCGTGGGGAATGATGAGCAACCATGTTATTCGAGCACAAGGTTTTCCCAAAATAGCTATGAATGTAATGCTTGTTCCTGCTATCTTAAATTTAGTGCTAGATCCTATTTTTATCTATTGGCTTGATTGGGGAATGCAAGGAGCTGCTTTGGCTACTATTTTTTCGTATTCTGTAAGTGCTAGTTATACCATTTGGTTCTTTGTAAAAGGCGATAGCGATTTGAGAATTAGTAAAAAAAACTTAGTCCTACATTGGTCCATTATTTCTGAAATTATCTCTTTGGGTTTTGTCTCCTTAGCACGCCAAGGAGTGATTAGTATCTTGGCTATTGTCCTCAACCACTCCTTATATACTTATGGACGTAGCGAAATTTATATTTCGGTCTATGGAATTATCAATCGTGTTATGATGTTCGCTATGTTCCCAATCACAGGAATTACACAAGGTTTTTTACCTATTACCAGTTATAATTATGGCGCAAAAGAATACCATCGTGTCAAAGAAACCATTCGAAAATCAATTATTTATGGAAGCTTAATTGCGATTCTTATATACATCTGTATTCTGTATTTTCAAGTTACAATTGTTAAACTTTTCTCTACCAACAAAGAGATTTTAGCAATTACTCCCGAAGCTATGGCGATTGTATTTATGGCAATGCCTTTGATACTCATACAATTGATTGGTTCTTCCTACTATCAAGCTATCGGGAAAGCCGTCCCTGCGTTATTACTAACCTTAACCAAACAAGGTTTTTTCCTCATCCCATTGGTTTTTATACTTCCTCGTTTTTGGGGGATTAATGGCATTTGGTATGCTTTTCCTATTGCAGATGTTTTGTCAATGTTGGTAACCGCTATTTTCCTATGGAGGGCTTATCGTCAACTGGGCACCCCTTCTAAAATAGAATAATACGAATAACTAAAAAACAAACAGACTGCTGAACTAATACAATGCCGTATTATTTCCTTGTATCTGAAAGAACAATTTAGCAGGTCGAACTTTTTGTCCTTCTTCGTACAAATATTGTTTTCCTTCGGTGTCGATCATTGGAATATGTGGATCTGTTAATAAAAAGGAATCGTGAATCAATAGATTTTGAAAAGCATTTCTTACTTGATCTGCATCAACCCCTAGCGTTGCCCCTAAATATTGCCCAAAACCTAGATACTGTTCTATTCCTATTGCCAATACGCCAGCACTTTTTTCTTGATACAAAACATCTTTCATGGCTCGATAACCATATTTCGCAGGAAATTGCTTTGATTTCATGGTAATGCTTCCTGGACCGTAGGGATCGGCTGTCCAAGCAATATTAGCAATCGAAATTTGAGTATTTTGTATTCTATAATATAAACCAACCGCTCCAGTTCTGTGCTTATCCTCTTGAAAAAATGCCAAAAAATCATTTTCCATCAACAAACTAAAACCATAAATTCCAAAACCAAATGTCCCAGTTAATTGAGAAGTTTTTATATTATCCAAATAAAAATTATAGCTATAACCAATGGAATATGGGCGACTTGTTTGGTTGCTAATTTCATGAATAAAAGGACTGTAATGCACCGAATCTTTAGCTCCAAAAGCAGCTACAACTCCCACTCTAAGCTGCCCCTCCCAAGAAGGAATTTCTGTTGCAAAAGAACGTGGATTGTAATAACCTGCTAGTTGTAAATTTCCTTGTATGTGCTCGTAATGGAAATAAACCTTTGCGATCAAACCAATTCGGTTAAAATGGCTTCCCAAATTAAAAGAAAAACCAATCTGCCCGCCAAAACCTTGTCCAAAATCCAGTTGGGCAGTTGCACTACATGTTATCAAAAAAAAGAACGTTGACAAAAAAAATTGCTTCATCAGATTACTCGATAATTAAAGTTTGGCAATCCGTTGCATTCGTATATTCCTCATACAAGCTCTTGGTCTGTATCAAACTATCTTTTAAAGTGGCATGATTTCCAAAGTTTAGAAAAACCATCAAAAAAGAACTTGTATTTTCTGTCACCATCGTTCGAGTAGAGTCACTCGTTGGCGTACCAAAAGCCCCTTTGTTATCTCTAAAAACAGGCAAATGTTCAATATTTAAATCTCCCTTTCCTATCCCCTCATAAAGTTCTCCTTTTGCACCTATTCCCAACACAATATCCCCCTCTATTTTTGCAGCATCATAACCTCCTATCGAATATCCCGTCTTTATGGAAATTAAATTCAATGTATCTACAATCGTATTAATTTGATACAATCCCTTTCCAGAGACTACTCGCCTTAATAAAGCCTCTGCCGATAAACGATAACGGCTAGGATCTTTTCCCAAAGCCTTGTAAGCTGCTCTAGAAGAAGCGATCGCTTCAATTTGACTGATTTCTGGTCTAGTCAACTCTTGAGCCAAAGAAGCGCAAGTATCTTGTATTTTTTTTTCGAGTCCTTTTGAACTAGCCTCCCAAGTCAATTGACAAGAGAAGCAGCCCAAAACCAAATCAGGGCATTTTTTTCTTATTTCTGGAGCAATAGAAATATTATTCATAAATGTGTAATAATGCTTTTATAGTTTAGTCGTATGCTAGTAATGCCTTACTAAGCCATTTTTGTCCCAATTGGGAACAATTAGAAATTGATTTCGGGGGCTTTTAATCGGCTTATTGTTTTAATACTGGAAGGATTAATCATCCAATCCATCCCAAAATGCATTTTTCAGTTTTTTGTTAAAACTCAAAAAAATATAAAACCACGCAATAATAGCACAGTTAAGTTTTATCTTTTACTAATCGTCTAATTTAATAAACTGTTTATTTCTCAATATATAACGATGCGCTCCAATTTCAACAATTTCTCCTTCTTTTTTTTCGCTAAGATTGAGAATATCTTGTCTTAAAGTATGAATAGAACCTTTTGTTCGATGGGCAATGGTCAAATACTCTTCGTTGATATCTGGCTTAAGTACTTGATAAAAGCTATTTTTTTCTTCTGCTCCACATAGAATAATTCGAATTGGAATGTCGATTTGTGAGAGTAACTCCATATCACGAACACGACTATAACTATCTGCAATTAGCACTACTTCTTCTATATCTTGACGTTGTTGAATGCCTTTTAAGACCGCTTCTAAATCATTTTCGGGCGGCTCTCCCCCTCCTAAACCTCGTTCTATAGCCAGATGCATGGTATTTATAACTAAAGGCAATTCTTCCCAAGCACCTTCACAGTCATAAATCCCCCCCGTTGCTCCTATTTTTTTTGCGCTGGCCATTTTCTGATCGCCATCATTAAAAAATAAATACTTGGTGTGTTCTCCTTGTTTTAGATTTAACAAATGCCAAATTAAAACCTCCTCCAAGTAAGGGTTCATACTTTGTGTTATATCTGTCACTACAACTTTTCCTTTCCATGATTCCTTAAAACGCTGTAATGTTGCCAAAATCGGTTTCCCTTCATCCACAAAATAATTGGGATTAACCTTCAGTTGCTCTTCTATGATTGCTACCTTAGCTTTTACCGCTTTTCTAATTTTAAACGTTCGTTTAATCGGAATAGGTTGATTTTTTCGAATCAGCTCTTGTATCAATTTTTCTTCTAAATTTAGCTTCCTTAACGAGTCTAATTCTTTTGCTTGCCGCAACTCTTCTGCCACCGCTATAGAATCTCGACGGGCAGCCAAGAGCTCCTGTTTCTTTTGACGAGCACGCCATGCTTTAGAGGTAACCGACTCATAAACAATAGTTTCAACTACAATATCACTCTCCTGATCCAAAACAACTTCTTTTTCACCAAAATTGAGATTATAAGTCGCATTGAGCACATAGACATCATCTAGAGGTACCAAAATCTGTGCAATCCCATAAGCATTTGTCACTCCTTCGTAGCGAGTCCCGTCTTTTTTGCTAATCAACCAAAAGGTTTCTCCTTCGGTCAAATTTCCATCCAAATCTTGAAATACAAAATTAAATAATGCACGATGAATAGATGGGTATTTATCCATTCCTAATTTTCGCTCAAACAACACATCCTCAGTCCAAGCAGCGTAAGGTTTGTTAGGAATTTCAAATTTATAATAATTCGGTGCTCCTTTCAAATTTAGCATATACTCACAACCTATTGGCAAATCAAGTGCCGCTCGCCCATTCGAATCCGTCGTTACCCGATGTGTTTTTCGGCTCGTTCCACTTCGTATCGTCAATTCTTCCACCAAATTAGATGGCTTATTATCACTGTTAATGAGCCGAATATGCACTGGTATATCAATCAACAAAGCACTCCCATCTTTAGGCATTTCGTAAAAAGGCACTGGAATTTCGTGTCGTTGATATTCCCCCTTGGGAATTGTTACCGAAGCAAAACGCTGCCAATTATCCAAATGCACTGCATAGATGTCGTCTATAGGTACCAACGAAGCTGCTTTCCCTTCTTTATCCGTCTCTAAATAGAGTTCTTTTTTATTTTTTTGTCCTTCTAATACAAATTTCTTCCCTCCAACGGGTTCTTTTGTCATTGGATTAGTGAATATAAATGTCACAACCGCTTCTGTTTTGGTTGGTTTTAATTGTGCCTTGACAGAAATGGGGATATTGCACAGCAAGAATAGAAGAAGAAAAAAATGACAGATTTTGGACATGGGCATATAAAATAATTATTGAATATCGACGTTTAATAATAGTAATTGGTTTATTCTATACAAAACGAAGCCGTAAATAGAGTATAATAATATTATCTTTAAACGAATAATTCTCTTTGGTTAGTACCTCAAATATTAGGTTAATAATAATTTTTTGTGTCCTATTGATTAAGGTTTTATTTTATAATTGTTATTAACCAAATGGTTGTTAAAACTATAACATTGTCTTAAAAAAAAGAAATTAAGCATTCTAAATTTGGTAATTCTACCAAAAAACCCTATTATTGATAGCCGTATAGATAGAATATTGAAATAAAAGACATCAAAAGTAAGTTCCTATAACATTGTAGTAAATAAAAAAAATAGCTATTCTCCAATGTTGAACTACTTTTTAAGAAAAGAAAAAAACTCGCTAAATTTTCTAAAAAAAAAATTAATGAAGGCCGTAACTTGCATTACCTTTATTCTCCTATTATGCCAATACGCAATAGGACAACATCAAACCGCTTCTACCTCTGACATTGCCATTGTTTCTACTCCTTCCTCTGATATTGATTGGGCTAATTTTGAAAATGAATTAACCAAAGAAGATAATTGGTCTTTTCACACCAACCAAGAAGGCAAATTGCTTTATATAGATTTTGAATCTTTAGGTGGCAAAATGAATCGTTTGGTCTTAAAGTCTTCCGAAAAAGATATTGTTATTGAAGATAATCACCTTTTTGACCTTCCAATCAACACTATTTACGAAGTAAATTTGGAAAAATTAAAAAGAGGTAGTTATTTTGTAGAGTTATATACTTACGACAACAAAATTATTCGTGAGGAAATAACCATTCAATAAATTATCAACAAGATAGAAAAGAGTTTTTCTATCTATCTAATTAGACTTGGCTTGGATCTATCTTATCACATAGAAGAACTCCTTTTTTCAAACGATTGTGTTATTATACCCACAATTGGGGGCTTTATTGTCAATTACGCTTCTGCATCAATTGACTTTGTAGAACAGCGTCTATTACCTCCTCAAAAAGTCGTTTCCTTCAATCCCAAGTTAGTCAACAACGATGGCTTGTTAGCCAACCATATTGCTCAAAAAGAACATTTAACTTATAAACAAGCTACTCAAAAAGTAGAGGCTTTTAGTCGTCAAATTGAAGTTGATTTATTTAACAATAAAATTGTTCATTTTGAAAATATTGGTAAACTGTATTTTAACTCAGATTCTAAATTAGAATTTGTTCCTGCTGATACTAATTTCTTGAAAGACGCTTATGGGTTACCTAGTTTGGCTTGTACTCCAATTCTTCGCAATAAGGATTACTTGAGCAAACAAGACATACCAGAGCATTTAGTTCCGATCAAACGAAAACAAAAAGCAGGTATTTTGTCGATTGTAGCACAACCTAAAGTGATTGCTATTGCTGCTGTCTTTATTTTTGCTTTATCTACACCGTTTATCTATCGGGCTATTGTTGGTACTTCTAGCACTAATCCACCTACAACTATTGCTAGCAATAACAATACATCTACTCAAGATACAAACAATAGTTCTCAAGCTTCTTTGATCCCATCTATCGGAAGTAATCCAACAGCAACCCAACCTGAAGTTGAAGAAACACCAGTTGATACAATTGTTGAGAAAGTGATTGAAGAGTTGCCTGAGATAGACAAAAATGCAGAAGATTATGTTATTGTTTTGGGAGCTTTTGGAAAAAAGAGAAATGCTGATCGTCTGGCCAAAAAATTAGAAAAAGACAATTACCTACCAGAGGTAACTGTAAAAAATGGGTTAAATAGAGTTGGTGTTCAAATTACTTGTACTCCAGAAGAACTAAAGTTGCATTTAGATTTTTTACAAGAAAATTATAACAAAAAAGCTTGGGTTGTAGAGTAACCCAATTGCTAAAGTTGACTTTGTATTAATCAAAAAAAGAGACTACCTTTTGGCTAAAAGTTTTCACATCTACTTGTTCTATTGGATGCTTAACTCCCTCTAATAATTTAAACGTCCCGTTGGGTAAAGTATTGGCAACCGCTCTAGTCTCTTCTTCACTAACCATTCTATCTTTTGAACCGACTGTTAATAAAACCCTATGCTGAATTTTTTGAAAATCTTCTGTAGACAACTTTGCACCATTGCCCAAAGCTAACATCATTGCAGCTGTTTTGCTTAAATGAACCTTCCAATCTAAGGGAGCATGTCGTTCTTTCAATGTTTCTGCAAAAGCAGGAACTTTCTTTTCTATCACAACTGGATCAAGCATTTTTACTTCTTTAGAAGCACTTTCTGCCGACCAAGCAAATTTTGTTGCTAACGTAAAAATCCTAAAAACTTTGCTAGGATGTTTCAGAGCTAGATTCAAAGCCACATAGCCCCCCATTGAATATCCTAAGATATCAATCTGCGCAATTTTATTTTTATTGAGGTACTCCAACACATTTTCTGTGAAACAATCAATAGAAAAATTTGCTGCTTCTGTCGCTCTTCCTCCATGTCCTTCAAAATTAAGTGTATGTACCTCAAAATAAGGTTCCAATGCCTGTTTCAAGGGGCTTAATTGCTCAGCACTCCCTAGTGCTCCATGTAGTAACAATAGTTTCTGATTCATTTTGCGTTGAATTTCAAATACGATTCTTGCGGAATAGTTTTCTTTTATAGTATGAATTGCTTGCTCATAAAAATTGCGACGTTCTTCTAATTTTTGCTCAATAAAAAGACGCAATGCCACGCTATCTTTGCCCTTTAGCAAAGGTCTTTTGTCTTGTTCGCCAATCAAACGTTCTACCAATACATCAATCGGCGGATCCAAAAAGAAACTGCATCCCGTTTGATTGATCCAAGGCATATTACCCGAAAAACAAGGCGTTCCCCCTCCCAAAGCAATGACTGCTCTAGCCGATTCTAACTGCCGTAAACACACTGTTTCTACCTGCCGAAAGTAAGCTTCCCCTTTCTGTTCAAAAATATCAGTGATTGTACATCCCTCTTCGGACTCAATAAAGGCATCTAAATCTATCAATGGCACGTCTAATACCTCTGACAGTATTTTGCCAATATGCGATTTTCCAGAGCCCATAAAACCCAGCAAATATATATTATGTTTCAACATAGTCCTCTACAATTATCTCCAAAGGAGCGTCTTTTTCATTGTGAAAAATAGGATTATGAAAATAGTTCAATTTATTCAATAGTTCAAACAATTGCTGTTTTTCTATATCCGTCAACTCTCCTGTCGCTATTGCACCTATTTGTTGTAATATAGGCAAGGCACTAAAAAAAACCTCCTGACCTTTTGCAGTAATTTTCACTCGTTTGGCCCGTTTATCCTCTGGATCAGGAAAAGACTCAATCAATTCATTCCGCTCTAACCTACGAATAACTTCCATTCCTGAAGTAAATTCACTAGTATTTTTTTGAATTAATTTATTCTTTCGTAAATCTCCAAAAGTAGCTAGCGTTGCCAAAAAACCAAAATCTTCCGATGTTTGTAAAAGTGAATTCTTAAATCCCTTTTTATAGTAAAATCGAGTGTATTTATACATTAATGCAATCAATTGACAAATTTGAGCATTAATATTTCCCTGCAATGGTACCGACTTTAATCTTTTGCTCCCCACACTTTCATCTAAGATTGGAGTTCCTTGCATCCAACTAATAAAGTCTTTTACCGTCTCTCCATCTCCTTTCTTTTCAAATTGCTCTAAATAAGGAAGTATTTCTATCAATAATTTGTATTTCATCCACTAAGCTGTTTAAATAATTTTCTATTGACAATTATTTTTTATTAAAAATATCTCAAAATAAAAAGCAAAAACACCACTGTATATCAAACATTTAAATCACAAAACAGTTTGCTTTTCTTGTCATTTAGAAAAAAATAAGCTGTAAAATAAACTTTTTTTTCTTGGATATTAAACCTAATTACATTTACTATGTTATCACAATATTATTAACAATATTACAACAAAAAAATATCAAATGAGTTCTAATTGTCTACAAAAGTCCTTCCTTTTTGTATTTGTGCTTTTTATTCCCCACTTTTTTTGGGCACAAACAGGAATTATCAAAGGAAAAGTCCTTGAAGCCGCCAACAATCAACCCATTCCTTTTGCCAATGTATTCATCGAAGGAACAACCATAGGCGTTACAACAGATATTGATGGAAATTATGAATTGAATCAACTAGAACCTGGATTGTATACCGTTAATGCTACCTTTTTAGGATTTAAGACCGAAGCCAAACGAGAAATACAGGTTACCAATTCAAAACCTGCTATTGTAGACTTTGCATTGGAAGAAGATACTGAAAAAATAGACGAGGTTGTTGTGAAAGCATCGCCATTTAAGCAACCAGCAGATGCCCCTGTATCCCTACAAACAATCGGAACAGCAGAAATTCAACGAAATCCAGGAGGCAATAGGGATATATCAAAGGTTATACGTTCTTTGCCAGGAGTCACGAGCGCTTCTAGTTTTAGAAACGATTTATTGATTCGTGGTGGTGGTCCTAGTGAGAACCGTTTTTTCTTGGACGATGTTGAAGTGCCCAACATCAATCATTTTGCCACACAAGGTTCTTCTGGAGGTCCTAATGGTTTGATTAATGTGGACTTTATTCGTGAGGTAGACTTTTACAGTAGTGCTTTTCCTGCTAATCGAGGCAATTCCATGAGCTCTGTCTTTAATTTCAAACAAAAAAATGGTCGTGATGACCGCTTGGGGTTTACAGCAACCGTTGGTTCTAGTGATTTAGCCGCAACTTTGGAAGGTCCCATTGGAGATAAGACAACATTTATCTTTTCCATTCGCCAATCGTATCTACAATTCTTATTTCAGGCATTAGATTTACCATTTTTGCCCATTTATAATGATTTTCAATTTAAGTTTAGAACTCGTTTTGATGATAAAAATGAGCTTTATTTTGTAGGCTTAGGTGCTTGTGATCGCTTCAAGTTGAATTTAAATGCTAACAAAACAGAGGCACAACGTTTTCAATTGGAACGACTACCTGTCTATTTTCAATGGAATTATACAATTGGAGCGGTATACAAACATTATATGGAAAAAGGCTATTTTACAGCCGTTGTTAGTAGAAGTATGCTGAACAATGATATTTACAAGCATGTTGATAATGATGAAAGTCAAAAAAGGATTATTGACTATACTTCTCAAGAAGCAGAAAATAAAGTACGTCTAGAACATCGTGTTAATCTACCAAAGGGTTTCATTTTAAACTATGGTGTTGGATATGAATACGCCCGATATACTAACTTGACTAAGATTGATGCTACGACTTATCAAGAAATAAGAACCGACCTAAGAATGAATAAATACGCTGCATTTGGACAGCTAAGTAAAAAATTCTTTTCTGATAGGCTTGTCTTATCAACAGGAGTTCGATTGGATGGAAATGATTACAATGAAAATATGATGAATCCTTTTAATCAAGTCTCTCCAAGATTCTCTGCTTCTTTTGCGATTATGAAAGGTCTAACCATCAATGCCAATACAGGGCTTTATTATCAACTACCTTCTTACACCACATTGGGCTACCAAGAAGATAATGAATTTGTGAATCGAGATCGACTACAATATACTCGCTCTTTTCACCTTGTAGGAGGACTTGCATATGTGACAGAAAGTAGCACTAAGTTTAGTTTGGAAGGCTATTATAAATTATATGATAATTATCCTTTTTTAATTGAAGATCAGGTTTCTTTAGCAAATTTTGGCGCTGATTTTGGCGTCATTGGCGATGCTCCAATCTCTTCTACTGGAAAAGGGCGAACATATGGTTTAGAATTGTTGGTTCAACAGCGCTTGTACAAAGGATTTTATGGCATTCTAGCTTATACGTTGGGATGGTCTGAATATACTGATGGCAGTGGGCAATTCGTTCCCTCAGCTTGGGATAGCCGCCATATTGTTAACTTAACCTTAGGTAAGTCATTTAAAACCATGAATCAAGCCATTCGTGATAAAATCAACGCCAAACGAGCAGCCAAAGGCAAAGCCGTTTTAACCAGAAAAGTTGTTGCTCAAACATTAGAAATTGGAACTAATCTTCGTTTTCAAACAGGACTACCTTATACACCATACGATGTAGAACAATCAGCATTGGTGACCAATTGGAATCGTTTTCGTCAAGGTATTTTAGATTATGACCAACTCAATTCTCAGCGATTGGGTGCCAACTACAGTCTTGATTTTAGAATTGATTACAAATGGTTCTTTCCAAAGTGGAGCTTCAATTTATACCTTGATCTACAAAACATTCCTGGAGTTGTCACAGAAAATGCTTCCTTGGTTTTGGATAGAGATGCTGATGGAAATCCTCAAATCGAAAATCCTGGGGGACAAAATCAATCTTATAAGTTAAAAACGTTGGACGCAGGCAGAGGCACAGTTATTCCGACCATAGGCATTATTGTACAGTATTAATACTATTTATAACTTACACTACTCCGTTGAAAAATCGTATTAGTCTAGCTGCGCTGCTACTACGTGGTATTGCATGAGTGCTTCGCAGTTGATTAGCAGCAAGATACTTTTTTATATTTTCACTTCGTAAGTCTACGGGTTCTTAGAAAAACTAAAAAACTAAGCTTGCGCCCTTACGACCGCAGGGAGCTACCACGAAGTAGCACCGCAGGTAATCAACGGAGTATTAAACTTATTGATATAAAAACATAAAAGCTGCTTTTTATAAGTGGCTTTTTTTCTAAATAAACGCTGCATCATCTAGGCTTGGGATACACAATCACCTTGGGAGGATTAAAAGTTTTCAAATCCATTTCTTTTAAAATTCGATACATTGAAATGCCATATAGACACTTCCCTTGATGAATTTTTCCTACTATCTGATTATTATCCTCTCTCTCAAAAAGAAAAAATGTATCTTCCTTTATTTTCCAAGTACCGCATTGAGTTCCTATTGTTCGGAGACAAAATGTAGAATCTGGATACATTTCAAATTGATAGGAAATAATACTACTATTATAATAACCCGCCATAGATGCCTTTTTTTTCTCTGAAAAAAGCAAACAACTCCCTAGAAGGCTGCTCATTAAAACGACTATACCTATGCTTCTTTTCATTTATTTTTTAAATGTTTCTTAATTCCCTCCCTCTACCTAACAACAATAACAACTGCTTTTACACCAATACGGAACGTTTTCTTCAAAGTAGCTGTTATCGATAAAAAAAAATTATGGAAATAATAATAGAGCTGGTGGTTGCCTTTTTAAGTTTTTTAACGGATGTAATTCTAAAATTAATTGGTGTCAAAAAATAATGGGAGAAATTGTTATAGAAATTATCGGTCAATTTGTCTTAGAATTATTTTTTGCGGTCGGTGGTCTCCTATTGGACTTGTTGTTAATAATAACAAATGTTCGTATTTCATGGGGACATTGTTATAATAAGCATCCACTTGCTTCTATCCTTACTATAATTCTCTGTATTTTATTTCCAGTCCATATTTGTAACTGGGGGTTCACCAATGGATTATTTGTATATTTAGGTATTTTAGTATGCACATTTATTGTTGTTTATTTATCAAATGTTAATGTAAAAAAAACGCTTAATAAATCCAATATTTTGGACGATGAGTTTTTGAGCTAACAATCACCAAACTTCTCAATACCCTAGACCTGATGAAACTTGGATATCATTGTTAAATCTTGCATCAATTCAAGAATTGGATTGGTGTTGGCACGATGGAGATTTTTTAATGTTATTTATTGAAAAAGAAAAACTTGCTAAAGGAGACTTTTCGAATATCCAGTCTGATGCAGGATAAGGTATATTTCTCATTCACTTTCTTTTATTAACGTCCGTTTAAACAAAAAAGGCTACCCATCAAAAGACAAGTAGCGCTTAAAAAAATTTAATCCTTTTTATTTCTTTTTTCTTTTTGCTCTTCGGCAGGCGTTTTGCGCTGCACCCAAGAATTGTCGTATGCTTCAAAGGCTCCTGTTTCATGAGCTTTCTTGTGATCTATTTTCCCATCTGCGTATTGGGCAAAGGCTTTAAATGCCTCTGTTTTTTGAGTTTTCAAAACAATCAAAGCTGCATTGGCAGCAGATTTAACAGCAATAGGTACACCGCCACCTAAATCCGCCCAGTGTCCACCCAAAATTAAGTTTTTGACAGGCGTTTGATAATGCGCAATTTTTGCTTCCATATTCGCCCTTCCTGGACGTGCTCCCATGATCGATCCTCCCCGATTATAACTATACCTCCAGTGTGTAATAGGAGAAGCTACATCCATAAACATAATATGGCTGCGCAAATCGACCTTTAGACGTTCTTCTATACGGTCTAAGATAATATTCGCAAATTCCTCTTTTATTTTATAATAAGCGTCTGTACGAACATAGTTTCCAGTAGCGTCTACTTCACACCCCCAATAATTCTTATAATCAATATAAGCAGAAGAATATACTGTTAGAGTACCTTTCCCTTCTGGTGCCAAGCTTTTATCTCTCAAACTAGGCGGAATAATAGAAATAGCAGTTTTGTAAGGATCTCCTGAATCGTGCTCTGCCCTGCTAATTCCTTCCGCTTGAATCATAATTAACTCTTCGGTAAATCCTAAATCCTCTGTCGGGCAATCTAATGCTAAAGAAATAGCCACTGCCGAACTATATAATTCAGCTGACTTTAGATTATCTTTCAAACTTTGAGGAATTAAATCGGTCGGTAGTAAGCGTTCGTAAAGCATTTCCACATCACAAGCGGCAATTACCTGTTTGCTTTTAACCGTATGTACTTTTCCTTTTCTCTCAAATACAACCCCCTTACAGACATTGTCTTCCAACAAGATACTTTGAACCGTAGCACCATATACGATATCGTTTCTATAAAACTCCGTTACGTGCGTCAACCACTCTATAAATACTTGGCTTCCGCCTTGAGGTGGTAATTGATAATCTCCAATATAAGCCCAAGCAATTGGAAACAAACAAGACAACAAATCATGCTCCGAAGCCCAATAGCGGTGCAATTCAGGGTCTTTAAAGAACAAATTCAGCCCTTTTGTAACGCCCTCTTCTCCATGATACCAAATGTAGCGAATGAGTGGGCGGATGAAATTCAGTTTTTTCATTCCATTAGACACCTTATCCAAAACAGACATGGTTTCTGCTGCTCTAAAATTTTCTGCATACAAATCCCAAGTACGTGCTATTTTTTTTGCAGCTCCAAAGAACTTTTCTATACCAGCCTTTTCGTGTGGAAAATCTTTGATCAACTGCGCTTTTAAGTCTTCGGGATTACTAGTTAATACATAATCCAAATGCTCTGCCTTGTTTCTGTAGATTCGATCCAAAGGTTTTGGTTTAGGGCGATCTTCTCCTATAAATTGAAACACTCTGGTTACAATTCCTTTTTCACCACATTGATTCAACCAATGAATAGCAGAATCAAACCGAAAGTTTTTTCGTCTAAATCCTGCCAAATATCCTCCCGCATGAGGTTCTTTTTCTACGACACAAACAGACAAGCCCGAACGGCTTAACAAAGCAGCCGCAGTCATTCCTGCGATTCCTGCACCAATAATGACGACATCATACGCTGATTTTGCCACAATTTCACTCATTCCTTATTTTATTTTCAATGAATAAAGCAACTTTACAATATTTCGTTACAAAATCTTATCCATTTAATTATCAACAAAATAACCTTCAAGCATTTAAAGAATTAAAAACATGACAATCAAACCGAGATAAAGAAAAAAGCTATGCTGCCAGTACTAGCCTTTAGTGTACACTTACATGACTTAGCATATGGTTTCTATCATTTTTTTAACGACTACTTTCTCTATTCATTATTGTTTATATTTTAAGAGCATGTAGATTTATACTCTTCTAAAACCGCCCTTTGTTTTTGGGGAGAACAAAGCTAACAAATAATTCAGATATACAGAATTATTTGTTCGAACACCTTTATTGTTAGTTTCTATCAAAAATAAAAAGCATACTAAAGTTTTATAAGATCAATAGGCTAACATACAACCATCTATAAAACTCAATTTGCAGTATCTTTGAACAATGCTCCCTCTATCTACTCCTTCACAACTAAAAGCATTTTTATCCTTTTCCTCTCTCATCAATAATTCTAACTACTTTTTTTTAGCAAAAAAAATGCTTATATTCATCCGTTATTTTTTATTCAACTGAACAGACTACTTAACAATATGCTATTAAAAATTCCCCCACTTTTATTGTCCCTTTTAATCAATACTTTTTTTTTCATTTCTGCTTATGGTCAAAACAACAATGGTCGACTAGATCAAATCGAAGAGCTAGGCACCAAACTATCGGTTCCGATTAGAGCTCCAGGAGACGTGCATATTGCTACCGATTTATTTTTACCAATTACAAGTGATAGCTTGGTCATTAATACCAATATTTTAGGACAAAACATTAATTTAGAATTAATTCCAAAAGGAACACAAATCGTAGTATATCCCGAAATTATGGATAGCTCAGGAAATTGGATTCCTAATCCTAATCCATATCAACTTCCTATCGTTCTGACTAGAACACCTTATGGCAAAGATGGTTTGGGAGGCATTGGCAATATTATTCCCATTTTAGGCTATGCTTACGCCAATCAAGATGTACGAGGTAGAGGTGAATCCGAAGGCGTTTATCTGCCTCTTTATAGTGACAGTTGGCAAAAAGCTCCCTATCACAACTACAATCATTTATTAGACATTAGCAACTCTACAGATTCTACCAATGGTCGTTTCCATGAAGATGGCTGGACTGTTTATAAATACTTGTTGAACGACCTAAAAAAAGATTTTGATTTAGATGGAGATGGAATTGCCGAAACGAATGCTACTATTTGTAATGGTACCATTGGACTCTTTGGCGCGTCAGCCTTTTCTATTCCTCATTTTCAACTGATGGCATCCAACTACATTGATCCATCTCCCAATCTACCAGGCTTAAAGGGCAATGTTGCTTTAATTGCTACAGGTGAACATTACAATACAACAGGCTACCATAATGGTGTTTTCAGACAAGGTCTAGTCAGTAAATGGCTAGAAAAAGAAATGGAATCTATAGAAGACTCTATTGGAACAGACAATTCACTATCCAATGCCTTGCATACCCCTTTTGATTTTGGCTTACCCACCAAAGCAGATGTTCTTTATGCAACTGTTGACCATTATACTGCATACAAATACCCGAACTCCTCCATTGCCAATGGCTACCCCAACTCTATTGGGCGGACTGAAATGGACATTAGCTATGCTCCTGTGGATATAAATGGAAAAGGAGATCCTAACGGAACTTTTTCTAGATATACCAATATGAATGTTCCTACTTACCACTTAACAGGTTGGTACGACTTATTTGTAGATGGGCAAATCAAAACTTGGAAAAATCTACGTACACACACCTCTACTCAACAAAAAATTGTCATTGGTCCTTGGGCACATACCTCTCTTACGATGAATCAATCTGGCGACTTAGTTTATCCCAAACAAGCTGCTGATTTACTTGGTTTTGACGGCTCTGGACTGGATTTAGGAAATTTAGCAACAATAGACTTTAGTAAAATACTGGGAACAGAACCTATCGAGTTTATGCGTTACACACTTAGTAGCAATGGTTACCTCAAATTGGGCGACCCAGTGATTCGAATTCCTGAAAGTAACACATGGCAAGGCAATAATTTAAAAGTTAGAATTCCCTCTCAAAACTACGATTTGAGTCTTATCCAATTGCTCAATTTTATTGCAGGGCAAGGAAGTTTGCCTGATATTCCTGTAGAAGCGCAACTCGGTATTTTACCAGCTGTTAATTTAAACATTCCATTTCCTAATGTAAGCGGCTTATTACCTAACTTGCCCTTTACTCTAAACCAACCCATTGCAGAACCCAAAGATATAGATTTTGATACCATTCCAGATGTTCGCTTCTACGTCATTGGTCCAACCGATAGTTTAGCAGGAAACGAGCGAGCTGGCAACTACTGGTATGCTGCCACAGAATTTCCTCTTAGTCAAGGCATTCATTATACTCCTTTTTATTTGCATCAAAATGGAACCATTGATGGTATTCGCCCCACCACAAATGAAGGAAGCACAACTTATATACACGACCCTAACCACCCTGTTTTAACAGTCGGGGGCGGTAATCTTTTCATCAAAAATCCTGACGGCAGAGATTCTCACGGGCAAATGAACTTGGCTGATTCTTCTGTTATCAACAGAACTTTAAATCATGCGGGAGTTATTCAGTTTGAAACAACTGTCTTGACGGATACTTTTTCTATGATTGGTATCCCTAAAGCCACTATATATGCCCAATCAGAGCCTCAATCTAGCGGTTCTGGCGAAACAGATACAGACTTTTTTATTAGAATTGTAGATGTTTATCCTGATGGCAAGGAGTATTTGGTCATTGAAGGGGCTGTAAATGCTCGGGCAAGAGCGTACGCTAAGTCAATTTATGATAACAACGAAAATCCTAATGCCCTATTCTCAAACATCCAAATCGGTCAAATTTATGCGTATCAATTTAATTTATTACCTATTGCCTACACATTCGGCAAACAGCACAAAATGAAAGTGTTGATTAGCAGCAGCAATTACCCTCGTTATATGGCAAACCCTAATATTCCTTTAGAAAATGGTGATTTCTTTAGAAGAAGACCCAACGATGGTAAAACGTATACCTACCAAAATCAAACCTATAGTGCTAGAGTCGCTGACAACAGCATCCATTTTAGTGATAGTTTGGCTTCTCGATTAGAATTGCCTATATATGGCAAAAATCCTTTTCCTGTTTCTATTGAAAAAATTGTATCGAACTCAGAAAATTTCTTACAATTAAGTCCCAATCCTAGCAAAGACTACTTACAACTTACATTATCCCAACAATGTGATGGTTTGATTTCGGTTTATGATAATCTTGGTCAATTAGTACTCCAAACATCCATTCATTCCAAAATAAAACAATTAGACATTCGAGCCTTAGCTACTGGGGTTTATAGGGTTCAAATAACAGATCATGACACCCAACAAAAACGAATTGGCAGTTTTGTAAAGCGCTAATTTCAAACAACTTCCAAGTTAGAATACTTTAACAAAAACGACTTCCTGTAGATCACGAAGTCGTTTTTGCTATTCATTTTGACCGTTCCAAAAAATACTAGTCTCAAAATCCTCCACTGCACGCACCCACTTTTTAGGAATATTTTCTTCTTTTGAGGATAAAATGGTAATACTTCCTACAATTGCCCCTATGGTATCTCGATCTCCCAAAATAGAAACAGCCTTCCACAAAGCATTCTCAAAATGCTCTAAATTATGTGCAGCACACCAAATTGTAAAAGGAACCGTATCTTGCGTCATAATCTTGCTGCCATTACCTAATATAGTTTTTACCGTATCTATATGATAAGAATAAGGCACGGATAAACTTTTCTTAATTTTGGAGCGCGTGTCTGTATCAGGCAAATGAGCTAGAATCCGATTTATAAATTCATGAGGATTTAAGGATATTTGATGCAACTTGATTTGAGTTGCTAAAGCAGCTCCTAACGCTACAGCTAATGCTCCTGTTTTTGCTTCTATGTTAGCATGCGTGACTTTTGATGCATCAAAAGTTAGCATTTTTATCTTCTCAAAATCATCATAGTAGTAAGCACCAATTGGAGCTACATGCATAGCTGCTCCATTTCCCATAGACCCCATTCCATCAAATACAACCGTTGTGATTTTACGCCAATCTCCCCCTTCGCCTACTTCTCGTAAAATTCGCCTAGCGGTAGCTCCATATCCTCGATTTGGATCTTTATCATGATTTTCTACAAACAACTGAATCAACTCGTTGGGTACAATCGATTCGTGCCGTTTCAACTGCTCAACAATAGCAATTGCCATTACGGTATCATCAGTAAACTCCCAAGTTGTTGTCGGAATTTCTCGTTGCGCTATTTTAGATAATACAAACGCCCTTTCACCAAAAAAGCTTTCACCAAAAGCATCTCCAATCGAAAGTCCTTTTAAGGATTTTTTTTGCCAACTTTAAACGATTCATCCTTGTTATTTTATTTTTTATGGTTCTCCCCAGCCTCATTGCTTCGTGGAAAAATCGCATCAGTTTGATTATCAATAGAGTACACTTTCGTCGCTTGATTTCTTAAAGAATTGATAATCAAACTGATGCAAAGATGCTTTTTTAGTTTTTTACAAAAAAGCTAAAAAAGCCACGAAGTACTACAGCCTATAATTCTCATTAAATTATTACAACAATAACCATAGTACAAATCGTTCACGAATCCCAATCAATTATTCATCTTTAGGTATTTTCAAACCCCAACGATTTCATAATAGTGTTGATAAACCCTGATTTAGCTTGAGCATAATCATTTTCCGATTCCCAGTTCAAAGCCCCTAAATGCAGTTTCAATGCTTCGTAGGCTTGTCTATCTTCAACCTGCTTTCTCAAATGATTTCTAAAGGCTATGTGCCGTGCATAAAAATTAGTGTCTTCATGTACTATGTGGACATGAAACACTCGATCATAAGTTTGACGCAAGGGCATCTTATCTTCAGTACCAATCTCTTTTTGAGACCATTTTTGTAAAGGATTCTTTGATTTGATCTTAATAAAAAAACGACGAAATGGCATAATTCCATTATATTTGGAGACATATATATACCCCAATTTCTTAAAAACAGGAATGCAATCATCTAGTGTTGCCTCTTTGGCTAAACCTAATAAAATATCTATCGTTGGCTTAGCAGACAACTCAGGAACAGAAGTACTTCCAATGTGGGCTATTTTAGACGATATATTTGCTACCTTTAAAGCTCTTAGTATCCTTTGTTCTTCTTTTTGGTAAATTAATTTCCAATAAGGATTATGGGGAACGATTTCGATTTGCATTTGTTAATTTAAAATGAGTAATCTTCAAAAATAATAAATACCATACAGTAGCAGCATCGCTACAACCATCTTATTCTTTAATATTATTTTTTTTGACCACTGACTTAGAATGATAAACAGTAAAACTATCTTTTTTAATTTATTCTTGTTATGTTTCTTCATAACACTTAAAAGTAAAGCTAGTTTTATAAATTCCCAAACAATGCCAGTACAAGAGAAAAAAACAACGGTCTATCTATTATCTGGATTGGGCTTAGACCCAAATGTTTTTAAACATTTAACAATTCATTCAGATGACATTCATCATCTCAAATGGTTAGAACCAAAAAAGAAAGAATCATTAGAGTCCTATGCTTTGAGAATGTCAGAAGGCATCCAGCTTAAAGGAGACAACAAACTTGTCTTAATTGGACATTCCTTCGGAGGTGTGTTGATGCAAGAAATTTCAAAAATTATAACAACAGATCAAATTATTTTGATTTCAAGTATTAAAGCAAAAAAAGAAAAAGATGCAGGAATGAATTTTTGGATGCGTACTTTTCCTCTACACCAATTAGTAACTCAAAAAATGGTCGTTAACAGCTTCAAATCTTGGGGCAAAAAACATGGTTACCAAAGTCAAGAGGCACAAGCTATGTTTCTCCATGCAGCACAGCAACACAGTAGTTATTATTTCCGCTGGGCAACTTCCCAAATTATCGCTTGGGAATCAAAAGATATAACCACCCCAATTGCTCATATTCACGGCACAAAAGACAAAACTTTTGCCTTCAAACGCATTCAACCACCCCTTATAGCAATCGAAGGGGGTAGTCATTTGATGGTTTTTAACAAAGCTGCTGAAGTAAGTCAACACATCAATCATATTCTTGATAAGATGTAATATTCTCAGCAACTCTAACGATAAACAGAATTATATTTAATAGCTTCTAAATGCCCCATTTTTCCAAAACAATTGATGGTGCAATCCTTTTTCTCTTGCTCCCGTTTTAAAATTAAATGTAGGCTGGTAATAATGTATTTGCTTTCTGCGAGCATTGTAAGTTAATTCGACGGGATATTGAGTGGACCCCTCGACACTCCAGTAAGATGTTTTACTATCAAAGCAATGAGCACATTCTAAGAGTTGATTGTGTTCAAGAGAAAAAATGCGAAGTGTCGTGTGTTCTTGCCCAACGCCATGGCTGCCTTTTCCCAAGAATAGATAATACAAATCATTAGAAGGAGTGTCTAACAAATAAATTTCTTGAATAAAAACATCCTTATAATCTCTCTCCCTTTCCTTTCCATCGGACAAAACATGGAAATAAGACTCATTTCGAGCTCCTCTAAACTGAGCAATGGAACAGACTGTTCTGCCATTACCTAAACAGAATGCATCCCAACTAAAAACACGAATTCTCTTATCGGGAGATTCGACTATTTTGATCAACTGTTTTAATCGCAAAAAAGGATAATAATAACTCCCTTCTTGCAACAAAACATACATCAATTGACTTTTTAGTTTCTCACTAAAAATTTGTTGACGCTCTGGGTTTTGTTCTAAGTTCGCCTTTTTTAGAATTCTATAAGTATCTAAAATTTGCTGCTCAACTTGTCCAAAATCTATTTGTGCCTGCAAATCAAGTATTGCAAACAATATTACAATTAGTACAAAACCTATTCGATTCATATTATTAACCTCTTATTCGTCCTCTTCTGTATCTCCTAATAACATCAACATCTCTCGTTTAAACAAATCAGGAATTTCCTCTGTATTCAAACAACAACCAACAGGGATATTGGGATACAATTGATCGTATCGGCGAACCAAACCAACGGTTGTTCGTCTAAATATATGCTTACGTTTGATTTTTGCTGGTTCTGCAATGCCCGCAGCAGCCATCATATCCACAAAAGCGTACAATGTTTTTTTATGGAAATGATAAACACGTTCACTCTTATCATCAACATGCAAACCTTTCATTAACTCTTTGTCCTGCGTAGCGACACCAGTAGGACACTGATTCGAATGGCACTCCAATGCTTGGATACATCCCACCGCCATCATCATAGCTCGAGCACTGTAACAAGCATCTGCTCCCATTGCTAATACTTTGACCATGTCAAATGCTGAAGTAATTCTACCAGCAGCGATAACTCTAATGTCTTTTTTTAGATTAAAGCCTCTCAATGTATCAATGGCAAATGACAATCCTTCTTTCATAGGCATTCCCAAAGAGTCGGAAAACTCGACAGGAGCAGCTCCTGTTCCTCCTTCGCCTCCATCAATGGTAATAAAATCGGGATAAATATTAGTCTTTATCATCGCTTTGCACATATCATAAAACTCTTGTTCGCTTCCTATGCAAAGTTTAAAACCAACGGGCTTCCCTCCTGATAAATCTCTCAATTTTTTGATAAAATGCATCAACCCTTCAGGGCTGCTAAAAGCTTTGTGGTAAGCTGGCGAAATAACATCTTGATGAGGCTCTACACCACGAATTTTTGCAATTTCTTTTGAGTTTTTAATAGCAGGCAAGATACCACCTTTTCCAGGCTTTGCTCCTTGAGATAATTTTAGTTCTATCATTTTGATAGATTCGTAGGCAACCGTTTTTTTATACTTTTCGGCATCAAAAGAACCATCTTCGGCACGAGCACCAAAGTACCCTGTTCCTAACTGCCATATCAAGTCGCCACCTTGCTTGTGATAAGGGCTAACTCCGCCTTCTCCTGTATTGTGTGCAAATCCACCTTTTTTAGCTCCTTTGTTCATTGCCATTACAGCATTAGCACTCAAAGAACCATAACTCATAGCAGAAATATTGTACAAACTTAAATCGTAGGGATGTTGACAATCGGCCCCTCCTACTCGAACTTTAGGATGTCGATTCATTTTGGAGGGATCCAACGGGTAAGCTGAATGCACCATCCATTCGTACCCTTCTTCGTAAACATCAATCTGAGTTCCAAAAGGTACGTTCTCATTGACCTCCTTGGCACGTTGATAAACTAAAGAACGGCGACGGCGACTAAATGGCTTTCCATTTAAATCATTTTCTACAAAGTATTGTTGTATAGCTGGTCGAAAGGATTCCATTACATACCTCAAACGTCCTAATATAGGGTAATTTCGTCGAATAGCATGTTCTTTCTGAAAAACATCATACAAGCCCATTAGTATAAGTGGGGCAAGTACGGCGAATGCCCATAAAGCTTTTGGTGTGTAAAATTGTGCCAACAATAGGACCATCGCAATGGATAAGATCGAAACAACATAGAATTTCAGACGCAGGTTTGGTATTGTCATTGAGGATTTTTTTAGTAAAATAGTCACTAGTATAACTGCAAAAACAGAAAACAGTTTAAATTAATAAAAAAATCTGATTTTTTGACAATGGATTGAATGAAATCCTAGAGCAGTGGCTTTTGTGGTTGTGTATAACCATAATATAACTTGCTTCCCCTTCTAGCAGTCTTAAAAGGAACTTTCTAATGACACCAAACGGTTTATTAAATAATCATTTCTAACACTATTCATTTTTAAACCTAACCCTTCATGAAAAAAAACACTCTTTCAGAACTTAGAATAACAAAGAAACATATCATAAGTGTTATGGTTATGCCCAGCATCATCTTTAGTTTTTTATTTTATCATGGTTTTATAAATCCAACCAAAGATGATAGTAACGACACCTTGTTTATCTATTCTATAATGATAATCTTAATTTTATGGGCTATCACTTATATTTGGAATGCCTTAAAATATAAATTAACTGTCACCGACCAATTTATTCATTTAAAAAGTCTATTCACAGATAAAAAAATATTAGCTGCAAGTGTAGACAACTATAAAACAGATCAGTATGGTTTGCATATTTACATAAAGAACTACTCTGAATCTCCTTGTATTTCAATAACTGCTAATTTAGATAATTCTGAAATACTATATACATGGTTGGCGTATTATTCTAAAAACCTCGAAACAGAAACTTATGTAAGAGCTTATGAAGATGAATTAAAAGAAATTTTGAGTGATAATAAATATGGAAAAAATAAAATAGAAAAAGAAGAGAATATAGCTTCTGTCAATCACTTTGTGAAAATACTAAATAGGTTTGCATTTATTTTATTCATATTGGTCTTTGTAGGTAGTCTAAATCTATTCCCCATCCCCTATATTCTGCTAGATATAAGCATTTTTTTAACCATTTTAATTCCTATCATATTAGTGTACTTCTCTCTGAGATACCAAGGCTTTTTCAGTTTAGATGAAGAACAAAATAAAATATCTCATTTCCCAAGCATATTTGAATCATTAATCAATCCAAGTATATCGCTCAGCACCTATTGGCTTTTGACTGGTTTTTATATCTTTGACATTTCTACTATTTGGATATATGCTTTAGTGATAAGCTTACTTATCACCTTTCCTATATTTTATTCTGCAAGAGATGTTTCGTTTAAAAAGATTGGTGATTACTTTGGTGCATCATTGGCTGTTATTCTCATGCTAGGATATGGGTATGGAACCATAGCTTATCTAAATTTTTATTTTGATAAATCTGAAGCTCAAATATACCCTGTTGAAATATTAAATAAAAGATCAGGGAAAAACAATGACAGTGCAAAGCATATAACATTGGCTCCGTGGTCCACCTACAACAAACCTCAAGAAGTAGAGGTTCTTCAATCTTTTTTTCATAAAATAGAAAAAGGAGATAAAGTAAATATTTACCTAAAGGAAGGCTATCTTGGGATTAAATATTATAGTATCAATACTTAGTTTCATTCTAGCACTGAAGTAGCATGGAAATATTTTAGACTCGATTGATTAACTAGATTAAATACTTCTTTTTCCAAGCCTCTTGCATCATACAATGTCTTTATAATGAAACTATCCCTTTGCTCACTTAAATCTGTATACAAAGCTTTCTTTTGAATTATCAGCTTACTTTTTCCTTGATACCTAAAAGTTTCTTCAATTTTGGGTTTAGAAGAAAGCATTACTCCTTCAAAAGGGTTGTGTAAAACTGTCATATAACGAAAATCTTTTTCTAAGTTCAAATATAAAGTTGTGATTTTTTTGACTCTATTCAATGAATCATACTGATATGCTTTTTTGTAAGCAATACTTTTTACCTCTTTATCTTCGTGCCAATATCCATTTTCTGATAATAGCAAGTTTTCTGATGAGAATATCAAAATAGTAGTATCTGAAAGCGGCATTTCACTCGGGTCCATTGTTTCTAATGATTGTTGGGTCTTGAACCAAATTTGGTGTAGTTTTCTTTCTTTAGGGAAAAAATCATATCTAATGCTAAAAGAGGCTATATAATCTGTTATGAATTCTTTCTTTATAAGAAATCCTAATGAATCATATTTTAAACGAGTACGCCCAGTTGAGGCATTTATATAAATTACGTTTCCTAATGAATCAAATAAATTATATCCAACTTGCAAGGTATTATGCAAAGAGTCCTTGTAACAAACAATCGTTTTCTTGATTTCGTTTTTGATGATAACAGGTTGGTTGGTTACAGGGAAAATTAAATCTGAAATATTAGGCAGATTTTCAGTTTTATTGAGCGTACATCCTTCTAGTATAAAAAGTAGTAAAGTTAAGACTACTATTTTAGTTTTTATCACCTTGTCAATATTTATATTACAGGAGAAATAACTACTTCTTAAACGAGCATTGAACTCCTAGCATCAAACTAACTTGGTCTCCTTTGTATTGAGCATTAAGAATGCCTTCATCATCCAAGGCAGGTGTTTTTCGTTCCCAATAAACCAAAGAGTCATGTATAGAAGTACTTCCCAATGTAAAACCCAACGACAAAGTAATGCTAAAATGTCTTGTGATTTTATACTGAGCAATCAACCCCGCTTCACCAAGTAACAAATACCTAGATTTGAAACTAGCATTGTACTCATATTTAAAGGAAGAACTATTGGTAGGATCTTCTATTTTTTGCTGTTGAAAACGCCACTCATAACGCCCTGTTTCGTGTCGATGCACCAAGAGCGCAATTCCAAGATAAGGATGAATCGATAGTTTTTTGTCAATCGTAAAAATAGTCGTTTTTAGCCGCAGTGGAAATTGTAAAAATTGCCCAGGCAACCATTGCTCTTTGTCCAACCAACTTACTCCATCCAAATGATAGGCATAGTTATTATTCAGTTGATGGGCATATACTCCCATCTCCAAGGCAAGGTAAGGATTGATTTCAAAACCCAAACGAGCTCCACCAATAAAATCTGGGCGATTGACAAAATTAAACTCCCCTTGCGAAGCAAACGTTTGGACAATATCCCATTTCAGACCACATTCCATATTCACATAGAATTGAGCCTCTACTGATTTATGAATAAAAAGTAAAAATAGTATACACAACCAATAATTCCGTAATGGCATATTTTTTATTTTATAAAGTAGAGATTATCCCTCCAATAAGACAATTCTTTATAAGATACAATTAAAAATTCAAGTCTAAAAAAAAACGTTGCAAGCATTCACTTACAACGTTTTAATTTTAACATTTTTATTACATTCTTGGGAACTAGAAACAATTAACACAAGTATCTAAACAAGATAGCAAATTGTTTAAGGCAGGTAGTTTGAGGTAATAATAAACTCGTTGTCCTTCTCTCTTGCTTCCTAAAATTCCTTTCAGTTTCATATTGGACAAATGATGTGAGGTTAGAGACTGCTCACTATTGATTCGTTCGCAAATTTCGTTAACGGATAATCTATCCTCATTGTCTAACAGTTGCAAGATAGATAAACGAATAGGATGTGCTACAGCTTTTAGTATCGAAGCTGCAAATTCTAATTGATCTGGTGATAAAGAGGTTTTCTTCTCTATTTGAACATCTTTCATAAAAGTGAATTAAACGCAGGTTATACCTAAAAATAAAGTAGGTGTTAATTGATGGCAGTTCGGGGGAGTTTTTCTATTTACAAGTAGGTTAATTAATTCCTGCAATATAAGCAACCAACTGATAACTAAACACATAAAAGCATTGAACTCTCTTAAGTAAATGTAAGATCGAACTATTTAATTGATTGATAGCAATGAATTGGTATTCTATATACCTTGAAATACCAATTCAAAACTCCAATAAAGATACTTCTTTTAAATCACTTTTCAAAATATGAAAGACTTATCATAACTATTTTTTAATTAGAAATAATAATCTCTACTCTACGTTTCTGATGCTTTGCAATATCGCCTTGAACAACGCCTCCTCCTTCATATTTAACTTGCGAGGTATCCAAGCCCAAACTAATTAAATAGTCAGAGACCATTTTAGCTCGCTCTATGGATAGAGCAAGATTAAAATCTTGGTTTCCAACATCATCAGCAAAACCAGTTACTTTTAGCTTTATGGTTGTTTTATCTTCAAATTGGTTCACCATCCGTTCCAATTGTTCTTTTTGAATTTCTGTAATATTATACTTTCCAGAATCAAAGTAAACGGAAAGATTTTTACGCACCTTTCGTTTGGGAGGTATTTTTGCTTCTGTCTTGGTCGTGCTTGGAATTAAGAACACTTCTATCTTTTTAGTAGGCTCATCTTTGTTTCTTCTAAAATATTCCGCGCCCACAAAAGTTTGATAATCTGGTTTCATTAAAATATAAGAATAGGAATTTTTATCGGGTAAACAAACAAAAAAGCGACCATGCTCATCCGTTTTAAATTCTTGTTTTGGCGTTCCAGATTTACCTATCTTAACCTTGACATTCTCTACAGGCTCTTTGGTAGCCGCATCATAAACATAAGCATCAACCATGACATTCGCTTTTTCTGGAGCGATTTCGGGGTGCATTGCAATGGTGTAAATATCCAACCCACCTTGTCCGCCTTCTTTTGCGGAAGCATAATAAGCAGTCGTACCATCAGGACTAATGACAATTCCTGCCTCTCTAAATGGCGTATTAACAGCGTGTCCCAAATTTACAGGTTGGGTCCATGTTCCATTTTCTTGTTGAACCGTTCTAAAAATGTCTGCTTCCCCAAAACCAGGATGACCATCAGAAGAAAAATACAAGGTGACCCCATCAGGAGCAATATAAGGCGCTTCCTCATCGCCATCAGTATTAATTGCTTCCATATTAACTGGAGGATCCCAGAGACCATCCTCTGCTAACTTACTCATCCACAAATCTGTTCCCCCTTTTCCTCCCTTTCTATTGGATGCAAAATACATGGTTTTTCCATCACAGCTAATAGCGGGTTGTGAATCCCATTGCTTGCTGTTTAGTCCTTGAGATGGGCGCACTTCATCTACAACTGCAAAGTCGTTTTGAGTATCAAAATCTGCTTCAAATATGTCGCAACCGCCTTCCACATTTTCCCAACCACAAGCAGAAAAATAAATCACTCGACCACAAACCGTCAATTTAGCCATTCCTTCATTTCTAGGAGTATTGATTGCTTTTGATATAGATCTAGCTTGCGACCAATTACCATTCGCAGCAGGCTTACTCATTAAAATATTTTCGCCCCCTCTATTAGAAGTAAAAATTAACCAACGACCATCCCCTGTAAGAGTAGGCAAGTATTCATCCGCAGCAGAGTTAATATTTCCTCCGAGATTAATTGATTCTTCTTTCATCCCACTTACATCAATTTCTCTAGCATAAAGACAACTCCTAATTTCTCTCTCCAAAATCATATCATAAGCAATTTGTACCGTTTGCTCATCGGCTTTATAATCCGCAGAAGCAGCATTTTTATACAAATTAAACAATGCCAATGCTCTGTCATACTTGTAACGTTTCATATACGCCTGCGCACATTCAAAATAAGCTGCTTTGGATAGCGTTGGGGACAACTCAAACAACTTTTCATAAGCAAGAATAGATTCGTCGTAGTTTCTTAATTTGGTATTAACTATACCTAATAAACGATAAGCAATAACAAAATTTTTCTTTTGCTTAATTGCCGATTCCAATGCTACCTTTGCTGGTTCAAATTGCTGTCTATTAATAAGTAATTCCGCATCTTGAATAAGCTCTTTTACATTTTTGGTCTTGGTAGGTGTGTCTCCAGGTTGTGCATCAATCTGAGCACAAAAAAGAATACAAGTAATTGTAACAATGAATACTTTCTTCATAAGTATATAATCGTGAGTTGTTGAGTATCGATCTGTTTTGTAATGTTGTTAAGAGCAATTAAATCAGCACCATAGCTGCAATTCTATTCTCAACTCAAAACCTTGATTGACTTAATAGTATTTTGAGCAAGTTCAACATTCAATGACCTATACAAAAACCTATTGAGTTGAATAAAAACTATTGTACAAAGCAAAACTGCACTTTCCTTAATAACAATTTTTAATCCATTCTGGCTTAATGTTTTGTTAAGGTTTGTTTTTTCCTAAAAAGAAAGTCTTGACTACCTTTTTCTTTATTTCCGAGGTATCCAACAAACTTCTTCGGCATTTAACAAAGCTCCTACATAACGACCTAAGACAAATAAATAATCAGATAGTCGATTTAAATACTGCATGACAACAGGCAAAATGGGTTCATTCTCATTCAATGCAACAGTCATGCGTTCTGCTCTCCTACAAACACATCGAGCAACATGGCAAAAAGATACTGTTGGATGTCCTCCTGGTAAAACGAAATATTTGAGTGTTGGCAGCGTTTCTTGCATTCTATCAATCTCTGATTCTAGATAAGTCACATCTGAGTCGTGCAAATCAGGTGTTTTTAAATTGTTTTTAGATGGATCTGTTGCCAAAATAGCTCCTAAAGTAAATAAACGATCTTGTACCTCTTTTAGTACATCTCTCAATGCTTTATCTTCTAAGTAGTCTCGAATCAGCCCTATATAAGAATTTAATTCATCTACTGTTCCATACGATTCGATTCGAATATGATTTTTGGGCACTCTTGCTCCTCCAAAAAGAGCTGTAGATCCTTTGTCACCTGTTTTTGTATATACTTTAAATGCCATTGTCTTTTGTCATTAAATTTATTAATTGGCTTCTAATTGTTTCTGTTACACAAAAGTACAAACAATGTGCAATTTATAAACAGGATTATCACAAATATTCTAAACTTGCTTTGTAGAATGCGTACTGTTTTTATCAAAAATGAGGTTTGATGCATTGGCATCAAACCTCATTTTTGATAAACTTCCTATAACAATAGCGTTTTATTGTTGATAACTCCAGTGATGCAATCCTTTGGGGTACTCTTTCTCTAACTGATCCACAACAATTTGATAGTGCGAGACATTATTAATAAAATCTAAGCCCTCTACATCCATTATCAAAATGGACAAATCATGCTCTACCAGTCTAAAGAAATCAAAATAAGCTTGCTGAATTTTTAGTAAATAGTTGGCACTAATGTCCTGCTCGTATGCTCTTCCTCTTTTAGAAATATTTGCTAACAGGTCATCCACAGAACGGTGCAAATAAACCAATAAGTGCGGTTTTGGAAAAGAGGCATTAAGTGTATGGAACAACCGCTGAAATAGGCGCAATTCTTCGTTGACTAAGTTTTGGCCTGCAAACAACAGAGTCTTGGAAAAGATATAATCTGAAACGACATACTCTTGAAACAAATTACCTTTCATTAACAAATCTTGTAATTGCTTGTGTCGTTCGGTCATAAAAAACAACTCCACAGGAAATGCATAACGATCAGGATTCTTGTAAAAAAGTGGCAAAAAAGGATTATCTGAAAACTCTTCTAAAATAAGACGGGCGTTCAAATCTTCTGACAGTAATTTACTCAAAGACGTTTTACCCGCTCCAATATTTCCTTCGACAACAATATAATTTCCATTCCTCACTTTTAGAGTACTCTTTGTCATAATAATTAATCTGCAAGTTCTAACAATACAACAGATGCTTTATCTGTGCATGCTTCTAATAGCTCTTGAACATTTTTATTTAAAATTGGATGTACCCAATCTGTTGTCAACTCCGCCAAAGGTTTCAGAACAAAATTACGCTCTTGCAACAATGGATGTGGAATTTCTAGCCCCTCTTCTTTAACTACTAAATCATTAAAGAATAGGATATCAATATCCATTACCCTTGGCTCCCATTTTACAATGCGGGAGCGCCCCATTTTTTGCTCAATAACTTGGCACTTGTGCAACAATATAGCTGGTTCTAATGCTGTTTTCACACAAAGTACTTGGTTATAATAATTTTCTTGTCCTTCAACGCCCCAAGGTTCTGTTTCATAGATATTGGATTCTTTGGCAACAATTCCAATATTGCGACTAATCAGACTGTGTACTAATTCTAGGTTTGCCGCTCGATTTCCCATATTGGTTCCTATGGATAAATATACTGTGTTCATTTATAGTTGGTTCAATACGTCTAATATATTTTTGTAAATTGGTTCCTTGTTCTTAAGTTCTTCAACGGGCATCCAAACCGCCAGGTCAATATCCTCTTCCGTTTGTGGTGTCAATAGGGTTTCGTTTGTTGTCATCTTGTACCAAGTAGACCATTTCAAAATTCGTTTGCCTTTCTTAGTTTTATAGGTATGATAGGTATCACAGACGAAGTTCTCTAGGTTCAGTTTTTGCACTCCCGTTTCTTCTTGGACTTCTCGAATAGCTGTTTCTTCTATAGATTCTCCTTCTTCTTCTTTTCCTTTCGGCAAATCCCAATAGCCCATTCTATGAATAGCCAATACTTCATTTTTTGAGTTAAAAACAACACCGCCTCCCGCTCTATGAATTTTATACATTGTAAAAAAATCTTCCTTCAATTGAGGCAAGTCTTCTGAGACCACAATTATAGAATCGTAGCTTTTGGTACCTTTTTCTAGATTATCAACAATTTGATGTAGTTTTTTTCGACGTTTTAGTGTGTGTTGAACGACCATATCTCTCAATCGTCCTGTTGTATATTGAGGTGCCTCTTCTTTAGAAACTAGCAAAACAGGAATCTCGCCAATATATATTTTGTACATTTGTGTTCTTTTATAACCTTTGATAATTGGTATAATAGTTACAACAACTATCACAGAAATTGAATGCCTTGTCTAGCAAATATACTATAAATCTTAGTTTCTAACGATTTAGAATAGAGGATATGCAACTATTTTTAAGATTATCAATTGTAAATAATTCGCTTAGAACACATTAGCCAGATGAATAAACTATTAGAGAAAAGAATGTTAGCTTTGCTAAACCGCCGAAAAGCCCAAAATGCTTTTAGAGTGGTTCGCAGTCAATCCCACTTAATTGATTTTTGTTCTAACGATTATTTAAGCCTAGCTCGATCCGAAGAACTACAAATAGAAACCAAAAAACAGTACAAAAACCAATTATCAGGCGCCACAGGATCTAGGCTATTATCCGGGCATTATGATTTGTTAGAAAGATTAGAAAACCAATTGGCAATTTTTCATCGCGCTGAGTCTGCTTTGGTCTTTAATTCAGGGTACAATGCTAACCTAGGACTTATTAGCACCATCCCAAGACGATCGGATGTTATTTTGTACGATGAACTCATCCACGCAAGTATTCACGATGGGATACGATTAAGTCCTGCAACACCCCTAAGTTTTGCACACAACGATTTAAGTGAACTAGAGCATTTGCTTAGCAAACACCTTGGAAAGAATATTTTTGTCCTCGTTGAATCCATCTACTCTATGGATGGAGATGCTGCTCCTCTAGTGCAAATTCAGGAACTTTGCCAGAAATATGATGCCAATTTAATTGTTGATGAAGCACACAGCACAGGAATTTATGGCAGTCATGGAGCTGGGCTTTGTGTCGAATTGGGTATCGAACAATTTGTCTTTGCTAGGGTACATACATTTGGCAAAGCCATTGGTACACATGGCGCTGCTATTGTTGGTTCCCAACTACTTAAAGAGTATTTAATTAATTATGCTCGCCCTTTAATATACACAACCGCCTTGAGTCCTCATACTGTACAAAGTACTTTAGTAGCCTATCAATTCTTGGAACAAGAAGGCAAGCATTCTATTCAGCAATTAAACGAACGTATTGCTTATTTCCGAAAACTCATTCTCAAACAGAACAAATATACTTACATACAAAGTACTAGTCCTATTCAATGCCTTATTGTCCCTGGAAATGAAGCCGTTTCTCGACTTGCATTGTCCCTACAAAATGCGGGGTATGACGTGCGCCCTATTCGCACACCAACCGTTCCTATGGGAAAAGAACGCATTCGAATTTGTCTTCATTGTCATAATTCACTAGAAGAAATTAAGCAGTTGATCGAACTAATCCTTTAGAGTTTTTTTCTAAAGAGGACCTCCTTGCAATTTATATTTTTGAGCGTCCATTTGAGATTTCACCCCTTCGTTTAAATTAACACTAAAATCGTCAAAATTATATTGATATTGCTGCCCCATATGAGCACCTCCTTCAATACTTGGCGTTACCAATGAACCACTCATAAAAGTCAATTCGTTAGCAGATTTCACATAAGACAAACCTCTAGCTTTAATCTCAAAGCCATTTTGTTGCATTAAAATTTCTGCATTTTCGATATGTACATTCTCAGCATAATGATCTAAATAAAAATTCCCCGATCCAAGTACTGAAGCTTCAATAGCATCCGATTCTTTGTAGGTATATAGACCACTCAATACCAAGTCATTAAAGATATCAATATCCTCATAAATATCCTCCCTATTTCCCTCTGAACTTTCCAAATTGATTTTGATGTAGGTCAATATATCTTCGTTAGATTCCAAAGGTGTATCAAAAGCCAAACTATCTTTCATTAACAGACGGATGCTATCTATTTTTTCCTTTGCAGCAGCTTCTGCAGCTTGCCAATCATGGTAGATTTGCTGTTGATTAGCGCGCTTACTTTCTATTTCTGCTTTTAGAATATTAATAGACATTTCTTTAGACAGCGATTCACCAGGGCTAAGGTTTCCTTCTTTTAATTCTTTCTCTAGTCGTTTTAATTTTTTTAAGTCCTCTTTTAGAGATTCATCTTCTCCCATTTCCGCCAACATTTGGTTGACTTCAATTTCTCTCAAATCATCTTCTATATGGTACTGCACCTCTTCCACTTTTGTTTCTAAGGCAAAAAACATATCCAACAATAGTAGATCGTCCAGATAAAAATCTTGAGAATCTCCAAAGAGTAAATCTTTGAGTACATTTAAAATGCTATTTCCTGATTCTCCCAAACCATTATCAATTTCACCCCCCATTCCACCACTACTAACTTCTTTCCGTTTATCCAGAGCGGCCGTCATTGCAACAGCATTTAGCTCTGCCAAACTCTGAGCACGAGCAATTTGATAAGCCTCTTTATAACTTGACTCAAAACTTTGCCAACAAGACACGCGCTCATCTTCAGACAAATCGGCAAAAGAATAATTCAAATATTTATTAAAACCTTCGTCCAAATAATCAGATACAACGGTTAAGTCTTTTACTTCATAATAAACCAGCAACTCCCCCAAAGACCCCATACTTTGTTCTCCAACACCAAGTGCTTTGATGGTATTCAATTTTTTATAACGGCTATAAAATGGATCTTGAGAGTAAACAATTTTTCGAATTATTTTTTCACTTAATTTCAATTCATGAACAGCGTCAATAGCCGCATTTCGTTCAGCATATTTTGCCGTAATTTTTTGAATAACTCCTAGTGGCGATTTAGGAGTCGCTCCAGATTTCCCTTTAGCTCCATACAATGCCTCTTTAGGCAAACCAGCAATAGCGACACTTCTTCCTTCATCTACCCCTTTAAAAAAGGCATCTTTATCATCGATGCGAACCCCATCTTCTGGCTCCACATTAAACATAGCATCCCCTCCTAGAAGTCCACGATCATAACCTAACAACTTGCCATATTCATAATCTCTATTTGTCCAATATGCTTCAAAATACGCTTTCACATAAGCCGATTTATAATCGTAATTCATAGCATCGTGCTTACCTTTATTTTTTCGTCGATAATCATCGTCCAATTGCTGTACTATTTCTCTTCTTGAAGGTGGTTCTTTGTGGGGCTCTTGAGCATCTAATGCCCCCTGTTCCCTTCCTTTAGATTGTCCATCATCAAAACCCTGCTTATATTCATCTCCACTAGCCGTTGCCAAGTCTGCATCCGAAGGCTGTATTACTCCATTTTTGATCAGTACTCCTACTTTAATACCTTCTAAATATCCTGTTTTGTAATAAGAACTTTCATAATCAATTTCATCACCAGACATTTGAGCATACGGAGCACTAGGAACTTCTATTGCTGTCTCTGGAGCCATCTCTGTGATCCCCATATAGTAACCATAATCCTGCAACCAGTCTTGCATGAATTTATCTTTGTAATTACTTTCAATAGATGCAACTTTTGCTTGATAACCTTTGATGTAAGCCTCTTTCGCCTTTTCTTTAGATTTATCGTAGCCTTGCAGAGCATCTCCTAAAGTTGAAAAATCCAGCGAAAAAATACTCAAGAATACATCTTTAGTATAATTTTCTTCTATGTAATAATTGGCAATTTTTTTAATATAATCATCTTTTTTACCATAAAAATCATTAATAACAGCCAAATCAGTTGAGTCAGTTATCGTTACTGTCTCCCCAGCCTCTAAATCAGCCTCGCCTTCAAGATATCTAAACGTTATTTCTTTAGGAATATTAACACCTTCTAACTTCACTCCTTTCCTCATGTAGATAATTTTAGTCCAAAGCGATGTAGCATCATTATTGCCTTGCAAATAAAACCGTTCTTTATCTTCTTTCTCCTTATTTAGATCCACGTTTTCCTTTTCTGCCAATTCAGCCAAACCTCCAGTAAGGCTTGCATCTGTCACACTTTCTTCCAAAGTTGGATCGGTTCCGAGTTTGCTTATGAAGCCACCTAATCTCTCAAGTAGTCCCCCCCCTTTGTCATTTCCTTTTGCTGTTTCCTCTTTGCCTTTTTTATGATTACCCGATGCACCAGTAGCCGTTTTCTCACCAGCAATAGAGCGAATCATTCCTTTTTTGAAAGCATTGTATCTAGCTTGATACTTAGCGGCACGATATCCCTCTTGATAAGCAGCTTTAGACGTTGCCTCACCACTTCTATCAGCAATTTTTCCTCCTTTAGATTCCTCTTCAGCCACACGATAACCCAAGTTAAAACTTTCCGCATCTGCCTTTCCTTTTGGCAAACCATATTTTAGAGTCGATTTATCTTTATTATGATATTGATATCCAATTAAGAAAAAATACAGCATTCCTGCCCCCATATCTCCTGCATATTGAAGCTTACCATCCTCCGTTTTCATCCCCTTATAGGTCTTATACTGATCTCTTATTTGCGCTTCGTCTTCCTTTGTATTATTTTCAGGTTTGCCTGTTTTCGCATCAACCACATATGTACTATACCCAGAGCTATACCCTCTAGCAAGACCATCCTCAAAAGCTTCTTGGGTTTTGCCCTTAAACTTTGAGTGAGCGCTTTCTACCCCCTTCCGCAAAGCAGATTCCGTTAGGTTTCCTCCCAAATTAACTTTCGTAATAACTTTATCGTAAATTTCTTTTACCAAATACGAACCTTTACCACTTGCATTTTCAAATAAATCATCCGTATCCAAATTCCCTTTATCTGATTTCTTCCCCTCTTTGGCTACTCTAAAAGCATGATTATAACCATTTCTATACCCTACAAAATAATCCTCTCCACCTTGATTTTTAGAAGTAACCTTCGCTTCTTTTTCCGAAGCTTTGATAGCAGCATTAAGTTGCGCACTACGAGATTTTATGTCTCGTCCTTTCCGATTAAGTTCTTTTAATTTTTCTTTTCCTTCAATAACTTTAGCCCCCACTTTCAGCCCCCAGTTAAAGCCCTTTCTCTTAGGAGAATTCTCTGCACCAGCATATCCTTCCTCTTGTTTCTTTGTTTGTGCTTTTTTAATCAGTTCTTTTGTCCACCAATTAAAATACTCATCTACTCCCAACTTATAGTAACTACTTTCTGCCCCCACAACTCCATTCAAAGCATCTATTGCTTTGGTTAAATCTGTCAATCGTTTTTCCTCTTCCTTTGAACGACTATTCTTTGTCAGCAGTTCGTTTTTCTCAAACTCAGCATTTGCCAACAACTGCCCCATTGTAAACCCTTTAGCAACATTTCCAGTTTCGGTTGGTCCCGCATAAGTAGATTCATCGCTTGGCATCAAGACCAATATCGATCGTTGATAATCAGGGTGCATTTTATGCTTATCCCGTTTAAAAGCAACTCTAGAATTTTGCCCTTGACGGTACCCTTGATTAAAGCCCATCAACAACCCTTCCTTAAATAAGGGTTTGCCCAATAAAGCCTTGGTTGGGTTCGACTCGTTCTCCTTGTCTGCCACCTCTCCAAATATCAATGTTGCCTTGATACTTTCTCTCAACTCATCGGGGATAGGAAAATATTTAGGCACACCAGCCGCTTCCATTTGATCAGGATCGTTTAAAGCCGTTAACAGATCAATCCCCGAAGATTCTATCATTGCCGATAAAAAGCCCTTTAGATTTCCCGTAGAGTAACCTGCAACAAAGTTCGGTTTCTTGTATTTTGCTTCTCGTTCAGCTTTCGCTTTATTTTTCTTTCCCTCTTGAACCTGTGCATAGCCCTTATTATAACCTGCATAGAACCCACGGTATCGCTGCATATCAGCGCCCTTTAGTTCTCGTTCATCTTTTCCTTCAAACGTTTTTTCTAGTTTCAACAAATCTGGGGCACCACTTTCTCCATTTGCTTGTTGTACCCCTAGTTGGTAGCCTTGCTCATAAGTAGCTTTATAATTTTCATCCATTTTAGGAGCTTGCTTCCGCTGGTTCTGAGCTTGGCGATATCCTTGATTAAAATGCAACAAAAAAGCTTTTTCATAAGCAGGACCAGACAATTCACCACCTGGAGTTTGTTTCTTCTCAGAAGCAGCATTCTCCAATTCAGCAACCGTAGTTTTCACAATTACTTCGTGATATTTGCCATCTTTTGTCATCGAGAACTTTGTATCGACATTTTTTTCACCTTTTGCCAAGAGCACCCCACAAGTCATTCCCAATGAAGCCCCCACTTTATATTCTTCCGAACCTTGTTCTTTCTCCATTTGAGCCGTTCGCTCTGCTGCTGCTGCTTCAGCTTTTAGGGTTTCCCCTTCTCTATAACCTTCATTATAACCTTGTATATAAGCATCATAATACCCTTTCATAGGAGTTCCAACGCCACTTTCTGGTTTTTCCTCTGTACCGTACTCCTCCATATTTTTGGCGATCTCCGTATTAACACGGTCATACTTATTTTTTGCCGTTTCTTCCTCTGCAGGGTCATCACTTTCCGAAAATTTTGTAATGCTAAACTTCCCTCCAGCAGCAGGAGTAAGCTTGGCACCATAGCCTAAGCTTCGTCCAACCATTAATCCTCTATTCTTTCCTTCATTTTTAATGTTTTCCGCTTCAGCATCTTCCTTAATCTCTTCATCTGTTTCTTTTACATCAAAAGCGGCTAAAGCCTTGGCTTTAGGATCTTCTTTTCTTTCTTCCTTTTTCTCCTCCTTTTTAGGCTCTGTCGTTTTAGGTGTAGAAGTTCCCCCTACAGAAGTCGTATTAGTAGTCCCTGAGGATGTTGTCGTTGATTTCTTCTTCTTGGTCAACGCATTTTTTGCTTGTCCGATCTGCTTAGCGCCATCTTTATCTGGTTGTCCTGTAGGTACCGCCCCATTCTCATTTTTGTCTTTTTGAGCCAAAATCCCTAACACACCTTTTAATTTATCAGAAGCAAAAATTCCTTTTGGGGCTTCCTTTTTTTCTTTCGGAGCTTCTTTCTTTTGAGAATCGGGGGTTCCTGTTGTTCCAGAAGGCACTGTGCCAGTTTGTTTAGGAGCAACCTTTTCGGTTGTTTCGGTAGGCGGTGCTACATTTTTAGGTGTTGGAGAAGGTGTTACATTAGGCATAGGACCTTTAGGGGTAGGTGGAACATAAGTACTAGGCGCTACTCCAAGTCCACCCCCTGTATTTTTTTGAGGATTAGTTGTGCCAACGGGTTTGCTCTTCAGTCCTCCGCTAGTATTTGTATTTAATTTATTTTTAACTGTTGGAGGTGTTCCACTCAAGCCACCTGATGTATTAATTTTAGGGTTAGACTCTATTTTTTTTACTGTTTCCCAATCGGTGTATTGGGATTTTTTTTGTAGGCTTCCCTCTCCTATGGCATAAGTTTTACTATTTCCATCAAAATTTATGGCTACAGGTTTTGTGTGTTTAGATTTAAACCCTGCTTCTACATTTATGTTTTTAGGTTTAGAGTGATCGTTCATACGAACAAACTCTTTGCCCTCTTTTTCTTTATTTTTATTTAAATTATTACCGTTGGTAAGGTCATTTGGATTAGCCATGTAGGATATCAATTAGTCTAGAAAAAAGTGTGTTGCATGCTCCCATTTAAACAAAAACAAAATGAGCCAGCTAATACAGCATTAAATTACAAATAAAATGTAACTTTGCCAAACAATATTTTCATAAGTCATCTCTTTTTTAAGTTTTTGATATTTGCTCTAAAAATAGTTTTTTTACAGCCCTATTTATCAGCACTTAACACCTTGTGGCTTTTTAATTCTAATGCATATTTTTTTACTGTGAAAATTACAACATCTAGTTTTTTAATACTATCCATACTACTCACCACTCCTTCCTTCTTATCCGCCCAAACTCCTGTCAATGTACATTACATTGATTTAGATGATTTATTGTTCTATGTATTGCCATTTTATGCCATCACTATTTTAGGCTTGGGTTTATTTATTCATAAATTAATGCGCCCTAACTTCTCGTCTAAATGGCTATATATATGTAGTTTAATTGGCATCTTAGGAGCTGCGGCTATTGCTTATAAGTTTCAAGAAATTCGTACAACTCAGTTGCCAAGTGCGCAACCTTCTAAGATTGACATGCGTAATATTCCCAAGGATATTCAAGAACAAATAAGAGCAAGAGAAAATGATGAGTTGAAAGAAACAATTGCCAATTATTGGGTAGTCGCTATTCCAAACTTTATTCTATTAGGACTTGGTTTGGCAATTGATTGGAGAAATAAGAAAGATTATGAATTAAAAGACAACTCATAAATCCCTCTTATCACAAAGCCTGCTTTGCATTTCAGATCAAGAGATCGTATTAAAAATACAAAGCAGGCTTATTGAATTATTGAGCAGATAAGTTTGGTTAACGCAAACGGTTAGAATCACGAACCAATTTGTCATCTTTTTGAATTCCTTTATTGGCTAAGATAATTAAAATCATTACCAATACGGGCATAAACAAACCTCCTCCAACAGTTGCAATTGATTGAATGGTGTAAAACAAGTAAGCAGCAAAAGCAAACAACCCTGCTGTAATCAAAATATTAAGCTTGCCTAAATTCATTTGCAATTTTCGATTGTTGTACAAGAAAATCGTGACAAATGATAGCAAAACCACTAAAACGGTCAAAATAATTAAAGCGATATTATCATTAATATTTAGATAACCATCAGCCAAGACTCCTTCTGATTTAACAGGACCACTAGCAAATGGAAGTGCAAACAAGGAACTTCCTACCAAAGATGCTAATAATAAGTAAACAGATTGAATGCGTTGTATCATGTTTTCTTTTAATTTTTTATGATAAGTAGTCGGACACAAAACAAACATATGACGTAATTTCTTCTGTGTTCATTTACTTATATTGTAGATTATAATAAAAATCAAATACTGAACAAGCTTGCCTATTAGTTGTTATAAGATTCAAAACAATTCTCGCTAGACATTTCCTTTGCTCTACTATTTTAATACCTTTGAACTCCTTTTTGCGAAAAGGTCACTTCAATATTAAAATAAACTCTCGCAAAATTAATATTTTGCTTCAAATGAACAATAAAAATCAAACAATATACATCATAGATGCTCTAAGGACACCAATAGGAAAACTACATGGAGCACTATCACATATCCGCCCCGATGACTTAACAAGCCTACTTATCAAGGGGTTAGTTAATAAAAACGCTATTAATAAAGAAGAAATAGATGGCATTATCCTAGGTTGTGCGAATCAGGCTGGCGAAGATAATAGGAATATAGCCAGAATGGCTAGTCTATTAGCAGGACTCCCTTACGGCTCTACAGCCACTACCATTAATAGTCTTTGTTCTTCGGGAATGGAAGCCATGCTAAATGCAATAAAAAATATTGCCCTTGGGGATGGTGATTTGTATTTAGCTGGAGGCGTAGAAAGCATGAGTAGAAGCCCAATGGTTACAAGCAAAGTAGATCAAACGACAGTAGATAGCCTTATTGGCTGGCGATTCGTTAACCCCAATATACAGCAAGCTTGTCCTCCTTTGTCGATGGCTGAAACAGCGGAGTTATTGGCTCAAAAATATGCTATTTCTAGAGACCAACAAGACTTATACGCTTATCACAGCAGACAAAAATACCAAGCTGCTCTCGAAAAAAACATCTGGCGATCAGAGATACTAGCTTTGGCAGATCAAAAAAAGAAGCTTTGGCGATTAGACGAACAACACCGCCTTTTATCTTTGGACTTGTTAACTAAATTACCTACATTAGTTTCTAATGGATCTCATATTAGTTCAGGAAATGCGGCTAGAATCGGCGATGGAGCAGCTTTGGTTGCTTTTGCTTCGAGAAAATACATTCGCAAACATAATATTCAACCTATTGCAAAAGTAAAAGCATGGGCAAGTGCCTCGTGTCATCCTAGCGAAATGAGTCTTTCGGCTGTAGTAGCAGCACAAAAAGCTTTGAATAAAATTGATTTAAAAACCAATGATCTCGACTGGATTGAAATGAGTGAATCTTTTGCTGTTCAGACTTTGGTTTGCATCCAAGAACTGGGACTAGATCCTCAAAAAGTAAATCCAAACGGAGGGGCATTGACCATTGGCAATCCTATTTCTGTGAGCTCTGCTCGATTGGTTGTTTCTCTGGCAAAAGAGATGCAACGGAATAAAAAAATCAAGTATGGATTGGCGACAACTTGCGCTGGTTTGGGTACAGGAACCGCTTTGATTTTAGAAGCTCATAATTAGAGTAGTCATTCACAGGTTATCGCTCCAAATCCGCACAAAGCACCTTGTGTGTATATTTGATTAAAGAACAATGATTAAGAAGCTATTTAATAATATAAAGGCAAAAGTTCTTCCAGTTGTACATTATATTTACAACCACCCCTTAGTACATCCTATTATACATCCAATATATACTATTCTCAGCAATACCATACAAAGTTACAACGATCACAAGGTATTTCGCCTAGGAGCAGCACTAGCCTATTACACTATTTTTTCCTTGCCAGCACTTATTATTGTAATTGTTGGTTTGGTTGGCTTTTTCTTAGGAGAAGCAGCTGTTCATGGAGAAGTCTATCTTTTTTTGGTCGAATTTGTTGGACCAGAGGCTGCCAAACAAGTAGAAAATGCCGTGATCAACATCGGTACTCCAGATACCAATTGGTGGGCAACTGTTATTGGTATAGGGGTTCTTATTTTTGTTGCTACAGGTGTTTTTTATGCCCTCCAAGATACTTTAAATCATATTTTTGAAGTCAAACCAGTTCCTACAAGAGTTCGAGTATTGGAAGTGCTTATCAATCGGGTACTTTCTTTGGGAGTTGTACTAAGTATTGGTGGTTTGCTTCTTTTATCCATTGTTCTCAATGCATTACTCTTAGAAATGAGTAATTTCATTAGTGGCAACAAAGCCTTTTTGCACGACACACTTCCTGATTTCTTCATTCCCTATATGGAATATTTGACCGATTATTTTTTAGTATTCTTAAATCTTGGCATTTCTGTTTTTTTGGTCACCTTATTTTTTGCTATGCTATATAAAATTCTTCCCGCAGTCAAATTGCAGTGGAAATATATCTGGTTAGGTGCCTTTTTTGCTGCCATACTATTTTGGATTGGGCAATTGGTCATGGGAATCTATTTGAGCAAGACTAGTGTCATTTCAGCCTACGGTGCTGCGGGGTCTATTATTGTCATCTTAATTTGGGTTTCCTATTCTTCTCAATTAGTCTTTTTGGGGGCAGAATTTATTATTGCTGCTTGTAATTACAACGACGTTGAAATCAAACCCAAACGATTTGCTAGAGCACTACAAAAGACTCGCCGCAAAAAGATAATCAAACAAATTGCTCGCAAACAGCTAGAAGATCTTTCTAATGATTTCTTGATAGCAGCTCCACCTTCATATACCAAACTCCGAGAAGCTAATGAGATGGCAAGTGTAGAAAACCTTCCCAACCCTCCTGTTCCCGATCCTCAACAAGAGGACATAAGTAAAAACATCAAATCCAATGAAGAACTTGGATTCAATTCGGATAAAAACATTGATTTAACCAAATAAGATTGATATGATCTTAAAGTTTCAATTGGAATGATAATTGATTTTTAGGTTAAAATCGTATTTTTACTACTGTCATAACATCAACTTTATTTTCCATATACTTTATTGAATACTTCGTGGATTTTTTCGTTTTTTACAAAGAACAAAAAAGCAATTTTTCATCAATCTGATTATCAATATTTTAACCATTTAAACCCTAAGAAACACATCTTATTGATAATCAACTGCGCAGTACTCACAAAGTAGCACGTAGTAGCAATATAACTAAAAGCGCAGTGCTCACGAAGTGAACTGATGCGCTTTTTACCCGAAGTAATGTTATTAAAAAACACACGCAAACGATTTCATCATTATGTTATCCAAACAATACCTATCTTCTTTTATTTCTATTTTCATCTTAACAATACTTAGTACCCTTGGATTTGGGCAAACAGGTTGCACCATTGGCGATTGCCAAAATGGAAAAGGTCGATTTATTTATGAAAATGGAGACAAATACATTGGGGAATTTAAAAACTCAGTGCCTCATGGTCGTGGCGTTTATTATAACAAAGATGGAAGCATGTATAAAGGTCCCTTTGTAAATGGGAAACGCCAAGGTTATGGTACGTTTATTTGGACTAATGGCGAAAAATACATTGGAGAGTACCACAATAATATGCGTCATGGAGAAGGCATCTATACATTTTCGGATGGCACGCAACAAAAAGGTATTTGGCGAGATGGAACATTTGTAGAAACTATTGTAGAACAAAAAACAGAAGTTGTTGTTGCTAGCAACGATCCTTTTGGTTCCAACAAAGAAGAAAAATATGTTGGCAAATTTTTCAAAGCATTGAGCAATGTTGACACTAGTCAAGCAAGAACTGCGTTGATTATTGGTAATAGTTACTATCAAAAAGCCCCTCTAAAAAATCCAGTCAATGATGCCATTGCCATTGCAGAAGAACTCCAACGTTCTGGTTTTGATGCCTATGTTTATACGGACTTGAACCAAATTACTATGAAAAAAGCCATTCGAGAGTTTGGAGAAACTCTAAAAGAACGAGGCGGTGTAGGTCTATTTTTTTATGCAGGGCATGGTCTACAAGCTGATGGACGAAACTTTTTAGTTCCTGTTGATGCGGTTATTGCCAAAGTCCAAGATATTGAATTTGAATCGGTCGATTTAGGGCGTGTTTTGTCAGAGTTCGAATACGCAGAAAATGATATGAATATTATTATTCTGGATGCTTGTAGAGATAATCCATACAAAGAGGAGTTTGAAAAATCTAAGCATGCCAGTTATAATGGTTTGGCATCTATTGGTTCTGCGCCTTACAACTCGTTTATAGCTTTTTCAACCGCTCCTGGATCGGTTGCTTTGGATGGTAAAGGAGTCAATGGGTTGTATACGCAAGAACTGCTAAAAGCCATGAGCAAAAAAGGACCTGGATTGGAGGAAGTATTCAAGCAAGTCCGCAGAAATGTTCGTAAATCATCGGAAGGCAAGCAAATTCCTTGGGAAAGTTCGTCTGTAGAAGACGATTTTTATTTCAAAATTCCATAGGTATTATTTTTTTTTTCATTCTGTATCCTCGCTCAGTTCTGATTCTTTTATGCTAAGAAAGTAGGCATAAAAGAGCCCTCATACTGAGATAAACACCTAAGTAACGATAAAAAATAATCTTCCGATTTGCCTAATCTTGCTGCCAATTTTTGAAAACTTATATTTTTGAACGTTACTAAGCAATTTTATTTTTTTGCAATAAAATCACAAGTTTTTGTATTTCTTATTATTGAATGTTGATCTATCTTTGGTTTACTAAAAATGGGTATGTTGGTTTCATATTTTGGGGTTCGTCCATACATTACAAATTTTTCAACAGAGTAATAAACGAAGAACCTGTATGATACCAATTCCCAACTAGTACTTAATACCACACCCCAAGCTACGTGAGCTATTAGCTATAAGATGAATGAGGCATTAGAAAGAAATCTTCATCATCTTCCTTCCTTAACTCATCATACAACTTACATCTCTACTTTTAAGTACTACTTAATAATCAAAATTATGAAAGAAAAGAAAAATAGACGTCAGTTTTTACGCAATTCTGCTTTATCTCTATTAGGACTTAGTGCAATTCCTACTACTCTAAAAGCCTCCGAAGAAACGACTGATCAATTGCACAACTGCAATCAAACCACAGAAGATTACTACGGAGAAGGTCCTTTTTACACCGCTAATCCACCAACGATTTCCAACAACCAACTAGCACCCACCAATGAACCAGGGACAAAAATGATCATCAGTGGTCGAGTCTTTAATTTGGACTGTAGTCAAATTATTCCCAATACAGTAATAGATGTTTGGCATGCTAATGATGCTGGTGCGTATGACAATTCAGGAGGTTATCACTTGCGAGGAAAAATGCAAACCAATCAACAAGGATTTTATATTTTTGAGACGGTCAAACCAGGTCATTATCTCAATGGTCCTACTTATCGTCCAGCTCACATTCACTTCAAAATCACTCCTCCTAATTTTCCTACCTTAACCACCCAGCTCTATTTTCAAGGCGACCCGTATATTGCTAACGATGCTGCTGCTTCTGTCAATTCTGGTGCTTTTGATGCCACCAATCGAATTATTTCACTAACCAATAATGGAGGTGTTTTAGAAGGAACTTGGGATATTGTTGTTAGTGGTAATGGAATTCCAACGGGAACTAGCAATCTTCACATCGACAAAGGAATCATTTATAATGCTAGCCCTAATCCTTACTCCGAAAGCATTCGAATTTATTATGGGATATTTAGAGAATCTAGGGTTAATATCGCAATTTATGATGTTGCAGGACATTTAGTTGCCAACTTGGGCGAAAAGCAACTCAGTGCTGGCAAATACGAAGCCTTTTGGCAACCTCCCGCTAACCTTTCTAATGGACATTATTTTGTTGCCCTAACAATTAACTCTTTGCAAGTTCATTACTTAAAAATTGTCTATCAAAAATAAAACTTAAGTCCCCAGAAACAGTAAAAACCATTGATTATCAAAAAAAAATAAACTATTTGACGTATTTCTACGTTAAAAAACGCATAAAAAAGTTGCAAAACTTATTCTAAAGGTATACATTTGTTTTATCGCAACACGATTTCTCCATATTTGCAAGTAATAAGCAATCGTTCAGAAAAAATTCTACAAACACAAATTTATTGTTTAGCTATTATTTTTTCTGTCCACTTGCTTAAAAACAAAATAGTATGACCAAATTAACTAAAGTAGAAGAGGAAATAATGCAAATTATTTGGCAACTCGAACGATGCACTGTCCGAGATATTATTGACCAATTAAAAGAGACTCCGAAACCACCTCATAGCACGATTTCTTCTGTAGTAAGAATATTAGAAAAAAAAGGTTTTTTAGGACACAAAGCCTATGGACGTACCTATGAATACTTTCCTATTATAGCCAAAGAAGACTATAGTAAGGAATCTCTTAGTTCATTAGTACGCAATTATTTTGGAGGTTCTGCCAAGCGTTTGGTCTCTTTCTTGGTAAATAAAGAAGATTTGTCTATTCAAGATTTATCAGAAATGATGGAAAAGTTAGATAACACAGAAGAAGAATAATCCATTGATTATAGAGAGTATTATTCCCCAAACAAAGCATAATTCTAGTGAATTATTTCCAAATAACCTTTACCAAAAAATTTGATTCCAATGATTTCTTATATACTTGAAGTTAGTTTTAGTTGGTTGATATTTTATCTTGCTTATATTTTACTTTTGCAGCAAGAACACTTCTTTGGAGTCAATAGAGGGTATCTTTTAATAACTCTAATTACGGGTTTATGGTTACCTTTTTTACAAATTGAAACAACTTACACCTATCCTATTCCACAACTATCCTATTTCTTAGAGGAAATTACAGTAGGAGGACAAGTGGCAGAAACAGTGGAATACACGAACTACTGGCATTGGTCATCCATCCTTTTGGGGATTTATGGAATCGGAGTATTTGTTGGCGTAGTGCGCTTTGTTCTATCATTACAAAAACTACATTCTATGTACAAAAATGGAATGGCAGAACACAAATCTTTCTATACTTTAATAAAAACCAATTCTATTCACTCTCCTTTTTCATTTGGTTCTTACCTATTTATTAGCAACAATATTGCTTTAGAAAAGCAAGCATATCAATATGTCATAGAGCATGAAACAGCACACATTCGCCAAAAACACACTTTAGACTTATTGCTTGTAGAATGCTTAAGCATTCTGTTTTGGTTCAACCCTTTAGTATTTTTATATAAGACAGCCTTGCGCGACCAACATGAATTTTTGGCTGATCAAGCTGTCCTTTCACATGTTCCAATCAAGGAATATGGTCAATTACTAATTGAGCAATCCATCCCGGGATTAAAAATTGGATTGGTCAACCATCTTATTTATTCACAATTAAAAAAACGCATCAATATGATGACTAAAAAAAAGAAATCCAATCGACCTCCTTATTTCAGATACGCACTTAGTTTTAGTGCCTTTCTTCTTGTCTTTTGGACCGTATCTTGCAGCAAAGACCTTCCTTCAGAAGCAGAAGCAGAAATCGCTGAAAAACTATCTTCTGAAAAATTAACCGCATCAAAATACAAACCAACAGAGTCAGATAAAACATCTCCTTTGTTTGTAGCTGAAAAAATGCCTAGATTCCCTGGTTGCGAGCATATCGCTGGCAATAATAAAGCAAAAAAAACTTGTGCTGATGAAAAGTTATTGCAGTTTATTTATGATAATATAAAATATCCTAAAAAAGCAAAGAAAGATGGTACAGAAGGAGTAGCTATTGTCAGCTTTATTGTCTCTGAAACTGGTACTATCAAAAATCCTAAAATTTTGCGTTCTGTAAGTCAAGAATGTGATGCTGAGGTACTTCGTATTATAGAATTAATGAATGAAAATGGGCTTGTTTGGACACCAGGAGAAGATGGAGGAAAGCTTGTGGATGTTACTTATAACTTGCCTATCCGATTTAAACTAAAATAAAAGTAAAACCTAAAAATCAATAACATAAACATAAAACGGGCTTACTTTTCCATAAAGACGCTTTTATTTTTTTAATATTTTTTTCAAAAGTTCAACGTAAAAATACGTTTTAAAATGTTTATTTGCGTTGAACTTTATTTTACAAAAAAATCTCATGATTACAATTATAAAATATTTGATGAGTTTAGGATTAGTTTTCTTTGCTCTCTTGGTCAATGGACAAAATGAAACAACTAAAACAGTTGACCAAATGCCTCAATTTCCTGGTTGCCAAGAAACTGACCAAAAATCACAAAAAAGGTGTTCCCATGAAAAACTCATAGCATTCATTCAAAATAACCTGAAATATCCCAAAGAAGTGGAAGGAAAAGAGGAAGGAACCGTAATGGTCAATTTTGTTGTCAGTTCTAAAGGAACGATCAAAGACATTTCTATTAAACGCTCCCTTAATAAAATCTTTGATAATGAAGGTATCCGCGTGGTAGAACTAATGAATAAAAAAGGAATTCGCTGGATTCCAGGGAAAAAAGATGGGAAACCTATTGATGTTGCCCTAAGTTTACCTCTCAAATTCAAAATGGAATAAAAATTTAACCAATACATTTTATTATTAAGTAATGACCATTCGCAACTCAGAGTACTCTTAAAGGTACTCTGTTTTTTTATGTCAAATGCACACCATTAAATTTAAAAAAATAAAATATATCACAATGTAAACAAATGTAAAACATTGCAAACAAAACTATTATTAGTTTAAAATTTTACTGTTTCTCTTATTTAGCTCATTGCCTTTTTTGTTAAAAAAAATCCTTTTCTTTGGTTCTTATACATCTTTTTCTTAGTATGGTACAAATTATGTGAACGCTTGGCTATGAATCAACTTAAACAAATCCTTTTTAATTCCATTTCTATTTGTTTACTTCTCGCTATACTTGGATTTGCGACAGGTCAAGTAATAGAAAACTACGCCCATCAAGCACCCAATGTAGCTACTTACGCTCAAAATATGGAGCAGGCGTTGCATCAAGCAGAGAAAGAGATTGATGGTTTATTTAATAATGGTTCTTTTCTCTTAAATGCCGTAGAAGGTTACGTTCTAAGCGATAGTGTTGAGAAATACATCAACAAGCCTTATACCTTTATTATTTACAACGATCAAGATTCTATTGTTTATTGGAACAATAATAAGGTGCTTCCCTTTCAATCGGATATACAATATTCCCAAGTTGATACCATTGAAAAGTATAAAATCAACGAATCCATTTTTTTGAGAATTCGGCGACCGTATCAATTCCTGATTGATGGCGTCACTTATTATTATAATCTTGAAGGCTTAATTCCACTCTATAGGCACTATTCCATACAAAACGAATATTTGCAAAACTACTTTGCGCTAATGCCGAAGGAATTTTCTAATTATATCACGATTAGTGAAGAAGAAACAGACTTCAGCATTAAAGATCGTTTGGGGCGACCAATTATTTACATACAAGCTAGCGAAAGTTATCCCTATCACTGGATTATTATCTTTAGTACTATCTTGTACTTTTTAAGTAGCTTCTCATTTTTGTTAGCCATCCATCTAATTGCTCAAAAAATCAGTTTCAAAGGGCACATACTACTCGGTTTAAGTCTTTTTGTCTTTACATTTTTGTTATTTAGGCTTTTCACTATTTTTTATGATTTTCCCTTATTAGCGCACGAATATGGCATATTTAACGAGCGACTTTCGAATGCAAACAACATTTGGTTTTACTCTTTGGGGGATTTTCTAATTGATAGTGCACTACTATTCTGGTTGTCTATCTACATCTCTAAGGTGATTCGTTTGACCGATATCAAAAACTATCGTTTCATTCAACAACTGACCGTTGGTGGATTAGGCTATATTGGACTGATAGGTGGCTTGGCAGGTGCTCAATTTGCAATGCGAGATATCGTTATGTCCTCTTTTATTTCATTTGAGTTTAACGACTTTTCTCGCTTAGATTTATACTCCTTATTGGCATTAACAGGTATGGGAATTATGCTACTGGCTTATTTCTTTTGTACTTACCGATTCTTTACTTTTCTTAAAGAATTTGAATTGGGAATACGAACCAATATTGGCTTGTTTTCGAGTGCCTTAGGGATTGTTTTGGTTGTCGCATACATTACTAATGTTCTCCCAATTGATATTGGAGTATTTACGATAGCATCTATGATACATGCCATCACTCTGTATTTCTTTGTGCAACGAGAAACAACGTCTTTAGCTTGGATTAGTATTTGGCTCTTCTTATTTTCAACATTTGCGACCATTGTCATCGAAAATTCTAATACAGATAAAGGTATTTCATTGAGAAAAGATTTTGCCAAAGCCTTGGCGTTTGAGCGAGACATGGAGACAGAAGTAACCTTTAAATCTCTTGTTCCCAAAATACTAGATGATGGTTTCTTAAAACTGTTCATGAACAACCCTCTTTCTCCTTCTCCTAGAACTCAGGCAATAGAATTATTAACTTCACGATACTTAGACAACTACTTTTTTGGTCGTTACGATTACAGTGTTCACATTTACAAAGAGGAAGGACAACCTTATCGAGGCGAAACTAGAGATTATGAGTCACTAATGAATATCATTAAAAGTAGTCGCAAAACGATCTCAAAGTATTTGCAATTTTATTCTATACCCGATGGACAATATGCCTATTATGCCAAATTACCAATTACACAGAATGGTGCTTTATTAGGTATTGTTATTATAGAATTTACTCCCAAAAAAGAGTTTAAAAAATCGAATATTTATGTTGAGTTATTAAGTAGAAACAAAGAACGTTTGGAGAGTATTTATGCTCAATTTACTTATGCGGTTTACAAATATGAAGAGCGTGTCTCAACCAATGGGTCTAATTTTAGGGCGCAACTAGCTTATTCTCTTCCTAGACCTGATCCTGGAGAGTATAAAATGCTCATGATTAAAAGCACCAATGACCAAAAAAATCATTTGGTTTATAGTAGCCAATACGACGGTTCTACTATCTCTATCGTTACGGTTCCTAAGCTTAATCTGTTTAAAGTATTCACTATTTTCGCCTATATCTTTTGTTTTGGTATTTTCTTGTTATTCTTAGGTTATCTTATTAACTATCTTATTTTCAAAGTAACAAATATTAAATTTGCTATTTTAAACTTTGAAAACTCGCTTCGAGAGCAAATACAACGAGGTATCATTATGGTTACCTTAACATCCTTTGTTGCTATTGCAATTATTACAATCTCTTATTATAGCGACGAATACGACGATTACCACCGATCAAGGTTGTTAAGAAAAATAAGCAGCACGGCTCGAACAGCGGTTTGGCAAATTCACCAAAATCAAGATTCTATTATCAAGCTTCCTGATGCTAGAAGTTTAGCTGATATACACAAAATTGATGTTAATATTTATGATTTAGGGGGGAATTTAATTACCTCATCCGAAAAGGTTGTTTTTGAACGGCATTTGATTAGTAGAAAAATGAACCCTATTGCCTTTCAACTCCTGAGAAATGAACAACAAAACTTAGTATCGCGTACAGAGATTATTAATGATTTTGAATACATCGCAGCCTACATGCCTTTAAAAGATAAAAATGAAATAACCATTGCTTATTTGAATCTACCCTATGATTTAGCTGGCTCCAACAATATTGGTTCTCAAGATGTTGCAGAATTCTTAGGCGCGTTATTAAACGTCTATGTTATCTTTTTATTAATAGCTGGTGGTGCCGCCTTTTTTATTGCCAACTCTGTTACCAACCCTCTTTCTGTCATTGGCGCAAAATTAGATGCAGTTGAACTTGGAAAAAAGAATGAGCCGTTGATTTGGAATAACAAGGATGAAATTGGGGAATTGGTTGATCGTTACAACCATATGATTAAAGAACTGGAAGAGAGTACCAAAAAACTAGCTCGTTCGCAACGAGAAAGCGCTTGGCGAGAGATGGCCAAACAGATTGCCCATGAAATCAAAAATCCGCTGACTCCCATGAAACTCAACATCCAATTACTAGAACGTGTCGTTAATACCAACCCTGAAAAGGCGCAAAAAATGGTAAAACGAGTTTCCAATACGCTAATTGAACAAATTGATAGCTTGGCTCACATTGCCTCAGAGTTTTCTAACTTTGCAAAAATGCCTACCGCAAACAATGAGTTCTTAGATATCAATGAACTCGTTCGCAATGCATATAGCTTATTTAAAGAAGAAGAAAATGTACAACTATACTTGGATATGACATCCAAAAAATGTGTTGTTTTTGCTGACAAAACACAAATTATGCGTGTTTTAAATAACTTGCTCAAAAACGCTGTACAAGCTATTCCTGACGATCAACCAGGTATTATAAAAGTTCAATTAGCAGCCACCAGCACTACAGCTATTTTAAAAGTATCTGATAATGGCTGTGGCATTCCCAAAGCTCAAGAAGACGATATTTTTGTCCCCAATTTTACCACTAAAAGCTCAGGTACAGGCATTGGTTTAGCTATGTCTAAAACGATTGTTGAAATGGCAAAAGGTCAAATTTACTTTGAGTCTGAGGAAGGGAAAGGAACTGACTTTTTTGTTGAATTACCATTGGCTGTTGAACGAACATCTTCAACTACAGTAGTATAATTTCCTCGATTACTTTTTGTTGTTATAATGAAAATAAGCATCGCCAAATGAATCGTAGACGATCTTGCCATCTTTTTCTTTATAATGATTCGTTTTAACATTGAACCCGTCTGAAGCAATATGATAGGTATTGGAGGTAATTTGTACTGCTCCTCCTTCGTGGTTTATGATACAGGTATCTGTCTGTCCTCTAAACTCTAATTGTCCAATTTTCTTAAAAATAATATCACAATCACCTAACTCTAAATTTTTGAATTCTACCTCTGCCAAAATTTCAGGATTTATATCTGCACTCTTATAATCTTCTTGAGAAGTGTATTGTTGGGCAACAAATGAATCTCTTGTGATTTTACTAAATTTCAAAAAGCCAACACTCAGTGGCTCTTCTGGAAATGAGGACATATACATCTTTTGATACAGCCAATAACCATCTTTGTCTCGGTCTCCGAACTGCTTGCTAAATACCATTAAACTATCTCCTGACTTGAGGCGTAGGGCTTCCGTTCTAGATGGTAGATATAACGTAAACAAGCCTTCTTGCATTAAAATCAAACGTTCAAGACTAGTTTTAGACATCAAGTAAGTTTCCTTATTTTCAATAGAGAGTTTTGATGCATTGGACAAAGATCTTCCTTTTTGACAAGCGATTAGAGAACAACAGAGTGTTCCCAAAAGCACCTTTTTGAGGTTGCATTTTTTCATATATTACTTTATTTAGAATTGAATGGGGAGGTAATATTTATTTATTTTCAATTCTATGAATATAGGAAAAATACACCTATTATTACCTATATGCTTTGTTTTTAAAGAAAAATTTTCACATAAAAAAAGCAACAATAATAAAATATAATATTAATTATAATTAAAAATCGAAATTTAATTCCACAAAACACAACAAAAAACAAATCACTCACATAGATTTCATAAATGATTATTCTTTAATCCTAGTAAATATGTTATGAACTTTATCACTAATAAAATAAAAGGCAGGCAATGTAACCAACCAAGCAACTCGGCTTTGATAACGATGAAAAACACCTGAAGAGGCAGCAGCAATAAAAGCATTTAACAATAATGCAAAAAGAATAAATAAGGCGATTGCTTTTTGATATTTTGAATATCCTGAATTCCACAACATAACTAAAATTACTATCATAGATAACATTAGTAAACCATGTTGAATCGCATTTCGATTCTCAATAGAACTCTCGTTATAAGAGCGCTTCAGTTGTCTACTGTGTTTTGCCGCTAATGTATAAGTTGGGAAATAGGTATTGATTACATTTGCATTAACACCATACAGTTCAGAATGAGGGCTTCTTTCATAAGAAAAGAACTGCATAAGGGTTGTTTCCATCGTTTTGATAAGGTATTTTTTTAAATATTTGGGTGTTGTCAATATATTTTTAACAAGTTTTCCGTAAAAGGCTTCATTTTCTTTTGTCCAACCTCCCGTTTGGTAAAGATAACTTTCGCCTGACCACAAAAAATGAGCTCCTAAACCTAAGCTCGTCACATTATCATACAGTTGGTTTAATTTTTCTATATCACGATTTTCTTTCAAATAACTTTGAGCAATTCCAAAATCACACAACCGTGCAAAAAGAAAGATTTGCCCGCCTTTGGTTGCTTGAAAAGCTCCTCCTTTGCTATAGTGCAAGGTACACACCAACAAATGAGTTATAATTACCAATCCTCCAAGCCAAGCTATTTTTCGATAGCCTATTCCACAACTTTTTAAGAACAAACGCACCTTTTTTACCAGCATCAAAAGACTCAAACCTATAATCAAACCAATATTTAGTATTAAGTGCGCATTGTGCATTGCTGTTGCCATCATAAACAAGATGACGCTTAAGATAGTGGCACTTTTTGACATTTTTTTGCCAAACAAAAGCAAGCACAAGCTTAGAATAACAATAGGTGTAAAGGTATCAGGCATCAACATACTCACGTGAAAAGCAACCGCTGTCGTCTGTCCCACCACTAAAATATAAAGCAAGGTATATTTTTGCCAATTAAAACAGGTAAAAAGATGCTTAAACGCTAAAGACAAGGTCATTGTAATTAACATTCCTTGTGCGATAACGACCAACCAAGGCGATTCGTAGAGACTGATATGCCTTATAAAACCTCCATACAACCAAACCCTAGCATATCCTATTTCATTGGTAAAACCTGTCATTATATACCCATTGGTATCGGGAAACATAAACGGAAAACCATTGTAAAAAGCAGGTACACAGAGCACTAAAGCACCTAAGGTTATACAGAGTATTTTTTGAAGTAAAGTCATCTACTTAATTTTTCTACGATGCATCTTTTTCAATGGTAGTATCTTTGCTTATAGATAGCATTTTACCAAATGTTTCTATCTTAGCACAAAGATACCAAAAAGCAGGTAAGGTAAGCAACCAAGCTACTCGACTTTGATAACGATCATACACTCCTGAGGTAGCTCCTGCGATAAAGGCATTAACGAACAAACCTAATACAATAAAAACGGTAAGAGCTTTTTGTTGTTTTGAATATTTCTTATCCCAAAACAACAATACTAATAAAATCATCGCAATTGCGATTACAAATTGTTGAACTGCATTCTGACGTTCAATGAATGTATTACTATATGTTTTTTTAAACTGTCGGCTGTGTACAGCTGCTAAATCATAAGTTTCAAAATATGTCTTAATCAAACCACTATCCTTCACTTTATTTCGCATTTCGGATAGAGGATCAACTTCATAATAAAAAAACTGCATGAACATTGCCTCTGTAGACTTTATGATATACTTCTTTAAATACTTGGGTGTTGTCAATATATCCTTAACTAGTTCCCCATAGTACGCTTCTCCTTCTTTTGTCCACCCTCCTGATTTATACAAGTAGCTTTGCCACATCCACAAAAAACCTCTACCTAATTTTAAAGTTTGAACATGCGAACAAATAGCATCCTCTGAATCTTTGCAATGCTCTTCTAAATAACTTTGCGCAATTCCAAAATCACACAATCGAGCAAAAAGAAATATTGTACCTCCTCGTGTTGCTTTAAATTCCCCACCTTTGCTATAATGCAACGTGCAAACACTTAGATGCGTAAAGAATATAAGCCCAATCAACAGTACTAATTTTCTCCCATTTACACCCCAGCTATTCCACTGTACGCGCCAAGGTTTAACAAGCATGGTCAAACCAATTAAAATTAATATTCCCAAATTTAATACTAAGTGCGAATTGTGCATTGCTGTTGCTCCTACAAACAAGAAAACAGTAAGGATTTTATCTCTTTGCGATAATTCCTTTCCCAAAAGCAATAGACCAAAGCTCAATATAACTATCGGTGTAAATATGTCGGGCATCAACATGCTCACATGAAAAGAAATGGCTGTCGTCAAACCTGCAAGTATTACATATACTATCGCGAACTCTCTCTTGTATTTATGCCTAAAAAAATATTTAAACAACAAGTAAATTGTTCCAGTAATAAGCAGCCCCTGAGCAAAAACAACAAACCATAAAGTCTCCCATAAGCTTACATGCCTAATAAAACCTGCATATAACCAAGCACGAGCATCTCCGATTTTATTCTCAAATCCTGATGTTAAGTACCCTGTGGTATCTGGAAATCTAAAAGGAAAACCATTGTAAAAAGCGGGAATACATAAAACCAATACAGCTACTAAAAGGTAACTAATTTTCTCTAGACGAGTCCATTTCATGGGTGATAATTACAAAGTACATTCTAACAGAAGTTTTAATTGTTATTAGAGTATTTTTGATAAAATTCAAGAACGCTCATATTTGATGACAGAATCAAGAAATTTTACAAAAAATACTCATTTGAAAATTTATGCTATTCTGCACTAGATTGAAGGATAAATTACTTTGTTTTTTTTAGTTCTAATATGCTAATTAAAAAGCTACTTTGAGCAATTTGAATCCCTCCAATTAAGAAGAAGATAGATGGAATTACAGTACGTAGAGTTTCTCTTGGTTTTAAATCACCATAATCCACAGATTGCCAAGAAAGCCACGCTGCAATGACCAAAGCAATTCCTAAAAGAATAAAACAACCGCCTAAAATCAACCCCTTCTCTAAAGAGAACTTGTTTTTGTAATAATTATACAGTTTGTTGGGAGGAAGCAATCCGTTCATGCTAGCATATATTCTAGAGAACACGAAGAAAAACATCAACTGGAAACCTATAAAAATACTAGTTGCACTGTATGCTAAAGTGTGTATATCCAATTCAATCCCCAATATGTGTAAAGGTTGCAACAATAACATTATCGTCAACACTGTTCCCAATAAAAACAGCACTATCCCAGGATATAAAAACAACCATGCAGGGCTATATAATAGCAAAAATCTTAAATGGCGCCATCCATCTGTCCATGTATTCAAATGAGGAGGACGATCTCTTCCATCTTTAGACAAAGTTGTTGGAACTTCTGCAATTTTAAAATCATTTAAGATAGACTTCACCACCATCTCTGACGCAAACTCCATTCCTGGACATTCCAAATTAATAGATAACATTCTCTCCCTATTAAAGCCTCTCAAACCGCAGTGAAAATCGCCAATAGAAGTATTAAAAAACAAGCGCCCAATAAATGACAATACAGGGTTGCCCAAGTACTTGTGCAAAAATGGCATGGCTCCTTTTTCAATCCCTCCTTTAAAACGATTGCCCATTACTAAGTCATTCCCCTCTCGCAGTTTTTCGACATAAGGCATTAGTCTTGAAAAATCATAGCTATCGTCTGAATCCCCCATAATCACATACTTACCCTTCGCTGCTTTTATTCCTCCAATTAAAGCACTACCGTAGCCCTTTTGGGGAATGTTGATTACGCGAGCTCCTAGAGATTCCGCAATTTCAATCGAACGATCTGTACTTCCATTATCTCCTATAACAATCTCTCCTCTTATATTATTTTCTTCTAAGTATTTTTTTGCTTTTTTTATACAAGTTCCTAGCGTAAGTTCTTCATTCAAGCAAGGCATTAGAATTGTCAATTCTAAAAGTTCATCAGACATTGAGTTCAAGTTTTTATGATTAATTTTTTATCATTAATTTATCGAAAGTTCTGTGCAAACAGCCAACAAACTAACGTATTTTTAAACAAGTCACTATTATAGTTAAAAGACAAGTCGGTATAGCAAAACAATAATAGCTATTTTTTATATAAATAGTAGCATAAATGACTAGGCACTTTTCAGAATAGAAATGTATTGCAACTTCCCTGGACAAATTAGATTAAAAAGAAAATTATGTTCATACAGAGGTATTGGGCAGATTTGTTTTAATTCTTTCACACCTCCTAACTGGTTCAATACATCTTGATATGTTTCTTTTGAAAAATATCGATCGGGTACAGAAACGCCATATCCCAATTTCCAATAAAATCCATTAAACGTAATGTTTGTCGAGAAACCATTCCATATTCGAAATGATCTTTAACAACTATGTATTTTGCCACCCTGCAAGCTTCTTTTAAGATAACATCCGCAAACTCAAAATCGTGATGCAGCACATCACACAAAATAGCCACGTCAAATTTTTTATCTTCAAAAGGCATCGTTCGTCCATCAAAACTGACATATTTTTCCCACTTTTCTTCTCCCTTGTATTGCTCAGGAAGCGGATAGGTATCCAAACATATCGCATTGATAGTTTCCCTGCTATTCATCAAGTTTTCAGCAATAGACATATCGCCACAACCAATATCTAACAAAGAAATTTCATCTAAATTTAATTCATCTAATAATCCTATAAAAAGATTAGACAAATAATTAATTCTATTATTGTGAGATAATTTCTGGTGTGACTTTATAATCGTTTTTTCTAAATTACTTTTAGTTTTTTTAGCAATTGGTGAACTCATATTCTAGCTTTTTTTTCAAATAATTCAAACTTACTCAACCAGTAACAAACCATCCAAAAAGCAGGTAAAGTTAACAGCCAATTGACTCGGCTTTGATAACGATCAAACACTCCTGAAGTAGCTGCTCCTATGAAAGCATTAACTAATAAACTTAATATAATTAATATTGCCAACGCTTTTTGTTGTTTTGAAGTCTTAGGATGCCACAAGAGTAATAGAACAAGCAAGAAAGATATAAATACAACGATTTGTTGAATCACATTATTGACATCAACATAGTTCTGATTGTAACCATCTTGCATTTGGCGACTACCATCTGCTGCCAATATGTACATGGGGTAGTATAATTTGACAGAACCTGTCACCCATTTTATATGAGGTTCTACAGGGCTATAATCAAATATAAAAAATTGAATAAATGTCGCCTCTATCGAACGTATGATATAAGCTTTTAGATATTTGGGCGTTGTCAATATTTTTTTGGTCAATTCGCCAAAATACGCCTCGTTGTGTTTTGACCACCCACCACTTTTATTTAGGTAAGAATTCTTGTGCCACAAAAAATTTCCAGCATAATACAGTTTGCCAGGATGGTCGCAAATACCGCCATTTAAGTCTTCTCCACAATGCTCTTCCAAATAACTTTGTACGATTCCAAAATCGCACAGTCGAGCAAATAAGAAGATGGAGCCCCCTCTAGTTGCTACAAATTCTCCACTTTTAGAATAATGCAATGTACAAGTAAATAAATGGGTTATGACAACGCATAAGGTCAACCATCCAACTCTTTTTTTTGTGATTCCTAATGATTGGTAATGTACTCGAAGTGCCTTGAACAAACTCCCAAAGATAACCAATAGGATCATCCCTATATTCATCACTAAATGTGAATTATGCATTCCTGATGCCGCTATAAATAGTATAATAGCAAAGATTTTTTCTTTTCGACTAAGATGTTTTTCAAGCAACATCAAACCAAAAAGTAAAATAACTATAGGTGTAAAAATATCTGGCATCAATCTACTTACATGGAATGATACAGCAGTGGTAGTTCCTATAATTAAACTGTAAAATATAAATAGTTTATTCCTGTTTTGTCCTTGGTAAAACTCTTTGAACATTAAATAGACCGTACCCGCCATTAAAAAACCTTGTGTAAAAACAACTAGCCATAAGGTTTCCCACAAACTTATATGCCGAATGAAACCACTGTAAAGCCAAGGTCTAGACCCTTGCACTTTATCAATAAAACCTGCATTGATATAACTTGCAGTATCAGGAAATAAAATGGGAAAGCCATTGTAAAATGCAGGAGCACAAAAAAGCAAAGCTATAATACTTAGATAAAGTAACAACTCTAATTTTGTTAGTTTCATTAAGGGCTAAATTCAAGTGAAATATTCTTTTCCCGCAAAGATAATATTTTATATGTCTGGAGGGCTTTACTGTGAGTTAAATGTTGGTTTAGGAGAGTAAAAAGTTAAAAAAAGTTGGATTTTTATAAAAAAATAACCTTCCTTGTTATTAGTCATAAATTAGAACTCGAACCACCAAATCTAATTTATCAAGGAAGGCTATTTGATTACAAAAGAATTTCGTCTATTTCCTTTTCTCTTTATCTTTTTTTCTTTTGTTAATCTACACGACACTCACTAAAATGAACATTATACATAACCAACTTGTATATTTCTTCTTTCTGTTACAATTATAACGTTAATCTAAAATATGCTCAAATACAGAATATTGGCTTTATCAGAAAAAAAACATCTAAAAAATTTAACCTTTTGGCAAAAAAACTTCTTAGAATACTTCTATAGCTTTCAGATGGTATGCATTTTTGTTTTTTTTATCAGATTTTATGCGCCATTCATTTACTAAAAAAGCACTCTTAAAACTTTTTTAATAGAAATATTAAGTTTTAAGAGTGCTCTTGGACACTAATCATTATGTCGGTCAACTACATTGATCCTATTAATCCCTACAGATCAATTCTACTTCAACTCTTCTATTTTTTTTACCTCCATTTTCAAACTTTGGTAATGGTTGTTTACTTCCATGCGCAATTGTTCGAATCCTATCATTATCAATCCCCCTTAAGACTAGAGAATTTCTAACTGCTAGCACTCGCTCTTTTGACAACTCAAAGCTCCGAATTTGGTCTCCTAAAACATCACTATGTCCATGTAAAATAATCATAGCTTGAGGATAATAATTCATATAGTCGACAATTACCTGAATTGTTTTTAAGGCATTGACGCGTCCTGCATAACTAGCACTATTGTCATCAAAATAGACATTTTTCAAGATCACCCGCTTGTTGCAATCCAAATCTTCTGAAGAATTTAATTCTTGCGGAGTATATGTAATTGGTTCTTGTGCTTTCACAATAATTTCATCTTTCACCGCATTTTCTGTAGAAAGATCTTCTTCCTTGGCTTCTGCATTATTAGCAATTCCCAAATTAGATTTATTTTGAGTGGGTTCAGGAACTACTGTTATCCCCAAATTAGTAAGCATTTTATCAAAACGCTCGACACTACCTTCCATTTGCTCTACCGTTCCCAACATTGGGCTATCTTCATCTTTTACCAAAATATCGCTGCAAATTGCCAAAGTGCTAGCCTTAAAATTAATTGCTTTTACATTTCCAGGAAGCCTACCAAAGTGCGCTTCTCCTCTAATCACCTCCCCATATCTCGCAACAAAAGAAGGTTCATCACCTGCTTCTATTTTTTTGGATTTTAATTCGCCGTTAATTGTAATGTTTTCGAGTGTAGCGTATTTGGTCAATTCAGAACCACTTCTGCCAGAAGTATACAATTTCCAAGCAGTTGATCTAGATGAGCCTGGAAAATAGATTATTTCTTCTTCTCTACTAGCCACATATCTAAAATGAAGAATCATCTCACTAGTCGTATATTCAATTTTTGTGAGCATGAAATTTTTGTTTTGACTACGATATTTGGGAACATAATCGGTATAATCTGGAGCAGCGCTTGCACTAAAATAAACTCCAAACAGAAACATAAAAGAAATCAACGTGTGTACAGATAATTTCATAGGATTTGTAATTTTAATTAGATAAATGTCAATTGGGAATAGAACATGTTTTGAATAAAGCGTTATCTACTAAACGTTTTACACCAATAATATGTTAACTCAGTTTCTATTTACAATAGTTGGTTAAAACCACGTAACAGTACAACTTACTACTACAGTTAATGAACGCAAATAAACTTTTTTGTAGTAATGGTTCAAAATTGGATAATGTAACCACTCTAAGATATTATTTTTCGCAAAAACAAAGCACATAAGGCATTCTTTTTTAAGCCATTGAGCAACATTCTAGTTCAAATCATAAAAGAAAACCTTCCCAAAGTGTTTAACTAAGAGAAGGTTTTAATCATTCTAAAATAATGTTATTAATAACAATACTTATAATTTATTTTTTCTTATCAGCAACAATCTTTTCAGCCATTTTTAATGCATTATAAGCATTAACAACACCACTAGTATTACACAAATCTTTAAATTCTATTTGCGTAGCGCCACCAGAACCAGGAACATTAACATATTCGTTCATTTTAACAGTAGACTCTACCAAACATTTGCGCAATTCTTTTACAGTCAACTCTGGGTAATAAGACCATACCAATGCTGCTACCCCTGCCGTTACAGGAGATGCCATACTAGTACCGCTCAATGCTTCGTATTTAGAACCAGGTACTGTTGCATAAATATCTACACCAGGAGCAAATACATCTACATTTCTCTTACCATAGTTAGAAAAAGTTGCTGGTGCATCAGCACCACCTCTCCAAGAAAGAGCACCAACTTCTAACCAGTTGCTGTAAGGTTTAGCTGTGTTATCTTTACAATACTTGTTTGGATAATTGCTTTCTACATCTGTATTCAAAGCACTATTTCCAGCAGCATGTACCAATAAGACACCTTTCCTTTCTGCATATTTAACTGCTTTATCAACGATTTTCTTGTCAAACGCATACCCTTTTCCAAAGCTCATGTTAATGATTTTAGCGCCATTGTCAACAGCGTAAATAATACCATTAGCAACATCTTTGTCACGCTCATCTCCGTCAGGAACAACACGAACAGCCATTAACCTTACGTTATCCGCAACGCCCTTGTTTCCTATATCGTTGGTACGAACAGCTCCAACAATACCTGCAACATGCGTACCATGTCTTGCATCTGGTCCAGTGATATCGTTATTTCCATAATTTTTTTCTTTCGACTTCATGTAATTATCTCCCACGATATCTCTAGGGTTGAACTCTTCATTGTACCCATATTCCAAGGCATCAGAATAATACTCCAAAGCACCTTCCAATTGCTTTACAATTTCTTCGCCAGGAACTGTATCTTGAGGTGTTTCTAATTGAGGTACAAAAACAGCCTCAAACAATTGTTTTGCCATAGTAACTTTATCACCTTTGGCTTCAATTGCTTTTACATTTTCTGCCGTCATTGGCTTGTCTCCCAAAGCTTCCAACAAAGAAGTCACCACACCATAGATTGCCTGTGTCTCTTGCATGCTATTTTGCATTCCTGTCACCTTAGCATCAAATTCTTCTCTAATCTTTTTGTAACGCTCTTCTTCTTTTTTGTTGCGTTTTTTATTTTTCAAGTAAGTATACACACGAGTTAACTCATAACTATCTTTCCCCACATGTTTACCGTCTTTACCCCCGATGAAATTCCATCCATAGACATCGTCAATGTATCCATTTTTGTCATCATCAATACCATTTCCAGCAATTTCATCTTCGTTAATCCACATCACATCTTTCAAATCCTCGTGCTCTTCGTCGATACCAGAGTCAATAATAGCGACAACGACGGTCGAAGATTGTTTTCCTTGCAATAGCTCTTTATAAGCCTTTTCTGTACTCACTCCTTGAACATTATCGGTCTCTTTGTCCAAATTATACCAGTTCTCTGGCGCTTGAGCATTAGCAAAAAACGCTTGAGCAACGAAGCAAGCAGGAAATATTATATTTCTTAATTTCATACTGTTGTTAAATTGTTAAGTAATCTTATATACTGTACTTATAAAAGGCGACAAAGCCTTTTATACAAAATTTGTTTCATTCCAATCCTCTAATCCGAGGAATTTAATCTAGCTAAAATCAATAGCAATGCCGATTTTTACAAACCAATACCTTTTAACAGGATTTTAAAATCCGACAAAAAAATGTTAATGCCAATTACCATCTAATTAAAGCACTTGCCCATGTAAAACCACTACCAAAAGCAGCCAAACAAATTAAGTCACCATCTTTGACCAAACCTTGCTCCCATGCTTCTGTTAGTGCAATCGGAATAGATGCTGCGGTTGTGTTACCATATTTTTGAATATTATTAAACACTTTTTCATCAGGCAACTGCAATGTTTTTTGAACAAACTGTGCAATTCTCAAGTTAGCTTGATGTGGTACTAACAAATCAATGTCTGACACAGACAAACCTGTTGCTTGGAGCGCTTCGCCAATTACTTCTGGAAAACGTTGAACAGCATGTTTAAATACGAATTGCCCGTCCATGTTAGGATAGTGATCTCCATCCTCTACCATTTTAGGTGTAATCATTAAAGAAGCATAAGGATCTTCTTTAGGAAAAATATCTGTTTCACCAGTAAATACCCCTGCATGAGATCCAGGATTCTTGAAGGCAAGTTTTTCAGCATAACGACCATCTGCATGCAAATGCGTTGTCAAAATACCTTTTCCTTCTTCTGTTGTTGGTTGCAAAACAGCCGCACCAGCTCCATCCCCAAAAATTACCGTTACATCACGCCCTCTAGTACTAAAATCAATTCCTGCTGAGTGTACTTCTGATCCTATCAACAATATATTTTTGTACGTTCCTGTACGAATATACTGATCTGCTACCGACAAACCATACACAAAACCAGAACACTGGTTGCGCACATCTAGACATCCGCAATGCCCCAAACCTAACTCACGCTGTACCAAAACCCCACCACCTGGGAAGTAATAATCAGGACTCAATGTTGCAAACACAACAAAATCAATATCTTCAGGTTTTACACCAGCACGATCCATAGCGATTCTGGCAGCTTCTGCTCCCATTGTAGAAGGAGTGTCTTTAAAACGAGTTACATAACGACGTTCTTCAATTCCCGTTCTTGCACGAATCCATTCATCACTAGTATCCATTACTTTTGTCAAATCGTCATTCGTAACAATATTTTTAGGTACAAAAAAACCTAAACCCTTAATTTTTGTTCTAATCTGTGTCATATATAGCCTTTTACTAATGTTTAGTAGTTCGTTGATTTTTTTCATTTTTTGCGCTACCAAAAACTCGCTCTCTCCCGTTCTTCCCTGAGGTCACAAGTCCGTTAACAAAAAATAAAGAATACATTCACATCAATTTATTCCATGAAACGCTACTTAGTAATAGTGTCATTAAACTAATAAAATCTATCTGCACTAGTACTTCATAGTTTCAACGAACTATTGAATGTTATTAAACACCTTGTTTGCAAACATTTTTTACTTTTATAAAAAATAAAGTTGTGCCAACTGCGATGTCTTGAAAAGTGCCGTAAAAATAAGTTTTTTTTTGAAAAAACGAAGTAGAACCCAATCTACTATTTATAGCTTTCACAAACACTTTTGTCTTTTTATAAAAGGATACTGCTTTCCAAGTAATTTGCAATATCCTTACTTTTAGGTAAAAAAAAATTCTTTTTCGACCTATCTTATTAATATTCCGATAAGAATATGATTAACGATTATTAAGTATCATACTTTTGTACTATTACTTATCACGCTACGCAAAACCACTACATTCGATTGTAATCTTCTAGTTGCTTTAACTCTATCTCCTTTTATTCCATCACTTCCCATTCTTTAGAACTACGATATACCGTTCCTTTAAATATTGCTACCGTTTCCTTCGATTGATTTTCAATCAGTACTCGATAAACACCAATTTTGTGGTTCAAACTTTCTTCGCAAACGCTAGCCAGCAGAACATCGTTAACTCGAACAGGTTGCGTATGCGATATTGATGTTTCAATAGATACACTATGGCGACCATAAGCATTAGAAGCAAAAGCAAGCGCACTATCTGCCAACGAATACGTAATTCCTCCGTGTGCTATACCAAAACCATTGGTCATTTCATCTCGAACGACCATTTTTAGAACCGCCTTTCCTGCATCCAAATCGACGATCTCAATCCCCAACCATTGACTAAAGGCATCGTGATTATACATTTGTTCTTCTGCTATTTGGTATGCTTTTTTTTTTGAATTCATATTTTGAATTGAATAACAATGCGAACCAAATCCACTCTGACTTGGCTCGCATTTTTAATTTTAAAAAAGTTTTACGCACGCTCTGTTAAGATACTATGCTTCTTTAGCCATCCGTCTCAACATTGGGCTACAGCGATATCTATCTTCATGATACTCATTATACAAAGTATCCAAACGATCAACACATATTTGATAACCAATTTCTTTCGCCCATTGCAACAAACCTTTGGGATAATTGACACCTTTGGTCATGGCTAAATCAATGTCTTCGGCAGATGCCACATTCCAGAACAACGCATCTGCTGCTTCATTGATCAACATCACGACAACTCTATCGACAATCTGTTGTCCCAATGCTTGATCTTTGGTCGCTACAGGATTGTTAGCCCCTTCCGCATAATCATAATAACCTCTGCCTGTTTTACGCCCCAAGTACCCTGCTTCTGATAAGCGTTTTTGTGTAAAAGCGGGTTTGTATCTTGGGTCAAAATAAAAGGCTGTAAAGACTGTTTCTGTTACAACATAGTTGACATCATTCCCGATATAATCCATCAATGTAAAGGGTCCCATTCTAAAACCTGCTAATTCCGTCATTGCCCAATCAATTGTCGCAACATCTGCAATTCCCTCTTCCAAAATACGCAAAGATTCGCCATAAAAAGGGCGGGCAACACGATTGACAATAAAACCAGGCGTATCTTTTGCCAAAACAGTCACTTTCTGCCAAGAATCAATCAAATCTCGTGCTTTTGTTAAGACCTCTGAACTTGTTTGAATCGCTGGAATAATTTCAACCAATTTCATCAATGGAGCTGGATTGAAGAAATGAATTCCAAGCACTCGTTCTGGTTTCGCACAAGCAGCAGCAATAGAAGCAACAGACAAAGAAGAAGTATTGGTTGCCAAAATACAAGTATCACTTACCACATCTTCCATTTTTTGGAAAACAGATTTTTTGATGGCTAGATTTTCAACAATAGCTTCAATAACAATATCACAATCGTTAAACTCATTAATTAAAGAAGTTTGTTGAATTCTCATTAACAAATCACCAACATATTCTGTGGTCACTTTTCCCTTTTCGACCAAACGATGCAATACTTTAGTTAGTTGTTGAATTGATTTTTCCATCGCAGCCGCATTATTATCACACAACACAACTTCATGACCAAATCCTGCTGCAATTTGAGCAATTCCAATTCCCATTGAACCAGCACCTAGTACTCCTACTTTCATTTTTTATTTTTTTGAGTTTTAAACCTAATAATCAATCTTTTTTGCTAAAACAGCCCCTTATTTGCCTTTAAATTCAGGTTTTCTCTTTTCCAAAAAAGCGTTTACACCTTCTTCATAATCGGCACTTTGACTCGCTTCTATTTGATATTTGCCTTCCATCTCCAATTGACTATCCAAGTCATTTTGCATGCCTGCATTGATCAATTCTTTGGTCATCCCTAAAGCTTTGGTTGGCATCTTAGCCAAAGAAGTTGCCAAGTTCATGACCTGCTCCTCAAATTGCTCGTCCTCTACATATTGATAGATCAATCCCATTTCAACAGCTCCTTGTGCTGTAATTTTGTTGCTCAACATCATCATAGCAGTCGCTCGTTGCATCCCTACTAAGCGTGGCAAAAAGAATGTCCCTCCACTATCAGGCACCAAACCAATTTTACTAAATGCCTGTGTAAAGCTAGCCGATTTCTTGGCAATTGTCATATCACAAGCAAAAGCAATATTTGCTCCTGCTCCAGCTGCGACACCATTTACAGCAGCAAGAACAGGTTTCTTAATTGTTCTAATAGCTTTGATTATTGGATTGTAATGTTCGTTCAAAATCATCTCAAAACTGATCCCATTATCCTCTGTTGCCTCCTTCAAATCCTGACCAGCGCAAAAAGCTCGGCCCTCTCCTGTCAACACAATTGCACGAATGGTTTCATCTTTGGCACAAGCATCCAATCGCTCCAACAAAGCAAAAGCCATTTCTCGATTAAAGCTGTTAAATGCTTTGGGTCTATTGAGCGTTAATATTGCGACGCCATTTTCTTGTTTAAATTGAACCGTTTCTGACATTTTTAGATTGTTCTTTATTCTAGCAATTCACTTTATGCACAGAGCTACTCCAAGCAACTTATGGGGCTCAAAGCTTATTCGTGAGCTGCTATTATTAATAAATATTAAGTAATCGTTCATTTTAGCCCGCTTACTCAAGTATATTTTTAGATAATTATCTTTTGGTAATTAAGCTCGCGATCTCACGAGCTAAAAAAGTAAAAAAGCAACGACCACATAGTAGCAGCGTAGCTAACTACTAAGTTCTAATGACATTTAAAATAATCAAAAGGTTCTTTGCAGTCCGAACATTGATACAAAGCCTTGCAAGCTGTAGAACCAAATTGACTCAACATCTCTGTGTTTCGAGAATGACACCTTGGACATTCAATTTTTTTTGCTTCGCCAAATAAGACACTTTTGTCTATCGTTGTTCCTTCAGGAGGAGCAATCCCGTATTCCTTCAATTTCTTCTTTCCTGATTCTGACATCCAATCGGTTGTCCATGCGGGAGACAACACCATTTTTACCGCCACATTATCATAACCATTCTCCTGTAAAACCGAACGGATTTCTACCTCAATCATATCCATTGCAGGACAGCCCGAATAAGTTGGCGTAATCACTATTTCTATTTGCCCTTCTTGCGCTCTCACATCTCGAATCACTCCCATATCAATCACCGTCAAAACAGGAATCTCAGGATCTGAAACCTGTTCCAACAATGTCCATACTTCTTGTGTTTCTTTTTTCGTCATAATATTGAATTCTTTAAACAAAAATACATTAAAATTAGAGGATTCAAAGTTTGCAACTATCAATTTTTAGATTTATAATACATTATAAATTCTATTACAATCCTATAAACAAACAACCATGTTAGAAAATGATTATGGTGTATTAGATAACGGTCATTCTAATGCTTAATATTGCTAGAATTGCAACTAATCATTCTCTTTAATCCTTCCAATTTAGGCATTATTATTAGCAACAAATAAAACTTGTAAATGATCGCTCAAAGCAATGGTTTTATAGTAAATGGCTTTAAAATCCCTCCTTTTACCTTAAATAAAGGAGACTTTATTCTTTTATTCGTAGAAAATAGCTTTGAAGCATTGCATCTAAAGGAACAACTTTTCTTGCTTTTTAGTAGCAAGAAACTACATCCAAAATTAACAATCAATGAAAACATAACTACTGTTGCTAACATACAACTCAATAGCATCAAAGAGTTTTTTATCCCCACCAGTGTTCAAAAGTATATTTACAAAAATGCTAAAACACCTTCAAATACTCTACATCAAATTGTTTCTTTTGAGAATATTTTTCCTAATTCTAAAATTACCCATTTACCTGGTACTGACAGAAAATTAATATCATTATTGACTACACTTTCTTACACTAGGAATATTATCTTTGATTTAGGAGGTCTAGATCCATTAGGTGCTGAAAAAATAGTCAATGAGGTTACCAATCAACTAATTCACAAAGGTGGTGCAGCAATTTTAATAGACTCTTTTGAAGGGTTTGAAAACAGGTGCAGCCAATTTCTAAAAATAAGCCGTTGTTCACAATAAGTACTTTAGCAAGCTAAAACAAGACGTTTTGATGAAGAATAATGCAAAAGAAGGTTACTTTTTGGCTATATTTTTTCTGAATGATTACTTAGACCTCTATTGATTCAATATACTAATTGATAAAAAAATCCAAATAATGAAAGACACTACAAAACAAGATGAGCGCATTGCAAAAATGACATTTGCCTCTGTATACCCGCATTACGTTCATAAAGTAGAGAAAAAAGGAAGAACTAAAGCTGAACTACATCAAGTTTTAGAATGGTTAACAGGCTATGATGAAAGCGCCTTGCAAAAGCAAATAGAGGACAAGGTGTCTTTTGAAACATTTTTTAAAAATGCCTCCTTGCATCCCAATACACATCTTATTACAGGTGTCATCTGTGGCTATAGAGTAGAAGAGATCAAAACTCCTTTGACACAACAAGTTAGGTATTTAGATAAATTAGTTGATGAATTGGCAAAAGGGCGTAAAATGGAGAAAATTCTACGCAGCAATGCCTAATGTTATTTTTTATAACGTGCTTTTTCTAATAACGTGAATGTGTGTTTTGATCCTCCGATGGGGGTTGATTCATCATAATTCTGTCTTGGAATAGTTTAATTTGATTTAAATCACCCAAAACAACCAACGTCATTCCTTTCTTGATAATTATATCAGGCTTGGGGTTGACATCATATTGTCCCCCTACTCTTCTAACCCCAATAATATTGACACCAGTATGAGAGCGTAAGCTTAAATCTAAAATCGATTTGTCTCGATATTCCTTTTTTAATTCATCATAATGTACCTCTTTGAAATGGATCGACACATCTCCCATATTGGAAATAATGCTAAAAAACTCCACGACATTGGGCTGATGAATTAGAGTTGCCATATAAAATCCCCCAATCACCTCTGTTAACACAACATGATTGGCACCTGCTCTTAATAATTTCTTTTCCGCAGTACGATCTGTCGCTCTAGTTATAATTCTCAATTTAGGGTTCAACTGTCTTGCTGTTAGAACAGTATAGACATTCAAAGCATTCTCATTATAGGTTACCACCACCGCTTTTGCATTGTGAATTCCTGCATCAATCAAAATTTCATCATCGGTAGCATCTCCTTCCATAAACAAGTACTTCAGTTCTCTCAAATCCTCAAACTGTTTCCCCTCTGGTTCTATCACGACAAAAGGCAAATTATTCTTTGTCAACTCTTTGCAAATTTGTCGACCATGACGACCAAAACCGCAAACAATGGTGTGGTCTTCTAGTTTCTGTATTTTTTGGTACATTTTATAATCTTTTAAGAAAACTCTCAGTTCGCCTTCTAGAATAAAATTGGAAATAATAGAAATTGCATAAGCAAAAACACCCAAATTAAAAATAATCAAAAAGGACGTAAATACCTGTCCATTGGGAGATAAGGGTTGCACTTCCCCAAACCCTACTGTCGACAAGGTGATAATGGTCATATAAAACGCCTCTGAAAAAGTATAATGATCTATTGTCATAAATCCTACGATCCCAGTGACTGTAGTCGTACATAGCAAAACAATCGCCAATAAAATATTTCGAATATATTTATTGACACGTTGAAAACGCTGTATCCGTACCGAATTTTTATGATAGCTACCTGGAAGCATTGACAGAGGATTCTTTTAAACAAGGGGTTGGTCTGACTATTGAACGAAGTAAAAGAAAGATAACAAATTACACATAACTTGGTACTCTGTACTAGAAATTTCTTTCATTTTGGCAGAGTATTGAGAGTGAGAGATAATCTGTAAAATGCTTTTTTATTTCCCCCATTTGTTTAATTGATTCAAAATAGCCCGCATATCTTTGGGATAAGCGCATTCTATTTCTATGGCTTTTTGGGTAATTGGATGCTCAAAACTTAAATAATGCGCATGAAGCGGTACCCTTGTTAGCAAAGGACGCTCGTCTGTATGTTTCTTTAGATTGAATTTTTTTCGTTTTATTTCAGAAAGATATAGTTCTTCTTTGTTTGCATAAAGAGGATCTACCGCCAAAGGATGTCCCAAGTGTTTTAAGTGAATTCTAATTTGATGGGTTCTACCTGTTAAAATTGTTGCCTCAATCAATGCAAATTGACCATAACTATCTAGTACTTTATATTCTGTAACAGAGGGTTTTCCTCGTTTAATATCTACTCGCATACCACCTTCTTTATTAGGTGACAAGCCTGCATCAATTACCCCTTCGCTTTCAAACGGAACTCCTTGTACAATAGCGTGATAACGTTTCAATGGTATGCGTTCTTGAAATTGCAAACTCAACAAACGGTGGGCTTCTTTGGTCTTTGCAAAGCAGATAATACCACTCGTCCCTTTGTCCAATCTATGGACGACATACACTTCTTCATAAGTCGTTTGAAGGATATTGTATAAATTGGGGATATCTGTTCTGTATCGGTCAGGGATAGTCAGCAAACCACTGCGTTTGTCCACGATTATTAAATGCTCATCTTCGAATAAAACAGTATAGTCCTTTTTTGCCATTTCTTTATAAACCTCTTTGAGGCGATTAATTGTTATTTTTTTGTTTTAATTTGCTTCTTAGTTTGTATTTAAAACTAAGCTACCTTATATTGTGTGGGAAAGTTACAAAATAATAAGAATCATTCAAAGCTTTTATGAATCACCTTAAAACTCGTTATCAAACAAACTTAGGTTTGTTGACTGATTTGTATCAATTAACCATGGCCTATGGCTATTGGAAAACGGGCTCTGCTGAAGACGAAGCTGTCTTTCATCTTTTTTATAGAAAACCTCCATTTGGGGCTAAATATACGATTGCTTGTGGTTTAGAGGATGTCATTCATTTTTTAAATGAGTTTAGATTGACGCCTTCTGACTTAGCTTATTTAAAAAGTTTAAAAACATCTAACAACCAAGTTTTATTTGAACCAGAATTTTTAGATTATTTGAGTCATTTAAAATTTACTTGTGATATTGATGCGGTAGAAGAAGGAACAGTAGTTTTTCCCCACGAACCTTTGCTGAGAGTTACAGGTCCTTTATTGCAAGCTCAATTAATTGAAACGTTTCTATTAAACAGCCTCAACTTTCAAACTTTGATCGCTACAAAAGCTGCTCGAATTGTAGCTGCTGCGGGCGGGGACGCTGTACTTGAATTTGGATTGCGTAGGGCGCAAGGAATAGACGGAGGACTCTCTGCTAGCCGAGCTGCTTATATTGGTGGATGTGTAGCCACGAGCAATTTGCTAGCAGGAAGGATTTACGATATTCCTGTCAAAGGCACCCATGCGCATAGTTGGGTTATGAGTTTTGATAATGAACTAGATGCTTTCGAAGCTTACGCTAGAACACTCCCTCATAATTGTATTTTTTTGGTGGATACTTTTGATAGTATCAAAGGTATTGAGAAAGCGATTCAAGTTGCGCAACAACTCCGTGAGAAAGGGCAGAATTTTTTAGGCATTCGATTGGATAGTGGCGACTTGTGTACTTTAAGTATCCAAGCAAGGGCTTTGTTAGATGCAGCAGGTTTTGAACAAGCTAAAATTGTGGCAAGCGATAATTTAGACGAGCATAAAATTAGCCACCTAAAAGCCAAAGGTGCGTTGATTGATGTTTGGGGAGTTGGTACTAATTTGGTCACCGCCAAAGATGAACCAGCTTTGGGAGGCGTTTATAAATTGGCTGCCATTAAGAAACAAGGAAGTGATTGGGTGTACAAACTAAAACTATCCAATACTCCCAACAAAGTTTCAACACCTGGCATTTTACAAGTGCGTCGTTATTTTATGAGCGATGGGCAACCCTTTGGCGATATGATTTGGAATACAGATAATACGGAACTATTTCCTCTAATCCAAAGTTTTGATGGCAGAACAATTGTTGCGGACAATCGGCTTTTTAAAGATTTGCTAATTCCTATTTTTAGGAAAGGTGAATTAGTATACCAAAGTCCTTCTATTCATCAAATCAGAAGGCATCGACAAGAACAAGTCAAGTTGTTTCAACAAGTTGATTTCAAGTTGTATCCGATGGGATTAGAACAACAACTCAATCAACAAAAACTCCAATTGATTCAACACTATTTGTAGCCTTCAAATTTATTAAAAATCATCTAGCAAGAAGGTATATTAATTTTTACCTTCTTATCTAAACAATAGTTCGTCAAAAAACCTTATTTAATTGATAATCAACAAGTTGAAAACTTATTGTATTTTATGTTAAAAAATTGATTATCAGCACAATATAAATGTACTTTTTATCTAAAAAAAACGAACTATTACTAAAAATATGCTTAAAATATGCTTTATAATAAAACAAATTACAAACCTTCTGTAACCGTAGACTGCGTGGTTTTTGGATTGGACAAAAGTGCAGATGTTCGTGTTTTATTAATCAAACGTGCTTACGAACCCTTCAAAAACGCTTGGGCAATTCCTGGTGGTTTCATCAAAGAAAATGAAACCTTAGATGCCGCTGCTCAACGTGAACTAGAGGAAGAAACAGGTGTTCGAGATATTTTTATAGAACAACTCTATACCTTTGGAAGTTTGGATAGAGACCCTAGAGGGCATGTCATTAGTGTTGCTTACTTTGCATTAATTAATTTAGAAGAACACCCTACTTCTGCAGCAACCGATGCACAAGACGCTCAATGGTTCAAATTATCTGAAGTTCCCGAACTAGCCTTTGACCATGCCCAAATTTTAGATATGGCCATCAAACGCTTAGACTCAAAAGTTCGCTACCAACCCATTGGTTTTGAATTATTACCAGACAAATTCACACTGAGTGAATTACAAAATTTATACGAAACTATCTTAGGTAGAGCATTAAATCGTCGAAACTTTCGATCTAAAATCCTAAAAATGGGTATTTTGGAACAACTAGAACGCCAGAAGGATGTTCCTCATCGCCCTGCTTTCTTGTATAAATTCAACAAAGAGAAGTACGAAGAATTGACTAAAAATGGTTTTGAATTTGCTATTTCACCTCCCAAAGAACGACATACTTAACCGCATTATAGAAGTATTATAACCATGAAAAACAACCTCTTACTATTTCTATGTTTTATAACAATTCATAACCTTCAAGGACAAGATACACATTACTGGACCAATCAATTTGGAGCACGTGCCTCTTTTCTTGGCGGTGCTGTAATCTCGGGGTTGGATGATAACAGTGCCGTTTATTACAACCCTGCTAATTTAGCGTTTATCAAGCAAAGTACGGTTTCTTTAAATACCTCTGTTTATAAATATACCGACTTGTATATCGGTAATGGAGGAGGAACTAATGTAGATTTAAACTCTCAAAGGATTAGTTTGTATCAACAAATGATTTCTGGTTTGCTAACTAAAAATCCAGAGAAAAAATGGCGTCTAGGTTTCAACATCTTAACACGCCAACACGTTAATATTGACATGACTCAACGCCATGAGATGACTTATGAGCTCAACCCTAATCAAGCTGGTGCAGAAAATTATATTGGTAGTGTCGAGTTGCGAAATAACCTAAATGAAACTTGGGCTTGTTTGGGGGCTGGTTATAAATTAAGTGAAAATTTTTCTGTTGGTCTAACAGCAATTGTCACCTATCGCTCTCAACGGCATACTTTTTCTTACACAGCACGTTCTATTAGTGGAGATTCGACCTATATTTCTAACAACATTCCATTTGACATAGCAACCAACTCATTTTATCTACATACACGCACCAATATGATTGGAGGACTACTAAAAGCTGGCTTTCACGCTCGTTTTAATGGCTGGCGTTTTGGTCTCAACATCTCTTCACCTTCCATAACAATATGGGGAGAATCTAGGGTTCAAAGAGAACTTAGTCAAACTAATCTTCCTGGCAATGTTGATAAAATTCAAACAGGAGAACAAACTCAATTAAAATCACAATATAAATACCCATTGAGCATAGGGCTTGGCCTTTCCTATGTTTACAAAACAGGTTTAATCAGCTTTACAGGAGAATACTTTTCAAGCATCAAACAGTATAAAATGATTGAATCAGACCCTAGCCAACCTACTTTTCCTGCCTTTTTGAGCCGCCCTGGCATAGACTTTTTCACCATTCATCATGGTGCCAACCAAGTTATCAACGGAGCAATTGGTTGGGAACAACAAATCATTGATAAAATTCGTCTGCACATAGGTTTTCGCAGCGACTTTAGTTATGCAAGGCGTTCTGACCGAATCAGAGAAGGTGACTTAACGATTGTCAGCGCTCCTATTGATTTGTGGCATTTTTCTTCGGGTATATCATGGCGCAGAAAGGCAAGCTTGATGAGTATCGGTGTCAACTACACCTATGGTCATCGAGACAAAGGCTTTAGTCAGTTAGTCAATTTTACAGAACCTGTTATCCAGTCCCCACTTTTTTTAATTGGAGAACGCAACGAAAGTGCTTTTATGAACTACCATGCCATAACCCTTTTAATTGGTTATACTTATTATTTTGCTTTAAAATAAGTTCTCACTGAAAACTTGTACTCCATTACCTTATTTATCAGACAATTGCATACATAAAAATAAAACTCAGTTTAGCACCTAAATTTCTCCAATTACATAAAATATAAAAAAATAACTAGTCCTGAATATATCTAATTAATCAATCTAAAATCTTAATTTTCAAAAATAAGCAACTTCTTAATAACCGTTGAATAGCTTAGAACGCCCCAAAATGTGTCTTTACTTTATTCAAATTATTTTCTACATTTGCAGTAGCCAACAACACAAAGAAGTACTTTGTAGTAACACTATACCAGTCCATTTTACTTTATAAGTGTTGTGTAGTTTTAAAATCTACTTCTTACAACCATTGATTCAAAATAACCTTAAACTACTCTTTGAATTTTGAACATCAATGGTTATCAGCTCCCCACCATTTATTCTGTATAAAAATGAAATACTTATCTCCACAACTAAAGTAAAGATTTACTTTAAACACCCCTTTATTGTATCAATAGTTAGCTGCGCTGCTACTATTGCATAGTATTGATATTTTTTTACTAACATAGATTCAAATTTTTATGAAAACACAAATTAAAATTCAATTATTATTATTGCTATTTATGTCTACTTGGTCAATGGCACAGGTAACTGTTACCTTACGAAACATAACGCCCACCTCAGGCGGTGCTACCATTAGTGAATGTGGGGAAATTGATTTAGGTTCTAGTAGCTCTGTTATGTATAATTGTGAAGTGTATATGGAGAAGCCTTTTAACCATGCTTTGGGAGCAACAGAACTGTTTATTTATACAGAAAGTAGTTCTGGCATTCGTGACCAACGGGGATTTACATCTATTCCTAGTTCATTATTTTGGGGAGGCAATTCTCCTCAAGTTTTTTCGGCAGGTCCTCCTTTCACATTAGATGCTAGCTCTATCTCAACTGGTGATAAGCTTATTGCAGTACTTAAAACATTAACTGGTGTAGAGTATCGCTCTTGTGAATACACGCTAAAAAAAGGCGCTACTTCGACTCCTCCAAGCACTCCAAGTTTTTCTTTGTCTCCAACAAGCAAAACCATCTCTTGTGGATCAACATCATCCGTTAGTTTTTCTGTAACCGAGACCAATAATGTTTCTGGAAGTGTATCTTATGAATGGAATGTCGGTTCTGGCTGGGCAACAACCGCAGGAGTTCCAGTAAGTGGTCTTATAACAACAACCTCTAGAACCTTAACATTGGTTCCTAATACTTATCCTTTGTCTAATATAAGCGTCGTGCCTATTTTTAAAGGCAATCGCCAAAGAAGTCTGCATTGCCAAGTTTCTATCAGTCCTTTTACTAGTACCGCACGAATTGTAGGGAATAGTGCCGTTTGCTCGGCGAGCAATGCTGTTTATACAATGACAGGTTTGCAAAATGGAGAGACAGTTAATTGGACTGTTTCGAATCCTTCCTTAGTTACAATAAGCAACGCGACTAATAGCCAAGTAACACTAACAGGAGTTGGACAAGGCGATGTTTTCTTAACAGGAACAATCACCAACAGCTGTAGCCAAACAATTGTTAAAAGAATGAAAGTAGGGGTTGGTGTACCTGTAATTATCAAGCCAAATTGTGGTGGTTTAGTGCTAACTCCTATTGACCAATTCCCATCCGATAATTCTTATTGTGACTTATGCCGTTCGAATAATTTTTATGCGGATAAAAATATGATAGAAGCAGAGGCAACAGGAGGTCACAATTTAACTTGGGATTGGGATCAACAAACCACTAATTTCACATGGACAACACAGCAACATAGAGCCCGTTTTCTTCCTTACCAAATGGGAACTATTCGATTCAGAGTTAGAGCTCAAAACGTATGCGGTTGGTCTTCTTGGTATGATCAACGAATCAATATCACGCAAGAATGTGATAATGACGATGACAATGTTTTTGGATTCGCAGAAAGAAGCAATATTTCAAGTTTGAATAGTAGCAAAGCTACTTTGGATTACTTTACAGCTTATCCTAATCCTGCTTCTACAATTATTAACCTAGAATTAGCCGACCAATCTCATACGCCTAATAAAAAAGCAACTGTGTCAGCTGAATTATTTGATTTCTATGGTTTTCCAAAAGCAAAAATCTTAATGGACAACTACAATGGTCAGATTGATGTTAGTCGTCTTCCTAAAGGCACTTATGTCTTAAAAGTAAGTGTTGATGGTAACGTTGAAAGTCATCAAATTGTAGTAGAATAAAATCTAAAAACAAAAAAGCACATAATTTCCTGCTGGTATATTTACTAGCAGGATTTTTATTTTTTAACAACTCTGTAACGGTGTTTTTGGTGCAATTGCTTTAATAATGATTTTTTAATTCTTACTATTGATTTTAATATCTATAGTCTAAAAATTAGCCCAGCGACTAAGTTTTTGATCCGAGAAAAAATCAGAACATCTTTCGACTCCTAAAACCTATTGGTGACAATGTCTATTGTTTTGCTTTAAAATATTTTTGCGATGGATGTTTTTGTTCTATTTTAAATGTGTATTTTGGGAGCTAAAACAGAACAGACCTTTGACAACTTGGCTATATCAAAGAACAACATTTAACAAAACATAACGAGTTTTTTGAGGAGGAATACTTGTTATTTACCAGATAAATAAATGAATTCAATTACTAATTTACTAAAGGCATATAGCAACAATCAAAAAGCACAAGATGCCATTCGCTTAATTGAACATACATCCAGCTCTGTTTTTTTAACAGGAAAAGCAGGTACAGGAAAATCGACACTCTTAACGTATTTAACCAAGAGTTTAAGTAAAAAACACATCATATTAGCACCTACCGAACTTGCTGCGCTGCAAGTTGGTGGAGAAAACATTCATTCTTTTTTTGGTTTTGAATGGCGTGCTTATCTGCCCAATGACAAAGGCATTCCTCCCTTGCCCCCTACAACCATTCAACTTCTGGAAGAAATTGAGTTGATTATTATTGATGAAATTTCAATGGTACGATGCGACTTAATGAATGCCATTGACTTATCCTTAAGAGCTAATTTAAGATCCAACCTCCCTTTTGGAGGCAAACAACTTTTAATGATTGGAGACTTGTATCAACTGCCTCCTATTATTGACGAACGAGACAAAGAAACTGTCAATTTATTGCGCACGCATTATACTTCTAGGTATTTTTTCAGTGCCAAAGCGTTTGAAGGAGATTATCAGTATCAAATTGTTGAGCTGTCTAAGGTGTATCGCCAAAGAGACAAAAAATTTATTAGCTTGCTCAATGCGATTCGTGTCAATCAATTAGATCAACAACACCTAAATTTGCTCAACGAGCGATACGATGTCAAAGGAGGATTGTCTTCTAACTTTAAAATCACCTTGGCTTCTACCAATGCTGTTATCAAACAGCTAAACGAAGAAAACCTAGCAGCTATTGAAGCTCCCTTGGTGACTTTTCATGCTGAAGAGCTAGGCAACTTTGCCAATGTTGGTAGTGCCTATCCCACAGATAAGGAGTTGCGAATAAAAGTTGGTGCTCAAATTATGTTTGTCAAAGACGATGAAAACGAACAGTGGGTTAATGGTACTATTGGTCGAATCACAGAAATTTTTGAAGATAAGTTATTGGTTGAAATCAAAGCTGGAAAGGCAACTGAAATTGTGTCAGTCTCTCATCACACTTGGCATAAATACGTTTATCAATGGAATCATGAAACCGAAACTGTTGAACGCAAACCTATTGGTTCTTTTACCCAGTTACCCGTAAAACTTGCGTGGGGAATTACCATACACAAGAGCCAAGGACAAACTTTTGACCATGTTATTATTAATTTGGGTCGAAAAGCATTTGCAACAGGACAAACTTATGTTGCGTTGAGTCGATGTACTTCTTTCAAAGGAATTACTCTCAAGCGTCCAGTCAGCCCTGAGGATATCTTTGTAGACAAGCGCATCACTCGATTTTTGGAAGCTCAAAAGCAATATCGTGCAGATAAAAATAGTTACATGACTATGCTGGAGCACACCGAGCGTTCTATTCAACAACAACATTTGATTATTAGCTCTTTGGAAGAGAAATCCATCCAGGCTCGTCAAGAAATGCAACAACTCATTCACAACTTGGTCGAACAATCTAAACGAGTAGACTGGTTGACAACAGATCTAGAAGCAGCAAAGAATAACCTGAAAGAAAATGAATCAAAATTGGGGCAAGCGCTTTCTGATTTGGCTGAAAAAGAAGCAGAAGTTACCAATCTATCAGGCTCCAAAGGAATTTACCAAATTGTTATTGTCGTGCTAGCTGTTGTTTGCCTGTGGCTATTGTTTTCATAATCATTTTTGTTCCTTTTAAAGAAATTGAGTTTAAATAATCCTTCAGAAAAAATTATATAAAACTTGCTTCTTTAACTTTGTTTTGGTCAATTCAACATTAATTTAAAATTGATCTTTTTTTTCTGATAAACCCACATTTTTATGTTAGAATGAAAAACATACTTTTTTTAACTTTAAAATATTTAAAATAAAAGTATGACTATGAAAACCGTAATAACACTAAGCTTTTTGATGATGCTCTTCTCCCAGTCAATCGCTCAAAAAGAAGCCAATATTTTTAAAATACGACCTAATAAAGGGAAAGTTTTTGTTTCATTTGGATGGAATCGAGGCTATTATAGCAACTCAAACATTCATTTCAAAGGGGATGATTATGATTTTACTTTGTTCAATGTAAGAGCAACTGATAGACCCTCAAAGTTTGATTTTGACTTGTACTTAAATCCCACAACATTTACAATTCCACAAACGAATTTAAAAGTTGGGTATTTTTTTCATGACAATTTTCATATTTCTTTTAATATAGACCACATGAAGTATGTCGTGACTCAAAACCAAACCGTACGAATTAGTGGAAAGATTGCAAACTCCAGCTCCTATTATGATGGCAACTATCATCAAGATATTATTGTTTTAAAGGAAGATTTCTTAGCTTACGAACACACCGATGGTTTAAATTATGTGAGCATAGGAGTCGATCGTTACGATGATTTACTAAAAGGAATTGCTTTAGAAAATAAATGGATAGAAATCAACTTGTCCGAAGGTTTTTCAACAGGATTAATCATTCCCAAAACTAATGCTAAGCTGTTGAATAATAAAAGAAATGACGTTTTTTATGTCGCAGGTTTTGGAGTAGCAACAAATCTAGATTTAAGTTTTACGCTTTTGCAATACTTTTACTTTCAGATAGGTCTTAGAGGTGGTTTTATACACCTTCCTTCTGTTAAAACAACAGCTTCTTTAGCTGATAAAGCGACACAAAATTTTTGGTTTTTCGAACATATGATTTCTTTTGGGCTTAGAGTAAAAATTTTTAATTATAAAACTTAGATTGTTGAACGTTCTTATGCGATAATTTTAGAAATAATCCACTGTTTTTTTAGTTTTTCAGCTTGCTATGTTCTAAACAAGCTAATATTCTAAATAACTAGAACATATATTCTTTTGTAATTGTTAAATGAATACTTTTACTCTATTAAAACCACAAATTAGTAACGCAGATAGACTGATACAAGATACTTCTTTATAGCCCACATTAGCATTATTATAACTAAATACCCGATTTTAAATAATCGTTTACAAAAAATACAATTAATTCTTTAACAAGTTGTGATAAAACACGTCCAACAAGTTTTATACACAACTATTATAATTATCAAACAAAAATACAACACAACAATGGCTGGTTCATCCAAAAAGGCAATTTACGGCGCAATTATAGCCAACACAGCAATTGCTGTTAGCAAATTCATTGCTGCATTTTTCACAGGATCTTCATCTATGCTTTCTGAAGGCATTCACTCCTTAGTGGACACAGGAAATGGTGCCTTACTCCTATTAGGCATCAAAAAAAGTCAAAAACCTGCTGATAAGCAACATCCTTATGGATATGGAAATGAGATTTACTTTTGGTCATTTATTGTGGCAGTTCTAATTTTTGCTTTAGGGGGAGGCATTGCTCTTTATGAAGGTATCGAAGCGGTCTTGCACCCACACGATAAGGTCAATACAGATTATGTTATTTGGAACTATGCCATCTTAATTTTTGCTATGGTCTTTGAAGGATTCGCCTTGAGTGTTGCGCTCAAAGAATTCAATAGTCATAGAACCCATCGTTCGTTCTTTAAAGAAATTGTTGCTAGTAAGGATACTTCTACAGCTGCCGTTGTGATTGAAGATAGCGCAGCCTTGATTGGTTTGTCGATTGCCTTTCTTTCTGTTTTTGCTGGGCATATGACAGGCAACGTTTATTTTGATGGAATTGGTTCTATTCTAATTGGAGTTTTACTGGTTAGTGTCTCTTTGTTCTTTGCCATAGAATGTAAAGATTTGCTAATTGGGGAAGGATTGGTTCAAAGCGATTTGGACAAAATTACCAAGATTTTGGATGAAGAGCCTGAAATCGGAGCTTACAAGCGACCACTTAGTTTGTACTTTGGACCAAATGAGGTTTTGGTAAACTTGGATGTAACCTTCAAAAGAGGGATGACTTCTTCTCAGATAGAATTAGCAATTGATCGAGTTGAATCGAAAATCAAAAAAGCAATTCCTACTGTCAATCGAATTTTTATTGAAGCTGAAACAGTTAAAACAGTTGTTGCTCACGCAGAATAAAATGACAAACAAGTTGTAAGAATCCGATTATGTTCTTACAACTTGTTCTTTTTTCGTTTCAAGAATTATCAATATCCCTGTTCTTCTATTTTATAACGGATATCTTCATATACCAACTCTGGTTTTTGAGGACGCCAGTTGATATTAAACTGAGGACCAAAGTTAATGTAATTGTGAATACCGTACTCTTCCATCTCTTCTAGAACATGATCCCTTAACCCTATAATACAAACCCATCCATCCTCGTCTGAAATATCATCGTACCACTCTTCGTAATAACAATCGTCAGAAGCGTGAAAATTCAGAACATTTTCAGCAATTATAATAAATTTAGAAATGCCGTGCTCCTGCATTCGATCAACAACACCTTGCTTCAATAGCATAATATCATTGTGCAAGCAATCGTTCCATTCTCCAATCAGTTCTAAAATAGCATAATTATCTGCATAATTAACATAAAGAATTTTCACGTACAATGTTTCAGAGCCAAAATCATCCCACTGTGGGTGAATGTAATAATTGTAGATTTTAGTTGAAAATTCAAATTCACTATAAACTTGCCCATAAAAAGGTGATTGAGGGTCTTCTGAAGCTATGTACTCCAATCTCCACCTGTAATGTGGTTCTAAGGTATGCATAAATTAATCCGACGTTTTTATAAAAAATAAGATACTAAACTATGGTTGTCCCAATCACAAATGTGAATTGTACACCAAAAAGATATTCTGCCTTTAAGGAGCTTTGTTATAAAGCATAAAAGTAGTAGTTTTGTTGCTTAGAAACAAAATGAATCGGAAAACATATAATCATCTAATCCGATTTTTGATAACCAATATAATTACATTAATTTACTTAAAAAATCATAGTATATTGATAATTAAGTAAGTGGTCTATTATAACTACTAAAACATATAAAACTATATTCTGCTATGGATAGAAACGAAGTAAAAGGAGTTAATGTTCAGCAATTAAAAGAAATGATGGACAATGGAGATGATTTTATCATCATTGATGTAAGAGAACCCGATGAAAGAGAAATTTGTTCTATTGGTGGTATAAATGTCCCTTTGGGATTAATTGATAAAAATACAGACAAAATCCCTAGAGATAAACCTGCTGTTGTCATGTGCAGAAGTGGCAAACGTAGCTACATGGCTATCTTATTTTTGCAACAAGAATACGAATACGACAACTTATTCAATTTAAACGGTGGTATTGTCGCTTATGCTAGAGATGTTGACAAAAGTCTAACCTTATACTAAGATATTTTAGAATGTTGGTTTTCTAATGTTGAGTAGAGTTCGCTTAATAGAATCACTTTTTTGACATTAAAAAATCAACATTCCTATTATTATATTATGCTTAACTGCGTTGTGACTCTGTTCCTGTGTTTGTGTATAAAAATACACCACAACAAAGTACTTCGCAGATTGGCACAAAATCTTCTTACCAACTACACCAAACATCTGTTTATAAAGCATTTTTCCTATTCTTATATATGATTCAACGCATAGAAATCGCACTCTCCCCCAAGAATGCTCAATCAGAAACTTTCATCAAGCAACAAGTCCTAAAAAAACTACACTTATCCAACAATCAACAACTAGTTGATGTCATTGCTGTTCGACGCTCCATTGATGCTAGAAGTAAAGTACCTGTAGTGCGGCTTTTGGTTGATGCCTATATCGATGAAGCATATATTGCACCACCAAGTATTATCAAACAATATAGCAATGTCAAAACAGCTAAAAAAGTAATTGTTGTTGGTGCTGGACCTGCTGGCTATTTTGCTGCGCTTCAGTTAATCGAACTAGGTTTAAAACCCATTGTTTTGGATCGTGGAAAGGATGTTAGAGAACGCCGTAGAGACCTAAGAGCTATTCAACAAGATGGAGTCGTTAATCCCAATTCTAATTACTGTTTTGGCGAAGGGGGAGCTGGAACCTATTCCGACGGAAAACTTTATACTCGTTCTAAAAAGAGAGGAAAAATTGAGAAGATTTTGCGCTTATTGGTTGAGCATGGTGCTACTTCTGATATTTTGGTAGATGCTCATCCTCATATTGGCTCCAATAAACTCCCTAAGGTGGTTGCCAATATTAGAGAAACGATTCTAGCCCACGGAGGTGAAATTCATTTTGACAGTTTAGTAACAGACTTTATCATAGAAAAAGAAAATAGTGGTCAGCGCACCATCCGAGGCGTTATTGTGAATCAAAAAGAGGAATATTTTGCAGATGCTACGATTCTTGCTACCGGACATTCTGCTAGGGATATTTACACCTTGTTGTACAAAAAACAAATCCGACTAGAAGCCAAGCCCTTTGCTTTAGGAGTACGCATTGAACACCCTCAATCGCTAATTGATAAGATACAATACCGCCAACCAAAACGAGAGGAGCATCTCCCCGCAGCTAGTTACAGTGTTGTTTGTCAAGTCGAAAAACGAGGTGTTTTTTCTTTTTGCATGTGCCCTGGAGGACTAATTGTACCCGCTGCCACCTCTCCTAATGAATTGGTTGTAAATGGGATGTCTTTATCTCGTAGAGACTCTCCTTTTTCTAACTCAGGCATGGTTGTAGCGATTGAACTCGAAGATTTAACGCATTATAACCACAAAACTTTTGAAGGAATAGAGGATCCTATTTTTAACGGCTTAAAATTCCAACAAGAAGTAGAACAAATTATGTTTCAAGCTGGCGATGGTAGTCAAAAAGCGCCTGCTCAACGAGTGGTAGATTTCACAAAAGGCAAATTATCTAACAACCTCCCTAGTACATCTTACATTCCTGGTGTTTATAGTGCTCCCATGCATGAATTACTTCCTAATTGGGTAAGTAAACGCTTGCAAAAAGCACTACCTGAATTCAATAAGAAGAAAAAAGGTTATTTTACTAACGAAGCGCAAATTGTAGGCACCGAAAGTCGAACAAGCTCTCCTATTAGAATTCCTCGAAATAGTGTCACCTTGATGCATCCTGATGTCGTTGGTCTATATCCCTGTGGCGAAGGTGCTGGATATGCTGGTGGTATTGTTTCTGCGGCTATGGACGGAGAAAATGTGGCTAAGATTGTTGCTGATTTCTTAGCCTGATAAGTAAAAAAGCCAGATCTAATTAACAAATTGCGATGATAATTATCCAAGACATTATTTTTTATTTCAATATAAATTTAAGATATTATAAAATATAAAATAAACTTATCTAGTTTTTTATATAAAATAGTTTATCTTTAAATTTCACTCTTTAGAATAAAACAATGTCTAGTAAAATAACAGAAAACAAAACGTTTGATAAAGTTGATTACTCAGAAGCTAGTATCAAAAATCAAAAATTTGAAAATTGTAACTTTAGCTATTGTAACTTCAATAGTTGCGATATTTCAGGAATCACGTTTGTAGACTGCAACTTCGACAACTGCGACTTTTCTATGTCTAGAAACAAAGATACAGCACTAAAAGCAGTCCGATTTGTAGATTGTAAATTAGTAGGTTTTAACTTTAGCGATTGCAATGATTTTTTGTTTTCTGTTGATTTTGAGAATTGTAACCTTAGTTATAGCTCTTTTTTTGAGTTAAAACTCCCTAAAACGCAATTCAAGCACTGCAACCTAGAAAAAGTAGACTTTGCATCTGCTGATATTAGTGGCGCTGTCTTCGAAGATTGTGACTTAACAAATGCTATTTTTGACTTTACAAATATGGAAAAAACCAATTTTCAGCACGCATTTAATTATACAATCAATCCAGAGAGTAATCGTATTAACAAAGCCATTTTTTCCAAAGATGGGCTAGCAGGTTTGCTCAGAAAATATGACATTGAGGTTGTTTAAAGGTAAGCACTTCTAATCCGTTATCTAGTTTTATCCCTATCTAGAAACTCTTTTGTAAAGTGCCCTTTTGCTTTTTCTTGAGCAAATTTATTTTTATTATACTCCTTAGAAGCCCCTTTGGCTATAGATAAGGTCTGCCAATCCTTGCCTTTTTGCAATTTAGCCATCAATACAATTTGTCCAATGTGATAAGCATAATGCCCTAACTGGCGATTAATAGCTTCTACAACAGTATGCCCTTGGTTTCTAATATAAACAATATGCTCCAAGTCTTCGTCTGTCAAAGGATTGATAGCATCAAAAAGACATTTCCACCCGCTTTCCCATGCCCCTAATACTTCTACTCTATTTTTGAGTGTCGTATCTTCAAACTCATCGTCTCTATTTCGCCAATTTTTTTCGCCATCTGCTGTCATAAAATCAGTCCATCTAGAAAGCATATTTCCAGATAGGTGTTTTACAATCGTGGCAATGCTGTTCTCGTCAACTGCGTATTTCCAAAACAATTGTTTTTCCTCTAATTGTGCCATTGATTGCTCGCCTAACTGCTTATAATAAGCAAAGAGATTTCTAGTATTCTCGATGTAGTTCATTTTTTTCTAATATTAGTTGGTTTACTTAATGCAATAGTTCGTTGAAAAACTTTATTAGTTTGATAATCAGCAAGTTGCGCTTTTATTGCGTTTTATGTTAAAATTTTGATTATCAAAATAATATAAATGTGCTTTTTTATCTTTTTGGTAAAAAAGTAAAAAATCAACGAACTACTATTAATGATAAAATCAGCTCAAATTTAACTACTATTGGTCTATTCTCTATAAAAAAACAAAAGAGCAATGCCAATAGCAGCATTACTCTTTTCTAGAGCGAAGCAAAACATCATGTCTACTTCCAAAGCTCCTAATTATTGATAACAGATTGGATTATTTTTCCCAAACGTTATTATCTCGATCTATATCTGCCATGCGCAAAGAAGGATCAATCTCTATTTTTTCAATATCTTTCATTGGAATTGGAAGGTTCAATTCGTAAACAGGATGTGTCCATTTCCAATCAGGCATTACTGTTTGATTACCGTTTTTTAGTTCATCTTGCTTGTGTCCACGCATAATTTCCAAAGGAATATTAAAAGTTGCCAACTGTGTCAATTTTCCTTTTTTATAAGTTACAACAACATCTAAAGGCATTGGCATACGCTCTTTTCTTTCAATATAAATAGTCGTTCCTTTCTTGTCTACCTTGCCACTACTGGCAAAATAGTTTCCTTCTTTTGCTTTAATAACGACAGAATCCTTCGAACTTTTATTTCCTTTTAAAACATCAACAATGGCATAGTCGATTCGATTCGTAGTATTTACCCAATACTCTTTGTACCAATCCAATTCCAAACCAGATTCTTTTTCCATCACACGAATGAAGTCATTTGGATTAGGATGCTTAAAATGCCATTCGTCATAATATTTTAGCATCGCTTTGTCAAAAACACCTTCTCCTACAATATAATTGAGTTGCCCCAAAAATACCGCTCCCTTTGAATAAGAAGCTTGACCGTAAGCAAAATTGGTATTAAAATGATCAGCATGAGTACTCATTGGTTCCTCTGCACCGCTTGTTGCTAAGTACAAATAACCTCTATAAGAACCATCATGAGGAAAAGCACCTTGTGCATTAAATAAATGAGCGCGAACCACATTAGAGGCATAAGAAGTAAAGCCTTCATCCATCCAAGCATATAAACTCTCATTTGATCCCATCAACATTTGATACCAAGTGTGCATCACCTCATGCACAATTACACCAACCAAAGAACCAAAATTGCGTTTTCCAGTAATCAAGGTTGCCATTGGATATTCCATACCACCATCACCTCCTTGAATAATCGTATATTGTCCATAAGGATATTTTCCATATCTAGCTTGGATAAATTTAAACGCTTGAACCGTTTTCTTTTGTGCCTTTTTCCACACATCCTTATAATTATCATCATCTTGATAAATGAAGTGCAACACTAAATTTTCATCCACTTCTACAACATCATGAATGTAATCTGGATCGGCTGCCCAAGCAAAATCATGTACATTTTCCGCTTTGAAATGCCAAGTGATGTTCTTTTTATCTTTTAAATCCACCTTTTCTCCTACTTTCTCATAACCATGCCCTACTTCGCTAGGATTTTGAAGCATTCCTGTTCCACCAATGGTATAGTCTTTATCAATCGTAATTTTAACATCAAAATCGCCCCACACGCCATAGAACTCACGACCAACATAGGGATTGGCATGCCAACCTTGATAATCATATTCACACATTTTGGGATACCACTGCGTCATCGACAACTCAATGCCTTCCTCACTATTCCATCCAGAACGACGAATTTGAAGAGGCACTTGACTTTCAAACTCCATATCAAATGTAGCAGAAGCTCCTGCTTTAATCGGTTCGTTTAAGGTTACTTCTAAAATGGTTCCAACGACCTCAAATGCAACATCTTTTCCATTTTGTTTCAATGACTTTATTTTGTGATAACCAATTTCGTCTTTTTTCAATTCCAAAATTCGACCACCTACTCTAGTATCTGCATCTTGAATTGTTCTAGAACGAACATCCATCATACTATTGGGCTGAAAAGCATTAAAATACAAGTGATAAAAAACCTTGTTTAGTTCATCCTTGGAATTGTTATGATAAACGACATTTTGTTTACCTGTAAATTGATGTGCTTCTACGTCCATGACAATATCCATCTTGTATTCAATTCGCTGTTGCCAACGGTCGGATTGTGCCCAAACAGTAGAGGTGGTTACGATAAAAAATGCAACTAAGACGCTTAATCTGTATATCATTCTTCTGTTTATTTTATGTGTTAATTTATTTTAAAAATAGTGCGTGTTTCAAAACCTTTTGGTCTATTAATCTATTTAATAGCAATAATTTTCTATCCTTGTTTTTCTAGCACAGTCTTATAAGGTAGTAGTTCGTTGATTTTTTACTTTTTTACCAAAAAGATAAAAAAGCACATTTATATTAGTTTGATAATCAAAATCTTAACACAAAATGCGATAAAATCATAACTTATTAATTATCAAACTAATAAAGTTTAGCTTCGCTGCTACTGCGTGGTTTCAACGAACTATTGATAAGGGTAATTATATGATGAGGATTTATTATTTCAGTTCCTTCGACAAAATAAGTAATTATAATAAGACCTCCTCTATCGACTGAATTTAGCTCTTTACAAATCTTAGCCTTAAAAATTAAAGTAAGTAAATATTTCAATAACTTAAAATCTTCGATTAATTCTATACTATTATTATTATGCCAAAATATATCACATTTTTAATACTCCTCCTATCTTTTTCGACAATTGCTCAACAAAAAATAGATGAAGAACTTATTATCTTTGTTCAAAAATCAACGGATAGTCCATTTACGTTAGAAAATATCAAGGCATTACAAGGTTATATGCAAGAGCGCAATATTACAACAAAAATTATTGATATTGATAAAACTGGTGCCCCAAAAGAGGTTGGTTATACTCCTTTTATTGTTTATAGAAACTACCTTGGACGAAAAATTTTCAAAGGGCGTTATACTTCTCATAAACGCTTGCTCAATTTTATCCGAACCGTTCGACGATTGCCTGTTGAAAATTCTAGTTATGAAGAAAGTAATGTGTTTGTTTGGGAAAAAGAACGTTCTAACTTAATTATAAAATTAAAAGTTACCGAGGCACAAGGTACTTTGCCAAAGAACTTTAGTCAAAAAAAATTCCAACAAGAATATCTAAAAGGTCTCAAAGAAGGTTTTGATGCTGCCAAATATAAAAAAAATAGCCTAGTAGGCAATTCTGACGAACTCATCTATTGCAGTTTTTATCCATACCTAGCCGAAGATGGCAAGGTCTATGTAAGTTCAGAAATTCATTCTCATTACGACTGCCACACCGCTATTTATCAACAGTTTGAAACGCCTGCCGTTGGTACGTCTATTTCCAAAGCATTTGCATTGGCAGCTCAAAATTCGTTTGCTGAAATTCAGCGACAACTAATTGAGTCTAAGCTAGGAGATGCGATGAATTATATCACCGATAAAAATAGTGTTTCTTGGGAAGCACTGAATTTAAAAAAACTAGCAACTCCTGAAAAAAGCACCATCACAAACATGGAAAACATAGCGTTTCCAAAAACATGGACGATAGCAGGACCCGTAGATAAAAGTACTCCTATTCTAGCCTTTAACTTTCCACCACCTCTAAGACATTATGGTGGCGAACTGACCTCTGTCACAGGAAACATATCCTTAGAACAATCACAGAATTTAAAAGCAGCAACAGGTCAATTTACAGTTAATGTTGCTTCTATAGAAATGGGCGAAAGTGACTTAACACAAGCCGTTACAGAAAGTATGCTTTACGTTGACAAATATCCAACAGCTCAGTTAGTATTCAAAAGCATTGATGGGGAACAGTTGCAACTTGCCTTAGGAAATATCACGACGGCAAAGATCGAAGCGGCATTAACATTACTCGAAAAAACGGCTCCTGTTACCGCCACCGCTCAATTTGAACCATTTTTAGACGAGAATGGCGACCTTCGTTTGCATGTTTACACTCAATTTGCAATCAATGATTTAAAAGGCAGCTATACCGTTTCTGGTCCCGATGGTCCAGCTGATGCCAATAATAAAATGTTGTTCCGTGCTAGCTTTATCATGAAAGGGGAAGAATAATTTCTTTTGTTTTTTGTGAGCATCCAATTACATAGACTATTGAAATTGATAATTATATTACTTGTTGTGATAATTATCAATTTCAATTTATTTTAAGCTCTGCTACTGTGGTGTGTTATGAAAAGAATAGTTATCTCGATCTCCAATAAACGGATATTCTTTGCGAACATCTGCCAAATGCGTTTTAGACAAATTTATTGTATAAATAGCTTCTTCATTCGCTTGATGGTATAATAAAGCACCACTAGGGCTCAAAACCGAAGAGTCTCCCGAATAGGCAAAACCTTTGCCATCTTCTCCTACTCGATTAACCCCTATTATATAAGCCTGATTTTCAATTGCTCTAGCCGTCAGCAAACTTCTCCAATGAAAAGACCGTTTAGCTGGCCAATTAGCTACATAAAAAGCCAAGTCATAATCTTCTAAATTGCGACACCAAGCAGGAAAACGCAAATCATAACAAATGAAAGGGGCTATTTTCCAACCTTTATAGTCAACAATCAACTTCTTTGTGCCTCCTGTAAAATGCAAGTCTTCTTTTGCCATCGTAAATAAATGCTTCTTGTCATAATGACATTGCTTACCATTTGGCTCAACCCACAACAGTCGATTAAAATAGTTTTCACCTTCCTTTATAATCAAACTCCCCGTTACTACAGCATTGAGTTCTTTTGCTTTTTCTTGCATCCACACAATTCCTTTACTATCTTCCATATCTTCCGCCAACGACTCAACATTCATTGAAAACCCAGTCGTAAACATCTCAGGTAGAATAATTACATCTGTATTGTCAAGATCAAGCAGTTTTTCATCAAACATTTTTAAATTTGCATCAATAGATTCCCAATGCAAAGTAGATTGAACTAAAGTTATTGTTAAACTCATCTTAGTAGGTGTTAAGAAAGGTAATAATGATTCAAAGTTTTGTACTTTTAAATAAGTGGTAAGTATCAAATTAAAAGATAAAAAGATTTATGCAAAAGTTTCATTTATTTATTTTTATAATTGTTGTTCTAATAGCCCAAGCTTGTACAGTCAGTTTAATTAATACTGGTATTGATTACTCGGTTTTAGACAGTTTTTCTTTGGAACAATTTGAAGTAAAAAGCTCTAATGCACCACCAACAAGCGGGCAAACCTTTTCTGAACAGCTCAAAGATAGAATTTTGAATAATACCCGCTTAAAATATGTTGATGAAGATGGCGATGTTCAATTTTCTGGAAATGTAGTTGGCTATCAAATTTCATCACTTGCTCCGCAGGCAAACCAAACAGTTGCTTTTCAACGCTTGACAATTGAAATTGCCATCAATTATAAAGACACCAAACAAAAGGACGGCTCTAAGAACTGGACACAGACATTTTCTAGGTTCGCCAATTTTGCCGCCGATACCGATTTATCAACGGTGGAAGATGCTTTGATTCAAGAAATCTACGATCAGGTGTTAGACGATGTTTTTAATCGAGCTTTTTCTGGTTGGTAAGCAGATTATTCTTAACAAGACTTTTATAAAAACACTTCTTGGAGTACTTCATAGAACAAAGTTCATGAACTAAATACAATCTAGCAACTACGTAACTAACAAATGCAATTGTCCCAAGAAGTAATGATAACAATTCAGATTGATCCTACTAAAACCATTTTTTAATTTATGCAATGGACTGACGAAAAAATAGCAGCACTTTCTCCCAACGATTCCACAGAGCGTAGAGGACGTACCTTAGCCAACTCAACCAAGTGGAATTATATCGCTACCAATTATGAAGCCATTTGGGGAGAATGCAAAGGATCTGGTTCTCAACCCTATATTGTTCAAATCAATTTGAGTGGACCAAAATATAAATGCAGCTGCCCTGTTCGCAAACCTCCTTGCAAGCACGTTTTAGGACTCTTCTTTTTATTTGCTCAAAGCAGTGCTTTATTCAAGTACCAAGCTCCTCCCGAAGCAATTCAAAATTGGTTGTCCAAACAAAGTTCTAATAGTGTTGCCAGTCATTCCAAGACTATTGCACCTACTCTAAAAACAGAAGAAGCCCTCCAACAAGCTAAAGCAGCCAAAGAAAAACGCTGGGAACAACGGGTTCAACTCATGGCAAGCGGTATGGATGAACTGGAACTTTGGCTCACCGACCTTATTCGCCAAGGGATTGCCAATACGGCTATTCAAAAAGTTAGTTTTTGGAATCAAGTTGCTGCCAAAATGGTGGATGCCAAGTTGCCTAGAATTAGTACTTATTTAAAAGAAACCCACCAACTGATTCAAAAAAACCAAAATTGGTCGGAAATTGTTCTTGCCCGTTTGGGCGAACTTTACTTATGGACAGAATCTTTTAAAAAAAGGTCCCTGCTTACTCCTGAGCTTCAAGAAGAGTTGTATCTAAGTTTGGGTAAAATCGTCAAGAAAGCAGACATTTTAGAGCAAAACCCTAGTATAAAAGATCTTTGGTTTGTTGTAGGCAAAAAAGAAGGAGTTGACATTGAAGGACGTAGTTTTCGAAAAATCTGGCTGCAAGGTCAAAAAACAAAGCAACATGCTCTAATATTGGACTATGCTTTTGGAAATATTGGATACGAACAACAATATATTGTCGGAGATTTGCTAGATGGCGCCTTAACTTATTATTCTAAGGCTTATCCCCAACGAGCTATTTTTGAATCTTTTGAATCTGCTCAAATTTATGAAAGCCCCAATGCAACTAGCTATAAAGATTTTAATGCTGTTTTAGCACAATATGGCGAAGCTATTGTCCAAAATCCTTGGCTATTTTCTTTCCCTGTCGTTCTTTCACAATTAAGAGCATTCATGAACGACAAAAAAGAATTACTCATCAAAGATAGTAACGACCATATCATTCCATTAAGTACTCTAAAGGAGGAAGTTGTATGGAAAATATTAGCTATTAGTGGTGGAAAATCCATTTGCCTTTTTGGAGAATGGGATGGTCTACACTTTGAACCATTAAGTATGTTGACAGACAATGGGACGATTAGTTTTTCGTAAACTTAAATGACCAAAAAAATTTCAAAAATGCACTAATTCCAAATTATGAACACAATACATTTTTTCACTTTACTAAGCCTTTTTTACTTACTAATCTCTTGTCAGTCCGAGCCAGCAACAACATCACCTGACCAACCTATCTCAAAGAGTGATAGTAATAATACTTATAATACGCTTCCTACTGCTTCTAAAGAAGTAACTACTCCAGAAGCCTTTGAAAATGTCCCCACAGGAGTTTATCAAAACCTAAATGAAAAATTAGCTGCCTCTACTTCTAAAAAAACAGCTAAAGAGGTTGCTCAAATGTATTATCCTGCTAAAATTTCGAATAAAACGAGCTTTGAAAAAATTGACATTCAAACTCAAAAAGAAGGAGCCCAAACCATTGTGACCATCACACACGATAACCAAAGCGAACATACTAGTATTCAAGGGCATCGAATCGTGATGACCTTAGAAGAAAAAGGGGTTCACTGGCAAATTGTTTCTATTCAACAACAATTCAAATGTTGGATTAGAAAAGAAAATGGCGCTACTTGGAGTAATGATAAATGTTCTTAGGTTTCCCTCAACAAGAAAAACTTCTACAATCGTATCGTAGAAGTTTTTTTATTCATATAATTTCGTAGCACGTTAGCAACCTAAATTGTTCTAATTAAACCCTTTTAAAACAGAAGTATTGGCACCAAAAACATTATTATTGCCATATTTGCTCACTCCTTTTTTGGCCCACTCCATCTCAATTTCTAATTTTTTCAACTCCAACATTTTAGGCGAAGATAAAATATCTTTTGTTTTAGCATCATACAAGGCAGCATCGTATTTACCTTTTGCTTCTGCAATTCTTGCCTTTGCTAAATTTGTTTGTTCCAATTCTTTTTTAGCAGCTAGAGAGTTTCTACCTTCTTGAATAGCCGTCTCCTCAGCTACTTTTGCCAATGCCTTTGGAATATCCACATCTGTAATTTGTACTCTAGCAAACTCTACATAAAATTCTGGTAGCTCTTGGCTAATAATATCACGCAATGCCGACTCTGCTTCTTTGCGTTTTTTTAGGTTCAGTTCTGAAGCGGTATACTGTGGAACCACTTCTTTTCCTGAAGATTTTAAGGTTTTTAAAATTTTGGTATCTATGTCTGTAATTTTGGTGTGAATTAAATTAACCTGATCTGGATTCAAATTATAATCCAAAGCTATTTCTACACTAGTTTCCATGTTTCTAGAGTCGTTAAAAACGAATTTCTGAACCAGTGTCTTTTCCCTTACATCGTATTCTACACAAGAATTCCATAGCCAACTAATTCCCATATCCATCCCTTCTGGCAAAATCGTTTCCATATCTGTTTTACCTCCCCAATATACTTTCACGCCCTTATGTCCAGGTTGTACTGTTGTACAAGAGCTAATAAAAAAAGCCGTTATTAATAATAAAAATAAGTGTTTCATCGTGTTTCTTTTTGTTGTGATTATTGAAGTTGTTAATAGTAGTTGACTAAATCGCTATTTTACGACTCTAGCGAACTATTTTGTATTGATATATAGAGTAAAAAAGGAGTCGTCGAATGGTTATAGATTATACATTGCAAAGTACTATGTTTTGTATATCATCTCTAATATACTAAAAGTTCATCGCAATTCTACAAGTTGTATTTCTAAGGAGTTGTTCTGCTATTCAAACATTCCCCTTTTCAAAAAAATTCCCATTAAGGTATATAGTTTTAATTACTATCTTTTATAATAGTATTAATTTTACTAATAATAGTTTTAATATCTTTGATAAAGAAATAATGATTCCTTTACAACTTTTATACTTTGTAATGGTATTTTTATATTTTTTAGCCCACCTATCTTAAGTGAAAATATTTTGAACAATTCGGCTATTATTACTATTTATAATACTCCGTTGGAACCACACAATAACCAAGGATAACGTATCAAACAATAGTAAAAACGAATTTTTTATAAAAAAACAAAGCATGATTAGTAAGCATTCCCTCGATTTTCTTTCCCAATTACAAGAAAACAACAACCGACCTTGGTTTGAGGCACACAAAGAAGATTATTTAAAAACAAAAAGAGAAGTAGAGACTTTAGTTAAAAAAGTCGAAGCAAACCTCAATAAAGTTGATAATATTGAATTTTCCAAATTGTATAGAATTTACCGTGATGTCCGTTTTTCAAAAAACAAACTCCCTTACAAAGGTTACCTTGGAGGATATTACAGGCGCTTTGGTAATGACCGCCGAGGAAGCTATACTTTTGACATTTGCCCCAATGGCAAATCTGTTGTAGGAGGCGGTTTTTTTGGTCCTAATACTGATGATTTGTTACGCATTCGCAAAGAATTTGAAATGGACAGTTCCTATATTGAGAAGGTGACTCAAGATCCTACCTTTGTAAAATACTTTGGAGAACTACAAGGAGTTTCTTTAAAAACTGCACCAAGAGGTTTCGACAAAAACCATCCGCATATCAAGTGGTTGAGAATGAAACAATTTTTGGCTTTTAGGAATTTTGCTGACGAAGAAGTTACCCGTAAAGATTTTGCAGATCAAATGACGGAAACATTTATAGCAATTCGCCCTTTCTTTGATTACATGACCGATGTCTTAACAACAGATATGAATGGCGTTTCTATTTTGTAAAAAAAATAACGTTCTATTATGAATACAAAAATTAATGCTGCTGTCTTTGAGCATTTTCCCACCTTAGAAAGTGACCGTCTTTTATTTCGAGAATTTGAATTAAATGACTGCCAAGCAATGTTTGAGCTACGTTCTAATGTAGAAGTCATGCGCTACATGGATAGTTATCCTTACCAAACCATCGAAGATGCAGAATTAAACATTCAGCAAAATAGAACCGCCTTTATAGAAAAAACAGCGCTTAATTGGAGTATCGTAGAAAAAAGCTCTAATACCTTTATCGGTTACTTTGGCTTTTGGCGACTTTTTTGGCAAAATTGTCGAGCCGAAATAGGCTATGCCTTGCACCCCGACTACTGGGGACAAGGATACATGGATGAAACCTTAAAAACGATGATAGCCTTTGCTTTCGAACAATTCGGGCTCCACAGTATTATGGCGAATGTCAACCCTAACAATAAAAGCTCTATCCGACTGTTAGAAAAAAATAAGTTTGTACAAGAAGCCTATTTTAAAGAAGATTATTTTTTTGATGGTCGGTTCATTGACAGCATGATCTTTTCTTTGCTTGAACCTTCTTAATAAAAAAAGCCTTGAAATGGATTTTGTAGAATCTTTTTCAAGGCTTTTAATTTTAAAAGGTTATGCTATTATGCATCTAGTTATGCGCGGCGCTAGCCTTATTTTTAAAGCTAGAATATTCTCCTGGAGAACCAATCACCAATTCGATCCAATTGCCATTTTCTGTTCTAACACGGCGATCTTTACTTTTTAGAGATGAAATAGCATTGTTATAATCAGGATTAGACGATACGGTTTTCAAAAATCCATTTTGATACGAGAAATAATACCAATCACCATTCGGCGAAACAATATAAAATGTCATGGCATCTCCACGTGCTGGATCGTTCAAAATTTCCATGTGCCCCTTTACGACTTGCCCCACGTGCTTTCCTCCTATCGAAGCCAACTGTAAACGGCGTCCCTTGGTAATAAAAGACTGTGTTTTGGGACTCCACAATAATTTGTTGTTTACAAAAAAGAAGGTATGAGAAAAATCATTCGGCAATTGCAAACGCTCATCATCTTTTACCTTTTTCCACATTTTATCGAACTTCTTATCGTCTGTAATGTAATTTTTCATGTGCTGATGCAATTTTTCATTTTTGATACTTGCATACAACAACTTATCAATCAACTCATCATTACTTTGCAAATCATTGACAATAACATCTCGCAAAGTTTGTGGCAAATAGAAATCTAAATTGGTAGATGTTTCAAATAAGTAATCTGATTTGGCATTTAGGAAGAACGTAAAATCCCCAACAATATCTACTAAGAAATCAGGAGCCGTAGCAGATTTAAACCCTTTGTCAAAATCAAAGCGCCCAGAAGCGGTAACTTTTGCATTTTTTTCAGAAACCGTAAACAACTTTCCTGCTTCTGCATCTCCCAACACTCTAGCAGAATCTCCGAAGATATACATGTTCTCTTCATCATCAAATTTCAACACTCCCGTTGCTGAGAAAATGCTTCTATCTGAGGGGGTTTGCTTAGGAGATAGAATAGCAGGATATAAATCCATTGTATCCAAATTTAAATACAATCCAACATGCAAGAAATCCCCTGCTGGATTTTTAGGATTATCATATTCAATGGACACATCTCGTTTATCAATTTTAGACTCAATGCCAAACCATTCTTGAGTAGGAATAACAGAAGAAGATATCTTTGCATATCCTTTGAAGGTCAACAGTTCTGATTTTGAATTCAACGAAACCTCTCCTTTAAATTTTGTACGTTTGTCCAAATGAAAATCTGCTGTATCTGCAACCATACCACTACCTACGGTTACAAATTGTCCTGCGGATTCTTGTGCAGAAGTTACGTTATCAAACTTAATTTCTTGCTCCTTATTTTCTACATTAAACTCCAAATAACCAGAAGCTTTGAATTCATTTCTACTCAACACATTGATAGATGCTCTTTGAATAACATGGTTTTGGTTTAAGGTATCTGCTATGATTTTAGAATCCTCTAAAGTTCTCATATGAGAGGCTTCTTCAATTTCCACGTGCTTGTCTTTTGGATAAATAAAAGCATCTGCAACACGGATATGTTCAACCCCATCAATTTTTAACAATCCTGTATTCAAATCATAATCTGCTTTTTCTCCCAAGAACACCAACGAATCCTGTGATTGTTCCGTCGCCAAGAAAAAGCCTGTTTTTCCTTCTTGTGCATCCATAAAAATATGATCCGTTGCCATATCCCAATGGAATTGATCCAATGATGTTTGATAACTATTATAAGGCAAATCTGTTGCTAAGTCAGATTCTTGAGAAATAAAATCTCCTGTTTGCTTTTCAAAATCGATAATAGCGTCTACATTTTCATTTTCAAAAGCAAATTTCTGAACGCCTTGAGATTTGATAATAACTGCTGCCGATGGAGATGCAATCGATTGTTTGCCAAATTTAAAGTCTCCTCCAGGATTAGATTCCAAGGTAGCCCCATACCAATCAAATGTTCCTCTTCCTAACAAACCATCGGGTGTCAATGTCAAAGAGCCTTCTAAATTAAAATCTGTCGAATCAAAGAACTGAAATGGCACTCCTTCCACAATCGCCGATTCAATGTACATACTATCGCTATAAGGTGCCCAATCAATTTGAACTTGCTCTCCTTTTACATTAGGAAATTCTACTCCATCACGAACAGATCCTGCTAAATTAAAACTATCTACATCCTCTGCACGGAATTGCTCTGGCAAAAACTCAATATACTCTGACTCTACAGTAGCTCCCAAATAATCCAATCGACCATTACCAATCAAACCTTCATTACTCACACCTACAGAGCCTTTAAAAGTTCCCTTTCCTCTCTTATCGTCTCTAATATAGATTGGATTCGGGTCGTTCCCTCTAGTTTCTGTTTCAAAACCAAGTGATAAATCGTGGTACATCACTGTTAAGTTTTGATTAATTGGCTCAAAGATATCGGCTGCATATAATTTCCCTTCAAAATTCAATTGCTCTGGTTTCAGTTCGTCCATACCATCCAACATAAAAGGCTCCAATTCGTAATAAAAAGTCTCCCTAGGATAGGTTCCTTCTCCCTGTCTATTTCGCTTATCGTAATAGACCCTCGATTTACTGGTAGATTCAAAAGATGGATAAATAGGATCACTTTTCATCCTTCCCGACTTATTACTTGGAACATCGATCAACATCAAACCACTACCTCCTTCTATCACACTATTAATTGGTTCTTTTTCTTTGGTAGGCAGTTCTGTTAGGTCTTCAACTGCTCGTTCTGCTTTCGGGCGACCAGCCATGTAGCCAGCTTCTTCACCATGACGGGCACGTTTATAGATAAACAAATCCAAATAACTAATAGAATCCATTTCGACATGGAAAATATCGTAAATAAAATGGAAATCAGTTCCTGTAAAGTTACAAGCACCTCCTGACATAACACCGTTAAAATCCATGTTACGCCCCTTCAACATTTTGACCTCTCCGTTAAAAGGTCTTGCAATTACCTGCTGAGAATCACTCAATATAAACTCTTGTACTCCAAAAGTTTGAATCTCGCCCTTTTTCATATCAAATACGGCATTGGCAGGTTTTTTATTATTTCTAGAAGGTACTGACTTAATTCTAATCTTATCAAAATCGTGGTCTTTTTTCTTTGTATTCACCGAAGCTACATAGTGGAATAACTTATCACGAAGTGTGATTGTTCCTTTATCTTTGTTATAAAGAATAAAACCATCTTTTACCATTTCCAAAAACAATGGCAACGTATTGCTTAGATTAAACGAAGGATCTGGCACCACAGACATTAAGTCATAAACATCAATTGCTCCAAACTTGTAGCGCAAGGGGAATCCTTTCATAAAATCTCGATAATCTTGATCTCGTTTGATAATTTTAAAGGCAGGGTTTTTAGCGGCCCGTTCAACCTCCTCAGAAGTCAAAATGGTGATTTTTTCCATCCGTTTATCCAACAACGCAGCCAACTCATTTGCTGAAACCACCCTAGGATCTGTTTCTGCAAACTCATCATCAAAACTTTCTTCGTTTTCTGGATCACTATCATCCTCTTTAGGAGGCCACTCCCCAATTAACTTCAAAAAAGCGGTATCGATTTCTTCTTCGCCCTCTTCTTCTCTATTAAAAAATGGTCTGCCATTCTCATCACAAAGATCAGGCTGTTGCCTACAATATTCCTCATCAGACATAGGACCTTCTTGCTCCCAAGGGTTTGTACCTGGACGGACGGCTCCTAACATTTCTTGTGACTCTTTTAGTTTGTTAGAATAAACCGCAAACTTAATCAAAGGATTGATAGAGATAATATTTTGATATTTTTCAAAAAGCAACTGATCAAAATGATTTTCAGAGGCCATTTCCATATCTTGATTATTATCTCCCATTACCAATTCATCGGTATCTATAAACCAAGAAATGGACGTTACTTTCATATCCATTTCTTGCAACGAATTTGAAAAAGGCACTCTTGAAATTCGAGAATCACTTCTAGTCAAATCCAATTTTCGATTTGTAATACTATACAAGAAATTAATACTAGGGTGATAAATCGAATCTATCGTTCCATCGTCATGATTGATATACAGCGTCACTTTTGCATCTTGTGAGACAACTTTTTCTCCCTTTAAAATATCAAAACCTCCAGACTCCGCTTTAATCAACGTTTTTCCGCTTTTGTCAGTGATATATACAGTAGAAAGTCCTTTGCTGTCTCCATATCCTTTTACAGAAGCCCCTGTCATCACAAAACCTCCTCGATAAGACACCCCTTCTCCAATATCATCCATTTGAATATCTCGTGAGTTCGATTCAAAGTAAGGGTATCGCAGATTCGCAGCACTTCGACGAACCGCTCTATCTTTTAAAATACCATCGATAGGTTGTTTAAACACTGAGTTATAATACAAAACGGCATTTTGAGCAGCATAAGAAGTTCTTCTAGTTTCAATGGTGTACGTTTTTAAAAGAGCATAAGCATCTTTTGCCCCCTCAGCAGTCCAATCTACTTGACCTTTCACTCCTTTCCATTTTTGTTCCAAAGGATAATAAACCCCTTTTGCATCTTTGATGGTCAATGAGTCTTTCTTATTAAAACAATACAAAGTTGTGTTGTCATATTTAATGGACAAAATACCATCTACGTATTTCATATCAAACACCCTTGATTCAGAACGCCATTTGTGGCTACCTTTTGAAATATCATAAAGGTTTCCTGTTTTCCAAAAACTACGACTAAATTTTAAGTAATTTTCAAATTCTAGGGTTTTACCCTCTGCTTGCCCAGCTAAAATTTCTTTGGAAATTTTAATCCATTTGTTGAAATGCTGCGAAGCCAAACCAGGATCATCCGCAAAAGTGTGAATAATATCTAAGACATGTCGAAAGAAATTGTAACGTTTCATTTTTCGAGCAATCATTTGGTTTCCCAAATCTGCTAGTCCAGCATACAACTCAGGCGTCCACTTTCCTGCCTTTTGTTTCTGCTTCATTTCTTTCATTATTTCCTCACATTCTGCCCTCTTAGTTGCCAGCATTATTTCCTCCATATACTTATAACAAGCATCAGGAGTCGTTGGAATTTCATCTACCTCATCTTGTCCCCAAGAAAAAGAGGTTCCAACAAAGAGAAAAACACTGAGTAAAGTAAATTTTAATCCATTCATAGTTATAGATTATTATTTGATCTATCGTATATATTTTATAGTTCATTGCTATACAATCGTTCGCCAAACTAAACTAGTAGGAGCTGTTCATAAAATATCATACAGTAGTAATAGAACGAACTACTAATCTGATGAACCGTAAAACAAAACTCTTTAACTTTAGTCTAAAATCATTGTATAAGGTTATTTGTCGTCATGCTTTTATAAAAATAAGGACTTTTAGCAAGTTATTTTAAGCATTAACATTATGACAACATTAAGCAGCGCCATTGTTCTCTTTCTAATTTGCGAACTAACTTTAATCCATGTTTGGCGGCAGCCTCCAAAACTAAGGCAACATCTGCTTCCAAAAAACCAGAAGTCAACAGATGTCCTCCTTCCTTTAAACGACTTGCCATTTCATCCATTGTGTTTAAAATCACATTTCTATTGATATTCGCTAGAATCACATCGTATTTTTTGAGTGGTACTGCATCAATTTCTCCACAATAGACATTGATCTGATCCGTGCAAGCATTGATCTCAACATTCTCTACGGTATTTTCATATGCCCAAGAATCAATATCAATAGCATCCGATTCCTTAGCACCTAATTTTTGAGCTAAAATAGCCAAAACACCTGTTCCACAACCGTAATCAAACACCATACAATCTTCAAACTTCAAATCTTGCATTTGTTTCATCATCATATAAGTTGTAGCATGGTGTCCTGTTCCAAAAGACATTTTAGGTGTTACAATAATTTCATGTTCTACCGTCTCAATCGGTTCATGAAAAGTAGCTCTAACAGCACAAAAATCGTCTACTAAAACAGGTTCATAGTCCGACTCCCACTTTGCATTCCAATTTTGATCTTCCAAAATCGTTCGACTAATAGTTAAGTTATATTTTGCAGTCAAAGCATTCAAATCCGCTTCTAGTTCCTTGCTACAAGCTGCTTCCTCAATATACGCCACTAAGTTTTCGTCTTCCTCACTAAACCCATTGAAATCATAATCTGCTAAGTGTGCTACCAAAATATCATTGATACTTACATCCTCTGTTTCTATTGTCAATTTCAAATAATTCATTGTCTACGTTTCTATACTGTTTTTTTATAGTTAGTAATCAGCAAAAAGAGTTTATTTTAAATAATTCTTGCTTCTTGTTATAATAATATTAGAACTTTTACGTTGTGGGATTGATTTGCTTTCCATTCTGTCAAAATACTAAAACAAAGTCATCTGACCATCATCAATAGGCTTTGTTTTTATAGAAAAACGCAAATCGCTCTTTCTTTCCAATTGTTCTATCAGGTAAATACACATCTCTGGAGATAAAATATTGTCTGGTTGATGAGAAAAGAAGTAAATTTCTCTTAATCCTTGTTTCATCCAATCCACTAATAAATCAATCCACTCGTCCACTCGTTCATAATCTGTAGGATGCAAACCATTGCCCACAAAACGTATCATTGCACTAGGTGTCGTCAAGCCCAGATGTAAGACATCTCTTCTGCCCGCAACATCTGTTATTACCGTTCCTACATCGTGACTAGCTAATAAATTGAGTAATAATTGAAAATAGTGCTCGTCTTTAAACCAGTTCTCTGCACGTACTTCTATGGCAAGAGGCACTTCATCTGTAGGAAACTTAGATAAAAACTGCTCTAAAATTGCCATTCGATTAGGACCAAAATTAGGTGGCAATTGCATAAAAGAAGTCCCCAATTTTTCCTTCAAACCTGTAATGGAGGCACAAAATAGATCAATTTGATTTCCATAAGCCCCCAAATCGTTGCTATGGCTAATAGATTGAGGAATTTTGGGTGCAAACTTAAAATCTTTTGCAGATAGATCGTACCAATTTTGAATGGTTTGAGCAGTGGGAATTCGATAATGTGTTGTATTCAGTTCTATGGTAGAGAACTGTCTGGAGTAATGGTACAAATATTCTTTGGTCTTCGCTTTTTGCGGATAATATTTACCCAACCATTCTTTCATTCCCCAACCTGTACAACCAAAATAGAAATTCGTTTTTTCACTTGTTGCAGGTAATCGTTTTAATAATTTTGTAGTATTGGGATGTACGGTTCCCATAGAAAAATCTACCTTACTGATATCTTTTAACTTTCCAAATTCCATTGATTCATAATTAAGAAGCCTAGCAGGAAAAATGTAATCTAATCATTTAGAATTAAAATTCATGCAGAAACCTTCAAGTATTAACTATTTCTTTTCTTTTCGAGCGTAAAATGCTTATTAAAGTACTTTGTCCCAACAAGCAGAGCTCCGCATCAACCAATAATAGTACAAGGTGCTATTATTTTTCTGACCACTTAGTTATAAAAACAAAAACAATACGGAATAGGTTTTGATTGATTGTATAGGAATAGTTCGTTGATTTTTCTTTAGTTCAAGGCATCCTTATTAAACTATATTTGATAGTTTATTGACTCGCTTCTTCTCTATTTCCATACAACTCCTTCAACACTTTTAATGCTTTTTTCCCTTGGGGAGTATAGTCTCGCTCTATTTCAGATTTTTTCAAAACGGATGATATATCGGCATACCACTTCCATTGAAAACCACCTGCCCACCAAGATTTTTGACCAAAAACTTCTAACAACGCTTGCAAGGCATTCGCCTGTGCTTGCTCACTTAACTTTGCCTCTGCTTGCTTTTTTTCTAATAACCAAGCTTTATAAGCACAGCCTTCCAAACTCATATAACCAAACTCTGTAAACAAGATGGGGCGTTGCCAAGTATTATAAAAAGCTTCCATACTATCTATAGTTGGCTCCCATGCCCGTTTCAATTCCGTTACATTGGGGCGCTTTTTTTTGATCAAAGGAAAATAGGCATCTATCCCAACATAGTCTAGAGCATCCCAAAAACTTACGGATGAATAAGCATCCCAATTAGATGCATAAACTAACTTTCCAGAGTAAATTGTTCGAATGTCTTGAATCAAACCTCTCCAAAATTCAGGTCGCTGAATAGCGGATAGTTTTACCTCGGTACCTACTGCAAACAACTCTACCTTCATGCTATCGGCTAGCTTTGCCATGGGTAAGATATAATTACGGTAATTTTTTTCGAACAACAGCCAATCTGCTTCATTGTCAAATTCCAAATCTCCAATCCACTGATTATAAGCCCATAACTGCGGTTTTAGAAGGACTGCTAAATTTTCTTTTTTTGCCAATTGGATCGATTGAATTAATCCTTCTTTTTTTTCACCCCACCACAAATAACCACCGTACTCAATCGTTGGCTGATCTTTATTAAAAAAAGCAAAAGGCTGAATACTAACGTAATTAACACCAATTGATTCTATGATAGGCATAGGATTCTCTTTAAAAGGATTTGGCGGAGCCATTATTGCCATTCCATTTATTTTTCCTTTCAAAAGCCCTTTCATAACAGGTGCTTGTCGATTCGGGTAAACCCAACAAGCTGCTAAATTAATTAGCATCAATATGATAAAAATTTGTTTCAAATTGCTACTTTAGAATGTTCTAGTTCTGGTATTCTAAAAATAAATTTGATCTTCCTTATGGATCAATAGTTAGCTTTGTTACTCCCGACGGCCGTGAGCTCGCTGTGCTCGGTTCGCTGCTACTATTATTGGTACAATTGCTGCAACATATCTGCTCCCATTTTTCCTTCAGGTGTATAATCTTTTGCCAAATCTTCTTCACAAGAAGCACTGACTGCATCGGCATACCATTTCCACTGAAAACCACCTGCCCACCATGCCTTAGAACCAAATACCTCTATCAAAGCATGCAAAGCATTTGCTTGCGCTTGTTCGTTAATCTCGTTAGAAGACATTTTCCCCTCTAATTCCCAAGTATTATAAGCACAACTGCTAACGCTTAAATATCCAAATTCTGTAAATAAAATTGGTTTATTTATTTGTGCAGAATAAACCGAAAGTTCTTGTTCATAGGATCCCCAAGCATTCATTAAATCGCAAACAGGTGGGGTTGCTTCTGGGATCAATGGGAAATAAGCATCCACACCTACATAATCTAGTAAATCCCAAAAAGAAACATCCTGATAATCATCCCAATTAGCTGCATACGTTAAAGGTCCATCGTAAATTTGTCGAACTTGCGCAATCAAATTTCTCCAATAATTAGGGCGTTGTAAAACAAATTTTGCAATTTCGGTTCCAATGCACAATAGATCAACATCCATATTATTTGCTATTTGAGCCCACTCCAAAACTAAGTTTGTATAGTTAATTTCAAATTGATCCCATTTTGATTCTGTATCAAATTCCATGTCTCCAATCCATTCTGTTGCCGCCCAAAGTTGAGGCTTTAACATTACCTTCAAACCTCTTTGTTTGGAACGCTGAATCAACTCTATAACAGCTTGTTTAGAACTTGGTCCATGTGGACAATCAGGTAACGGGCAAACAGATACGCTATCAATTCTAGGGTTATTTACCTCATAATAAGCATAAGGCATGGCAGCCACCCAATTGACTCCTATGCTATTTAGGTTTTTTATAGGCGTTCCATCTATAGGGCTTTCTGCTGCTACTACTGACATTCCTCTTATTTTGTCAGTCATAAGCCCTTTTGTCACTGGAACCTCACAAGGTAATTTATCTGCCGTACAACTTGATAGTCCAAAAATAGAGAATAGAATACTCATTTTCTTCAAAAATTGAAACACCAATGTTTTTTTCATGGTTTTAATAGGTTTATACTTTTGTAATTTAAACCAAACGGATGCATCACCGTTCGTTTTTCTATGAAAAATTTTGAATGTAGGACAGAAAAAATAAAATTACTTTAAAACTTGTGATTAAGGTCACATCGTAAAATAGGGATTATTGAAATAATAAATATTTTTTTTTACAACTTTAATAGATATTATTAGGAATAAAGCCAGACCGCGCGTACGCATACGCAAGGCAGGATTATTTTTCGTATATTAAAAGCATGAACTATGATAACTTAAAA
>NZ_JHBV01000002.1 GCF_000724545.1 Aureispira sp. CCB-QB1 | reverse complement strand
TAATTAAATCTAGTAGATTCCTATCTTTTTTCCAAAAAAAAAGTCATCGCCGAAAAATTCGGGATGACTCATGTTTATATTTTTTAAGGGATATACATATTCCCAATAAGTCTTATATTTTTCGGAGGGACTAGCTTTTACATACCAAATCCACCACCACCTTTAGCCATTTCTTCCAATTCTTTGACAGTCATTTCTTCGTAACCTTCAGGAATTTTGGTAGAAAACTTAATGTCTTTGGCAGCTTTAGCATCGACATTATTGGCAATAATATTAACCTTCATGCCTTGTTGAGTAACCTGTATGCTTAATGGGTATCCTTTCATGCCAGGGTATTGCATTTCCCATTGAGAAGTTGCAGTTGGTGTGATATCTTCTGTAACATACATTACAACAGGATCAGCACCTTCACCAGCAGTAGAAATTACTTTGTAACATTTATACCCAGCAATTTTTTTAGTTTCTTTCTTGAAGTACTCAATTTTAGGAGGAGCAGTATTTTTAGATTGTTTTTGTTGGTACTCCTTCATTTCTTCCTCATCCATTTTAACCGCAATTTTTTTAGACATCATGTTCATTAACATGATACCTTCTTTTTTCTTGTTGTCAAAGCAGACATTAGTTGTAATCATTCCTCCCATCATATTGATGTCGGCTATACTAGAGGAACCTTTAAATCCTATTTTCATTGTAATGTCACCCATCATAGCCGCCATTGGATTATCACCATCAAACTTCATATCGTAAGTAATGACCGCGTCTTGAACTTTTTTTCCCTTTTGAGCAGTACTAGGAGCAACGATCATAGACATGAAGAAAAAGGTAAAGGCAATAGAAAGAATATTTTTCATTTAAATTATAAGTTTTAATATTAAAAGATATTTCGTAAATCTAAAAAAAAAATTATCGATTTGTTTAATGTTTTACTTCATTTTAGCTTCAAGCATTGCCACAAATTTTCGATAACTTATTTTTTATGGTCACTTATGAAACAATAATAATGTCAAATTTAGTTCCAAAAAAAAGATAATAGACTACTAACATATCTAAAAAGTAGCCTAACGATAGGAGATGATATACCAACTTTCGTTGCCACCTTCTTTCTTTGAAGGTTTGCTTTCATCAACACTAACTCTTATACCAGACTTGAATTTACGAGCCATAGCAGTAAATAAGCCCCGATCAAAGTCGCAAGGGTAGGGGTTATAACATTGCATGACGATTTTTTTTTCTTTTGTATCGTGGCTGACCATTTTATAAAATCCAACATAGCCATTTCTGTGGTTCATATTATAAGCTACATCAATTAAGTTAAGACCACTTTCTATAGAATCTACCCCTGGTGGAAAGACAGCATTATCTGGAATTGATTTGCCAAGGTCAAAAATAGTATTAGGACCAAAATCCTTGGCCAATTGATCATAAAAAGCAATCATTATTTTGATGTTATACCAAGCTTCTGAATCGGGATTAGGTACCCCATGTTTAGCTAGTATTTTTAGCATATTATTTTGCGCATAGCTGGGTAATCCAAATATAGCAGGAAATAGTGCTTTGCCGAGAAATTCGGCATTAAGGTCGAAAGGTTCTTGTTGCATAGAATAAAGTTTTATGTTATGAGATTGTCATTGTGGTTCGAAATGCTGACTAAAGCAATCTATAAGCATAAAAGGTAATAAAAATAGGTAATAAATACAAAGAGGAATCCTGTTTTTGTATTGAAAACAAGGAATAATTATTTCATTTATAACGTAAATGGAAATTTATATTTTGATCTCTTGCCAGCTACTATTGGGCAGTGTATAGGTAGCTTTATTAGGTAAATCTAAATCTGGATAATAAATTTTTGAAAGAAAGAGCCCTTGAGGAAGGGCAGGTCGAATGAGTTGTGGTCGTTTTTTGTGTTTTAAGCAGGCTTCAAATGCGTCTAAGCTAAATTTTCCAACCCCTATTTCTAGTAGCTTTTGCACAATAATTCGAATTTGACCTCGTAAGAAACGATTGGCTACAATTCGAAAGCGAAGCTTGGTGCGTTCTTCGTTTTGAAATAAGGTGGCACTTCGAACATCACATATAGTAGTATTATGCAAGTCGGGTTGTTTGCAGAATGCAGCATAATCCTTGTATTTAGTAAGTAAATCTACAGCTTGTTTCATAGCAACTAAGTTGAGCTGATAATCTACATACAAAGAACTCGTTTGGTCAATGAAAGGATCTTTGTGTGTGTGTATGAAGTAATCGTAGGTTCGTTCTTTAGCACTAAAACGAGCGTGCAGGTTTGGAGTAGTGGGAATGATGTCAAAGACAGCAATAGTAGGGGGTAAGATTTTGTTTAGTACAAATTTTAGGTCGTCTCTAATAGGATGTTTTAAATCGGTATGAAAAAAAAATTGGCTGGCATGAACGCCTGCATCTGTCCGACCACAGCCTATAATAGTAATAGAAGGAAGCCTAAGTGCTTTGGCGAGTTTATTTTCTATCACTTCTTGAATAGAGTGTACATTGGGTTGGCGTTGCCAACCTCTATAGTGGATGCCATTGTAGGCTATATGAAAAAAATAACGTGTCAATGCAAGAATTTGAAGTTAGTAAATTTGCCTCAATTTAGACAAACCCATTGAATTGTCCCAACTAATATCAGAATCCAATGAGATTTATTTTGCCAATTACTTAGTTGACTAAAAACAAACCCTAGGCACTAGTTCTATTCGTTACTCTTGCGAAGAGTTTGTTCGTGAATGAGTCGTGAGACTATGTTATTTTTGCTCTTCTTCTATTACTTTTATTGGTATGCGAATTAGACGTTTTGATTCTTCCCAAGATTGAAACGCTTCTAACTCTTGTTTAAGGTTATTATACAACCAAGTCAATAATGCTAAATCATCTAAAAAACCAGCGATTAGAAAGTCTGGAATTAGATCAATAGGCGATAAGAAATAAAGAATAGCGGCTAAACTAAGCGCTACATTTTTTTTAGAAATACCTTGATAATCGCCTTTTACGTATGCCCGTATCATTCTTGTTAAAAGGACTAGGCGTTCTTTGGTCTCATCTGCAAATTCTCGGACAGAATCGTATCTTTCAAGATAAATGATGGATTGTTTGAGCAAGGTATAAATAGTCAATGGTTTTCTAAGTAGTCGATAAGCTCTTCGAAGGAAAACTCTAAAGAACCAACTCTTAGAAACCTTTCGACCATCGTCGTAAGTTGTATAATTTTGCTTTGCGTTTTTACGTCCTTTTTTAGCAAATTTTTTCTTTTTCATATTGATAATAGTTTATAAACTATGTTTTTTTTAGATAAAAAGCATAGAACAATAGAAGTATATACTTCGTGAGACCGCTTAGCTTAGTAGCGGCGTGTTATGATGCGGTTGCTGTGCTTTTTTCTTATAGAAACTACAAATACAACAAAATTATTCTACATCTCGTTCCTGCATCCAACCTAATAATTCTTTGAAGCTATTCTCTAATTCTGTCAATTCTTCAGTTTCTATTTGACCTTTTTGTTGCGCACACATCCGAAAAACCTCGATTTCGTCCATGTCTTGCAAGCTTTGCAAATTTTGATAATGCTCACTGTCAATGGAGCGGTTTTGAATCGCCCGTTGATTTAGAATAATAATTTCGGCAGGTTTATCTTGGATAATTTCTTCTAAGTCACTTAGCAAGTCAGGAGAATAATGCGCCGTTTCTACCTCTATTTTTAACCAAGTATCTAGCGGAACATTCGTATCCAAAGTAGATAATTTTTCTTTAATATAGGCTAAATTACCTTTGTAAGTACGCATTTTGCGTTTGAGTGGCACTTTGACCGATTGTTGATGAAGAATATTTTTGTTTTGAAACTCTATTATTCGAACAACTTGAGCGTAATTAAGTTCACTAAAGTCTAATGGAATTAAGGCGCCAGAGTACCAAATAGGACGATTTTTGTCAATCTGTTGATAGCGGTGTAAGTGTCCTAGTGCTACATAATCAAAGTCTTTCGAAAAGTTTTCAGCTTTGATAATATCCAAAGATCCAATATGGATACTATTGGGGCGATCATCCCGCTGACCACCAGCCGCATACAAATGTCCCGTAACAATAACAGGAATAGCTAGGTTTTGATAAGGTGTTAAGGCGGCTTCTATTTCTTGATAATGTTGCTGAATGCCTTGACGTAGATTTTCGACTCGTTCTTCGTAGGTTTCACCTGAAATACTCTTTCGAATATCTTTGTCTCTGAGATAAGGAACCGCTCCAACAACTGCTTTTAGTGCTCCTTTTTCTTTGCCCCGAATTTCAATGATTTGTGCTGCTCTATCATCCGAAATATGACCAACAACATGTACATTTAGCAATTTGAACAACTCTTTAGAAGCATCCAGCATATTAGCAGAATCATGATTTCCTGCAACAATTACAATGTCTTCACAACAAGTATTGACCAATTGTTTTAAGAAGTTGAAGTATAATTTTCGAGCATAGTTGGGCGGGCTATCGGTATCAAAAATATCTCCAGCAACAACCAATAGTTCGACACCTTCCTGTATAATATATTGAACCAACCAATCGAGTGCAGCTCGGTGTTCTTGCTCTCGATTGCGATGAAAGAACTTTTGCCCTAAGTGCCAGTCGGCAGTATGAAGTAGTTTCATGAATTTAAATTTCGCTTAAAACTTTAGCATCAAAGTCATAAATAATAGCATATTTCTCTCTTGCATAGTTCATAAAGTAACTCAAATTTAAGCCTTCTCCTGTAATTCGTTGGCAGAGTTCTTCTGAAGTATATTTTTGACCGTGTTGATGAATGTGATAACGCAACCATTCTAACAAAGGCTTCATATTACCCTGTGCAATTTCTGCTTCGAGATTAGGAATATCCTCTTTGGCTTTGGAATAAAATTGAGCAGCATAGAAGCTTCCTAGTGAATAGGTTGGGAAATACCCAAACAAACCTTCTGCCCAATGTACATCTTGCAAAATCCCATAAGTAGGATGTGGAACATCTAAGCCCAAAAAGTCTTTGTATTTTTGATTCCAAACAGTTTCTAGACTGTCTACATCATAGGTGCCTTCTATCAACCCTTTTTCAATTTCGTAACGAATCAAAACATGCAAGTGATAATGTATTTCATCCGCAATTGTTCGTAGATAGTTGGGCTCCAGCTGATTGATTGCTTTGTAGAATTGTTCAATTGTAATATCTCCTAAAGAAGCGGGAAACAACTCTTGCATGCGAGGAAAATTAGCTTTCCAGTAAGCCAAACTCAAGCCTACTTGATTTTCCCACAATCTAGATTGTGACTCGTGGATACCCAGCGACGTTGGCATTCCCAAAGGAAGACCATAATATTTGGCTGGCAACCCCATTTCATAAAGCGCATGTCCTCCTTCATGAACACAACCACCAATCATTTCAATTGGATTATCCTCTTCAATTCTAGTCGTTACTCGAACGTCTTTGGAGGAAAATGTTGTGGTAAAAGGATGCTCAGAAATATCTTGGCGACCTGCTTCAAAGTCGTAGCCCATTTGTGTTAATAACTCAATTCCAAAATCCCACTGTTTTTGCTTGTCATAATGACGATTCAAAAACGATTTTTCACTAGGTTTTCCCTTGGCTTGAATTTCTTTGGCAAATGCAACTAGCTGTTGTCGAACATCACCAAACAAAACATCCAATTGAGCAACAGTAGCGCCTTTTTCAAATTCATCAATCAAGGCATCGTAAGGATGTTCGTCGTAACCAATCAGCTCTGCTTTTTCTTTGAGCAACTCAATCATGACACTCAGTTCATTTTTGTATAAACTATAGTCTTTGGCTTTACGGGCTTTGAGCCAAGCTTGAAAGGCGTTCGTTCTAGCTTTGGAGAAAGCAGTAACAAATTCTGTTGATAAGTTTTTTTCTTTGTTATAAAGCGCCAAACTCAGTTCAACATTTTTGGCTTCATTTTCTGATAATGCCTGACGATTATCATTTAAATTAACCAATAGCCCCCCGAATTCGGGACTCGTAGCCCATTCGTGCACAGTTGCTGATAGAGTAGCAATCTGTTGCCCACGTATTTGGGCACCTTTAGGAGGGGCGTTGACTTCATTATCCCAATGCAAGAGGGCGAGCGTACTGTTTAGGTCTTGTATTTTTTGTAGATGAGCAACATATTGTTCGTATTGTTTTCTTATTATAGACATCGTCTTGTAACTATTTTAAAGTAATGTAGGGGAATTTTTATATGCAAATTAAAACTTTAACAGTCTAGGAAATAGTCGATCGTATGCTATTGAGAAAGAGTCTAATTTTGAGGTTATAAACCGTTGTGTCAAACTGTTTTAAAGCTATCCTTGTTGGTGTTGCTCATCTAGAACTCGTTTGTATGCTTGTTCAGACACACTAGATGTCGGATATCGAAAAGCGTGGAAGACAAGCATAGCCCATCCAGCAATGAAAAATAAGCCTCCTATAGGAGTTATTGGACCGATAATTTTAGTCGAATCTTGCAAAGATAGCAATTCTTTGCAAGCCAAAAGGTAAATAGAGCCCGAAAAACAAAGTATTCCTATAACAAAGCAAATCGCACTTCGATACAGCCAAGTAGGCTTTACAAACCATTGACTCGCCATAACAACAATCAATAAGGTAATTGTATGATAATAATGATATTGAATACCTGTTTGATAAGTGCTTAGTTGACTAGTACTTAACTTATTTGCTAGTGCATGCGCTCCAAAAGCACCTAATATAACTGCTAACATACCCAACACCCCCGTAATGATTAAAAGTTTTTTGTACATAATGATTTTACTAATCTAGCAAACTAGTTTTAAATATAAGTGATTATTAAAAATAATGCCCGTGACAAAAAATTACGATTTTAAGGTTCCTAGACCCTCACGAATAACTTCGGGATAATCAGCAGTACAGTCTACAACAGTTGATGGAACATTACCACCAAAGCCTCCATCAATAACGACATCGACTAGGTTTTTGTAGGCTTCATAAATTTCGTAAGGATCGGTAGGGTAAGGGGTAATCTCATCGTCAATATTTTTGATAGAAGTTGACATTATCGGATTGTCCAACTGGGCAACCAATTGGGCAACAATCGGACTATTGGGAACCCGAATACCTACATTTTTTCGATTGTTTTTTAGCATTTTAGGGACTTGGGTACTTGCTTTTAGGATGAAAGTAAATGGCCCAGGGAGGTTTTTGCGCATTGCTTTATACACATTATTGCTAAAGGGTTTGGTATAAAAAGAGATATTGCTCAAATCGGAGCAAATAAAGGAAAAATTCGCTTTTTGAGGCTTGATTCCTTTGATGCGGCAAATACGTTCAACGGCTTTGTTGTTGGTAATATCACAGCCCAGACCATACAAAGTATCTGTCGGGTAGATTACCAAACCACCATCGGCAATAATTTGAGTAACTTGCTTGATTTTTCGTTCTTCGGGATTGTCGGGATGGATTTCTAAGTACAATGCTGACATAACACTTGATTTTTAAGGAAAATAGAATAGAACTATAAGTCAATAAAGCCATGAAAAACAAGCTTTGCAGGACCACAGAGCCAAATATCGTGAAATAACTGATCTTGGCGTTGAAAGCGTACATTTAAAGTGCCTCCTTTGGTTTTTATATCAACAGGAGTAGGGGCATTGTCTTTTGAAAACGCTAAATGATAAGCTAATGCTGCTGCTGTCACACCTGTTCCACAAGACAACGTTTCATTCTCTACACCACGCTCATAGGTAGCTACTTCTATGCAATTTGTCGCTTGTATGGCTACAAAATTGACGTTCGTACCTTCTTTTTTATAAGTCTCATTATTACGAATTGCTTTACCTCTATTGTAAACGTCTAGTCCTGCAATTTGTTCCACAAATTCGATGTGATGTGGAGACCCCGTATCTAAAAAAATAGCTGCTGGATTATAATTATGGATAGATACATCACTCATTTTTAACTCTACATAATCATCTTTTGGCAAAACAGCATCATGAGGACCATCGACGGCTAGAAAATGGGCTTTATGGTCTTTTATAATGCCTAGAAAGTTTGCAAAGGCAGTGATACAACGTCCACCATTGCCGCACATACTACTCAAGTGACCGTCTGAATTATAATAAATCATTTCAAAATCGAACCCTTCTTTGTTTTGCAGGAGCATTAAACCATCTGCGCCAATTCCAAATTTTCGATGGCACCATTGAGCAATAGTAGAGGGAGAAAGTTCTGGAATGGATGCCATTCTATTGTCTATTAGGATGAAATCATTTCCTGTTCCTTGGTATTTGTAAAATGGTATTTTCATGTGTGTAAATCGGGTAAACTGAATTTACCTAGTAGAATGATTGATTATGAATGAAGTTGATGACAAATAAAATGTTTTGGTGTGATTTAAGTGTTTGTAAATTAGTATTTTATAAGGTTGGTTGGTTGTGGTGAAGTAGTAAAGACTCCCCCAATAGAACCCTAAGTTGTACAAAATCATTTGTAATTGTCATTGGTGTAAAAGTACAAAAAAAGCCTTAAAGAACGACACAAAAAATGTATCTTGAGTTAAAAGACAGGATTCCTTTTGTTTTGCCATCCTATTTTGGCGAGTTATTGATCCAACAAAAACTAAAATCATGCAGAACTACACCATTATTATCCCGAAGGAGACTCAAGACCAAGCGAAAAAATATTGGAAACAGATACAAGATAATTTGAGGGACGCAGGGCAGTACGTTTATAATGGTTTTAGATATAAGGATGCAAAAAGTTGCACCGTAGATGATTTCTTAGAAGTCTTGTTACAAACCAAAGTACCTACGATTTTTGCAGAAAGTGCGGTTTATGGAGACGGTCGAGATTGGAGTTTGGTGGAACTAGGAATCTTGGGAGATATTAGTATTGCGGTACCTGTGACGATTTTTGATAATGGCCGCCATCAAAATCCTTTAATACATCAAGAACCTTTCGATGGTATCTTGTTGTATACGCCTGGTGCTTTATTAAGAAATGATACGGGGAACGAACCTGCTGATTGGAGTGCCGTAACAACAGCAAAAAAACTGGATTATGACAAATATTATAAACTATACGAACGTCGGTTGTTGCCATTGTTGAAATATGCAGATGTAGAAGCTGCGAAAGCAAATAAAGAAGCGTTTATAACCATACCTGGTTTGGGGTGCGGTATGTTTGCTGGTCGATTTCAAGGGCAGTTGGGGGCTTTGTTGAAACAGGTGCTCATTGATTTATTAGAAAATTATGGAGGGCAGTTGTCCAATATAAAAGCTGTCTATTATGACCCTTATCAAGAATGTAATAACGAACGCTTGGAAATTGAGGGCATTTCTTTGATGGTTCGCCCTTTGGCAAAGGGCAATGAAGGAAAATCTCAACTAGCAAAGTTATCTACTTTTGAAGAAACTTCAGACGATTTTTCAAACTGCTTATTGTTTAGTCTAGTTGCTTGGGATCATGTTTCTTGGCCTGGAAACGATTTTTATGTTAACTCTAGGGCAACCGATGATGGTGTAAAGGCAGCGGCAACAAGTTCTATGTTTGTGATGACAGGAATAGAAGGTGCTTATGATAAAATAAGTTGTTGCTATCAAGCACCGTCTCCTTATCAAAACTGGAAACAAGTCATTATTAACAATCAATTGAAGTTGAGAATAAGAGGAAATTTACAAGTATTGTAGCTGCTGATGAGGAAATTTAAATAGATAAACTACCCCAATATACTAAACCGCTTAAACATAGTAATAATAGCCATTGCCCTAATTTTATATAATTCTTAGGAAACGATTTGGATATAGCAATTGTCAGAAACCAAACAATTGCGTAACCTAAAAAGTAAATTGCTAATACTTGCAGCAAGGTTTGAGAGGTTGTTAAAATATCTGTAAAATTAATGACAGTCAGCCCAAGGGTAGCAAACAAAAGGTCAAAAGAAACCCAATGCCAGCCACAACGTGCCATCGTCCATTTTTCTTGATGGAGAAAATCATTTTCAGGATCGGAAGGAGGGGCAATCATTCTTATTTCCTTGTCTCCAACAAAAGTATGGGCAAAAAAAGCTAACAAACAAAGGGTATTGGCAATTAAGAGTGGGATATTCATTGGATTTATTTTTAATACGAGATCCTTTATTTAATTTCGTATAAGCATTACTCCGTTGAAAAATCAATGGAGTAGTAATAAGATGAGTGTTGAGAGATTGCTGTATATCAAATGATAGAAATAGACAATCGCTGTTGATAATTCAAAGAACGAAATCAAGGTATTAAACTAAGTGTAAATTTTCATAGATTTACCTCGTTTTTTTCGTTGTTGATTATCCATTTTTATTTTAGGAATAAGCGAAATGGCTCCTAGTTTACTTCCAATTTTAGCAGCCGAAATAACACCACCAAAAGCAGCACCAGAAACTCCCATAATCATCACATCGGCACCACTTAGGTAAAGGTTAGGAATAGAAGTTTGAGCGTTGAGACAGGTTAAATCAAAGCGTTGTTTACTTAAATCCAAACCATACATGGCACCTTTAGGACGCTGCGTAAACTTTTTTAAACTTAAAGGAGAAGAAACCTCAATATAGTCTATCATATCCTTAAAACCAGAGAAACGTTTTTCTATAAAAGAGATATAACGTTCGGCAACCATTTTTTTGTAATCCTCGTATGCTTCGCCTCTGTTTTGCCAGTCAGTATGTTGCCATTGTTCAAACGTTTTGTACTGAGTAAAGGCAACAATTTCGGCAGTATGTGCTTTTCTGGAAGGGTCTTTGAGAGAAGGAAAAGAAAGAAAGCAAAATTGAGCAGGATTTTTTGCAATGTCTTCGTTTTTGACAAAATCATTGTGATTATAATGATTAAACAACCAAAAATTTCCCCCTGTAACGCCTAATTTCTCTTTTGGATTTTCTTTTAATCCTAAATAAATAGTCATTGCTGTATGTCCAGACTGTATCTGTTCTATCTCTGGGTGGATGGGATTCCGAAGTAATTTTCTAAAGGTATTTTTAGCGCCTATACTCGAAACAATATTGTCTGCATAGACTGTCTTTTCAACCCATTTTCCCTGCTCTTTGATCCGATAAGTACAACCTATGGCTTGACCATTTTCGATCAAAATTTCATTGACAGAAGCATTGCACAAACATCTCCCACCTGCCGCTTCAATGGTTGGAACAACAGATTGAGCAATGGTTTTGGAGCCGCCTTTGGGATAAAATCCCCCAATACTATAATGATTAACAATCATACAATGTCCCCACAGTATACTCTCGTTTGGAATGGTAGCATAATCCCCCCATTGAGAAGTTAGCAAAGCCTTTAGTTTGGGATCTTTGAAGTTTTTATCTAAATAATGCTGTGTAGTCTGCATGAAAAATCCTTCCTGAGACTTTTTAAGCAATGCCATTATCCAACTTAACGGACGAGGAAGGGTTTCTTTTAAGAACCAAAAAGCAGCCCAGTTAGCGGCTGATTTTACATGCTTAAAAAAACGTAAAATAGCTTTCTTTTCTTTTGGGAAAAGTGCACAAAGGTCTTTTTTATACTGTTCTAAGTCTGAACTGACACCAAATCGAAAGTCAGGATACCAAAATGTATCAAAGGGATCTTTAATTTTTTCCCATTCCAGCTGACCATTGCTAATATAATCATAGACCTCTGTCATTAAATCTCCTTGCTGTAAAAAACCGATATAGTGTACCCCAACATCCCAGTTATAAGTATTGGAGGCTGTTTTTCGCTCAAATTCATGCGTTAAACCTCCTAATGTCCAATGTTGTTCCAAGACCAAGACTTTTTTATGATAAGCTTTGGCTAGTAGGGCGGCGGTGGTTAGTCCTCCAATTCCAGAACCAATCACGATGGTATCGTATTTATTTTTCATTCGTTTGTCTTATTTCAATAGTAGTGATAGTTACGTTAACACGATCTTAAACAGAGCAGTGCTTCTTAAACAATAGTTAGCTGCGCTGCTACTACGTGGTCGTTGAAACCACAAAGTAGCAATGCCGTTAACTACTATCTTAAAAGTAACTAGTTTTTGAATTACAACAAAAAAGAAAGCCATTCCGAAAGCTTCAGAATGGCTGTAATTATATTAACTTGTTTTATAGATTACTATAAATTATCTTCTACCACAACAACATCTTTAAGTTGATAAGGCAATTTTAAGAAATCTGTGGTGTTAAATTCTAAGCGACCTCTAATTTTAATTTTACGTTCTGTATAGGAGATAGGTTTTTTAGGAAATGCCTCCATAACAGATTCTGCCCCTGCGCCACCGCAGAAGAAACAAGAAGCTAAAGGAAAAGCCGAGAACATAAATTGTTGTCCATCGTCATCCAAATCAGCCATTGCATCCGCAGCAATATCATGAGGGATAATAAAACCTTCTACTTCAATTATCTTTCCTTCGTATTGGCGAACTCTTTTTGAAATTTTAGGTTCAAAAATAACATCGTCAACACTTTCATCAAAACGAATATCGAATTTTAAGGTTAGCAAATCTTCCCAAGGACCTACAGGTTCCATTTCCTTTTCGACAACAAATTTGCCATCCATAGGATGGTCAAAAACTTCACCTAAATTGGCAGAACTATATCCTTCTGCATATTCGGTTGTTGATTCTCCAACACCACGAGTAGCAGCAACAAGATTTTCTCGATCTATTAAGTCCTTGTCATTGGATTCATTACTACTGAACATTCCTTTGAATAGATTAGGACGTAGACAAACCAATAAACTTAATAAGATTATAAAAAAGCCTATTTTCTTAATCATGTTTTCTTTTTTATTTGAACAAAACACTTTGTAAATGCAAACTCTATTCCTAAAAAAGAGTCGTTCCCTTCATTTACAAGGTTACTTTCTAACATGGTTTTAGAAATCTAAAGTATTCCTATCAAATTTCAAACTATTATAAATATAGTATTTTTTCGTTTTAAAGCAACATTTAGATAACTACAAAGATACATTTTCTGTTGTATAAGCCTAAAGGCTTCACTTTTTTTTAACAATTAGCTTTAAATACTAGATGTTGTTATAGTGTTATCTTGTATGGTATAACCATTTAGAAAGCTTTTGATATCCATGCGTTTGCGTTTGGTTAGTTGGACATCTAGTAAGTTGACATAACCATCTTGAGTTGCTACTTTTAAGAATTTTTTACCATCTGTTTTAAGAGTGCCTGGTGGATAATTGTGTGTAGTGGTTTCTTTTTGAGTTTTAAAAATTTTCAATTTTTCACCGTCTAAAGTTGTCCAAGCAGTAGGGAAGGGGCTCATACCGCGAATAAAGTTGTGTACCGCTTCTGTGGTTTGATCAAAGTTGATGTTACAGTCTTGATGAAAAATTTTAGGTGCATGGCAAACTTGGCTATTGTCCTGTGGTTGTAATTGATAATTACCGTTCTCAATGGTCTGAACGCTTTTTAGCATCAAATCAGCTCCAATTACTTTTAAGCGATTGTATAACTCACCTGTTGTTTCATTTTCTCCAATTTCTGTTTTGGCTTGAAAGAGCAAATCGCCCGTGTCGATTTCATGTTGCAACAAGAAGGTTGTTACACCAGTTTCTTTTTCACCGTTTACAACAGCCCAATGAATGGGAGCTGCTCCGCGATATTTAGGTAATAAAGAACCATGCAAATTCATCGTTCCCAAAGGAGGCATATCCCAGACAGCTTCAGGCAACATACGAAAGGCAACCACGATTTGCAAATCGGCTTTTAAGGCACGCAATTCAGCTTGAAATTCAGGACTTTTTAAGTTTTTAGGTTGTAAGATATGGAGCCCTTTTTCTACAGCATACTTTTTGACATCAGATTCTAGCAACTTCTTATTGCCACGACCGCCCCATTTGTCTGTTGCCGTAATAACGCCTACAATATCGTAGCCATTTTTTAATAAAATATCTAAAGAAGGAACCGCAAAATCAGGCGTTCCCATAAAAACAATTCTCATGTAGATTCTATTTATACCCTCCAGTTACCATAGTATAGCAACAGAGATGGGCAAATTATTACTAAAATACACTTGTGTTGAGTTAGTAGTTAGTTGAGCTGCTACTTCGTGGTCGTTGATTACTTCGTGAGCTCGTGAGCGCAGTTAACTATTGTTGAGTATTAGATGATTTTTTCAACGCCCACTTGTTTTAGGCGATTGATCATATCCTTTGGATCTTCGGCTTTGAAAACAGCAGAACCCGCTACCAATACATCGGCACCCGCTTGCAATAAAACTTCTGCGTTTTGCAACCCCACACCACCATCAATCTCAATTTTGGTATTTAAGTTTCGAGTGATAATTTCAGCTTTTAAATCTCGTACTTTTTGCAACGTCGAATAAATGAACTTTTGCCCTCCAAACCCAGGGTTTACAGACATCAAGCAAACCAAATCAATTTCTTCTAAGATGTCAAACAATAGGTCTACTCTAGTATGTGGGTTTAAGGCAACACCAGCTTTAGCTCCTGTTGCTTTAATCTGTTGCATCGCACGATGCAAGTGGTTGGTTGCTTCGTAGTGAATGGTAATAATATCGGCTCCAGCGGCAGCAAATTCTTCAACATATTTTTCTGGTTCCTCAATCATCAAATGACAATCCATTACTTTGTCTGTTAAAGGTTTGATGGCTTTTAGGACAGGGAATCCAAAAGAAATATTGGGCACAAAACGACCATCCATGACATCTACGTGTACCCAGTCGGCATTGCTCTCGTGTAACATTTGGATGTCTCTTCCCATGTTGGCAAAATCAGCAGCTAGAATTGAAGGTGCAATTAAGTGTTTCATTGTTGTTGTCTATTTTTTGAAAATGAGTTTGAAGTCAAAAGTAACTTGATTAAGATTCTTCAAACTGTAGGAATGTATGGTATGGCACAAAAATAATAGAATCCCCTAAGAATAGGTAAGAACTCAAAATTATTATTAAACATTTTGTTCTCCTGCTTATGGTTTCAACGAATTCTGTTTTCTTAAAAGAAAGAAAAGTAATGTTCTTAAAATAGTTTATGTTGATTTTGGTTGGTTGTAATTCGATTTTGATGATGTTCAATCTCTTGCATGATCCAGTAAGCTAATTGCAAGGCTTTTAACCCATCTTCTAAGGCGACTTTTGTTGGTTGGTTGCTAAGAATGCTATTGGCAAAGGACTCTAATTCCATTTTAATAGCATTGTTGGGCTTGGCTTCGGGCATATCCAATTCAATATAGCGTTTACCAATACTGGTATCCAATTCCATGCAGTTGTCTTTACCTGTTGGAATTTGCTCGTGAATGCGCACCACTTCTGTTTGTTTGTTTAGAAAATCCAAACTCAGATAGGCATCGGATTGAAAAACTCTCAATTTGCGCATATTTTTCATAGAAATACGGCTGGCTGTAATATTGACAATGGCGCCATTTTTGAATTCTATTCGAGCATTGGCAATATCTGCCGAAGAACTAACAATAGCAACGCCACTCGCTTGGACAGAATGAACTTCGTGAGGAATTAATTTTAAAATAATATCCAAGTCGTGAATCATTAAATCCAATACAACAGAGACGTCTGTTCCTCTAGGATTAAACAAGGCCAACCGATGCGCTTCTACAAACATAGGATTTAAGTTTTTATCTTCGATGGCTAACAAGGCAGGATTAAAACGCTCTACGTGTCCTACTTGTGCTTTGATGGGTTGGTTTTGTACCAATGCGCAGAGTTCTTGTGCTTCTTGAAGCGTATGGGTAATTGGTTTTTCGATAAAAAAATGCTTGCCAGCAGCAACAACTTTTTTTGCCAACTCAAAATGGGTAATGGTTGGCGTTACAATGTCTACTACATCTACTGCTTCGATCAAGGCTTCAACCGATTCAAAAGCTTGAACATTCTGTTCTGTCGCTATCTTGGAGGTTAACTTTTGGTCTACGTCAAATAAGCCAACTAACTCGTATTGGTCAATCATTTGAATGCATTTGACATGAATTTTACCTAAATGACCTAGTCCTAAGACGCCTATTTTGAGCATGTTTTTGGTTTATTTTAAATCTAAAGCACAAGATTTTGCCAAGTCTTCTAATTCTTGAAATGTAGGTGCCCAGAGATTGTGTTTTATAAAAATTGCTTTGGTTTGTTGATAAGAATCCTCATGGAGTAGAATGGTTGCTTTGGTAGCACTGAAAACAGTACTAGGAATGCAACGTTTCATGATTTTGGATAAATGAGAAGTCAGCCGTCCTTTTTGGCTATATAGTCCTTTTTCAAAACGTTCCGCTTTATCTAAGATTTCTTCTAATTCAAAAATAAGTTCTTTACCCAAGGCATAACGAACATCGACCAATCTATCATCATCGTTAAGGTTGATTTTACGAATGGTTTCCTTTCCTAAATCTGTCTTACCATAAAGTCGATATAGTTTAAAAGAAAGCTCGTCTTGAGGATTGTCAATAGCAGGATGGATTAAAGGTGTCTCCACAACATCATGGTCGTTTTTTGTGGTGTTGCAACGTTGACAACAAGGAAGTAAATTTTCCCAATCTAGTACTTTGTCTTCAAATTTATCTTTATGATAAAAGTGCTCTACTTGCATATAGTTACTTGCTTGAACAACATCACATTCGCAGTAACAACATTTGTTGTTAGACATTTTTAGAAGTGCTTGTTTAATATCTTTTCGTTTCCAAACTGCCTTTTTTTTATTTTGTTTGAATAAATCGGTTAACTCTTTTACAAGGGCATCTGTTAATCCAATAGGTCTAGGTTCAAAGGTTAATTTAATCATTACTTAAAGATGCCATTTGGAGTTTTAACAATTCTAATTTTGCACTTTGGGGGTTTAAAATCTGTTTTAATTCTTCAAAAGCTATATTTGCTAGCTGATAATTATCTTCGTCTAAACCTTCATTGAATCTTGATAAAAGTTCTAAGTATTTATCGGAACGAATTTTTGCTCCCATCCCCATCAAATCAGATAGAATTTCTTCTATTGTCCAACCTTGAAAGTTGGTTTCTTTGGGCTGATAAATACTTACTTCATCTGTTTCCTCATTCTTTTGCAAGACCACCACATTAATATCATCTGAAGATTGAATTACCAAAGGGCTGTGAGCAGTAACAATGAATTGCGTTTTAGGAAACTTATCTCTCAAAAAAGATACAATTTTACGTTGCCATTCGGGGTGCAAATGCAAATCAATTTCATCAACCAAAACAATAGCTGGTTCCGCCAATGGATTGTCGCTAGTAGGATAACGGTCAAACATACGTTTGGCAAAGTCTACGACCCAAGTGACCAAACTTTGGTATCCCGAACCCAATTGATTCACTAGAACTCTTTCGCCTCCTTTGGTGACGAAGTGGACGCGCCTATTTCCGTTTCCACCAATTTCTATGTTGGTAATATCGGGTAAAATGGAAACTAGCGTATGGGTAATTTGAGTTAAATTTTGTTGTGCTTTTTTATCTCCATTTAGAGCATCGAATTTTGTTCCTAAAAACCATTCTTCTGCGTTGATAATGGATTTTATGTCATCTTTAAACAAGGACTCTGTCCGATCATTGAGCTGGTATTCTATAAATGTACTTTTGCCTTGTTTTCGTTGGGTTCCATATGCATCTATTAATATTTCATTAATGAGCAAAGGATTGTATATAATAGGGCTTGAATAAAGATAAAATCCAGTAGTATTATGAGGCAAGTTTTTGTGTTTTAGCTGAGTAGAATTGAGGATAGCATCTTCTTTCTGTAACCAAAAATTATGTAAAGCTGCAAAAGCTTTAGTATTAGAGTAAGAACGAGAGTCGTATGCTCGTTCAAATTTTAAACTTACGTGAAAACCTCTATGTGTTTTAGGAAGCTTACTAGTATGTTTTAAGGGAGGGGTTACTGAAATAGAAATTGTCTCAAATCCCGCCAAACACCGCAAAAGCGTAGTCTTCCCTGTATTATTATTTCCCAAAATAACCGTCCACATAGCAGGATTATCATCATTGTCTGTAAGGTCAATGGTTTGTTCTGATTTAAAACAATGGATGCCCTCAATCGTCAATGATTTAAAATAAACGGCGGGTGAATGTTGTTCTTCTTGCTTCATTTTTTGCATATAATTTGAATCCCAAGATACACATTCCAAAAAATAAAACCCACCAATCCATCTACGATTTTAAAATAAAAAACAAAAAGCCTATTTTGTAGTTTCAAAGACCAGTTATAAGAAGGGAAACATAAGACCCAAACAACCAAAAAAGAAGCAGCATACATGAGCCAAGTAACGGTAACAGTACCCGTAATGGTACAACATTTAGAGATTAACAAACAACAACAATATCATATTGCCCCTATTTTTTTTCCAAATCCTGTTGCCGTCAATCGGCGTTATGAGGAAGCCGTCTCACTGTTTAAGAAAGAAGTGCGAGATCATTTTAAAGGCTTAAAAATTGGGCGTTCCAATGCTGATTATTTGTTGTGGTATATGTTTAGCCCTAAGATGCAACACAAGGTGCTAAAAATGAATTTTGTAGCAGGCAAACAATCGGTAAACGGTTCTTTTAGTATCATTTATTTTCAGCTACAAGAAAAGACATTTGTGTGCTTGCCTAGTTTTAATTCTTTTGTTTTTGTCATGGAAGAAGCTGAAAACAGCTTTAAAGACATTAGCATCCAAACACAATTGGTGATTGAAAAGCTGTTGCGGATTTACAAAAAAAATGCTGGATTGACTACGTTGGATATGGATCCCTACTATGCCAGTAAAGGAGAGTTTGTGACTACCTTGGAATTTAAGGTGAATGTGGCGCATAACAACTTTCGATTTGAGAGCAGTGCGGACGATTGGATGTTTGCCTTTTTTGGAGGGCAGGAAGATTTTGACGGTGCCGAAGAAGTTGGAAAGGTTGGCGTAAATTTAAACGAATTGTATCCAGTTGGTTTGAAACGGGCTTTTCAGAGAGAAGAATTGGTGCAGCAGTTGTCAGGGATTGTTTATCAACAAGAGAATACACCGATTGTATTGGTAGGAGAGGAAGGCGTTGGCAAACATAGCTTGATTCACGAAATTGTCTATCGTTTCTGCAAGACATGGGATAAGCCAGATACAGAAAAAATGACTAGGCTTTGGCATATTGACCCTACTCGTATTATTGCAGGAATGAGTGTGGTTGGTATGTGGCAGAAGCGTTTTGAGGCAATATTGCAACACCTTAAAACTCGTCAAAAAGGAAAAAAAACAGACAAAATCCTAATCAACAATGTGGTAGCAATGCTCCGTATTGGCAAGTCGTCACAAAACAGCATGACTTTGAGTGATGTTTTGAAACCTTATCTGGAAAAACGCTTGTTGCAAGTTATTCTGATTGCAACACCAGAGGAATGGAAAATTATACAGGAGAAAGATCGTCGGTTTACAGATTTGTTTCAAGTAATACGGATTCAACAACCAACCTTAGAAACAGCGGTTAAAATGGTTTTGGAAGAGCGCAAACGCTTGGAATTACAACACCAATGTACCATTTCAATCCCAGCAGTTCGGCAATTATTTACCATTCATAGAAACTATTTTAAGCGCAAGGCCTTACCTGGTTCTGTTTCAAAACTGTTGACACAATTGGCGGTTAAATATAGTATGCAAACGGTTGATGTAGAACAGGCACAAGAGGAATTCGAGATGTATAGTGGTTTGAGTAGCCAAATTTTTGACATGGGGTACACGTTTGAAGAAAATGAGGTGCGCCAACATATTGAGGCCTCATTGGTTGGTCAAAAAAATGCCGTAGATTGTTTGACCAATGTGATTCACACCATTAAAGCCAAATTAAATGATCCTAACAAACCCTTGGGCTCCTTCCTGTTTATTGGTCCGACAGGAGTTGGTAAAACGGAAGCGGCTAAAATTATCTGTGAATATTTGTTGGGAGATGCTAAAAAGTTGATGCGTTTTGATATGAACGAGTATATTGACGAAATGGCTTTGTCTCGTTTGATTGGCGATTATTATAATCCAGAAGGACAGTTGACAGGAAAAATTCGTTACAATCCTTTTGGGGTAGTTTTGTTTGATGAAATAGAGAAGGCACATCCTAAAATTCATGATTTACTCCTGCAAGTTCTAGATGATGGTCGTTTGACAGATGCTTTGGGGCGAACGGTTGATTTTGGAAATACCATTATTATTATGACCTCTAATATTGGAGCGTCAGATGTAGACAATCAACTTGGCTTTCAAACTCAAAAAAGTACGGATGATGCTATTTATAGGAAAGCGGTAGAGAATTTTTTCCGACCTGAGTTCATTAATCGAATTGATAAAACAGTTATTTTTAACGCTTTAGAGCTAGAGCATATTTTAGGAATTGCCAAACTGCAAATTCAGAATTTGTTAAGTCGAGATGGTTTTGTGCGGCGGACAACTATTTTGAATATTTCAGACGATGCTCTAGAGTGGGTGGCTAGACGTGGGTTTAATGCTAAAATGGGAGGGCGTGCTTTGAAACGTCAAATAGAAAAGGATTTAACCGCTTTTTCGGCAGAGCAATTAATTAAAACAACTTCTGACCAACCTGTCATTTTTGATATTAAGCTGAAAAATGGAACCTTATACCCCAAGATTGAAGTACTTGATTTTGTCAGCCCCTTACAAGAAAACTTTTTACCTCCAATCCCTACCGAGAATCAATTAAAGCGGTTTTATGGTTTTCTGATTGAAGAAATTGAATCCATAGAAGATCGTTTGGCCGTCTTAGATGCTGAAGAGGATTATGTAATTGATATGAATGAAGGGGATGATTTGGACTGGCAATATTATGACTTAAAAAATCAATTGGCAGAGAAAAAGGAGGATGCGAATAGAATGTTGTTAGGGGTGAGAAGCAAGTATTTGGATCATATCGTATCTACTTCTCTACGCTTAAAAAGTGCTGGAACAAGTAGCATTATTTATAAACGAGATACGACTAAAATTGATAAAATTTTACTCAAAGAGCAATTGTTTCAAAAAAGCGCGTTGGAAGAGTTGCGTTATGTTTATCAAAATGCTCCTGAGCAATTCGATCGCCAGCAGTCGGTGTACTTGACTGATTATTTTGATGTAGCTTTTCTAAAAGTAAAGGTAGAGCATTTGGAACGAGAACAATTGGATAAGCTAGAAATTGAAATTCGCTCAACGATTAGCAATCAAGGGCAGGAAGAAATAAAATATTTAAAACGGGTTTACAAAGCAATTTTTGAAGAACTAGGATTGTCTTTTAAGTTGATTGATGCTGTTTTTTATATCGAAGGTTATGGGGCACACCAATTGTTAATTGCAGAGGCGGGGTATCACTTGTTTTATCGCTCGCATCAAAATCCGTTGCCTATACAGGTAGAAATTCGACGATCGGAAGAAAAGAAGGTGGAACTAGGAACTAATTTTGTAGTACGGTTGTATGATATATCGTTGGGAGAGGAGCACAAGGCTTCTACCATTACTGATTTGAGAACAGGATATACCAATCAAGCACGAATCACAGCGAACGAATATAAGCTGTTTTTGTACGCATCTTTGCTTCTTGAAAAAAAAACAGAAAAAAAAGTTTCTTCTTAAATACTTGATTATGTAGTGACTAGGTTTTTTGGCAAAAAAAACTTTAAAAAAACTTTAAAAAATACTGCTCAAATATTTGCAAGTACTGATTTTTGCCCTATATTTGCATCGCACTAGTTACAAGACATGCTTGTAATCGCAACAAAATAAAGAGTTGGTCTGGTAGTTCAGTTGGTTAGAATACCTGCCTGTCACGCAGGGGGTCGCGGGTTCGAGTCCCGTCCAGACCGCAACTTTTACAATAAAATACAAAGTGAGTTTACTCATTTTGGTCTGGTAGTTCAGTTGGTTAGAATACCTGCCTGTCACGCAGGGGGTCGCGGGTTCGAGTCCCGTCCAGACCGCCCTAGAATAAAGGGTTTCAGCGTTTGCTGGAATCCTTTTTCTATTTGGTTGAAGTATGGTTGAGATTTTTGAATATTTTTAAAACAAATTTCTTTGATTCGTCCTTTTAGCATTTTACCTCAATTATGCCTATTTCTTTTCCAAAAACATAAGAAGTCTCTCAATAGGTTTCAAACACCTTATCTACCTAAATTTCTAACTTAAAGGTAAGTTACTTCAACTTTTTCCTCCTTCAAACACTTTTCTAAGAGTAATTCAATTAATTTTTAGATAATAGCATAATTTACTCTTTAAGAAGCGTTTATGTTTCGATTTAGATTGTAGTTTTTTATGTTACTAGCTTTTCTAGCTCTTGTAATTTAAGAAAAAATACGCTTTTTTTCAACTTTTACTTCAACCGAATTTTTGAAAAGCTTGAGATAGCTCTTTTTATTCTCGTTTGAGTTCACTAGTTGTATTTTCTCCCTTTCAAGACTTAGATTTTAAGGAATGCAAGAGTTTTTTGAAAAATAGAGCATATTTATAAATAAGACAGGACAAAATGTCCTCTATTCAAAATGGCTAAATAATAGCCTTTTATATACAACAATACGGTTTATTTTTTTTCTCAAGTCTAATGCCTTGTATTGGACTTCGTATATCTGAAAGTAAGCAGTACCTAAAAATTAAAAATATCAATGGACGTAATTAATGAAATTAAAAAAGAGTTACACAACACAAGAGATTGCCGAATTGCTTGGTATTTGCAAGAAAACAATAGCAAGAAGAAGAAAAAAGATAGCAAATGATAAAATGAAAAGTGATTGGGTAAAAAAGAAAGGAACTAAATATTATCACAAGAAGCAGTTTCTAACAGAATTTATTCCCGAAAAAATCCTAAGCTCAAATGAAGAAGATTTAGAGTTAGAATTGAAAAGGATTAAAACTTATGTGAATAAACTAAAGAATCCAAATGACCTAGCTACATTCTTATCCTATCTTGATTGGTCATATTTCTGTACAGTATCTTACGAAAAAGATTTATCGCCTGAGCATTGTCGTTCAAATATGGATAAGTTATTTGATGAGCTACGAAAACAATATCCTAAAAAATCGCTTCGTATTTTGTTTTCAACAGAACCGTTTAAAAAACGTGGTGGAGGTTTTCACAATCATATTGCTTTATTTGGCTCATTAGAAAATGAAACTATTCAATCTATTTTAGATAATCAATTTCCTCATGCCATTAATCATGTTGAAGACTACCGTAACTCAATGGCTGGAATGAATTACATATTAAAAGATTGGAACAAGATGGATGGTTTATATTGGGGAATAAGAGGAACAGACTTAGAAAGAGATGGGGAGAGAGTACATAAGATATTGGAATGTGCATAATCCCCCCCCTTGTTATCCTAAACCCCTCTCTTCCTCCTTTATATAGGGAGGTGTATATAATAGGTGATGAGGTGCTTTAAAAATTTTTTAGAATTTTTTAGATTGCCTTTTTTGGGTTTTTTAAGGAGTTGTTTTGGGTGAGTGGTTGCAGTTTTTCTTTTTGAGGAAGAATTGATATTTATATATGTATGTTTCGAGTAATATAAATCATAAGTCAAGCTAATTTAGCGAAACGGTTATAAAGAGCTTAATTTATTTATATTCACTGAAGGAGAATAAGAGAGTGCTTGTTCTCCTTTTTTTTGTAAAGCAGTTCAATAACTGATTATTTATTTCAAATAATTTTAAACTAAATTAGCATTTTTTCGCCTGAACATAGGGTATGAACTACAGTTAATTTGTGAGTGAATTGAAAATTTTTTAAGCCTTTTGGTAGAATGTGTTAAAGTGTTGATTATCAGTGTTTATGGTTGTACTTGTGAACGCTCTTGTTATTATAAATAAGGAACTCTCAAGTACACTTTTTTTATAATGAAATACTGTGTTATTCTTGCTTGTTAAGATGGATTAAAATATACAGTTTTTTAGTAAAGAAAGATAGCTAATGTTTACTTTGGATTTGAAGGAGGAATTAGTGATAAGATGAGGATTGGGTTCTGTTATTTAAGAAAAAAGGTGAAAGATACTGTTCTTCCACCTATGTTTTGTTTTACCAACAAGCTCTCCATATTGTCCCATCGTAAACCATAAGTTTATTCTGAGTATCATCCATATACATATCTCCTTTAGATGGATTACTAGGGGCTGTTGCTCTTGGTTCTAGTCTCATCACGTTGTTAATATGTAGCTTTCGTTGAGGGGCTAATGTACCTATTCCAAAATTTCCTGATGTGCCTGTGAGAACTGCATGATTTGTGTTTTGAGTCATAAACATCATGCTAGACCCATATCCAGCCAACAAAGTATCTCTAACTTGTACTTTCCATTGGTTATCACATAGAATTAACTTTCCACCACTTGTTCCTCCTCCACAAACCACAAGTTGCCCTCTATCTACTCTAAGGTTTCCATCTGTAACATTTAATTTTCCTGTTGGGTTATTTGTGCCAATACCAACATTTTTATAGGTATAAACGGTATCATCCTTAACTGACCAAGCAGCAGAGTTCTCTGCATATAAAGCATAGGGAACAGATAGCATTTGAGTTGTTCCAACCATTGTATAAGTAGTACCTCCATTTTCATCCATTTCAAGTTGGAGATAATGAGAATTAGTCCCCCAGTTAATCGAAGAAAATGTACCAGCTTGAACACTACCTCCTCCAATCTGAATACTGAAAAGACCAAGAGTATTTGTTGTCACATTGTGAACTTCTGCATATTCTATTGTACCTGTTGGAGAGCCACTTAGAATACTCATTCTAAGGCTTATATTTTGGCTTGTAAGAGGGTTTCCTGATAAATCTCTTGCAACACCTTGGTAATTTATTAATTGTGGTGGAGATTGGCAAAATGAGGACGAAATGATAGTTACTAAGATGATTATTGTAAGTAAATATTTCATTGCTATTAAATTTTTGTGATTTTGAATGATTGAATAGTTTTGAATGAAGATTGTAGGGATAGGAAGTATGTTCCAGTCGGCAAATCTGATATATCTATGCTCCATTGCTTTTCATTAGTCATAGGCAATAATTTTTGAATAACTTTTCCATCATTACTGCTCAAAATAAATCTAAGGTTGGAGGGGATTTGTTCGTCTATTTGAACATTAATTTTGCTTGTTGTAGGATTAGGAAATGTACTGATGTAGATAAGTGGCTTTTCTACATTTTTCAATGGTGAAACGACAAGATGAGGCTGGTGAAAACCTTGAGAAACCATAGAGTTTGTGCCATTAATTGTTGTAGTAAAAACTTCACCTACTGTCCAATCAACTACAGTATTTGTTCCTGTTATTCGATTTCCTGCAACACCTAGTACTTCAGGAGAAGAACTTTGAGCAATTGTAGAGCCTAAGGAAATACAGATAATTATAAAAGTCAATTTCATTTCATGGCGATTTATATATTATGAAAAATTAAACTTGTCTTTAAAGATAACCAAAAATTTTAACAAATCATAACCTTTATTCATTTACCAATTGTGAATATGGATTTTGAAGAATTAAAATTACATGTAGGAAGGCGAATAAAGCACTACAGGGAGAAAAAAGGATTGCAACAGCAAGCGTTGGCTGCTAAGATAGATTATGACAAATCTAATATGAGCAGATTAGAAGCAGGGAAGATGAATGTAACTCTTCTTACATTACATACTGTAGCAAGGGCTTTAGATATTAATATTGAAGACCTTCTAAAATAAAGAAATCAATCTATTTTCATAAAAGAAATGGAATCATAATCTTCTTTCAAGTGTTACTTTTAAATATTTGATATTAAGAGAAGTACAAATGGAAGAAAGAATAAATACAATCACACACAACCTTACTCAAAAGATAAGTGGAAAACCATATTCCAAAAATATAAAAAAGACTGCCAAAGAGTGTTTTATAGACCTATTAGAATACCTAGAGAAATTGAAACACACGCATAAGTTTAAGGATAAAAGTCATACCTCAAATTATGTCATTGGGCTAATATACAAAAACCACACAAAGGGGAAAACGAAAGTAGAATATAGAAATTATGCTAGGCAACAAATCTGTCTAGCAATAAAATACCTTAAGTCCTTGAAAGATTTGATTGAACAAAAACATGGCAAACTATCTTTTCATTCAATATCTAAGTACAGTCATTTGATTCATGATTTTATTATTGATTTAAAACCATTCATTGAGCACTTTGAACCTTCTCAGGTTTTCTTTGACGGATGGAAAAACTATAACCATAACTCCATTGAAATATTAAGAGCAGGTGAAAGCTTTATTTGGTCATCTTCCTTAATTCCTATTAAGCAAAAAGAAGCTACTAATTTCTCTGTCTTTGCATTAAGGCAATCACTTGAAATAAAGTTTAAAAGAATTCTAGGACTTCATAGCATTCATAACAAAAATCATAATGGTCCTAAAGTGAGACATGATTTTTTCATTAATTTTATTAGCAAAAACTCTGATTTACTAGAGTTTCCTGATTACAACTTTTCGGATTTGTTTAATTTGTACTCATGGACCAATCATTGTATTCATAATGCTGTTATTCCTAGGGTGTGGGAACTAATGTTCGCATATGATTATGTTCGTGAAATCTTTAATGCAGGCAAAGCTAAGGTAAATGGTAAAACGATTCTTGCTGTTGGAGGGAATGTTAAAATAAAAGACTATCAAGTACTAAAGGAAAGATTGTGTCTCAAAATAGGACAGGAATGCTCAATAGATGAAATTTACTGTGTAAGTTTTATGGCAACCCCCGAAGCTATTGTCTTAAAATAATAGATTACAAAATCAAATATAGCGTTTTACGAAGCTTTTTTGTTAATTGACTCAACAAAAGGGATTAAATCTTCATCAACAAAAGAGTTGGGTCTCCAACCTGAAATGAGATTATCCAATAAAAAACTATCACCTATACTTAAAGCTAAACTCCCTGTTCCTCCTGTAAACATATCAGCTAACATCCCCGTCCAAGTAAAAAACATCCATCGGAAACTCTTCCCTGTGGATTTGTCAACCCAAGTACCTTTCGTGACTTCATCATAGTATTCTTTAATTAAAGATTCATCAGAACCAATGTTACCAAGCCATTCTTTGAATTTACTCGCCTTGTCAATAAGCTTTATTAATTCATCAATGGACCGATTCCCCTGATTTATTGTTTTACTAAGAGAATGCCCCTGAGACAAAACTAATTCAGAAAAGCAATCAATTTTTTGAGAATTGTTAATTGACCTTTCAATAATAGACGTTATCTTTTCTTTTACAAGTGAAAAAATGACTGGATTAGATGCAAAATCACTATTCAAATCGGATGCAATACAGGAATCTAATCTTGCGCTGGTTAAGTTTTCAAGGATTGTATTAGAGTCAAAAATCTGATTAGGACTAAACTGATTTATTACTTCAAAGGGGGGATTGGTTTGAATAACAAACCCTTCTCGAATTTCTTCTTTTAGTATTTGTATCTCTTCAGGGGTTATGTTTAAGACGGGGGTGTATAAATTAATAGCTTGAGCAATAGCTCTTTTAAGATAAGTATTATCATCCAAATCATTATAGATGTATTCCAATACTTTTTTAGAATGAAGGAATGAGGATGAGTTTTTTATTATTTTAGGCATGATATAGTTAGTATAAGCACTATTTCCCGTTTCTCTGTTGATTACCAAATCAAGTCTATCATACACCGTCTTGGTAGGGTGTTGGGCAAGCCCCATTCTTTGCCAATACAAATACTTTCTGCCTTTTATTTTTCTAGTTTCTGTAGCAAGCAAATTTTCTTCTAACATTACATTTAAAAAAGGAGTAGCCATTAACTCCACAAAAGAATCCAATTTTTTTTGTCTAACTAATTCTTGGAATAAAACAGGAGAACAAACTAAATTAACTTTCTGATAAAACAACATTGCTTCAGCAATTTGCCCTAAAACATTACTCTCGTTTTTTCGTGAGGATATTGTGATTTCTTCAAACATGTGAAATAATATAAAATTTATTAATTAGTAGATTCAGTACTTATATTAGGAAGGATGTATGAAATAGCTATCAAAAGGTAAGAGATAGGAATTGAAACGAAGGCAAACACAAGAAATGAAATTAATCCTGCTACTGAATAAGTAACCTTTAGCTTCACTATATCGGCAATTAATCCTATTTCAGCCCCTAATATTGCTTCCCAACAAATTGCCGCAAATAAAAAGGATATGGCTACAGAAAATAGCAATAGGATTGGAGTTAATGACTTTCTTGAAAACTCAAGACTGATTGGAATAGATGCAATAAACCCTAAGTAAGAATAGGCTATTATACTTGGGAGTGTAAAGAATGATATGTGATTCACACGATTAAAGTCCTCAACTCCTATCCAAGATGTAAAGACTATAGGAGGGAACACATAAATTAAGGAGATAATAAACGAACTTGGTGCTTTGGTTATAGCCCTCACTACTGCAAAAGCCAACAGAGCATAAATAACAACAAGTGATTTAGCTATAAGACTGGACAAACCAACTTTAGCCAATAAAAATGATTCTATTGAATTTAATGGTATAAAATATAATAGAATACAGAATAAAATGGCAAAAATGCCAGTTCCTAGATTGTTTTGGGTATTTTGATTCATGATATTTTGGGCTGATACTTAAAAGTAACATAAATAGAATAAGTATAGTTCCTGTTGTGTGAATTTTATTACATACAAACTTCCCATAATAAAACCATTACAATCTTATTTGCTCTGTTATGATTTCAGAAAACATTATTGAATTTAGGTCGAAACTATACAAAGATTTAGAGGCATTAGAATATCGTAGAATACTTCATGAAAATTATGAATGGCTTGAATCGTATTGGCAACAACAGTTTAGAGGCAATAATGGAATTCAACAATTTTGCGATGCACATGGAAATTTTTATTGGGAGATTGATTGTGTTATTGATATTGCAAAAGAGTTTTCAATTCTTCGCCCTGTAGGTAATTCCAATCAAGGCTTTAATCCATCAGAGAATATTCTAAGAGCAACCTATTGTTTGAAATATAATTCCAACTTGTTTGATGAAATTGAAGTTATAAAAGATGAACAAGAGATTGCTAATTTATGGCAAGGGACTCCGTTTAAAGCTGTATTTGAAATTGTTAAACAAATAAGGAATAATCTATTTCATGGTCAAAAAATGGAATTGGAAGACGGACAGTTTAATAGAAATAAATTATTAGTAAAGCATGCTGTAAATTTCACATCTTGCCTATTGGATAATTTGATTGAAGCAGAGCATATATTAAAGCAAAGTGAAGCTAAATGACAAAAGTTAAACACTTTTTAATTTGTCCCAAGCTTCAAAGTGCTCTCTTAAAGGACCATGATTTACAGTTTCACGTCCATCCCTTCTACCTAAACTAGCACCATAAAAATGTTTTTTTTGAGCTAGTAGTTCTCTGCCTGTAACTATGTAATATTCAGGTGGTCTCTCTATTGGATTAAGATAAACAAAGAAGTAAACTGTATCTTCCCTAATTTTTCGAGTATGGAGTGTAAAGCAGTTAGGTTTCTTTCTTAGTGTCTTTACCTGAATAGAATATGTTTTTTCGGTTTCTTCATCTGTTGCATATAAATCAATCGCTTTTGCATTCCCCATTGTTATTGCAACTTGATAATTTCTTTTAAGTAATTCTGCTGCGACAAAATACTCTCCTGATAATCCTGTTATTTGTTTATTGTATTTCATTTTTTTGTGTTTATTGTTGATTTATAGAAAAAAAATACTAGCATTTAAATTATTGACTATTAATTTATTAATAGTCATTGATTGTTAAAAAAAGTTGATTTTTTAGATATTTTGTCTTGCTTAATGTTGAGATTTCTTATTATTTTTATTAATCTATCAATATAATAATTTTTTATATTAATAGAGTAACCAAATATTAATAGACTCAGGATGCTTAAATATATGAAAATAAAGAACATAAGGCAATATCGTAAGTATTATAAAGCAATAGTAAGAGATGCCAAGGATAATAGGGATGAAAATTTTATTGGGCATTCAATTTTATCAGGTGATAAAGAAATAAAAGGATATTTTGAAATAGCTCACGCTGACAAAAAAGATATTAAGGGGTTTCTTACTGGTTTCTTAGACATGGCAAAAGATAGCCAAGCTGTTTATGAATTTTTGCAGAATGCCGTTGATGCTGAGTCTTCTCTGTTTTATATGTTTTATGGACCTGATGGCGAAGATGGAGAGTATTTTCTTGCAATTAATAATGGAAGACAATTTGATTTTGAAGGAGTCCGTTCAATTTTGAATATCGGTCAATCGACGAAGTCTAATGAGGATAAGCACAATATTGGTAAATTTGGGATTGGTTTTAAACTAGTGCATAGACTTGTTGGAGAAACTTCAGGAATTGATGAATTAATTAATCAGAATTATGGTCCGATTCTTTTTAGTTGGAAAAACTTTCAATTAAAGCAGTTAATGGATTTGACAAAAGTTGAAGATATTAACTTTTCTCCTTTGGATGGTGAAAACATTCAAGAAGAGATAAAACGAAAAGAAGATGACTTTGCAAAGCATGAGTGGAAGGATAATGACTTTGCATGGTTCTTTAAAATTTTACTGACTAATTATCCTTGCCAACCAAGAGATTTATCAAAAAATTACCATTATCAAGAGACTAATCAATTGTTTAGTGATGGTGAGGTCCTAAAAATGGTCAGTTGGCTAAACAAAATAGATACGGATAATGGTTTAAACCTACGAGATATTGAAGAAGGGAGTATATTTTTTCTTAAGCTGGGGAAAGATAAAGCCAATATTTTACTTGAAGATAAGCTTGATGAGGGAATTGAGTTTTCTCTTACGTTTCTTAACAAAATAGGACAGCATCATAAAAAAAATGAAATATTAAATGAAGTCCAAATCAATGAAGATACAATAAAACCTGCCTCAATAATTATTGAAGATGTCTTTGAAATAAATCCAATTGACCATCAAAACGATTATGAGTATATAATGTCAGATGTAAAGGGCGTAGATAAAACACCTATTGAAATTCTTTTTGGCTATTATCCTCTTTCTTCTAAAGAACATATCAAAGAATTGCCCAATTTCTACCTTTATTTCCCACTTAGTGATGAAAAGTATGGGCTTAATTTTGTAATACACTCAAATGCCTTCTATAATGCGAGTCAAAGAACTTCCTTGTATTACACAGAAGGGAAGAAAGATGAGGAAAAAGCCAAAGAAGATTATGGGCGAAATGAAAGACTTTTTATCATATTTACAGAACATTTAATAAAGAGGTTAGATGGGTATAAGACCACAAATAAAGAGAAGTTTTTAGATATATATGTTGCTATTTTAACTTCCAATTCTGTTTTCAAAGACGGAAAGATTTTTCAACCTTTATACTTACCTCTTTTAAGCTATATAAAAGAGAATATTCCAGTACAAGGAGAACAAGAATATGCTAAGGATGTTTCTTGTGTAAGAATCAATAATACTGGATTTGATATATTGCCAATTGACTTTGGAGTTGAAAATATACAATGGTTTTTATGGAATGCAGGAGATAAAGAACATGAGAATATTGTAAAAGATGCTGATAATCAGTATAAATTAAAGATTGAGAAGTGGGATATATGTAAACTTATATCGAACACAAAAGACGTTACAAAAATTGATGAGTGGTTGGCTAATAATACCGAGATAATTCCTGAGTTTATTAAATTAATTGAGAGCCAATGGAAGAATGAGCAGTCGTCAGAATTTAAAGAAATATTTAAAAACATAAAATTTATTAAAGGTAAGGATAAATTATACTCACTTAACGATATAGTAGAGAACAAGTCAATAATCCTTAATCATAACAGAATTGTTCCGATTAGAGCAGAGCTTGAGAAGTTAGGCTTTATAATAACAAATCAAAATTTTGAAGATTTTATATTCTTAAATTCATTCATTAAAAATATAGATGGTTTAGAATATATTCGAGGTGGAAGCTTTTTGTTTCAAAGATTGCAAAATTTAAGTGCTAATAACATATCTACATCTAAGCACTCAGAATCCGAAGTGGATGCTCTAATAAAGTATTCAATAAAGAATCAAGAAAAAATATTCAGTTTTCTCAAAATTGTTGCTATAAACGATGGTGGTTATGAGTTAATGTATCAAGATGAGATTAATAATTATTATTTGTCTCTTGATGATGTAAGCTATGTAAAACTCTACTCATATATAGAAAAAAACTACCCATCAGTTTTTAATAGGATACCTCAATCTATTTACAAGAGCTATACTTTTGAAGATTTAAGATTAATAGGTTTAAAAATTCCCTTTGAGATATATACATCCCTATTAGAGAAAATTAAAATTGATTATCAGAGTGTTATAGATGTTGTTCATTGTATTAAGGATAAGGAGCTTAGACAGATAAAGTGGGAGTATATCTACAATTATGTACCTGAAATTAGGTTGAAAGAAGGTGTCTCTTACACTGAAAAAAGTGTGGAGTATAAATTGCTGGAAATTGCTCAATCCGCAGAAGATAAGCAAGTAGTATCTGATAGAATATCAATAAGAGAAAAGATAGTGATTGAAGATAGTTTAGGAGTATCTAAAAGTCTTAAGGATGTGAACATGAATAACAAAATATCCTTGAAGACAATAGAGGAGGACATTCTAACTGTTTCAAGTGTATTGGGACAAGGATATGCTAATAAAAGCGGTTTATTAGATGGAATAATTAAGCAGTTTGAATTGTTAGGTTTAAAATTAAAGCAGTTCTTAGGAGTTGAGAAACCAATGAAACTGGCAACTATTCATTCTCTTTTACCTAAACAAATCACAAAAAGTCATGAATTAGCATTTTTATATGCTTATGCTCACGAGTCAGAAAATATTGAGCTGCTTAATGGATTCAAATTTCAGAAAATTGGTTCTTCTAGCAATTTATTTATTAAGGATGGTGTTCGTTACACACGTAACTATAACTTTATAAAGGATGACTTTATTTTTGATTCTGCCTTTCAGGAGTTAGAAAATATTTTAATTCCAAATGCCAATTCATATCGAATTCAGGATAAGATTGTTTTGATTAAAAATCCTTTTTTTGAAGAAGAAGTATTCCATGTGCCATCAATTAAAGCATCTTTGTCTATTGAGCAGAGAAAGGAGTTTATGTCTTACCTAATTAAAAGTTGGGTGCAAAATCCGATACCCAATAAGAAAGATAAGAGGTTGCAAGTACATGGTATAAAATGGGAGGAAATACTAGGATTTAGCCCTAGAATTAAAATATATATTACAAGTGATAATGATAAAAGGTATTTACTGCCTGACGAATCGTTAGATGATTGGTTTTTAGCACTATTCTCAGGAATTCCTCAAAAACAAATGATATTCTTTAATTTGAATATAAAAAACTGGAATTCATATGTTTATCTTACTCGGAAACATTTTGATGGTGTTCTCTTGCAAGACTTTGAAACAAAAAGTAAATCTATCAATCATGGTAGGATGCTGAAGTGGCTTCATTCAAAGAACATTATTACAGATAATCAAGCCGATTTAGGTAGAATTTTTGCATTATCTTCAACGAAGGACTATGTGCCTATAGTATCGAATGTGACAGACTTTGGTGAAGTCAGTTTTAAAATTCATTTAAAAGAGAATGATGACACTTTCTATAAGTACAAGTCCGAAAAGTGGGAGGAATTTAGAACTTCAATAAAAGAAGTGTTTGATGTTTTGAGTTCAAGTAAGAAAGGGCTTTTAGTTTGCCATGATATACTTCCAAATTTTGAATGTTCCAGTGTTAGTGATTATTTAGGTTTGACTTTAGAGGATATGACAGCCTATAAGGTTGAAGGCAATGAATACAATGCTACTTTTTATAAAGAATGGAGTAATGAACATGGGTTTAAAATATATTTTTGTAAAAAAATAACTCACCGCGTTTTCTTTGATAAAACTATTGAAGTAAAATCAATAGAATTTGGAAATTCGATTATTGTCGGAAATGATATTTTTATACTAGAGGAGAAAAAAAATATGATACCTCTAGTTCTAGACCAACTGTCTTCTGATGAATCTCAATTGAAACAAGAGCATGTTCAGGATTTTGTAAACAAAAGAGAGAAGTCTAAAAATTCTCGTCATTCTAGAGGACATCATAGTCCTGAATTAAAGAAGATTGGCAATTGGGGAGAAAAGTACGTCTACAATATATTGTTAAAGAGATTTGAAAATAATACTGATAATGTTGAGTGGAAAAACAAGGTATATATAGAAAATGGCTTTGGTGGAATCCAAGATTCAGGAGAACCTTATGATTTTAAGATAACAACTAATGAAGGTGAAAGCATTTATATTGATGTGAAAACTACTTCAAGGGGATTGTATGATGAGCCAATTTATCTTTCTGAAAATGAATGGAAGTTCATGCTTGAAAATAAAGAAAACTATCATATTTATCGGGTTTATAATGCTGACTTAAACCAAGTACCTGAAGGGAACACCAACGCTTCCTTAAAAGTATTTGATACATTTTATAGGGAAGAAGCTTTAGAACAGTTTGAAAAGGGATTTATTGTACCCCAAACTAATGATGATGGAGTAATTGAATTTAGGCTAGAAGAACATAAGTTAAAAATCTAGTATAAAATTAATAATAGTTACTCCCTAAATACACAATATTGCGTCATGTTTTATATCTGAAGATGATATTTTAGGACTTTCAGGAGTAAAACAAAATATTAATTTAAGATTATTTTGCTTTATAAGCAATTGATAATTGTTTATTTAAAGCAAACATTATTGTTTTTTGCTCATAATGCCTACTTTGGGAATTTTAATTCGTACCCCGCTTTTAAAGGTTTTGCTTCAAAAGCAGGGTAATGGCTTCTTTAAGATTCAACAACAAATTATTTCTGATTGTGTGTAGGTGTGTTTATAAGCTCTTAATAGGCTTGTATTCAATGTTTTTGTTGTAAAATAAGTATTAGAAGCACCAAAACAAACACATTTGTTTTACTCCTGAATCTCCCTATTTTAATTTTAACTGAGAAAGACTAGTAGAATTGAACAAGCATTTAAAGGGCTTTGGTTGGATTCCCCCCCATTAACCCTCTCCACTTTTTAGGGAAAAAAGGCGTATTATAGTGTATATGTGCTAAGTCTATTAATTTACCAAAACCTAATTTTTTTGTTTTATAGCTTATTGAATATTCATCCTTCTTAAAAGTCTTATGTTTAAAGCTTTCAAATTCTGCTTCTAAGCGAATTTCTGACTGGAAGCCCTCTCTATACATCTCTCGCTTAAAAAGGGTCTCTTCATGTGATTCTTTTAATTCAGGAAGGTACTGGGTAAGCATTTTATCTGTGAAAGGGATGTATGTAGAAAGTTCAATATCAGCAAATTTGCCTTTTAATGCATCATACTCCTCTTTCATATCGAAGAGAGCTAAAAATTCAAACAACATACCAACTAACATTGACCCTGTGTCTTCATAATAAATACTTTTTTCTCCTTTGATAATAAGCCTAATTAGCGATTCAGGATTATTATTCCCATCAGGAAAAATCTTGCTATATTTTTGGTTGAGAAGAATTTGGTCAAACACTTTTATTAAATATACTCTTGCATTTTTTGTATCTCCATTCTCAATATAAAATTGAATAATAAGAAATACAGATATAGAATGATTGTCAAGCAAAGGGCGATAACATCCATCATTGTTATTAATAATAGTTGTTAAAGTTTCAACGGAGTTAGATTCTTGTTTCTCTTCTTCTGTCATGCTAGAGAACCAATAAATGAGGTATTTAACAAAATCCATACATCTTATTGGAAAGCCTATTTGCTCATATCTTCCACCACTTTCAGAATACAAACCATACTCTGAGATAGCTATTGGTAACATTTTTGCAAAATATTCATCTAATATAACTTTGTGCAAATGCATAAGTTCTTTAAACTTTGAGATTATTCTATTATCCGATTCTATCTTTTTCGAAAGAATCCAATACCATGTTTGTAGAACTAAAAATGTAACACAGTTTTTGCTTATTTCTAAATTGTTAGCTTCTTTAGAATATTGATGTGTTATTAACCCTATCAATTTTAAAGTTTCAAAAAATCTTGTTAGGTGTACAGGAAAATTGTTTTTATTAAGTTTGCCTACCTTAGTATTCGAAATAAGATTATTGACTAGAATATAAAAATCTCTTTGGCTATTTTCAGGGACATCCATAAAAACCAACATACGCTTGAAAAGCCTAATATTCTCTTCATTAGTCAGTAAATATTCATTAAATAAATACTCTGAGAATAATTTAGTTAATGTAGAAATTCCCCATCTAGCAAAGTGGGATTCTCCGTTAGGAAAATTCTTTTTTATAAACCCATCAAAAGTTTCACTAACGTCAGGCTGAAGAATGCCATTGTGGACTATTACTATTTTTATTGGAAGTTCATTGAACCCTTCAATAGAATTATCAGAAAAATCCCTGTCAATAGCTTCAACAAGGGACATTCTTATTCCATCGTCTCCTGCATAATTCTTAGCATTAATATGACGTGCTCTCCCTCCTTTTAACTCAAAATAGAAACGTTTTTTTATATTATCATAAGGGTCTGTTCCGTAGGCAATAATATCTTTTCCATATTGCTTATGTCCTTTATATTCTTTAGCTCTTGTGACTATTTGGAAATCTAAGGTTTCTAATAATAATGGAAAAATAAGGTCTAATTCTCCATCTTCTTTCAATGATTCTAAATATTCTCTTACTATTATTTGTTTCATTTGAAAAGTTAGGGTTTGTAATTTTTGAACAAAATTTGAGTTCTGTATGTGGCTTCATAAACAGATGGGTTTATGAAATACCTTTTATCTCTATATGTTATTTGTTCTATAGTCGTGAGTTTAGTTATCCTATTACTACCTTCACTTTTGAAAGCACAACCTCTAATAACAGATATTTCATTGACTAACCCCATTTGTATCATAGTGCTATTCTTTCGAGCTTCTTCAGTTTTTTCTGTATTGAACTCTCTTTCCTCTCTGTAGTACATTTCAGCATATCGTTTCTGATTTATAAATGGATTAAGCTCTAATAACCCCTTCTTTGTTTTTAGGATTTTTTTGTACTTAGTCCAAACTCTTTGAATTTTTGAAAGTAAATCTAAATCACTTGGAACTGTCTTGTCAAGACTAGATTCAAGTAATTCAATAATTACCCCTTGATATGCAAATATTAACTGTTTTAGATTTTGATATAAAAAATCTCTTACAATTTGGAATTGACTATTCCTTAGTTGAAGAACTATAGGTAGTGTCTTCTCAATTTGAAAAGGCACTGAAAGTAATGCATCAATGACGATAACCTGCCTTTTTTCATCTAATATTAAGAGGTCTAGGTTATATGCTCCTGAGGTTTTAGAAGTAATTAAATCAAGCCCAGCTTTTCTTATCAATCCAATGTCGTTTGAAATCAACTCAGTTAGATTTTTATAGAACTTCTGAGGGTGTTTTGATTCTAAAGAATCAAAAGCAGGCTTAAATAGCTTTATATTGGCACTAAGTTTTAGGGCGAGATAATATCCTTGGACAAATCGAAATAAATAAGAAGGGTCTGAAAATTTTCTAAAATACATTCGGAAATCAACAGGAATATCTCTTTGAACTAACTGAAATAGAAAATCAATCCTTTCCTCTTCGTACTCAGTGATACTTGAAATCCAATAAATCGCTGCATTAACAACTCTCGTGTCATCGTGTATAATCAGCGTTTTAAATTCATTTATGACATTATCTCTTAATTCTCTAGTTGTGAAATCATGTTCCATGAAATTACTATAAGCCATTGGCAATTCTACAATGTATTCGATTTCTTGTGAAGTATGGTCTTTTATAAGGTTATATACATATAAGAGTTCTTTTGTGCTAGGATAATAAAGTCTACAAATACATTGCAGCCCTAGAGATTCTGATTGTCTATTGTTTAACAACTTCAGACTTTCTTGTAATGCAGTGTTGTAGTCAAATTTTGATAACTTTATGATTACAGGAACTTTATATTCTGAATCATTACTCCCTTTTTTAATAATTTTAAGAAATTCTTTTGCTCGTTCTTGTGACCTTCCTGCAACAGTCGTTATAATATTATTGGCAATGTAACGGTCTTTATCATTTGTTAAAGAAATAGAATTAGATAATTCCCAAAATTGTTCTGTAGTCAAGTTGTAATAGGGAACAACATCATCAATATATAGTTTTACATCAAATGCAGAGGAACGATGTTCTTGTTCCTTTGTAAGCAAGTTTTTAAGTTCGTCAAAATTATTAATAAAATAATTTTCACATTCTAATAACATGTAAAACCTAATATTTCTACTAAAAGTTGTTGTGAACCAATTATAATTAGTGCGTGGTTTCTTTATCTCATCAAGAAATTCATTAGCAAAAGTTATAGCATCATATGGATTATTAGATGGATTCCTTTTTAATAAATTATTAGCATATTCTATAGATTTGATATAGATTAGAGGCGATTCAAAATCAAAGGTGTAATGATTAGCTCTATCGTTAAATTGCAATAGTTTTGAGTCAATCAATTTTTTATACTTCGACTCCACTTGTGTTTTTGAAAAGGTGAATTTTTTTTGATTAATCCCCAGTTTTAAAGCATTACTTATCAAATCACCTAAGTCTTTCTGTTTTTTCAAGTCTTCTTTTGCCTCTTCATATTCTATTAAGGGTATATCCATTTTGTTTGCTTATTTGTTTTGAGTTATTATTGGAATATCTAGCTTCTAATTTATATCATCATCAATCCAATTAGTGTAATCCTTTAAATTGGATAAATTACTTTGGATTTCTAATTCTAGTTTTGAGACTTTTTCTATGAAGCAATTGTAGTTCTTCTTTTCGGATTTAGAAATTGGTTTATCCAAATCTTTTAACTGCTCTGATAGTTCCCCTAAATACACTCTAGCTCTATCTAAAGATTTTTCTTCCATGAAATTACACTTGCTCAATAAATGCTTGTTTAGGTTTAATAAGCAATCCTTAGCAATATTATCAAAACTACGTTTTGAGTTCTTCAGAATGTTATTAATCTGTTGTTTTCGTTTTTTTTCTTCAGACGTAAAAATATTCCCAATAGCAGTAAAAACACTCTCTATGGTAGTTGCAACTCCTCCAAAAAATGATTCTAATATTCCTAAATATCCCTTTTTTTTGTCATAATAATGGACACTTATTAGGTTAGTAAAGCGTGTTATCTCAGGCATTTGAGTTGATATTATGTTTTCAGGAGATTCAATTCCTATCTCTACTTGTTTTAGTTTTTTAGAAATCCAACTGTTGATAGTTGATTGTAAGTCATAGATATACTCATCTAAATATCTATATGTATCTGAAATCGTTTTAAAAGCATTGTCTTCAAGCCACTTTGTAATATCTTTATTTTGAGGGATTGGCTTATGAAGAGGATAGGAACTTAGGTCTTTGTATAGATAATCTAATAATCCATTCAAGGAATTTATTAAAAACTCCTCAAGTGTAAGGTAGATTTGTTTCTGTTTTTTTCTGACAAGCTTATTGACTCCCTTAATTTCGGATGAAATGATATGAATCTCTTTTTCAAGATGTTCTCTCTTGTCTGAACTGACCATTCTTGCGTTAATTATAGTTCGCATTTGTTCAATGAGTTTCAAGCAATCTGCAAAACTCCCAAGAATATTATGAAGCCCTGTTTTGTTATTACTCAATAGATACTCCCATATTTGGCTTTCTAATTCTTTTACGCTATCGTTTTTACTATCTCTTTGATTTTCAAGACGACATTCATATGAGAGCTTGGCACTAATATAAATTGGGTCAGAAGCTAAATAATCTAGTACATTATGACGTTTAAGAGTCCTACTCACATACTCTTTTAATTCAACTAATTCATTAGAAGACAAAGCATCTATTTTATTAAAAACAAGAAAAATTCTATCCATTCTACCACTTAAACTGCTTAAGTCTTTGATGATTTGATTGTTTATTGAAAAGTCTCCACTAGCATAAGAACCAGCACTTATCAAATAAACAATTGCATTTACATTGAATAAAGCTGTTTTAGTTATTTTCCTTATTTCTTCATCGGGGTCGTCTAATCCTGGGACATCACAAATTGCAAGCCCACGTTCAAGTACAGGGTTTACTACTTGAACAGAAACAATTTTGACATTTTTTTCATTATCAGGGTTTTCATCTTTTGTTGTGTATTCTCGTAGAAAGATAGAGTTAGCTTTTCCTTCAATTTTTTTGTCATTTTTGAAAGTTACGATTGCCTTGTTCTCGCTACTTGGGAAAATTGTAATTGGAATTCCTGTGGTTGGAAGTCGTCCAATAGGAGAAATATCTTTTTGTATAAGAGTGTTTATAAGAGTACTCTTGCCTGCTTTATTCGGTCCGACAACTGCAATTGTATATATTGATTGTTTCGTTGTTTTGATAAGTTCGTCAAGCTGTTGAGAAAGAAAATTTACCTTATGTTCTTTTACAGAATCAGAAAGAGAATTTATTAGCAAAGTTGCTTCATTGCTATACTTAAAATAACTGCCTGCATTTAGTACAGTTTTTGAAGGACGTTTCCACGCGTGAACATATTTCTGAATATCAATTAGTGATTTTGCATTGATGGTTTTATTCTTTACGAAACGGATGCTTATAGTCTGTTGAGCTATCCAGTTTGGGTTTTTATTATTTAGCTCTTGTACTAAATTGTCATCAATCCATCGATAATAACAGACCTCAGAATTTAGGTCAACATAAACTAACATTATTGGTTCTATTGAGTTTCGCCAATAATTAATTTTTTGAACATCAATGGAGAGCGAAAAAAAATCTTTTCTAAATTTACTTGATTTTGAAGACTTTAGTTGAATGGAAAACCTTTTTCCTGTTACTATTTGGTCTTCGGAATAGCTTGGAGCTTGGGTTATTTCTACAAAACCATCTATGCCATATTCTCTATTTGTAGCTCCTTGAAACATCCAAGGGGTAATAGCATCCATGAAAATGCTCTTGGAGTCATCTTCTTTGATATGTGATGATGGTCTTAATGGAAGAGGTTCATTCTTTTTTAATTTAGCCATTTTTCTAAGCAATTAACATTTGATAAACGTAATAAAGACCCATATACACACCAGCAAAACGTATTCTGATGCGAAATATAGGAAGTTGAATGATAGAATTTGTTGCCTGTCTGTTAATGTCTTATGAAGAGATATAATTAACATTTGTTATGCCAAAGTTAATATATCTGCCAATATGGCTGTCAAGAGTATTAATATAACAATAATTGCTCAATATGTTAATATGAAATAACAATTATTCCTTGTTTGAAGGCTCTTGAAAGGGAAATAATTTATTGGAAATTTACTTTTTTCATTCTTATGGTATATTCAAAATAAAATCAAGAATGAAGAACATATATCAAGATTATGAGTCATGCGTTTATGAGGGGTTGATTGATTCAGAAATCAGCCAAACTGATTGGTTATTAATAACTAGGATTCTTTTCAAAATAACCCAATTGAAGATGAGTGTCATTATTGCAATTCCTAACAAAGAAAACAATGGGAGAGGGTTAAGAAACTATGAGTTTAAGCTATTTGGTGAGGACACTTGCAAAGATGGCTTAGGGCTTTTTCACTTGTATATAAAAGGGGAAGAAAATTTCATTGAACATCAATCATGTTTCAGATACCTACATGAAAACTTGACTCAAGCTATTCCATTAACTTTTTCAGTTTTATCAAAATTGACAACTAGAGAGTTGATGGTTATAATTAATGATTTAGACTAGGATTTTGGAGGGAAATCCTCCAAAAGTGCGTGTGAAATATGCTATGTTTGATGACTCAAGTGTTATTTTTTTTAACCAAATGGTTAATTGATGTTTTCAACTGCAACTTTTAAATTCAAAAGTGCGTGTCTTTTATCGTATTTATGTATGAGTTGCAAATAATTTTCTATGAATGAGAAAACTTAAAGTTAAATCAAAGCTTTTATAAGCTATTTATTTTGGTCGCTAATATCATAGCAATTCCTCACTATAATATTAGAATCTCAATTGTCACATTGAGGTTTGAAGGGATAGGCGTTTAATAGGTAGCTTCCATCTGAGCTAGGTATTCTTCGTAGCTTTGTTCTTTTTTTGACTCAATCCAGTTGAATATTTGAGCTTTATTAAAGAAAACGAGCCTTTGTGATAAATTATATTTTAAAAAGTTTCCTTCCTTAGCCAATTGTTTAGCCTTTGATTCGGAAATATTTAAAAATGTAGCCAGTTCCTTATATCCTCTGATATAAGTTTCGTTAATGCTTTGATTTGTTTGAATTAGTTCAAACTTCTGATTTAATTCTTGTAAGAGTGATTTTAATTCAAATATTTCTTCATTCATTAAAATGTTTTTATTTGTTAAAAAAAAATAATAGTTATACGGCTAAAGAGTTAGCCATGTCATCAATTTGACTTTTAGGGAAGTTGTCTAAATATACTCTTGTGTATTTTACGCTTTTATGTCCAAGAGCTTCCTTAATTGTCTCTGCATTGTATCCATTAATTTGTAAGTTTGAACTGAAAGAGTGACGAGCTACATTACTTGATAGACTCTTTTTAATTCCTACTGCATTAGCTATTTTTTTTAGTCCAGCATTGTATTGTGTCAATACTTTTTTTCTTCTATACTCGATTTGTTTATTAGATAGCCCCTTTTTTAATAAAATTGGGAAAATGTATCCAGTTTCTATTGGATAATTTTCTTTGAAGAAATTCAATAGCTCTTGTAGCTTTGTGTTGATATGAATATCAAAGTGTTTTCCTGTTTTAGACCTTTTGTAATAAATGCGTTCACCACTAATGTCTTCCCAACGCAATAACATCATGTCAATGAAGTTCATACCTCTTGCGTAATAGCTAAATAGGAATAGCTTGTGAAAAACTTCTAGTTTCGGATGTTCTTTTGCATTGAAGGATGCAAAGCTCTTCATTTCCTCAAGTGATAATCTAACTTTTGGTTTTTCTTCTTTTAAATTAGATATTTTATATGTGTCAAAAGGATAATCTTTTGATAAAGCAATATTTCTTCTTATTGCCTCATTGAATATTGAACGAATGCTTCTCATTCTTACACTTATACCACCACCAATATTTCCTCTACTGCGTAGATGAGCCTCAAATTTTGCAAGAAATTTATAGTCAAGTTGAGTGAAAGTTAAGCTCTTGTATGGATGAAACTTAAATAAAGCATTCTTTGTGTCAACAAGAGTTCTAAAGCTTTGTTTTCCTTCTTTTTTTTCATTTATTATCTCCTCAAAAAAGTCAAATACCTTATCATTTGTATCTGATTTACCTAAAAAAGCTTTTAGGAACATTTCTTTTGTGAAATCAGTCTTATTTGTATGGAAATCAAGTAGAATTGCTTCTGCTCTTTCTTTTACTTCCTTTAAATAGCGATTGGCTTTTTCAAAGTTTCTGTACGTTGTTTTGGTATGGTTCGTATCTACCTTTAATAGGTTCTTTCTCTGATTCCATTCCTTTTGAGTGCATTTAACCTTTAATGCTTTTAGAGTAAGTCTTTTGCCATTTTTGATAATTTCTAGTGATACAGAATGTGTTCCATCTTTTAATTTTTTGTGAATGTTTAATACAATGTTCGCTGTTGATGTCATCCAAATTTGTTTTTATTGTTAAAAAAATAATACTAAGCCTTTCATTAAGCCCTTCATATATATAAACAAGAAATTAAGTGTTAAAATTCCTTTAAAAATTGCTTTTTTGAACTTTATTTTGCATGAAGTTGGTTGAAGTATAGTTGAAGTACGAAGAGGACTAACTTGACCTAAGTTACACTTTGGTTTTGTTAAAGTGCTTGATAATCACTGGTTTAAAAACTAACTTGCACTCTAAAAACTTCAAATGCACTATGAGTATGTCTGCCTGTCACGCAGGGGGTCGCGGGTTCGAGTCCCGTCCAGACCGCAAAGCGCTTCAATAATCTTATTGAAGCGCTTTTTTTATGTTATGATAAAAATCTTCCAATAAGCAATATACGTTGTCTTTTTACAGCTAAAAGAAGTCTGTTAGGTTCGATACTAAAGCAATAAAAAATTAGCATCAAAATTTTACCTTTTGAGGTGGTATCTTTTGGTATTATTTTTCGTTATTATATTATTACTGTAGTTTGCTATGCCTATGAGATCGCTAGCTTACTTTGTAAAGTATCCTAGTAAAAACTATTTAAAATTAATACTCCGTTGATTATTATTTGCTGCGCTCGTTTGGGGCATAGAAATACCATGTAATAAACTAATACGATTTTTCAACGGAGTAATGTTAAATTAATACTCCGTTGATTATTCCCTCTGGTCATGAGGGCGCAAGCTTAGTTTTTTAGTTTTTCTATAAAAAACATAAAAAAACATCTTGCATTAGTTTGATTATTAGTATTTTAGTATAAAGGTTAACAGTGATTCATCTTACTGATAATTAACTGCGAAGCACTCATACAGTAAACTAATACGATTTTTCAACGGAGTAGCGTTAAATCTAAATCCATGAAAACTATCCTAAGTGTTATCTTATGCTGTCTTTCTTTTTTGTCATTTGCACAAAATACTGAGTGCGATTCTCTCTTTAGCCGTAGTATTGCACTTTATAACGATGAAGAAATAGATTCTTCGTTAAGCTATTGGTTGCAGATTGTTCATACATTTTCAGATACTTCGTCTTGTTATAAGAATAGTTTACATAATATCCCTTTGGTTTATGAGCAACTTGAAGACTTTGAAAATGCCAAATTATGGATTACAAAAATTTTAGAAAAGGATTTAAATAATTTTGATCCAGGAACAGGAATTATGGAACCCTATGCGAACTATCATCATAATGCTTGTATGCAAATGGCTCGAATTTTATCCAAGGAAAAGAAATATGAGGAAGGTTTAAATTATCTGCTTTGGGCAGAAACCAAGTATCCTTATGAAACTTTCAGTGCAACTTCTTTTGAGAAAAGGGCGGTTTCTATTGCTATGTGGAAAGCAGAGTTTTATTTGGAGAATAACCAAAAAGAAAAAGCGATCTGGGTTTTGGTAAACAAGGCTATTGACGTAGATGTATTTTTTAGGAAACCTGATTGGGGAGGCTTTACGAGTGTTGATTTTTATTCTAGAATTAGCCAAAGAGCATTGGACTTAATTGATGAAGTATATGGCTTTGATAGCTTTAAAGAGGCTTTTAATGAAGCTTTGCAAAAGGTAAAAACAGAAAGAGCTTTTATTGAGAAGAATGGTAAACAGACAAAAGCAAAAATCGGAATGTTTATTCTTTATGGCAACTCCTATAGATTGGGATCTTCAGATAAAAAGTTTAATGCTGCAAAATTTAAAAAACAGATTCAAAATACTAGGTTTTGGACTATGTTAAAAGAAAAAGAAAGTGCTAAAAGTTAATCTATAAGTGCAAATTAGGGACTCGTTTATTGAATTTTAAGACACATACACAGCAGTTTTTTTTGAAAAAAAATAAAAAAGTGTTAAATTGATAAGCATTTGATACTTATCGTACAACGTCCTATGTGTCGGAAGTATAATGATAATGTTCTTTTTTAGTCCCTAAGTTTAAAAGATTCATATATGTACAACGTAGAACAAAAAGATTATGGCGTAAAGTTAACATTCGCAGGTTTTTTAAGAGAAACGGAAATGAAAGCATGGCAAAGCGAAATGTTGACTTTATTAGACGAACTGCCTCCCTCTTTTGGTATGCTCATTGATATGATAGAAATGACCGCTATGCCAGCCAAAAGCCAAGAAATATTAATGGCTACTCAAAAGAAATTTAAACCTAGAATTAGTCGCTCTGCCACAATTACTAATTCGGTAATTACAGACATGCAATCCAAACGCATATGCACTAAAACTGGTGTTATTAATACCAAAATATTCATCAATGCTTCGGAAACACCTGATTGGGAAGAAAAAGCTATTGATTGGATTGAAAATGGAGTCTATCCAAGTGCAGAAGGTGCATAGTAGTTGTAGAAATTTTAGAAGAATTTTGCGCATCAAATTATAACTGCTCACTTCTAAAAAAAGTGAGCAGTTAAATCAATTGTTCTAATGGTTAGATTTTGATTAATTTATAGGTGAGTGTTTGTTGAGGAGATTGGATCTTTAACCAGTAGATTCCTCTAGAGTAGTCGCTTAAATTTAATTCGATGAATTGCCCGTTTAAATACTGACTTTTTAATAATACTCCATTAGTGTGATAAAGTTGTATATCGAAATCATTTTGATTGAGAGCGTTGATGCGAATCGAAATTTTTTCAGAACTCGGATTAGGGTATATTTGAACTTTTACAAGACTATTTTCTTCTTGAACTTTGGAAGTCGTATTGAACACAGAGCAAGAATAACCAGGAGTAACGATTAATTGCTCTCCTTGTTTTTCATAGCAAAGCAAACGAGTACTGCCTCCAACAAGCTGGCAAAGACCACCTATTGGCTCAGAAACAGCTCCGATGCCTTCAATGTATGAATTCATGTCAGAATAAGTTGGAAAATTCCATCTTCTTAAAGGAGTTGTACCTAAAAAGACAGTGTCAATAAAAGCAACAGTATCAGTACAATAATGGGTTATAGTGTCTCCAACCAACTTCGTGAAGTCATATAACAAGGATTCTTGCCCAGAGAGTTGGTAACTATAAAACTTGTTATTATCTTCTCGAATCAAGCCATAAAAACTTTTAGGAACTAAGCTTGTAGTCGTACCTCCTGTCCAGTTATTGGTAGAATCTATTCCATGTTGATAAAGTTTGTAGTAAACTTTAGATTGAATTGTTGTATCTCCATCAATACTAATTGTGATATATTCTTTGTATGCTCCAAGAGAATTATGCCCATTTCTTAGAATTTTCCATGTTGAAGTGCTATCTAATTGTTGTTGTGAAAAAGCTGATTGGGAACAGCATAAAACCATTAATAAAGTTATTATTGTTAGAGTTTTCATAGCGTGGCATTATTATATTAAAAAATACTCTACTAAAAAAAGCATTTTAAAATAATATTCAAAATACAGGGAAAGGCATTTATCAAAAAAAAAAAGATAAAAAAAATATTACTTTGCTGTTAAGTTGTTGATTTTTAATGAATAATAGTTGTTATCTGAGGAAGACTATCAGTATTGTTACTCTTGTTTGTGTTATTGTTAAGTATTCTAATAGTGGCTTTAAAAGAGGGAACAACAGCTAAAAGTAAATTTTTACATTGGGCAAGGAATGTTGTAATGATCTCTTTTGTTGTATGTCAATAGGATTATCTTTTAAATTTAGATAGCGTAGCTTTTTTAGTTTTTTAATGCTTGTAGGCAAGGATGTTAATTGATTGTCGTCTAAATACAAATATTCCAAGTTAGAGAGACTGCCTATTTGTTCTGGCAATGTATTTAGTTGGTTACAAGCCAAACTTAACCTTCTCATTTCTTTTAGATCAAATAGCGAGTTGGGCACTTCTTTTAACTCATTGTAACTTAACCACAAGGTTTGTAAATTTTTTAATAGACCAATATTGTTAATGATTGAGTTTATAGAGTCTTTTTGTAATCCGCTGATATAGAATTCTTTTAAGTCGGGGGGGAGTGACTGCAAAATATCTGCGGAACTCTTTAAATTTTGATTAAAACTAAGAATTAGTTTGTTTAACTTTGTCAATTGAGCAATCTCAGGGGGAATGGTTTCTAAACCATTGCCTGTCCAATCTAGAGAACGTAGGTTTTTTAGTGTGAAAATTTCATTAGGGATTATATTCAAACCAGAGAAATTAAGTCGAAGTTCTTTTAGGTTGCCTAGTTTATACAAGTTTTCGGGCAGTCGGAGGATATGGTTGCCCGTTAAATCCAAGGATTCCAACTGTTGCATTTTTAGTAAAAAAGCAGGGAAGGTAGTTAAGCCAAGGTTGCCTAAAGCTAGCTTCTTTAAATGAGGCAACTGAACAATATTAGTAGAATAAGACTGAATAGGATTGCCTGAAAAATCTAATTCTTGTATGTTTTGTAATTCAATAATTCTATCTGGGATAGCATCTAGTTGATTATAACTAAAACTTATAGTTGAGAGTGAAGGCAGTTGGTATATTGCTTCGGGAATTTGAGTGAATTGATTACTGTTGAGGTATAGGCTTTTTAAATTGGGAAAATTTCGTAAAACAGAAAGTGGCAAATCTGATAATCCCTGATTCATTAAACTAGATAAGGCATAAACCTGTTGAGGTGTTTTTAATTCTTTGTGTAAAATTTTTCGGACTTTTTTCTCTAGGTTTTTATCTTCCTTTGATACTACTGCAACTTCTTTTTTAGAAGGAGGTGAGTCTGTTTTGATGGTATCAAATTTTAGAGTAGTATTGGGAAGTAATTCTTGTAGAGCAGTGATGGCATCTTTTGTTAATGGATTGCCTGTTAAATCCAACTGAGTCAATTGCTTTAATGCCCCTAATTCATTTGGGATTTTAGAAATATTATTATTAGCTAAAAATAGAACTTTAAGATGGGTTAGGTAGGCAATGTCTGGAAAAATCGTGTGAATATTATTATAAGATAAATTCAAAACCTCTAATTGATCTAATTCGCTAATCTCGTAAGGAATTTCCTTAAAATTATTGTTGGATAAGTAGAGTTGACGAAGATTAATACAATCAGGCAAGTATAGAACGACAAACTCGCTTTGCTCATCCAGTTGTCGATTGGGCAAACTAATCATTTCTAGTTGATCTAGAGCTGTTTTTTTATACCAGTTTTTGGTGTTAAATAACTTTTTTAACTCTTCGTGAGAAAGTGAGGTAGAAAGTTTTTTAGTTAAATCATTTGATTGCTTATCGTCTACTTGGTGTTCTTGAATAGGTTGCGGTGCAATCGAGTTGGAAGCATCAGAAGGTTGTTGTTGGGTCTTGACAGATAGCACTGCTGCTCCAATTTCATAGAGAACATAGAGTCCAATTAGTTGAGCGATCACATCCCCCCATTGTATAGAACCTTGAAATGCTCCTAAAGGGTGTTGGATGTACGGAAGAAAGATAAATAGACTACCAATTGTCATAAACAGAAAACCTGCCCAACTAGAGCTTTTAATCGTTGCTATTTTAGCGAAGAAACCTTTTTTGTTTGCCCAATATAAGAATGAGAGTCCAAGCAATGCAGCGGCAATAATCCAGTAAATCGTGGAGTCTCCATTGCTTGGTTCTAAATCTTTGAGTGCTTGTAGGACGATATAAACTATTAAGCCAATAATTTCTCCGAAAATTAGAACAATTCCCAAAACACCCCAGCCCCAATGTAGCCGAAGCAAGGCAGGAGAAGCCCAAACAAGCAAACCAATGATAATATTGGCTGCTGGACTAGTAGGTTGATACGGAAAAATAACCCATTTACATAGTAAAAAGAATAGAATCATAAAAACCGAAACCCCATCCTGCCATTTTAAATCTAAAGGTTTTCTTTTTTGATTTCCTGTAGAAAAAAAGCTAAAGATAGAAGTGATTCCTCGCCCGATTTCAAATAAAATACGAGGTAGCCGACCAAAGAATTCTATTATAAAGAGTCTGAACCAAGATGGATTTTTATCTTTTGAGGCTTTGGGAGTAGCGGTCACTTCTTTATTAGTAGCATCAGAAACGGCTAGTTCTAGGGTAGGGGTGTCATCAGAACTGGTGATAGGTAGTTCATTATTAACTGTTTGAGATTCAATTGTGGGAGGATCTATTGTTACGGTATCTTGCGGTACCTCCTTTGTTGTTGAAGCAGCTGTTGGAGTGCTTGACGTTGTTTTTAAAGGCAAACTAGACCAGTCAATATTGATACTAGAATCAGAATTACCAAGTGTTGCTAAGGGTTGCAAGGGGGCATTGTACTCCAACCAATAGCGTTTTTTCCAGCGATTAATAAGCCATTTGCCAAACAACCACGTTAACATAAGAAACAAGAGCAAGCCTACAATTAGACTGCCTAGTGATGGTAAATCGGTTGTAATTGCTTTGTTTACTGTGGGAGCAGTGGGGGGAGTGGTTAATATAGTAATTTGAGTAGTATCCTTGATCTCTGTGGTTTGCACGACAAAGTTAGTATCTATTGTTCCGCTGTCTATATTGTGAATGAGGCGAATCTGCGTATCTTGAACATTAGTTGTGGTAACAATAAAGCTATCTTTCTGTAATAATGTATCCCCATTCACTTGATTTAGGCTGTCATTGACAGCTAAAAAATCATCTCTATCCCAAACGGAAGGTCGTAAGGGGATTAATAAAAGAACAACTACAAAAAGTAGAAGAATTGTAAGTAGAAATGTGTTATAGTGATTGGGTCGGTATAAGCTCATTCGTTTCGATTAAGAAGTGACTTATTTGGGTCTAGTATTGAGTTTTTGCACAGCAACCAGTTGATCATATAGACCACCAAAAGGTTTGTAGTAAACTAAAAATAAATAATCATTTTCAGATTCAAAACTACTGCCTTCAATTTTTTGGATATTTAGTTCGTTCGTAGCATGATCAAAAACACCATAAAAATAATCGTAAAAACCATTTTTAAAGGTATTGCTTAATTGATAACACAGACAATCGCTATTATAGTTCATTTTGTAAGAAGGTTTTGGGCGAAAATTATTAAACTCTCCCAATACATAGACCTCGCCCTCATAAGGAGTAAGTGCTTTGAGAGAAAAGTTGATTTGAGCGTATTCTCCTTCTAGTTTTCCTTCTCGGTCGTCGTTGGACTCAATCAAGAACTTGCCATTCAAATCGTGGGTAAAGACATGCGAGGTGTATTTTCGGTTAGCATCTTCAAATAGCCAGAGTTCAAAACCATCGTTGTACTCCTTCAACTGTTCTACTTGTAGTGTTCGATATCTAAAAGAGCGTAAATCTAAGGGACGAAATTCTTTGTAACCTGGAAAAAGCAATTTGCCATGCATGTCATAGCCAATTTCTTCATCTTGGATAAAAGTAGGCTCTAAGTCAGTAATGGCGTTATCCCAACGCCCGTTTTGTAAAACAGCCGTCTTGATTTGAGAACCAGGATTTCCGATTCTAATGCCTGCATGTTCGATGCTAAAAAACAATTCTTGATGAGAACTAGAATAGGGAGGTGTTGCCGAACGGCGCATATTAGGAACGACCTTCATCTTTGTATCCACAATCATAAATCGGCGGGTAATAATCAGGTCGCGCTCGTCGTTATCTCGATATACTTTTAATAGGTAGTTGCCCGATTTTGTCCATTTTATATCTTCGTTAGGAAGCTGAATTTCGTAGTGTGTGTATGGAACCTTTGTGTTGAATGAGTTTTGAGATTCATAAAAACGGTTCTCTTGATAGCCATCAATATAATCTAGTGCATCTAATTCTTCTGATGGATTCCAATTGGCATCACAATGGATGATTTTATAAGAAAAATCCTTGGTATAAGCTTCCATATCGTCAAACGATAAGATAAAATGACCAGGGCTTTGAAGGCTTAGTATGGGATAGTCTGTTTCTGAGTCATATTGATAAAATCGGACGCTTTTGATATATTCTTTATAGATGTAGTCGTAGTTTCTAAATTCTGGATATTCTTTGTCTTGGCTGAATAAATAAGTTTGAACACTGAAAAATAAGCTGAAAATTAATAAAGAATGTTGTAAGCGCATAATTAAATTTTTAATAAAATAGAGCTGTATGTGGGATCTTGTAAGTTGTATTTCCCAAGCATATTTGATAGTATAAATATGCCGTTTTATGGACAACGATGCCATCCAACTTTTTGACTTTAAGAAAGCGTTAAAGTTATAATTGGAGTGTGTTAAGTGAGTCCCCAAATTGCTAAAAATATAGGACAACAATAGGAATAATTACAAAAGTACTCTTTTCTATCTATTGAATATTGTATTTTCGTGCCAAAATAAGTGTTTGTTAAAGATAATTTCTCGATAATTTGCTGTGCGAGACCATAAGTAATTCACTTAATAAAGGTTTTAGATTATTGGGCGAATCATAAATGGAGGGTGTAATCGCTATTCCCTATGACAGAAAGTAGAAACTATCCAATACACGGAACACCATTATTTTGCTTTTACACTAAATCAAAGTATTATGGTTCGTTATTTTGAAAAACAAAAAAAGGGCAAGTTAGAAGAGCTAGAAAGCTTGGTTTCGGGCTGCTGGGTAAACATCTCTCCACCATTTAATGCTGTTGAAATTGATCAACTAGCAGAGCAATTAGATGTCCCTATAGACTTTTTGACCGATCCTTTGGATATTGACGAACGAACTCGCTTTGAAATTGAAGATGATGTGAAATTTATTGTTGTCAACACCCCCGCTTTGAATGAAAAAGGAAGGGATGACCTGACATTATACATCACTGTTCCAATTGGTATTATTATCACAACAGAACATATTGTTACGATTTCTTCTTATGAAACAGCTGTCATGCAGAAGTTTATAGAGAGCAAAGTGCGCAGCTTTAACCCACAAGATTTTTCTCTTTTTGTATTGCAAATTTTGGAACAGAATGTCTATACCTACCTTCGATGCCTAAAAGATATTAATGTTCGCCGAAATATTATTGAAAAAGAAGTGTATGAGTCTAGCCAAAACAAAGACTTAAAACGTCTGTTGAGTTTAGAAAAAAGCTTGGTTTATTTTGTTACGGCTTTGAGTTCCAATGCGCTGTTAAAGCAAAAGCTACAGCGAATGGACTTGTTGAGTATCCAAAAAGATGAAGAAAAAGCAGATTTGCTAGAGGACATTATGATTGATAATAGCCAAGCTCAAGAAATGGCGCACATCTATACCAATATTTTGAGCAATACGATGGACGCTTTGGCTTCTATGATTTCTAACAACCTAAATGAAGTCATGCAACGGTTGACACTTATTACCATTATTTTGATGGTTCCTACTTTAGTAGCTAGTTTTTATGGTATGAATGTCAATGACTTGCCATTGCAAAAAAGCCCTTATGCGTTCTGGTTTTTGTTGGGAGGTTCAATGCTATTTTCTTTTTCTTTGGTAATCTTTTTTAGAAGCAAGCGAATGATTTAGTAGGTGAAGCCCCTTGTTTCGAGCAATTGAATTTTTGTTATAAGAAAATGTACTAAACTAGAAGCACTTAATGTGCACGCTATTTTTTTTTAGCTTACAAAAGCTTTTTTGTAATTGTCTTGGGCGTATAAGTAGTTGCTTTTTAGATAACATAAATCTATGCTGTCTATACAAATGACCAATGTCATGTTTCTAAGTATTTCCTATCATTTTATGCCGTGTTTGGATCTCGTACCTTTGAGGTAAATAATAGATATTATAATAATAGAAATATTTTTTGTTTTTATTTATAGAAGAGGACTTTAAAAAACACACATATCAAATGAGACAGATTTTATGGCTAGTTGCTATCCTTTTGAGTTCAAATGTATTGCAAGCACAAGAGACAGAAACACTCCTAATCGGAGAGATATTAAATAAGGCTGGTTCAGAAAGAATGCTTACCCAACGTATGGCAAAATCTTATATCGCACTTTATTTAGGAACAGACGTTCGAACTCATAAAGATGAGCTAGATGGAGCCGTATTGCTCTTTGAAAAAAGATTAAGAGAGTTGAAAGCTATTCGTATTAGTGCTAGATACGCTAAACGAATTGAAAAAGTAAATACTTTATGGAGCAAGTATAAAAACTTGGTTCAAAGCCGCCCTACGAAAGAAAACATACTTTTGTTGTTGGAAGAAAACAACACTATTTTAGAAGCTTGTGATTTGGTTACGAAAGAAGTAGAGTGGTATGCCAATCGTTTTGCAGACAGAAATGGATTGTACCAAATGAATGCAAGCATTGTCCATTTGGAAAATAGATCAGGTCAACAAAGAATGTTAACAGAACGAGTATTACTTTACTTTTTGGCAAATCATGCATTGATAGGAAGCAACACGAAGTTTGATAAAGAATTAAACCTTGCCTTGGAGCATTATCAAACTAATCTAACTGCACTGATGGGAGCGACAGAGAATACACCCGAAATAGATTATCGATTGATTTTATTAAGCAAAGAGTGGGAAGCTCTCTCGACTTCTTGTGGTCAAAAAGAAAAAGACTTTTCGAATATTGAGAAAGTTTTGAAAATGGGAAAAGGACTCTTGGAAGCAATGGAAGAAATTACCAAGAACTATGAAGTGTTGATTGATTTGAGGGTAGCTTCTTTATTATTAAATAATGCCATTGATTTGGCTGGTCAACAAAATGTATTGACTCAAAGAATTATCAAGACCTATATTTTAGAAGGGATTTCAAAGAATACGAAATACCAAAAAGAACGTCAAAAAGATATTGATCGCTTTGAGCAGAATATAGATGAGTTGAAGTTATTTTCTCCAATGGATGAAATTACTGAGGCGTTGAATATTGTAGATGCTTTATGGACCGATTATAGAAATGAGGCAATGAATGCAAGTACCAAAGAGGGAGCGCAAAAGCTATTGTACAGCAACAATGAATTGTTAAGAGCTTGTGATAATGTGAGTATGTTGTTGGAGCTATATGCAAAAATCTACAAGAAAAATGTTCGTTCTTATAACTATGCCATGGCAGATTGGATCAAGCAAATTGATCATCAAGAAATGCTAACAGAACGGATATTAATGTACAGCTATGCACTTTCTTGGGGCATCAAAAAAGAGGGTATTGCAAAAGAATTGGAGAAAACGGGTTATGAGTACCTTGAAAACTTTAATAAATTAAGTTTGTCTATTCCAATTCCTAACATTCAAAAACGAGGAGAAAATTTGGTTGAAAAATGGAGAGAGATCAAAAATTACTTGCAAGATACAGATAGTTACAGAGAAGAATTGAGCGATTGGTCGGGAGATTTGGCAACTGAACTAGGTGATTTAACAGAGCTGTATAGAGAAAAAATTAACGGCATGGTAGAAGAAGAAGCAATAGAAAAAGCCAATCAACAATGTATGTTGTCTCAAAAGATGGCTGCTAACTATTTGGCAGTAGCAATGGATTTGAATGGTCAACACCAAGCGCAACAATTAGAGAAAGACAAACTTGTTTTTCAAAAGCAATTGGAAGAACTCAAATCATTTGCTCAAACGGCTTCTTTAAAAAATGCACTGGCTTCTGTAAGCACTCAATGGGAACGTTGCCAAACGGTCTTTAGATCTGAATTGGTTAAAGAGGATGTTGCTTCTTTGTTGGAGGTAAGCCAAGAAATGTTAGTAGCTTGTGAGTCGGTTGTCAAGGAAATTAATGAAACAGCCAACAGACAGCAAGTAACAACGATTAATGCTGCCGCACATCTAAGAACTCGAACTGAACAGGTGTTGTTGTATTGCTTGGCAGGGCGTTGGAGTCAAAAAAGCTATGAAAATGAATTGAATGAGATTTTCTCTGAATATGAAAAATCATTAAAACTTTTTCACAATTATATGGACGATGCGCCTGCATTGACCAATCAATTAACGTCGATAGAGCGCTACTTCAAACGTTTTAAAGAATATGGTTTGAAAGCCAATGACGTTGATTTATATGCTTTGTTAAGTGTGCATAACGTCTTGTTACTAGAAACTGAGAAACTAACTAAATCTTCTAGTGAAGTAACACTGTTTTAACTTACTTAAATATGTAAATGATTGGTATTTTTTATAGAGGGCCCAACTGAGCAACTTGCTTGGTTGGGTTTCTTATTGTATTGGTGTATTAAGTAATACTCCGTTGATTAGCTCCCTGCGGTCGTGAGATCGCTATCGCTTAGTTGTTTAGTTTTCCTACAAAAAACATAAAAAAGCATCTTGCATTAGTTTGATTATCAGTCTTTTAGTATAAAGGTTGGCGAAAGTGCATCTTGCTGATAATCAACTGCGAAGCACTCATGCAATAAATTAATACGATTTTTCAACGGAGTAATGTTAAGTAATCGTTCAAAAAAATAACAAGTACCACGCAGTAGCAGCGTAGCTAAAACAGCCTTCTTTTTGCGCTACTCTTCATTAGAAAAACTTGTCTTAGCTCGCTAAGCCTTCCTTTTTCTTCTTGGATTAGCAAAAAAATAATCCCATTTTTTGTTCTTATTTTTTCTGACCACTTACTTAAGTTGGCTACAAGAACATTGTATGGCATCGTGTTCATGTTATTATAGGAGTATTTTGCACCATCTTTCTACTTGTCTAGAAAAAAAATCATATTTTTTATAAAATTTTTTAGGCGCTAGGCAACCTTTTTAGTCATTCTATACTAAGCACTGATAGAATGATAATTATCACAGATATGAATTTGGAAGACCAACTACTTATTAAGAGAAGTTTGAAAGGTGACGAAAAAGCAATAGAAATGCTTTACACTCGTCACAAGCAATACTGGTTTGGTATCTGTCTGCGGTATGCAAGCAATCGGTTTGAGGCACACGATGTTTTTCAGGAAGCTGTTAGTAGTGTTTTTGAAAAGTTAAATCAATTTAAGCCCCAAAAAGGTAGTTTTAAAGCTTGGTCCAATCGAATTTTTGTCAATGCGGCATTTCTATATTTAAAAAAACACCAATGGCAACAGTCTTTTAAAGATTTAGATTTGGTCGAAGATGAAATGGACATGTCAGAAAGTACGCTAGGAAAAATCACTGCAAAAGAATTAACCCAATTGATTCAACAATTACCCTTTGGATATCGAGTTGTCTTTAATATGCGCGAAATTGAAGGTTACTCACATTACGAAATTGCTCAAATTCTTGGAATTTCAATTGGTACTTCCAAATCACAGCTCTTTAAAGCTAAAAAAGCTTTGAGGGCAAAAATTAAAATTTTGTTTTAACACACACTTCTTTATCAGGATAAAAAAAACTGATACAAGAATCAAAAAACGTAATTATGGTTGCTAGAAATTCAAGAGTATTGTTGTTTATTGGTTTATTATGCATGGCTTATAGTATGACTCAAGCTCAAACTCTAATTAGAGAAAGCAATAGAACCAATGAGATTGAAAAGAGTTGGAAAATGGAATGGGGAATTCTTACAGGAGTAGGAGTATCTAATGTTTTAAAACCAGAAAGTAATCCAACCCTTAAAATGCCAGAAGGAAAGGGAACGTATCGAGTAATGTATGCAGCAAGACCAGAAGCACAGATCGGTGTTTTTGGAGAAATAGGTAAGACAAAGAGTATTTTTTCTTTTCAAATACATTTTGCTTATACCATGCGTGCTATTCCTGAGCCTGTATTTTATAGTTACAACGATGACATCAAGGATGTATACAAGTCTACTTATTTGAATGGAGGAACTGTTAGCGCCTTATTTTGTTTCAAACCAGTTGATAAGTTTAAAGTTGGAGTGGGTATAGAGGCGACAAATTTTTTGGTAACAGAAGGAGTAAAGAACTCGGATATAGGAGAATATACAGAATGGTATAGTAGTTCTGCTGGTCTTAAATTGATGTTGTCATACAAAGTAAGCCCTAGAGTAGATATCAATGTCTACGGGCGTGCAGGACATATTTTTGATTTTGATAAGAAAAACTTGATGCCAGATGATATTTCAGCAGGAATGACAGTTGGATATAGATTGTGTGGAAAAGAGGTTCGATACAAAGCAAAAATAGAGGAGGAGAAAAAAGTATATAGATTGGATTATCAATAGTTAGCTACGCTGCTACTTCGTGGTCGTTGAGAAACTTTATTATTTTACTTCGTGAGTGCTGCGCAGTTGATAATCAATAAGTTGTGTGTTTGTTGTGTTCTGTGTTAAGGTTTTGGTTATCAAGTTAATATAAATGTGATTTTTTATTTTTTGTAAAAAAGTAAACAACTAAGCGATAGCGATCTCACGACCGCAGGGAGCTAATCAACGAACTACTAATTATAATAAGTAGCACAATAAATTAGAAGGTTTGAAATGGGCTACTAGTTGGCTGTTTTCAAATCTTCTAATTTCCTTTAGAAGCTATTTAAAAAAGTTTATAGAGGTACGTTTATGAGACTGTTAATAAATGGCAAGAATTCTTTGGTGGATGTATTGTAGCTTTACCCTAGTATTAATATTGAGAATAAGATGGAAGATAATAACAACAACTTAGGAGATTTTTTTAGAAAAAGGCTGTCCTCAATAGAAGGAGAGGATGCTGACTGGTTTCATCCAGATCCTAGAACAGATGATGTCGTCTTGCAAAATCTTATTGGCGCTTCTAAAAATAGAAAAAAAACATATTGGTTAAAGTATTTGTTGCCTGCTTTGTTGATATTGGCAATGTTGGCGTATATTTTTTATCTAAAGTATCATATTGCTCAATTAGAATATGCCCAAGCTACTTCAAATACTCAAACTATAAATACCACTCCATCATTAAAGCCATTAACAACATCTATCAATACTCATCAAAACATTACTTTAGACCAAACGACTTCAAGCACAACAGACAAAACAGAATGGACCACAACATCTATTGATTCCAATACAATTAAACAAACGGAGCTGGATAAGGAAATTACAAAAAAAGCAAATATAATAGAGGCTTTAAAAGCAGAAAAACAGCACCTTCAAACGTTACTTGCTCAACAAAATAAAACGATTCAAACACTAGAGTATCAATTGGATCAAAATAATTATGTTGCTAATGCAATCAATAGGGAAGAGGGAAGAAACGAAAAACCAATACTAAGCACTTCGAATGGAGACCAAAAGGCTTCATCCATATTGTCTAATGCTAAAAAAGCAAGGTTGAATTCTGATGATTTACAACCAAAAACTCAACAGAAGAAGGCTGTTGTTAAAGCTGTTACAGCAGAAGGAAATAAATCTATGGATGATTTACAGGTTATTGCACCTAGTCTATTGGCAATTCCATCAACAATACCTAAGGCAACTCCTGATTATTCTTTCTCCTTAAAAAAGAAGAAAAAAAGAGAGCTACATTCGCTAGAAGTTGGCTTTCAAGTTGGTTTACAAGCTCTATTTACAGAAAAGGAAATTGATATTCTCAACCAAAGAATTATAGCAGATAAAGAATTAACCTCAGAACGATTAATAGAACCTTATGTGGGAGCGAATATAGCTTATTCTCCATTCAAAAATATATGGGTAAGAGCAGGAATACAATTGGGAGGAAGCAAGGACTTTTGGGGGCAACGAATGGGAATTGTTTATAGCGATGCACAGGAATACTTATTGCCTTCGGGAGATGTTGGAAGTGACTTGATCGTCAATACGTCTACAGGATATACAAAGGCTATCAATACCTTACAGTTAACAGTTCCTAGTACAACGACGGATGGCGATTTGGTAGAATTAGATTACTGGGAAGAGCTAGAAACTACACACATCCAAATTCCTCTGAGTGTCGAGTATCATTTTGACTCAAAAAGATGGCAGCCTTTTATTTATGCTGGTGCCAAATGGAATGTTTTTCGTTATGAATATAAGACGTCTAATATAAATGTAATGTCAAACGATCAAGCAATTAATTTTGCACTTAATGAAGACAATGCGAATACCAAAACATTACAATACATGAGTTTTATGACAGGGGCTGGTTTGAGTTGGAATGTGCGTCCTCATTTTTCTTTGAGAACAACATTAGGGGTAGAGAATAACTTTATGTTAAAAGAAAATAAGAGTACGGATTCTAGTTATTCAAAGAGTGGGTTATTTGCCAACTTTGGGGTGTATTATAAACTTTAGTTAATCGCGAAAGGGGGCGCTAAGTTGAGATTTAGTTGTGCTGTTGTTATGTAATTGTGGAGTAGTTTGGGTATAAATGCTTGGATTAGGATTTGTTTTTTGATGAAAAAATGGGAAATACAAAAAGAAGGCTGCCAAGGCACACTCCCTTAGACAGCCTCTATACACAGTTTAAGGATACTTTATCTATTATTCAATGACAACTTTTCCACTTCCTAGTAGTTCATTATCAACAGTGGCACGGTACATATAGATGCCTGCAGAAAGTTGATTGCGTTGAATCTCAAATTGAGTTTTGTTCGTTTGTATGGATGCAACACGCTCTCCTAAGGCATTGTAAAGTTCAAATAAAATAGGTGCTTCGCCCTCATAGTTATCTATAGATACAGCAGCAGAACCACTGAATGGATTAGGAGCAATAGTAACATTTCCTATTGGATTACCTTCCAAAGCACTTATGTCATTGTCCACATCTGCTTCAAAAGAAGCTTCTATCGATTCGTTTTTAAGTCGTTGAGCCATTTCGTTGTCTTCTATCCAAATGTATTCGTTGGTGTCTTCGGTAATAGTAGATGGATCAATTCTACAGTTGGGGTCAACACGAATAAGAGCTGTTTTGCATTGCCAAGATGGCGTACCTGTACAAATGCTAACTCGATAAAATCTTGCTTGCCCAGTGGATAGGTTGCCACCAATTAAAATATTTCCTTCTCTACTAGCGTCGGTTCCTGTATATCGAGCACCTGTACCAAATGTCGTTGCCAAACCTTGCAGATTGATGTTGTTAGGTGCTTGTCCACTAATCCAGCCCCCCCATTCATATTCGAAGGTTCTATTCCACCATTCATTAGACTCTTGAACACCTATGTAGTAAGCAGTTTCACAGCTAGTAGAAGCTGCATTGATTTTGATGTTACTAATACATGTATTAATATAGCCACTAGCAGGAATGGCTGTTCCATTTACATTAAAATTAGGGGTAGCAGGTGTAGTGCCAACTGTAATGCTGTTGGTATAGCCTACTGTAAGCGTTTCCCAACCAATGCAAATCGGCTTTCTACGTTCTACTTTTACATAAGCTCGATAGGTTCCTGGAGAAGTGGGCACATTATAAAAAAATGTATTGCTCCAAACACTAGATGCTTGGAATACTTGAGGAGAACCAACAGCTACACCATTTCTTTGTAGCTCAACTGTGTAACGAATTGGGTTATTACCACAACCGCCAATACAATCGACATTGACATACTGCGGGCAGTGGTGGTAAGCTACTTTGAATTTTTTTTGTGGTGGATTACCACAAACAGAAAAGTTTTGAGTGGTGTAAGAGTTGCCCAATGGACTCGTTTTGTACCAAGTTAATTGGCGGAGTTGTGCATTACTATAATTAGTAAATACAAAAAGAAAACATAATAAAATTAGGTTTTTCATGATCATTGTTTAAAAGTTATAAGGATGGTTATAAAATCATATTATGGGGGAATTATGTGAGGTTACTAAAGCGTAACTTTCTTATGCAATATTATGACATATTATTTGTGGAGTTATAACCAATTTTGGGCAATTCTTACAAGTCAGAAGAATAGTTGAAAGAATGGAATGCTTTGTTTATGGGATGTTGGAGAGCCTGTTGATTACATCCAATAGTAGTTAATTTATAAAAAAAAAACACCATCCAAAGATTGGATGATGTTTGAGGTTAGGGAAAATCCCAACTCTATTTTATGTTATAATATAGGTTAAGAGCGAATGACTTTTTCCTTAGGTTTGGGGATATGGCGTTGTTGTAAATTGAGTTTTGCTGTTTCATACTTCATTGTAAGTGTGCCAGTACTTTTGGCTAACTTCTGGATACTTTTGTTGTATAAATCTACTTTTTCATTGATAACATTACCTTTTTTATCAAAGGCAGAGACCATATCTGGATATAATTTTTTAGAGGCATCCTTATAAAAATCTACTAGTTTTTCTGCTTGACCAATAGCGGTAGCATCCTCTTTGATACGCTCGATTTTTTTCAAGCGTTTGCTAGCATTGTTGGCTGCTTTAACCATGTTTTTAACTTCTTCTTTTGCCTTACTAGGATTTTTTTCATTCAATGCTTTGACAATGGCAGCATCGGCATATTGTACTTCTAAGGTTGCTAAATTCAATTCTTGTAGATAATTGTTAATTCTATTGATTTTGGCTAATAACGTCTCGTGATTATCACCCTCATCGGTCATTTGAATATTATTTGCTTTGGCAAATTCTTCAATACTTTTGACCATTGAGCTCATTGCCTTGCCTAGTTTATCTACATCCTTGTCTATCAACTCTGTTTCAATCAACACCGCTTCAAAACAATCCAAACAACCTGCTTTGTCAATTGCAGTAGCTGTATAGTTGTTGTTGCCTAATAAAAGCATTATATCCAAGACCTTAACCGCATTAGATTTGATGCCTTTGTCGTCTTCAAAAGCTTTTAAACTAGCAAATCGATCGTGAATTTTTTGAGAAGATGCTAATAAACTTTGGCGTTTGGCTTCTGCCTCAGCGCTACCTGTGTGTGCTAAGAAAGAGGAGTATTCAATCTGCATTTCTTGCATTAATGCAAACTCTTTATTAAAGTACTCGATATACTCTACAGGAGAACCAAATCCTTGAGCATTGATAAGTGAAATAGATAGAAAAAATAGGCAGTTTATTGTTAATAAAAATCGCATAGGTAATTTGTTTATTATTGTATAATAGTTAGTTTGTCGTCTTCTGTTTGCGGTTGTAGTTGATAATAAGTTACTTGATTATCAAAGTTTTGTTATAGGGTTTGGTACTTGGTTATTGACCCTTTGCAAGGACTTCAAGAGATGAAGTTATGATAGTCTAAAAATCAATCTATTAGCTTCTTAGGGGCATAAGAAAGCCCTATCACAAGTTATGAAAGAATAACTGTAATTTTTAGGATAAAGTTCATCTCTAGTAAGAATGGCAGCTCCTACTATAATTTTTTGTTTAGGTGCTTACATCTGTGATTTGCTCACTAGTCATTCCAAAACGACGCTCTCTGTTTTGAAAATTAAGAATAGCTTCGTAAAAATGTTTCTTGCGAAAATCGGGCCAAAAAACAGGGGTGAAGAAAAGTTCGGCATAAGCCAATTGCCAAAGTAGGAAATTACTAATTCTAGATTCCCCACTCGTACGAATCATCAATTCTGGATCAGGAAAGTCCTTTGTACTCAAAGCATGTTTGATACTGTCCTCGTCAATATCGTCAATAGCAATTTCTCCACTGACTGCTTGACGAGCGATATCTTTGACCGCTTCGATAATTTCCCATTTAGAACTATAACTCAGGGCGAGAATTAAGGTCATACGTGTGTTATCTTTGGTACTTTCAATTGCTTCTAGCAACTCTTTTTGAGCAGCAGAAGGAAGCATATTGATGTTGCCAATCATTTGCAGCCGAATTTGGTTTTTATTTAATGTAGCAATTTCTTTTCGAATCGTTGACACCAAGAGGGTCATCAAAGCTGTAACTTCAAATTTTGGACGATTCCAATTTTCTGTAGAAAAAGCATACAATGTCATATACTGAATGCCTAATTCTGCGCCAGCTTCTGTTACTTCTCGTACTGAGTGAACACCATTTTTGTGTCCAAAAACGCGTGCTTTACCTTGCTGTTTTGCCCAGCGACCATTTCCATCCATAATGATGGCAACATGTTTTGGTAGATTGTTTAAATCTATTTGATCTTTTAGCTCCATTAATATTATTTTTCCCTAATTTTGTGTCTATTTGGGATAGATTGTATTAATTGACAATACCTGTATTTTTGCATCTATACCCTAAAATGCTTTTATGCACGAACGACAAAGTTAATACTATTAATTTTGAATTAAAAAGAATAGTTAGCTTGTTCCGCTCATTTGACCATTAAAAACACTAAAATTGACTTATAAAATAAAACTTCCTGAGTTTGAAGGGCCGTTTGATCTCTTACTCTTCTTTATAGAACGAGATGAACTGGACATTTATGATATTCCAATATCTTCTATTACAAATGATTTTTTGGAATACTTGCGGGAAATGGAAGAATTAAATATAGACACAGCAAGTGAGTTTATTTTAGTAGCCTCAACATTGATGAGAATCAAAGCCAAGATGCTCTTGCCTCGAAAAGAATTAGACGAAGATGGCAATGAAATTGATCCTCGTAAGGAATTAGTTGAACGATTGTTGGAGTACAGACGTTACAAAGAAGTTTTGGAAGAGTTGCGTCAAATGGAGGCAACCCGTGCAGCAAGAACACATCGAGGAAATGTTTTGGACGAAGTCCAGCAAATGACCTCTGCGGCATTAGCCGATGCAGAACTAGAGAACCTATCCTTATTTCGTTTGTTACAAGCGTATGAACGAGTCTTGTCTACTTTTGAATTTAGGATGGAAAAAACTATACATACTGTTGTCCATTATCATTATACGATAGAAGAACGAAGAGATTTTTTATTGAGTAGTTTAACTACAAAAAAGAATCTTTCTTTTAGAGGTATCTTTAGCAATTGTGAAAATCGACTGCATGCAATTTTTACTTTTTTGGCGATTTTGGACTTGATGCAGCAAGAACTAATTATCTTTGTAGAGGGAAATGGTGGTTTTAACGATTTTACGATTAAAGCTCCACCAATAGATCATATATTGGGGACAAATGAAGAGGAAGAATAGGCTGTTTACTTCGTGAGTGCTTTGCTTTTAGTTAGCTGTGTTGCTACTTCGTGGTTTATAAAATTTTTTCCTAGACGATTACTTATGTTGCATTAAATTAGCTTTGTTACTCCCTGTAGTCGTGAGCTCGCACAGTTCATTGCTACAATGTGCAACTTCGTAAGTGTTGGTTACATAGTTGATAATCAAATTTTTAATACTTTTAACACTAAAAATAATACCTGCTGATTATCGGTTTGATGCGATTTTTCAGCGAATTATTGATTACAATAAATAAAAAGAATAATGAGCGAAATGGAATCTGTAGACAACCAGTCTATTAAGGAGCAGGAAGAAGAACACGCAGGCGTCTTAAATTCTATTAGTCCATTTAGAATTTTTTTGGCGGCAATGATTGGGTTATCGGTTGTTGTGTATATGTTCGTCAAGGATTTTAATGCAGAAGAATTTAGTAAAATTGAATTTAGTAGCCACGTATTTACATGGATTGGAATGGCTGCTTTTTTTATGTGTTTTCGCCATTTTTGCTATATGGTACGGTTGAGGATTATTACCAATGGCTTCTTTTCATGGAAAAAATGTTTTGAGTTGGTGATGATGTGGGAATTTAGTTCTGCTGTAACACCAACGAGTGTAGGAGGAGCAGCAGTGGCTATGTTTGCGATAGCGCAAGAAAAGCTGGCTGCTGGAAAAACAGCAATGATAGTGTTGTATACAGTTATTGTAGATACTTTCTCTTTCTTATCAGCATTGCTTGTTTTCTTTCTACTATTCGGACCTCTTATGATTCAACCAGGATCAGATACTATAGCACATCTTTGGCACGATAGTGAGTGGGGAATTGCCTTTGTTTTTGCTTATAGTTTGATGTTGGTCTATGGAGGTATTTTTTTCTATGGAGTATTAGTTGATGCCAAAAAGCTAGAAAACCTGCTGCTTTGGTTCTGCAAAATTCCATTCTTGAAACGTTTTAGAGAAAAAGCGATCAAGATAACAGACGATATGGATTTGGCTTCAGAAGAGCTCAAAACTCAAAAATGGACGTTTCATATCGGTACCTATATTAGTACTATGTGTGCATGGGCTTCTCGTTTTATGGTATTAAACTGTTTGATTGTTGCTTTTGTTGCTTATTCTCCTAACCCTGAAATTCAAGCGCATTATAACGACTTTATGCACGGGCAATTAAACTTTACAGCATTCTGGGAACAATTGTTTATTTATGCTCGTCAGCAAGCGATGTATGTAATTATGGCTGTTATGCCTAGTCCAGGAGGAGCAGGGGTTGCTGAGTATGCATTCAAAACATTCCACTTTGATTATATACCAACAGAAGCTACAGGTATTGCAGCAGCAGGAACTTTAATGGTTATCATGGCGACAATTTGGCGTACATTTACGTATTATGTATATCTTTTAGTGGGGGCTATTGTTGTCCCTAATTGGGTTGGCAAAATTATTAAACGAAACAAAGAAGAAGCTTTAATGAGAAAACAAGGTATTGTAATAGAAGATCCAACTACCTACGATTCTTTGATTTCGGACAAGAAAGATTAATCTAGCTATCGAATTGGATGCGTTTTGGTGAAAAATACTTTGTAGAAAATAATAGAATTTAGCGAGGAATCATGTACTAAAGATTTAATTTGCAATATTATGAACATACTAAAATTAAGTTGGAACTATCTAGCCGATAAACCATTTTCGACCTTACTGAGTACTGTTTTAGTAGCATTAGGAGTAAGTTTGACATCGATTTTGTTTTTGTTAAACAAGCAATTTCAAGATCGATTGTATAAAAATATAGAAGGAGTGGATTTGGTCGTTGGTGCAAAAGGTAGCCCTTTGCAAATGATTTTGTCTTCGGTGTACCATATTGATGCACCAACAGGAAATATTCCTCTCAAAGAATCTTTTGTTGTTACCAAAAACCCATACATCCAAAAGGCAATTCCTTTGGCATTGGGAGATAGCTACAATGGATTTAGGATTGTCGGAACAGACAGCCAATATATTGCTCATTTTAACGCAGAAGTAGCTGAAGGTCGTTTGATAGAAAAAGACTTGGAAGTAAACGTAGGGGCACGTGCAGCGAAAAAGCTAGGTCTTAAAATAGGGAGTACATTTTACGGTTCTCATGGATTAGTTCAAGAAGGCGGACATGTACATGAAACCTATGCTTATGAAGTGGTTGGAATTTTAAAAGAGACAAATCTGATCTTGGATCAATTAATTTTAACAAACGTGTCTACTGTTTGGAGAATGCATGACGATCACGACCACGGCAGCCACGACCACGGCGATGGACACAGCCATGACGATCACGATCACGGCAGGCACGACCATGGCGACGGACACAGCCATGATG
>NZ_JHBV01000001.1 GCF_000724545.1 Aureispira sp. CCB-QB1 | reverse complement strand
CAGTAAATTTTCTTTTTTTCATACCTCTAATTTAAGCTTTTTTATTTACTTAACTAATGGTTCTGTTTTTGGGGTACACGGCACAGGTTATAAGTTAATTCAGAAAATTTAACATCCGTTCTAAAACGTTTCCAATAATTGAGAGCTGTCTTTTGTTTCTTCTTAGTTTCTTTAGCTAGAGTAGTGCTATTGGTCATTTCATACTCATAGAACTCTGTAAAGGAGTTGATGTTTTTATATCGACTAAGGACAACGAGCTGCTCCAAGGAAACAGAGCCTTGTATTTTGGTTTGCTCCAAGGCGAACATTTCCATTTTATCAATTTGCCGCCTAATTTCGTTGTTTAGTGCAATAGCATTGGAATGTCCAACAACACGCTGAAGCTTTTTGCTCCATTGAGTAGGAGGAATGTAAATACCAGTAGAGAAGAATTTGTTTTGTCCATCCAAATAAGCTTTGATCTGAATGAGTGCAGTTCCGTTTTTACGAAGTTTGTTTTTTCGGTTGTGCACAAGCGAAAAATGAATCATGATTTTAATTTTTAAAAGATTAAAAATCACACGACTCATCCTGAGGGTAACAAAAATGGGTACAAAAATAGTACAAAAAAACAGTGTATATGGATGTAAATGGAATGTAACCCATTTAGAAAACAAAAGCCTAAAAGTAAGCGGAAACGGCGATTAACACTAGCTTTCAGAGCTATGAATGTTTATAAAAAACATTCTTTTTAGTGCCCACAACAGGATTCGAACCTGTAACCTTTGGCTCCGGAAACCAACACTCTATCCAGTTGAGCTATGCAGGCAAGTAACTTCTATATAAAGAAGATGGTTAGCAAAGATACAAAAATAGTCAAATTAGAGTTCTTTTAGAGTAGAATTAATTTGATTTTTAGTTTGATTCATATCAAATCATCTATTTCCCCAAAAGAGCGCATCATTTTCACTCTTATATAGGAGTCCTAATATAGCCCCTAAAAGTACTAACAATACAATGCTAGGCTGAGCACCAAATAGGATTAAGCCAACCATTAATCCCAACACACCTCCCAAGGTACAAGCAATAAAGCGTCCAGTGTTATTCCCTCTGCTAATGATATAAATCATAGGAATAGCAATTGTAATTCGCATAGCCGCACCAACGATGGTAATATCAACAATACTTTGCCAAACAAAAGCAATCCCTGTTGCAAGCAATACTACCAAAACGGTAATCCAACGTGTATTTTGTACTTTGTTGGGAGCATTAGGAGCTAGTGTTAAACTAGTATGAGAAGCTACCGCAAAAATGTTTGTATCGGCAGAACTCATAAGTCCTGCAAAAAACAACACTAATAAAACAGGGTAAAAACTCGGCGACAGCAAGTTTTGCATGGCATATATAAAGGCATTATCATAATCCAACGCATTATTTTGTTTTAGTGCGGACAATCCAACAAACATTAGTAAAAAAACAATGATTATAATGGGAATAAGCGCCCAACTCATTCCGCGTTTGGCAGCTTGAACGTCCTTCGCAGCATAACAAAGTTGATAACGATCTGCCAAACCAAATACCGACAAACTTCCATAAAGCATCAACCCAATAATATCTTTAGTCTTTACAGGCTCTAAAGGTGGAGTTGCGATTAATTCAGGAATCGAAAACTGATCGTTGGATAAGACACTGTACACAATAATTCCTAATAAAATTAGAATAATAATGCTTTGAAATACATCTGTGATAATAACAGCCTTAAATCCAGAGAAAAGAATGTACAGAAGTACAATAGAGGCCGTAAAAATTAGAGCTACTTCGTAAGTGAGTAAATCAAAATAGGCGATTACTTTTGCTCCCCCAACTAACGATAATAGAATCCAAAAAAACTGTATACTAATAGTAATCCCATTAGTTAGCAAACTAGTCGTATTGTTGTTGGTGATAAAACGCACTAGATCTCCTTGGGTATAAAATTGCTGCCCAATCGTAGAAAATTGTTTTATTTTAGGAGCTGCCCAAAAGGCAAAGACGCTATATCCCACTACTACTCCTAAAATTAATGGAATAACGCCCCAAGGACCAAATTTATAGGTGTAACTAGTGTAAGTAATAAATGTACTAACTCCTACAGCACCTGCAAATTTAGAGGCTAAAATATTAAATTCATTGCGATCTCTTCCAGAAATTAAATAGTCTTCATCAGAGCCATTTTTGGAGTAAAAATAGGAAATACCAATAATTAGAATGACATATATACTGATAAAAATATAGATTTCCATTGTCGTGTTTTTATAGGGAATATTATTGATTCGTTCGTCTATTGTAAATTGTATTGGCTTAACAATCAGAATTAGTTTTTGTAAAAACTAAAAAAATAACAAACGATCAATTGATAACGCACAAATGTATCTAATTTATTCTAATTAGACAAAAAAATGCGCAGCCCACCACAGACTGCGCACAACATTAAGAACCTTCCTAAAACACTATAATTCTTTATATTTTTATAATACAGTTGAACACTGTGCTATTAGACACTAATTTTGTCAATCAATAATTAACGTCTAATAACTCCATTATTCTTCTCTTGTTTTTAATTTGACAACAATATCTTTGGGCTGCCCTCTTCGATTGACCGTTACAACAATGTCATCTCCTGGATTTTTACTTCCAATTTGTTCTTGCAATTTAGGAACAGAGGAAGTTTGAATTCCATTGATTCTTGTAATAACATCTCCTGTATTTAATTCAGACTGAATCGCAGCTCCTCCTTCTATCAATTCACTGACATAGACCCCTTCTGTTACAGCCAAATCTAACTCTTTAGCCATATCACTATCCACACTTTGAATCATAATACCTAAAAACGCTCGTTTTACTTCACCATGATCTATTAGGTCTTGCATGACTTTTTTTACTAAATTAATAGGCACTGCAAAAGAATAACCAGCATAGGTTCCAGAAGGTGCATAGATTGCTGTATTGATCCCAATTAATTTGCCATCAGCATTCACCAATGCACCACCGCTATTTCCTGGATTGACAGCAGCATCCGTTTGAATAAAAGACTCAATGCTGTATTGTCCATTTAGGATACTAATATCTCTTCCTTTGGCACTAATAATTCCTGCGGTGACTGTTGAGCTCAACTCAAATGGATTTCCGATTGCTAACACCCATTCTCCTACCCTTGCTTCATCAGAATTAGCTAAGTCAATAACAGGTAAATTATCTCCTGTAATTTTTAGGACAGCGAGATCTGTAGAAGGATCTGTCCCCATTACTTCTGCCTCAAACTTTCTATTATCACTTAACAAGACATCTACTTTGGTAGCATCCTTAATAACATGATTATTGGTAACGATATAACCTTTTTCGCTAATAATAACCCCCGATCCTGTAGATTTGGAGGGACCTGGACTGCCAAAAAACTGGTAATACCTTCGTTCTCTTTCATTTCTAGCTCGGTGTTCCGTAATTGATGTAATATTAACAACAGCGGGCATAGCACGGTCAGCCGCATCAGCAAAACTTTCAGGACGCCCTAACGTTCCTTGGTTGTGCACCAATTTCTGTGCTGCTGGTTGTTGTACAACAGGTTGTTGTTCTGTCGAAACTTGAATGGTTTGTACATCTGTTGGAGGATTTAGTAGATAGGAACCTCCCAATGCCATAGCACCTCCCATAGCACTAGCTAAAACTAAAGAAACTAAGTTATTTTTCATATATCTCCTATTTATTGTGTGTATGTAGTATTAACGTTCTTGTATACGCTGAAACAAAATAAGTTATCGGACAATTGTTTGTCGGTTTTAAACTATGATTACAAACAATTTCAATTCACCAACTATTATTTTACTAGCGTATTCTTTTTGAATTACACTACTATAAACGCCACTTTTTAAATCAGAGTTGTTTTTCTATATGAGATTAACAAGATTTTAAGTTTGTTAGCGTAAAATGATATTTTTTAGTTCATCGTGTACTATTGGCACTAGCAAAACACAAAGACACAAAACACTCATTATCAGAAATAAAAATAGCATTCTCTAGTACTTTATTCTTTTATCCCATTCATTATTGCTGCTCAAAATGTTAAGAATTTTTAAGAATTAGGTCGGCAAATTGGGGCTTATTTCCATATAATATTTATCCAATCCTTCTCCAAAGCCGTTTGGTGTGACCTCCTTGGTAACAAAACCCATTTTCTCATAAAAGGGAGCCGTGTGCTGCGAGGTATCTATCATATAAATATGCCCAGGAAACTCTGCCTTCATTTTTTTTATTCGGAAAGTAGTCAATTGGCTACCAATACCTGTTCCGTGTAATTGCGCCTCAACCATTCCCCACGATAGTCCCGCTTTATTCCGCTCATCGTCATAAAAATAACCGCCACAAGCAACTACTTGATGATCTTTCAAAGCAACAAAGTAACGACCATCCAACGCTTGTTTCTCCAACCATTTATCAAAATCATTAAATTCCTCCAACAAGAAATATTTCGGCATATTACTTTTAAAAATAGATAAGCAAGCTGCTTTGTGTTCAAGTGTATATGTTTCTATAGTAATCATAATATATCTAAAGTTGAATCCTTAACTACGCTTTTACACTGTAATCGTGGATTATAATAAAAAGAAAAACCTACCTAGACGAAACTGCTTAGGTAGGTTTTTAGTTCCTAAAATTCGGAAACTAGTTGTTTAAATTAGTAGTTAGCTGCGCTGCTACTTCGTGGTCGTTGATTAGATCGCTGCTAAATTTTTGGCAACTTCTTCCCAGTTGATTAAGTTAAAAAAGGCATTGATATAATCCCCTCTTCTATTTTGATAATTTAAATAGTAAGCATGTTCCCATACATCCAAACCAAGTATGGGCGTCCCTACTTGTCCGACTATATTAGACATCAACGGATTGTCTTGGTTGGCGGTATCTGTCACCGCCAATTTGCCACTAGGTTCTTGAATCAACCAAGCCCATCCAGAACCAAATCGCGTTTTGGCAGCATCTTTAAATTCGTTGGAGAAGTTTTCAAATGTACCAAAAGATTGTGTGATGGCATCTGCCAAATCACCAGTAGGTTCACCACCTTTGTTAGGGCCAATTACTTTCCAAAATAAGCTATGGTTATAGTAACCACCACCGTTATTACGAAGCCCTAAATCTGTCTCATTATCTTGAATTCCTGCCAAAATTTCCTTCAATGATTTTCCTGCCCATTGAGAGCCTTCTAATGCCTTGTTAAATTTCTTGGTATATCCCGCATGATGTTTGTCATGATGAATTTCCATTGTTCGAGCATCAATATGAGGCTCTAAGGCATCGAATGCATAGCCCAACTCTGGCAATTCAAAAACCGTCGTTTTTTCAGGCTCTTTCTCCTTAGGTGTTTCTTGTTCTTGATCAGGTGTATTGTTATCACATCCTACTAATGGAGCCATAAAAGCCCCCATTGTTAGCATGGCACTAGTTCTTAAAAATTCGCGTTTTTTCATAATTAGGTATAGATTAGTATGGTAAATATCTTTATCAATGAATCAATTTACTTTCCAAGCAATTTCGATCACTAAAGATAGCGAAGGATATAAAAATATGAAACTAAAACAAAGAAAGATTGAATTGTGTTTTAGTTTATGAAATAAATTTTAGAATTAGCTGCTAAATGTCTCTCAATGTTTGGGCAATAACGAAAAGCTAAGTTACATGAAGATTTATTAAAAAGTTGAAAGCAGTTTTTGTACCTTTAAGCGGTCAGCTATGTAACCATATTAACCAATTCATCATAGTAGTTTATTTGTATCTAATAATTAAAAACACAATATATAAATAAACTATATTTTCAAAGAACCAATAAAAACTACTCAGAAGAGCTAACGAATGTTAAAAGACAACAAAATTCAAAACTTAATTAAGGAAGAATGGAATCGCCAAAGTGCGGGAATTGAATTAATTGCTTCTGAAAATATTGTTAGTAAGCAAGTCATGGAAACAATGGGCACTTGTTTAACTAATAAATATGCTGAAGGATATCCTGGGAAACGATATTATGGTGGTTGTGAAGTCGTCGACAAAATCGAACAGTTGGCAATTGATAGAGCTTGCGAATTGTATGGGGCTGAATATGCAAATGTACAACCTCATTCAGGTGCTCAAGCCAATGCAGCAGTTTATTTGATGGCATTAAACCCTGGCGATAAAGTATTAGGGTTTGATTTGGCACATGGAGGACATTTGACACATGGCTCTCCTGCTAACTTCTCTGGAAAAATTTACCAGCCTTTCTTTTATGGTGTTGAAGAAGAAACAGGGCGTATTAACATGGATCGAGTAGCTGAAATTGCGAAAAAAGAACGCCCTCAGATGATTGTTTGTGGGGCATCGGCTTACTCTAGAGAATGGGAATACGAGCGTTTTAGAGAGATTGCTGACGAAGTTGGTGCTTTTCTATGGTGTGATATGGCGCACCCTGCGGGATTAATCGCAGCAGGTTTGCTAAAAAATCCCTTAGAATATTGTCATGTTGTTACTACTACGACACACAAAACGTTAAGAGGTCCTAGAGGAGGGATGATTTTGGCAGGTAAAGATATTGAAAATCCGTTTAACGTTCGTTGGAAGAAAAGTGGCAATCTTAAGAAGATTAGCACATTGCTCAATGGAGCTGTCTTTCCTGGAATACAAGGGGGACCTTTAGAGCATATTATTGCGGCCAAAGCAGTAGCATTTCACGAAGCATTGCAACCTGAGTTTATCAATTATCAAAAACAAGTGATTGCCAACGCTCAAGTAATGGCAAATGCTTTTGTTGAAAAAGGGTACAAAGTCATTTCTGGTGGAACAGAAAATCATTTGATGTTGTTGGACTTAAGAGCGAAAGGTGTTACTGGAAAAGATGCTGAAAACACCTTGATCAAAGCAGATATTACAGTAAATAAAAATATGGTTCCTTTTGACACGGAATCTCCTTTTGTTACTTCGGGAATGCGTGTTGGAACTTCGGCTATTACTACACGTGGCTTCAAAGAAGCTGATTGTCTAAAAACTGTTGAGTGGATAGACCGTGTGCTAACAAATATCAATGATGAAGATACGATTAGCCAAGTCCGTTCTGAGATCAACGAATATATGGCTAACTTTCCATTATTTGCCTCCAATGAGGCAGAAATGATTGTTGAAAATATTATGTAAGTATCAAAGAATTGCGTTGATTAAATAGTTCGCTATACTAGTGCGTATAGCGAGCTATTATCATAAATAAGCAATTTATTGATTGCCACTTTTTCGTCCTAGATTAGCTTATAATCGCAGGAATTTAAATGTAATGCTATCTTTCCAATTCATACCAACCAATAAAACAAACTTATTGGTCGACAACTAATTTTGTTTTATTGCTATGAAATTGTGCTAAACAAAAATAATTATGATAAAAAAACACATTCCCAATACTGTTACTTTGTCCAACCTATTGTGTGGTTGTTTGGCTTTGATTAGTATCTTTACCAATCAATTAGAGATGGTTCCTTTTTTCATTGCGGTAAGTTTATTAGCTGATTATTTTGATGGACTTTTGGCACGTTTACTCAAAGTAAATTCTCCTATGGGAAGAGAACTAGACTCATTAGCAGATATGGTATCGTTTGGGGTTGTTCCAGGAGCAATGTTGTATTATTTGATTAATCAAGCAAACGGAATAGCAGGAATAGATTTTGGAGACACGTCTACATTGGTTGGATTAGTTGGCTTCTTAGTCACCTTATTTTCTTGTATTCGATTGGCAAAATTTAACTTAGATACTAGACAAACAGAAGGATTTGTTGGGCTTAATACTCCAGCTTGCACTATCTTTGTACTTGGTTTATTATTGATTACGTTAGGAAATTTATATGGGATGCGAAATGTTGTGCTTAACGAGGTCTTTCTATATAGTACTTCTGCTATATTATCGTATCTTTTAATTGCAGAAATCCCTATGTTTAGTTTTAAATTTAAATCCTTAGAACTTAAAGGGAACAAAATTAGAGTCTCCTTTATTGTTGTTTCTATACTGTGTTTTTGCTTGTTTAAGTTTGGAGCCGCATTAAGTTTGATTATTTTATTTTACATTTTAATTTCAATTGTATTGTGGATGGGTGGAATGTTGAAAAGAGAAAAAAGAGAATTTTAGAATATGCACTCTTCTTGCCCAATAATGTCCTTACTTTGTCATCTCATGTTGTTTTTCCTCCTATAGAATCTCATTCACTTCGTTTACCCAAATGTAACTTTCATTAGTTGAAACGTCACTTTCATTAGTTGAAATGCACCTTTCGTATTTTAGGCTTGCTTTCTGTGCAGCTTTGATTTATATTTGTATTAACCAATTAGAACAAAATAATATAAAATATTTCGTTCAGTCCCCTTATAAGGTTACTAACAAAACTAAACTCCGAAACTGACTAAATTTTAGAACCTTTATTACTTGCAAATACCATGAAAACCAAGCTAAACTTTTGCAAAAAATAAAGAACTAAACCTACCCTATTTTTTTGTACCCTAATGAATTCTATGAGTCTTTCTCATTTGTAATGATGAGTTCAAGCCACCTGTAATGAGGTGGTTTTTCTGTTTGAATACCTCTCGATTACTCATAATGTTGTTTTATTAGTAGTTCGTTGATTTTTTACTTTTTTACCCAAAAGATAAAAAAGCACATTTATATTAGTTTGATAATCAGAATTTTAACACAAAACGCAACAAAAGTGCAACTTGCTGATTATCAAACTAATAAAGTTTTTCAACGAACTATTGTTTATGAAGCCAAGTTTATAAAATAACTGTTAATTAACCTCGTAAAGAACATCCACTGTTTTGTTAAAAGCATGGTTTACGGCATAACATTTAGACTCTGCATTATAAAATCTAAACGTATCTCCTACTTTTGTTTGCTGAATAATTTTGAGTAATTCACCTTCAAAATCTCCTCCTTGTTTCACATAAAACGTCCTTGTTTTTCCTCCTTTAGGGGTATAATCTACACTACATTGCCATGTATAACAAGTAGATTGAAAATCATACGGGCTCAAGCTTGAGTATAGTTTTTTCTGAATCCTCATCGTATCAGCTTTTATATACCTCGTTTTTTGCTCTGTAAATATATTTGAAAGAGAAGGAAAAGTTGGTAAATTCTTTAATTCTCGTATATAAAATGAAACTGGAGAGCCGACTTGTTGTCGAGATTGGGCATGTATCAACTCTACACGAACAATCGTATCTTCTTGACTAGGAAGAATAGACCAAGCCCCCATATTACCACTTCGCTTTTCTAGTTTCACAGGATTTCCAGCTTGATTACGGGCATTTGCTCTTAGCATCCAAAAAGGAAATTCATTAGACACGAAATCCAATTTATTCAATTGATATCGATATAAAATTCTATTGTTTTGTGAGGAGATAGAGGTCATTTTATCTTTAGTTTCAAATAGAAACCTTTTTTCTAATGTATCAACTGTTTTCGAGATAGGATTTTCATAAATAACCTGCGCGGTATACGCTCTCTGACCAATGAATTTAGGAGTTGTCTTAAATGTTCCTATCCCCTCTTTTAAGGGAATCTCTTCATCATTGACCTTTATTTGATGAATGGTGATACCACTCAGAATTTTTAGACCAATCTCTGAACGAAACTCATTCCCTTTTATAATTGATGGAGCAAGAGGACATGAATAAATATCCAACGCTAGGTTTGGAAAATTGGTCAAGAGGGCTAAACTATCTATTTTTTGTTGCAAAGCTTGAAGGTGCATTTCCTTTGCTTGCAATTCAAATTTCAACTTTCTAGCTTCATTCTGCTCTGTTGCTGAATAAAACGTTAGTGTCAACAAAATCATCAATGGCACACTATATATTAATCGATTCATGTCAAATTCTATTTTTAATAGTTTATCAAGTTACAAAGTAATTGCCTTGGAGGTGTATTAAACAAAAATTAACTTTTTGGTTTAAAAAAATAGTTATACTAGAGGTTAAATAACAAAAAAGTTATACATTTAAAAAATAAATACAAAACCACCAGCCTTAATCATGTCTGGCATAGCAATTTTTAACAATAGCTATTACCCTCTATTTATCAAGTATTTTGACAATAACAAACTCAACAGCGATAACTAGTTGGCTTTTTTTAATTATTAGCAACATTGCTTGATATAATTATTTCTTTTAAAATTAATTTATTAAAACTATAAAATCATTATTTATGCAATCAAACATCACAGAAAATCCCCCACTTTCATTGGCTCATAAAGTACTAATTACGTTAGGTAAATTAGCGCAAAGAGCAGATGTTTCTGTTGATATTCGTACCTCTTTTAATGAATCATTATCTGAAAAGTGGATTCAAAAGTTACCAAGTGATATGGCTGCCTTTTTCCGCCAAATCAATGGTATATATTATGCTTGGTCTTTTTTGGACGAACAGACGATTCAAGGCATCTATTTCCATCACCTACAAGAGAATGGGAAAAAAATTGTCAATCAAAAAACAGGATTTTTTAGCTTGCCCTGTTTTAGCACCACGGGAAAAGTGGCTAAAGAACTGCCACTTCTAGATCAAAATGGTGCTAAATGGAAAACAAAAGGAGAAGCAATCTTTTTCGAAGGAACACAAGATTCCAAAGGAACATTTTTATTTATAGACAAAACAGGGGAACAAACTATTTACGACTGGAGCAATGACGGTGAGGCGCTCAAAATTGCGGACTCTTTTTCAGAATATTTAGAACAATGTATCCGTAATAAATTTGCAGGTTCTGCTAGTAATATTTTAGAGCGACTCAACGAATCTACTAAGTTGCGAACACCTTTTGAAGTTTCGATTGAGGCAATTGAGTCAATTGACCATAGTGTATTGCTTGAATACAACGGTAATAAATTGTTTTCAAAACACTTTGATGCAATTATGAAAGCCTTTGGTCGTAAAGAAAGAGCCGCTAAGCATTCCAATACTAAAGGTGCTGTTTTCTCAGAGTTGTTTGATGACCTTGCAAGCATTACTGAAGCGCAAGCTGCTATCATCTTAGCTGGTTTTGGTTTTTCAAATGGCACAAAAGAACAATTGGTCTCTTTTTTCCATCTCAATACCGCTCTAACTCGCCTAGATATTGGACTGAAATACAAACCTACAGAGGGTATTCCCAATGCTAAGGATTATGATGGATGGAAAGATAAGCGCACTTTAGCAAGAGCTATAAGCCTTGTGCCTGAATTAAAAAAACTTATACAACAGCCCCCTTTTCATCCCGATTTAATCCCCTTTGTCCAAGAACACCACAATCATTCTTGGACTCCTTTTGTTGCTTGCATACATACAGAGCATAACAATCGCCAAAGAAAGACTGTTTTCTCCGTATTGTATCCAACTGATGTGACAACAGAACTACAAACGGGGAACAAATTTATGTCAACGGCACCTCCTGTTGTCCCTACCGTGTTTAATAAAGTTCTCCTAGAACACCCCAAACTAGTAGAAACTAATTAAATACAATTTTCAATTGCTTAAATTTTGCCAGTTAGAACCTAAATATAAAAGGCTCTAATTGGCAAAATTATACCTGAATAGCATACGAATTCAAGAGTTTTCGGAACTTTTTTTCTTCCCTTTCCCAAGTCCTATCTTTTTTTAACTTTGAAACAATGATGCATTTGGTTTTTGAATTTCCAACCTTCAATAACTCTGAGATAGCTTGGCAATTACTTTGTTTTATTAACAACAACAAAAACAAAATATGAGCAACTTTCATAAGCTAATTGTTGAGAGGTTACTGTATAGAGGTCGCTTTTAATAAAAAATCCTTAGTAGCATGCTTCACCTGCTCGCCTTCTTCTCCCCACCAAACAAAATGCCCCCCCGCTCTTACATACATCATTTTAATAGCAGGTATCATTTTCTCAAGTCGCTGAGCATGCTCTATCGAAACATCTATATCAACGATAGAATGTACTGCAAAAGTTGGGCAAGTTATATTGGTCCAGTCAACCGTTTGCAAATTCGCAGCTTTCGCGACTTCATCCATCATACCTTCGTACAAAGCCCCCATTGGAGTCATAGATTTCACAAAAGTCATAAATTCTTTTTTACGACTCTGATTTTGAACGATTTGTTTTGCGAGTAATATTCGTTCTTGACGATTCAAGTCTGCTTCCGTTTTTAGAAATGTTTCAATTGTTTTTTGGGGAAACAATTTAGCGGAAGTAAGTAATAACCACGAAATAATATTTTTTCCACTTTTCGATAGCACCAGTCTGCCCAGTCCAGAGTTTGCAGCTTGCTCATTAATACAATATTTACCAGAAACAGAACTCCACAAAACTAAGGATTGGGTAGGATATTTTTGTGCATAATACAATGCTGACAAGCCTCCCATGGAGACTCCAAAAACATGGATTTTATCCTTAACTCCTAAATGGTTAATTACTTCATGATAAATATCTGCATGACTTTCAAGTGTATAAGAGTCTTTAATCGGCAAATCGAAATATCCAGGACGATTGATTGCTATCACTCTAAAACCTTCTGCTACCAACCACTCAAAAGCATGAACAGACATAAAGCTCGCTCCTCCCCCTGTCGAGAATAGAATAACCTCCCCATTCTTTGGACCTATTTCTGTAAATCGTACCAACCCATACTTTGTAGAAGCCACTTTGTAATCCTTGCCTTTTTTTAGTTTTGACATAACATTGCATTAGTATGTATTAATACTTATCAAACTTATTATTCTTTTTATAGTGTTTAATCATTTTTCCAAAATCTTTATCTTTTTTACGTTTTTCAGCAACAGTAGATTCATAATGTTCTCGTTCACGCTCCATTTTTAAGTAATTTTCAAAATAAGACACATCTATTGCTCCACTTTGTATCGCTAACTGAACAGCACAGCCTTTCTCAGCAGTATGCGTACAATTTGAGAATTTACAATCTTGTATTAAGTTTTGTATTTTTTCAAATGTATTTTCCAGCCCATCCAAAGCATCTGTAATACCAACTTCTCGCATACCTGGATTATCAATAAGTATAGCCCCGTTTCGCAATTGAATTAACTCCCGATGTGTTGTTACGTGTTTTCCTCTATCACTATGATTGCCAATTGTCCCTGTATTCATCAAATGCTTTCCACTTAAACTGTTTATCAACGATGACTTTCCTACTCCTGACGATCCCAAGAGGCAATAAGTTTTGCCCTCATACATAAACGCCTCCAAATGCTTCAATCCAGCTTGCGTTTCGTTGCTCACAGGAACAATAGAAACATTATCCACTCTATTTCTTATTTTTTCTAATAAATCACTCAACGTTTGTTTATCTACTAAATCAATTTTAGATATGACAATGATTGGTTCAATCTTAGAAGAATAACAAAGTGTCAAGTAGCGTTCCAATCGATTAACATTAAAATCTCTATTGACTGATTGAACAATTAATCCATAATCGATATTGGTTGCAATAATTTGCAATTCTCCAAACTTATTGACTGCTTGTCTTGAAAGAATCGAAAATCTTGGCAAAATGCTATGTATAATTACGAAATCAGCTCCTTCACTCACATTCATTAATGCCACCCAATCTCCAACGGCTGGAAAATCTTCTCGACTATTCGCAGAAAATCTTAATTTGCCTGTAATTTCAGCTTCAAATTCTCCTTTTTCATGCTTAACAATATATCGTTCTTTGTGCTCAGCGATAACTCGGCCAATTTCATATTCTCCAAAGTTATTATTTTCTATCCTCAATTTATCAAGATAATCCTTATATCCTAACGCTTTATTTTTCATAAAATTATATTTTAACAACGTGGCTATATTTGATTGTACACCTTGTTATGCGATTAGTTCTATACAATCATAATAGACGATTGGTAGTCAGTATTTTTTTTCTACTTCCCCAATTCAACCACCTTTATCTTCTTGTTTACTAGGTTTTTGAATCGACTCAGTTCCTTATTATTGTGGATTTCATAATGCATTGGAATAGCTATTTTAGGTTGAATTTCATTTACAATTTTTGCCGCTGCTTCTCCATCCATCGTCAATTTCTCCCCTCCTATTGGTACCAAGGTGACTTCAATTTTATTTAATTTTTTTATTTCTGGAATATAATCTGTATCACCTGCATGATAGATTCTTACTCCATTTTTTAATGTAAGTATATATCCTACATTTTGTTTCGATTTGGGATGTGCTTTCAGCCACAAAAAGACAGGTTTGGTGTTATAAGCAAAAACAGTATTGATGTTAAGCGTTTCAAAATTTAGTTGCTCATTAGGCTTCATTACTTGGATTTTATCAGTAATGTTTTTTAGCTTTTTAAACACTGTCACAGTGCAAATGATATGGGTATCTTTTTTTAGTAACTGTTTGATATCCTTAATAGAGAAGTGATCTGGATGTGCATGAGTAATTAAAATAAAATCAGCTTTCTCTGTTGTTTCGATAGCTACAGGATCTATATAAAGAACAAAGTCATCTGTTTTTAATTGAAAACTTGATGGAAAAAAATGAGATTGATTGATTTTTATTGCTCCCCAAGTAGTTAACGTTGCCCCTTTTCCTATGCTTATTTGTTGTGGAATAGGGTTTCTCTTTTCACTTATACTTATAGTTACCATAATGTAGGTTTGGCTAATTATCTACTATTGGAAATTATTTTTATATCACAACAAAAATACAGCTCAAAAACGTAACATTTTAAACGCTACCGTCTAAAATGTTCGCTTAAAAAGCACGACCATTTTTCGAATATCCGAAAAGTATGCCTTTAACCATGATTCGTTCAAGGTCTCCATTGATATTTGTAAGTAAAAGTTATCTAGCCCAAAATGCAACATCATAAGAGCTAAAGAAGTATTTTCTGATAAGGAAATGATGTTCTTCCAGATAGGAAGTAACCCTTGAGTAGAAAACTGGCTAATACGTCTAAGACACTCTTCAAATCTTAATTGCTCTCGATGGATTCTCAATTGGCGATTGAATAACAAGTCTATCTTATGCTCTAAAATAATTGCTATGAGTTCTTCCTCACTTTCTGCCTTAGATTCTTTTTCTGAAATAATCTTAGCCTGCTTCAAATGAAATTTCAACAAACTATCTATAAAAACTTCTAAGTCAACAAACAAATGATAAAATGAGGATTTATTCTTGCCGACTTTTCTTGATAATTGTTCTATTTTCAGTCCTTTTGGTCCTTCATTAGCAAAATATTGATACCCTGCTTCTAACCAATTTTTTTCTATTTCTCTCATACTAAATGCTCCCAATTTACAAGTACTTAATAACCACATAAGTTCTGCTTATCTGACTTACAACGCCCCATAAACTTATTACAATCATTTATTGAATTAAGTTCATTGAGCAATCATTTCTATTAAGAGCTTTTAGGAATAAAGCAAATGTGATTTATGGGGCATTTGATACAACAGAAACCACGTAAAAGGCAATAACTAGCAAAGTAGTTCGCCTCTTAATTTTACTTTGTGGGGGGACTTAGTTAGTTTCAGCCCCCCACTTATCAACTACTTATACAAGAAAGCATCTTTAGGATTGACATAATAAATCCTTTGATCGTTATAAAGCATGTATGTTTTTCCGTAGTTTTCATGACCAGTGTAGTTTTGTGCAATGTAAAAACCTTCCCTTTTATAATTTCCTTGAGGTGTTTTCATCACTACGATAGCTTTAACAATTCGTTTGAGTGGAACATTAGTTATAGGATGTCTTTTGATTTCCCAATCTGTGGAGTTTATATAAGCATAGAGCACTTCTTCTTTCCAATGATATGCCTGAGCCGTTTTTTTGATCAGTGCCGTTGCATCATTTTTTAGCTGAGTTATTTTCATTCCTTCTGAAGGCAAGGGTTTGGCTTCTTTGATTTCTTGATTTTGCCATGTCGCCCATAAAGCATCAAACTTTTCAAAAACAACTTTAGAAGTATACGTAGGGTTCGCTTGATACTCTTTGAACTTTGAGGTATCCTTAGCTGCAATAATAAATGTCTCAGGAGTTATATTATTCATCCATGCATGCCCCTCTTTGTCATTTTTACGGTATACATTAGCTCCGATAAGAATAACCCCAGGTTCTAACACCAAACATTCAGCATTAAAATAAGACTCTGGTCCTCCTGTCATTCCCATTTTAAACAACACATTTCCCTTATCAGCAGAAGTTTTATACTGATCGGGTATCATTGCATAATTGGCATCCGAGTTAGACCAATGTATTTGCATTGTATGCTTATCTTGTGCATATTCTATAGAAAAGCCACTATAAGCTTTTGTGGTATCTCGGCTAAAATGATTGGCAGGCGGAACAACGGCATAAGAGTTTAAATAATAAAAACCCGAAAAGTCAATGTCATCCTTAAAATCTTGTCTGTACGTTCCTTTAAAAATCAATGGTCCATTATCACTCATCAAGATTCGATCCTCATCACTATAAGGAGTTTCGTTTAACTCTTCTAAAGTTACGCGCTGGACTGTTTTCTGGTTTGATTTAGTTGTTGTTCCTCCTGAAAGGTTTTTGATGTTGTCTTTGACCTTTGTTTTAAGAAGGTTTTTAAATTGAGCATTTGCTACCATTGAACTCATTAAAAAGGCAGCAATTAAAAGAATTGATTGTTTCATTAATCTTGTGTTTTGGATTATTAATGAAACAAAGATACCTTCAAAGAAATCAACATTCAACTCAAATTAACCAATGGCAGTTTTCCTTAATAAATGGCTCAAAAGACCTTATTAATCGGCTATTGATACATTAACATTAGCTAAATAATGCTTTAAATTTTTGAATTTTGTATCTAGAGACTTTGGCTTTAATCTGGTTTTTCAGATAAATAATATAAGCCCCATTGTTTAAGCTTTCCACTTGATTCAAATTAACTAGCCAAGACTTATGTGTTCTAAAAAAAAATTGAAATTCCGATAGCTCTTTTTCAAACTGCCCCAAACTTTTGCTGACTAAATAATCGGTTGCATCATCAAAGTAAATTTTAGAATAAGCTCCTTCTGCTTCTATTGCAATAATTGAAGCAGGTACAATAAACTTGTTAAATATTTTAATTTTGTTTTTAAACGATAAATTTACTCCCCTGTTGAGTGCTTGATATTCTTCTGAGTCATTCAATAATTGATAATTTCTTTCCACCTTCTGCACGGCTTGTTTTAACCTATCAATATCAATAGGTTTTAATAAATAATCCGTAGCAGATAACTCAAATGCTTTAACAGCATACTTATCATAAGCGGTCACAAAAATAATTTCAAACGATTCACAATCTACAAAATTAACAATTTCATAACCAGCATAGTTAGGCATATCTACGTCCAAGAAAACCAAATCAATTTTATTTTTTTTAATAAAATCGACACCATCCATCAAATTATCAAAAACCCCAACTATGCTAACATTAGGTAAAAAACGATCTGCTAATAGACAAAGATTTTCTTGTGCGCTAGCCTCATCGTCAATAATTATTGTTTTTAGTTTGCTCATAATTCACCTACTTATTTGATTCCTGTCATTCGTTGATAGACTTCTTACGCTCCTACTGCTTTACAAAAGGTATAATTACCACTACTTTTGTCCCTATAGCGTGGTTGTCTTCATAAAGATCTTCGTAATGAAATCCAATATTCTCTACATTCATTTTTCGTTTCAAAAATTCAAATCTTTTCCTTAGAGCCTCCAATGCAAATGATTGGTGTTTTTGGTTCCGACGTTTATTAATTTGCTCGGCTGCTTTTCGACCAATTCCATTGTCAACAATAGTACATTTTAGCACCTCATCCAATTCAAAATCAATCGTCAATAATTTATCTGATTTTTTGTGCAACAATCCATGTTTCAAAGCATTTTCTAACAGCGGTTGTAACAACATCGAGGGCACCATTATATTTCCAACCTGATTCGTTTTGATGCTATAATTAAAATTATCTCTAAATCTTAACTTTTCTAATGTCAAATAATTTTCAAGCAATCCAACTTCTTCTTCAAATGAGATCAAAGGTCTTTCCGAAAACATTAAAGTTTGCCGCACCAAATCTGCAAACTTATTGATATAAGAATAAGAATTATCCACATCACCTTTTAACACCAAAGTTTGAATAGAATTTAAGGCATTAAAGATAAAATGAGGATTCATTTGAGATTGTAATGCTTTGAGATTGGATACTAATATTTCATCATTTTTTCTTTCCTCCAATTCACTATAAGCTGCATCCAGTTCCATTTTTTGCTGTCTGATAACTTTCATTCTAGAATAAATAATCATCAAAGCCACCACCACTACCAATAAGATCAATAAGGCACTCAATACAATATAACCAAGTCGTTTCTTCTCCACCTCTGTTCTCAAAATCTCATTTTGATGTTCAACTTCTTTTATTTTTGCTATTTTTTCAAATTCATATTTAGCCGATTCTTGAAAAATCTTTCGTTCAAACGATTTCATTCTTAAGCTATCTCGAGTATTAGCATATTCATTTAAAAAATAGTTTGCCTTTTGGTAGTATTTTTTTTCCTCATAGATTTTTGTCAGTTTCCCAGAAGCAGCCTCTATTCCACTATAAAAATTAAGCGTTTTAGCTATTTTATAGCTTTCTAAAGCATACTTCTCTGCAAGGTCATAGTCCTCCTCGATTAATTTTAACTCTGCTAAGCTGTTGTTAGCAACAATAATATATTCCAAACTGCCATAAATATTGGCTATTTCTAAAATATGTTGAAATTCTGTTTCGGCTCCACCATAATCTTTCTGTATTACCTTAATCTCCCCCATTAGTAAATGCACCTGCAAAGCATCCAATTTTGCTCCAGCTTTATCAAAATTTTTCAGAGCTTCTACACAATTTTCCTCTGCTTCTTCCAAACTATCTGCCAAGACTAAAATTTTTCCTTCGGAAACCAAAACAGATCCAATTATTCTAAAATCATCATTTTCTCTAGCAGCATCCAAGGAAATTTGCAAAAAATTAAGCGCCTCTTTTCTAGTTCCTAATTGTAGATGTAAACTTCCAATGTTTAAGCTAGCATTAGCAATTCCACTCAAATCCTTAGAAGCCTCAGCTAATTTTAAAGCCAATGAATAGTAGTCAATTGCTTCTCGAATATCTCCTAGGTTTTCACTGATACCAGCCAAAGCATTGTATATTTTGCCCTGCCCTTGTATATTATCAATTTCTGTAAAAATATCTAGCGCCGTTAAGTATTCTTTCTTGGCATTTATGTAATCACCATCTTCGTCATAAAAATACCCCCTATTCCCATAAGCTATCCCTTTATAATAAATACATTTTTGATATTCTCTAGAGTTAGGTGAATACTGAGCAGCCAATTTTTGCGCAAGATCCAACAAAAAAGCATTGTACCTAGGCCATACCTCTTCGTTCCAACAATTATCAATCAAATCTTCCAATACTTTCAAGCGGATAGTATCGTGTTTTGAATTATGGTAAGCCTCCATACTTGTCACCAACACAAGAGAATCATTTTGCGAAAGACGAATGGTTTCTAACGAATCAATTAGAAAATACTCCGTATCATTAAATTTAGATTGTGCCCCCAAGTTTAATTGTAATAACAAGAGGACTCCTAAATGTATATATTTCATTTACAGTTTATTTCTTGGACAATGTAACACTCAAACCTCATAAAAATATTGTATTAAACACGACAGTGTTAGCATATGGTACTCGGCTTTTGCTTTGTACTACTCAACAATCTTAGTTAACAAAAGTACATTCATACCAACCTAATAATCAAAAGCTTAACACAAAACACAATAAAACTACAACTTATTAACTATCAGCTATATAGCAAACTAACAACCTTATTTTTATTTATCATTTTTGAGGTTTATTCAATTTTTTAAAATTCTCTTTTTACAGCCTAATTTACTACTTTTTTTAAAGTTTTATTTATAAAAATATTTTTTATAAGCTACTAAAAGGTGCATAACTGGGACATTTAGACTCAACTCATTGACTATTAAGTAATCGTTCAAAAAAACAACAAGTACCACACAGTAGCAGCGCAGCTAAAACAGCCTTCTTTTTGCGCTACTCTTCAATCAGAAAAGCTTGTCTTAACTCGCTAAGCCTTCCTTTTTTTCTTTGATTAGCAAAAGAATAATTCCATTTTTTGTTCTTATTTTTTCTAACCTCTTACTTAAATAAAAAAAATCGGCAGAAAAAAAATTTCCTACCGATTTGCAAACTTATATTAACGAGTTTTTTCTCTTTAGATTGCTTTCTAATTACAACGAGAATAGCACGATATTTTAAGCTACTGCTTTGGTTACTCTACTCGTATTTTTCTTGTAAAACTAGCATAACGACTACTTACTTTGATAAAGTAAATTCCCGATACATAACGATTTATATCAAAATCTATTTCATGGTAAGCATTGGACTCAATACTTGTATTATAAGACGCTACGACTTGCCCCAAAGCGGTTATAATTTCAATTTGATAACGATCGTCTTTTGCTACCTGAAGGTATACCGTATTGCTTTCTTTATGTAATACTGTTGGAAATAATTTCTGTACAATGGGAGTTTCTACAGTCAACGATTGCACTTCTGTATAAGTAGACGTCCCATCAAAATCTACTTGTTTTAATCGGAAGTAATGCACTCCTGGTATTAAATTAGGTACTTTATAATCATAATACTGTGCTGTAGTCGTTGTTCCTGCTCCGTTAACATATCCAATTTGATTAAATTCTGGTGCACCAGTACTAGGCAGTGCATGTTCCACTTCGTAACCTGCATTATTCAACTC